>NZ_JBIVXP010000012.1:0-297197 GCF_044769305.1 Streptomyces sp. NPDC090499
CCCACCCTGCGGGCAGGGAACGAAAGCCCATCGGCGCACGCCCCCCGGCGCACTCCCTGACCTTGATCGGCTACACCACGACAAGGGACGCCATCCGACCGCGCTGCCTTGACCAGCAGTGCCGCACCCCCGACACTTGATGTATGACACCTGTACTACAGGGCTAGGAAGGAGGAATGATGACCCCTGAAACCCGAGGTAAGAAAGCCAAGCCGGCCGCAGCCCACACGAAGCGAGGCGAGGCAAGCGTTACGCGGGGCAAGACCACCAAGGCCCCTGCGATCACCAAGGTTGCGAAGATCACGAAGTCTGCTCCCAAAACTGATCAGTACCGTGGCGTACTCCAGCAAGGCAGCTATTCACGTTCTACTGAAGTGGCTCAAGTCAGGCTGAGGCCTGACGAAATGGCAGACCTGCGCCTGGTCATGCAGGCCCTTAGTCTGCCGTCGGTCTCCGATGCGCTTCGAGAAGGACTCCGCTTGCTCTCGCGTGAGGCAGCTGAGGTAGCAGCTGCTGAACAGATTCGATCCTTCTACCAAGGGGAGCATGCTCCTACTCCGGCGGGTGTGCTGCCTGCCACCGCAGAAGAGTTGTCAGCAGGGGACGAAATCGAATGGTAAACCCCGGCTCTGCGTTGCGCGGTGAGGTCTGGGGGTGCATGCTTCCAAATCCTATTGGCGCGCATCCCGTAGTCATCCTCACGGTCAATCGCATTGCCGAGCCACTATCGGCGGTGACCGTTGCTGTGGTCACAGGGACGTCTGGCCCCGACGCCACTCATATCCCTATCGGTCCTGAATGCGGTGTTACCAAGTACGACGAGTCTTACGTCAACTGTTCCGACCTGCACACGGTCGATAAGTCCAGGCTCCGTAGGCGTCTCGGATTGCTCGGCCCAGCCGAGATGCGGCAAGTCGAGGACCGCGTCCGCGTGATCCTGGGGCTGTCCTAGTGCGGCCTGATCAGTCAGCCTTAATGCTGGAGGGCGGTCCGAAGAATCGGACCGCCCTCCAGCATGTGCGGCGTCGCTACATGGAGTCGCCTTCCTCCTCCAATGCCTTTGCAATCTTCGCGTTGGCCGCTTCCTCGTGACCGTCGATACACCCGTGATAGCGGCGGTGGATCACCTCGGGAGAGTTGCCAACCCGCCGGGCAACCTCAGCGATCGGTACCCCAGCGTTCAGCCACCGCGTGATGCAGGCGTGCCGCAGGTCGTACGGGCGTCCGGCCAAGGGCGAGTCGACGCGCTCAGGTGGGAGCGCGTACTCCCGCGCTTCCTCCCACACCCGCCAATAGGTGGATGAGCCGACCACGCCCCCACGTTCGTTGCCGAACACTCGCCCTTCCTTGGCCGTGCCGAACGCGTCCAGGTGCGCCCGCAGGATCGCCACCAGGACAGGCGGGATAGGCACCGGCCGGTCGCTCTTGGCCTCCCTGGCCTTCAGGCCGCGGCGGTCGTGCCGCTCGCCGGAGTCGGTCCACTGCTTACCGGAGACGGGACGTGTCTCCCGGAGCGTCAGCGTGCCCCACTCTGTGTCCGGGAGGTGGCAGTCAGACCGTCTCAGTCCGACCGCCTCAGCCGGACGCAGGCCCGCGTAGTACAGCACCGCGTAGAAGGCCATCAGGCGCCTCCCACGGCACCGATCCCACGAACCGACGTAGGAGATTGCCGCGAGCAACTGCCGGGCCTGTAGGGCGTTCACGAGGACTCGCCAGTCCACCGCGTCATTGGCGCCGACGTGCTTCCGGCGGGCGCGCTGAAGCGGGTTCTCCGAGAGGTCTCCCGCGAGCACCGCGTGTTCTAGGGCGGTGTTGAGGGCTCGCCGGCGGCGCCTGTACGTGTCGCCCGCAGCCGGGGTGCCGTCCAGCTTGTACCCGAGGCGATAGAGCACGTCTTCGAACACCGCAGCGTCTGCCACATCGGCCACCGGACGGTCCGTCGTCGTGAGCCAGTCATACGCGGCCTTGAGGTCGGGAGGCGGATCCTCGCCCGCATTCGCGGGCACGATCCCCCACCGGAAGGCCAACCGCAGTTGCTCATCCGAGGGAGCACCGTCCCCGCGCTTGACCATGGCGAGCGTCACGGCTGCAAGACCGTCTGCCATGCCCTCTCGGGTCTTGGCCGCGCTCATACGCCACCGCTCGGCGACGTACTTGCGGCAGAACTCGAACCACCGCAACAGCGGTTCTTCTTCTGAGGCTTTCGCCGCTTCCGCTGCCCCACGGACTTCGGACTCAGGCTGTCCGCTTGCGATCTCGAAAGCCTCGCCGCGGCGCATTGCCTGCCGCAGTTCCGAGCTTCGGTTTTCGGCGAGTGCCGACGTGGCGAACGTCGCGCTACTCACCTTCCCTCCTACGACCCAGCGCAGTTGATAGGGGCGCGCTTTCCGGTTGACCTTCGTGACTTTCCACAGCCGGATATCGAGGGAATACCCCGGCTTCGCCTCCCCGTGCGGCCGGAGGACAGGAGCGTTGTCATCCGTGCTCACGCAGCGTCCTCCCGCTCTGCAAGCCAACTTCGTACTCCGACCGCCGGATCCGTACGTCGCCGTTGGGGAGTTTGATGGCACAGGGTCCTTTGCCGAGTTGGCGCCACCGGTAGAACGTCGACGGCGCGACCTTCAGATCCGTGATGACCTCTTGGACGGTCATCTTTTCGTCCTGCGTACGGGCGCTCATTCCGCCTCCCCCTCGGCTTCATCCGATCCGGACAGGCCGGACAGCTCCAATTCCGACTGTCCTGGGTGTTCGTGCTACTGGCGCAGAGCACTTGTTCCGTGGGTGCGCTATTCCTGGCTGTCCTGGGCACGCGTGCACGGCTCTCGACGACTGCTTCGTGAGGGATTCACCGGCTGGGTCGACGCGGAATGTGCGAGGGCTGTGACAGCGACCAGCTCGTTTCACGGCCTTGTCACTGGCAGCAGGCAGACTGTGCGGCATGACTTCGGTGACCGCACATGACTATGCCTGGATGCGTTCCTCTCCGTTGTTCCGCTATGCGCTGGAGACCGGGTACACCCTGACCCTCGTGCGGGGCGTTGCCCCAAGGGAGGTGTTGCAGGTGATGGAGGCGGAACCCCAGGGCACGTGCACAGGGGCGGACGCGTTGATCAAGCGGCAGGACGAACTGGGCGACCCGACGGACTACTGGGACGAGTCCTTCATCGCGGGAGCATTCACCGTCCCAGGCGAAGGTGGTGACTGGACGCTCGTCCTGCACGTCGCAGACGGGGGCATGGGGATGCAGTCGCGCTTTCTGGAGGTCTTGTCGGATGGCGGGTGCGTTGTAGTGCACTCCAGCAATGGAGGTAAGCCCATGCACTTCTTCCATTGGTATGAGGACGGGGAACTCCGGACCACCTTCGAGTGGCCCACGGCCAGGGCCGGCAGCACTCCCGATGCCCTCAACTCGGTGATGCGTGAGGTTGGCTTCGCGCTGTCGGACGACGAGGGCGAGAAGGGCGAGCGTGTCGACACCAAGGCCGCGGTCTTCGCCCTCGCCGAGCGGCTGACCGGGGTTCGGGTGACGGAGGAAGTGCTCCGGGATGCCGAATACCAACTCGGGCTTGTGCCCGAGGAGCCCGCAGAGGAGTGGACCGGCATCGTCATCGACATCACCGACGCTCACGGGGAACGTCTCTACAAGGAAGTCACCCGCGACGAGGTCGAGGGCGCTTTTGTCCGCGCTCGAGACGAGGCCACAGGACCGGCTATCAACCGCGGGCCTTCATCACCCACTCCCTGACCTGCAGCAGTGCGCTATGCCTGAGCCGAGAGCGTGAGCTGGATGATTAGCCGCCGTTTCGGCGGCGCCGTGGGTGCCGGTTCGGGGTCGCTGGGCACGGAGTACAGGTGCAGGGGCGGGATCGGGTTGGCGCTCATGCCGCGACCGTCCTCGGGCGCCGTGCTCCGGCCCGCAAGCCGGAAGCGATGGTGCGCCGCGCCTCACGCTCGCCCTGCCCGACTTGGAGCGCGGCCGTGAGGAGCCAGCCGATGACGTCGGCCTCGCCCAGCTCGCCCCCGGACACGAGCTGCCCCAGGGCAACCGCGGCGACGTAGAGCGCGTTGTTGTGCTCGTGCGGGCCGGAGCCGGTGACCCTCTCCACTTCCCCGTTGATCGCGGAGCGGAGGAAGGCCGTGCGCCGACCGTGACCGGTGAGAGCGACCGTGATGGGCGTCTGCGGGGGCAGCGGCGCAGGGCGCAGAAGGTCGGCGAGCCAGCCCGGCAGGGGCGCCACGGGACGGTGGTGGGTCACCGTGTACGAGTGTCCGGCGACGGTGCTGTCGGCGCCGACCACGAGTCCGCCCCAGGCGCGGGTGTCGACCTTCCGCCCAAGGCCGCGGGCGCTGTCTCCGGCGGTGTTGCGCAGGGGCTCGCCCTCGGGTGCGAGGAAGTACAGGTGGGTGCCGCCGCTCCAGGTGCGGACGGTGTAGGTGTCGCCGGGGAAGGGCCGGCCGTGGCGCGTGCAGAGCACGGCGAGCACGTCGGCGCCGTCGGTGACTCCGTGCTGGGCCCATGCGGCCAGCGGGGTGTCGCCGGGGTGCTTGGGCTTGTCCAGGTCGATGACGATCAGGCCGGAAGGGCCGGTGGCGATACCGACGTTGAAGGCGCCGACGGACCACGCGCGGGTGATGCGCTCCGGGTCCGTGGTGGCGCGGGTCTCCCAGTCGGAGACGGCCGGGCGCTTGTCGCCGGGGATGAGGGGGAAGACGCGCCAGTCACGCGACGCTGCGTCAAGCGCGGCGGTGAGCTGGGCAGAGCCGTCCAGGTGGCAGCGTCGTGCCGGTCGGTGGCATCATCCCGCCCCATCGATCGGAGCCCCCTCAATCACGGAGAGGCCGAAGGTGTCCGCGGCCCGGTAGCGCTCGCCGTACCGGTCCACCCGAGCCAACAACTCGGCGGAGGCGACGAGCATGGTTGCCAGGGCCACCGGACGGAGCGGGTTGGCCATCGGCCGCCGGGTCGGGGCGCGCAGCCACTCGTAACGGTCGCCGCGCGGGAATGGGGCCGGGAACGACGACCGCGGAGCCGCGGCTCAGGTAGCGGTGGGCGGGTGCAGTGCCCTCTTCCTGTGCGAGGTAGCCGGGAAAGACCAGGTCACCCGCAGACAGGTAGGTCATGACGCTTCTCGCCTCTTCCTTGGCAATGGCCGTCAGGGCATCGGCGATGTCAGCCGGGCGGGTCGGTCCCCGAGAACCGTCGATCGCATAGGGCGCCCAGGCCTTCTGGGCATCAAGGACCAAGCCGTACACGTGCTCTTCAACGGAGCCCGCATCCCCGCTCTCTACCCGGCCGAAGCTGGGCGTCGAGGTCGGCACCGGCCGACGTCGACAGGCGCTCCGCCATGTGGATCTGGGTCATGGACCGTGTTCCTTGTCGTTGAGGTTCTCGGTGGGCGCCGGTCCGGGATTCCCGCCCCGTTCCGACACTGCTAATTCGATCAAGTTTTACGGCGCGGATCAAGCTATATGCGCAGGTCAGAGGTGCTTTTTACCCGGCTTCGCGACGCCGGGCAACCGGCCGGTCGGGGGGCTCCCTCCTCGGTCGGGCAGGCGCCAGCCGACCGCGGGCCGTGCCGGGGTGCCGGGCTCGCGCTTGCGCGACCGCCGCAGGCGGCTTGGCCTGGCGGCCCGGTGCGGGCTGTGGTCCCCTCCGGGGGCCCGGCCGGGGAGGGAACCCCCCCGACCCCCACCACCTGCCCCCACCCGCCCACGTCAAGATCGAAAACGGCCCCCCGCCCCCTTCGAGGGAGGGCCGGGGGGTGTGGAGGGCCCCCCGCATCACCACCGGCGGCGGGCACCTGGCCCGCACGGAGCGCCACCGCCGGCGCCGGGGCAGTGCTGCGACATCTACGTCCATCACCGGCCTTGGAACCTACGTTCCCCGCCGCGGACGACTGCGTCCCGCTGCCCGACGGCAGCGGGACGCGACCAAGGGCCTCATGTGCCGCTGGTGTCCTGAGGAGACGGCCCCGATGCTCGGACGTCAGCGCGTCATGGTGACGGGCTCACCGGCGTGGCACCGGTTGTCGCTCGTGAAGCGTCGTCCGTCGGCGATCCGCCCGGGTGTACGGGGGGCCGCGCCACGTTCTTCGGGTCCCAGGGGCCGGTTGTCGGCACCGATTCGCTCAGACCGCCCGCCGGAGTCAGTGCCAGGGCACGTCCGTATGAGGTCCCCATGCAGGGCGTGTCGGCTCTCTCGAGTGTGATCGTCGTCCTTTCGTCGACGCTGGGCGCATGTGCTCCCGGTGCGGTGATGCGCAGCCGGACGGTGACCTTGCGGGTACTCCAGTCCTTCCGGGTGCTCCAGTCGTCGGGAAGGGTGTCGTTCGCGCTCAGCAGCGAGGCGGGGTGGAAGCTGCCCTGTCGGCACTGGTCCTCGACGCAGAGCTGGTAGCGGCCCTTCGCGAGATCCGGGTAGTCGGACGCGAGCAGGAGCACGGACACGGCGGAGCCGGCCCGGGACATCGTGCAGGGAGCCTGCTGCGGCGCGCAAGCCGAGACCAGCGTGAGAACTCCGCATGCCGCCAGCAGCACACCGGTCCTGTTCGGTGCGGTCACCACTTCTTCACTCCTCCTGGAAGGGCCTTCTCGGCAAGTGCGATGTCCGTGAAATCAACCGTGCAGGGAGCGTCCCAGAGGTCACTGCAGTCGTGGTCGCTGTTGTTGCTGCTGCCGACGCTGGAGCAGTTCCCTCCTGAGATGACTCCCTTCGCGTAGACGTAGCCTGCCTGGTTCCCGGACTGCAGAACCGTGTAGACCGGCCCGCCGGAATCGCCGCTGATGACACACTTTCCGGAGTTCTTGGACCCCTCGGTGACGTTGTGGGCGACCGAACCGTTCTTGTATTTGACCCGGAGCCTGGTCTTGGTGACTTTCCAGCCGCATACCTCACCGCTCTGCCGACCGCCGGTGCAGAATTGCTCGCCGACCTGGGATCGCGTGGTCCACCGGTTCGCCACCCGGCGCAGGCCGGAGCTGGTGGAGCCGCCCTTGTAGATGCGGGCGGAAGTGGTGCCGGCGTACAGCTTGATGAGCGACAGGTCGCCCGACCAGTAGTCCTGTCCGTGGAATTTGATCGAGCCGGACGAGTTGTAGTTGTCGTAGACGGCGTACCCCACGTCGGTGGTGGTGGGGAAGTAGACGAAGTCCTTGCTCTGATCGAGGCAGTGGCCGGCACTGAGTATGTAGGGGCTGCTTCCGTTGGACCAGGCGAATCCTGTGGTGCAAACGCTGTACTTCGTGGCCCCGGAAGCCTGGGCGTAGTACTCCGCGCCACCCTTGAAGGGGCTGGCGTCGTGTGCGCGGTCCGCGGTGTTGTCCGCCGTTCCGGACCCGGGGTTGACCTCCACGGCGACGGTTTCGGTGCCGTAGCGTTCGCCGAGTTGGTCCGCCAGGGCGTCGTCCTTGGCCGGGACGGTGACGACCACACGGTTGCGCTGGGCGTCGACCCAGGCCGTGTCCATGGCTGTCGCGCCGGAGACGTCGTCCAGGGTGAGGATTTCGTCGGCGACGGAGTCGAGTTCCGACTGGCTGTGGGTGACGATCTCCGAGTCGGGGGTGACGGTCGCGTCGGTGGTCGTCACGGCATCGGCGATCCCGTCTTCGGTGGTGGTGCTGCCGTCGGCGTCCTCGGCCGAGTCGGGGACGCTGTCATCGTCGGTGCCCAGGTCGGCGGGGATGTCGGTGATCTCGATCGGGGCGACGGCGGTGCTCATGGCGCCGGCAGTCGTGACGGGGGCGACGATGTCGCCGGTGTCCTGGTCGAGGTAGGGCGGTGCGAGGGTGTCGGGCGATGCGTCGGCCCGGTCCTGGGCGCTGTCCAGCGCGGCGGACTGGACCACGGTCGGCGCGAGGAGGGCGCCGGTGTCGCCCGGATCGAGGGTTGCCACACGCCGGAGATCGACCGTCACCGCTTCCGAGGGGGCCGGCGAGTCGGGCCCGGTGAACACGGCTCTGATCTGGAGGTCGCCCTCCGCGGTGAGGGCGTCTGTGTTCCAGTTCAGCGCCGATGTCTGGCCGGCGGTCATGCCGACGGGCCAGGTGACGGGAGTCCCGTCGAAGGCGTACGTGACCGTGCTCGCGTCGATGGTGGTCCAGGCGTCCCCATCGGCACGGCGGTACTGGAAGGTCGTACCGGTCAGGTCAGCGGGGCCGGCGGCGACCAGGGTGACGATGTGGCCTTCCTCCTCGCCGCTCAGGGGGCTGGTAAGTCCGGCGGTGCCGACGTGGAAGGTGTAGGTGGTGGCTGCGGAGACGTTGCCCGCGGTGTCGGTCGCGGTCACGGAGAGGTGGTGGCTGCCGGTGGTGGCCGGCGTGAGGGTGACCGCTGTGGTGGCGCCGCTCGTGTTCCGCACGGTGGTGGTGCCGTTGTCGAGGGTGTAGCTCACCTTCGCCAGCCGTGCGTCCTTGGAGGTGATGGTGAAGGTGCCCGGCAGGTCGGAGTCTCCGGTCCAGGCGTCTGTCGGGTAGTCCGTGGACCCGACGGTCGGGGCGGCGGGGGCGGTGGTGTCGACGGTGAAGCGGTAGTGGGCGGCGGGTCCCCACACCCCGGACGCGTCCACCGCCCGCACATGCAGGTACCAGGTGCCCTCGGGTTCCGTCACGCTGCAGTTGGGGGTGGTGGTGTCCACCGTGGTGTCGGGGACGGTCTCCGTGGTGGAGTCCACCTGGTAGCTGTATCCGGCCGCGGTGCCGACGGTGCTCCAGGTGGCATTCAGGGCGCCTGCCGGGTAGGCGGCGGACTGGTCGGGGTGGGTGGTGGAGCCGATGGTGGGCAGCAGGACCGCCGAGGCGTTCACGGTGAAGGCGAAGTGGGCGGCACCGGCAGACCAGTTGCCCGCCTTGTCCTTGGTGCGGACGTGCAGGTACCAGGTGCCGTCGGCGGTGACGGTCGTGCTGTAGGAGGTGCCGGTCTGCGTGGTGGTGGTGCCGGGGATCGTGGTGCTGGACTGATCGACCGTCAGGGCGTAGGCGGCGATGCCGGAGCTGTCGTCGGGAGCGGTCCAGGTGAAGGAGGCGAGGCGGCTGGGGTAGGTGGTTCCCGGTACCGGGTGGGTGGAGGAGCTCACGGTGGGTGTGCCGGGGGCCGTGGTGTCCACGTGGAACGCGAAGGTCCTGGTGGCGGACCACAGTCCGGCCTTGTTCTTCACCGCGGCGTGGACGTACCAGGTGCCGTCTGCCCTGCCGGTCGTGGACAGGGCGGTGGAGGTCTGTGTCACCGCGGTGCCGGGGGAACCGGTCGGGCTCTGGTCGTAGCTCACCGCGTAGCCCGCGATGCCGCTGGTGTCGGTGGCGGACAGGGTGCCGGTGAAGGACCCGGTCGGGTACCAGCTCGACGGGGAGGCGTGGCTCGTGGAGGTGATGGTCGGCGCCGCGGGGGCGGAGGAGTCGACGACCAGGGTGTTCCAGACCGACCAGGCGGTGGAGGTGTCCGTGCCATCGTCGGCCTTGGCCCGCCACTTGTATGTGCCGGTAGGCAGGATCGCCGAGGTCCATGAGCCCGTGGCACCGGACAGTCCGACGCCGGAGCTGCCGCTCGACTGCAGGTTCGTCTGGGAGTTGTCCCAGACCTCGAAGGTGTAGCGGAGCTGGTCGGTGTCGGCGTCGGTCGCCTTGGCCGACAGCGTCGGCGTGGTGTCGCTGGTGGCGGTGCCGGACGCGGGCGCCACCAGGGTGGCCGTGCCCGGGTAGGAGTTGTAGTTGACCACGAGTTTCGGCGCGTATCCGCTGGTCGCATAGTTCGCGGAGCGGAATCGCCGCCAGGTCGTGGAGTTGGCCTCGTCGGCGCTGCGTACCTGGATGCCGTTGTTCGCGGCGCCGTCGGCCCAGTCCTGGACCATCCCGGTCAGTGACCAGTTCGACCAGTTGGCGGGGCAGGACGAGTCATAGCCCCAGTGGCCGGTGTTGGTGGCCATGTTGCTCGTGGTGGTCGACGGCTGGCTGCCCCAGGTGATCGTCGCCGTGTCGAGCGCGGACGTGATGCGGCGGGCCTGGGTCGGCGGCCCGGAGGTCGCGCAGGTGGAGGAGTAGTAGGAGTACAGCGACATCGTCGCGGACGTGATGTGCTTGCCCGCGAACGGTGCGACGTTGAACTTGACGTACGAGCGGGCCACATCACTGCCCGCGTCGTACGTTCCCGACTTCAGTTCCTGCGAACCCTGCTGGGAATCGGGATAGTCGGGGTTCTGCACCCAGGTGTCGGTGGTGACGGCGAGGGTCGACGAAGGGTCGATGGTGACCGGGTAGGTCAGATCCTGGGTGAAGAAGCCGGGATCAGGGGTGATCACCAGGGTGGTGCCGTCGTCGCCGGTCTCGATGCTGGTGTCGACCTCGGCCTGGTGCGCCGGATCACCGGACGCCCGGTCGAAGGAGGAGTCCCACATGCGTGGAGCCGGCGCCTCGGCGACCAGTTTCCCCGCGGTGTCCTTGAGCAGGAGATGCCGGGTCGCCTGATCCTTGGTCAGTGCCAGACCGGTGAGCGTGAGCGGGATCCGGTACGAGAGCGGGCCGGTGGGCGCCCGGTCGAGTACCACCGACTGTTCGAAGCCCTGCGCCAGGGCCTCCACCGTCAGGGATACGCCACTGCCGAGGTCGTAGGTGGCGACGTTGCCGTCGACCGTCGGTTCCGGCAGCGCGCTCTTCCATCCGATTCCGAAGGTCTTGGACCCTTCGGACACTGCCGCGAGGTGTTTGTCCCCGCCGTCGGAGACAGCTATCTCGCCCGTGGACGCTTCCGGTTGCAGACGGTCACCGACGTCGGTGAGGTCGGTGCTGATGTCCGCCCATGAACCGTCGTCCTGCTTCACCCGGACCGGTCCGGCGTAGGTCTCCGTGGTCAGCGAGCCGTCCGGATTCGCGTACGTACTCGTGTCATCCGTGCGTTCGGAGAGCGCCTCGATCCGCCGGTTCTGCGACCAGGCCATCATCCGCGCCGACGCGAGAGTCTGCGCTTCCGCGGGACCGTAGTCCGGCGTGGACATCTGGCCGGGGTCGGACGCGGCGGGTTCGTCCGCCAGGGCCCGGCCGGCCGGGCCGGCGAGGGTGACGCTCTCCACGACCAGGGCCAGCACGGCTATGGCGGCGATACGGCGAGCTCGGGTGGAACGCGCTGCGCGCCCCGGGCCCGGTCTCCGTCTTTCCTTGAACGGTCTCACGTACACCTTCTCCATCTGCACAGGGACTTCACAATCCCAAGATCGGCGAACGTACCTCTGCCCGGTGAGTGCGTCAGCTGCGATCAAGTGAATTTCCGGCCAACTAGGATGGCTAGATATCGCCCTGCGAGGGGTTAACGAGCTCCAGGCGGGCCAGTCGCTCGGGGTCGGCGAGGATGTACATCTCGGTGATCCGGCCTTCGGCAACGGTGACCGCCATGACCGACAGCGGGCGTCCCTCCTGGACCGCGTCGTCGGCCTCGGCGAGCGAGCCGAGCATCCGGTAGGCCACCGCGCGCAGTTGGCCGCGGTGCTCCTCGAAGCGCCGGGCCAGCAGTTCCGTGTTCTCGGTCATGGGGGCGCCCTACCGGGAGAGGAGTTCGAAGGCGACCGCCGGCTTGCCGCCGAAGCGGTCGCGGTCCGCGGCGGTGTGTTCGGTCAGGAAGTCGCGGATGTGCGTCTCGGGGTCCTCGTCGGTCAACACCTCGATATAGGTACGGTGTTCGAGGAGTGAGCGCACCGCCCGGTCCAGGCCGGGCGAGGCGTCGACGGCGTGCGTGGCGGCGGGTGACGCGGCCACAGCGACCCAGCGGACACCGTCCCAGGGCTCCAGGCCCTCCCAAGCTGATGTCCTGTCATCCAGGTCAGCTACGAGCTTCCCACAGCCAGCACCCGAGCGGTTTGGACTGCCGTTCGCCCGGGCTGCGGCGCTGGGGCGCCGGTCCCGGCCGAGCGGCAGACCGACGGCGAAGTGGCATAGCGCGTAGCAAGCGGCCCCGCACGTCATCCGCCGGTGGAAACAGCGACGTACGGGGCCAGCCGACCGGTCGCAGGAGCACTCTCGGACCGCAACCAGCCGGAGTTTCGGAGTCGAAGTGATCAGGCAGCGGACGGGCTTCGACGGGCTGCCATCGCCCCCTCCGCCGTCGTATCAACGTGGCTGGCCGTCTCCGCCGTGAGGCCCGACGTGATCAGGGTTGGGACGCTCCCTCGACGCCCGCCGCGGACCGGGCAAAGGCGGTTAATGACATCCGCACCACGTTGCTGCAGGGCCTGGCGGGCCTAGCTCTGCTGATCGGCGCGTTCTTCACCTGGCGCCAGCTTGACGTCAGCCGCCAAGGTCAGTTCACCCAGCGCTTCACGGCAGCAGTGGAACAGCTGGGCAGCAACAGCCCGGAGGTACGGATCGGCGCGGTCTACGCCCTCGAACGCATCGCCTGGGACTCGCCGGGCGACCGCGGGCCGATCGCGGAGGTGCTGTGCTCCTTCGTGAAACGCAATGGCCCGGCCGCGCCCCTCGGCGACCGTCCTACTCCCCACGATGTGGCGCATAAAGGCGAATTGGCCCGTACGCACGGCGGGGGCACGTCCACGACGACACGGACGAGTTCTTCCTGGTGCTCGACGGGGAGCTGCACATCTCCTTGCGCGAGCCCGAGGGTGAACGCACGGTCCTGCTGCGGCAGGGGGCGGTTCTCACCGTCCCCGCAGGTACGGAGCACAAGCCGTACGCGCCGTCCGGAGCCGCGATCCTCATGTTCGAGCCGACCGGGACACCGACCGTGGGCGACCGCCACGACGAGATCCCCGCTCACGTGGACGCGACGACCGGACACATCCTCAACGCGTGAGCGGACAGAACAGAAGTCGGGACCACCAACGGTGATCTTGCCGCAACCCAGGCATGAAGGCGGGGATTGGGACTCCTGACCAGCTCCGGATTGTCGAACTCCCAACGGGCTGATCAGGAGGCCCTTGTGACGCGTCTTGCCGTTCCGAGCCGATGCAGTCCAACCCGGCTGCACGGTCGTGTGATTGCCTTGCTCACCGGTTCGGGAATGCGGGCGACCATCCGGATCGGGAGTCGCGGCACTCCTCGGACATGAGCGACGCGAAGTGGGCAGTCGTACGGGACGCGATGCCGGTCCCACCCTGGCTGGAGGACCGGGACGGGCACCGCCAGGTCGTCGAGTCCGTCTTGTCCGCGCTGCGGATCTGCAGGCCGTAGTTGGTGGAGCCGTCCGCCCACGCCTGAGTGGTCGCCTGCAGTTTCCTGTTCGACCGGGCGGCCGGGCAGGACGACGAGTAGCCCCAGTGCCCGGTGTTGGTCGCAACCCCGTCGTGATCGTCGAGTGCTGTGCACCCCACGTGATCGACGACGAGGACCACGTCGACGTGATCCGGCGGGCCCGGGTGGCGACGCCGGAGGTGGAGCAGGTCGCCGAGTAGAAGGTCTACAGCGACATCGTCGCCGACGTGATGTGCTTACCAGCGAACTTCGACATATCGAACTTCAGGTACGAACGTGCCGTGTCCGTACCGGAGTCGTAGGTGCCCGACTTCAGCTCCTGCGAGGAGACCTGCGAGTCGGGGTAGTCCGGGTTCTGCACCCGGGTGTCCGTGGTCACCGTGAGGGTGGGGGTCGGGTCGACCGTCACCGGGTACGTCGCGGTGGCCAGGGACTCCTAGTCCGGCGTCAGCACGAGGGTCTGGAACCGTCGTCGGCGGTCTCGATCTTCGTGGAGACCTGCTCCTAGCACGCGGACTCACCCGAAGCCGGGTCCTTGGACACATTCCGCATCATCGGGGCCGGCGCCTCGGCGACCAGCTTCCCGTCGGAGTCCTTCGGCAGCCGGTGGCCCGAGTCGGCCTGCGACAACTTGAACCGTCCAGATCCAGACGGCAAAACTCCGGGCGGACAGGTTGGTCTTGGTCGACAACTCGTCTACCAGGAGCTTCACTTCGTCACGTACGGGGTGCCCCGCTGCCGTGCGACCTGACCTGGGCCGGGGGGCTTCGCATCGGTCTTCAGAGCGCAGGCTGCGCAAGCGCCACCCGCCGTCCCAGACCGAACTCCTCGGCCTCGTCGTTACTGACGATCGCAACTGCTCCTGCAGGGACCCCGGGCAGCGTGGCCACGCGGGATGCCACTGCCAGCAGATCTCTCTCACCGGCTCCGGTGACGAAGAAGACGTAGACGTCCCCGTCCTCCTCTCCCTCATCGAATACTTCCACGTCACCCTGGTCTTCGAGATCGGACAGGAAGTCCTCGACCTCCTCGATCCAGGGAAACGGGTAGGAACCGTCCGGTAGGTCGGGCGCCGGAAGCAACGGGACGTGGATCTCAACAACCGTGTTGGGCACGAAGGCATCCTGCCCTCAGAGCCTCCACCAGGCTCAACCGGGGGGGCGAGCCGCGTCAGCAGCCCTGCTGAGCTTGAAAAGGGCCCACGCTCCACCAGCGGTTGTCCCGGCAGATCCGCCACGCGGTGCGGTCGGCCATCCCGGCCCCGGCATCACGCGCTTCATCGCCCAGGAACCGGTAGCCGAACTCCGGGTAGTCGCGGTGCGCGTCGAACAGCGCGTTCGCGTGATATGCCTCCGCCAACACGGCGTCGGCAACCGGCTTGCCCAGCCCGCGGCAGTAGGGCTGTCCGGCGAGCTTCAGTACCCGGCACGCAACCCTGACGGGCACCCCGTCCCCGGCCTCGCCGCGGCCGTCCTCGCCCTGGAGCGGCAACGCTGAATGACCTCAGTGCGTGAGCGTCCGCGTCTTTCTCCCTCGTGAGCATCCAGGCCCCCGACCAGGGCGAACTTGTGCACGCAGGCTCTCCACGACACTCCGATCCCAGTTCGCCATACCGGGCGATATCGCACGATGAGTAGGGAGACCGCCTGAGCAGGTTGGGCTGATCCAGGAGCGACGGATCGGAATCGCGCGGTTCCCATCGCACCCCGTGCTGAGCCCTTCGCTATGTTCTTCCGGGCTCGTGCCAGCGGGTCCCACGCATATTCGAGGGGGAAACGTGCCTGGTGAGCGGCTTGACGCGGAGTGGGTCCGGTCTTGGTGGGAGCAGGCCGACGCGGCGCTGACGGAGCTGATGCAGTCCTTCCTCCCGACGCATGGCTTCCCGCCCGGCAACAACGCCGTGATACTCGCAACTGACGACAGCCACCAGGCGACGGACGCGCTCGTGGAGCTGACGCCGATTCCCTCCGACCTGACCACCCTCTACTGGGTGATCAGCGAGGCTTCGCTGCCCGACGTCGACAGCGGTTACTTCATCCACTCACCTGCGACGGCGGCGGAGCACTTCCGCGAGTACGGCCCTGCCCCCATTGAGGACGAATGGATCGCGGTGGTCTTCTCCAGCGACGGAGGAGGCCATCTGTTCGCGATCGGAGACAGCGGACAAGTCTGGAAGTCCACCACGGCTTCCTGGTTTGCCGACTTCAAGGTTGCCGCGTCCAGCTTGCAGGAGTTCCTCGAACAGCTTGGCCGGCGGATCGCGAACCAGCCCTGATCATCGGCCGAAGCAAACCGGCCCCCTGACCCATGGAGACCGTCTCACTCCAGGCTGGGGAATCGCCAGCAGATGTGGGGTTGCCCATGAGAAGGGGGTGGCCGATTTCAAGGTTCTGTCCGCAGTTCCGAGTTCCGTGAGCCCTGTTCAGAAGGACCGGTAGATCCCCTCGGGATCATCGTGAGCCCATGCGGCGTACTCCTCGAAGCCCAGGTTGCCGATGCTCAGGTTGGCGTGGATGTCGTGGACCCCTGCGGGGACGGTGCGGAACTCACGGCCGAACTCGGTCAGCTGCTCGTAGTCCTCGTCGTCCACGCACTCCTCCCGCGTCAGCGTGGTGACCGCCGGCAGTGTGTGGCTCTCGGCCTGCATGGTTGTCCGGTCGGCGGAGAAGACAACGGCCAGGTTCTCGTCGGCGCAGACCGCACTCAGCGCCTCGTCAACAGTCACTCCTGCCCAGGCCGGGTCGTCTATGAAGTGGACGTGCGCCTCGTACTGCCTGTCTCCCCAGGGTTCCATCAGCGCCGCTGTCACGTCCTGCCACGCCTGATCGTCGTGGTAGTCGGTCCTGACGACCAGGACGTCCAACTCATCACGGCCGGTGGCGGCGGGCAACGCTGTCATGGATCCTTCTCCTCGGTGACGATCGGTGAGCCGTGCCCGACTGCCCCACGGGCCGTCAGTTCACACGCCCGTTTGACGCTGCGTACTTCACTGCGGTGCGACGAATCGGTCGCCACCTCGGTCCACCGAGCACGGATCGCCTCGCTCAGGGCATCCCGATCGACGTGCCATCCGCCCGTATCTGCCTCGACCATGGGTTTCCGGACCTCGCTGTCGTGCTGCAGTGCCCGGCAGGCACAACCTCCGACCTTCGGCGGCTGACTGCGGAGCGGGGTGGGGTGGTGCAGCTGCCGGCCGACGGCGACGGGGACATGTCCGTGGCTGCGGCGCCGCCCTCCGTCGTGGCGCGTCCGCGGTGTCCGGGCGTGGCGATCAAGTGGTGAAGGCTTGGGAGGTGGGTCTGGGATGGGGTCTATGTCGTAGATGCGATGTATGAGAAAATGTGTGATGTGTGGCATTTGGTGCTGAAGACAGGCGAGAGGAGCGCATCATGATCGCCAAGCTGCTGGGGAAGCTGTCCTTCACCCGCCACTACGGTGCGTACGGCTCCCACGAATGGGATGCGTACGCCGGCGACGAATAGGACCGAGCGCGCGCTGCCGGCGGGTGCCCAGGGGCGCCCGCCGGGTCGCGGTCACGTGGTCGAGGGCCAGGGACGTTCTCATGGGCGGAAGGAACGAGCCGCCGCGGTTGCCCGGAGGGGGTTTCGCGGCCTGGAGTCGCGACCGGCTGGGGGTGGCGCGTCGTGGCGCCGAGGAGTGCGGGGACGTCTGGCAGCTGGAGCCGGGGGTCTACGTGGCGGCTGCGGCCGAGCCGTGTGAGGCGGTCCTGCGCCGGGCGCAGGACTTTCCCAAGGCCTCCTCGCCTCTCTTCCCGCCGCCGAAGCGGTCGAGCGGAGCACCGACACCCGAGGAGCGCGGGTACGCTCACGCCGCGCGCATGCGCGGACTGCGTGCGCAGGCCGTTGCGGCCCGGATCGGGGAGATCGCGCCCCGGACCGCCCGGTTCGCCGACCAGCTGCCCACGGACCGGGACGTCGAGATCCTGCCCCCGGTCCGGCACACCTTGGCGGAGATCGGCGTGCACTATCTCTTCGGCGAGGATGCTCCCACCCTGCTGCCCTACGCCTCCCAGCTCTTCCTGGCGCGGGAGGTGCTCGTACGCCCCTCGCGCTGGGTATGGCCACGCTGGGTTCCCACACCGGCCCGGCGGTTCCGCACCCGGCAGCAAGCCGCCTTCACCGACGCTCTGCGGCCTGTCGTCCGCCGGCGTCGTTCGTCGGGCCGGCTCGGTGACGACATGCTGGGACAGATGCTCCGGTCCTCCCCCCACTACGGCCTGCTGCCGGAAGAGGCTGTCCTCGACACTCTCCCCGGGATCACCGTCGCCACCTTCGAGACCCCTTCCCGGGCAGCCGGATGGATCCTGCTGCACCTGGCCCTGCATCCCGGGGCGGCGGACCGTGTCGCGGCCGAAGCCACCCTGCTGCCCGAGGACCCGGCCGCGACGGACAGCACCCACCTCGGCAGCCTGCGGTACACCCAGGCGCTGGTCAGCGAGGTGCTCCGGCTGTACCCGCCGAGCTGGCTGCTGACCCGGCGCACCCCGCGGCAGACTCAGCTCGCCGATTACACCATCGACGCCGGATCCACCGTTCTCGTCTGCCCGTACACCGCCCACCGCGACGCACGCGAATTCGCCGAGCCGGACGAGTTCCGGCCCGAGCGGTGGCTCGACGATTCGGGCTCGCGGGCGAAGCCCGGGGTCTTCCTCTCCTTCGGTACCGGGCCGCACGGCTGCGAGGGAACCTCCCTGGCCATGGCGATGCTGACGCTCCTGACCGCACAGACCGCCCGCTGCCACCACCTGAGTGTGCCGTCCGGACCGGAGCCCGGCTATCAGGTCACCACCCTCGAAGGTCTCGCAACTGTCGGCCTGCGCCTGCGTGCCACCTTGCGCGGCTGAGGGCAGCCCGGAAACCGGTGGACGACCGGCTCGACCGGCTCGACCGGCTCATGAGCGGCTCATGACCGGCTCGTCGTGTGCCGCCGGTCGAACTCGTCGGCGAGCATGCCCATCATGACGAGGTCCTGGTGCCGGCCGGAGAGGAAGACGTGTTCCCGCAAGCGGCCCTCCTCGGTGAAACCGAGCCGACGGAAAAGTGCCAGCGACGCCTCGTTGTGGGCGAGGACCGCTGCCAGGCACTTGTGATAGCGCCGCTCGGCGAACATGAAACGCAGCAGCAGGACTACGGCCTCTGTCGCGTAGCCCCTGCGCCGGTGGTCGGCGCCGATCGTGACCTCACACTCGAACCAGCCCGAACGGCGGCCGCTCCGCTGCGAGCCGACCGTGCCGACCAGCTCACCCGTGGCCGTCGCTTCGACCGCCAGGAGGAAACGGTCGTCATCGCACTCGGCTACGGCCTGTTCCTTCGCCCAGGCACGGTATTTCTCCGCGGACCGCGGCAGATCCAGCCGGCTCGCCGGCCGCCCGTCATCGTCGGCGAAGCGCATGAACGCGGTCCAGTCGTCGGGCTCGACGGCCCGTAGGCGGACCCGATCACCAGTCCAGGACGATGCCATGCCCTATTTGATCACGCTGCCGTGTCCGCGGGGCCGAGGCGCACACGGGTCACCGGGGCGGAAGGAATTGCCTGTCGTCCCTCTCCGTGGGGTCGCGCAGCAGCGCATGCGCTGAACTCGCGGGTATCGGTGCCGCTGTTAGGCTGATTTTCTGACCGTCCGCAGTGTGCCTCCTCCTACTTCCTTCGCCGATGTGGGCAGCGCCCCGGTCCGCCCCGGTCCTCCCGTGTTGCGCGCCGGAGTGGCGCCACACGTTCCCGGCTCCGGAGGCGCTTCGGATGCACGGTGAGGAACTGCTGATGTACGACCCGGTTCCCGACGGCGAACGACACGACCCGCACGACCCGCGCGAGCCGCACGCACCGGCGGAGGCGTCGCCGTCATGAGCGGTTGCCACAGCCCGCGTGCGTTCAGGCGTGACGGGCGCATTGTGATCGTCGGTGCGTCGCTGGCGGGGCTGCGGGCTGCGGAGTCCCTGCGTGCGGAGGGGTTCACCGGGTCGCTGACGATGATCGGCGACGAGCTGGGCGAGCCCTACGACCGTCCGCCCTTGTCCAAGCAGGTCCTGACGGGGTGGGTGCCGGCCGACGGCACCAGGCTGCCGCGGCGGCGGGACGTCGATGCGGAGTGGCTGCTGGGGGTGCCCGCGAGCGGTCTGGATCTGGCCACCGACCATGTGCGGCTGGCGGACGGGCGGGAGGTTCCCTTCGACCGGGTGCTGATCGCCACCGGGGTGCGGGCCCGGCCGTGGTTCGTGGAGGCCGAGGCGGCGCTGGAGGGGGTGTTCGTCGTCCGCACCCGTGAGCACGCCGAGGGGCTGCAGCGGGCGCTGGCCGCCGGGCCCTCCCGGGTGCTGGTCATCGGCGCGGGGTTCACCGGTTCCGAGATCGCCTCCGTCTGCCGGGAACGGGACATCCCGGTGACCGTCGCCGAACTCGCGCCGTACCCGCTGGTCGGGGCGCTCGGCGCGATGGTCGGCGAGGTGGCGGCGGAGATGCAGCGCGCCCACGGCGTCGACCTGCGGTGCGGGGTCAAGGTCACCCGGCTGGAGGGCGACGCGCAGGGGCGGCTGCGCCGCGCCCACTTCGACGACGGCAGCACGATCGACGCCGACGTGGCGGTCGTCGCACTCGGGAGCATCCGCAACACCGAGTGGCTGCAGGGGTCGGGGCTGGCGGCGGGCAGGTGGGGGATCACCTGTGACCCGGGGTGCCGCGCCCTCGACGTCAACGGCCGCGTCACCGACGACGTCTTCGTCGCGGGAGACGTGGCGCGCTGCCCGCACCCCGTCTACGAGTACCGGCTCATCGCGATGGAGCACTGGGCCAACGCCGTGGAGCAGGCCGAGATCGCCGCCCACAACATGGTCAACGGCCAGGCGGAGCAACGAACCCACCTGTCCGTCCCCCGGTTCTGGTCAATCCAGTTCGGCGTCAACATCAAGTCCGTGGGCGTGCCGACCTTCGCCGACGAGGTGATCGTCACCCAGGGATCGCTGGACGGCCTGCGTTTCGTCACCGCGTACGGCTGTCGGGGCCGCCTCACGGCCGCCGTGAGCATCGACAACGGCCAGTGGCTGGACCACTACCGGCGGTTGATCGAGGCGGGCGCCCCTTTCCCGCCGCCCTGCCCCACGCCGGACCAGCCTGCCGGCATGCGGCCGGTGCCGGTCGGCTTCCCCGGCCCCGCCCTGCTCGCCCAGGGCGCCACCGTGGTCGTCACCGGACACGACCCGGGCAGTCCAGGGGCCCCAGCCGACCCAGCCGACCCAGCCGAACGACGCGTCGCGGCCGCGCACCAGCACCAGCACCAGCACGGCGACCGGCACGGCGGCCCGTACGCAGACCGGCACCAGCACCGACAGGAAGAAGGCCGGACGGCCACGCCCGCCACACCCGTCGCACCCGCCACGCCCACCACACCCGGCACACTGCAACGGATCTTCGACTACGCCTCCCGCGCCGACCCCTACCCGCTCTACGCCGAACTGCGCGAGACACCGGTGGCCCGGCAGCACGACGGCAGCTACGTCATCAGCACGCATCGTGAGATCACGGATGTACTGAACGACCCGCGTCTGAGTTCCGACGTGCGCAATCTGTCGCGGGCGATGCCCTCCCCCGAGGCAGGGGCCACGTCGTCGTTCATCCACCGGGACTCGCCCGAGCACGACCGGCTGCGGCGGATGGCGATGCGTCAGTTCGGTCCCCCGCACACCCCGGGTCTGGTGACCGGCCTGGAACCCGCTCTGGCCGACACCGTCGGCGGGCTGCTGGACGGCGTCACGGACAAGGAGCGGATCGACATCGTCGACGACTTCGCCTTGCCGCTCCCGGTGACCGTGATCTGTCACCTGCTCGGCGTGCCGCGCGAGGACGAACCGCGGTTCCACCTCTGGGTGAACGACATCATGGACTCGGTCGACTACGAGGCCGGTGCCGATCCGAAGGAGAGACTTGACAAGGGTGTTCGGGCCCGGAACGACCTGCGCCAGAGCCTCGGCGAACTGGTGGAGCAGCGCCACGGCCGGCCGGGAGACGACCTGCTGTCCCGGCTGGCGAACGACGACGGGCCGGACGGCCGGATGACCGACGCCGACATCGTCGCCACCGCCAAAGTGCTGCTGATCGCCGGCCACGAGACCACCGTCAACCTCATCACCAACGGCATGCTGACCCTGCTGCGCCACCCGGACGTGCTGCAACGGCTGCGCGGCGAACCGGACCTGATCGTGCCCCTGGTCGAGGAACTCCTGCGCTACGAACCCCCCGTGCACATCATCCCCTGGCGGGCCGCGTACAGCGACATCACCGTCGCCGACACCGTCATCCCCCAGGGCTCGCAGATCATGCTCATGCTGGCCTCGGGCAGCCGCGACCCCCACCGCTTCCACGACCCCGACCGCTTCGACCCCGACCGGCACGACAACCAGCACCTCGGCTTCGGCAGCGGCATCCACCTCTGCTTCGGCGGCCCCCTGGCCAGACGCGAGGCCCAGATCGCCCTCACCGAACTCGTCCGCCGCCTCGACCGGCCCACCCTCGTCGCCGACCCACCGCCGTACCGGCGCAGCCCCGTACTCCGGGGTCCGATCCATCTGGACATCGAACAGGGTGGCGGTTGACGCGGCAGCCGAGGGCGGGTCCGGCTGAACCTCCGGAGCCGGCGTTGCGTATGAATTCCGCAGGGCCGGCTCCGGTCCGTGCCACGGGACGGAAGGAGGGCACCGTGTCCACACCGCCCGCGTCCGGCGCGCCGGACGACGGCACCGCGCTGGAACCCATCCGCGTGCTGCGTATGCGCAACACCGACGCACTGGCCCAGTTGCTCGACGACATACGCCAGGACAAGGACTACCGCGGCGGCACGACCGTGGCCGCCGCACCCGTGCCCCGGACGCCGACCGACGGCGAGACGGAGGAACTTCCGCCCGTCCCCGGCGGCAGGCCGCAGGAACTCCCCGCACCCTGGGGCGACACCCGCCCGCCGCGTCCCGCGGACCGTCCCCGCCTGGGGCCCGGACAGCGCCGGGCGGCCGCGGTGATCGCGGTCGCCGCGGCGGCCGTCGTCGGCTTCGGGTGCGCCCTCCTGGTGCCCGGCGCCACCGAGGCCGCCCCGACCGCTCCCTCGGCGGGCGCGTCGACGGCTCCGGCTCCGGCGACCCCCACATCGGCTGCTCCGAGTGCGACCGGGGTCGCCGGCGTCCTGGCCAACCCCGGCTTCGAGTCGGGCGGCCTCTCGCCGTGGAACTGCGCCGGGGACCCGGGCTCGATCGTCTCCTCCCCCGTCCACTCGGGGTCCAAAGCCCTCCAGGGGGCGGTGGGTTCGAGCGACACCGGGCAGTGCGAGCAGACCGTCGCGGTACGGCCGGACACGACCTACTCGCTCAGTGGCTGGGTCCGCGGCTCCAACGTCTACCTGGGCGTGAACGGCGGCGCCTCCACCTGGGCCACCTCCCCTGCCGGGTTCAGCCCGCTGACCGTCTCCTTCACCACGGGCGCCTCCCAGACCAGCGCGACGATCTACGTGCACGGCTGGTACGCGCAGGGCAACTACTACGCCGACGACATCACCCTGGACGGGCCCGGTGGCGGCGGTCACGCGTAGGGCCGTTTCGAGTACGGGGCGCTGTTCTGTACTAGACAGTAGGGGCGTACGGGTTCCCGTGGGACGCCGGGGGGGCCGCCCCACCACACCGGCGGCGGGACGGGGACCCAGTCCGGGCCGCGGTGCTGCAGCCACCACCTGCCGACGGTGTGGAACTTCTCCTCGAAGCTGCGGTCCCGGTTGAGGAACCCGGTCATCGGCGCCCGGAGACGGGTTTGGCGGCCGCCCGCCTCGTAGATCACGACGGTCCGGCTGCCGAGGACCGACTCGATCTGGATGGCCTGGACGTCGGCCCACGGGATGGTCCGGCGGCGGAAGCTGTGGACGACGGCCGTCGTCGGGGTGAGAGTGACCCCGAACCCCCGTGTGGCGATCTGCAGCAGAGGCACCAGGACGCCCCATGTCAACAGCGCCGGGAGGAGCGTGGAGTCAAACGTTCCGTCTTCCAGCCACATCAGGACCTGGAAGGGCACGACGACAACGAACCCGGGCAGCGCGGGCAGCAGCCGCTGGAACTTCGTCAACCGGTAGCGGACGTGTTCCGGCGACGTAGCCGCGACCTTCGATTCCTCCACCAGTCCCCCAGTCCCCCATTGCCCCGGTCGCCCGGTCCCCGTTGCCCCGGTCCCGGCCCGTCGCACAGTGCGGCGTGCGACCTGCACCGGCCCGTCAAACGCCAGGACAGCATGGCGGACCGGGGGAATGCTGTCCATGCAGACAACCGGAGCGCAGGGGACTGTCGGTGCCAGGGAGCCGAGTGCACGATGACGCGATGACTTCCTGGCTGAGCGCCCGGAGCACATGGCTGCTCGTACTGATCCTGTGGGCGATCACGCTGACCGCCGCCCTGCTCGGGATCGCCTTCGACCGAGCCTTACTTGAGCACCCTCCTCTCCAGCCCTTCGCCTCTCATCTCCCGATGGCAGCGGGCGGCTCCTTCTTCGTCGCCGCCGCCTGCGCCGGGAGGTTGCGTCACGGCCGACGCCGGCTGGACTGACGAGAGGCACAGCCGGGCGCCGCGGCCGGCCGGACAGGTCTCACGCCGGGGTCGGGGCCCTTGCGGTGGGGGGCTTGTGGGGGCGCCGCCCGCGGGCGCGGAGGGCCACCAGTGTGGCGAGGCCGGCTGCTGCCGCTCCGGCGAGCATGGCGGCGCGGACGCCGACCGCGGTGCTGGTGTGGCCGGTGCGGTCCACGGCGTCGGCGATGGCCGGGAGCAGCGCCGCCCCCAGGGCCGCGCCCAGTTGGCGGCTCATGTTGATCACGCCGCCGACCAGGCCCTGGTCGCGGTCCGCGACGCCGGAACTGGCGGTCACCATGCTGCCGAACGCCGTGCCGGCGGTGCCGAACCCGACCAGGACCACGGCCGCGAGCGGCGGACGGTAGCCCCCGGCCAGCGGGAGCTGGGTCAGGACCGCGAAGCCGGCGGTCGCCGCGAGGGCGGTCAGGACCAGCACGCGCTGGATCCCGAAGCGTCGCGCCAGCCGGGCACCGAGCAGCCCGGTCGCCAGGCCGACGATCCCCTGCGGGGCGATCACCAGGCCGGCCGCGAGCGGGGACAGGTGCAGGTCTTCCTGGAGGTACACGGAGAGCACCAGCATCTCCCCGCCGTTCCACAGGCCGAGCAGCAGCATCAGGGTGCCGGCGCTGCGCAGCCCGCGGGTGCGCAGCAGCGCGGGCCGGACGAGCGGATCGGCACGCCGTTGCTCGACTGCGAGGAACGCCGCGAACCCCAGGACCGACAGTCCGAGCGGAATCAGCACGTCGGCCGTGCCCACCCCGGTGGTCCCGGCCTGGGAGACGGCGTAGACCAGCGCCGCGACGGCCCCGGTGACAAGCACCGCGCCGGCCGTGTCCAGGTGCCGCCCGGCCCGGCTCAGCCTCGACTCCCGCAGGAGCCGCCGGGACAGCAGCAGGGCGGCGATCCCCACCGGGATGTTCACCAGGAACACCGAGCGCCAGCTGGAGAACTCCACCAGGATCCCGCCGAGCACCTGTCCGGCGACGAAGCCGACCGACGCCGTCGCGCCGTACAGGCCCAGCGCGCGGGTCCGCCTCGGGCCCTCGGGGAAGCCCGTGGTGATCAGGGAGAGCGCGGCGGGCGCGACCATCGCCGCGCCGCACCCCTGCACCATGCGCGACGCGATCAGGAGCAGCGGGTCCTGTGCGAGGCCGCCGGAGAGCGAGGCCGCGGTGAAGACGCCGATCCCGGCCATGAACATGCGCCGCCGCCCGTAGAGGTCGCCGGCCCGCCCGCCGAGGATCAGCAGCCCGCCGAAGGTGATCGCGTAGGCCGTGACCACCCACTGCACCGAGGCGGCCGAGATGCCGAGTTCGTGCTGGACCGACGACAGCGCGACGTTCACGATGCTGAAGTCGAGCACCACCATGAAGGCCGCGACGAGAATCAGCGCGAGTCCCAGCCGATGGTGTTCGGTGGCGGAGGCGGAGGCGTCCGCCACGGCCGTGTCCTCGTGCCGGGCCGGACCCGACACCGGGGGCGGTGGGAGCGATGGGACCGACGGGCTGGCTTGTGCGGTCATCACCGGGGTCCTCTCAGGTGCGGGGCCTGGTCAGGCGGTGGTGTGCACCGCGGCCAGATCGTCGTCGGCGTGCCGTCGGCGCGGCAGCTCGGCGGTGCGGCCGGCTCGGAACGGCGAGCGGTGCGGCCGGGGCGGTCGGCGTGGCGGGGCGCGGTGCCGTGACGCGGCGCGGTGCCGTGACGCGGCGCGGTGCCGTGACGCGGCGCGGTGCCGTGACGCGGCGCGGTGCCGTGACGCGGTGTCGCAACCGGGCGCGGTGTGCCGGCGTGCGGGCAGGTCGGTGCTCATGGCGTTGACGTTCCTTCCGGGATGGTCCCGGCGACCGTCACCGCGGTGGTCCGAGGATGCGGCCCGAAGAAACCGGATGCGGCCGGATGCGGTCCGATGCGGGTGGGCCTCGGTGACGGAGGCTCTTGATTCGACGGTCGCACCCGTGGAAAGCCGCTGGTAGTGGGCTCGGGGTTGCCGGGATACAAGCCGGGGTTGTGGCGCCGCGCTAGGACCCGCTGCCCGCCGTCGTCCCTCGCCGCCGGGTCCGTGCGCGGCGGCGTTGCCGGGTCTGGCGGCCGAGGATGTGGGCGATCAGGTCGCGTGCCGCGCCGCTGGGCGGGCTGGCGGCGCCGTCCCAGACGGCGCGCAGGGTGCGGCGCAGGTCGAGTTCCGGCGTCTGTACGGCGACGAGCCGGCCGTCCGCCAGGTCGTCGGCGACGGCGAGTTCGCTGATGACCGCGGGTGCCGCGCCGGCCAGTGCGGCGGCCCGGATCGCCGCGGTGGTGGACAGCGACAGCGCCGGCGGCGCCTGCTCGGCCCCGGGGCCGAGGACGGCGGTCAGCGCGGCCGCGAAGGTGTCCCGGGTCCCGGACCCGGCCTCCCGGCTCACCAGCGGGGTACGGGCCAGTTCGGCGGCGGCGACGGTCCGCGGGCGGCGCGCCCATGGGTGCCCCGGAGCGACGACGACGGCGAGGCGGTCGTGGCCGACGGCCCTGCCGTGCAGCCCGGGGGGCTGCTGCGGGCCCTCGGTGAAGCCGATGTCCGCGATGCCCTCGGTGACGTGCGTGATGACCGTGGCGCTGTTGGCGTAGGTCAGGACGGTCTCCGGGGCGTTGCCGCCCTCGGGGGCCTCCGCGCGGAAGGACGCCAGCCAGCCGGGCAGGAGCAGTTCGGAGATGGTCGAACTGGCGCTCACCCGCAGCCGGGTGTGCCGGCCGGTCCGCAGGGCCGCGATCCCGGCGTCCATGTCGGCCGCGACGTCCAGCAGCCGGACGGCCCACTCCGCGATCATGACGCCTTCGACGGTCAGGGTGGAGCCGTGCGGGGTCCGGTGCACGAGGGCGACCCCGGTCTGTCTCTCCATCGCGCGGATCCGCGCCGAGACGGCCTGCTGGCTCACCCCGGCCTTCCGGGCGACGCCGTTCAGGCTGCCTTCGCGGGCGACGCCGAGCAGCAGTTCCAGCGCGGCCAGGTCGGGAACATGCGTGCTGAGCACCATGCCGGCCCTCCCTGCTGCGAGCCAGGTCTGTACCCGTCCAGCGTACGACCGCCGCCATGGCCGCCCCGGCCGGTCGGCCGGCTCGCCGGTCACTTGCCGGGCGAGTCCCCGCGGGGGGCGACGATGTCCAGGACGGCCATCATGCCCATGTCCTCGTGGTTGAGGATGTGGCAGTGCAGCACGGTCCTGCCGGTGAAGTCGGTGTAGTGGATGCGGATGACCGCCTTGCCGCGCACGGGCACGTCGATGGTGTCGTACCAGCCGTGGGACGGGTCGTGGGCCTTTCCGTCGATGCTCATGAGCTGGAAGTCGTTGGTGTGGATGTGGAAGGAGTGGGTCTCGTCCGAGTCGTTGCGGACGGTCCACTCCTCGACGGTGTCGAGGGTGCCCGTGATGTCGGTCCGGTGCGGGTCGTACATCCGGCCGTTGATGTAGAACTTCGTGCCCGCCTTGTTCTCCGTGAGGACGACGGTCCTGCGGGTCGCGATCTTCGCCTGGCTCAGGTCCTCGTGCGGGGCGATGCCGGTGGGCAGGGTGGCGCGGTGCACGGGCGGGCCGCCGGTGACGACGGTGGCGAGGTCGGCCCGGGGAAACTTGTTCCCGGCCGGGCCGGTGTCGTACGGCAGGGTCTCCAGCCGTGTGACGCCGGGCGGGCCGCCCTGGACGAGGACGTCGAAGCGCGCTCCGGCCGCGATCACGATGGTGTCCTGGTCGTAGGCCTTGCGGACGGGGATGCCGTCCTGGGCGATCACGCGGAAGCGGGAGCCCTGGAGGTGGAGCTTGTAGTAGATGTTGGCGCCGATGTTCGCGAGCCGCCAGAGCTGGGTCTCCCCCGGCCGGATGCCGATCACCGGGTTCTGCTGGCCGTTGACCGTGCGGTTCGTGGGCGACCCGATCTTGAGCGGGTGCGTCTTGATCGAGTCGCCCTCGACCTGGAAGTCCTTGAACGCGATCGTGTGCTCGGTGATGCCGCGCAGGGCCGGGGGCAGGTGCTGCTGGAGGCCGTCGACGACGATGACGCCCGACTCGCCGCCGGCGACCTGCGCGGCGGACGTCATGTCCGCGTGCGAGTGGTACCAGAACGTGCCGGTCGGGTGGGTGAACGGCAGCTGGTACCGGTAGTGGTACGACTGGTTGTACTTGATGGCGATGAAGACGTCGTCGGAGGGGCTGTGCGGCGAGACGTGCAGGCCGTGCGTGTGCAGGTTGGTGTCGGCGTCGACGCGGTTGGTCATGGTGAGGTCGATGCGGTCGCCGGGCCGGACCCGCAGCGTGGGTGGCATGTACGCCCCGTTGTAGGTGGTGGCGTACAGCCGGCGGTCGCCGACCTGCACCTTCCGGCGTTCCACCACGATGGCCGCCTTCAGGAGGCCGTTACGGCTGACCAGTTCCGGCGGGTCCTGCAGCCGCGGCCCGGCCGGGGTGCTGTGGCCGGCCCGGGGTGCCGGCTGCCGGGTGCCGGAGGGGTCTGCGGCCGGTGCGAGGTTCCCGCAGCCGGCCAGCCAGCCGGCGGCGAGAAGCAGCCCGGCGAGCGGCAGGGCCGGCGCGGAACGGATGCGGGACCGGGTCACGTCTCTCCCAGGGAAACCGAGCTCAGCCGGAATGTAGGAGGAATGTAGGAGGCGGGACCCGGCCGCTCGGTGTGCCACGCGCACGGGGCGACGGCAGAACCACTCCGGGCAGCGGGGCTTCCACACGGATGGCGGCAGCGGCCGCGCGGCCCGGACATCCGGGCCGGGATGTCAGATGCTCAGCGCGATCGCGGCACCGATGCCGCCCACACCGAGCGCGACGGCGGCCGGGAGCCAGCCGCCCGAGCGCCAGGGGAAGAACCGGTCGAGGGAGAACCGGCCCGGGCCGATGGCGGTGAGGGCGAGGGCGACGACGCAGACGGAGACGCTGTACTCGACCCCGCCGTTCTGGATCCACAGGCCGTGCGCACCGCTCACGGTCACCATGGCGTTGATCATCACGCCGATGACGGCGGCGGCCGCCAGCGGGGTGAGCAGTCCGACCGCCAGGCCGAGGCCCCCGCAGATCTCGGAGAGGGCGCCGATCACGGCAAAGACCTTGCCCGGGTGGTAGCCGAGGGCGTCGAAGCTTCTGCCGGTGGCCGCCAGGCCCGGTCCCCCGAAGACGCCGAACAGCTTCTGCGCACCGTGGCCTGCCAGCAGCAGCCCGAAGGTCAGCCTGATCAGCAGCAGTCCGCCCTCAGCGGCGGACAGCCTGGGCACCGCACCGGCGGCACGCGTCCCGCCGGGCGGGCCCGAGGTGGTCCTGGCCGTCGTGTCGGCGGGCCTGCGGATCTCCGCCACGGGGGCGCGTACCTGGGTCAGTGACAGGGCGTGGGTTCGGCCGAGGGGGTGGAAATGCAGTGCACGCATGACAATGCCTTCACGAGTGGGGACAACCTGTCAGGCCGCCGTGCGGCGGGCCTCCCCCCGTCATCCAGCTTTGCGCCGCCTCGTCACCATATCCAGCGATATGCTGCAATATGCACTATTGCGAATGGCGATAACCAGGCAGGCCGCCGGGCGGGTCCGCTGCCGCACACCCGGCGGGCACGGGGTGGATCGGTGGCCGACGGGGCATGGCCGGGAGGTTCAAGTGGCTCCGGGTACCGGTGCGGTGACCACCCGTCAGCGGAGCCGAGGTCCGTGCCGGACGCGGGTCAGGCACTCCGCCGACGCGAGTACCGCGATGTCGCCGGTCGGCTGCAGGGCCTTCGTGGGCGGTCGCGCAGTTCCCCCGCACCCCTTCCGGGCGCTGCCGAACCGCGGCGGACGGACTGCGCCGGACCCGCCCGGTGACACGTGAAGCGGCACTCTCAGGCGGAGCGCCTGCGGGCCGCAGCCGTCTTCCTGGCAGTCGCCTTCTTCGCCGGCGTCTTCTTGGCCGCGGACTTCGCGGCCGAGGCGGTGGAGGCGGTGGAGGCGGTGGCCTTCGTGGCCGCCGCCGTCTCCGCCACCTTGGCCGTCCTGGCCTTCGCCGCCGTCTTGGTGGTCCCCGCCGCCCCCGCCGTCTTGGCCGTCTTGGCCGTCTTCGCCGCCCTGGCGGTCCTGGCCGTCCCCGCCGTCTTGGCCGTCGCCGTCTTCTTCGCCGTCGGCCGTTTCGCCGGCGTCCTGCCCGCCCCGGGTGCGGACTTCTTGCCCGACAGCGGCGTGACCTCCGCCGCCCCGGTTCCCGCCGCCTCCTCGACTTCCTCCCCTCTCGACTCCTTGGCCGCCCGCACGCTCTTCTCCAGGGCCGCCATCAGGTCGAGGACCTTGCCGCCCCTCGCCGGTTCGGGGGTCTCCGGCGGGGTCTCGCCGGCCGCCTTCGCGGCGAGGACCTCCTCCAGCGCCTCCCGGTACTCGTCGTGCAGGTCCTCCAGGTCGACCTCGCCGAGGGTGTCCATCAGGGCGTCCGCGAGGTCGAGTTCCTTGTCGCGGACGGTGACGTCGACGTCGGGGGCGACGCCCTCGGGCGCGCGGACCTCGTCCGGCCAGAGCAGGCCGTGCATGGCGATGGCGTCGCCGACCACCCGGAGCATGCCGAGGCGTTCGCGGCCGCGCAGGGCGTACTTCGCGATGGCCACCTTGTTGCTGCGCTTGAGCGCTTCGCGCAGGAGGGTGTACGGCTTCGCGGCCGGGGCCCCGGAGGCCGCCAGGTAGTACGCCGCGTCCATCTGGAGCGGGTCGATCCGGTCGGCCGGGACGAACGCGACGATCTCGATGGTGCGGGCGGTCGGGATGGGCAGGTGGGACAGGTCCTCGTCGGTGATCGGGACGATCGTGCCGTCGGCGTCCTCGTACCCCTTGCCGATCTCCGACTGGGTGACCTCGCGGTCCTCCAGCTCGCAGAACTTGCGGTAGCGGATGCGGCCGTTGTCCTCGGTGTGGACCTGGCGGAAGGAGATCGAGTGGCTCTCCGTGGCGTTCACCAGCTTGATCGGGATGCTGACGAGCCCGAAGGAGATCGCGCCGTTCCAGATGGATCGCACGTGCGGCTTCCCTCCGTCCGAATGCCAGGTTCTGTATGAGATTGTCATCGTATGACGCCGATCACAGAGGTGGACGGGCGAAGGGTCGCGCTCAGCAATCTGGAGAAGGTGCTGTATCCGGCGACCGGGTTCACCAAGGGCGAGCTGCTGCACTACTACGCGACGACGTCCGGGGTCCTGCTGCCGCACCTGCGGGACCGGCCGGTCTCGTTCCTCCGGTACCCGGACGGTCCTGACGGCCAGGTCTTCTTCACCAAGAACGTGCCGCCGGGTACGCCCGAGTGGGTCACGACCGCCGAGGTGCGCCGGTCGGAAGGGGCCGCCCGGATGGTGCTGGTGCAGGACCTCGCGAGCCTGATGTGGGCGGCGAACCTGGTCACCGAGTTCCACACGCACCAGTGGCTGGTGGGGACGCCGGACGAGGCCGACCGGATCGTCTTCGACCTGGACCCCGGCGCGCCGGCGACGGTGGTGCAGTGCTGCGAGGTCGCGCTGTGGCTGCGGGAGCGGCTGGCGGCGGACGGGATCGAGGCGTACGCCAAGACGGCCGGGTCGAAGGGGCTGCATCTGCTGGCGGCGGTGCGGGGGGCGTCCAGCGAGCGGGTCAGCGAGTACGCGAAGGCGCTGGCGGTGGAGGCCGAGCGGGCGCTGCCGCGGCTGGTGGTGCACCGGATGACGCGGAGCCTGCGGCCCGGGAAGGTGTTCGTGGACTGGAGCCAGAACGCGGGACGCAAGACGACGGCCACGCCGTACACCGTGCGGGCGCGGCGGGAGCCGACGGTGTCGGCGCCGGTCACGTGGGGGGAGGTCGCGGAGTGCCGGGCGGCGGGCCGGCTGGTGTTCCGGGCGGGGGACATCGCGCCGCGCGTCCAGGACCACGGGGACCTGCTGGCCCCGCTGCTGGACGCGGGGCGCGCGGCGACGCTGCCGTGAAGGCTCCTGGGGGCCTACACCCTCCCCCACGTGTTCCGGTCCCGCGCCATCGCGTGCAGGGCCTCCACGTCCGCCGGCTTGAGGACCCCGCCCAGGCGGGACAGGGTGTCCAGGTCCCGGTCGCGGAGGATGTGGACCTCGCGCGGCGGGGCGGTCAGCCTGACGTCCGCCGGTTCGGTCAGGGCCAGTACCGGGCGGACCTCGGCCGTCAGGGCGTACGAGGCCCGGTCGGCGTCCGCCCGCAGGCGGCGCAGCAGCGGCTGGGGGTCACGCCGGCCCAGTGTGATCATCGGGTCGGCGACCAGGACCTTCTGCTTGCGGGCGTACAGGGAGTGCACGCAGAACAGGCCGCCCGGCCCGATCAGCAGGTGGTGCAGGCGGTCGCCGCCGGGCAGCGGGACGGAGTGCAGGGCGTGCCAGCCGGCGCCGTCCAGGCGGTCCAGGGCGTCGCCGACGGCCTGTTCCGCGGTCAGGGCGCGGCGGCGCGGGTCGGGGCGCAGCCGGTGGGCCGGGCCGGGGTCCCGGTCGAGGGCGACCAGCAGTGCCTCGCCGGGGCGGTTGGGCGCCAGGTCGTCGTCGGGATGCAGGGTCAGCCGGGCCAGCTCGGCGGGGGTGGGCACGGGCGGCGGGCCGATCGTGACCGGGCCGGTCAGGAACGGCCGCAGGGTCTCCAGCACGTCGTCCCGCCGCTCCTCGCTGAGCAGGTTGACCCGGCCCGCCTCCCGGTCGTACCAGGCGATGTTCCTTCCGTCCGTGAGGCATACGTACAGTCGCTCCTGGCCGTGCCGCCAGGCCGGCACGACGCGCAGTCCGCTCATTGCGTCATCACCCCTCGACCATGGGAACAGGCGGGGTGCTCCAGGGGCAAGAACCCCGCTACCTTTGACAGGGGTTGGCGCGCGCAGCGGGGAGGCGCCGGGTGCGGATCCGTGGAGAGCAGTACGACGTGCCGGCTCCGGACAGTCCCTGGAGCGAGGTGCTGCCCGGGTTGTGGATGGGCGGTCACGAGTTCCGGGCGCGTTCGGGGCGGCTGGAGGCTGCCGTGGTGCGGGACGAGTTCGATCTGGTGCAGAGCCTGCTGCGGATGCCCGGTCACGGTCCGGCCGACGGGGTCGAGCACCATGTGTGGCCGATACCGGACGGGCCGCTGGACGGCACCCAGCTCGCCGGGGTGATGCGGCTCGCACGGGCGGCCAGCGAGGCGCTGGACGCGGGGCGGTCGGTGCTGGTGCGCTGCTACAGCGGGTACAACCGGTCGGGGCTGGTGGTCGCGCAGGCGCTGGTGCACCAGGGGCGCACGGCCGAGGAGGCGATCCGGCTGGTACGGGCCCGGCGCTCGCCCTGGGCGCTGCACAACGAGCTGTTCGTGGCCTACCTGCGGGCCGGCCTGTCCACCGCCCGCCTCCTGGAGGACCTCGCCGAGTAGCCTCTGCCGTGCACCGGCGGCCCCCGGGCACAAAAAGGACTTCCCTACAAATCTGCGAATAAGGTGTACGGGGCCTCCCCGCCCATGCACAAGGCCTTTCCGCCCATGGACCACCGACCCCGCCGAGCCAGGAGCAGCGTGCCAGCCCGTCGTCCCGTCCGTACCGCCGTGGCCGCGGCCGCCGTCGCCCTGCTGGCGGTGACCGCGGCCGGCTGCGGCGACTCCGGCGGGCTGCGCGGGGCCGGGGCGGCACCGACCGCGGTCAGCCCCGCGAAGCTCTGGCCCGACCTGCGGCCGGCGGCCAGCCCGGCCTGGCCCTACGACGAGGGCAGCACGGAGACCGTGAAGGGGATCACGGTGCCCGGCGACGACATCCGCCGGGTGGACCCGGTGGCGGTGGTACGGGCGGAGATCGCCGCGGACCCGGCGGACTACGGCGCCCAGGGGGCGTACCACGAGACCGCGGAGCGGATGAGGGAGTGCACGGCGGGCGGCGGCGGGGCGCGCTGCCCGCTGCTGAAGCCGTACTACCGGGACCTCACCGGGGACGGGCGGGACGAGCTGACGCTCGGCTTCCGGCTGTATCCGACCAACCAGACCGCGGTGCGCGTGTACACCGTCGAGAACCACCGGCTCCAGCAGATCCTCGACGACGACGACGCGATCACCGGCGTCGAACTGGCCGGGCGGACGGTGATCGTCCGGTCGCCGGCCGGGATCAGCGGGTACGAGTACCGGACGACCTGGGCGTGGGACCAGGAGCGGAAGGCGATGGTGTTCTCCCGGGACGAGTTCCTGCGCACCGGCAAGGGGCACCACACCCGCCGGCCGATGCCGTCGGCCTCGGCGGGCGTGCGATGAGGCTCCCGCGCTGGGCCGGGACCCTGGCGGCGAAGTCGGCCGCGTTCATCACGGTGATGTGCTGTGCGCTGGCCGCGCTGCTCGGCGTCCTGGTGCACGTGTCGGTCACCGACCAGACCGTCGCCCAGGCCCGCGACCAGGCACTGGACCGGCTCACGGAGGCGACGGGCGCGTACGAGGCGGGGGACGCGCTGCCGCGGGGCGCCCGCGTCGACCCGCGGGGGCTGCCCGCGCAGCTGCGGGCGCTGGCGCTTTCCGGGGACCGCGGCACGATGGTCGCCCGGGACGACGGCCGCCCCACGATGTGGGCGGCGGGCCCGGCCGACGGCCACCGGGCGCTCGCGGTGGCCGTCGACTACTCCCAGCAGGCCCGCACCATCGCCGGCCTGGACAGCTCCATCCTCTGGTCGTCGGCGCCGGCCATCGGGGCGACGCTGCTGGTCGGCGCGTTCGCGGTGACCCGGGTGAGCCGGCGGCTGCACGGCACCGCGCAGGTGGCCCGGCGGATCAGCGCCGGCGACCTGGACGCCCGTGTGCACGACCCCCGTACCGAGGACCCGACCCGCCCGCAGGACGAGGTGGCCGCGGTCGCCGCCGCGCTGGACGGCATGGCCGCGTCGCTGCAGAGCAAGCTGCTGAGCGAGCAGCGGTTCACGGCCGACGTGGCGCACGAGTTGCGGACGCCGCTGACCGGGCTGCACGCGGCGGCGGAACTGCTGCCGCCGGGGCGGCCGACGGAACTGGTGCGGGACCGGGTGGCGGCGCTGCGCACGCTCACCGAGGACCTCCTTGAGATCTCCCGCCTCGACGCGGGGCGGGAGCGGCTGGAGACCGACGCGGAGGCGCTGGGCGCGCTGGCCGAGCGGGTGGTGCGGGCGTCCGGGACGGAGACCGAGGTGAAGGTCGTACGGGACGTCTGGGTCGAGACCGACCGGCGGCGGCTGGAACGGGTGCTGGGCAACCTGGTCGCCAACGCGCACCGGCACGGGCGGGGGCCCGTGGTGCTGACGGTGGAGGGCAACGAGGTCACCGTGCGGGATCACGGGGACGGCTATCCCGAGTACCTGGTGGCCCACGGTCCGCAGCGGTTCCGGACGGAGGGCGGGGCCAAGGGCCACGGGCTGGGGCTGACGATCGCGGTGGGGCAGGCGGAGGTGCTCGGCGCGCGGCTGTGTTTCGCGAACGCGATCGACGGCGGGGCGGTGGCTACGCTGACGCTCCCGTAGGGGTGGGTTCGGGGGGTGCACGGCTGCGGGTGCATGGGGGTTGCTCGCGCAGTTCCCCGCGCCCCTGAAGGGGCGCACTGCAGCGGCCCCTTCTGTCAGGAGCGCGCTTTCAGGGGCGCGGGGAACTGCGCGACAAGCCCCCACCGGCCGGCACACGCCACCACTCGGCCACCACTCCGCCCCCCCCTTCGGCCCACTGCAAAGGGCAGCCCCCCGGCACCCCTCCTAGCGTGGCAGCTAGCCAGCTCTCCACCGACCGCCCGCCGGAGGCCCCATGCTCCCCCGCAGCTTCGCGATAGCCGCCACGACCACCGTCCTCCTCACCCTCTGCGGCACCGCCCCCGCCCTCGCCGACGACGGCTGGGACAGCGCCGGTGCGGCGGCCGGCCAGGTCGACGATCCCTACGACGACGGCCGCCTCGACGGCGTCGGCAACACCGAGGGCACCGGCGGCACCGGCGGCACCGGCGGGACCGCCGGCACGGACGACTTCGACTTCCTCGGCCCCGGCGGCCCGGACGACCCCGCCGGCTCCTGAGGCGCCGCCGTCGCGGGCGCGGAGGTGTACGCCACGCTGGCGCCGACCCACAGACCGCTCAACTCACACTATTTGGGTAAGTTCCGGACATGACCAAGGCCGGAACCACCCTGGCGGCGACCGCGACCCCCACCTCCGCCGTACGCCTCCCCCGGCGCCGTGGCATCGAACTCGCCCTGCTCGTGCTGGCCGTCCTGCTGTGCGTGTACGGCTACTGCGCGGTCGGCCTGGCGAAGACCGGCACCGTCCCGCCCGGTGCCGCCGGTTACGGCGCCGGCCTCGGGGTCCTCGCGCTCGTCGCCCATCTCGCCGTACGCTTCCGCGCCCCGTACGCCGACCCGCTGCCGCTGCCGATCGGTGTGCTGCTCAACGGACTCGGCCTGGTCCTGATCTACCGGCTGGACCTGCAGACCCCCGGCGACCGCGCGGCCCCCGCCCAGCTCGTCTGGTCCACCCTGGGCGTCGCCCTGTTCATCATGGTCGTGCTGATGCTCCGCGACCACCGGGTGCTCCAGCGCTACGCGTACGTCTGCGTCGCCGCCGCGCTCGTCCTGCTGCTCCTGCCGATCCTCTTCCCGGCCGTCAACGGGGCCCGGATCTGGATCCGGATCGCCGGATTCTCCATCCAGCCCAGCGAGTTCGCGAAGGTGCTGCTCGCCGTGTTCTTCGCCGCGTACCTGGCGGCCAACCGCAGCGCGCTCGCGTACGCGGGCCGCCGGCTGTGGTTCATGCAGTTCCCGACCGGCCGGGTGCTCGGCCCGATCGTCACCATCTGGCTGGTGAGCGTCGGCGTCCTGATCCTCGAACGCGACCTGGGCACCTCGCTGCTCTTCTTCGGCCTGTTCGTCGTCATGCTGTACGTGGCGACCGGGCGCACCGGATGGATCGCGGTCGGCCTGCTGCTCGCCGTGTTCGGCGCGGTCGCCGTCGGCCCGCTGGAACCGCACGTGCACGGCCGTATCGAGGACTGGCTGCACCCGTTCGCCTCGATCGACGCGGGCCAGGGGCCGAACCAACTCGCCCAGTCCCTCTTCACGTTCGCGGCCGGCGGGGTCCTGGGAACCGGGCTGGGCCTCGGCCACTCCGTCCTCATCGGCTTCGCCGCCAAGTCGGACTTCATCCTGGCCACGGCCGGCGAGGAACTCGGTCTCGCCGGCCTGTCGGCGATCTTCCTCCTCTACGGCCTGCTGGTCGAGCGCGGCTACCGGGCCGCTCTCGCCCTGCGCGACCCCTTCGGCCGGCTCCTCGCGGTCGGGCTCGCCTCGATCGTCGCGCTCCAGGTGTTCGTGATCGCGGGCGGGGTGACCGGGCTGATCCCGCTGACCGGCATGGCGATGCCGTTCCTCGCCCAGGGCGGCTCCTCGGTCGTCACCAACTGGGCGATCGTGGCCCTGCTGATCCGGGTGAGCGACTCGGCCCGCCGCCACTACGACGGACAGGTGGCCCCATGAGCACCGAGGACGGCCGCCGGCGGGCCGGCACGGCCAGGTACGTGCGGCGGGCCCGCGCCCTGTGCGCACTGCTGCTGTTCGCCCTTCTCGTCAACGCGGCCCGCGTCCAGGTGGTCCTGGCCCGGCAGTACGACGAGAACCCCGCCAACCGCCGCAACTCCATCGCCCGTTACGGTCTCCCCCGCGGCGACATCCTGGTCGGCGGCGCGCCGGTCACCGGCTCCCGGGACAGCGGGGAGCAACTGCGCTACGAACGCACCTACCCGCAGGGCCCGTTGTACGCCCCGGTCACCGGCTTCGCCTCCCAGCTGTACGGCACCACGTTCCTGGAGCACGCCGAGGACGGGGTGCTCTCCGGGACCGACCCGCTGTTGTCGCCGCTCCCGCTGTGGAACGACACCGGCCGGGCGCTGAACCCGGGCGGGAACGTCGTCACGACCCTGAACCGGTACGCCCAGGAGGCCGCCTTCCGGGGGCTCCGCTCGCGCAAGGGCGCGGTCGCCGCGATCGAACCGGCGACCGGCCGGATCCTCGCCCTGGTCTCCACCCCGTCGTACGACCCCTCCGAGCTGTCCGGCAACGGCGAGGCGGCGACCTCGGCCTGGGCGCGGCTGAACGACGACCCGGAGAAGCCGATGCTCAACCGGGCGGTACGGCAGACGTATCCGCCGGGCTCGACCTTCAAGGTGGTCACGGCGGCGGCCGCCCTGGACGCGGGGGTGGTCACCGACCTGGACGCGCCGACCGACTCCCCCGACCCCTACCGGCTGCCGGGCACCACGACCCGGCTGACCAACGAGGGCGACGGCTGTGCGGACGCCTCGCTGCGGGCGGCCTTCGAGTGGTCCTGCAACACGGTCTTCGCGAAGCTGGGCGTGGACGTGGGGGCGGCGCGGATGACGGCGACGGCACAGGCGTTCGGCTTCAACGACACCCGGGTGCGCATCCCGTTCACCGCCGCGCCGAGCACGTTCGACACGAGCGTGGACAGGGCGCAGCTGGCCCTGTCGTCGATCGGGCAGTACAACACCCGGGCCACGCCGCTGCAGATGGCGATGGTCGCGGCGGCGGTGGCGGACGGAGGGCTGGCGCGGCCGCCGTACCTGGTGGAGCGGACCGTGCGGCGGACCGGCGAGACGGTCGGCACGGGCGGCGCGGGGCCGGTGCGGCAGGTGATGAGTGCCGCGACGGCCGTGCGCATGAAGGAACTCATGGTCGACGTGGTCGAGGAGGGCACCGGCACGAACGCGGCGATCCGCGGTGCCACGGTCGGCGGCAAGACCGGCACCGCGCAGCACGGCGTGGGCAACTCCGGGGTGCCGTACGCCTGGTTCGTGTCCTGGGCGCAGGCGGACGACGACCTGGAGCCGAAGGTCGCGGTGGCGGTGGTGGTGGAGGACGCGGCGGCCGACCGCGGGGAGATCAGCGGCGGCGGGGACGCGGCGCCGATCGCCCGGTCGGTGATGCGGGCGGTGCTCGGGCTCTGAGACTCGGAGTCAGCAAGTCGTGCGCGGGGGATTGACCGGCTTGCTGACACGCGGTCTCATAAGGGTGGACGACGACGTACCCCCGGGTAACGAGGTGAGGGAGCCATGACGACCCTGACGGAAGCCGACGCGGTCGACGGACTGCGGGACGCGCTCGGCCTGCTCAAGGACCGCGAACAGGTGGCCGAACGGCTGCTGGTCTCCTCCGCGAAGCACTCCTTCGACCCGGACAAGGAGCTGGACTGGGACGCGCCCTTCGAGGAGGGCAAGTGGTTCTGGCCGCCGGAGCTGGTGTCGCTGTACGGCACGCCGATGTGGCAGCGGATGAGCGAGGAGCAGCGCATCCTGCTCTCCCAGCACGAGGCCGCCGCGCTGGCCTCGCTGGGCATCTGGTTCGAGCTGATCCTGATGCAGCTGCTGGTCCGGCACATCTACGACAAGGCGGCGACGACCGCGCACGTGCGCTACGCGCTGACCGAGATCGAGGACGAGTGCCGGCACTCGAAGATGTTCGCGCGGCTCATAGCGCGCGGTGACGCGCCCTGGTACCCGGTGAGCCGGGCCCACCAGAACCTGGGCCGCCTCTTCAAGACGATCTCCACGACGCCCGGGTCCTTCACGGCCACCCTGCTCGGCGAGGAGGTCCTCGACTGGATGCAGCGGCTGACCTTCCCGGACGAGCGGGTCCAGCCGCTGGTGCGCGGGGTCACCCGGATCCACGTGGTCGAGGAGGCCCGGCACGTGCGGTACGCCCGCGAGGAGCTGCGCCGGCAGATGGTGACGGCGCCGCGGTGGTCGCAGGAGTTCACCCGGGTCACCTCCGGTGAGTTCGCGCGGGTGTTCTCGGTCGCCTTCGTGAATCCGGAGGTCTACACGAACGTGGGTCTCGACCGGCGGGAGGCGGTGGCACAGGTGCGGGCGAGCGGGCACCGGCGGGAGGTCATGCAGACCGGCGCGAAGCGGCTGACCGACTTCCTGGACGACATCGGGGTGCTTCGGGGGGCCGGGCGGCGGTTGTGGAGGAGCTCGGGGCTGCTGGCTTGAGGGCTGGGTGCGGGTGCGTGGGGGTTGATCGCGCAGTTCCTCCCCCAGCGCCCCTAGGTGGGTGTCGGGGCTGTCGGCTGTGAAGTTCCGAAAGCCTCGTCCGAGCCGTCCGTCGCCGCCTTCGGAATTGCCGGGGGCGTGTAGCGGGCCAGGGAGGCGGCCGTCGGATCGGGGCGGACCGCGCCCAGGATCGGGTTGGCGGCGATCGGGGAGACCTTGATCCTCGCGCCGGGGCGGGGGGCCTGGACCACCCTGCCGTCGCCGAGGTAGAGGGCCACGTGGGTGGCCTCGGGGAAGTAGACGACCAGGTCGCCGGGGCGCAGGCGGTCCAGGGGGACATGGGGCAGATGGGCCCACTGCTCCTGGCTGGTGCGCGGGATGGGGGTGCCGGCGCGGTCCCAGGCCTGCGAGGTCAGGCCCGAGCAGTCGTACGACACCGGGCCCGCCGCACCCCACTGGTACGGCTTGCCCAGCTGCTGCACCGCGTAGCGCACCGCGCGGTCGCCTGCCGGGGAGGGGGGCGTCGTGGTGCTGCTCAGGGCGCCGGACGTGGTGAGTCTCCGCTGGGCGTCCGCCGTCCTCGCCTTCTCCAGGTCGGCGATCGCGGCGAGCTGGCCGGGGGTGAGGGACGCCAGCATGCGCTCCACGTCGGAGAGGCGGCTGCGGACCTCGTCGCGCTGCTTCTTCTGCTTCTCGGCGAGGGCGAGCCGGGTGTCGAGCGCCGCGCGGGCCCGGCGGGCCAGGTCGGCCTGGTCGCGCTCGTCGTCGGTCAGGCGCCCCACCGTCTTCGCCCGCTCGCGCGCCAGCTCGCCGATCACATGGCCCTCGTCGAGCGCGTGCTGCGGATCACGGGCGAGCAGCAGCCGCAGGTACGGGGAGATCGAGCCGGCGTTCTGGTACTGCAGCCGGGCCAGCCGGCCCGCCTCGGTGCGGCTGGCGTGCAGGGAGCGCCGGGCGATGGCCAGCTCGTCGTCCAGGCGGGTCACCTCGGCACGCTGCCGCTGCAGCCGTTCCGCCGTCGCGTTGTAGGTCTCGGTGGCCTGTTCGGTCTGCCGGTACGCCTGCTGGAGGTCCGTCAGCAGCGCGGCGACCGGCTGCGCGGGCTCGGGCGCGGCAAGCGCGGGCAACGGCGCGAGGACGGCCTGGGCCGCCGCCACCGCGGCCGTACAGGCCAGACGCAGGAACCTTCCTGACACGTCATCACCTCCGATGCGGGACGGTCTCTCCGTTCCGCATCGCGATGATCACGTGATTATCGGATGTGTATGTATGGTCCGCGCGGCGGGTGTGCGCCGTCCGGCCCAGTCATGTCACCCGTCGGTGCCGTCGGGCTTCCGCGCCGGGTCCCGCTTGGACCACGGCCACTTCGGCCCGCCGCCGGCCCCCTGGCCCGTCGGGTCGTACTCGTACTTCCAGCCCTGGGACAGGCCCAGGCGCCTGCCCTGCCCCCGGGACACGCGGCGGTAGACCAGGACGGTGGGCGGGCCGCCCGCCGGGTCCGGGACCGGGATGCGGTACGTCTTCGGCGGGTGGCCGGTCATGCCCAGCAGCACGGGCAGTACCCGTCCGTCCATGGGGCCGCCCTCGAAGGGGGTGTCCTGACTCTTCACGGCACCAGTTTCAGCCATCCGCCGCGAGGGCGTCGACGAGGGCCGCGGTCTGCGGGTCGCGGCGCGCGGTCACGCTGAGCACGGCGACGAACTGGTCCACCAGCCAGTCCCGCAACTCCTCGACGGGCGGCTGCTTGTCCTCGTCGAGCCAGATGAGCGAGGCCGCCTCGACGGCGGTGATCCACATCCGGACGGTCATCCGCAGCCGGGGGCCCGGGTCGGCGACGTCCAGGTGGCTGAGAATGTGCTGCGCGGCGGCCCGGCGCACGCCGTCCACGATCGCCGTCGTCCGCGAGGTCTCCACCACGCTGCCGCCCTGGAGCAGGGCGCTGAAGCCGGCGTCGTGCTGGTCGACGAAGGCGAGGTAGCGGTCGAGGGCGCGGGCGAGCCGGGGCAGGAGCCGGCCCTCACGGGGCTCGTCGAAGCAGTGTTCGAGTTCCTCGGCGGCCGATCTGAGGGCGGCCTCGTAGAGCTGCTGCTTGCCGCCGGGGAAGTACCGGTACACCAGGGGACGCGAGACCCCGGCCGCCTCCGCCACGTCGTCGAGCGACACCTCCTCCGGCGCGCGGTGCGCGAAGAGGGTGAGGGCCGCGTCGAGGAGCTGGCTGCGCCGCTCCTCGACGGACAGCCGACGGTAGGCGGGGGTGGCGGCCTGGGGGGTCATATGTGCAGGGTATGTGTTCCGTCGGGGGTGCCGCGATGGGGTGGTGGCCGGGTGCGGCGCCGTCGTGGCTGGTCGCGCAGTTCCCCGCGCCCCTGAAAGCAGAAGAAGGGGCGCTGCGGTGCGCCCCTTCAGGGGCGCGGGGAACTGCGCGACCAGCCCCCACGCGCCCGCGGCCGAAAACCGGCCCGGTCAGGCGGCGCCCGTCACCGACGCCAGGTACGCCTCGGTCTTCTCCGGCTCGTAGAAGAAGTTCTCGAAGTCGGCGGGGTCGTTGAAACCGTTGGCGAAACGGTTGGCCACCGGCGGGAGCTGGCCGGCCGCGCCGATGAGGTTGAGGATGTGCTCCGGCGGCGGCGCCAGCATGGCGTTCGTCCACTTGGTGACGTGCCGGGCCGTGTTCCAGTAGCGGTCGAACGTCTCCTGCATCCAGGTCCCGTCGAACTCCTTCTCGCCCTGTTCGAGGATCGAGGCGAGGTAGGAGGCGGCGCACTTGGAGGCCGAGTTGGAGCCCTGGCCGGTGATCGGGTCGTTGGCGACGACGACGTCCGCGACGCCGAGGACCAGGCCACCGCCGGGGAGGCGGCCGATCGGATTGCGGACGGTGGGGGCGTAGCGGCCGGCGAGGGTGCCGCCGGCGTCGGTCAGTTCGGCCTTGGTGGCCCGCGCGTGCTCCCAGGGCGTGTACCGCTCCATGAGTTCCAGGGTCAGGGAGAGGTGCTCCGAGGGGTCCTTGACGCCGTTGAAGACGTCCAGCGGGCCGCCGGGTATGCCCTCCCAGAAGAGGATGTCGGCGGGTCCTGAGGTGGTCAGCGTCGGCATGACGAAGAGCTCGCCGACGCCCGGGACCAGGTTGCAGCGGACCGCGTAGTAGTCCGGGTGCTCGGGGCGGGGGCCGAGCCCGTGGACGTAGGAGACGGCCAGCGCCCGCTGCGGCTCGCTGTACGGCGAGCGGGAGGCGTCGCGGCCGAACATCTGGACCAGTTCGCCCTTGCCGGCCGAGACCAGCACCAGGTCGTAGGTGCGGGCGAAGTAGTCGAGGTCGCCGACCGCCGCGCCGTGGATGACCAGCTGGCCGCCGCGCTGCGCGAACGTCTCCATCCAGCCGGCCATCTTCACCCGCTGGTCGACCGACTGCGCGTACCCGTCGAGCCTGCCCACCCAGTCGATCGCACGGGCCGCGGGGCCCTCGGCCCAGGAGCCGGGGGCCGCGACCGAGACGCCGAGTCCTTCGATCTTCGGGGCCTGGGACTCCCAGAAGTTCAGCTGGAGATCGCGCTCGTGCTGCAGTGCGGTGTCGAACATGCACTGCGTCGACATGACCCGGCCGGAGCGGATCTCGTCCGCGGTCCGGTTCGACATCAGGGTGACCTCGTAGCCGTGCGACTGGAGGCCGAGGGCAAGCTGGAGACCGGCCTGGCCGGCCCCCACGACGAGTATCTTCCGCATGCGGTGATGGCTCCTAGGGGTTCAGAAGAACTACTCGGGGTGCTACTCGGGGGTTTCGTCCAGCGCGTGCGCGACCAGGGACAGCAGCGTCTCGACGGCCGAGATCCGGCGGCGGGCGTCCATGATCATTACAGGGATGCGCGGCGGGATCGTCAATGCCTCACGCACGTCCTCGGGCTCGAAGCGCTCGCTGCCGTCGAAGTGGTTGACCGCGACGACGTACGGCAGTCCGCAGCTCTCGAAGTAGTCCAGCGCGGGGAAGCAGTCCTTCAGGCGCCGGGTGTCCGCGAGGACGACGGCGCCGATCGCGCCGCGCACCAGGTCGTCCCACATGAACCAGAACCGCTGCTGGCCCGGCGTGCCGAACAGGTAGAGCACCAGGTCGTCGTCGAGCGTGATGCGGCCGAAGTCCATGGCCACGGTGGTGGTGAGCTTGCCGGGCGTGGCGGTGAGGTCGTCGGTCTCCTCGCTCGCCTCGGTCATCAGCGCCTCGGTCTGCAGGGGCGTGATCTCCGAGACGGCGGTGACCAGCGTGGTCTTGCCGACGCCGAAACCGCCCGCCACGACTATCTTCGTCGCGATGGGGGCCCGGGTACGGTCCGTCTGCCAGGACCGCGGCTGCTCCTCCTCGTCGAGGAGCGGGTTGACGCCGGCGGCGTCAGAGACGGCGTAGTCCACTCAGCACCCTTTCCAGCAGAGCGCGGTCCGGGCGGCCGACGCCGTGCCCGGTACCGGTTCCGTACACACGGATCTTTCCCTGGTCCGCGAGGTCGCTGAGCAGGACCCGGACCACGCCGAGCGGCATCTTCAGCAGCGCGGCGATCTCGGCCACCGTGCGCATGCGGCGGCACAGTTCGACGATGGCCTGCATCTCGGGCATCACCCGGGTGCTGAGGGAACCATTCGTCAGTTCCCTGCGCTCCTCCGGGGCCTCGAGCGCGGCCACGAACGTCTCCACGAGGAGGACGTGGCCGAAGCGGGTACGGCCGCCGGTGAGCGAGTAGGGGCGGACGCGGGCGGGCTTGCGGTCGCCGCCGCGTACCGGGAGGTTCTGCCTGCGGTTCTTCGGCGCGCTGGTCATCGGCCGCTCCTCGTCGCATCGGCCTCTAGGGACTTGCGCAGCTCGGTGCGGAGTTCGGGGGTGAGGACGTGGCCGGCGCGGCCGACGAACAGTGCCATGTGATATGCCACCACGCTCATGTCGCACTCCGCGCTGCCGTGCACGCCCAGCAGTGAGCCGTCGCTGATCGACATCACGAAGAGGCTGCCCTCGTCCATCGCGACCATCGTGTGCTTGACCGGGCCGAAGTCCATCAGCCGGGCGGCGCCGATGGTCAGGCTGCCGATGCCGGAGACGATGGTGGCGAGGTCGGCGGAGGAGCCGCGGGGGCCCCTGCGTTTCTCCCCCTGTGCCTCGCGGGCCTCCTGGTTCCGGCTGGTGTCCGAGGAGAGCAGGAGCAGGCCGTCGGAGGAGACCACGGCGACCGACTGGATCCCGGGCACCTCCTCGACGAGGTTGCTCAGCAGCCAGTGCAGGTTGCGGGCCTCACTGCTCAGTCCGAAGGTACTGGGCGCGGTCAACTGCTTGCCTCCTCGACTGTGCCCCCCGTGGCTTCTTCGGATACGGCTGTTCCGGGTGCGGCGCGTACGGCGCTCGGCACCTGGTTCTGGCCGGTCTGCTCGGCGATCTCCGCCTCGACGTCACGTCGTCCGGCGTCGGCGCCCCGGCGGAAGCCGCCGAGCCTGCGGCGGAGGGCGTCCGCGTCGACGCCGGTGCCGCGCTGGCGGGGCGCCGGGGCGGGGGCGGTGATCCTGGGGGTGCGCTTGGGGAGGCCCTTGCTGGTGACCTCGTCGTCGTCCTCGGCGTCCCCCTGCGGGACGTACGCGCCGTCGGCGGTCGCGGGCCGCGGGCGGGTGTGCTCGTCGGCTTCGCCGAGGTCGTTCCCACCCCGACCGGCCGTGCGGCTTTCGTGGTCGGGTGCGGGTGGCACCGGCGGAGCGAGTTCGCCGTCGGCGGGTGCGGGTGGCCACGGCGGCGCGAGTTCGCCGTCGGCGGCTGCGGGCTGCGGACGGGACCGGGTCTCGGCGTCCGCCGGGTGCGTCCGCTCGGCGGCCGCGGGCGTCTCCGGCTCCAGCGGGACCAGCAGTTCCATCGTCGTCTCGGCGAACGTCTCCGCCGGTGCCTTCGGGCGGGCCGTCGGCTCGGGGCCGGCCGGCTTCGGCGGGGCCGCCTGCTCGTGGGCGGGCTGCTCGTCGGCCCGCCGTACCGCAACGGCGTCCCCGTCGGCCCGCCGCACGTCCGCGCCGTGCCCGTCCGCCGCCCGCACCGCGTTCTCCGCCAGCGTCACCAGCGGGTCGCCGGACGTCGAGCGGCCGTACAGGACGTTGGAGTTGACCTCGGCGTCCGCGCCGGGGAGGGAGAAGGCGTGGGCGCCGGCCGAGGTGGGCGCCGGGACCGTGGTCCGCGGGGCCTGGGCCAGCAGCGGCTGGGGCAGGACCACGACCGCCGCCACCCCGCCCTGCTTCTGCTCGCGGAGCTGGACGCGGACGCCGTGCCGGTGGGCGAGGCGGGCCACCACGTACAGGCCGAGCCCGAGACCGCCCTCGCCCTCCTGGTCGTAGGGCGACTCGGGGTCGAACTCGGCGAGGCGGCCGTTGAGGCGGACCATGCGGTCGGCGGTCATGCCGATGCCCTCGTCCTGGACGGAGAGCATGACCTCGCCGCTCTCCAGCAGCCAGCCGGAGATCTCGACGGGGACGTCGGGCGGGGAGGACGCGGTGGCGTTCTCCATGAGCTCGGCGAGGAGGTGGGAGAGGTCGTCGGCCGCGAACCCGGCCACGTGCGCGTGCGGGGGCAGCGCGGCGATCCGGACCCGCTCGTAGCGCTCGATCTCGCTGACCGCCGCCCGGACGACGTCCACCAGCGGGATCGGGCCCGCGTGCTGCTGGACGTGTTCGGTGCCGGCGAGGACCAGGAGGTTCTCGCTGTGGCGGCGCATGACCGTGGCGAAGTGGTCGAGCTTGAAGAGGGTCGACAGGCGGTCGGGGTCCTGTTCGCGCTCCTCCAGGGTCTCGATCACGGCGAGCTGGCGCTCCACCAGGCCGAGCGTGCGCAGCGCGAGGTTGACGAACGTGCCGCCGATGCTGGTGCGCAGCCGCTCCAGCTGGCCGGCCGCGTCGGTGACCTCGGCGCGCAGCTCCTCGCGGGCGTCGGCCATCTTCTGGCGCTGGCCGACCAGGTGCTTGCGGTCGGTCTCCAGGGTGGCGATGCGCTCGTAGAGCTCGGCGGCGTGCGCGTGCAGGGCGTTGACGGAACGGACGACCTGGGCGAACTCGTCGTTGCGGCCGGTGAAGGCGATCGGGTCCTCGGTGCGCGGGTCCTCGGCACCGGCGAGGCGGGCCGAGCCCCGGCGGAGCACGGAGAGGGGGCGGGTGAGGGAGCGCGCCATGGCCGTCGCGACGCCGACGGCGACCAGCATCAGGGCGCCGACCACCGCCACCCGGATCTCCAGCGCGTTGACGTCGTCGTCGCGGAGCGCCGCGAGGTCCTTGGTGCGGTGGTCGTAGAGGGCCGACTCCACGCCCCGCATCAGGTCGACCCGGGCGGACAGCGCCGCGTCCAGCTTCTTGGTGCCGGTGTTGAGGTCGGCGTCGGAGAAGGCCGGCTGGTCGGTGAGGGCGGCCAGGTACTTGTCCGCGTCGTTGACGTCACCGCCGGTGACCGTGGTGTCGTACGAGTCGACCGCCGCCTTGGGCGCGGTGTCGCGGAAGTCTGCGAGGGCCGCGTCGGCGCGCAGCCTGGCCTGCTGGGCGGCGGCGGTGAGCGCGTCGCGCTGCTTCCTGTCGGCGCCGGAGGTGGTGGTGCTGGTGACCGGCAGACCGGTGAGCGGGCTGATCGTGGTCTGGGTGGTGCTGGGGATGTTCAGGGCCGCCAGCAGGAGGCCCCTGGCCGCGGCGGACTGCTGGACGGCGGTGTCGAGTTCGGCGAGCGCGTAGGCGCCGGAGCCGGCCCTGGGGGGCATCTGCTCGGCCAGCTGCTCGGCGAGCCGGTGCAGCTCCGTGATGGTCGCCGAGTACGCCTGGTGCGCTTCGAGGGCGGTGCTCTTGCCGGTGAGGGCGGAGCGGCGGACGGCGGCGATGCCGTCGAGGTCGGTGCGCAGCCAGCCGGGGGCGTCGGTGTCCGCGCGCAGGTCCTCGACCTGGCGGTCGACGCGGGCGCCGCGGTCCTCGGAGGGCGCCTTGGACTTGGCGCGGCCGGCCGCGATGTAGGAGGTGACCTCGTCACGCTCGTCGGCGAGCGAGTTGGCGAGGGCCAGCGCGTCCTGGGTGCGGCCGGACAGGGTCACCAGGTCCTGGGAGTCGCTCAGCTGCCCGGAGGCGGTGAGCAGGGCGGGCGCTCCGGCGCCCGCGATCGCCGCGGCGACCACCGCCACGGCCACGATCAGCCGGGTGCGGACGTGCTTGGGGCGGCCGGTGCCGACGGGGGCCGCGGCGCCCGTTTCGGAGGCCGTCTTCTTGCCTGTGCGCCGAGGCCGCGTCTTCTGCACCGGTGCTCGCATTCCTGAACTCGTGTACCCAAGGGGCTGGGTGGCACCCCGTCATGATCCCCGGCATTCCGGTGCCAAGTGGTGCGTGCACCCGTCCTGTACGGTCCCCGACCCTCCCAGCGCCGGTGGGCAGTGGTCTCTCATCACCCGACCCGCCACCCGAAGGAGTGAACATCGGAGGGGAGTTGGCGGGCAAGTTCCGGAGGACCGTGCGGGGCCCTTTTCCGGCTGGCCGGTTGGACGCGGACGGCAGGCTTTGGCAGGATTCGCCACCGCAGCTTCCCGGAGTGCGCCATTCCAGCCCAAAACAGGCGGCTGACCTGCGGGACAGCATCAATTCCGGGGTGGTTGCCAGCCTTTGGTGAAGCCTGTGGAGGGGTCGTGCAGACTGGCCGAATGCGTACTGAAGTCGTTTCGGAACCCGGCGCTCCCGACCGCCCCAACGAGGACTTCGCCGGTGTCGGACTTCCCGCCTCGGGGCAGGGGGGTTGCGTGATCGTCCTGGACGGGGTCACCCCGCCGCGGGACGGCACCGGGTGTCTGCATTCCGTCCACTGGTTCACCGCGCGCCTGGGCGGTGCGCTGACCGAACTGACCGTTTCGCGAGGAGATCTGACTCTGCGGGAGATCCTCGAACAGGCGATCGCCCGCACGGCCGTCGCACATGGTGACACCTGTGACCTTTCTCACCCGCGCACCCCTCAGGCGACGGTCGTGCTGAGCCGCTGGTCCGCGGAGACCGTGGAGTTCCTGGTCCTGTCCGACTCGGCGCTGCTCCTGAGGTCGCCCGACGGCACGGTCACCCCGGTGCTGGACGACCGGCTCGACCGGGTGCCGCGCGCCTCGCTGGCCTCGGACGCGATCGCCGACGCCACGGTCCGCAACAAGGAGGGCGGCTTCTTCACGGCCGCCGCCGACCCCTCGGTGGCCGCCCGCGCGGTCGCCGGCACCGTGCCCCGCGCCGAGGTGCGCGCGCTGGCCGCCCTCACGGACGGGGCGACCCGCTGGACGGAGAAGTTCCGAGAGGGCGACTGGACGGCCCTCCTGGACGTCGTCCGCAAGGAGGGCGCGCGGGCGCTGGTCGGCCGGGTGCGGGAGCTGGAGGCGGCCGACCGGGAGGAGCGGGCGTTCCTGCGGCGGAGCAAGACGCACGACGACGCGACGGTGGTGTACGTCGAACTGTGAGGCCCCCGGTGGACCTCCGCCGGCCCCGGGCGGGCAGTCCGATCGAGGCTCGGCGGCGACCCCGGGGGGCGGTCCGGTGGAGGCTCGGCGGCGACCCCCGGGCGGGCGGTCCGGTGGAGGCTCGGCGGCGACCCCGCGGGGCGGGGGCTGCTACTTCTCCATGACGCCGTTCAACTGGCTCAGCAACCGGGCCAGTTCCGCGACCTCCGTGCGGTCCCAGTGGGCGAGCTGGCGGACGTAGCGGCCCCGGCGGGCCTCGCGGACCGTGCCGACCCGGCGCCGGCCCTCGTCGGTGAGGGCGACCAGCCAGGCCCGCCCGTCGGCCGGGTCGGGCTCCCGGGCGATCAGGCCGAGCTCCTCCAGGGCACGCAGCTGACGGGACATGGTGGCCTTGCCGACGCCGACATAGGCGGCCAGTTCGGTGGCACGCTGGCCGCCGCACTCGTCGAGCCGCACGAGCAGCCCGTACGCGGCGGACTCCAGGTCGGGGTGGACCTCCCGGGCCATCTCGCCCTGGCTGGCCCGTGCGCGGCGCAGCAGCACCGTCAACTCGCGTTCCAGGGCCAGGAACTCCTGGTCCGCGCCGCTCGGCGGCAACCCGGTGGCGGCGGGCCGTTCGTCGCCCTTTTCGTCCTCGTGCACGTCAGCACCCCTGATCGGTTTCGCAGTCCTGAAAGTTTCCGTCAAACCCCGTCGTCGCCGCAGCTCGCCAAGTATTCCGCAGGCGTAGACCAACGGCAGCCTCCGGACCCCCTTCCCCCGGGGTCCGTCCCGTGCGTAGCGTCTGAACCCAGGCAATTACTGGCATGCCCACGCCATTCGGTGGCGTCGTGCCGTGTGACACTGCGTCGTGTCGCGCCGCTCGGACCGACCGCCTCTGGCATATCTGGGACCCCACCTCACCCCACGGAGGCACGTCATGCCCGTGCACAGACCCGCCCCCACACTCCTCACCGGCCTGCTGGCGCTGCTGTTCGCGGCACTCGCCCCGGTCCCCGCCCACGCCGACGCGTCCGGCCCGGCCGTCCCGGCCCGCGGCTCGGCGTACATGGGCATGGGCGTCCTGGCCCACGACGGCCGCAGCGGCACGCCCAAGACCGACCTCGCCACCCAGACCGAAGGCGTCGACGTCGCCAGCTACCAGGGCGACGTCTCCTGGTCGACCCTGCTGGGCAGCGGGGTCAGATGGGCGTACTCCAAGGCGACGGAAGGCACGTACTACACGAACCCCTACTTCGCCAAGCAGTACAACGGCTCCTACGACGTGGGCATGATCCGCGGCGCCTACCACTTCGCGACCCCGGACACCGCGGGCGGCGCCGCCCAGGCCGACTACTTCGTCGACCACGGCGGCGGCTGGTCCAAGGACGGCCGGACCCTTCCCGGCGTCCTGGACATCGAGTGGAACCCGTACGGCGCATCCTGCTACGGCAAGTCCAAGAGCGGGATGGTCACCTGGATCACCGACTTCCTGAACCGGTACAAGGCCCGCACCGGCCGCGCCGCGGTCGTCTACACGGCGACCAGCTGGTGGACCGACTGCACCGGCAACTACAGCGGTTTCGGCTCCGCCAACCCGCTGTGGATCGCCCGCTACGCCTCGGAGGTGGGCACGCTGCCGGCCGGCTGGTCGACGCACACGATGTGGCAGTACACGTCGACCGGACCGACGGTCGGGGACCACGACAAGTTCAACGGGGCCGTTGACCGGGTGGTGGCACTGGCCAACGGCTGAGCGCTGCCCCGGTTGCGCGGTTCGTTCGCCGCGGGCCGGTGGGGGCTGGTCGCGTAGTTGCCCACGCCCCTTACGGGGCGCGGATGCGCAGCCGACTTCACCCGGCCGGCACCGGGCGAAGGCCCGGGCCCCCTCGCGGGGACCCGGGCCCTCTTCTGCATCCGGCAGCGTCCGTCACGCCGCTACCGGAACCTCCGGCGCCGCCCCGTTCACGGCGGGCGCGAGCGCCAGCTCCAGGACCTGTCGGACGTCGGTCACGGCGTGGACGTCGAGCTTGTCCAGCACCTCGGCCGGGACGTCGTCCAGGTCGGCCTCGTTGCGCTTCGGGATGATGACGGTCGTCACCCCGGCGCGCTGGGCGGCGAGCAGCTTCTGCTTCACACCGCCGATGGGCAGCACCCGGCCGGTCAGCGAGACCTCGCCGGTCATCGCCACGTCCGTACGGACCAGCCGCCCGGAGAGCAGCGACGCGAGGGCCGTCGTCATCGTGACGCCGGCGCTCGGGCCGTCCTTCGGGACCGCGCCCGCCGGGAAGTGGATGTGCACACCCCGGTCCTTCAGGTCGCCGACCGGGAGCTCCAGTTCGGCGCCGTGCGAGCGCAGGAAGGACAGGGCGATCTGCGCGCTCTCCTTCATCACGTCGCCCAGCTGACCGGTGAGGGTCAGACCCGCCGCGCCCGTCTCCGGGTCGGCGAGGGACGCCTCGACGAAGAGGACGTCGCCACCGGCGCCGGTAACCGCGAGGCCGGTCGCCACGCCCGGGACCGCGGTGCGGCGCTCGGCCGGGTCCTGGGCGGACTCGGGCACGTGGTGCGGCCGGCCGATCAGGGCCCGCAGGTCCTCGTCCCGGATCGTGAACGGCAGCTCGCGCTGCCCGAGTTCGTGCTGGGCCGCGACCTTGCGGAGCAGCCGGGCGATCGACCGCTCCAGGGTGCGGACACCCGCCTCGCGGGTGTACTCGCCGGCGAGCTTGCGCAGCGCGCTCTCGTCGAGGACGACCTCGTCCTTGTCGATGCCGGCCCGCTCCAGCTGGCGCGGGAGCAGGTGGTCACGGGCGATGACGACCTTCTCGTCCTCGGTGTAGCCGTCCAGGCGGACCAGCTCCATGCGGTCGAGCAGGGCCTCCGGGATCGCCTCCAGGACGTTGGCGGTGGCGAGGAAGACGACGTCGGACAGGTCGAGTTCGACTTCCAGGTAGTGGTCGCGGAAGGTGTGGTTCTGCGCCGGGTCGAGGACTTCGAGCAGGGCCGCGGCCGGGTCGCCGCGGTAGTCGGAGCCCACCTTGTCGATCTCGTCGAGCAGGACGACCGGGTTCATCGAACCGGCCTCCTTGATCGCCCGCACGATCCGGCCGGGCAGCGCGCCGACGTACGTACGGCGGTGGCCGCGGATCTCGGCCTCGTCCCGGACGCCGCCGAGGGCGACGCGGACGAACTTGCGCCCCATCGCGTGGGCGACGGACTCACCCAGGCTGGTCTTGCCGACACCGGGCGGGCCGACGAGCGCCAGCACGGCACCGCCACGGCGGCCGCCGATGACCCCGAGCCCCCGGTCGCTGCGGCGCTTGCGCACCGCCAGGTACTCGGTGATCCGCTCCTTCACGTCCTCCAGGCCGGCGTGCTCGGCGTCCAGGACCGCCTTGGCGCCCTGGATGTCGTACTGGTCCTCGGTCCGCTCGTTCCACGGCAGTTCGAGGACGGTGTCCAGCCAGGTGCGGATCCACGAGCCCTCGGGCGACTGGTCGCTGGACCGCTCCAGCTTGTCGACCTCCTTGAGGGCGGCCTCGCGGACCTTCTCCGGCAGGTCGGCGGCCTCCACGCGGGCGCGGTAGTCGTCGGACTCCTCGCCGTCCTTGGCGGCGTCGCCGTTCAGCTCGCGCAGTTCCTTGCGGACCGCCTCCAGCTGGCGGCGGAGCAGGAACTCGCGCTGCTGCTTGTCGACGCCCTCCTGGACGTCCTTGGCGATGGTCTCCGCCACGTCCTGCTCGGCGAGGTGGTCGCGCAGCTGCTGGGTGGCCAGCTTCAGGCGGGCGACCGCGTCGACGGTCTCCAGGAGCTCGATCTTCTGCTCGGTGGTCAGGAAGGGCGAGTAACCGGAGTTGTCGGCGAGCTGGGAGACGTCGTCGATGGCCTGCACCCGGTCCACGACCTGCCAGGCGCCACGCTTGCGCAGCCAGGCGGTGGCGAGGGCCTTGTACTCCTTGACCAGTTCGGTGACATGACCGGGCACCGGGTCCGGGACGTTCTCGTCGATGCGGGTGCCCTCCACCCACAGGGCGGCACCCGGGCCGGTGGTACCGGCGCCGATGCGCACCCGGTAGCGGCCGCGGATCAGCGCGCCCGGGTCGCCGTCGGCCAGGCGGCCGACCTGCTCCACGGTGCCGAGCACACCGGTGCTCGGGTAGGTCCCGTCCACCCGCGGCACCAGCAGCACCCTGGGCTTGCCGGGCTCGGTGCGAGCGGCGGCCTGCGCGGCCTCCACGGCGGCGCGTACATCAGGGTCCTTCAGGTCCAGCGGGACCACCATCCCGGGCAGCACGACCTCGCCGTCGAGAGGCAGCACAGGGAGGGTGAGTGATGCGGACGTCGAAGCCATGATCTCCCCTTCGGCAGTCAACTTGAGTTATGCCGACTCAATGTTTGCGAGCCCAGAAATGTTCCCATACATATGTTCGCTCTGAGCGATCGTGTGCTGACCTGGCCGAACACGGTTCCGCCCCGGTAAAAACAGTTGCTCGGCGCTGGCTCATTCCCCGTACGGTCGGCCGATGACCGACACCGACCTCACCGCGGCCCTGCTGGCCGCCTACGACGCCCAGATGCGCGCCGTCCAGCCCGTCCCCGCGCCCGGGGTCAGCTACGAGCACGACGGCCCCGCCCTCCGGGTGGTGGGCCAGCACCGCGGCTTCGTGACCGGGCCGCGCGACTGGGGCGGTGTGCGCGGCGCCGGACTGGACGCGCTGATCGCCCGGCAGCGGGACTTCTTCGCGGCGCGCGGCGAGGCGGTGGAGTGGAAGACGCGCGGGCACGACGACCCGGCGGACCTCCCCGACCGGCTGCGCGCGGCGGGCTTTGTACCCGAGCCGCGGGAGACGGTCGTGGCCGCCCTGGTCGAGGACCTGGCCGTGGCCGCACCCGCCCTGCCCCCGGGCGTGACCCTGCGCCGGGTCACCGCGGACGCGGACCTGGACCGGATCGCCGCGCTGGAGACCACGGTGTGGGGTCAGGACATGGCGTGGGTCGCCGACTATCTGAGGGGCCGGCTCGCGGTCACCCCCGACGACTACGAGATCTACGTCGCCGAGGCCGCCGGAGAGGTCGTCTCGGCGGCCTGGGTGGCCTTCCGCCACGGATCGGACTTCGCCGTACTGCTGGGCGGCTCCACCCTGGCCGAGTGGCGCGGCAAGGGCATCTACCGCGCGCTGGTCGCCCTGCGGGCGACCCGAGCGGCCGCCCGCAACGCCCCCTACCTCCTCGTGGAGGCCTCGTCCGACAGCGCCCCGATCCTCAAGCGCCTGGGCTTCACAGCGCTCACGACCACCACGCCGTACATCTGGACCCCGGCCACCTGACCGCCGCCCACATCAGCGCCCCGCCAGGGGCGCTGGGGAAGGAACTGCGCGAGCAGCCACGACACCGCCGCGCCCGGCAACCGACCGCCGTACACAACGGCGCATCGCCCCGCCCGTCCGGCACCGCCGGACAACGCCGTCGAGGCTGAGCACCCTTGCGGCGGGAAAAGAGACCGGCCGTCGCCACACCACCGCAACACAACTCACAGGTAAAGACCTGAAACTGCCGGCGGACGCACAGCGAATGGCCGCACACGACGGGGCCCGGGGGACACATGGACGAGAAACAGCCGGCGGCCGAGCGGCCGGCACGGCGTGCCGTGCTGACCGGCGCAGCCGTCGTCGCGGCCGGCGCCGCCGTCCCGTTGGCCCTGCGCGCCGTCGGCGACGACGGCGCCGGCACGCCCGCTCCCGCCCGCACCGCCCCCGCGGCACCCGCCGCAAGCCGCCCCCCGGCCTCCCCCCTCCCCCGCACCGACCCGCGCCCGAACATCCTGCTCGTCCTCACCGACGACCAGCCCGGGGAGACGGACTGGGCGGTCCGCCGTACCGCCGACTGGCTGGGCGGGCAGGGCGTCACCTTCGCGCGGGCGCATGCCAACACCCCGCTCTGCGCACCCTCCCGGGCCTCGATCATGTCGGGGCGGTACGCGCACCACCACGGCGTCCTGGACACCGTCCACCCGTACCACCTCGACCAGCACACGACCATGCAGCGCCAGTTGCACGAGGCCGGCTACCGCACCGGTCTGTTCGGCAAGTACCTCAACTACTGGCACACCGGCGACAACCCGCCGCACTTCGACGAGTGGCTCCTCCAGGAACCGGTGGCGTACCACGACGGCCACTACAACGACAACGGCACGGTCCGGAACATCCCCGGCTACAACACCCACGTCATCAGGGACCGCGCCCTCGCCTTCATCGACAGGTCGCGCACCGACACCCGGCCCTGGTTCGCGTACGTCGCGACCCGCAGCGCGCACGAGCTCAACATCCCGGAGCGCAGGTACGCGCACGCGCGCGTGCCGGAGTGGCCCGGCCGGCCCTCCGTGTTCGAGGGCGACAAGAGCGACAAGCCGCCGTTCCTGCGGCAGGCGAAGCACACCTACGACCAGGGGAAGGCGCTGCGCGGGCGCCAGTTGCGCACCCTGCTGTCGGTGGACGACGCGATGCGGGACTTCCGGGACGAGCTGCGTGCGCTGGGGCAGCTGGAGAACACGCTCGTGCTCTTCACCAGCGACCACGGGCTGTGCTGGGCGGACCACGGCTGGCTGCGCAAGTCGGTGCCGTACCGGCCGAGCCTGGAGGTGCCGTTCTGGCTGTCCTGGCCCGCGCGGGGGCTGGGCGAGGGCACCGTCGACGACCGGCTCACCGGCCATGTCGACATCGCGCCGACCCTCCTGAACGCGGCCGGCATCACCCCGGACACCCCGCACGACGGCCACTCGCTCCTCGACACCCGCAACGACCGCGACCGGCTGCTCGCCGAGTGGTGGTGGAACCGGCAGGACCAGGAGCCGATCCACACCTGGGCCACCCACGTCGGCAGGTCCACGCAGTACACGGAGTACTACCGCGTCCGCCTCGACCGCCAGGGCCGGCCCACCCAGGGCGACGGCGCGGTCGTCTTCCGCGAGTTCTACGACCTGGCCGCCGACCCCTACCAGCTCACCAACCGCCTGCACGGCGCCACGGCCGGGCAGGAAGCGGCACTCGGGATACCGGAGTCGGCGGCGCGGCTGGCGGCGGCGCGGCGCGGGTGAGCGCTCAGGGGGCCACGGGGACGGCGCCGGCCAGGGCCTGCACCCGCTCCCGCCGCCAGCGCCGTACCACCGGCCAGAGCCCGGTGCCGATGGCCAGCGAGATCAGGTGGCCCCAGTTGGTCATCGGGTCCTGGAAGGCGATGAGGTCGGTGACGAGGCTGTAGCCGACCAGGGCGAGCAGCGGCCAGCGCAGCCAGGGGGCGAGGAGGCCGGAGAGCGCGCCGATGCTGGCGGCCACGCCGAAGCTGATGCCGTAGTCGAGGCGGTGCAGCGAGGTGTCGGGAAGGTGGCCGGCCAGGACGGCGAGGCCGACCGGGACCTCGGTCGCGAGGGTGGCGAGGACATGGCCCGCCAGGAAGACGAGGATCGCGCGGGCACCGCCTATCCGCCGCTCCAGCGCGGTCAGGACGAGCACGAAGGCCAGCGCGTACGGCGACAGCAGCCCGCCCGCGATCCACAGCGCGCTGGCCAGCAGGACGAAGACCGGGGTGCGCAGCAGGTGGGCGACGTCGGTGCTGGAGTCCTGGTAGAGCGCGTACCGCAGGCCGGGGCCGGCCCAGCTCGCGAAGAGCGAGGTGAGGGCCAGGATCACCGTGTAGGTGAACGTGACGGGGGTGCCGGTGGGGGTGGGGAGGAGCCGCCAGGGCAGCACGCGCCAGGGGCGCAGGGGGAGGGCGGTGCGCGGGGGCTTCGGGGCGGGCGCCGCGACCGGGCCGCGCTGGCGGGGCACGCCGTCCAGGAGGGCGGCGACGTCCCCGGCAGGAAGGGGCTCGGGCGTGGGCGTCGATGAGGCCCTCGCGGTCCGTTGCACGGTGAGGCGCTCCTTCCGTTTCACCCCACCTTTCGCTGTCCCGCGAACCGCTGTCTATGACCGAGGCCACCCACGGCACGATTCAAAGGATTTTCTGAAGAACCAAGAGGGGTCAGGAGGAACCATACGAGCCGCTTCCCGTCCCCAACGGGCGCGAAGCGCCGTGCGGCCCCTCGAACGGGTGACACCCGGGCGGCTGCCCGACACCCGTAATTCGGGTGGCCGCAAAGCCCTGTTGGGGCAGGATGGCCGCCATGACGACCTCGGCCTCCGCACCCGACAGCCCCCCGGTGGTCCTGGACCGGCGCGACGGGCCGTACGGCGAGGTGGTGCTGCGCAGGCACGGCGGACTCCTGCAGATCATCGCCAACGGCTGCTTCCTGATGGACACCTCCGACGGACGCTCGGAACGGTTGCTGGTGGACGTCGCGTTCCGGGCGCTGGACGGACGGCGCGAGCCGGCGGTGCTGATCGGCGGGCTGGGCGTGGGGTTCTCGCTCGCCCGTGCCGCGCAGGAGCCCGGCTGGGGGCGGATCACGGTCGTGGAGCGGGAGCGGGCGGTCGTCGACTGGCACCGGGACGGTCCGCTGGCCGCGCTCTCCGCCCACGCGTTCGCCGATCCGCGCACGGTGATCGTCGAGAGCGACCTCGTCACTTACGTCAATGAGACATCGGACACGTTCGACGCCCTGTGCCTGGACATCGACAACGGCCCCGGCTGGACCGTCGACGAGGCCAACGAGGGGCTCTACTCGGCGGCCGGACTCGCAGGCTGCGCAAGGGTGTTGAGGCCCGGCGGGGTACTTGCCGTATGGTCGGCACAGCCCTCTGCGGAATTCGAGGGAACCTTGTGGAATGCCGGTTTCCAACGGGTGCGTACCGAAGAGATCCCCGTTGCCCGGGGCGTTCCGGACGTCGTTCACCTTGCCGTCCGCCCTGGATAGCGGGTGCGCCTCCTGTCCCCGTAATGTGCATCCCTGACGCGGATCATTCAAGCGTCAATCGCAGTCATGGGATCACCCCACTGGTTCCGGAAAGCACACAGGGGCGGGCGATGGAGCAGACACACACCTCCCACAACGGCGCGGCTACGGCGACCCAGGGCGCCCAGCGCCGGGTTCTGGTCGTCGAGGACGACCCCACGATCGTCGACGCCATCGCGGCCCGCCTGCGCGCCGAGGGGTTCCTCGTGCAAACAGCGGGCGACGGTCCGGCGGCCGTCGACACCGCCGAGGCCTGGCAGCCCGACCTGCTGATCCTCGACATCATGCTGCCCGGCTTCGACGGTCTGGAGGTCTGCCGGCGCGTGCAGGCCGCCCGGCCGGTGCCGGTGCTGATGCTCACCGCGCGGGACGACGAGACCGACATGCTGGTCGGCCTCGGGGTGGGCGCCGACGACTACATGACCAAGCCGTTCTCCATGCGGGAGCTGGCGGCACGCGTGCACGTGCTGCTGCGGCGGGTGGAGCGGGCGGCCATCGCGGCCTCCACGCCCCGCTCCGGCATCCTGCGCCTCGGCGAGTTGGAGATCGACCACGCGCAGCGCCGGGTCCGGGTGCGCAGCGAGGACGTGCACCTCACCCCGACCGAGTTCGACCTCCTGGTGTGCCTGGCGAACACCCCGCGCGCGGTGCTCTCCCGTGAGCAGCTGCTCGCCGAGGTGTGGGACTGGGCGGACGCCTCCGGCACCCGCACGGTCGACAGCCACATCAAGGCGCTGCGCCGGAAGATCGGCGCCGAGCGCATCCGCACCGTGCACGGTGTGGGCTACGCGCTGGAGACCCCGACGCCATGAGCGCCGGGCCGGCCGGACCAAGAGGCCCCGGGGGTCCCGGGGGCCCGGGGGGCTCCGCGGAGGAGCCCTGGGGCGGTGTACGTCCGTTCTCGATCAAGACCAAGCTGGGCGCGCTCGTCGTCGTCTCGGTCCTGATCACCACCGGTCTGTCGATCGTCGCGGTGCACACCAAGACGGAGCTGCGCTTCATCACGGTCTTCTCGATGATCGCCACACTGCTGATAACGCAGTTCGTCGCGCATTCGCTCACCGCGCCGCTGGACGACATGAACGCGGTGGCCCGGTCGATATCGCAGGGCGACTACACGCGCCGGGTGCGCGAGAACCGCCGGGACGAGCTGGGCGACCTGGCCGAGACGATCAACGTCATGGCCGACGAGCTGGAGGCCCAGGACCGCCAGCGCAAGGAGCTGGTCGCGAACGTCTCGCACGAGCTGCGCACGCCCATCGCGGGGCTGCGGGCCGTCCTGGAGAACGTCGTCGACGGGATCGCCGAGCCGGACACCGAGACGATGCGCACGGCCCTGAAGCAGACCGAGCGCCTCGGACGGCTGGTGGAGACCCTCCTGGACCTGTCCCGGCTCGACAACGGCGTGGTCCCCCTGCGCCAGCGCCGCTTCGAGGTGTGGCCGTACCTCTCGGGCGTGCTCAAGGAGGCCAACATGGTCGCCGGGGCACGCGGGGGCATGACCTCGGGCTCGGGCAACCACACGCGTACGGACGTCCATCTGCACCTCGACGTCTCGCCGCCCGAGCTGACCGCGCACGCGGACCCGGAGCGCATCCACCAGGTCGTGGCGAACCTCATCGACAACGCGGTCAAGCACAGCCCGGCGCACGGCCGGGTGACCGTGAAGGCGCGGCGCGGACCGCAGCCGGAGTCGCTGGAGCTGGAGGTCCTGGACGAGGGTCCCGGCATTCCGCGCTCGGAGTGGCACCGCGTCTTCGAGCGCTTCAACCGCGGCACGGTACGGCGGCCGCACGGTCCGGGCAGCGACGGCGGCACCGGACTCGGCCTGGCGATCGCCCGGTGGGCGGTGGATCTGCACGGCGGCCGGATCGGCGTGGCCGAATCCGACCGGGGCTGCAGGATTATCGTCACCCTCCCAGGGCTTTCATCCGTCCCAAGTTGACGTAAAGTTCGATCCGGAGCCTCAAGATCCATCTGTGATCGGCACGGCCGTCCGCGCAGCCGGACACGTGTGATCAGGTGCGGCCCCCGCGCATGTCGCGCGGGGGTTCGGCGCGAGGTGATCACCGGCCTGGCGGAGCCATGCCTGGTTCGGTCCCTTTTGCAGCGCAACCACGCTTGTTTCCCGCCACATCAGGCCTCGAAACACAGTTTTCGATGTGACTTACGCGACGATGAACCGGCCCGACCTGACCTTCACGGTCTTGGAGGCGTAGCCTTTATTCCCGCTGTCCATAACCTTGTGAAGCGGAAGAGGGCGGTTGCCGCCGTGTCGCCACAGTCCCCCAGTAACTCGAGCATCTCGACCGACGCAGACCAAGCGGGCAAGAACCCCGCAGCCGCGTTCGGACCGAACGAGTGGCTCGTCGACGAGATCTATCAGCAGTACCTCCAGGACCCGAATTCGGTAGACCGAGCCTGGTGGGACTTCTTCGCCGACTACAAGCCGGGGGCGCCCGCCGCCTCGGCTCCGGCGGGTACCGCGGCCGCGGGGGCCGCGGGCACCACCTCCACGACGCCCGCGCCGGCCCAGCCGGCGGCTCCGGCGCCCGCCGCGGCCGCTCCCGCCGCCCGGACGCCCGTCGCGCCCGCTCCGGCCGCGCCCGCCGCCCCGAAGGCCGCAGCGCCGGCCCCGGCGCCCGCGAAGCCCGCCGCCGCACCGGCCCCGGCCCCCGCCCCGGCTCCGGCCGCCGCGAAGCCGGCCGCCGCCAAGGCCGCGGCGCCCGCCGCCGAGGCCCCTGAGGGTCCCGAGCTGGTCACGCTGCGTGGTCCCGCCGCGGCCGTCGCGAAGAACATGAACGCCTCGCTGGAGCTGCCGACGGCCACCTCGGTCCGCGCGGTCCCGGTGAAGCTGCTCTTCGACAACCGGATCGTCATCAACAACCACCTGAAGCGCGCCCGGGGCGGGAAGATCTCCTTCACGCACCTGATCGGCTTCGCGATGGTGCAGGCGATCAAGGCCATGCCGTCGATGAACCACTCGTTCGGCGAGAAGGACGGCAAGCCGACCCTGGTCAAGCCGGCCCACATCAACCTGGGCCTGGCCATCGACCTGGTGAAGCCCAACGGTGACCGCCAGCTGGTCGTCGCGGCCATCAAGAAGGCCGAGACGCTGAACTTCTTCGAGTTCTGGCAGGCCTACGAGGACATCGTCCGTCGCGCCCGCGACAACAAGCTGACGATGGACGACTTCACCGGCGTCACGGTCTCCCTGACCAACCCCGGCGGCCTCGGCACCGTCCACTCGGTCCCGCGCCTGATGCCCGGCCAGTCGGTCATCATGGGCGTCGGCTCCATGGACTACCCGGCGGAGTTCCAGGGCACCAGCCAGGACACCCTGAACAAGCTCGGCATCTCGAAGGTCATGACGCTCACGTCGACCTACGACCACCGGGTCATCCAGGGCGCCGCCTCCGGCGAGTTCCTGCGCTCGGTCGCCAACCTCCTGCTCGGCGAGAACGGCTTCTACGACGACATCTTCGAGGCCCTGCGCATCCCCTACGAGCCGGTCCGCTGGCTGCGGGACATCGACGCCTCCCACGACGACGACGTCACCAAGGCCGCCCGGGTCTTCGAGCTGATCCACTCCTACCGGGTCCGCGGCCACGTCATGGCCGACACCGACCCGCTGGAGTACAAGCAGCGCAAGCACCCCGACCTGGACATCACCGAGCACGGCCTCACCCTGTGGGACCTGGAGCGCGAGTTCGCCGTCGGCGGCTTCGCCGGCAAGTCGATGATGAAGCTGCGCGACATCCTCGGCGTGCTGCGCGACTCGTACTGCCGCACCACCGGCATCGAGTTCATGCACATCCAGGACCCGAAGCAGCGCAAGTGGATCCAGGACCGCGTGGAGCGCCCGCACTCCAAGATGGAGCGCGAGGAGCAGCTGCGGATCCTGCGCCGCCTGAACGCGGCGGAAGCCTTCGAGACCTTCCTGCAGACGAAGTACGTCGGCCAGAAGCGCTTCTCCCTGGAGGGCGGCGAGTCCGTCATCCCGCTGCTCGACGCGGTGATCGACTCCGCGGCCGAGTCCCGCCTGGACGAGGTCATCATCGGCATGGCCCACCGCGGCCGCCTGAACATCCTCGCGAACATCGTCGGCAAGTCGTACGCCCAGATCTTCCGCGAGTTCGAGGGCAACCTCGACCCGAAGTCGATGCACGGCTCCGGCGACGTGAAGTACCACCTGGGCGCCGAGGGCACCTTCACCGGCCTGGACGGCGAGCAGATCAAGGTCTCGCTGGCCGCCAACCCGTCCCACCTGGAGACGGTCGACCCGGTCATCGAGGGCATCGCCCGCGCCAAGCAGGACATCATCAACAAGGGCGGCACGGACTTCACGGTCCTGCCGGTCGCGCTGCACGGCGACGCGGCCTTCGCGGGCCAGGGCGTGGTGGCCGAGACCCTGAACATGTCGCAGCTGCGCGGCTACCGCACCGGCGGCACGGTCCACATCGTCATCAACAACCAGGTCGGCTTCACGGCGGCGCCCGAGTCCTCGCGCTCCTCCATGTACGCCACCGACGTGGCCCGCATGATCGAGGCCCCGATCTTCCACGTGAACGGCGACGACCCGGAGGCGGTCGTGCGCGTCGCGCGCCTGGCCTTCGAGTTCCGCCAGGCGTTCAACAAGGACGTGGTGATCGACCTCATCTGCTACCGCCGCCGCGGTCACAACGAGTCGGACAACCCGGCCTTCACCCAGCCGCTGATGTACGACCTGATCGACAAGAAGCGCTCGGTGCGCAAGCTCTACACCGAGTCCCTGATCGGTCGCGGCGACATCACCCTGGAAGAGGCCGAGCAGGCCCTGCAGGACTACCAGGGCCAGCTGGAGAAGGTCTTCACGGAGGTCCGCGAGGCCACCGCGCAGCCGGCCGCCGCGCCCGCGCACGAGCCGCAGGACGGCTTCCCGGTCGCCGTGCCGACCGCGATCTCCACGGAGGCCGTCAAGCGCATCGCCGAGTCCCAGGTCAACATCCCGGACTACTTCACCGTCCACCCGCGTCTGCTGCCGCAGCTGCAGCGCCGGGCGGCGATGATCGAGGACGGCACGATCGACTGGGGCATGGGCGAGACCCTGGCCATCGGCTCGCTGCTGATGGAGGGCACCCCGGTGCGGCTGTCCGGCCAGGACTCCCAGCGCGGCACCTTCGGCCAGCGGCACGCGGTCCTGATCGACCGGGAGACGGGCGCGGACTACACCCCGCTCCTCTACCTGTCCGAGGACCAGGCCCGCTACAACGTCTACAACTCGCTGCTCTCCGAATACGCGGTGATGGGCTTCGAGTACGGCTACTCGCTGGCCCGTCCGGACGCGCTGGTGATGTGGGAGGCGCAGTTCGGTGACTTCACCAACGGCGCCCAGTCGATCGTCGACGAGTACATCTCGGCGGCCGAACAGAAGTGGGGCCAGACCTCCGGCGTCACGCTGCTCCTCCCGCACGGCTACGAGGGTCAGGGCCCGGACCACTCCTCGGCCCGCATCGAGCGCTTCCTGCAGCTGTGCGCGCAGAACAACATGACGGTCGCGATGCCGACCCTCCCGTCGAACTACTTCCACCTCCTGCGGTGGCAGGTGCACAACCCGCACCACAAGCCGCTGGTCGTCTTCACGCCGAAGTCGATGCTGCGCCTCAAGGCGGCGGCCTCGAAGGCGGAGGAGTTCACGAGCGGGCAGTTCCGCCCGGTCATCGGCGACGCCTCGGTGGACCCGGCCGCGGTCCGCAAGGTCGTCTTCTGCACCGGCAAGGTCTACTACGACCTGGAGGCCGAGCGGCAGAAGCGCGGCGTCACGGACACCGCGATCATCCGCCTGGAGCGCCTGTACCCGCTGCCGGGTGCGGAGCTCCAGGCCGAGGTCAACAAGTACCCGAACGCCGAGAAATACCTGTGGACCCAGGAGGAGCCGGCGAACCAGGGTGCCTGGCCGTTCATCGCGCTCAACCTGATCGACCACCTGGACCTGGCGGTCGGTGCCGACGTCCCGGCCGGCGAGCGCCTGCGCCGCATCTCGCGGCCGCACTCCTCGTCCCCGGCGGTGGGTTCGGCCAAGCGCCACCAGGCCGAGCAGGAGCAGCTGGTGCGTGAGGTCTTCGACGCGTAGGCCTGCGGAGCACTGCCAGGAAGGGCCCGGTTCCCGTACGCGGGGGCCGGGCCCTTCGGCGTCCGCCTAGGCTGGTAGACGCCCACCACCGGGCACCCATCCATGCAGGCAGCAGGAGAGCACCCCATGTACTTCACCGACCGAGGCATCGAGGAACTGGAGAAGCGGCGCGGCGAGGAAGAGGTCACCTTCGAGTGGCTCGCGGAACAACTCCGCACCTTCGTCGACCTCAACCCCGACTTCGAGGTCCCGGTGGAGCGCCTGGCGACGTGGCTGGCCCGACTGGACGACGAGGACGAGGACGACGAGTAGGGCGCCGAGGGGGGCGCCCCCGCCAGGGGCGCGGGGAACCGCGCGACCAGCCCCCACCGGGCCCGCAGCCGAAGTACGGCCCGCCGGCCCCGGAACCTCGCTCAGTCCCGCGGAAACACCGCCTCGTACGACAGCTCCAGCCCCCCGTGCACCATCAGCACCGCCCCCACCACGGCCCACCCCACACTGCGCCGCCGCATCCCCCACGCGGCGGCCGGCAGCCCCACCGCCACCTCGGCCAGGGCCAGCCGATGGGCCCTGGGCACGCCTTCCGCACCCTGCGCCCCCGACGGCCGGGATACGGCCCTGGATTCATCCGTCGACATGAACACACGGTAAGCAATTCATCCAGTTATCGCCCGATATACGCCCCACTCGGACCCCGCCGACGTCAATGCGACCCCAACCAACCACCCCCACGGGTGTCTTGACTTCCGACGTCCGCGATATATCGTGTTTCATGGAAGACGCGATATGGCGCGAGCCGACCCTCGCGTTCGCGTCCGGCCCGAGGAGGTCCGCACCATGCCCAAGTCCGAGTGGTCCGTCGCCGAGCCCGAGAAGCTCGACTTCGACACCCCCGTCAGCGACCTGCACGTCCGCATCGTCAACGGAACAGTCAACGTCGTGGGCACCGACGAGGGTTCCACCCGCCTGGAGATCTCCCAGATCGAGGGCCCGCCCCTGGTCGTCACGCACGAGGGCGGCACCCTCACGGTGGCCTACGAGGACCTCCCCTGGAAGGGCTTCCTCAAGTGGCTCGACCGCAAGGGCTGGCGGCGCAGCGCGGTGGTCTCCCTCGCCGTCCCGGCAGACACCCGCGTGGAGGTGGGCGTGGTCGGCGCGGCGGCCGTCGTCTCCGGGATCACCGGCACCTCGGTGGTCAAGGGCGTCACCGGCGACACCACCCTGGTCGGCCTCTCCGGCGAAGTCCGCGCGGACACGGTGTCCGGGAACCTGGAGGCCCAGGCCGTCACCGGCAACCTGCGGTTCAACTCCGTCTCCGGCGACCTGACCGTGGTCGAGGGCTCGGGTCCCGCCGTGCGCGCCGACTCGGTCAGCGGCTCCATGATCATCGACCTGGACCCGGACGGTCCGACCGACGTCCGGCTGACCAGCGTCTCCGGCGAGATCGCCATCCGGCTGCCGCACCCGGCCGACGCCGAGGTCGAGGCCAACACCGCGAGCGGCACGATCTCCAACGCCTTCGACGGGCTGCGGGTGCACGGCCAGTGGGGCGCCCACAAGATCACCGGGCGGCTCGGGGCCGGCACCGGCAAGCTCCGCGCCACCACGGTCTCCGGCTCCATCGCCCTGCTGCGCCGCCCGCCCAAGGAGGACGACGACGAGCGCACGGCCTGGGTGGCCGAGCCGTCCACGGGCCCGGCAGAACCGGGAGCCGCCCCGGCCGATGCCCCGGCCGACGGCACGACCGACGGCACGACCGACAAGAAGGTGCTCTGACATGCCTCCCGTCTTCGCCCACGGCCGTCTCCGCCTCTACCTCCTCAAGCTGCTGGACGAGGCCCCGCGCCACGGCTACGAGGTGATCCGGCTGCTGGAAGAGCGCTTCCAGGGCCTCTACGCCCCGTCGGCGGGCACCGTCTACCCCCGCCTCGCCAAGCTGGAGGCCGAGGGCCTGGTCACGCACACCACCGAGGGCGGCCGCAAGGTCTACGCCATCACGGACGCCGGCCGCGCCGAACTGGCGGACCGCAGCGGTGAGTTGGCCGACCTGGAGCTGGAGATCCGGGAATCGGTGGCCGAACTGGCCGCCGAGATAAGGGCCGACGTACGCGGAGCCGCCGGTGACCTGCGCCGCGAGGTGCGCGAGGCCGCCTCCGAGGCCCGGCACGGCGCAGGCACAGGCGCGGGGGCCGGGGAGTACGGCGACCTCGGCGACAAGGAGTCGTGGCGGGCCGCCAAGGAGGAGATGCGCCGGGTCAAGCAGGAGTGGAAGGAGCAGGCCCGCCGCGCCAAGGACGAGAGCCGCCGCGCCCGTGACGAGGCCCAGCGGGCCCGTCGTCAGGCCCAGGAGGCACAGGCCCGGGCGCGGGCCCAGGCACAGGAGGAGATGCAGCGCATCGGCCGCCGGGTGCAGGAGCACGTCCAGGACCACTTCGCACGCGGCGACTGGCCGACGGGGGTGCGCGAGGGCCTCACCGAACTCGCCAAGGAGCTCGGCGACTTCGGAAAGGACTACGGCAAGGAGTTCGGCAAGAACTTCGGTGCCCGCACCGACCCGGACCCCGGCACCGGCACCGGCACCGGCACGAACCTGCGCAAGCCGGCGCCGCCGTCCGCGCCGGGTCCGGAGTACTCGCAGACCCCGGAGGACTTCCCGGCGCAGTACGTCCCCGTGTGGGCGCACGACGACGAGACCGGCACCGGCGACGCCGCCCGCGACCTCGACCGGCTCCTGGACCGTTTCCGCGACGACATCCGCGACGCGGCCCGCGACCACGGCGTCACCACGGACCAGCTCCGCGAGGCCCGTCGCCACCTCTCGACGGCAGCGGCCCGCATAGGAGCGCTGCTGCGCACCCCGGAAGCCTGAGGACCGTCCGTACGGGTCGGGCCCCTCAGGAACCGGTCAGCACGATCTTCCCGAACTGGTCGCCCGACTCCAGCCGTTCGAATCCCTCGCGGGCGCGGTCGAGCGGGAGCAGCTCGTCGATGACGGGACGCACCCCGGTGGCGGCGCAGAAGGCGAGCAGGTCCTCCAGTTCGTCCTTGGTGCCCATGGTCGAGCCCACGACCTTCAGCTCCAGGAAGAAGATGCGGGTCAGCTCGGCGTGCGAGGGGCGGTCGCCGCTGGTGGCGCCGGAGATGACGATGGTGCCGCCGGGGCGCAGCGACTTCACCGAGTGGGACCAGGTGGCGGCGCCGACGGTCTCGATGACGGCGTCCACGCGCTGCGGCAGCCGGGCCCCCGGCTCCACGGCCTCGACGGCACCGAGCTCCAGGGCCCGCTTCCGCTTGGCCTCGTCGCGGCTGGTGGCGAAGACCCGCAGCCCGGCGGCCTTGCCGAGCACGATCGCGGCGGTGGCGACACCGCCGCCCGCGCCCTGGACGAGCACCGAGTCGCCGGGCCGTACGCCCGCGTTGGTGAAGAGCATCCGGTAGGCCGTCAGCCAGGCGGTCGGCAGGCAGGCGGCCTCGGCGAACGACAGTTCCCTGGGCTTGGGCAGGATGTTCCAGGTAGGCACGGCGACCTGCTCGGCGAAGGTGCCCTGGTAGCGCTCGGTGAGGATGGACCGGGGCTCGTGGGGCCCGACCCCGTGCCCGCTCTGCCCGATCACGGAGTGCAGGACGACCTCGTTGCCGTCCTCGTCGACACCGGCGGCGTCACACCCGAGGATCATCGGCAGCCGGTCCTCGGGAAGACCGACGCCGCGCAGGGACCAGAGATCGTGATGGTTGAGGGAGGCGGCCCGAACGTCGACGGTGCTCCAGCCGGGCCGGGCCACGGGGGCGGGGCGCTCCCCCAACTCAAGGCCGGAGAGCGGCTGGTCGCGGTCGATTCGGGCGGCGTAGACGGCGAACATGAAGCCGACGATAGGTTCCCGGAGCCGAGGGCGAAACCGGGGACCGCTGTGACACATACCCTCTTGCGCACAGCGCCCCGCAAGGGGCGCGGGGAACTGCGCGCTCAGCCCCCACCAACCGGCACCCGACGACGGCGCGAACCACCCCGACACGGCGGGGGCCTGGGGGCGGCAGCCCCCAGCACACCGGTCACCTCGTAGGCACCCGATCGGGTGGGCGGGTGGGCAAAGAATGGCCCCGCCCAAACAGAGCGAGGCCATTCGAGGTCACCGCCGCGCAACCCCTTCGGCCCGCGCGGCCGCGGCCACCGCCGCAGTCACCGCAGGGGCAACCCGCTCGTCGAAGGGAGACGGAATGACGTAGTCGGCGGCAAGATCGTCGCCGACGACCGCCGCCAGCGCCTCCGCCGCCGCGATCTTCATCCCCTCGGTGATCCGGGAGGCCCGCACCTGGAGCGCGCCCGCGAAGATGCCGGGGAACGCCAGCACGTTGTTGATCTGGTTCGGGAAGTCCGACCGCCCGGTGGCCACGACCGCCGCGTACTTGTGGGCGACGTCGGGGTGCACCTCGGGGTTCGGGTTGGCCATGGCGAACACGAACGCGCCCTCGGCCATCGAGGCGACGGCCTCCTCCGCGACCGTACCGCCGGAGACGCCGATGAAGACGTCGGCGCCGGCCAGCGCGTCCTCCAGGGTGCCCTTGAGCCCGGCCTTGTTGGTGAACCCGGCGACCTGGCGCTTGACGTCGGTGAGGTCGTCGCGGTCGGCCGAGATGATGCCCTTGCGGTCGGCGAGGGCGACGTCTCCGATACCGGCCTCGACCAGCATCTTCGCGATGGCGACCCCGGCCGCGCCGGCGCCCGAGATGACGGCCCGGAGCTGCCCGATCTCCCGCCGGCTGAGCCGCGCGGCGTTCCGCAGGGCCGCCAGGGTGACGACGGCGGTGCCGTGCTGGTCGTCGTGGAAGACCGGGATGTCGACCCGCTCCTGGAGCTTGCGCTCGATCTCGAAGCACCGCGGTGCCGAGATGTCCTCCAGGTTGATCCCGCCGAAGGAGGGAGCCAGCCGGACGACGGTCTCCACGATCTCGTCGACGTCGGTGCAGGCCAGGGCGATGGGAACCGCGTCCACGCCGCCGAACTGCTTGAAGAGGATCGCCTTGCCCTCCATCACGGGGAGGGAGGCCTCGGGACCGATGTCCCCGAGGCCGAGCACGGCCGTGCCGTCGGTGACGACGGCCACGACGGACGACTTCCACGTGTAGTCGTTGACCAGCTCGGGCTGTTCCGCGATCGCGGTGCACACGCGCGCGACTCCGGGCGTGTACGCGAGGGAAAGGTCGTCCTTGTCACGGAGCGGCACGGTGGCCTGCACGGCCATCTTGCCGCCGCGGTGCAGCGCGAACGCCGGATCGAAGGAATCGAGGGGCTCGGCCCCGCCGTCCTGGTCCGTACTGCCCGACGCGCTGTCGCTGCGAGGATTGACGATCTCCGCTGCCACTTGTCTTACCCCTTAGGTATGCATGGTTTGAGGGTCGGCCGCTCCCGGTGAGGGAGCGGGCGGGCACCGCGCAGGGCCCGATCACTGATACGTACGAGTGGCACGTACGAGCACCTGCGCGACGGGCGCGCCGCACACGCGCCCTGAGCCCCGGATGAGGGGTGTAAAGAACCTTCTTACCGGACGGACCGCGCTCACGACGAGTCGAATAGGCGCAAGGTCACATCACGGATGTCGTAGAGAGCCGACAGATGAGCGGCCCGGTGGCCGGCGGAAGATCGCGGGGTGCAGCCCGAGGTGAACCGGCGGTGAACCGAAGATCTTCCGGCCAGAAGGTCGGATTCCCGCAGATGTGCGGGGCGGCGGGTCGGGGAGGGACCGGCCTGACGCGTCACGGGGGTCACCCGTTATCCGATTTTGACATGGTGACACGTCTGCTTGGAGCAATCCCAATGGCAGGATGCCGTAAACCCACGAGGTCGCGACACCCGAAGGTGTGTGTTTCCGTCGACCCATCGGCATATCGACATATCAGACGCATCGGTATATCGGCTTGTCCTACCCACTGCCGGAGGAACCCACCATGACCGCAGGCTTCACCCGTCGTACCACCGCCTCGCGCTCCCGGATTGCCGCGTTCGGTGCGATCGCGGTCGCAGGCACCCTGATCCTCACCGGCTGCGGTGACCAGACGGACAAGGGCGGCGACAACGGCTCCTCCTCGACGTCCTCGGCCCCGCTGGCGAGCAAGCTGCCGGCCGACATCCGCAAGGCCGGCGTGATCAAGGTGGGCTCGGACATCGCCTACCCGCCGGTCGAGTACATGGAGAACGGCAAGGCCGTCGGTGTCGACCCGGACATCGCGGACGCGCTGGGCAAGCAGCTGGGCGTGAAGTTCGAGTTCCAGAACGGCAAGTTCGACAACCTGATCGTGGGTCTGCAGGCCAACCGCTTCAACGTGATCATGTCGGCGATGAACGACACCAAGGACCGCCAGGACGGTATCGACTCCGACACCGGCAAGAAGGTCGGCAGCGGCGTCGACTTCGTCGACTACTTCACCGCCGGCACCTCGATCCTGGTCCAGAAGGGCAACCCGAAGGGCATCAAGTCCCTGGACGACCTGTGCGGCAAGGTCGTGGCGCTGCAGAAGGGCACCACGTCCGAGGGCATCGCCAAGGCGCAGAGCGAGAAGTGTACGAAGGACGGCGGCAAGGCCATCGACCTGCAGACCTTCGACACCGACCCCGAGGCGCTGCTCCGGCTGAAGCAGGGCGCCTCCGTCGCCGACCTGAACGACTTCCCGGTGGCCGCCTACAACGCCAAGACGTCGGGCAGCGGCAAGGACTTCGAGGTCGTCGGCGAGCAGATCGAGGCCGGCCCGTACGGCATAGCGGTCAGCAAGGAGAACACCCAGCTGCGCGACGCGCTCCAGGCCGCGATGGCCGCCATCATCAAGAGCGGCGACTACCAGAAGATCCTGGAGAAGTGGAACGTCACGCAGGGCGCGGTGACCGAGGCCAAGACCAACGGCGGCTCCTGAACGCCCGGCACGACTGAAGGGCCGTCACTGTGACTGACACGGTCGACAAGACCCCGGCGCCGTCCGTGCCGCCGGAGCAGATCAAGGCCATCCCGGTGCGCCACTACGGGCGCTGGGTGTCCGGCGTCGTGGTCGTCGCACTCCTGGTGCTGATCGGGATCGCCTTCTCCAACGCGAAGATCAACTACAGCGTCATCCCCGACTACCTCTTCGACCAGGGCATCGTCTCCGGCGCCTGGACCACGCTCTACATCTCGGTCCTCGCCATGGTGCTCGGCGTCGCGCTCGGCGTGGTCCTCGCGGTGATGCGGCTGTCGTCGAACCCGGTCACCAGCACGGTGTCCTGGTTCTACATCTGGTTCTTCCGGGGCACCCCGGTCCTGGTCCAGCTGCTGCTCTGGTACAACATCGCGCTCGTCTTCCCCATCCTGAACCTGGGGTTCTACAAGGACGAGATGAACCAGGTGATGACGCCGGTCCTCACCGCGCTGCTGGGACTCGGCCTGAACGAGGCCGCGTACATGTCGGAGATCGTCCGCGCCGGCATCCAGTCGGTCGACGAGGGGCAGACCGAGGCCTCGCACGCGCTCGGCATGACCCAGGGTCAGACGCTGCGCCGGGTGATCCTCCCGCAGGCCATGCGGGTCATCATCCCGCCGACCGGCAACGAGTTCATCAACATGCTGAAGACCTCGTCGCTGGCCTACGCGGTCCAGCTCCCGGAGCTGATCAAGAAGGCCACGGACATCTCCAGCACCTCGCTCGCGGTGGTCGAGATGTACTTCGTCGCCTGCATCTGGTACCTGTTCCTGACCACGATCTTCAGCATCGTCCAGTACTACATCGAGCGCCGTTACGCCCGCGGCTCCTCGCGCAACCTCCCGCCCACCCCGCTGCAGCGGCTGCGGAGGAATCTGTCCCAGTGGGGTTCGTTCCGTCGCCCGGAGGTGGCCCGATGACCTCTCTCGCCAAGGACATCACCCCGCCGAGCAGCGGCGCCCCGATGGTCAAGGCCGAGGGCGTGCACAAGTCGTTCGGGCTGTCGCACATCCTCAAGGGCATCGACCTGGAGGTGCTGCCGCGCGAGGTGTTCTGCCTGATCGGCCCGTCCGGTTCCGGCAAGTCCACGTTCCTCAGGTGCATCAACCACCTCGAGAAGATCAGCGCCGGCCGCCTCTATGTCGACGGCCACCTGGTCGGCTACCGCCAGCACGGCGACAAGCTCTACGAGCTGAAGGAGAAGGAGGTCGCGGCGCAGCGGCGGGACATCGGCATGGTGTTCCAGCGCTTCAACCTCTTCCCGCACATGACGGCCCTGGAGAACGTCATGGAGGCGCCGGTCCAGGTCAAGCGCGAGTCGAAGGCGTCGGCCCGGGAGCGGGCGCAGCGCCTGCTCGACCGGGTCGGCCTCGGCGACCGCACCGGCCACTACCCGGCGCAGCTCTCCGGCGGCCAGCAGCAGCGCGTCGCGATCGCCCGCGCGCTCGCCATGCAGCCGAAGCTGATGCTCTTCGACGAGCCGACCTCCGCGCTCGACCCGGAGCTGGTCGGCGAGGTCCTGGACGTGATGCGGGACCTGGCCGAGGACGGCATGACGATGATCGTCGTCACCCACGAGATGGGCTTCGCCCGCGAGGTCGGCGACAGCCTGGTCTTCATGGACGACGGCGTGGTGGTCGAGTCCGGCCACCCGCGCGACGTCCTGGGCAACCCCCAGCACGACCGGACGAAGTCGTTCCTCTCCAAGGTCCTGTAGACCCGGAGACGGCGGTACGACACGAAGGGGCGGTACGAGGATCCTCGTACCGCCCCTTCGGCCGTCCGGCCTGCTACTTGAGGGCGAGCAGCAGCGTGTCCGACGGCGAGCACCACACCGGCCGCGCCTCCCCGAACCCCTTCTCCCGCAGCACGCGCGCGTGCCACTCCGCCGACGGCATGTCGCCGTCCGCGTGCTCCCCGTAGATCTCGAACCGCCGTGCGGTGGGCCCGGCGAGCACCGGGTCCTGCGCCGCCAGCTGCCACCACTCGGCCCAGTCCAGCGCCCCCGCCGCCTTGGCCTGATCCATACCCTGGTGCCGCCGCGCCCGTTCCGCGGCGTTGATCCGGGGCGTGCTGTCGTCGATCATGTGGTCCGCGTTCATGAAGACACCGCCGTCGCGGACGAGCTCCGCGACCTGACCGTAGAGGGCCGCGAGGGGTTCGCTGTGCAGCCAGTGCAGGGCCGTGGCGGTCAGGACGGCGTCGTACGAGTCGTACGGCAGCCGTGCGGTCCAGTCCGGGTCCTTGAGGTCGGCGGTGACGAGCGTGACCCGGCCGTCGCCCGCGAAGGTGCCCTCGGCGATGGCGAGGAGGGCCGGGTCGAGGTCGACCCCGGTGCTCACCGCGTCCGGGAAGCGGGCGAGCAGCCGGGCGGTGACAGTGCCGGTGCCGCACGCGAGGTCGAGGACCCGGGGTGCCGTACCGACCAGCGCCTCCACCATGTCGAGCATGATCCGGAACCGCTCCTCGCGGTCCGGCATGTACCACTCCTGCTGCCGGTCCCAGCTCTCCTGCCAGGCACCCCAGTCGGCCCCGGTCGTGGTCGTGGTCGTCGGCGCGTCCGTCATGGCAACCCTCCACCGCACAAGTCCCGTAATACCCTGGAAGCACGACCGGCTGTTACCCGACCGCACGACCGACCATAGAGTGCCCGCGTAAGGACTACAAGTGGAACTGGCCTATTACTCGGACTACGCCGTCCGGCTCGTCAACAGCGAGGAACCGGCCCGGGGCAAGGACTCCCTGACCTCCGTCGAGGCCGTCCGCGATCTGTTCGGCGGCAACCAGCAGGCAGCCCGCCGCGCCACCGAGGCCGACCTCACCCGCTTCCGCTCGGTCCGGTCCCGGCTGCGTGCGGTCTTCGAGGCGGCCGACAAGGGCGAGGAGACCCTCGCGGTGGACCTGCTGAACTCGCTCCTGCTGGAGTTCCCGGTCAGCCCGCAGATCTCCGGGCACGACTTCCGGGACGAGGACGGCCGTCCGCTGTGGCACATGCACCTGGCCGACCACCCGTCCAACGCCACCGCCGGCTACACCGCGATCGCGGCGATGGGCCTGGCCTTCCACCTCACCGAGTACGGCGTCGACCGGCTCGGCCTGTGCGAGGCTGCGCCGTGCCGCAACGCCTACCTCGACACCTCGACCAACCGCTCCCGGCGCTACTGCTCGGACCGCTGCGCGACCCGCGCCAACGTGGCCGCCTACCGGGCCCGGAAACGCCTGGAGGCGGAGCGCCCCGAACGGCCGGTGCGATCGGCCGGCACCGGCCTGGCGGCCGAGACCGCCCAGCGCACCAGCGCCAGCGGCGAACGCTGACCCGCCCTGCGCGGCCGCCAGCGGAACAGGGCCCGGCCGAGGATCAGCTCCTCCGGCACGGTCCCGTAGTCCGTGCTGTCCCCGCCCGCGTACGCGTTGTCCCCGAGCACCCACCAGCCGCCCTCGCGCGGCTCCGCGGCCCGCTTGACGACCAGCAGGTCCTGCTGGAAGGGATGACGCAGGACGACGACGTCCCCGGCCCGCACCCTGGCCCCGTACCACACCAGGAGCTGATCCCCCTGGTACAGCGTGGGCACCATGGACGGGCCGGTCACCTCGGCCAGTCCGAAGAGCGCGGCGCCCCTCCCCCGCTCGGTCTCCTGCGACAGCTCCGGCATCCCCGGCACCTCCCCGGTCCGTTCCTCCACCAGTCTCAGTCTGACCCTGGACTTTTGTCCTAAGCCCATGGGGGCACTCGCGAAATCACGCTTCCCAGGGAGTAATGTCCCACCTGAGAAGACGATCACGAGGAAGGAATGCTCCATGCTTTCCCGCCTGTTTGCCCCCAAGGTCAAGGTCAGCGCACACTGCGACCTGCCCTGCGGTGTGTACGACCCGGCCCAGGCCCGCATCGAGGCGGAGTCGGTGAAGGCCGTGCAGGAGAAGATGGCCGCCAACGACGACCCGCACTTCCAGGCGCGCGCCACCGTCATCAAGGAGCAGCGTGCCGAGCTCGCCAAGCACCACGTCTCGGTGCTCTGGAGCGACTACTTCAAGCCCCCGCACTTCGAGAAGTACCCCCAGCTGCACCAGCTGGTCAACGACACCCTGAAGGCCCTGTCCGCCGCCAAGGCGTCCACGGACCCGAAGACCGGCGAGAAGGCCCTGGAGCTCATCGCCGAGATCGACACGATCTTCTGGGAGACCAAGAAGGCCTGACCCGGCGACCCGCATCGGTTGCCAAGGCCTCAACGGACCGCACCCGGCCCGACGGACCGCCGTTCACGGTGTTCCGGAGGGTTCGGGTGCGGTCCTCTTTCGGTTCGGGTGCGGTCCTTTCCGCCGGCGACGGCCTACGATGCGGCGGCAAGTTCCTTCAGCGGCTCGCCGGTCAGCCGGCAGATGCGCCAGTCGTCCAGGAACTCCGCGCCGAGCGACCGGTAGAGGCCGATCGCCGGTTCGTTCCAGGCCAGCACCCACCACTCGAAGCGCTCGAATCCGCTGCGCAGGCAGTGCGCGGCGAGGGCGGCGAGCAGGGCCCGGCCGTGGCCGCCGCCGCGGGCGTGCGGGCGTACGTAGAGGTCCTCCAGGTGCATGCCCCGGGTTCCGGTCCAGGTCGAGAAGGTGGGGAACCACAGGGCGTAGCCCGCGAGTCGGCCCGTGGTCTCGTCCTCGGCGACCAGCGCGCCGGCCGCCGGGTGGGGGCCGAACAGCGCCGCGCGGAGCTGCTCCTCGGTGGCCCTGGCCTGCTCCTCGGCCCGTTCGTAGGCGGCGAGTTCACGGATCATGGCGCGGATCTCGGGGACGTCGTTCTCGGTGGCGGCGCGGATCATGCAAGGGATCATCGGTCACCGGGCCGAACCCTGTCCATCCGGTCCCCCCGGCCCGTGGCACGGTGCCCTGTGCGGCCGTTCACGAGCGCAATCCCGGCCATGGGGTCCGCCTCGGGCGGGCGGGCACGAGGAAGGGCCGGCCGGATGTCCGGCCGGCCCCTGTCGGGTGACGGGCACTACTGCCCGCCGTGGTCGTCCTCGCCCGCCTCCAGCAGGCCGGCCGCCGCACCCACGACCCGCGGGTCCGGGCTGCCGACGACCTCCTCGTCCTTGTCGGCGTAGTCGAAGCGGGCGAGCACGCTGCGCATGGCCTCGACCCTGGCCCGCTTCTTGTCGTTGCTCTTCACCACGGTCCAGGGCGCGTACTCGGTGTCCGTCTCGCGGAACATCGCGACCTTCGCGGCCGTGTAGTCGTCCCAGCGGTCCAGCGAGGCCACGTCCATCGGGCTGAGCTTCCACTGCCGTACCGGGTCAACCTGGCGGATGGTGAAGCGGGTCCGCTGCTCGCTCTGCGAGACCGAGAACCAGAACTTCACCAGGTCCACCCCGTCGTCCACCAGCATCCGCTCGAACAGGGGCGCCTGGCGCATGAAGCGCCGGTACTGGTCGTCCGAGCAGAAGCCCATGACCCGCTCGACCCCGGCCCGGTTGTACCAGGAGCGGTCGAACATCACGATCTCGCCGGCGGTCGGCAGGTGTTCGACGTAGCGCTGGAAGTACCACTGACCGCTCTCGCGCTCGGTGGGTTTCTCCAGGGCCACCACACGCGCGCCACGGGGGTTCAGGTGCTCCGTGAAGCGCTTGATGGTGCCGCCCTTGCCGGCCGCGTCCCGGCCCTCGAAGACGATGACGATCCGGCGTCCCGTCTCCTTGATCCAGGTCTGCAGCTTCAGCAGCTCGATCTGCTGGAGCCGCTTGTGCCACTCGTACTCCTTGCGCTCCATGCGCTGCGCGTACGGGTAGTTCTCCCGCCAGGTGTCGATCGGGGACCCGTCCGGGCGGATGAGCACGGGGTCGTCGGGGTCGCTGTAGTCGACCTTCAGATGGGCCAGGTCGGCCAGGTCGGACAGCAGGTCCGGCGTCGTCATCCAGTCCTCCTCAGCGGCTTGGTGTCTCAGTGGAACTGCGGCACGATCAGGTAGATGCTGTACGCCACCACCGCCACGCAGGCGAGGAAGCACAGCCCTGCCTGGGCGGCGCCGACGGCGCTGGTGCCGCCCTCCTCCTTGGCTCCCTCGTAACGGGCGAGCCCGAGGACGCCGAAGGCGAAGACGACCACCACTGCGAATGTAACTCCGATGCTCACCGCGGTGACCTCGCCGAGTGCGGTCCAGTCGATGGTCATGGGAACTCCCTCACTCAGGCGGCGGTGCCGACGTTGGACGGGGGCGTGGTGCGGATGGCGACCTCGTGGCCGTCGTTGACGTTCTTCGCGTCGATCGGGTTGCGGCGCGACAGCACGACGATGCCGGCCGCGAGCGCGGCGCCGACCAGCGCGACCACGACCGTGCCGAAGTTACCGCCGTGCTTGACCGCGTACGCGGAGATGCCGCCGACCAGCGCGGCGCACGGCAGCGTGATCACCCAGGCGGCCACCATGCGGCCTGCGATGCCCCAGCGGACCTCCGCGAGCCGTCGGCCGACGCCCGCGCCGAGGATGGAACCGGAGGCCACCTGCGTGGTGGAGAGCGCGAAGCCCATGTGGGCGGAGGTCAGGATGACGGCCGTGGAGGCGGTCTCCGCCGCGAAGCCCTGCGGGGACTGGATCTCGGTCAGGCCCTTGCCCATGGTGCGGATGATCCGCCAGCCGCCGATGTAGGTGCCGAGGGCGATGGCGAGACCGGCGCTGAAGATCACCCAGACCGGCGGGCCCGCGTCGCCCGGGAGCGCGCCGACGGAGATCAGGGTCAGGGTGATGATGCCCATGGTCTTCTGGGCGTCGTTGGTGCCGTGCGCGAGCGAGACCAGCGAGGCCGAGCCGATCTGCCCGAGCCGGAACCCCCTGGTCACGGAGGACTCACGGCCGCGGGCGGTGAGCTTGTAGGCGCAGTACGTCGCGATCAGCGCCGCGACACCGGCCACCACCGGCGAGGCGAACGCCGGGATGATGATCTTCTCGAGAACCTTGTCGAAATTGACCGCGCCGGAGCCCGCGCCGACCCACACGGCTCCGATCAGCCCGCCGAACAGGGCGTGCGAGGAACTGGACGGCAGCCCGACCAGCCAGGTCATCAGATTCCACAGGATCGCCCCCACGAGACCCGCGAAGATCATCGCGGGGGTCACCTTGGCGTCGTTCACAATGCCGCCGGAGATCGTCTTGGCGACCTCCGTGGAGAGGAAGGCTCCGACCAGGTTGAGTACGCCGCTGATCAGAACCGCTGTCTTCGGTTTGAGCGCGCCGGTCGCGATGGACGTGGCCATCGCGTTCGCCGTGTCGTGAAACCCGTTGGTGAAGTCAAAGGCAAGTGCAGTGACGATCACGACCGCCACGAGGAACGTGATGTGGTCCATTCCTATATGCAAACAAGGACGGGCCAATTGCGCGAGAACCCGAGGCAAACGCGCGTCCAAAAACAAGCCCCCGGTGTGTGTGCGATGTGCATGCCATGCTGGACGGGTGACCCCCCTGGAGGACCTGCGGCGGCTGCGCCGGGCGCGCGACCGCATGGACCGCGAGTACGCCGAGCCGCTCGACATGGCCGAGCTCGCCCGTACCGCCCTGATGTCCCCCGGCCACTTCCAGCGCAGCTTCCGCAAGGCCTTCGGGGAGACGCCGTACAGCTATCTCATGACCCGGCGGGTCGAGCGGGCCAAGGCGCTGCTGCGCGGCGGCGACCTCACGGTGACCGAGGTGTGCATGGCGGTCGGCTGTACGTCGCTGGGGTCCTTCAGCTCACGCTTCACCGAGCTGGTCGGGGAGACGCCGAGCGCGTACCGGGCACGGGACCACCAGGAGAGCACGGTCATCCCGTCCTGCGTGGCCCGTACGTTCACCCGGCCGCGCCGCCGGCCGTACTGACCGCGCCGTACTGACCGCGCCGGACCGACCGTCCCGGATCGACCGCGCCGAACCGACCGCGCCGAACCGACCGTGCCGAACCGACCGTGCCGGACCAGCCGCACGCGCCTGGGGGCGTTTCCTCCTAGCCTGACCCCATGGACGTAAAACTCGCGCAGTGTTTCATCGCCGTCGACGACCACGACAAGGCGCTGGCCTTCTACCGGGACGTTCTCGGCCTGGAAGTCCACAACGACGTGGAGTTCGAGGGGATGCGGTGGGTGACCGTCGGGTCGCCGCAGCAGCCGGGCGTGGAGATCGTGCTGGAGCCGCCGGGCGCCAACCCGGACGCCTCGCCCGCCGACCGGCAGGCCATGGCCGAACTGCTCGCCAAGGGCATGCTGCGCGGGGTGATCTTCTCCACCACCGACTGCGACGCGCTGTACGAGCGGGTGCGGGAGCACGGCGGTGACGTGATCCAGGAGCCGATGGACCAGCACTGGGGCGTGCGGGACTGCGCGTTCCGGGACCCGGCGGGGAATCTGCTGCGCTTCACGGAGCGCCGGGCGGCCGATTAGCGCACTTACGATCACCGTATGAGCATCCGCTGGACGTACGCCTTCGCCGACCGCCCCGCCGCGCACCTCGCCTCCGCCCAGGCGTTCTGGACGGCCGTCACCGGCACCTTCCTGTCCGCGCCCCGCGGCGAGGACGACGAGTTCGTGACGCTGCTCCCGGCCTCCGGCGTCGACGCCTGCGTCAAGCTGCAGGGCATCTGGTCCGGCCCCGGCGGAGCCCACCTGGACCTGTGCGTCGAGGACGTGCCCGGCCTGGTGAAGCGGGCCCGGGAACTGGGCGCCGAGACCGTCGCCGAACACGACGGCTGGGCCGTGCTGCGGTCGCCCGCCGGGCAGTCGTGGTGCGCGGCGCCCTGGCAGGGGGAGTCGGTACGGCCGCCGGTCGTGGCGGGCAGCCGACTCGACCAGGTCAGCCTCGACATCCCGCCGTCCGCGTACGAGGCGGAGACCGCGTTCTGGGCCCAGCTCACCGGCTGGGAGCTGCTGACCGGCGCGCTGCCGGAGTTCCGGGTGCTCAGGCCGCCGGCCGGCCTGCCGGTGCGGATCCTGCTCCAGCGGCTGGACGAGGAGCAGCCCGCCGCCGCCCACCTCGACCTGGCCTGCGCGGACATCCCGGCGGCCCGCGCCCGGCACGAGGAACTCGGCGCCGTCCACGTGGCCGACGGCCCCCACTGGACGGTGATGCGCGACCCGGCGGGCGGCGTCTACTGCCTCACCGGCCGCGACCCGGAGACCGGCGGCCTGCCGGGCCGGGACCAGCTGCCGGGGGCGAGGGACTAGGCCGCCGGGTGCGGGGCCCAGGGCTCCACGTCCACCACGGCCGTGACCGGTATCGGTCCGTACACGTGCGGGAACTCCTCGCCGCCCGGCTCCGGCGCCTCCCACTTCACCGGCGCGCCGACCCGGGCCGGGTCCACGACCAGCACCACCAGTTCGTCCGGGCCGTCGTAGGCGCCGTAGAGGAAGGCCGCGACGCGCGGAAGCTGGTCGCGGGTGGAGCAGTGGATGAATCCCTCCTCCTGGAGGGTGCGGCCGCGGGTGGACAGCTCGAAGCTGCCCCGCGCGCGGGCCTCCTCCCAGAGGGAGCGCTCGGTGATGTGCAGGATGTTCGGGAGTGCGGTCATGTGTTCACGCTACGGTCCCCGCCCGGCGGGTCCAGGCGGCGGGGGCCTGGGGGGTGACGCCTCCTGGGGGCCTGGCGGCCCGGTGCGCTCGCCGCAGTGGGGGTTGCGGCAGGGGCCGGGTCCCCAGACCGGAACCCAGGCACCCAGCGTCTTGTGCCGCCGCACCACACGCGCGACGGGCTGTCCGCAGACCGGACAGACCTGGTCCTGGCTGTCCATGCCCCCAGCCTAGGCCGGGCCCGGCGGCCGCGCCCGCCGTCTGCCGGGCGGCCGCCCGGCGCGGCCGGGAGACGCCCCGGCCGGAGACGCCCCGGCCGGAGACACCCTGGCGGGAGACGCCCTGGCGGGAGACGTCCTGGCGGGAATCGGCGGGCCCCGCACACCGTGGGGATGCGCGGGACCCGTCGGACCGGAGCCCCCGGAGTGCCGTGCGGGGTCAGGAGCCGCACGGTCCCGGGGGCCCCGGGGTCTTCACCTGCTGCGCCGGGTCACGAACTCGGCGAGCGCGAGCAGGCCGCCGGCCGCCTCCGGGCCGGGCACGGCGCGGGCGAGTTCCTGCATCGCCCGTGCCATCCGGTCGGCCGCCTCGGACTGCGCCCAGTCCCGGCCGCCCGCCCGCTCGACGGCCTGTGCGGTCCGCGCGATCTCGTCGGCGTCGGACCGCACATGCGGCTCGGCGTACAGCTCGGCGAGGTCGGCGGCGGCCGGGGTGCCGGAGGTGAGGGCCGCGACGACCGGCAGGGACTTCTTGCGGGCCGCCAGGTCCGCACCGGCCGGCTTGCCGGTGCGCCCGGGGTCGCCCCATATCCCGATGACGTCGTCGATCAGCTGGAAGGCGAGTCCGGCCTGGCGGCCGAAGCCGTCGAGCGCCGCCACCTCCGCCGCTCCCGCCCCCGCGTACAGCGCGCCCAGGGCGCAGGCGCAGCCGAGCAGCGCCCCGGTCTTGGCCTCGGCCATGGCGAGCACCTCGTCGAGGGTGACCTCGTCGGGCGCCCGGTCCTCCATGGCCGTGTCCACGTGTTGTCCCGCGCACAGTTCGAGGACGCAGTCCGCGAGCCGGACGGCGGCGGCCGCGGACGCCGGGTGCGGGTCCTCGGCGAGCAGCCTGAGGGCCAGCGCCTGGAGGGAGTCCCCGGCGAGGATCGCGTCCGCGTCGCCGAACACGGTCCACGCGGTGGGCCGGTGCCTGCGGGAGGTGTCCCGGTCCATGACGTCGTCGTGCAGCAGGGTGAAGTTGTGCACCAGCTCCACGGCGGCCGCGGCCCGTACGGCGGTCGCGCGGGCCGCCGGGCCGCCGAGCGCGTCGGCGGCGGCGAGGACCAGCGCGGGCCGGATGGCCTTGCCCGCGTTGCCGTCCGCCGGGGTGCCGTCCGCGTGCTCCCAGCCGAAGTGGTAGCGCGCGATCCGCCGCATCGGACCGGGCAACGACGCCACGGCGGTGCGCAGTTCGGGGTCGACGGACGCCCGGACCCGCTCCAGGATCACGGTCGCCTCGGCCCCGTCGAGCGGCTCCGGCCTCCCCTGCGGCAGCTGCGTGGCACGCTGCTGCCGTTCCGTCACGAACTCGGCCATGGCCTCCCCCTCGCGGAGCGCGCGTACGGTGGCGTCTCCGCCCCGCCTCGGCACGTACCCCGAGGGTGTACCCGCCCCGGAGGGCGGGGACACGGCCACCAAGTGCGGAAACGTCACCTCCAGCGGCCGATCTCGACGTTCTCCAGCACGCCGAGGGCGTCCGGGACCAGCACGGCGGCCGAGTAGTAGGCCGTGACCAGGTAACTGATGATCGCCTGCTCGTTGATGCCCATGAAGCGCACCGAGAGGCTCGGCTCGATCTCGTCGGGAAGACCGGACTGCCGCAGTCCGACGACGCCCTGGTTGTCCTCGCCGGTACGCATGGCGATGATCGAGGTGGTCCGGGCCTCGGTGACCGGGATCTTGTTGCAGGGGTAGATCGGGACGCCGCGCCAGGTCGGGATGCGGTTGCCGGCGATCTCGACGGTCTCCGGGACCAGTCCGCGCTTGTTGAGCTCCCGCCCGAAGGCGGCGATCGCGCGCGGGTGGGCGAGGAGGAGCTTGGTGCCGCGCCGGCGGCTGAGCAGCTCGTCCATGTCGTCGGGGCTGGGCACGCCGTCGTGCGGCTGCAGCCGCTGGTCGTACTGGCAGTTGCTGAGCAGTCCGAACTCCCGGTTGTTGATGAGCTCGTGCTCCTGGCGCTCCTTCAACGCCTCGACGGTGAGCCGCAACTGGTGCTCGGTCTGGTTCATCGGCTGGTTGTAGAGGTCGGCCACGCGGGTGTGGATGCGCAGCACGGTCTGGGCGATGCTCAGCTCGTACTCACGCGGCCGGGCCTCGTAGTCGACGAAGGTGTGCGGGATGTCGGGCTCGCCGCTGTGACCGGCCGCGAGGGCGACCTCCTTCTCGCCGTACTTGTTGGTGCGCTGCTCGGGGATCGCACGCAGCTGCTGAAGGTGCTCGCGCAGCGAGTCGGCCCGCTCCGCGACCTGTTCGAAGTCCTGCCGGGACAGGGTCAGCACGGTGCAGGCCGTGTCCGCGCGGGCGGTGTACTCCCAGATGGCGTCCGGGTCGATCAGGCCCTGCTCGCCGAAGTACGCGCCGTCGCCGAGGACACCGAGCACCGCGTCGTCGCCGTACGGGCCGGTGCCGATCTTCTCGACGCGGCCGTGGGCCAGCAGGTGGACCTCGTCCGCCCCGTTGCCGAACGAGGCGATGACGTCGCCCGCGGCGAAGTCGCGCTGCCGGCAGCGCTGGGCCAGCTCGGCCAGCACCTCCTCGTCGTCGTACGACCGCAGGATGGGCAGCTCGCCCAGCTCCGCGGGGATGACCTCGACACGGTCGCCGGTCTTCAGGAACGTGATACGGCCGTCGCCGACCGTGTAGGTGAGCCGTCGGTTCACCCGGTACGTGCCGCCCTGGACGTCGACCCAGGGCAGTGTGCGCAGCAGCCAGCGGGAGCTGATCTCCTGCATCTGGGGCGCGGACTTGGTCGTGGTGGCCAGGTTCCGCGCTGCCGCCGTGTCCAGAGACTGCTGCGGCTTGCCCTGATCCGTGCGGACCTCTTCGCCTACCGACATAAGGAAATGCCCTCCCATACCTGCGTGGGCGCCGAACTGCCCACGCATCGGTCTCACGGGCCACCCTGTCATCACGGAGCGTGCCGAGACCATTACCCGAAAGAGCGGGAATAGATCATCGCACTACTGGGCATGCCGACATATCCCCTCATCCCTCGCTCCTCGATATGCCGACTTGTCCTGATCGGATCGCACAAGATCCGAACAGACTCCAACGAGGCTGGCCCGGTAAGCCCGACTTCTGTAGAAAGCCCAGAAGATCTGGAAGATGCGGATAGTTCGGATGCGAAGGAGGCGGTCATGGCCCCACCCATGTCCGCGGACGCTTTCCTCGACGCGCTGCGGGACGAGGGCGTCACCGTCGTCGAGGTCGGCGACTGGAGGGACCACAACCGGAACCACAAGGGCCCCTGGGGACCCGTCCACGGCGTGATGATCCACCACACGGTGACGCACGGCACCGAGACCACGGTCCGGATCTGCCGCGACGGCCGCCCCGGCCTTCCCGGCCCGCTGTGCCACGGCGTCATCACCAAGGACGGCACGGTCCACCTGGTCGGCTACGGCCGCGCCAACCACGCGGGTCCGGGCGACGACGACGTACTGCGCGCGGTGATCGCCGAGAAGGGGCTGCCCCCGGACAACGAGGCGAACACCGACGGCAACCGGCACTTCTACGGCTTCGAGTGCGAGAACCTGGGCGACGGCGAGGACCCCTGGCCCGAGGCCCAGCTGGACGCGATCGAGAGGGTGGCCGCGGCGGTGTGCCGACGGCACGGCTGGTCGGAGCGGTCGGTGATCGGGCACCTGGAGTGGCAGCCGGGAAAGGTGGACCCGCGCGGCTTCTCGATGGCCTGGCTGCGCGACCGCGTCGGGGAGCGGCTGAAGTGAGCCCGCGCCGGCGCCCCGGGCGACAATGACCACGTGACCAGCGCCGACATACTCACCCCCCGGCTCCCCTCCCCGCTGCAGGAGGTGACCGACGACCGTTTCGCCCGGCACGGCGTCCGTCTGCTGCTCAAGCGGGACGACCTGATCCACCCGGAGCTGATCGGCAACAAGTGGCGCAAACTGGTCCCGAACATCGAGGCGGCGGCCGGCCGGCCGCTCCTCACCTTCGGCGGGGCGTACTCCAACCACCTGCGCGCGACGGCCGCCGCGGGCCGTCTCCTGGGCTTTCCGACGGTGGGGGTGGTGCGGGGCGAGGAACTGGCGGACCGGCCGCTGAACCCTTCGCTGGCGCGGTGCGCGGCCGACGGGATGCGGCTGCACTTCGTCGACAGGTCGGCGTACCGGCGCAAGGCCGAGCCGGCGGTGCTGGCCGGTCTGCTGCGGGCCGCGGCGGCCGAGGACGCCTACGTCGTGCCGGAGGGCGGCAGCAACGCGGCCGCGGTACGCGGCTGCCGGGCCCTCGGTGCGGAGCTGCGCGGACGGGCCGACGTGGTGGCGATCGCCTGCGGGACCGGGGGCACGCTGGCCGGACTGGCCGCCGGGCTGGGGGCGGAGCAGCGGGCGTTGGGGGTACCGGTGCTCCGGGGCGGTTTCCTGGCGGGCGAGATACGGCGGCTGCAGGCCGAGGCGTTCGGGGGGCGGCGCGGGCAGTGGTCGCTCGACGAGCGGTTCCACTTCGGCGGGTACGGGCGTACGACACCGGAACTCGACGCCTTCGCCGCGGACTTCGAGGAACGGCACGGGGTGCGGGTGGAGCGGCTGTATGTCGCCAAGTTGCTGTACGGACTTGTCGAGCTGGCACGGGAGGGCGGCCTGGGGCGGGACGTGGCCGTGGCGGCGGTGCTGACGGCCTGACCGGAGTGGCGGCCCGACCGGAGTACGGGACCGTGGGAACCGCGTCCCGGCCGCCTCCTCCGTCGCTGCCACTGCTCACTCGGCCTCGCGGTACGCCGCCGCCTCCTCCAGGTCCAGCCGGCGCAGCAGGGTGCGCAGCATCTCGTCGTCGATGTAGCGGTGGTCGCGGAGCCGGACGAAGACCGTGCGCTCGGCGCTGATCATCTCCCGGGAGAGACGGCGGTAGGTGTCGTCGACCGACTCGCCGGTGACCGGGTTGGTCTGCCCGAGGCGCTCCCAGACGGCGTTGCGGCGGCGCTCCAGGACCGTGCGGAGGCGGTCGGCGAGCGGTGGCGGGAGGTCGTTGCGGTCGTCCGAGAGGAGTTCGTCGAGGCGGGCCTCGGCCGCGCGGGAGGCCTGGGCCTGGGCGTTCGCCTCGGCGAGGGTCTCGGCCTGGGCGTCCCGGGCCGGGAACTTCATCAGGCGGATCAGCGGGGCCAGGCTGAAGCCCTGCACCACGAGGGTGCCGATGACCGTGGTGAAGGTCAGGAACAGGATCAGGTTGCGCTGCGGGAAGGCGGCGCCGCCGTGCACGGTGAGCGGGATCGAGAAGGCGATGGCCAGCGAGACCACACCCCGCATGGCCGCCCAGGCGGTGACCGCCGGGCTTCGCCAGGTGGGGTTGTCCTCCCGCTCGCGGATCCGCCGGGACACGATCCGCGGCAGGAAGGCCGCCGGGTATATCCAGACGAACCGGGCCGCCACCACGACCAGGAAGAGGGCGAACGCGTACCAGGCGGCGTCGATGCCCTCGTAGGCGCCGAGGCCCTTGAGGACGACCGGCAGCTGCAGTCCGATCAGCGCGAAGACCGCCGACTCCAGCACGAAGGCCACCATGCGCCACACGGCCTCCTCCTGGAGACGGGTGGCGAAGTCGACCTCCCAGGCACGGTGGCCGAGATAGAGGGCGACCACGACGACCGCCAGGACACCGGAGGCGTGGAACTGCTCGGCGACGCTGTACGCGACGAACGGGATCAGCAGCGACAGCGTGTTCTGGAGCAGCGGCTCCTTCAGGTGCGTGCGCAGCCAGTGGATCGGCACCATGAGCAGCACGCCGACGATCACGCCGCCGAACGCGGCCAGGAAGAACTCGCCGATGCCGTGGGCCCAGGAGGCGCCCTCGCCGACGGCGGCCGCGACGGCCACCCGGTAGGCGGTGATCGCCGTGGCGTCGTTCAGCAGGGACTCGCCCTGCAGGATCGTGGTGAGCCGGGACGGCAGGCCGACCCGGCGGGCGATCGCGGCCGCCGCGACCGCGTCCGTGGGCGCCACGACCGCGCCCAGCGCGAGCGCGGCGGGCAGCGGCAGTCCGGGCACGATCAGGTAGGCGGCCCAGCCGACGACGAAGGTCGCGAAGAGCACGTACCCCACCGAGAGCAGTGCCACCGGCCGGATGTTCGCCCGCAGGTCGAGGTACGAGCTCTCGGTGCCCTCCTTGTACAGCAGCGGGGGCAGCACCAGCGGCAGCACGATCTCCGGGTCGAGGGTGTAGTCGGGGACCCCGGGCACGTACGACACCACCAGGCCGACCGCCACCAGCAGCAGCGGCGCCGGCACCGGAGTGCGCCGGGCCGCACCCGCGATCGCGGCGCTCCCCGCCACCAGCAACAGCAGTGGCATCACGTCCATGGTCCTCGCCCGCCCTCGTTTTTCGCGCGGCCACCCGCACACCCGTCGTAATCTGGCAATCATGAAACAGTGCACGCACCGCGACGCGCTGCCGCTCCCGGAACCCGAGCCACAGAACGAGACCTGCCCGGAGTGTCTCGCCAAGGGCTGGCACCCGGTACAGCTGCGGCTCTGTCTGACCTGTGGCCACGTCGCCTGCTGCGACTCGTCGCCCGGAAGACATGCGACAGGCCACCACGAATCGTCCGGCCACCCGATAATGCGGACGTTCGAGCCCGGCGAGGACTGGCGCTGGTGCTTCGTCGACCACGTCCTCGTGTGACACTGCACTACGGCTGCTGAAGACGACAGCACCGACGGTTCGACGGTTCGGCACCGGGGTACGTCAACCCGGCGCGCGCTCTTCCCAATTGAGCAAGGCAGACCTCTAGACACGGAGCGTATCCACAGGTTTACTGTGAGTGACGCCAGGGGGTTGGGGTCCCGGGGACAGAGAAGTTCGGAGCGCGGTAGCGTCACCGCTGAACCACGTAGTGCGTTACCCCGGGGGGCGACCCTCGGCCCCGAAAAGCTTGTACCACCATGGAGGTGAGGGTGTCCCAGATCGCAGGCGAGCCCGCGACCCAGGACTTCGTGGAAGTCCGGCTGCCGGCTGCGGGTGCCTACCTGTCGGTGCTGCGCACGGCCACGGCCGGTCTCGCCGCCCGCTTGGACTTCACCCTGGACGAGATCGAGGATCTGCGCATCGCTGTCGACGAGGCGTGCGCGATCCTGCTCCAGCAGGCCGTTCCCGGCTCGGTGCTCAGCTGTGTCTTCCGCCTCGTCGACGACTCGCTGGAGGTCACGGTCTCCGCTCCGACCACGGACGGCCACGCCCCCTCGCGCGACACTTTCGCCTGGACCGTGCTCTCGGCCCTGGCGGGCAAGGTCTCGTCGGCCGTCGACGAGGACAAGACCGTGTCGATCAGCCTCTACAAACAGCGCGGCGCGGGACCCGGGCCGGCGTGAGGAACGGGGACGGGCCGGTGCGGGACGAAGAGCGCGGCACACGGGAGCTGCCGGCCGGGGGCGAAGACCCCGGCGCCGGCTCCCGCCGCATGGCTGACGGCATCGACGGCATCCCGGAGCAGGCCAGGCCGCACCCGGAGGACCCCTCCGCGCGGGCCGGTCTGGAGGGTGCCGTGCAGAGCGCGCCCCCGGAAGGGCGGAACGGGGTCGCGGCCCCGGACCGAGCCGGGGCGAAGGCTCGTGGAAGGGCGACGGGCGGGACGATGAGCGAGCACGAGCGATACGCGGAGGACGAGGCGCTGGCCGCGGAGGTGGTGCAGGCGACCCAGCACGAACCTCAGGACCGCAGCGCTCAGGACCGCAGTGCTCAGGACCGCAGCGGCGCGCGCGCCCTGTTCGTCGAGCTGCGCGGGCTGAAGGAGGGCAGCGCCGAGTACGCGGAGCTGCGCAATCGGCTGGTCCGGATGCATCTGCCGCTCGTGGAGCACCTCGCGCGCCGGTTCCGCAACCGCGGCGAGCCGCTGGACGACCTCACCCAGGTCGCCACCATCGGCCTGATCAAGTCGGTCGACCGGTTCGACCCGGACCGGGGCGTGGAGTTCTCGACGTACGCCACCCCGACCGTGGTCGGCGAGATCAAGCGCCACTTCCGCGACAAGGGCTGGGCCGTCCGCGTCCCGCGCCGTCTCCAGGAGCTGCGGCTCGCGCTCACCACCGCCACGGCGGAGCTGTCCCAGCAGCACGGCCGCTCCCCCACGGTGCACGAGCTGGCCGAGAAGCTCGCGATCTCGGAGGAGGAGGTCCTGGAGGGCCTGGAGTCGGCCAACGCCTACTCCACGCTGTCCCTGGACGTCCCCGACACCGACGACGAGTCGCCCGCGGTCGCCGACACCCTCGGCGCGGAGGACGAGGCCCTGGAGGGCGTCGAGTACCGCGAGTCCCTCAAGCCCCTCCTGGAAGACCTCCCGCCCCGTGAGAAGCGCATCCTTCTCCTGCGCTTCTTCGGCAACATGACCCAGTCCCAGATCGCCCAGGAGGTCGGCATCAGCCAGATGCACGTCTCCCGGCTGCTGGCGAGGACCTTGGCTCAGCTGCGGGAGAAGCTGCTGGTGGAGGAGTAGTTCTCAGCGCCCCGAGGTGCAGTGCGCCCCAAAGGGGCGCTGGGGGTACCCTCGGCCGAAGGCTGGGGGGGAACTGCGCGACCAGCCCCCACCGCCCCGCAGATCAGCTACTACGCCCGGGCCCCTTGATCCCTAGGGCCTGGGTGGTAGCCGAGTTCACGAGAAGCACCAGCGAGGCGATCGAGACCACCGCAAGAGCGATCCCCACCGGAATCGCCACACTGTCGGCCTGCAGCAGGTTGTACGCCACCGGCAGCGCCATGATCTGCGTGATCACCGCCGGCCCCCGGCTCCAGCTCTTCCGCAGCAGCAGCCCGCGCGCGGCGAGCAACGGCAGCAGCGCCAGCACGACGACGGTGACGCCCCCGGTGATCGCCTGCCCCCGGTCGTCCGGATCCCCGGTGACCCCGAGCACGGCCAGCCACACCCCGCCGGCCAGCAGGGCGAGCCCTTCCAGCCCGACCAGCGCGGCGGCGTACGTCAGCCGCCGCGGACGGGAGTCCTCGATTCCGTCGGTCTTCTCAGCCATAGGTGCTTCACTCACCCCAGCAGGGTAGCCCTCGGCCGGCACCCGTAAGTGTTGAGGCTCACGCCCCTATCTCTTACCGGATCCCTAACTCGGTCTGGGATCGGTACTTTCCAGTAGGTACGCTGCAATCCATGCGTGCACTTCTCGTGGTCAATCCGGCGGCAACCACCACAAGCGCACGTAGGCGCGACGTCCTCATCCACGCGCTCGCGAGCGAAGTGAAGCTGGAGGCGGTCACCACCGAGTACCGCGGCCACGCCCGCGACCTCGCGCAGCTCGCGGCGGAGAGCGACGACATCGACCTCGTCGTGGCGCTCGGCGGCGACGGCACGGTCAACGAAGTGGTCAACGGCCTCCTGCACGGCGGACCCGACCCGGACCGGCTGCCCGGCCTCGCCGTGGTCCCCGGCGGCTCGACCAACGTCTTCGCCCGCGCCCTGGGCCTGCCCAACGACCCGGTCGAGGCCACCGGCGACCTGCTGGACGCGCTGCGCGAGAAGCGCGAGCGTTTCGTCGGCCTCGGCCTGACCGCCGGCACCCCCGGCACCGAGGACGAGGCGGTCCCGCCCCGCTGGTTCACCTTCAACGCGGGGCTCGGCTTCGACGCGGGCGTCGTCGGCCGGGTCGAGCAGCAGCGCGAACTCGGTAAGAAATCCACGCACGCGCTGTACGTTCGTCAGGTCGTCCGGCAATTCCTCGGCGAGCAGCACCGCCGGCACGGAACGATCACGCTGGAGCGGGCCGGTGCCGACCCGATCACGGATCTTGTGGTGGCGATAGTCTGCAACACCTCGCCGTGGACGTATCTCGGCAATCGTCCGATGTACACGTCACCTAAGGCCTCGTTCGATAAGGGCATCGACGTACTCGGTCTCAGCCGCCTGTCGACCGCCGCGGCTGCCCGGTATGGCACGCAGTTGCTCACTTCGTCCCCCGAGAAGGGACCCCACGGCAAGCACGCGGTGTCCCTGCACGATCTGGACCAGTTCACCTTGCATTCGAAGGTGCCGCTCCCCCTCCAGATGGACGGCGACCACCTAGGACTGCGTACGAGCGTGACGTTCACAGGCGTACGCCGCGCACTGCGTGTGATTGTGTGAGCGGAACGGGCTAAAGTCCTTTCACTCGAACGTTTAGGCCAGGATCCACCCCATGGAAGTACGGCTGTGACCCAGTCGACACCGAGGAATCAAAAAAAACTTTCCGGAAGGGGTTGTATCCGTCGCTGAGGTTTGCGAGGCTCTACGTGGCGGTCGGGACAGCCCGCAACACCGGCGTCCGCTGATCACCGGAATCCCCCTTCAACTCACAGGACCCCTGCCAGGGAACCTGGCGGTCGGCCCTTCACTTGTTGAGGGATTCGTGAAAGCGTTCACATTCACAAGCAACGTGCATGTAATACCAAGGAGAGGTAGCAGCCATGGACTGGCGTCACAACGCCGTTTGCCGCGAGGAAGACCCCGAGCTCTTCTTCCCCATCGGCAACACCGGTCCTGCGCTGCTGCAGATCGAGGAAGCCAAGGCCGTCTGCCGGCGCTGCCCCGTTATGGATCAGTGTCTGCAGTGGGCGCTCGAGTCCGGTCAGGACTCCGGCGTCTGGGGTGGTCTCAGCGAGGACGAGCGTCGCGCGATGAAGCGCCGTGCCGCCCGCAACCGGGCCCGTCAGGCCACCGCCTGACAGTCCCACCCCTGGTGACAGCCTGAGCTTGGCGGCGCGTACAGCGAGTACGCATCTCCCGCCCCCGAGCCGCAGCGCGCAGTACCCCCGATGCGCTTAGCAGTAAGAGCAGCAACGAGCGAGCAGCCCCGGACCCACCAGGTCCGGGGCTCTTTGCTGTGCCCGAACATCCCGGTGGTGCATCCGAACACCCCGCCGACGCGGCCTACTTCTGCGGGCGCACCGGCACGTCCAGGATCACCCGGGTGCCGCGCCCGGGCGCCGGCACCATGTCGAACGTGCCGCCCAACTCGCCCTCCACCAGCGTCCGTACGATCTGCAGGCCGAGGTTGCCGGAGCGGTGCGGGTCGAAGCCCTCGGGCAGGCCGACGCCGTCGTCCTGGACGGTGACGCGCAACCGGGCCTCCTTGGTGGTGCCGCCGCGCACCGCCGAGACCTCGACGGTGCCGGTCTCGCCCTCGCGGAAGCCGTGTTCCAGTGCGTTCTGCAGGACTTCGGTGAGCACCATCGACAGCGGGGTGGCCACCTCGGCGTCGAGTATCCCGAAGCGGCCGGTGCGCCGGCCGGTGACCTTCCCGGGCGAGATCTCGGCGACCATCGCGAGCACCCGGTCCGCGATCTCGTCGAACTCGACGCGCTCGTCCAGGTTCTGGGACAGCGTCTCATGGACGATGGCGATCGAGCCGACCCGTCGTACGGCCTCCTCCAGGGCCTCCCGGCCGCGTTCCGACTCGATGCGCCGGGCCTGCAGGCGCAGCAGCGCGGCGACCGTCTGGAGGTTGTTCTTCACCCGGTGGTGGATCTCCCGGATGGTCGCGTCCTTGGTGATCAACTCCCGCTCGCGGCGCCGCAGTTCGGTGACGTCCCGGAGCAGCACCAGGGATCCGATGCGGGTGCCCTTGGGCTTGAGCGGGATGGCCCGGAACTGGATGACGCCGTCCTCGGACTCGATCTCGAACTCGCGCGGCGCCCAGCCGCTGGCGAGTTTGGCGAGCGCCTCGTCCACCGGCCCCTTGCTCGGGGCGAGTTCGGCCGTGGTCTGGCCGAGGTGGTGGCCGAGCAGGTCGGTGGCGAGGCCGAGCCGGTGGTAGGCGGAGAGGGCGTTCGGGGAGGCGTACTGGACGATGCCGTCGCCGTCCACCCGGATCAGGCCGTCGCCGACACGCGGCGAGGCGTCCATGTCGACCTGCTGGTTCGGGAAGGGAAACGATCCGGCAGCGATCATCTGCGCCAGGTCGGAAGCGCTCTGGAGGTAGGTGAGCTCCAGGCGGCTCGGGGTGCGCACGGTCAGCAGGTTGGTGTTGCGGGCGATGACTCCGAGGACCCGGCCCTCGCGCCGCACCGGGATGGACTCGACCCGTACGGGGACCTCTTCGCGCCACTCCGGGTCGCCCTCGCGGACGATCCGGCCCTCGTCCAGGGCGATGTCGAGCATGGGCCGGCGGCCGCGCGGGACCAGGTGGCCGACCATGTCGTCCTGGTAGGAGGTGGGGCCGGTGTTGGGGCGCATCTGCGCCACCGAGACGTACCGGGTGCCGTCCCGGGTGGGGACCCACAGGACCAGGTCGGCGAAGGAGAGGTCGGAGAGCAGCTGCCACTCCGAGACCAGCAGATGGAGCCACTCGAGGTCGGAGTCGTCGAGGGCGGTGTGCTGGCGGACCAGTTCGTTCATGGAGGGCACGTCTGTGAGCGTACCTGGCGGTATGTGGATGGCCGAAAACCGGCGAGTACGCGGGGCCGGGCGGGCCCGGAAACACCCGCGGGCCGCGGCGCCTGAGAGGGACCCTCAACCCTCCCGGCACCGCAGCCCGGAGCAGCAACGGCCGCGGGGTGTGCGGTCCCGGTCGGCCGATGGTGAGGAGCCGGGGCAGTCAGGGCAGAGAGCTCCGGTTCCTCGGTCCGCCTTCCTGTGCGGGGAAGACGGAAGAGTGTGACTGTGCCGTACGGCTGACGCCGTACTCGTTCAGCCCTCGTACGCAATTGTGGACTAGACCACGGTGTGTGTCCATGCGTTGGAGACTGTTCACAGTTGATGCGATCGCAGCGTAGCCCGCCGGGGGCGGCCGTGGGGCCGGATGTCCGGGGCAATTTTCGCCACCCCGGGCGGGACACGGCCCCCCGTTGTGGAAATTTTCCTCAATTCACCCCATCTGACGTATTCACGTAACCTCGCACTTGTCCCCTTTCTCTGCGTACGGCCTCCGGCGACAGGGGTCGGTTCTGTTAGATTGGTCCCACCAGATTGGTCTAAACCACATAGACCTTCCAGACCCTCCAGCCCTCTTCAGAACGGCAGGCCCAGCGTGGAAGTTGTCATCGTTCCGGACGCCGCCGCGGGTGGCGAGCTGATCGCCGAGGCCATGGCTCAGCTGCTCCGGCACAAGCCGGCCGCGCTGCTCGGGGTGGCCACGGGCTCGACCCCGCTCCCCATCTACCAGGCGCTCACCGCCAAGGTCCGCGCCGGTGCGGTGGACGCCTCGCGGGCGCGGATAGCCCAGCTCGACGAGTACGTGGGGCTGCCGGCCGACCACCCGGAGTCGTACCGGTCGGTGCTGCGGCGCGAGGTGCTGGAGCCGCTCGGGATCGGGATGGACGCGTTCCTCGGCCCGGACGGCGCGGCCGAGGACGTGCAGGCCGCCTGCGAGGCGTACGACGCGGCGCTGGCGATGGCGGGCGGCGTGGACCTGCAGCTGCTCGGGATCGGGACCGACGGGCACATCGGGTTCAACGAGCCCTGCTCGTCGCTGGCCTCGCGGACCCGGATCAAGACGCTGACCGAGCAGACGCGGGTCGACAACGCGCGGTTCTTCGACGGGGACATCACGCAGGTGCCGCACCACGTCATCACCCAGGGGATCGGGACGATCCTGGAGGCGCGGCACCTGGTGCTGCTGGCCACGGGTGAGGGGAAGGCCGACGCGGTCGCGGCGACGGTGGAGGGGCCGGTCGCGGCGGTGTGCCCGGCGTCGGCGCTGCAGTTGCACCGGCATGCGACGGTGGTCGTCGACGAGGCCGCCGCGTCCAAGCTGAAGTTCGCGGACTACTTCCGGTACACCTTTGCCAACAAGCCGGAGTGGCAGGGGATCTGACGGTTCCGTGTGCCGGGTCCGGTCTGGTTCGGGCTGACCGTGGGTGGCGGGTTGCTCGCGCAGTTCCTCCCCCAGCCTTCGGCCGGGGGGACCCCCAGCGCCCCTTTGGGGCGCGGGGCGTCGGGGCGTGATGGGCGTCGGATAGGTTGCCCGCCATGACTGTATTAGGAACCGACGTCTGGCCGCCTGCCCCGATCAGGACCGAGCGGCTCGTGCTGCGTGAGTCCGAGGCGCGGGACCGGGCGGCGGTCATCGAGATATGCGCCTCGCCCGAGGTGAACGCCTACGTCGGCGGCCCCCGACCGCGTGCCGAGCTGGAACGGACGGTGTCCGAGGTCCCCGGGCGGCAACCCGGCTGGTTCGTGGTCGAGCTCGACGGAGCGATGATCGGCACCGTTCAGCTCAAACCGCACGCCCCCGAGACGCCGGGCAGCGAACACCGCCGGGAGGCCGGCGGGACCGACCTCGGCTACCTGTTCCTGCCCGAGGCATGGGGACACGGGTACGCCGGCGAGGCGTGCGCGGCGGCGCTCGACTGGTTCTCCGGCGTACGGCCCGGTGAGCCGGTGGTGCTCTACACCCAGACCGCCAACGGCCGCTCGATGCGCCTCGCGGCGAAGCTCGGCTTCACCGAGCTGGAGCGGTTCGAGGCATGGGACGCCGAGCAGTGGTTCGGGGTGCGGTCCCCGGCCCGGTGACGCTGCCGGGCCGGGGACGCCGGGGTGGGGTGCGCTATGCGGTGACGCCCGCGATGACCTCGGCCGCCGCCACTCCGCAGACCCGCGCCGCGCCGTGCGTCGCGATGTGCAGGGCGCCCCGGGCCGGTGCCTGCGGTACGCCCATCTCCACCACGATCGTGTCGGGGCGGGCCTTGAGCAGGGTGTCCAGGGCCGCGGTCATCCAGGGGTGCCGGTGTTCGTCCCGGACCACGGCGACGATCCGGCGGTCCCCCGCCGCCACGATCGCCGCGTGGCCCGCGTCCTCGCCGGCGAAGCTGCCGGTCTCGGTGCCGGGCACCAGCCGGGTCAGCTCGGCGGAGACGCCCCACGGGGTCTCCGTGCCCACGGCGATGTTGGTCTCCGGGGTGAGGGAGGCGACGAAGAGCGGTGCGGCCGGGGGCGTGTAGGGGTCGACGCGCGTCACATGGAGCGCGCGGCGGGCGGCGACGAGGCCGATGTCCGTGAGGGACGGGTCCGGCTGGGCCACCTCCGTCGTGGCCGTCCAGGTCGCCAGGGCCCGCACCCGCTGTGCCGCGTCCGCCAGGCGTTCCTCGGGGAGTTCGCCCGAGCGGACCGCCGCGACCAGGGCGTCGCGCAGCCGTCGTACCGTCTCGTCGTCCGAGAGGCCGCCGCCCACGCAGATCGCGTCGGCGCCGGCGGCGAGCGCCAGGACGGTGCCGTGTTCGATGCCGTAGGTACCGGCGATGGCCTGCATCTCGATGCCGTCGGTGACGATCAGGCCGTCGTAGCCGAGTTCGCCGCGCAGGAGCTCGGTGAGGACGCGGTGGGACAGCGTGCCGGGCCGGGTCGGGTCCAGGGCGGGGACCAGGATGTGCGCGCTCATCACGGCACGGCTGCCGGCGGCGATCGCGGCGCGGAATGGCACCAGTTCACGGGCGTGCAGGACCTCGGTGCTCACGTCGATGCGGGGCATGGCGAGGTGGGAGTCGACGGCGGTGTCGCCGTGGCCCGGGAAGTGCTTGGTGCAGGCCGCCACCCCGGCCGCCTGGAGGCCGGTGACGTAGGCCGCCGTGTGCCGGGCGACCAGGTCCTGGTCGGCGCCGAAGGAGCGGACGCCGATGACCGGGTTGGCGGAGTTGGAGTTCACGTCGGCGACCGGGGCCCAGCTGAAGTTGACCCCGCAGGCGGCCAGGCGGCGGCCCAGTTCGAGGGCGACCTGCCGGGTCAGCTCCGGGTCGTCGACGGCGCCGAGGGCGTGGTTGCCGGGGAAGGAGGAACCGGTGCGCACCTCCAGGCGGGTGACGTCACCGCCCTCCTCGTCGACCGCGACCAGGACGTCGTCCCGCTCGGCGCGCAGCTGGGCGGTGAGGGCCGAGAGCTGCTCGGCCGAGATGATGTTGCGGCCGAACACGCCCACGGAGGCGAGGCCCTCGCCGAGCCGGCGGAGCAGCCAGTCGGGGGCGGTGGTGCCGGTGAAGCCCGGCTGGAGGACCGTCAGCGCGTCGCGCGTGAGTGTGTCCGTACCGCTGGCGAATGTCGTCATCGGATGGGGTTATCCCTTCACGGCGCCCGCGGTGAGACCCGCGGCCATCTTGCGCTGGACGAGGAGGAACAGGACGACGATCGGCACGGCGAGCATGGTGGCGCCGGCCATCATCGGGGCGTATTCGGTGCCGTGCTGCGTGGTGAAGTTGGCCAGCCAGACGGTCGCCGTCTGGTGGTCCTGGCTGAGCAGCATCAGGGCGTAGAGGTACTCGTTCCAGGCCTGGATGAAGCCGTAGACCGAGGTGGCGACGAGGCCCGGGGCGAGCAGCGGGAAGACCACGCGGACGAAGGCGCCGGTGCGGGAGCAGCCGTCGACCATGGCGGCCTCCTCCAGCTCCTTCGGGATGTTGACGATGAAGCCGCGCAGGGTCCACACCGTGAACGGCAGGATGAAGGTCAGGTAGGTGATGATCAGGCCGCTGAGCTTGTCGTACTGGTCCAGGTCGTTGAGGAGCAGGAAGACCGGGATGATCATGGCGACCAGCGGGATCATCTGGACCGCGAGGATGCCGACGATCACGATCTTGCGGCCGCGGAAGGCGAACCGGGAGATGGCCAGGGCGGCCAGCAGTCCGACGACCATGCCGATCACCACGACGGAGAGGGACACGATCAGGCTGCGGCCGACCGGGCCCCAGAAGTCGGCGATGTCCAGCGCGCGGCTGAAGTTGGACAGCGTGATGCCGGTGGGCAGCAGGCTCGGGTCCGGGTCGATGGCGTCCTTCGCCGGCTTGAACGCCGTGTTCAGCATCCAGTAGACGGGGAAGCCCGAGACGACGAAGACGAGGAGGCCGAGGAGGTTCCAGCCGGCCTTGGCCTTCCTGCGGCCGGGGGTGGCGACGGTGCTCATTCGACCTCTCCGATCTTCAGCATCTGGCGCATGTACACGGCGACGACGCCGAGCAGGAGGAGCACGGTGAGCAGGGCGATCGCGGAGCCCTGCCCGTAGTCGTTGACGACGAAGGCGCGGTCGTAGGACCAGGTGGTCAGCAGCTGGAACTCGGCCTCGGGGTGGCCGCCGCGCATCACGAAGACCTGCGGGAAGACGCCCATGTCCCAGATGACCGAGAGCGTCGTGAGCATCACGACGACCGGCTTGAGGATGGGCAGCGTGACGTAGCGGAAGACGCCCCAGGGGCCGGCGCCGTCGAGGCGGGCGGCCTCCTCCAGTTCCTTGGGGACCTGGGTGAGTCCGGCACTGAGCGTGATGACCACGAAGGGGACCGCTCCCCAGACCACCAGGAGCATGATCACCGCGAGGCCCTCGGGTCCGCTGGCGAACCAGTTGTGGCCGACCATCTCGACCCCGGGGAGCTTGCTGAGCAGGGCGTTGAGGATGCCGTAGTCGGAGTCGAAGAGCCACTTGAAGACCGTGGTGGCGACGATGACGGGCATGCCCCAGCTGGCCACCAGCGCGATGTTGACCAGCGTTTTCACCCAGCCGGAGACGCGCTGCAGCAGCAGGGCGATCAGCATGCCGACGACCATGGTGAAGATGACGCAGCCGGCCGCGAAGAAGATCGTGCGCAGCACGACCTGCCAGAACTCGCTGTCGCCCAGCACCTTGGAGAAGTTCCCGAACCCGACCCACTCGGCCGGCTTGAACCCCCACAGCTGGGTCTGCCCGAACTGCTGGAAGGAGAGGGTGACCAGCCGGTAGAGGGGGTAGCCGAGGACGAGCGCCAGGATCAGCAGGCAGGGGGCGAGCAGCAGCCAGGGCACGGCGGGCCCGCCCGAACGCCGGTTCGCACGTGGTCTTTGCGGGGAGTCCGGTGGAGGTGCCGGCACCTTGGCGGGTGTGGTCGTGTCAACGGCACTCATCGTGCGCTCCTAAGCAGATCAAGAAACGTCAGGCGCCGCGCCCCCCTGGGGACGCTGGGGGTCCCCCCGGCCGAAGGCTGGGGGAGGAACTGCGCGACCAGCCACCACGCGCCCGCAGCGGCTCCACAACCCAAGGCGGCACCCTCTTTCAAAGCCCACCGGCCGGACCTGGCCCCCCGTCGGCCAGGCCCGGCCGCAGGCCGTTACGGGGTGTTGATGACCTTGTCGATCGCCGCGTCGGCTTCCTTGGCCGCCGCCTCGACGCTCTCCTTGCCGGTGCCGATGTTCTGCAGCATCGTCTGGAGCACCTGGGCCTTCTCGACCTGGCCCCAGCCCGGCGCCATCGGCACGAACCAGTTGGACTCGGCCGCCTCGGCGGGCACCGCGGTCGCCGGGTCGTTCTTCAGCGTGGCGAGGTCGGTCTTGTTGTTCGGCAGGTTGCCCTTGGCCATCAGGCCCTTCTGGCCGGAGGGCCCGGTGAACGCGTTGATCCACTCGGCGGCGACGGCCTGCGCCTTGGACTTCACCGGGATGGCGAGGTCGGAGCCGCCCAGGAAGACCGGCATGTTCTTGCCGGACGGGCCGGGCATCACGAAGTTGACCAGGTTGTCCTTCAGCTTGCCGCCGGTCTTGTCGTTCTTCGGGTCGGCCGCGGTCGCGCCCTCCCAGGCGGCACCGAAGATCATGGCCGACTTGCCCTGGCCGTAGACGATGTAGCGGTCGGACTCGTCCTTGGTCTTGTCACCGTGCATGTACTTGTCGATGACGCTCTTGAACTCGGTGAGGCCCTTGATGGACTCGGCCGAGGAGAGGTTGCCCTGCCACTTGCCGCCGTTCTCCACGGCGATGGAGCCGCCGGCGTCGTAGACGAAGGACATGGCCGCGTACCAGTCACGGGTGGGCTGGTACCAGGCGCTGAACTTGTCGCCTTCCTTCTTCTGGATCTTGTCCAGGTCGGCGGTCAGCTCGGTGTAGGTCTTCGGCGTGGTCTTGATGCCGGCCGAGGCGGCGATGTCCTTGCGCCAGTTGGCGACGCGGCCACCGGCGTAGTACGGCACACCGTAGGTCTTGTCCTGGTAGGTGACGGAGGCCTTGAGGCCGTCGAGCCACTGGTCGGAGTTGGTGAACTGGGAGGCGTCGACGGGGGCGAAGGCGCCCTTGACCATGTAGCCGAGCATCTCGGTGTTGCCCATCTCGACCACGTCGGGGGCCTTGTCCGTGGCGAGGACGGCGTCCAGCTTGGTGTTCTTGTCCGGCCAGCCGTAGTACTCGTGCTTGATCTTGATGCCGGGGTGCTTCTTCTGCACGGCGGCGTCGGCGGCCTTGACCAGGTCGGGCCAGTTGTTCTGGGCGTCGACCGTGAGCCACACGGTCAGTGCCTTGGCGTCCGAGCCCTGGGACTTGTTGTCGTCCTTGTTGTCACTGCCACACGCCGCGACCGAGAAGACCATGCCCGCGATACCAATCGCGGCTATCAGCTTGCGCTTCACGCCACCCTCCTCAGGGATGCCACAAACCCCCCTGCCTCCCCGCACGAGCGTTGGGCCGGGACCTGGACCAATGGTGTAGACCAGTGCGGGAAGCTTGGCCCAGACCACCAGGCCTGTCAAGGGTGGCCGAATAGGCTCCGACCAGCCGTTATGCGACCTACATATGCAGGAACCTTTAAGTAAGAACCCCTCGAAAACCCGAGGCGCGGACGAGACAATTCCGGTAGACCACTCGCTCGGTGGACTAGACCAACAGCGCCCGCGACGGTATACAGAGGGGATCACGCAGCGTGCAGGGCGAATCCCGTACGCTGCCGTGGCCACGAGGCGAGCCGCATCAATGAGCCGGGAAGGCGGAGCATGAGCACCGACGTCAGCAGTGCGGAGAACGAGAGCGGGACAGCCGTCCGTACCGCGCGCGTGCCCAAGTACTACCGCCTGAAGAAGCACCTGCTCGAAATGACCGAGACACAGGCCCCCGGCACCCCGGTCCCGCCCGAGCGCACCCTGGCCGCCGAGTTCGACACCTCCCGCACCACCGTCCGCCAGGCCCTCCAGGAGCTGGTCGTCGAGGGCCGGCTCGAACGCATCCAGGGCAAGGGCACCTTCGTCGCCAAGCCCAAGGTCTCCCAGGCCCTCCAGCTCACCTCCTACACGGAGGACATGCGGGCCCAGGGCCTGGAGCCGACCTCGCAGCTGCTGGACATCGGCTACATCACCGCCGACGACCGGCTCGCCGGCCTGCTCGACATAAGCGCAGGCGGCCGGGTACTGCGCATCGAGCGGCTGCGGATGGCCAACGCCGAGCCGATGGCGATCGAGACCACGCACCTGAGCGCGAAGCGCTTCCCCGCCCTGCGCCGCTCCCTCGTCAAGTACACGTCCCTGTACACCGCCCTCGCCGAGGTGTACGACGTCCATCTCGCCGAGGCCGAGGAGACCATCGAGACCTCGCTGGCGACCCCGCGCGAGGCCGGCCTGCTCGGCACCGACGTGGGCCTGCCGATGCTGATGCTCTCCCGTCACTCCCTGGACCGCGACGGACAGCCGGTGGAGTGGGTGCGCTCGGTGTACCGCGGCGACCGCTACAAGTTCGTGGCCCGCCTCAAGAGGCCCCAGGACTGAGCAGGTTCACAGCCCGCCCCTTCTGACGGCATGTCACCCTTCTCCACCGAATCGACATACCGATATGCGGATGAGGTCTTCCGCTGACCTTTCGCGTTCGCCATGATTGCCTGCGCATTACACAGGTGAACAACGGTGATCGCCGTGCGGTCAGTGAGGGGACGGAGCCGCGAGATGTCAGATGCGTCCGATGTGACCAAAGTGGCGGTGGTGACGCCCATACGCGTCGCCATCGCCCTCTGCCTGATAGCGCCCTTCGTGGCGATGCTCTGGGTGGGCTCGTACGCCAAGACGGACCCGGTGTTCATCGGGATCCCGTTCTTCTACTGGTACCAGATGCTGTGGGTGCTGCTCTCCACCGCGCTCACCATGACCGCGTACCAGCTGTGGCAGCGCGACCAGCGCACCCGCAAGGCCGAGGCCGCGACGAGCACGGACGGGGGGGCGCAGCAGTGAAGGACGGTGTGAACGGCGTCGCGCTCGGCGTCTTCATCTTCTTCTTCCTGGCCGTCACGGCCATGGGCTTCCTGGCCGCGCGCTGGCGCAAGGCCGAGAACGAGCACTCGCTCGACGAATGGGGACTCGGCGGCCGGTCGTTCGGCACCTGGGTCACCTGGTTCCTGCTCGGCGGCGACCTGTACACGGCGTACACGTTCGTCGCCGTACCGGCGGCGATCTACGCGGCGGGCGCGGCCGGCTTCTTCGCGGTCCCGTACACGATCCTGGTGTACCCGCTGATCTTCACGTTCCTGCCGCGCCTGTGGTCGGTCTCGCACAAGCACGGCTACGTGACGACCTCGGACTTCGTGCGCGGCCGCTTCGGCTCCAAGGGCCTCTCGCTCGCCGTCGCGCTGACCGGCATCCTGGCGACGATGCCGTACATCGCACTGCAGCTCGTCGGCATCCAGGCGGTGCTCGACGTGATGGGCGTCGGCGGCGGCGACGGCACCAACTGGTTCGTGAAGGACCTCCCGCTCCTCATCGCCTTCGGTGTGCTGGCGGCCTACACCTACTCCTCGGGCCTGCGCGCCCCCGCCCTGATCGCGTTCGTGAAGGACGCGCTGATCTACATCGTCATCGCGGTGGCGATCATCTACATCCCGATCAAGCTGGGCGGCTTCGACGACATCTTCGCCAAGGCGGGCGACAAGTTCACGGCGGCGGGAGCGGGCGGTCTCGTCCCGCCCGCGGCCGGCCAGTGGACGTACGCCACCCTGGCGCTGGGCTCCGCCCTCGCGCTCTTCATGTACCCGCACTCGATCACCGCGACGCTCTCCTCGAAGAGCCGTGACGTGATCCGCCGCAACACCACGATCCTGCCGCTGTACTCGCTGATGCTGGGCCTGCTCGCCCTGCTCGGCTTCATGGCCATCGCGGCCGGCGTCAAGGTCACCAACGGCCAGCTGGCCATCCCCCAGCTGTTCGAGAACATGTTCCCGGACTGGTTCGCGGGCGTGGCCTTCGCGGCGATCGGCATCGGCGCCCTGGTCCCCGCGGCCATCATGTCCATCGCGGCCGCGAACCTCTTCACCCGCAACATCTACCGGGACTTCATCAAACCGGACGCCACGCCGAAGCAGGAGGCCCAGGTCTCCAAGCTGGTCTCCCTGCTGGTGAAGGTGGGCGCGCTGGTCTTCGTCCTCACCATGGACAAGACGGTCGCCATCAACTTCCAGCTGCTCGGCGGCATCTGGATCCTGCAGACCTTCCCGGCCCTGGTCGGCGGCCTGTTCACCCGCTGGTTCCACCGCTGGGCCCTGCTGGCAGGCTGGGCGGTCGGCATGGTCTACGGCACGGTCGCCGCGTACGGTGTGGCCTCCCCCACCCAGGCGCACTTCGGCGGCTCGTCCAAGGACATCCCCGGCCTCGGCCAGATCGGCTACATCGGCCTCACCGCCTTCGTGATGAACGTGGTGGTCACGGTGGTCCTGACCTTCGCCCTGAAGGCCCTCAAGGCCCCCGAGGGCATCGACCAGACCAGCCCCGAGGACTACACGGCGGACGCGGGCGACCCGGACGTGGAGGTCGAACTCCCGCCGGCTGTCGCGCCCCTCTAGGGGCGCGGGGAACTGCGCGAGCAACCACACACAACCCGTAGCGGGCCGCCGAGAAGTTCCATCCTCGGCGGCCCGCCTTCGGCTTTCTCCCGGAGGGGTTACTCCCGAGTCCGCCGGGCCATCTCGTCCCAGAAGCGGTCCAGTTCACGGACCCGCATACCCACCCAGCGCGGTGTCTTGCGGTGCAGCCCGCGCGGCAGCCAGCGCCGCACGCTGCCGGGCAGCAGAGCCTGCTGCTGACGGCAGAACGGCTCGCGGATCTCCCCACGGGGCAGCCAGCCGCGAGGAGGGTACGGGCAGAGCTGGAACTTGCAGTCGGGCAGACAGGTCATGCCCGGTGCAGGCGGCGTGGACGTGCCGATCCGCAGGCCGGGCCGCAGCGGCTCCCGGTTCGTACGGATGCACGGCGGCAGCGGCATACCGGGCTGCTCCGCACGGGCCAGGCGCTCCTCGACCCCGTCCGGCTGCCCGTCCCGTTCGATGAGGTTCAGCATGACCAGGACGTCGGCGACGAGCCGCTGGGCACGCGGGTCCAGGGTGCTCCAGCCGACCGACGGCGGAATCCACAGGCTGTGTTTGCGGTAGCCCCCACCGGTGTCGGCGCGGGCACCGATGTTGTCCGCCGCGCCCTTCTCGTCGATCCACAGGAACCGCTCCGGCTGTCCGGTCTCCAGGGCGAGAGCCACCAGATCACCGGCTTCGGCGACGAACGGATGCAGACACCTCCGGGGCGTCCCGCCGGACCCATCGGCCGGAACCGGCGGCGCGTTCACCGTGCCCGTCATCGACAGCCACCGCCGCACGGTCTGAACCGCGGTGGCCCCGCCGCCGTCGGCGCAGTCCTCGAGTTCCCACAGGCACAGTGCCTGCAACAGGCTGAGCTGGGCGTACCAGCAGCGGGACTGTTGCAGCACGGTCTCCGCCTGCCGGATGAGATCGGCGCGCCCGCCGGGGTAGGTCTCCGGATACCGCTGACGCCGGTTGGCCGCGTACTTGAAGCCCTGGGCCAGCGCGGCCTCCAGGGCGAGCGGCAGGTCGGGGGCGCCGTCGGTGAAGTTCGGGTCGAGGTGGCGCAGCCACTTGGTGAGGCGTTCCCGCGCCTCGTCGCGGTGGGCCTCGTCGACGGAACCCAGGAGCATCGGGACCATCCAGGCCCGCATCACGAACTCGCGGAACAGGCCGACCCGTTGCTTGCGGTAGCGGTCGTTGAGCTCCTTGCGGTCCTGCTGCAGCCGCCGGACGCGCTCGGTCGACACGGTGCCCGAGAGCGACTTGGCCGACCTCGCACGCCCCATGTCCTTGGCCCACGTCTCGTACTCCCGCCGCTTCCAGGCCTTCAGCTTGTCGAGTCGGTCCTCGTACTCCCGCACCGGGTCGCTGTTCAGACCGACCCGCTCGCGGATCACGGCGAACGCGGCGTTGCCGCCGGCGCCGAACTCCTGCGCGAGGGCCAGACGGGTGGAGTAGGAGGACTCCTCGATGCCGATCTCGAAGAGCTCCCAGTACAGCGGGGTGGTGTCGACCCGGTCGGACACCTTGCGCAGCGCGGCTCCGAGTTGCTTGAGCAGCCTGCGCTTTGCGTCCCTCAGCGTGCGCCGGTCCCCCTTGAAGGCGGGCCAGCGTGCGCGCACCGCGGCCACGATGTCGCCCAGGTGCCGGGGATCGGCCTCCGCGCTCTCGATCTCCACAGCCGCGGCGTAGAGGTCGAGGGCCTTCGGATCGTCCGTGCGACGGCTCGCGGCGTCGCACAGCCGCTGGGCCGGAGTGCGGCCCCCGACGGTCGACTGCCGGACCCGGTCGGCGAGGCTCTTGCGCACGACGGCCCGGATCCCGCTCCCCGGCTCCGGCAGCCCCGCCTCCCGTGCCCGGGACAACAGCACCAGCGCGATGAGCAGTTCCCGGCTGGGACCAGGCGGCTGCAGCGCCTCCTCGACCAGTTGCCCGGCACCCCGCTCCCCCAGCTGGTTCAGCAGGCGGTAGCCGAAGTAGGCCTGGATGATGCTGTGCGGGAAACGGACCCTTCGCTCGGAGCCCTCCACCAGCTTGAGCCTGCCCGCCTGGGCCGCGAGACGGGCCAGGCCGGCCTGGCACTGGTCCAGGTTCCCCGCGCGCAGTCGTCGGCGTTCCTCGTCGCCGAGCCGTTCGCACAGCGCGTCCCAGATCTGCCGCCGGTGCCAGTCGGAGAGGGCGTTGGCGTGTCTGCCGTAGTGGTCGAACGCCCGGTCGGCCCAGACGCGTTCCGCCAGGGCCCGGGCGCGCCGGGCCGGACCCGGGTGCAGGACCTCCGGGTCGAGCAGCTCCGAGAGGCCGACCTCCAGCTTGTCCTGGAGCAGTCCGACACAGGCCAGGGCCGAGACCAGTTCGAGGGCGTCGCGGCGCTCCTGCGGGGCCAGCGCGACATCCTCCCGCAGCTTCCCCTCGCACAAGGCCTCGGCCCAGCTCTCCATCAGCCACAGCCGCAGGGTGGCCCGGTCGCGGCCGCGGGCGTTCCGGCGATGGGGATCGTGGTGCCGAAGGTCCTGTTCCAGGGCGCCACGCCGGTGGAGTTCGCGGGCGATCTGGAGGTAGATCGGCGACTCGGTGACCTCTGCCGTCTCCACGATCCAGTCCACCCCGCGCTCATCGCTCTCCGGTACGCCGGCTTCGACGAAGCGCACCGCCGCCTCCTCGCCGAGCGGTTCCAGTTCGACGATCGCGGCCGAGGTGTTCTCCAGCGGGCTGTGCGGCCGGGAGGCGATGACCAGGGGCAGCTTCTCCTCGTGGGCGCGTTCGATGGCCCGGCGGATGATGTTGTCCCGGTTCTGCTCCTGGCCGTCGTCCAGGAGTGCCTCCTCCAGACCGTCGGCGAGGACGACCGGCTTGTCGTCGGCGAGGAGTTGCTGCCAGACCCGGTCGGTCTTGGTGCGCGCCAGGATGCCCTTGGGCGCCTCGTCCGCGAAACGCCGCCTGGCCAGGAGTTCGAAGTTCAGGCCGGCTCCGTCCACCGCGTCACGGAGCCGGATCGGCACCGGGACGGCGTTCTGGTGGGCCAGGAGTTCGGTGAGCCGTACGAGGACGGCGGTCTTGCCGGCGCCGACGCCGCCGACCAGCAGATAGGGCCGACGCGTGTCGCGCTCCCGCAGCCGTTCGGCGATGACCTGCGCGACCTCGTCCCTGCCCACGATCTCGGCAGTGTCGGGGCCGGCGGTGGGCACCAGCTTGCGGGGATCCCGCAGCGCCTTGGCGAGATAACGCCGTTTGGTCCACCGGTACCACCAGAACAGGAACAGTGCGGCGGCGACGGAGGCGGCGAGGACCGGACCGACGAACTTGAAGACTGTGTTGAAGCCCTCTCCGTGCTGCCGCCAATGCTCGAAGACGGTCGACTTGCTTCTGATGAGGATGACCAGACCCTCGACCATCCAGGCGAGCAATGCCAGCGCGGCGACCGTCCAGACCGCCCGCGTGACGTTGGCGTAGGAGACCCACCGGTGCCACTTCCTGGGACGGGTGGCGCCGCGGTGGGCCTCCATACGGATCGTCAGGGCGTGCCAGCGGCCCACGAGACCGGCTCCGACCCGGTTGCCCGCGCGTCGCAGGCCCAGTGTCGCCATCGGCGCGTCGCGGGGTAGCTCCTTGCCGGGCGGGTGACGGACGACCCTTGTCATGGTGCCTTCTCCTTGCGCGTCCCAGGAGTGGTTCTCGGAACGGAGGGCCCCCGCAGGCACCGGCACCTCCTTCCATGGAAGCACTCCCGGCACAGCCCGCAACCCGGGCGCCCCACCGGGGAAAACGGGAGGTTCCCGCGTGCGGGAGTCCGGCAGACTCGCACCATGGACATCACGATCCGGCCCGTGGATCCCACCGAACACGCCGCACTCGGCGAGCTCACCGCCGAGGCCTACCTCCGGGACGGGCTCCTCGACTACGGCGAGGACGACGCGTACCTGCCCGTGCTGAAGGACGTGGCGAGCCGGGCGGCCGCCGCCGAGGTGCTCGTGGCGGTGGACGGCGAAAGACTCCTCGGCGGCGTCACCTTCGTCCCCGGCCCCGGCCCGATCACCGACATCGCCCGCCCCGGCGAGGCCGAGATCAGGGCGCTCGCGGTCGCACACGAGGCCCGCGGCCGAGGCGCCGGCGAGACTCTCGTCCGCGCCTGCGTCGACCGCGCCCGGGCCACGGACGGCTGCACGGCCGTCGTCCTGTCGAGCCAGCGCGGCATGCACACCGCCCACCGGCTCTACGAGCGCCTCGGCTTCGTCCGCACACCGGAGCGCGACTGGAATCCCGTGCCGCACCTGGACGACATCACTCTCCTCACCTACGAGCTGACGCTCCGACACCTCCGCGACACAACATCTGGGGGTGACACGACAGCCCGGCACTAGATGTATGCTCATGCTCGCTGTCGCCGCAGGGGAATCCGGTGCGAATCCGGAACTGTCCCGCAACGGTGTGCTTGTGCATGTTCGTGCACAGGAGTCAGTCCGAGGACCTGCCGACAGCACGCCCGGCCACCCGGTTCGGGCGTTCTGACGTCCGGGCCTCGTGGAGTGGGCCGGGGTCTCGACGCGTGCCCGCGCGCTCGTGCTGCCCGCTGCCCTCCGCCAGGCCCCGTGCCCAGCGAGGGAGAGCCCCACGTGACCATCGCGCCAGCCGACCCGGCTTCGGCGACCATCTCCGTGGAATCCGTGGAATCCGTGGAAGAGGACGGTCCCGGTACCGCGTTGCTGCGGACCCTGACCGAGCTGACCGCCGACCTCCCCGACGCCGACCCCGGCCGGGTCGCCGCCGCCGCGTTGCGCGGCCGGTCCGCGCGGGCCGACGCGTCGGAACTGCGCGAGCTGGCCACCGAGGCCGCCGCCGGTCTGATCTCGGAGGACCCCGCCTACTCGCGGCTGGCCGCACGTCTGCTCACCGTCTCCATCCGCGCCGAGGCCGCCTCGCAGGGCGTGACGTCCTTCACCGAGTCCGTCGCGGTGGGGCACCGCGAGGGCCTCATCGCCGACCGGACCGCCGAGTTCGTCCGGCTGCACACGGCCCGCCTCGACGCGCTGGTCGACCCGGCCGCCGACGACCGCTTCGGCTACTTCGGCCTGCGCACGCTGCACAGCCGCTATCTGCTCCGGCACCCGATCACCCGCCGCGTGATCGAGACGCCCCAGCACTTCATGCTCCGGGTCGCCGCCGGTCTCGCCGAGGACGACACCGCGCGGTCGGTCGACGAGGTCGCCGCGCTCTACGGGCTCATGAGCCGCCTCGACTACCTCCCGTCCTCCCCCACCCTCTTCAACTCCGGCACCCGGCACCCCCAGATGTCGTCCTGCTACCTCCTCGACTCCCCGAAGGACGAGCTGGACTCGATCTACGACCGCTACCACCAGGTCGCCCGGCTCTCCAAGCACGCCGGCGGCATCGGTCTGTCGTACTCCCGCATCCGCAGCCGGGGTTCGCTGATCCGCGGCACCAACGGGCACTCCAACGGCATCGTGCCGTTCCTGAAGACGCTGGACGCCTCGGTCGCCGCCGTGAACCAGGGCGGCCGGCGCAAGGGCGCGGCCGCGGTCTACCTGGAGACCTGGCACTCCGACATCGAGGAGTTCCTGGAGCTGCGCGACAACACCGGTGAGGACGCCCGCCGTACCCACAACCTGAACCTCGCGCACTGGGTCCCGGACGAGTTCATGCGCCGGGTGAACGCCGACGAGCAGTGGTCGCTGTTCTCCCCGGCCGACGTGCCGGAGCTGGTGGACCTGTGGGGCGAGGAGTTCGACGCGGCCTACCGGAAGGCCGAGGCCGCGGGACTGGCCCGCAAGGCCGTCCCGGCACGTGACCTGTACGGCCGGATGATGCGGACCCTCGCGCAGACCGGCAACGGCTGGATGACCTTCAAGGACGCGGCCAACCGGACCGCCAACCAGACGGCCGTCCCCGGCCATGTCATCCACTCCTCCAACCTCTGCACGGAGATCCTGGAGGTCACGGACGACGGCGAGACGGCCGTCTGCAACCTGGGGTCCGTGAACCTCGGTGCGTTCGTGGACACGGCGACCGGTGACATCGACTGGGACCGCCTCGACGAGACCGTCCGCACCGCCGTCACCTTCCTCGACCGGGTCGTCGACATCAACTTCTACCCGACCGAGCAGGCCGGCCGGTCCAACGCCAAGTGGCGGCCGGTCGGGCTGGGCGCCATGGGGCTCCAGGACGTCTTCTTCAAGCTGCGGCTGCCCTTCGACTCCGCCGGGGCGAAGGCGCTGTCCACCCGGATCGCCGAGCGGATCATGCTCGCCGCGTACGAGGCCTCCGCCGACCTCGCCGAGCGCAGCGGCCCGCTGCCGGCCTGGGAGAAGACCCGCACCGCACAGGGTGTGCTGCACCCCGACCACTACGGCGTCGAGTTCACCTGGCCGGAGCGCTGGGCCGCGCTGCGCGCGCGGATCGCGACGACCGGCCTGCGCAACAGCCTGCTCCTCGCCATCGCGCCCACCGCCACCATCGCCTCCATCGCGGGCGTCTACGAGTGCATCGAGCCGCAGGTCTCGAACCTCTTCAAGCGCGAGACGCTGTCCGGTGAGTTCCTCCAGGTCAACTCCTACCTGGTGCAGGACCTCAAGGACCTCGGCGTCTGGGACGCCCGCACCCGCGAGGCGCTGCGCGAGGCCAGCGGCTCGGTGCAGGACTTCGTCTGGATCCCCGAGGAGGTGCGCGACCTCTACCGCACCGCCTGGGAGATCCCGCAGCGCGGCCTGATCGACATGGCCGCCGCCCGCACCCCGTACCTGGACCAGGCCCAGTCCCTGAACCTCTTCCTGGAGACGCCGACCATCGGCAAGCTCTCCTCGATGTACGCGTACGCCTGGAAGTCGGGCCTGAAGACGACGTACTACCTGCGTTCGCGCCCGGCGACCCGGATCGCCCGCGCCGCCCAGGCCCAAGCCACCATCCCCGTCCAGCAGGCGGCCCCCGAAGACGCCGTCGCCTGCTCCCTGGAAAACCCCGAGTCCTGCGAGGCCTGCCAGTAATGTCCAGCAAGAACCTTCTCGACCCCGGCTTCGAGCTCACGCTGCGCCCGATGCGCTACCCGGACTTCTACGAGCGCTACCGGGACGCGATCAAGAACACCTGGACCGTGGAGGAGGTCGACCTCCGCTCGGACGTCGCCGACCTCGCGAAGCTGTCCCCGATGGAGCAGCACCTGATCGGCCGGCTGGTGGCGTTCTTCGCGACCGGCGACTCGATCGTGGCGAACAACCTGGTGCTGACGCTGTACAAGCACATCAACTCCCCCGAGGCGCGGCTCTACCTGAGCCGTCAGCTGTTCGAGGAGGCCGTGCACGTCCAGTTCTACCTGACGCTCCTGGACACCTACCTGCCCGACCCGGAGGACCGCGCTGCCGCCTTCGCGGCGGTCGAGAACATCCCCTCCATCCGCGAGAAGGCCGAGTTCTGCTTCAGGTGGATGGACTCGGTGGAGAACCTGGACCGCCTGGAGTCCCGGGCCGACCGCCGCCGCTTCCTGCTCAACCTCATCTGCTTCGCCGCGTGCATCGAGGGCCTGTTCTTCTACGGCGCCTTCGCGTACGTCTACTGGTTCCGCAGCCGGGGTCTGCTGCACGGTCTCGCCACCGGCACCAACTGGGTGTTCCGGGACGAGACGATGCACATGAGCTTCGCGTTCGACGTGGTCGACACGGTCCGCAAGGAGGAGCCGGAGCTCTTCGACGACGAGCTCCGGCAGCAGGTCACCGACATGCTCCGGGAGGCCGTCGAGGCGGAGCTGCAGTTCGCCCGTGACCTGTGCGGTGACGGCCTGCCCGGCATGAACACCGACTCGATGCGCCAGTACCTGGAGTGCGTCGCCGACCAGCGGCTCGGCCGCCTGGGCTTCGCCCCGGTGTACGGCTCGGAGAACCCGTTCTCCTTCATGGAGCTGCAGGGCGTTCAGGAGCTGACGAACTTCTTCGAGCGGCGCCCGTCCGCGTACCAGGTGGCGGTGGAGGGCACCGTCGACCTGGACGAGGACTTCTGAGCCTGCTGGGTCTCCCGCTCCCCGCGGTCCTCGTGGGCCTCCCTGATCTGCCGGTCGATGCGCCTGTCGCGCAGGACGCCGAGCACGGACGGGAGGGCCATGAGGACCAGGATGCCGAGGACCAGGACCATTCCGACGAGACCTTCGATCTGGTTTCCGTTCATGGACACCACTCTCGCGCCGGATGCTCCTTACCGTCAGTGGCAGCACTGCCACACACCCTCGAATTACTGCCGCCGACGAGGCACACTGGCAGCATGCTGAAGAACGTGGCGACGGTGCTCCTCGACGGTGTGCACCCCTTCGAGCTCGGGGTGGTCTGCGAGGTCTTCGGACTCGACCGCTCCGACGAGGGGCTGCCGGTGTACGACTTCGCGGTGGTCTCCGCGGAGGGACCCGCGCTCGGCACCCACGTGCCCGGGCTCACCGTCTCCACCCCCTACGGCCTCGACCGCCTCGACGAGGCCGACCTGATCGCGGTGCCGGCCTCGGACTCCAACGTCGCCCGGGACTACCCGCCCGAGCTGCTGGACGCGCTGCGCCGGGCGGTGGACCGGGGGGCCAGGGTGCTCAGCGTCTGCTCCGGCGTGTTCGTGCTCGGCGCGGCCGGGCTGCTGGACGGGCGCCGGTGTGCCGTGCACTGGCGGCACGCGGAGCTGCTCGCCCGCCGGTTCCCGCGCACCCGGGTCGAGCCGGACGTGCTGTACGTGGACGAGGATCCGGTGTTCACCTCGGCGGGCACCGCGGCCGGGATCGACGCCTGTCTGCACATCGTGCGCAAGGAGCAGGGCCCGGAGGTCGCCAGGAAGATCGCCCGGCGGATGGTGGTGCCCCCGCACCGGGACGGCGGCCAGGCCCAGTACATCGAGCGCCCGCTGCCGGAGGGCCCCTGCGACACGGTCGGCGAGGTGCTGGCCTGGATGACGGAGCACCTCGACGAGGAGGTCACCGTCGAGCAGCTGGCCGCCCGCGCCCTGATGGCACCGCGCACCTTCGCCCGCCGCTTCCAGCAGGAGACCGGGACCACGCCGTACCGCTGGATCCTGCGGCAACGGGTGCTGCTGGCACAGGAGTTGCTGGAGGGGACGGACGAGACGATGGACGCGATCGCGGGCCGGACCGGGTTCGGGACGGCGGCCGCGCTGCGGCACCAGTTCGTGAAGTCGCTGGGCACCACGCCGAACGCCTACCGGCGCGCGTTCCGGGGCCCGCAGGCCGCCTGAGCGCGCGCCGGTATCAGGCGTGATCCGCCGGTCGGCAGGTCACCAGGGCACGGGTGCGAGCAGCAGCCGGTGCGGGCGCAGGGTGATGCCCACCCGGGTGGTGTCGTTCGACCCGGCGACCTGTTCGAAGCGGTACCTGGCGCACAGCGCCGCCGTGATCAGGCTGAGCTGGGTCATGGAGAAGTGGTCGCTGGGGCACTTGCGGTTGCCGACGCTGAAGGGGCTCATGGCGTACTTGGGCACGTCCCCCGCCCGCTCCGGCAGCCAGCGGTCCGGGTCGAAGTCGAGGTGCCCGGGGTACGAGTGCGGGTCGCGCTGGACGGCGTACGGGCTGTAGACGATGTCGGCCCCGGCCGGAATGCGATAGCCGCCCAGCTCGGAGTCGGCCTTGGCCCGCCGCGTCAATATCCATACGGCCGGCCGCAAACGCATCGCCTCGACGACGACATTGTTGGTGTGCGTGAGCCGGCGCACGTGCTCAAAACCGACCGGCTGGCCGCCCGTCACGGATTCGACCTCGGTCCGTACCTTCTCGGCGTGTTCCGGGTGTTCGGCGAGGACCTGGAGCAGCCACATGATCGTGGAGGCGACTGTTTCGCTTCCGGGGGTGAGTATCGCGACCACCTGGTCGTGGATCTCCTGTTCCCCGATGGGATCGCCATTCTCGTCCTTCGCCGCGAGCAATGCCGTCAGCAAATCGTCCGGCTTTTGACCAGATGCCCGGCGCTCGGCGACGATCTCGTCGACGAGGAGATGCAAATCGGCCAGCGCCCGGTTGAATTCGCGGTTGGCCGGCAACGGCAGCTTGTACAGCGGGCCGAGTGGTACGACCATCCGCCGGTACATACCGCGGAAGACGCTCGCGAGGTCGACGCTGAGCCGCTCGGCGCGCTCGTCCATGTACTCGCCGCGCAGCAGGCAGCGGGCGGCGATGCGGACGGCGACCCGGAAGGACTCCGAGGTGCAGTCGACGGTGGCGCCGGGCTGCCAGCGTTCGGTCAGCGCGTGCGCCTCCTCCTCCATGACCGGCCCGTAGGAGGGGATCGCGGAGAGGTTGAACGCGGGCTGGATGGTGCGGCGCTGGCGCCGGTGGCGCGGGCCGTTGGCGGTGGCGACGCCCTCCTTGCCGAGCAGTCCCTCCAGGGACTCCCACAGCGGCCCCGCGATGATGAAGTCGGGGTTCAGGGCGAGGGCGCCGGTGAGTTCGGGGGTGGTGACGGCGTAGACCTCCTTGGGTCCGAGCCTGAGGCGCACCATGTCGCCGTGGGCGCGCAGCCGGGTCATGAAGGCCAGCGGGTCGCGGACCAGCCGCCAGCCGTGCCCGAGTACCGGCACACCGCCGCCGGCCAGGGGCGGTTCGCGCAGTTCAGTGTGTTCGGAAGCCTCCGCGGGCGCGGGCTTCACGGACTCGACGGTCATTTCTCACCTGCCGCTTCGTTGTTGACGTACGGGGGCGTGGACCGGTCGTCCCAGCTGTCGACCATGTATCGGCCGGATTCGTGGTGGAACCAGTAGACGGAACTGAACCAGTTGCGCATGTTGCCGACGCAGGCGGTGACGGCGGCGCCGGTTTCCTTTCCGTGCACCGTGCCGTCGTCGAGTTCCTCGGCGAACCGCAGTGCGGCCTGCTCGGCCACCAGGAATTCGCTAATGCATTCCTCGACGCGTCGCCTGATTTCCTCCACCGCCTGTTCCAGGCTCATCCCCTCATGGGTGACGAGGCTGATTCCGAGATTGTGCACCTCGTCGCCCGCTATTTCCTTCGGCAGCGAGCAGAGGTCGTTGTACCAGGCGGCGAATTCCTGGCTGAGCAGCGCAGGCCGCCGGTACGCGGGGTTTTTCCGTACGGCGTCCGGGAGTTCGGTCCCGGCGCTCGGCTCCAGCAGGTCCGTCCATATCCAGTGGGCGAAGGTGAGGCGCCGCAGGGCCAGGTATTCCTCGACCCCGGGGACGTATCCCGAGGTGCGGTTGCGGAACTCGCGGTCGTACGCCTCGATCACCTCGTGGAAGTGCCGGGCGAACCGCTGGTTCCAGGTCCCGGGCAGGAACGTGTACAACCGCGCGATGCTGTCGGCGAACCCGGCGACCAGGGTGTCCGGGTGGTGCAGATGGTGCAGGGGCGCGTCGAGTGCCGCGTGCAGTCGGAACCGCAGCCGCCGCCAGTCGGCCGACCTGCCGTGCACGACGTCGCGGTCGTGCCGGTCGTCCCAGACGAAGAACCAGGCGCTGTAGTCGCATATCGCCTGGACGACCTCGTCGGACGCGCCCAGGTAGTACCCCGCCATGAGGTCGGTGTAGCAAAGACCGTCGGCATATTCCCGCACCTTGTCGGCCGGCATCAGCCGCTTTTCCAGCAGCCAGAGGCGGGTCTTCTCCTGTAGCTGTGGCCAATACGGATGCAGTTGCCGGGGAAACTCGGCCTCGATCACCGGGAGGGCGAGTTGCGGTGGAACCGCGACCGCCGTCGGCGTCGATGTGGTGCTGTGTGAGAAAGCATGCACGAACAAACCCCTCTCAGCCGAGCCAGGTGCGCACGCCCCTCCCGCTGTGCCGGGCGTGCGCCGTTGCGTATCCCCGCAGTTACTATTCAGCACCACAACTGACCGGTCTGGGAACGGATTTGCTTCACTCACTACCCCACAGTGCCGAGAATCTCCCCTTGTGTGACTGATTAGGGTTCGCTAGGGGTGTACAAAGGATCGAATGTACGACGCACAGGCGAGCGAGTCTGACCGAACATGACGAACGCCTGGTCGGAACGGGTCCGACCAGGCGTCACAACTGTCCTTCTGGGTCTCAGTCGTTGGCGACCACGGGGTAGCGGGGCTCGTTCTCGGCCATCTGCCGCAGCGCGTCCTTGCGCTCGCGCTTGGAGAGCCGGTCGATGTACAGGTAGCCGTACAGGTGGTCGGTCTCGTGCTGCAAACACCGAGCGAAGTAGCCGGTGCCGCGCACCTTGATCGGGTTGCCCTTCTCGTCCTGCCCGGTGACCTCGGCGTAGTCGGGCCGGGCGAGCGGGGCGTAGGCGGTGGGCACCGACAGGCACCCCTCGTTGCTGTCGTCCAGCCGCCGCTTGTCGGCGGGCAGGTCGACCAGCTTCGGGTTGCACACCACACCGACGTGCCGGGCGCCCTCGTCGTCCTGGCAGTCGTAGACGAAGACCTTCAGGTCGACGCCGATCTGGTTGGCGGCGAGGCCGACGCCCTCGGCGGTCCGCTGGCTGGCGAACATGTCGGCGACGAGCTGGTCCAGCTCCGCACCGAACTCGGTGACGTCCTTGCACTCCTTGTGCAGCACCGGGTTCCCGACGACGGTGATGGGCCGCGACGTCCCCCGCTCACGCCAGGCGTTCTCGCGCTCCTCGGTCCCCTCGGTGTCGACGACGAACCCCTCGTCATCCACGGGGAGCACGCCCGCGTGCTGCTGATCGGTGTCCTGCTGGGCCATGACCGACGATGCCTTCCTCAAACAAACCGGGGGTGATATTGCGAATACAGGGTACGTGGCAGCCTGCGCCCAGGGACGCGCCCCAAAGGGGCGCGGGGAACTGCGCGACCAGCCACAACGAGGCGGCGGCTGAACGACGGCCTCAGCAAACCTCTTCCAAATCCCGCCAATCCCTGGAATCGGGGCTGTCCGCAACCCACCCGTCCAGCAACCCCCGCACCAGCGAGGCCGGCGCAGCCACCCCGCACTCCCGCTCCGGCACCCACAGCTGCCCGTCCGTCCGGTGCCCCAGCGGCCCCGGATGCCCCGGCTCACTGTGGTCGTGGGGATCGAGATGCACCCCGTCCCCCTCGTCCGACGGCATCCGTGACTCCGAGCACATCCGGCACAGCAGCCGCACCGAGGAGGACCAGTCCTCCGCCGCGAACCCGGCGTCCCCCGCCAGCTGCTCCAGCGCGTCCCGGTCCGCCTCGGTCGCCGCCTCCAGCAGCACCACCCAGGTCGGCACCGGCGACGGCGCCCACAGCTCGATCTCGTCGAAGACGGGGTACGCGTGCCCGGTCGCCGTGGTCCGCTCGCCGTGCGGCACCCCGTCGTGCAGGACCACCTCGCCCCAGCGCCGCCCGGACGAGGGCAGCGGAATGGACTGCACCTCGATACGGGCGGGGTCCAGCCGCCGCCCCCACACCACCTCGGCCTCCCCTTCCGGGGACAGCCGCACGGCGGCACTGCCCAGGTCCATGCCGTCCGGCTCACCGGAGGCGGTGGCGCCTCCCGGCACCCGCAGCCCGTACGCCTGCCAGGCCCGCCGGGCCAGCGGCCAGTCCTGCAGCGCGGTCGCCGCGATGCCCACGTTCCACCAGTCGGGCGCCCCGGTCTCCCGGTCGAGCAGGGCCACCGCCCGCAGCCCGGCGGCCCGCGCCTGCTCCCAGTCGTGCCGGAACTTGTGCAGCAGGGCGAGGTTGAACCAGGACTCCGACAGCCAGGGTTCCAGGTCGGCAGCGCGTGTCAGCAGCTCGCCCGCGTCCTCGTACCGGCCGTCGCCGATCAGCGTGAACGCGCGGTCGGTGGCCTGCCGCCAGGAGGCGGAGGGCCGGTGCCGTCCCTTGCCGAAGATCCTCACGATTCCCGCCTGCCAGTTCCAGTTCCGCACAGTGGGCTGGCTTGTGCCCCCGGACATCACCCTCTCCCTCGCATCCAACCACGTACGACGGGAGGGCCGCTCATTACCCATGGGTTACCCAGCCGCGCGCAAGGTCAGACAGTCTCTGGAGAGCACGCGGGCCAGGGACTCCACAACCTCCGGAGCGTAGTCCCCGGCGGTCGCCAGCCGTAACTCCTCCAGTGCCGTCAGCGGGCCGCCGGGCCCGGAGTCCCGCGCCTTCTCCTCGTACGCGTTGACGGCCCGCACGATCCGCGCGGCGACCGGCTGCTCCCGGTACGGGTCGGCCTGCCGCTCCACCACCACGGCGACCGCCGCGGCCACCCCGGTCTGCCGGACGACGGCCCCGCCGAGCAGGGCTATCCGCCGCTGTTCCGCCGCCGGCAGCCCGGCGGTGGCCCCCGCGGGCACCGGGTCGACGAGACTGAGCTGGCCGATGTCGTGCATGAGCGCCGCGTATTCCAGCACGGTGAGCTCCGCTCCGGACAGCCCCAGGTCCCGCCCGACGGCCTGGCTCAGCGTGGCGACCCGGCGGGCGTGCCCGGCCGGGGTGTACCCCGCTATCTCGGTGGCGCGGGCAAGAGAGGCGATGGTCTGCCGGTAGGTGGCCCGGACGGCCGCGTACCGGCGCAGGGAGAGCTGGGTCAGGAGCAGGGGCAGGCAGAACACGGGCAGTGCCCACAGCCCGACGACGGCGACGGCCAGCGCGATCACGGCCCCGGTGGCACAGACGGCGGACCCGATGCCGAGCAGCCCGCGCAGCTCGTCCCGCAGCAGCGGCCCGAACGGCCACCCCGTCCGCGCGTGGGCCTGCGCGGCGGCGAGCACGGCGTCGCACAGCGCGGTGAGCACCAGGAGCGCGACGAGCAGGAGGGCGTACGCCGGTCCGCCCCAGTGCTCCAACGCGCCCCTGCTGTAAAGGGGTTGGAAGCAGACGGCGGCAAAGCCGACGGTGAGGACGCGGCGGGTGAGGTGGTCGAGGGTGGGGCGCCGCCCGTCGGCTATGTGCGGGACGTTGCCGAGCAGCGAGGCCGCGCAGACGACGGTGACGACCTGGAAGGCCCCGTCGTGCGTGGCGGCCCCGGCGTCGGCGCCGAGCAGGGCGTAGGCGAGCCCGCCGGCGGCGCCGAGCGGCGCGGCCTCCCGTACCTCGGCGCCCGTCCAGCGGGCCCACTCTCCGATGCCGACGAGAAGGCCGAAGGCGAGGGCGATGCCCCGGTCGTCGAGGCCTTCCCAGAGGGTGCCGGCGAGACAGCCGAGGGCGAGGAGCAGGGCGGCGAGCCGGATGCCCCCGAGCGCGGCGGGCCGGCCGGAGCGAAGGGCCGCGGCCGGCCCGGCGAGACCGCTGCCGCTGCCGCCGCCCGCCGGTCCCGCAGCGAACGCCGGGGCCCCGGACGTCACGGGGCACCTCGCCCGACGCCCGCACGGTCGCCGCCCGGCGGACCGGAGAGGGCCGGGCCGGGCGGGTCCGCCGGGTCTGCCTGGTCCGGTGGCTGTACGTCGGCGGTGACCGCCGGGTGCCAGCCGTGTCTGGCCAGCGCTCGCGCCAGGGCGTCGACGATCCCGGCGTCGAAGTGCCGTCCCGCGCACCGCCGTAACTCCGCCACGGCGGCCGCCACCGGCCGGGCCCGGCTGTAGGAGCGGGTCGACGTCATCGCGTCGAAGGCGTCGGCGACGGCCACCACACGGGCGGACTCCGGGATCTGGCCGCCCGCGAGTCCGTAGGGGTAGCCGCTGCCGTCGATGCGCTCGTGGTGGTGGAGGATCGCCGCGCGTGCCTCGCCGAGGAAGGAGATCCCGCGCACCATCTCGTGGCCGTACTCGGGGTGCAGTTCGATGATCCGGCGCTCCTCCGGGGTGAGCGGCCCGTTCTTGCGGAGCAGCCGGGTGGGGACGCCCAGCTTCCCCACGTCGTGGAGGATGCCGGCGAAGCGGAGCACCTCCACCCGGTCGTCGGCCATGCCCAGTTCGCGCGCGATCATCACGGAGGCCTGTCCGACTCGCTCGCTGTGCCCGCGGGTGTACCCGTCCTTGATGTCGACGGCCTGGACGAGTGCGCGGATGGTGGCCTGGTGGGCGGCGCGCTCCCGGTGGTACTGGGCGAACACCCACCAGGACACGCACATCGGCAGCAGGACCAGCAGCGCGGCGACGGGACCGTAGGGGCTGCGCCAGAGCACGGCCATCATCAGCCCGGCCAGCCCGTGTACCCCGACCGGGGCGAGCGAGCGGGAGAGCAGACCGCGCCAGGCCCGGCGGACCGGGACTCTCTCGGCGACCGCGAGGATCCCGCCGTCCAGGAGCGCGAGAACGGCGCAGAAGGCCAGTACGGCCGCGGCGCAGGGCAGCAGCGCGTACGGGAAGTCGCAGCCCACCACCGAGTCCCGGCCGCCGAGCGCCCAGTGCACGCGCCCCGCGCCCCACACGGCGAGCGCCAGCTCGGCGGCCCGCCAGATCCGGCGCAGCGCCTGCGGCCGCTGCTCGGCACGGGAGAGCAGCGCGCCCGGCAGCGGCACGAGGGCGGCGGCCGGCGGTGGCAGCAGGAAGGCACCGGCGAGCAGCACCGGGTAGAAGGTGCCGCCGAGGCGGCGCCGTACGGCGTGCTCGCAGGACGCGTAGAGCGCGGCGAGGAGGGCGACGGCCCACCAGGGCGTACGCAGGCCGGGCAGCGGCAGCAGACAGAGCAGGGCGGCGAGGGCGACGGAGGTCACGTACGCGCGTACCCGTACCGGGACCGCCTCCATCTCGCCCCTCCCCGACCATGCCCGTCCAGGCTCCGGAGCCTAGGCCGGGAGTCGGCGGGTCCGGGGGCTTATGACCGGAGGATTAGCACGTTCGGGTGATGGGACACCGGGGCGGGAACCGCCCGGCGCCGCCTGCGGGCGGCGCGGCCGCGGTCGGCGTCCGGTCAGCTCTCCGGTGTGACCGGTGCGGGCTCGGCGGTACGGGCAGCCGTGACGTCGTGGTCCGGGACGGTCTGGCCGGAGCGGATCAGGTCCAGCCGCCCCAGCACCTTGGCCCGCAGGTCGGTGGGCACGTCGTCATGCCCGCAGCACCGCTTGACCAGCTTCTTCACGGCCTCCTCCAGCCCGTACTTCTCCAGGCAGGGGGAGCACTCGTCGAAGTGCTGCTTGAACTTGACGCGATCGATGTCCGGCATCTCACTGTCGAGGAACTCGTAGAGATGATCGAGTACCTCACTGCAGTCCGTCTCGTGCGGCTCTCCGCAGCTCATGAGCCCGAGCCTTTCGCTTCGTTCGACTCTCCGGCGCCCGCCGGGACGAGCCCGCGCTCACGCGCGTAGTCCTCCAGCATGCCGCGCAGTTGGCGGCGGCCCCGGTGCAGCCGGGACATCACCGTACCGATGGGTGTCCCCATGATGTCCGCGATCTCCTTGTAGGCAAAGCCCTCTACGTCGGCAAGGTAGACGGCGATGCGGAATTCCTCGGGGATCGCCTGCAGCGCTTCCTTCACATCCGAGTCCGGCAGGTGGTCGAGCGCCTGCGACTCCGCGGAGCGCAAGCCCGTCGACATGTGCGACTCGGCTCGGGCGAGCTGCCAGTCCTCGATCTCCTCGGCCGCGGAGCGCTGGGGTTCGCGCTGCTTCTTGCGGTACGAGTTGATGAAGGTGTTGGTGAGAATGCGGTACAGCCAGGCCTTGAGGTTGGTGCCCTCACGGAACTGGTGGAAGGACGCGTACGCCTTGGCGTAGGTCTCCTGCACCAGGTCCTCGGCGTCGGCCGGGTTGCGCGTCATGCGGAGCGCGGCCGAGTACATCTGGTCGAGGAATTCGAGCGCGTCCCGCTCGAAGCGCGCGGTGCGCTCCGACGTCGACTCCGCGCTGACGCCCTGGCCCTCGGGCAGCTCCGCCTGGCCGTTGTCGGTCCCTGCGTCGGTACCGGTGACCGGACCCACCTCCTCAAGATCCCGGGCAGGACCAAAACCGATCCCACTCGTCTCGGAGGATAGAACACGACCCGTGCCTGCCGCCGCTCGAATAGGAGCGGTCTTGGCCGCATGCAGCACCGTCCAGTCCAGGTCAGCGCTGCTGCTACGGCTCGGGCAGATGGTCGAACCCATGCGGCGGACTTCCTCTCGTTCGGCGTCGGCGCTGGTGTCCCAGCACTTCTGTCCGCCTCAACAGTGGTCCGTCGCGCAACATTCCCGGGCGTCACCCGAGGGACGCGGTCCATGCGACGACCGCGTCCGTGATGACGGTCACTGCCTGTTCCGGCCCGATATCCGCCCTTTTGGGCACCGCGAACCCGTGATCCCCGTACGGCACCTCGACGAGTTCGTACTCCCCCTCCGGGAACTCGGCCGGCTTCCCGAACGGGTCGTTGCCGCCCTGCACGACGAGCGTGGGCACCCCGGCCCCGAGCAGCTCTCCGGCCCGCGACTTCTCCGGCTTCCCCGGCGGGTGCAGCGGAAAGCTGAGGGCGAGGACGGCGGCCGCCCCCAGCTCGGTCGCGGTACGGCAGGCGACCCGGGCCCCTGCGCTGCGCCCGCCGGACACCACCGGCAGCCCCGGCGCCGCGAGCGCGGGCCACAGCCCCCGCCAGCCGGCGTCGAGCGTCTTCGGGGCGGGCGCCAGCTTCTTCCCGGCGACCCGCCAGGGCTGCTCGACGAGTGCGACGGTCACGCCGTGCTCCGGCAGGACCGCGGCGATCGCCTGGAGGTCCCGCGCCCCGATGCCCCCGCCCGCCCCGTGGCCGACGGCGAGCACCAGCCGCGCCCGCGCCGCCTCGTGCCAGGTGATGCGGGCGTCGCCCGCCTCGGTACCGACGATCTTCGCTGTGGTCACGCGAGAAGGCTAGATGGCAGCGCCCCGAAGGCGGCGCGGGGAGCGCGGGGAGGGAGCGCTCAGAAGAGCGTGCCCTCCTCCGGCCCCTCCAGCTCCTTCAGCAGCTCCGGGCTGTTGTTGCGGACGTTGCTGACCGCCGTGGAGACCGGGTAGGCACGCATCAGGCCCTCCGGTGGCGGGGCGAGCAGCGCGCGCAGGTCCTCGACGTCGGTGCGCGCCGGGTCGAGCCAGGCGTCCCAGCGGTCCGGGGTCAGCATCAGCGGCATCCGGGGGTGGATGTCGTGCAGCGACCGCGGCCCCTCGGCGGGCGCCACGGCCAGCGGCGAGGTCTCCGCCTCCGTGGTGATCACCGAGCAGGTCACCCACCAGGCCAGCGGGTGCTCGTCGGGCAGCGTCCGGTCCCGCCAGAACTCGTACAGCCCTGCCATCGCGAACACCGAGCCGTCGGCGGGGAGCACGAAGTACGGCTGCTTGCGCGGCCGCTTCTTCTTCCCCTCGACCTCCAGGTCCCGCTCCTCCGGGGCGGTGACCCACTCGTAGTAGCCGTCGGCGGGCAGGATGCAGCGGCGGGTGGCGAAGGCGCGGCGGTACGACGGCTTCTCGTGCACGGTCTCGGCGCGCGCGTTGATCATCCGGGCGCCGCCCTCGGGCGTCTTGGCCCAGGACGGCACGAGCCCCCACTTCAGCTTGCGCAGCTGGCGAACCGGACGGGAGTCGCCGGCGTCTTTCACCGGACGGTCGAGGACGGCGTAGACCTCCTTGGTCGGCGCCACGTTGTAGTCGGGCTCCAGGGTCTCCTCGGGCTCCCACTTCTCTATTTCAAAGACTCCTGCGAGATCCTCGGGCCCACGACTGGATGCATACCGTCCGCACATACGTGCAACACTGCCAGACTCCACATGCCCGTAGGGAGCAACCACCGGACCATGGACAGCACCGCCGCCCTCGCGCTGCCCGACCTCTGGGACCGTCTGACGGGGACCCAGACCGATCCCGACCTCTGGGTGGTCCTCGCGACCCTGGCCGCCGCGCTCGCGGTGGTCGTCCCGCACAACCTGTGGCGGATATCCCGCAACGCCATCACCATCGCCCACGAGGGCGGCCACGGCCTGACCGCCCTGCTCACCGGCCGCCAGCTGACCGGCATCCGGCTGCACTCGGACACCAGCGGCCTCACGCTCAGCCGGGGCAAGCCGCACGGCATCGGCATGATCCTCACGGCGGCGGCCGGCTACACCGCTCCCCCGCTGCTCGGCCTCGGCGGCGCGGCCCTCCTCGGCGCCGGCCGCATCACCCTGCTGCTCTGGCTCGCCACGGCCCTGCTGGTCGTGATGCTGGTGATGATCCGCAACGCGTACGGCGTCCTGACGGTCTTCCTCACGGGCGGCACCTTCCTGCTGGTGTCCTGGCTGGCCGGACCGCAGGTGCAGGCGGCGTTCGCGTACGCCGTGGTCTGGTTCCTGCTGCTGGGCGGAGTCCGCCCGGCCTTCGAACTCCAGGCGAAGCGCTCCCGCGGCGGCGCGGGCGACTCGGACGCGGACCAGCTGTCGAGGCTGACCCATCTCCCGGCCGGCGTATGGCTGTTCCTCTTCCACACGGTGTCCCTGTGCTCGCTGATCGGCGGAGGGCGCTGGCTTCTGGGCATGTGACAGGCCCCGAAGGGGCGATGCCACAGGGGCGCGGGGCAGTATCCGATATGCGGCTCCGCCGCGCGGGCGCGACCAGCCCCCACGGCGCCGTACCCGCCCACCGGCCTCCCCGCGAAGCGGCGCCGCACCCGCCCACCGGCTGACGGCTCCCCCTGGCACTAAAGTGACCCCATGGCCGCAAACCCCACCGCACCAACCGCCCTCTGGCCCGCCCCGCACGCACGCGGAGCCGTCGACGCCACGGTTCACGTGCCGGGGTCCAAGTCGGTCACCAACCGCGCCCTCGTCCTCGCCGCCCTCGCCTCCGAACCCGGCTGGCTGCGCCGCCCCCTCCGCTCCCGCGACACCCTGCTGATGGCCGGCGCCCTGCGCGCGATGGGCGTCGGCATCGACGAGGGCGTCGGCCCCGACGGCTCCGGCGAGGCCTGGCGGGTGCTCCCCGCGGGTCTCCGCGGTCCCGCCACCGTCGACGTCGGCAACGCCGGCACGGTGATGCGCTTCCTGCCCCCGGTCGCCACCCTCGCCGCAGGCGACATCCGTTTCGACGGCGACCCCCGTTCGTACGAGCGTCCCCTGCACGGCGTGATCGACGCCCTGCGCTCCCTCGGCGCCCGGATCGACGACGACGGCCGCGGCGCGCTCCCCCTCACCGTCCACGGCAGCGGCGCCCTGGACGGCGGCCCGGTCGCCATCGACGCCTCGTCCTCCTCCCAGTTCGTGTCGGCCCTGCTGCTCTCCGGCCCGCGCTTCAACCAGGGGGTCGAGGTCCGCCACACCGGCCGCAGCCTCCCCTCCCTCCCGCACATCCGGATGACCGTCGACATGCTGCGCGCGGTCGGCGCCCAGGTGGACACCCCCGAGTCGGGCGGCGAGCCGAACGTCTGGCGGGTCACGCCGGGCGCCCTGCTGGGCCGCGACCTGACCGTCGAGCCGGACCTGTCGAACGCCCAGCCCTTCCTCGCCGCGGCCCTGGTGACGGGCGGCCGGGTCGTGATCCCGGACTGGCCGTCCCGGACCACCCAGCCGGGCGACCGGCTGCGCGAGATCTTCACCGAGATGGGCGGTTCCTGCGAACTGACCGAGTACGGCCTGGAGTTCACCGGCTCGGGCCGGATCCACGGCATCGACGTCGACCTGGGCGACGTCGGCGAGCTGACCCCCGGCATCGCGGCGGTCGCCGCCCTCGCGGACACCCCTTCCACCCTGCGCGGGGTCGCCCACCTGCGGCTGCACGAGACGGACCGGCTGGCCGCGCTCACCAAGGAGATCAACGAACTCGGCGGCGACGTCACCGAGACCGCCGACGGCCTGCGCATCCGCCCGCGCCGCATGCACGGCGGCGTCTTCCACACCTACGAGGACCACCGCATGGCGACGGCCGGTGCGATCATCGGCCTGGCCGTGGCCGACGTACAGATCGAGAACGTGGCGACGACGGCGAAGACCCTGCCGGACTTCCCCGACCTGTGGACCGGGATGCTCGGGAGCGACGGGGCTTAGGGGCGTACGACATGCGCCGCTACGGCAAGCACACCGACGAGGACGACATCCGCGCCCGTCCCAACCGCAAGGGCAACCGGCCGCGGACCAACATCCGCCCCAAGCACGAGGACGCGGCCGAGGGGATGGTCCTCACCGTCGACCGGGGCCGTCTGACCTGCCTGGTCGAGGACCGGACGATCCTCGCGATGAAGGCCCGCGAGCTGGGCCGCAAGGCCGCGGTGGTGGGCGACCGGGTGGCCCTGGTCGGCGACCTGTCCGGCAAGAAGGACACCCTCGCCCGGATCGTGCGCATCGAGGACCGCTCGTCCGTGCTGCGGCGGACCGCCGACGACGACGACCCGTTCGAGCGGGTGGTCGTCGCCAACGCCGACCAGCTGGCGATCGTCACCGCCCTGGCCGACCCCGAGCCCCGCCCCCGCCTGATCGACCGCTGCCTGGTGGCGGCCTTCGACGGCGGCCTCACCCCCCTGCTGGTGATGACCAAGTCGGACCTGGCCCCGCCGGACAAGCTCCTGGAGCTGTACGGCGACCTGGAGATCCCCTACGTGGTCACGAGCCGCGAGGAGCTGGCGGCGGGGGAGGCCGCCCGCCGGGTCCAGGACCATCTCGACGGCAAGATCACGGCGTTCGTCGGCCACTCGGGCGTCGGCAAGACCACGCTGGTGAACGCGCTGGTCCCGAAGGACCGCCGCCGTTCGACCGGTCATGTCAACGCGGTGACCGGCCGGGGCCGCCACACCACGACGTCGGCGCTGGCCCTCCCCCTGCCCGACGACGAGGGCTGGGTCATCGACACCCCGGGCGTCCGTTCCTTCGGCCTGGCCCACGTCGACCCGTCCCGCGTGATCCACGCGTTCCCCGACCTGGAGCCCGGCACCGCGAACTGCCCGCGCGCGTGCAGTCACGACGAGCCGGACTGCGCGCTGGACGAGTGGGTCGCGGAAGGTCACGCGGACCCGGCCCGCCTCTACTCGCTGCGGCGGCTGCTGGCGACCCGGGACCGCAAGGAAGGCGACTGACCACCGGGGTGTTTGTCATGACCGGAGTTCGGTAAGTGCATAATCGCACCGAGCTGGACATACGGGAGGACAGCACATGGCGTGGCTGCTGGTGATCGTGGCCGGGATCCTGGAGACCGGCTTCGCCGTGTGCCTCAAACTCTCCCACGGCTTCACCCGACTATGGCCGACGATAGCCTTCGCCTCCTTCGCCCTGGGCAGCTTCGGCCTCCTGACCCTGTCCCTGAAGAAACTCGACGTGGGCCCGGCCTACGCGGTCTGGACCGGCATCGGCGCGGCGGGCACCGCCATCTACGGCATGGTCTTCCTGGGCGACCTCGTCTCCACCCTCAAGATCATCTCCATCAGCCTGGTGATCGCGGGAGTGATCGGCCTCCAGCTCTCGGGCTCCGCCCACTGAAACACGCCCCGACCGGCCTCCGGCTCTGGGGCCCGGCCCACTGAAACACGCCCCGAAGGGGCGCGGGGCCGTATCTGATGTGCGGCTCCGCCGCGCGGGCGCGACCAGCACTTCACAGCCCACAGCACAACAGCCCACCTGAGGGGCGCTGGGGGTCCCCCCAGCCGAAGGCTGGGGGAGGAACTGCGCGACAAGCCCCCACCGGCCCGCAGCCGACCCACAACCCGCACCGCCCCTCGATCACACCGGTTGCCGGTAGAGCGCCCCGCGCACCAGCTCCGCCACCCCACCCGCCCCCTCCCCCGGCGGCGCCGCGACACACGACAGCGCGAGCCGCACCACCAGCTCGCACGACCGGGCCAGCTCCCCGTTCCCCTTCCCGGCCCCCGCAACGGACAGCACCGCCACCGCCCGGTCCCGCACGATCTGCACGAAGTCCCCGGGAGAGGGCAACGGCCCGTCCGCCCTCCGCTGCGCCGGCACCGCCGACGACGACGGCACCGCGGACAGCGTCGGCGACGGCAGCCGCTCGCTCCAGCACCCCGTGAGCATCGCCCGTACCAGCACGTTCTCCCGAGCCGCCACCGCCATCCACTCGGCGGTCGCCGTCAGCCGCTCCCGCGCCTCGGCGTGGCTCCCCAACGCCCGTTCCACCCCGGCGAGATACCCGTCGGCCTCCCTGCGCACCAGCGCCCGCGCCAGGCCCTCCTTGCTGCCGAACTCGTTGTACAGCGTCTGCCGGGACACCCCGGCCGCCGCCGCCACGTCGACCATCCGCACGGCAGCCCACGGCCGGCGCGTGAGCGCCGCGTACGCGGCGTCCAGAAGGGATTCCCGGGCTGCAGGCATCATCGCCTCCCTGGGGCGAGCGGCTCTGCGCCCAGATTTGACGCGCACGAATCGACTGTCAAGGGTTCGCGACGGCACCGGGGGGCGCCCTTCGGCCAACACGCGCGGGCGCGCCGCAGGCGTACCGGAGGCCAACAGAGGTCACCGCCCGATCACTTGCCCGCATCACCGGGCCTCCCCTGGTAGCCCCGCGCCCACCCCGGCAGATACCGTTCGTCACATGCCGGACTACCTCGATGACCTGCGTCTCGCCCACGTGCTCGCGGACGCGGCCGACGCCGTGACCATGGACCGCTTCAAGGCGCTCGACCTCAAGGTCGAGACCAAGCCGGACATGACCCCGGTGAGCGAGGCGGACAAGGCCGCCGAGGAACTGATCCGCGGCCAGTTGCAGCGCGCCCGGCCACGGGACGCGATCCTCGGCGAGGAGTACGGCATCGAGGGCACCGGGCCGCGCCGCTGGGTGGTCGACCCGATCGACGGCACCAAGAACTACGTGCGCGGCGTCCCGGTCTGGGCGACCCTGATCTCCCTGACGGAGGCGGCCGAGGGCGGCTACCAGCCGGTCGTCGGCCTGGTCTCCGCCCCCGCGCTGGGCCGCCGCTGGTGGGCCGCGAAGGGCCACGGCGCGTTCTCGGGTCGCAGTCTGTCCTCGGCGACCCGTCTGCACGTCTCCAAGGTCGCGAAGCTGGCCGACGCCTCCTTCGCGTACTCCTCGCTCGGCGGCTGGGAGGAGCGCGGGCAGCTGAACGGCTTCCTGGACCTCACCCGCGACGTGTGGCGCACGCGCGCGTACGGCGACTTCTGGCCCTACATGATGGTCGCCGAGGGGTCCCTGGACATCTGTGCCGAGCCGGAGCTGTCCCTGTGGGACATGGCGGCCAACGCGATCGTGGTGACGGAGGCCGGGGGCACCTTCACCGGCCTCGACGGCCGGCCGGGCCCGCACAGCGGCAACGCGGCGGCGTCCAACGGTCTGCTCCACGACGAGCTGCTGTCGTACCTCACCCAGCGTTACTGAAACGGCCTTCTGGGGCACAACGGGCCCAATCGGGCTCACTGCCCACCTCACATATGAGCGCGTGCGCCCTCAATTGGCTGCACGCACCCCCTTGTTGACCCGCGCTTTACCTGCCACCCTGAGAGAACCCTCACTTGTGCATTTGTGAATCGCTGCACTATCCCGGCGATTTCTCCAGGAGGTGGCACTTTCATGCTCGTCCGTGACGCCATGAGCACGGTGGTCCTCACCGTCGGCCCCGCCCACACCCTCCGCCAGGCAGCCGCCCTGATGTCCGCGCGCCGCGTGGGCGCGGCGATCGTCCACGACCCGGACGCCGGCGGCATCGGGATTCTCACCGAACGCGACATCCTCAACTCCGTGGGCCTCGGCCAGAACCCCGACACGGAGCCCATCCACGCCCACACCACGAACGACGTCGTGTTCGCCACCCCGACCTGGACGCTGGAGGAGGCGGCTCGGGCGATGGCCCACGGCGGCTTCCGCCATCTGATCGTCCTGGACGGCGGCGAACCGGCCGGCATCGTCTCGGTCCGCGACATCATCCGCTGCTGGGCCCCGGCCCGGCAGCCCGTCTCCGCATGATCAAGGCGGCACCTCACGGGCGACGCCCGCACAGGTGCCGCCCCGAACCGCGACCATCGATCGCGGAACCCGCACGGCGGGCAACCGCGTCCGCGCGAGCGGCGCCGGTTCAGTCGCGAGGGGGGCGCAGGGCCCGGACCGCGGCGTCCAGCCGCTTGCCGAAGTCCTCGTCGGCCCGGCGGAAGTTGCCGATGGCGCGCTCGGCGATGTCGTCGCGCGACACCTTGGCGATGAAGCCGGCCAGGTTCTCGATCAGCCGCTCCTGCTCGTCCGCCGACATCAGGCGGTAGAGGTTGCCTGCCTGCACGAAGTCGTCGTCCTCGGCGTGGACGGCGGCGGGGTGGTTGCCGGTGCCGCCGGCGAAGCCGTCGTACGCCGGCCACAGCGGGCGGTCCGTCTGCGCCGGTCCGCCGAAGCTGTTCGGCTCGTAGTTCTTGGCGCCGCCGTGCCGGCCGTCGTACAGGGAGCCGTCGCGGGAGTAGGTGCGCGCCTCGGCTGCGTGCGGGCGGTTGACCGGCAGGTGGTCGGCGTTGCTGCCGACGCGGTAGCGGTGCGCGTCGCCGTAGGCGAAGAGGCGGCCCTGGAGCATCTTGTCGGGGGACGGGCCGATGCCGGGCACGAAGTGCGCCGGGGAGAAGATCGACTGCTCGACCTCGGCGAAGACGTTGCGCGGGTTGCGGTTCAGCTCCAGCCGGCCGATCTCGACCGGCGGGTAGTCCGCGTGCGGCCACACCTTGGTGAGGTCGAACGGGTTGAACCGGTAGGCCGCCGCGTCCGCCGCCGGCATGATCTGCACCTGCACGGTCCAGGTCGGGAAGTCCCCGCGCTCGACGGCCTCGCGCAGGTCACGCTGGTGCGAGTCCGGGTCCGCGCCGGCGAGCACGTCCGCCTCCGCCTGCGTGAGGTTCCTGATCCCCTGGTCGGTCTTGAAGTGGTACTTGACCCAGAAGACCTCACCGGCCGCGTTGTTCCACTGGTAGGTGTGCGAGCCGTAGCCGTTCATGTGGCGGTACGACGCCGGGATGCCGCGGTCCCCGAAGAGCCAGGTCACCTGGTGCGTGGCCTCGGGGCTGAGCCCCCAGAAGTCCCAGACGTTGTCCGCCTCCTGGCTGCCCGTGTAGGGGTCGCGCTTCTGGGTGTGGATGAAGTCGGGGAACTTGATGGCGTCCTTGATGAAGAACACCGGGGTGTTGTTGCCGACGAGGTCGTAGTTGCCCTCCTCGGTGTAGAACTTCAGCGCCCAGCCGCGCGGGTCGCGCACGGCGTCGGCGGACCCGAGGTTGCCGGCCACGGTCGAGAAGCGCAGGAAGGTCTCGGTCTCCTTGCCGACCTCGGAGAGGAAGGCGGCGCGCGTGTACGGCGTGACGTCCGCGGTCACCGTGAAGGTGCCGTAGGCGCCCGCACCGCGCGCGTGCACCACGCGCTCCGGGATGCGCTCGCGGTTGAAGTGGGCGAGCTTCTCCAGCAGCAGCTGGTCCTGGACCAGGACGGGGCCTCCGATGCCCGCGGTCTCGCTGTTCTGGTTGTCGGCCACCGGCGCCCCGGCCTCCGTGGTCAGCGGCCCCTGCGTCACACCTGTGCCCTGCACGTCCTGCGCCATTTCACACCGTTCCTGTCGCTTTGCCAGCCCTGAAATCGATCCTACATTGGACTGAGTCCAAGTCAAGTAAGGTTCCAAAGTCACACCTGTTCGGAAAAAGGAGGCCCTGCTGTTAGGCTGAATGCCATGAGTGACCTTCTGGAACGGCTGCGTGGACGCGGATGGCGGATGACCGCGCAGCGACGCGTCGTGGCCGAGGTACTCGACGGCGAGCACGTCCATCTGACGGCCGACGAGGTCCACGCCAGGGCCGTGACCAAGCTCCCCGAGATCTCCCGGGCGACCGTCTACAACACGCTGGGTGAGCTGGTCTCGCTCGGCGAGGTCATCGAGGTCTCCACGGACAAGCGCGCCAAGCGGTACGACCCGAACGCGCACCGGCCGCACCACCACCTGGTCTGCGCCCGCTGCGGCTCGATCCGCGACGTCCACCCGACCGGCAACCCGATGGCCGACCTTCCCGCCTCGGAGCGGTTCGGCTTCACGGTCTCCGACGTCGAGGTGACGTACCGCGGCCTGTGCCCGGACTGCGCGACGGCCGTCTGACGGACGAACGCCCCCGAAGGCCCCGGTGCTCATGACGAGCGCCGGGGCCTTCGTCGCGCTCCGGCCCGGCAAACAGCGGTCCGGCAAACACCGAGGGCCGGAATCCGTTTCCGGACTCCGGCCCTCGGCCTTCAGTAGCGGGGACAGGATTTGAACCTGCGACCTCTGGGTTATGAGCCCAGCGAGCTACCGAGCTGCTCCACCCCGCGTCGATGAACAGAACACTACGTGAGGGACACGGCCAGAAGCAAATCAATACCCGTGACCCCGCCTGACCTGCGGGAGCGACCTGCCTACGCCGACAGCTCCTCCCGCAGGGCGTCCCGGAGCCGCCCCGCCCGCTCGGTCACCTCCGCCGGACCCAGCGCCACCGCCCGGTCGGCCCACTGCTGCCCGACCGCGAGCTCGCCACGACGCGCGTAGACCAGGGCGAGCCGCAACGCCGCCCGTCCGTGCCCCGCGTCGGCGGCCCGCTCCCACCACACGGCCGCCTCCGGCTCGCTGCCCTCCCGGGCCAGCAGCAGCCCGAGGTTGAACGCGCCGTTGCGCGACCCGGCCTCGGCCGCCGTCCGGTACCAGCGCGCCGCCTCCACCACGTCCCCGCGCGCGGCGGCCAGCATCCCGACCCGCACCTGGGCCCGCCGGTGCCCCTGTGTGGCGGCCCGCTCGTACCACTCCTCGCACTCGGTCTTCACGTTCAGGGACGACTCCCCGAGCTCGTGCTCGGACACCGCCGGCCGGCGTGCGTCGAGGACGGCGGCGAGCCGGTAGGCGGCCTCGGCGCTGCCGCCGCCCGCCGCGCACCGCAGATGGCGCTCGGCGGCCGCCTCGTCGCCCTCGCGGAGCCGGGCGATGCCGACCTGCAGGGCCGCCTCCGTGTGCCCGGCGGCGGCCGCCCGCTCGTAGCAGTGCAACGCGACCCGGTCCTCGCCGCGCCCGGCGTAGAGGATCCCGAGATTGAAGGCGGCGTCCACGCTCCCCGCCTCCGCGGCCTTGGAGAACCACGGCTCGGCGCCGCTCGTGTCGCCGACCTGGAGCAGCAGGACGGCGAGCGCGTTGGCGGCCTCGCGGTGCCCGGCGTACGCGGCCCGCCGGTACCACTGCTCGGCCTGCGCGGTCCGCCCCTGTTCGGCGCAGAGCAGGGCGAGGTTGTACGCCCCGTTGTCGTCGCCGGCGTCCATCGCCGCCCGGTACCAGCGCTCGGCGGTCTGCGTCTCGCCGCGCTCGGCGTGCAGCGCGCCGAGCGCGTTCGCCGCGTTGCCGTCGCCGTCCTGGGCGGCCCGCAGCCACCACACGGCGGCGCTCTCGGTGTCCCCGGCGTCGCGCAGCAGGAAGCCGAGCGCACAGGCGGCCCTGGCCTCGCCGTCCTTGGCGGAGGTCAGGTACCAGCGACCGGCCTCCTTGAGCGCGCCGCGCCTCTCCAGGATCGCGCCGAGGTGCAGCGCGGCCCGCCGGTGGCCGCGGGCGGCGGCCTGCCGGTACCACTGCTCGGCCTCGGCTGCCTCTGCGGTCGCGGCGGCGTCCGCGCCGGGACCGTCGCCGGCCCCGGTCCCGTCCTCGCCCGCGGCCGCCCTGCGGTCGAGCGCGCGCGCCAGCCGGTAGGCCGCCTCCCGGTGCCCCCGCTCCGCGGCGGCCCGCATCCACTGGCCGGCGTCCGTGTCCCCCCGGTGCTCCAGCAGGTCGGCCAGCGCGTAGGCGCCGAGCGCGTGGCCCTGTTCGGCGGACTGGCGCAGCCAGTACTCGGCGGCGGGTTCGTCGCCGCGTTCGCGGTGGTGGCGGCCCAGCGCGTGGGCGGCGGCCGCGGATCCGGCGACGGCCGCGATCCGCCACCAGCCGGCGGCCTCCTCCGGGTAGCCGCGCTGATGCAGCAGGACACCGAGGTTGTTGGCGGCGGCCCGGTCTCCGGCGGCGGTGGCCGCGCGCAGCCGCGGCTCGGCTCCGTCGAGGTCGCCACGGCGCAGCAGCATGGCGCCGAGCACACTCATCGACTCGACGTCACCGGCCTCGGCCTGGAGCCGGTGACGTGCCTCTTCAGCGGCCTCGGCGGCCTCGTCGCGGGTCGGCTCCTCGCCCGAAGACTGCACAAATCGCCCTGTCTCGAACAGAGTTGCCTTGTCCCCCATAACGTTCATCGTCGCACCACCTGCAACCTGGGTACACCACGTATACCGCAGACCGTGAGGTCACTTCAGCGTTTTGTCGACATGCCCACAGAACGACAAGTCAAACACATCTCCCTCAACTCCCCACAGCGGCGCGGCGACCCGGGACGTCGGTACATGCGTTCGCCGCCCGTCCGGACACCGGACGCCGTACGGCCGGGCACCGCGGGCGGTCCGGCGGCCGGCCGCGCGCACGCACGAAGGCCCGGATCCCAAGAGGATCCGGGCCTTCGACTTGAGTAGCGGGGACAGGATTTGAACCTGCGACCTCTGGGTTATGAGCCCAGCGAGCTACCGAGCTGCTCCACCCCGCGCCGTTGTGGTGAAACCGTACCACGGCGCGGGCGGGCTTGATCACCAGCCCGGGGCCACCCCCGCCCGGGATCATCCGCTCGGGCTGGAACTCCCGCTGGGACTCGGGCTGCTGCCGGCGCTCGGACTCGCGCTTGCGCCCGGACTCGGGCTGCTGCTCGCCGTCGCACCGCCACCGGCCTTGTCGGCCTTCGACTGCGCCTCCTCGGCCCGCTTCAGCGCGCCCTGCAGCTCGTCCTGCGCCTTGCCGTACGCCGTCCAGTCGCCCTTCTTCAGGGCCTCCTGGCCCGCCGCGAAGGCCTTCTGGGCGTCGTCCAGCGCGGCCTGGACCGTGGGGTTGCCGGACGACGTCGGCGGCGAGGTCGTCCCGGTGTCCGAGGACCCCGTATCGGAACCGTCCGTGCCGAACACCTTGTTGAGCGCCTCGTCGAGGGTGTTCTCGAAGACGGTCTTGCCCTCGTAGGTGACCAACACCTTGCGCAGCAGTGGGTACTTGACCCCGGCACCGCGGACGTAGACCGGCTCCGCGTACAGCAGGCCGCCGTCCAGTGGCACGGTCAGCAGATTGCCGTACTCGACCTCGGAGTCGCCGCCCTTGAGGAGTTTGATGGCGGCGGCGATCTCCTGTTCGGAGTTGAACTTGCTCTGGACCTGTTTGGGTCCGTCGACGGTCGTACTGGTCGGCAGTTTCAGGATTCTGATCTTGCCGTAGTCCTTCGAACCGGCCTCGGAGTCGACCGACATGAACGCGCTGAGGTTGTCCCGGCCGTTGGGCGTGAAGGTCGTCGACAGCGAGAACGTCTGCGCGCTCTGGTCCGGCATCTTCATGCTCAGGTAGTACGGCGGCACCGCGTCGCCCGACTTGTTGGTCGGGTCGTCGGGCACCTGCCACACCTCGCTGCCGGTCAGGAACGTCTGGGCGTCCGTCACGTGGTAGCGGGTGAGCAGTTCGCGCTGCACCTTGAACAGGTCCTGCGGGTACCGGAGATGGTCCATCAGGTCCTGCGAGATGGCGCTCTTGGGCTGCACCGTGCCCGGGAAGGCCTTCATCCAGGTCTTCAGCACCGGGTCCTCGGTGTCCCACTGGTAGAGCTTGACCTCGCCGGTGTACGCGTCGACGGTCGCCTTCACCGAGTTGCGGATGTAGTTGACCTGGTTCTGCTGGGCCACCACCGCGCGCGAGTTGTTGGTCGCGGTCAGCGAGTCGGCGGTGGTGTCGCCGAGGGTCGTACGGGAGGCGTAGGGATAGCCGTTCGACGTCGTGTAGGCGTCGACGATCCATTGGATGCGGTGGTCCACGATCGCCGGGTACGCGTCGCCGTCGATGGTCAGCCAGGGGGCGACCGCCTCGACGCGCTCCTTGGGCGTGCGGTTGTAGAGGATCCGCGAGCCCTTGCCGATCGCGCCCGAGTACAGGATCTGCGGCTCGTTGAACGCCACCGCGTACGCGGCACGGTTGATCGGGCTGGAGAGACTGACCCCGCTCTTGCCCGCGTAGCTGGTGAGCTTCTCACCGTCGTCGTCGGAGTAGTCGATCTCCTTCTGGGGACCGCCGACGATCGAGTACGTGTTGGTCTTCTCGCCGTAGTAGACGCGCTGCTGGTACGTGCCCAGGTCGCCCGTGGACGGCAGGTCGGACTCGGTGAAGACGGGCTGGCCCTGGTTGTCGGCCTCGGTGCCCTTGGCGGCGACCACGCCGTAGCCGTGGGTGTAGCGGAAGTGGTCGTTGATCCAGTTGTTCTTCGGGATGCCGGCCAGGTTCAGCTCACGCAGCCCGATGACGGTGTCCTGGATCTTGCCGTCCTTGGTGTACCGGTCCACGTCCAGGTTGGTCGGGAACGCGTAGTAGTTCCGCATCTGCTGGAGCTGCTGGAACGTGGGCGAGACGATGTTCGGGTCCATGATCCGGATGCTCGCCGTGGCGTCGACGTCGTCCCGGAGCTTGGTCTTGTCCGTGGTCGTGCTCGTGCCCTTGTACTCGGTGACCTTGGTGTCGTCGATGCCGTACGCCTCGCGGGTCGCCTTGAGGTTCTTCTGGACGTACGGGGCTTCCTTGGCCTGCTCGTTGGGCTGGACCTGGAACTTCTGGACGATCGCCGGGTAGAGGCCGCCGATGAGGATCGCCGAGAGGACCATCAGGCCGAAGCCGATGACGGGCAGTTGCCAGGTGCGCCGCCACAGGGTGGCGAAGAACAGCAGCGCGCAGATGACGGCGATGCAGAACAGGATCGTCTTGGCGGGCAGATAGGCGTTCGCGTCGACGTATCTCAGGCCCGTCCAGTTGCCGGTGGCCTTGAAGTCGCTGGACTTGACGGCCAGTCCGTAGCGGTCGAGCCAGTAGGCGACCGCCTTGAGAGCGACGAAGAGGCCGAGCAGCACGGACAGGTGGCCGGTCGCGGCACCGGTGGCGCGCGCGCCGGGGCTGGTGACGCGCAGCCCGCCGTAGAGGTAGTGCGTGAGCGCGGCGGCGATCAGGGAGAGGATCGCGGTGGCGAAGCCGAAGCCCAGCAGGAAGCGGTACCAGGGCAGGTCGAAGGCGTAGAAGGAGACGTCGAGGTGGAACTGCGGGTCCTTCTGGTGGAAGGGCACGCCGTTGACCCACATCAGCCAGGTACGCCACTGGCCGGCCGCGGACGCGCCGGCGATCAGCCCGACCAGCGCGGTGACCGCGAGCAGCAGCCACTTCTTGTACGGCGCGATGCCCATCCGGTAGCGGTCGAGGCTCTGCTGCTCCATGGACATGGCGCTCAGCGGGGGACGCAGCCGGTGCGCCAGCCAGATGTTGAAGCCCACCGCCGCCGCCATCAGCAGACCGAAGACGGAGAACAGCCCGATCTTGGTCCACAGGGTGGTGGTGAACACCGAGGAGTAGTGCACCGACCGGTACCAGAGCCAGTCCGTCCAGAAGCCCGCGAACATGGTGAACGCCATGCCCAGCGCGGCAAGGACGCCCAGTGTCAGGAGCAGGCTCCGCACCCGCCGGGACGGACGTCCGGTCGCTCTGATCCGTGGCCCCGTCGGGCCTCCGCCGCGGTCCGGCATCTGGAAAGCCAAGGTGCGCACCTCGAAGTTCGCTGTTTGATCCGCTGTTGATCGGTTGTTGTTGCGTCAGGCCCTCTTGTTCGCGGGCCGGACGTGTCCCCCCGTGATCGCGGGGCCACACCTATGCAACTTACTCAGGGCTTACTCGGTTCCCGATTCCGGCCATGAACGAGGCAGGATTGTGACCATGTCCAACACTCCCATGGCGGCGAACCCGCTCACCCGGGCCGTCCTAGAGATCGACGAGTACGCCTCCGGCCTCGGCTGGGACCAGCCCGCTCGTCTCTTCGCCCTCGTCGACACCGCGCGACTGCGCACCCAGGAACCGGCCCTCGCCGCCCAGCTCGGTCTGGAGGACGAGTCCGCGACCACCGGCCTCACCCCGATCGAGCAGGACGAAGTGCCAACGGACAAGGCGCTGGACGAGTTCCTCGGCACCATCGCCTGGCCGGACGCGGTGGTCGGCTGCGCGCTCACGGTGGAGCGGCTGATGCTGCCGCCGTCCGCCGAGTCCCAGGTCCCCGAGGGGCTGAGCGAGGCGAAGCTGGCCAAGTGGGTGGCGAGCCACCCCGAGCGCCAGGAGGTCCGGATGACGGTCGCGGTGCTGCGCGACGGCGGCCGCGACTCGGCGGTACGGCTGCGCGAGAAGGACTCGCCGACGGAGGTGCTCACCGGTCCCGACCTGGTTCCGGGTCTGGCGGACGCGCTGCGGGCGACCTTCGAGGACTGAGCCGGCCGCCGGACGGCAGCCGGGGACGCCCCTCGTCAGGAAGGGCGCCCCCGGCTGCGCGTACGGCTGCGTGTACGGCTTGTGCAGCCCGGCTCAGCCCTTGGCGGTGCACTTGGGCAGGGCGCCGGTGTCGCCGCTGCGGATGTCCTTGAGGGCACCGAGGGCGTCGCCGATGGTCTTCACCTTGACGAGGGTGAGCCCGCTCGGGGTGTCCTTGGCGGCCTCGGCGCAGTTGTCGGCCGGGGTCAGGAAGTACTGGGCGCCCTTGCTGCGCGCGCCGATGGTCTTCATCGAGATGCCGCCGATCGGGCCGACCGTGCCGTCGTCGTCGATCGTGCCGGTGCCGGCGACGAACTTTCCGCCGGTGAGGCTGCCCGGGGTGAGCTTGTCGTAGATCCCGAGCGAGAACATCAGCCCCGCGCTGGGTCCGCCGACGTCGGCGAGCTTGATGTCGACGGAGAACGGGAACGTGTGATCGGTCCCGGCGGAGATCCCGACGATGGCGCGCTTCGCGCCGGTGTCGTCGGAGGTGGTCGTGGTGACCGTGACCTTCTCGGTCTCGGTGGCCGTCTTGTTCGCCTTCTCGGCGGCGGCCTGCGCCTTGACCGGCACGACGGTGAAGACCACGTCCTGGCCGGGCTTGTGCTTGGTCACCAGGGTGGCGACGTCGGCCGGCTGCTTGACCACGGTGCCGTCGACGGCCTTGATCACGTCACCGGCGTGCAGCTTGCCCTCGGCCGGCGAGCCCTTGAGGACCGTGGAGACGATCACCCAGGACTTCACCGGGACGCCCAGCTCCTTGAGCGCGGCGACCTTGGCGCTCTCCTGGGACTCGCTGAATTCCTCGGCGTTCTCCTGGGTGGACTGCTGCTCCGTCTTGCCGTCCGGGTAGAGCGTGTCGTGCGGCACGACCTTGTTGTCGTGCGAGAGCCACCCGTAGACGGCCTCGACGAGGTTCATCTTGTAGTCGGCGCTGGTGACCCGCACCGTGGTCATGTTCAGATGCCCGGAGGTCGCGTAGGTCTTGTGGCCGGAGATCTGCAGCACCGGCTCGCCGTCGTGGTCCCCGAGCGTGTTCACGGTCGGGCCGGGAGACATCTCCGAGTACGGCACGTTGATGAGCACTCCGGCGCACAGGAGCGCGATCAGCATCAGAGTGGAGGCGAGCATCGTCGCGGTGCGGCGTGGCATGCGAAGACAGTACGGGACGGGTCTGTCAGCGCACCGTCAGGGCCACCCGTCACACGCGTCCCGGCCGCCCTCGGCCACGCTCAGCCACTCTCAGCCGCCGGAGCGGGACTTCTCCATGGCCTCGCGGAACCGCGCGTACCCGTCGAGCTCCGGCCCGTCGCTGCGCGCCCTCCTGGTCCGGTTGGCCCAGCTGCCCCACACACCGGCACCGACCGCCGCCACCAGCGGAATCAGCAACCAGACGAGCGCCGCCATGCCGACCTCCCAACCCCATGAGCGTCCGCGACCGACTGATCAGCAGATTAATCACCAGCACTGACAACGCTCACGCGAGGGGTACGGTTACGCAAGCGGAGGCCGGACAGAGCCCTTCAGCAGGCCCCGACCCATTCCTCCGTCCCATCCGAGAACTTCTGGTGCTTCCAGATGGGCACCTCGTGCTTGAGGTCGTCGATCAGCTTTCGACAAGCTTCGAAGGCGTCCCCCCGATGCGGACACGACACACCGACGACCACGGCGAGATCACCCACCCGCAGGTCCCCCACCCGATGCACGGCGGCCAGCGCCCGCACCGGGTACTCGGCGACGACCTTCTCGGCGATCCGCCGCATCTCGTCCTCGGCACTGGGGTGACACGAATACCCGAGCGCGTCCACGTCGGCGCCCCCGTCATGGTTCCGCACCGTCCCGACGAACAGCGCGATCCCACCGGCCGCGTGGTCCCCCACGGCCGCGAAGACCTCGTCCACGGAGAGCGCACTCTCCCGAATCCCGATCAGCTTCACGGGATCGTCGGCACCGCGCTCCCCAGGATGATCACTCACACCAGTCATACCCCCATCGTGCCGCAAGCCCACGACCACACGGAATACGACCAACACCAGGCACACGCGCGTGCGGCTTTGGAGACTTCTACAGCCCTGCCCCGCACACTGCTTTCGACAGCCCTCCGCATCCCCTCCAGCCCGTCCGGCGCTTGAGGACGAAAGCCGGTCCGCACTCCCACCAGCCCGTCCGGCGTTTGAGGACGAGGCCGAAGGCCGAAGCGGGGGTCCGGGGGCGGCAGCCCCCGAACCGGGCGGTCAGAGGGGGCCCACCCCCTGGAAGGACGGGACGGGTAGGGGCGGCGGGGGCGAGAAAACCCACGCCCGCCCTCAGATCCGCCGCCGAGCCTTCCGCGCCCGCCGCACCACAGCCGCCGCCCCCAGCAACGCGACCGTCGCTCCCGCCGCCCCCGCCGCCGTCGCGTCCTTCCGCCCCAGCCGCCGCCCCACCACCGTGTGCCGCCCGGCCACCTCCTCCAGCAACTCGGCCAGCACCTCCTCGTTCGTCCACCCCGGCCGCCACCCGGCGTCGTGCAGCCGGCTCCCGCTCACCACCCACGGATACATCGTGTACGCGAGGTCCCCGGCCGGCGACGGCGTGAGACCGATCCGGTGCAGCCGGGCCGCCGCCCCCAGCGCCACCGCCGACGGCAGCTCCATCCGCCTGGTCCCGCTGAGCTCCTCGACCTCCTCCTGCTCCAGCCACCCGTCGCACCCGACGGCGAGTTCCCCTTCGACCTTCTCCAGGACGGCGTACTCCAGCGCACTGCACAGGTCCTCGACGTGGCAGAACTGCCACGCGGGCCGCGACCCCGCGACGACGAGCAGGCGGGGCGACTCGAAGTACCGGGTCAGAGCGGTGTCGGTGCCCCCGACCAGCACCGCGGGGCGCACGACGGTGACGTTGAGCCCCGGATGCGCGCGGGGCGCCCGGCGCGCGAGCCGCTCGATCTCCAGCAGGTCGCCCACCCCGGTGGCCTCGGCCGTGGCACGCAGCTCCGCGTCCTCCGACAGCGGCAGCTCGTTGTCCGGCAGCGCGCCGTACACCATCGCGGAGGTGCACAGCACCACGCGGTGCACCCCGGCCGCGGCCGCCGCGGTCAGCACGGTCTGCGTCCCGCGCACGTTGTAGGCCGTACGAGCGGCCGGGTCGGTCTCCAGGTCCAGGTCGAGCGCGAGGTGCACCACCACGTCGGCCCCGCGCAGCTTGTCCGCGATGGCCGGATCCCGTACGTCGAGGATGTGCCACTGGGCGTCCGCGCACTCCCCGCGCCGCTCGTCGATGGCGATGACCTGCCTGATCTCCCCGGACGCGGCCAGCCGCTCGGTGAGCAGCGCGCCGACCCCGGTCGCGGCGCCGGTGACGGCGACTACGGGCCCGCGCACTGCGGGAGGGGTTGCGTGGTTTCGCGCTGCGCGAACCTGTGGATCTGGGGAACTCACCGGGCGTCTCCAGCGGTTGTCTTCAGTACGAGCGTGAGTGACGCGTACGTACCAGGTGGCATCCATCCTGCCGCAGGCCGACTGTCGGCGAAGCACCGAGGCCCGATCGGGTCGGGGTGTCTACGCTGGGTGGTGTTGTCGGGCAGCCGCGCCGCCGGAGAGAACCGGTGGCCTTACCAGCCGAGGATTCCCGTGAGTGACACCCCATTCGGTTTCGGCCTTCCGCCGGAGGAGCCGGAAGACGGCGACGAGGGCAAGAAGAGGGACCAGCAGAGCGGTGGTGGGCAGGGACCGGCCAACCCGTTCGGTTTCGGCACACCCGGAGCCGGCGGCTTCGGCGGCCCCGGCGCCGACAATCCGTTCGCTGCCATGTTCGGTTCGCTGAACCCCACCGACCTGGGCGCGGCCTTCCAGCAGCTGGGCCAGATGCTCTCGTACGAGGGCGGCCCGGTGAACTGGGACATGGCCAAGCAGATCGCCCGCCAGACGGTCTCCCAGGGCACCTCGGACGGCGTCAAGGACGCGAGCGTCGGTCCCGCCGAGCGCACCGCGGTCCAGGAGGCCGTCCGGCTGGCCGACCTGTGGCTGGACGACGCGACGTCGCTGCCGTCGGGTTCCGGTTCGGCCGTGGCGTGGTCGCGCGCGGAGTGGGTCGAGGCGACGCTGCCCGCCTGGCAGGAGCTGGTCGACCCGGTCGCCGAGCGGGTCGGCGCCGCGATGGGCGACGTCCTGCCGGAGGAGATGCAGGCCATGGCGGGCCCGCTGATCGGGATGATGCGCTCGATGGGCGGCGCCATGTTCGGCACCCAGATCGGGCAGGCCGTGGGCGTACTCGCGGGCGAGGTCGTCGGTTCGACCGACATCGGCCTGCCGCTCACCCCGGCCGGCAAGGCCGCGCTGCTCCCGGGGAACATCGAGGCGTTCGGCAAGGACCTCGGTGTGCCCAAGGAGGAGGTGCGGCTGTACCTCGCGCTGCGCGAGGCGGCCCACCAGCGCCTGTTCGCGCACGTGCCGTGGCTGCGCTCGCACCTGTTCGGCGCAGTCGACGGGTACGCGCGCGGCATCAAGGTCGACACCGCCAAGCTGGAGGACGTGGTCGGCCAGTTCGACCCGCAGAACCCCGAGCAGCTCCAGGACGCGCTCCAGCAGGGCATGTTCCAGCCGGAGGACACCCCCGAGCAGAAGGCCGCCCTGGCCCGTCTGGAGACGGCTCTGGCCCTCGTCGAGGGCTGGGTCGACGCGGTGGTCCACGCGGCCGCGAAGCCGCGTCTGTCGTCCGCCGACGCGCTGCGCGAGACCCTGCGCCGCCGCCGTGCCACGGGCGGCCCCGCGGAGCAGACCTTCGCCACCCTGATCGGCCTGGAGCTGCGCCCGCGCCGGCTGCGCGACGCCTCCCGCCTGTGGGCCTCGCTCACCGACGCGCGCGGTGTCGACGGCCGGGACGCCCTGTGGGCGCACCCGGACATGCTGCCGACGGCGTCCGACCTGGACGACCCGGACGGCTTCGTGCACCGCGAGCAGCTGGACTTCTCCGAGCTGGACAAGATGCTCGGCGAGGCCGCGCAGAAGCCCGACCTGCGCAAGAAGGACGCCCAGGACGAGGGCGAGCAGGACAAGGGCGACGACACCGAGTGAGCCTGTACGACGACGCGGTCCTCGTTCTCAAGGGGTACGAGGGCCAGGACGAGCTGCGCCAGGCCTACCTCGACCATCTCGCGGCACACCAGGACGGCATGTGGAAGGCCTGTCACGCCGGCCATGTCACGGCGAGTGCGCTGGTCGTCGACCCCGAGGACGGGCGGGTGCTGCTGACCCTGCACAGGAAACTGCGGATGTGGCTGCAGATGGGCGGCCACTGCGAGCCGGGCGACGCCACGCTGGCGGCCGCGGCGCTGCGGGAGGCGACCGAGGAGTCCGGCATCCCCGGACTGACACTGCTGCCGGGCGGCCCGGTGCGCCTGGACCGGCACCCGATCCCGGCGCCCTGCCACTGGCACTTCGACGTCCAGTACGCGGCCCTCGCCCCGCGGGGCGCCGCCCACGCGATCAGCGACGAGTCCCTCGACCTGCGCTGGTTCGCCTACGACGAGGTGCCGGAGGTCGCCGACGACTCGGTCGTCCGGCTGCTGGAGGCGACCCGCGCACGGCTCTGAGCCGAACGCAGGTAAGGGGCGCCGGCCAGTGCGGGCGCCCCTTACCTTTTGCCGGTCAGCTCCAGACGTTGCCCTGGTTCATCCCGCGCGCGCCCTGCTGGCCCATGCCGAACTGGGCGGCGACGCCCTGGCCGATCTGGGCGTGCTGCGGCGGCAGCAGTTCACTCGGCTGGACCAACGCGAAGCCACTTCCCATGAAGCTCAGCTCCCAGCCCTCCCCGGTGCTGCCGCGGCGTCGCCACACACCCGAGGAATGCGTCTGGGCCTGCATCTGGACGCGCAGCCCGGTGGACCAGGCGACGATCGCGTCGGCGTCGCAGTTCACGTACTTGTCGGGCGTGACCTGCATCAGCAGCGGCGCGCCCGAGGTCATCAGGGCGACCTGGCCGCGTCCGGTGATGTTGAGCTGGTACTTCCCGGACCCGGAGATGCCGTACAGGCTGTCGACGGCGACGACCTCGTGGTGCAGCGAGGAGTCCATGGCGAGGACGTAGCTGCTGTCCACGGTCAGGCCGTCCTGCTCGACGTCCAGGACGTGGATGTGCTGGGCGAGGTTGGCGAAGTAGACCGTGCCCTGCCCGTGGCAGCGCATCAGGTCCAGGCCCTCGCCGGTGTACGCACGCGCGCGTGCCTGGCTGTGGCCCTGGTACTCGGCGTCGAACTCGACGAGCCCCTGGTAGGCGACCATCGTGCCCTTGCGGGCGAGGATGTCGTCGTGGCCCTCCAGGACGACCCGCAGCATCTGCTTGTTCTGCAGGCTGTAGCGGTCGGGGGCCTGGGAGTCGTTGAAGGCGAAAAGCGGGCTCTGCATGGTTTCCTGACTCCCCCTCAGCCCCGGAACCGGAGGCGGTCGGTGCTGTCCTCGCTGGGCTGGACGACGACGATGCCCTGGCCGGAGAAGGCCATCTGGTAGGCCTCGCCGCTGCCCCGGCCGATCAGCGACTGCGCCTTGAAGCTGCGCTTGCCCTTCACCTTGAGGTTCGGGGACCAGGCGACCAGGGCGTCCGGGTCGACGTACGTCTCGTCCTCGCCGCCGCCGCAGTCGACGACGATCGGCTTGCCCCGGGAGGTCAGCGCGACCCAGCCCTGCCCGGAGATCTTGGTGTTCCACAGGCCCTGACCGGCGAACTTCGCGAGCCCCTTGACCCGCTCCACGCCCCACGTCAGATGCGCGTCGAAGGCGAGCAGGTTGGTGGCGTTGACGGAGATGCCGTCGCCGTTGAGGTTGATGACGACGACGTTCGCGCCGTAGTCGGCGAGGTAGAGCAGACCGTCGCCGGAGCACTTCATCAGGGGCGCGCCTTCGCCGGTCGCCCAGTCCCGGGCGATCTGGCGCACGGCCGGCGGGTTGGGCTCGTACTGGACGAAGCCCTCGTAGGCGACCATCGAGCCCACGCGCGCGAGAAGGTCGTTCCCGGTCTGCATGGCGACCTTCAGCATGTGGTCGCCATGGTTGTCCATGCGGGCGGTGACGGGTGCGGGGGCGTAGCCCGCGAGCGGCTGGTTCATGACGGGCTCCCTCAGACCTCGTACGGCTGGACGACGATGAAGTTGCCGGGCGCGCCCCGGAACTGCAGGTTGACGCTCTCGCCGGTGTCGCCCGGGTAGGCGTTGCGCCGCATCCGGACCTGGCTGGAGACGATCACCTGCGAGGCTGCCGACCAGGCGACGATCGCGTTGCAGTCGGCGAACGTCGTCGGCGTCACCGGCAGCACCACGGGCGTGCCGTGCGTCTTGACGACGATGGTGCCGGTGCCCTGGAACTGCATCGTGAACAGCGCGCCGCCGGGGATGCCGTGCCCCTCGATCCGGCGGACCTCGTACTGAAGGCTCTCGTCGAAGGCGAGGACGCTCTCGGCGGAGACGCAGATCGCGTCGCCCTGGAGCTCGATCGGGTGCAGGTTGGCGGAGTTCTCGGCGAGGAACACCTGGCCGTGGCCGGTGCAGCGCATCAGCTGCATCTCCTGGCCGGTGGCGTTGCCCACGATCCGGCCGGCGAACCCGGCGCCCTTGTAGCTGAAGTCGACCTTGCCCTGGTAGAGCACCATGCTGCCCTGCCGGGCCAGCACCGGCTGCCCGCCCATCCCGAGGTCGACACGGATGAGCTTGCTGTTCTGCGGCGTCCAGCGCTGCCCGGTGGGCGTCTCCTTGAACTTCTGGAGCGCGGCACCGACACCGGCACCGCCCTGGGGAGCGCCCTGCGGGACCGCGTAGCTCTGCTGCCCGGGGACCTGCCCGAACGGCGGCTGCTGGCCGTAGCCGGGAGGCGGGGTCGGGGCCTGGGGCGGCTGCGGGTATCCGGGCGGCGGGCCCGGGGTCTGCGGGGGCGCCGGGGGCTGACCGTAGCCGGGCGGGGCGGGCGGCTGGCCGTACGGCGTGGGCGCCGGGGACGGGGGCGGCACCATGCCGGGCGCCTGCGGGGTCAACGGGGCGATGACGGTGGGCGCATGGTGCACGTTCGAAGCCGGCGCCGGGCCGGGCGCCGGTGGCGGAGTGAAGCCCTGGGGGGCGGGCGCGGCTGGCGGGGCGGGCGCGGGAGCCGGCGCGGGCGCGGAGGGAGCGCCGAACGCCGGCGGCGCGAAGCCGGGCGCGGACCCGGTCTGCGGCTGCTGCGGTTCCGGCGCGGCGGGCGCCTCCTCCTCCAGCACCTCGCCGCCGAAGTTCTTCAGCAGCGCCTCCAGGCCACCGTCGAAGCCCTGGCCGACGGCTGCGAAGCGCCACACGTCCTTCAGGTAGAAGTCGCCGAGCATGACGGCGCGCTCGGTGGAGAACTCCGAGCCGTTGAAGGAGTACCGGGCCACCTCCTCGCCGCCCGCGACGATCCGGATGTATCCGGGCGCGACCTGCGACATCTGCCCGGCGCCGTCGAGGGTCGCCGTGAACGCCAGCTTCTGGATCTGCGGCGGGATCCGGTCCAGCGTGACCCGGAAGGATTCCGTGTCGCCCGCCTGCGTACCCAGCAGCTGGATGGACTCCTCGGGCGACTTCGGCTGGTTGAAGAAGACGAAGTAGCGGTCGTCCGACAGCCGTTCGTCGGCGTCGAGGCCGAAGCAGCTGATGTCGAAGGTCAGCCCGGGACCGGAGATCTGCACACCTACGTACAGATCGGTACCGGCCGTGAGATCACTGATCCTGGCCTTGTGGCCGCGTTGGAATTCCCTGGCCATGCGTTACGACCGTCCCCCATCCCGAATGCGAGTGCGTCGCGCCAGGCTAACGGCTAACTCGGACATCGGAAGAAGTCGGTACAGACCCGGTACACAACCGCGCTCAACGACCCCGAAGGGAGCGTTGCCAGGGTCTGTCACTCGTCGCGCGCGCCGGGCACGTGGGGCAGCCGGCCGGCCGCGACCACCCCTTCAAGGTAGCCGCGGGCCCGCTCGGTCCGCGGATACGCCTCCAGCAGCCGCCAGAACCCGGGCCCGTGCCCCGGCACCAGCAGATGCGCCAGTTCGTGGCAGAGCACGTAGTCGACGACGTACTCGGGCATCCCCTGGAGCCGGTGCGAGAGCCGGATGCTGCCCTCGGAGGGGGTGCACGAGCCCCAGCGGGTGTTCTGGTTGGTGACCCAGCGCACCGAGACGGGTCGGGCCCGGCCGCCGAAGTACTGGGCCGACAGCCACTCGGCACGCTCGGCCAGCTCGGTGTCGCCCAGCACTCGCTTGCTCTCCTGGGCGGCGAGTTTGTTGAGCATGACGGTCACCCAGCGTTTCTCCTCCGCCTCGGACATCCGGGCGGGGATCAGCACGACGGTGCGGTCGCCCTCGCGGTACGCGGAAACGGTCCGGCGGCGCCGGGCGCTCCTGCGAACCTCGATCGCGCTCGCCCCCAAGCCGCTGGGCGGCTGGCTCGTCGTGCTGCGCTGTGGCTTTCCGGCGCGGTGCAGTGGGTCGGCGGGCACGCCCCGACGTTACCCGCTGCACACGGGGGAAGTCCCGGGTCCGGGACGGTTCGGTGCCGATCCCCCACCATGCGTCTGATTTGTACGACGAATACCCACCGCCTGTGGACAACTTTCGGCGCCCGCCGGGCCGCCCGGGCATGCTGGCAGTCGTCGGCGGAGCGGGACCGGCTCCACCGGCACACGGGGACGTTCTGTGACCTTTCGACGGCTACGGGGGCCTGTCATGCATCCGTTGGTGAAGCCCGCGCTGCGGCGCGGCTGGCGCGACCTCAACACCGTGCAGTTCGGGATGACTCCCGCACACGCGATGACACTGGGGCCGATGGACACCGCGACCGGGAGCTTCCTGGACCTGCTCGACGGCGCCCGCGGGCTCGGGCTGCTACGGGAGGAGGGGCGCCGCATGGACCTGCCGGACGGCCATGTCGACGCGCTGGTGGAGCGGCTGTCCCGGGCCGGGCTCGTCGACGACGCACAGGGCGGCGGGACTGCGGCACAAGCGTTGCGGGAGAAGAAGGAGGTGCTGGAGCGGCTGCGCCCCGATCTCGCCTCGCTCTCCCTGATCACTCCGGAGCCGGGCGGCGCGATCGGCCGGCTGGCGGCCCGCCGGGCACTGCGGGTGCGGGTGCAGGGCGCGGGCCGGGTCGGTGTCACGCTGGCCGCACTGCTCGCGGGCGCGGGCGTCGGCGAGGTCGACGTACGGGACGTGGGCCGGGTCCAGCCGTGGGACGTGGCCCCGGGCGGGCTGCCGGCGGAGGCGGTCGGCGAGCGCCGTACCGAGGCCGCGCGCAGAGTCGTCCGCCGGGCGGCTCCGGACCGCCCGCCCGGCCGCCCGGACCCGGCCGTGGCGGAACCCGGCCTGACACTGGTGATCATCGCCCCGCGGGACGACGTCCTGGTGCACGCCCCGGACGCGCGCGCCGCCGAGCCGCTCATGGCCGCGGGGACGCCGCACCTCTACACGGGTGTCGTGGAGGGCACCGGCGTGGTCGGCCCTCTCGTCCTGCCCGGTGGGACCGGCTGCGCCCGCTGTCTGCACGAGCACCGCACGGACCGGGACCCGGCCTGGCCGCGCCTGGTCGCCCAGTGGCGGTCCGGGCAGGCCCGCCGGGTGGGCGCCTGCGATCAGACGCTGGCGGCGGCCGTGGCGGGGCTGGCCGCCGCGCATGCCCTGGCCTTCCTCGACGGCGAGTCGCCGGCCGTCGCGGGGGCGCGCTGGGAGGCGTCCGTGCCGGTTCTGCACTGGCACGCGCGGCCGGTCTGGCCGCACCCCGCATGCCCGTGCGGAGCTGTCGAGAAAGCCGAGGGGGAACACTCCTCAACCAACGGGGATCCACACGCGACAATGGTGGGGCAACGGCCGTCGGCGGAGCGACAAGAGCACGCGGACGCGGCGCGGCCGACTGGGACTTGGAGGGCGCATGTCTGATCTTCCCCGGAAGGCGGTCACCCGGACCGCCAAGCTCGCCGCGCTCCCGCTCGGCTTCGCAGGCCGGGCGACCTGGGGTCTGGGCAAGCGCATCGTGGGCGAGTCCGCGGAGATCGTCGGCCGGGAGCTCCAGCAGCGCACGGCGGAGCAGTTGTTCAAGGTCCTGGGCGAGTTGAAGGGAGGGGCGATGAAGTTCGGGCAGGCGCTGTCCGTCTTCGAGTCGGCCCTCCCGGAGGAGGTCGCCGGCCCCTACCGGGCGGCCCTCACCAAACTCCAGGACGCCGCGCCGCCGATGCCGACCCGCACCGTGCACGCGGTGCTCACCGAACGCCTCGGGGAGGACTGGCGGGAGCTGTTCCTGGAGTTCGAGGACAAGCCCTCGGCGGCGGCCTCGATCGGGCAGGTGCACCGGGCCGTGTGGCGGGACGGCCGGGCGGTGGCGGTCAAGGTGCAGTACCCGGGTGCCGGCGAGGCCCTGCTCTCCGACCTGGGGCAACTGAGCCGTTTCGCCCGCCTGTTGGGTCCGCTGATCCCGGGTATGGACATCAAGCCGCTGATCGCGGAGCTGCGCGACCGGGTCTCCGAGGAACTGGACTACTCCCTGGAGGCGCGGGCCCAGGCGGCGCACGCGGAGGAGTTCGAGGGCGACCCCGACGTGGTGGTGCCGGGGGTGGTCCACCAGTGCGACCAGGTGCTGGTCACGGAGTGGATCGACGGAATACCGCTCTCCGAGATCATCTCGCAGGGTACCCAGGAACAGCGCGACCGGGCCGGTCAGCTCCTGGCCCGCTTCCTGTTCTCGGGCCCGGCCCGCACCGGCCTGCTGCACGCCGACCCGCACCCCGGCAATTTCCGCCTGCTGCCCGGCGGGCCGGAGGACGAGGAGGAGTGGCGTCTCGGCGTGCTGGACTTCGGCACCGTCGACCGTCTCTCCGGCGGCCTGCCCAGCCCGATCGGCGACTCGCTGCGGATGACGCTGGACGGTGACGCCGAGGCGGTCTACGAGCTGCTGCGCACGGAGGGGTTCGTCAAGGAGTCCATAGAGCTGGACCCCGACGCGGTCCTGGACTATCTGCTGCCGATCATCGAACCGGCCCAGGTCGACGAGTTCACCTTCACCCGCAACTGGATGCGCAGCCAGGCGGCCCGCATCGCCGACCCCCGCAACCCCGCCCACCAGCTGGGCAAGCAGCTCAACCTGCCGCCGGCCTACCTCCTGATACACCGGGTGACCCTCAGCACCATCGGGGTGCTGTGCCAGCTGGGCGCTACGGTGCGGCTGCGGGAGGAACTGGAAGCCTGGCTTCCCGGGTTCGTGCCCGAGGAGCTCGAAGAGGCCGCGGAACTCGAAGAGGCCGAGGAACTGGAGGCCGTGGCAGCGGGGGACGTGGAAGTGGCCGAGGCAGCCGTGGAAGCGCAGTAGCGGGCCGGGCTCACCACCAGGTCGAGTCGAGCCGCCCCTCGATCGCCCGGAGGTTGTCCCTGGAGCAGGCCTCGCAGAAGAACTGGCGGACGCCGTTCTCCACGGAGCAGGTCCAGGTGACGGGCGGGGGGCCGTCGGCGGGGGTGCCGCAGCGGGCGCACGCGAGCGGGTGGGGCTCCGTGGCGGAGCCGCCGTGATCACTGCCTCCGGGAAGACTCGTCACCTGGTGACGATAACTCCGCCGCGGTTGGATCAGCGGGCACAACGCACCGCGGGGGCCGGTCCGTTCGGCCGGACCGGCCCCCGCGGGGAGCTTTCGCCTCCCGGGGTCGGGAGGCCACCGCTTCAGGTGTGCTGGGTTACTGCATCACGGCGATGGCGAGCGCACGGCGGGCACGCATCGAGGCGCGCTCGGCCCGGCGCTGCATCCGGCGAGCGGTCGCCAGGCGCACGGCCCGGCGTTCCCGCTCGGCCTCGTGCAGTCGCTCGTGCATATGCGCACGAGCCAGGGCTTCTGGGATGAGTTGCATCTCTCGGGTCCTGTTCTGACGCGAGCCGGTGTCGGTACCGGCGGTGGTGAAGTCTGGAATCGCGGAGCCTGCGGGCTCGCTGGTGGACGGCTTCATCGGGGCCTGCTTCTTGGGATCGTGCGTGAGGGGGCGGTCGATCGTTCCGAGGATGTTCATGCCGTGACCGGGTTCTTGCGCGGGCGGCCACGCGGCCGCTTCCGGGCGACGACGACGCCCTGGACGAACAGCTCGCCACCCCAGACGCCCCACGGCTCACGCCGCTCCTTGGCCCCCGCGAGGCAGGCCTCGATCAGCGGGCAGGTGCGGCAGAGGGACTTGGCGTACTCGACGTCCGCCGGCGACTCGGCGAAGAAGACCTCCGGGTCGTAGGAGCGGCAGGGGACGGGTACGCCGAGGTTCTCGATGGCGTCGTCGAGCGCGGTGAGCGCAGTGAGCGGGATCAAGGTGGAGTCCTCCGTGAGGCCGGGCGGGGGGATCGTTTCGGAAGGCGGTACGGACGGGGCGTGCGCTTCGAGTTGCACGGCTGTTCTTCCTCGTCTGGTCGTGCCGGTCGGGTTGGACCGGTTGGCGGCTGGTACCGGGTTCTGCTCGTGTCCCGAGGCCCCTTCGCTCCGCTCTCCCTGTTCAGGGAAAACAGAAGGGCCGCGGATCCCGGATGGGGTTCCGCGGCCCTGAAGGCGCCGGCCTGATCGATCAGGCTGGATCACTCCAGGGTTCTGGCCCACGGAAGGCCCACATCAGGTGGTGCTGCGTCGTCTGCTTCCGGCTACCGGCACCGGCTGCCGTAAAGGCATAGGCCTGTGCCTGTGCCAGTACTGCTTCCAGTGCCTTCGTCGGTCGCTCATTGCGCTCACGGACGGGAAGACCCGCGAGAGAAACGGAGGACGCCGGACGCACGGCAGGAATGCCGGACAGACCGGTGCCCAGGTTGGAGACGCCGAGCATGCACACGGAGACGGCCGAGAGATCGGTCATTTTGGCCGCGCTGATGTTGGTCTCGATGCTGATCACTGGACTCGCCTCCTCTCGGCGTCTAGGGGACCGGTGTTGAGCCGATCCGCTCGGGTATGCAAGTACAACACGGAACCGGGCCTTCGAGAAGGCCGCCGCTTCCGTGCCTAGAACCTATGGGGATTGCTGGGGCATGCGCAAACTATTTTTTCGACGAGTTCGCATCAGTCCCCCGCTTCTTCTCCCCCGGGCTCCTGGCCTGCACAGATGGCCAGAACATCGGCACCGTAACGGTTGAGCTTGCGCATGCCGACACCGGGGATGCGGGACAGCTCTCGGTCGTCGTCCGGAGCGCTCTCGGCGATGGCCATCAGCGTCCTGTCGGTGAAGACGCAGAAGGCCGGCTGGCCGCTGAGCCGGGCCTGGTCGGCACGCCATTCACGCAGCCGCTCGTAGAGTCCCTCGTCCATGTCGGACGGGCAGCCGTCGCAGCGCATCAGCTTCATCTCGCCGGCGTCGGTCAGCGTGCGTCCGCAGACCCGGCAGCGGGCGGGGCTGCGCTGGGTGCGCCGGGGCGCGGCCGCGGGGCCGCCGGTGAAGCCGCGTTCGACACCTCCGCCGCCCGCACCGCCACCGCGGCCGACGGTGCCGGTGGAGCCGGGGCGCAGGCCGTCCAGGAAGTGGCTGGGCCTGCGGCCGGCTCTGCCGCCGGGGGTGCGGGAGAGCGACCAGGAGACGTGCAGCCGTTCCCTGGCGCGGGTCACGCCGACGTAGAGGAGACGGCGTTCCTCCTCGATCTGTTCGTCGGTCTTCGCGTAGCTGATCGGCATCATGCCCTCGGCGACACCGACCAGGAAGACCACGTCCCACTCCAGGCCCTTCGCCGAGTGCAGCGAGGCGAGGGTCACGCCCTGGACGGTCGGGGCGTGCTGGGCGCCCGCCCGCTCGTCGAGTTCGGCGACGAAGTCGGCGAGGGTGGCGGCCGGGTGGCCGGCGGCGACGTCCTGGGCGAGGTTGACCAGGGCGGCCAGCGACTCCCAGCGCTCCCGGACCGCACCGGAACCTGCCGGGGGTTCGGTGGTCCAGCCCTCCCCGGAGAGGACGGCGCGCACCTGGGAGGGCAGGTCCACGGTGTCGTCGAGCAGCGCGTCGTTGCCGCCGAAGCGGGCCGCGGCGCGCAGGGCCACGCCCGCCTTGCGCACCTCCGGGCGGTCGAAGAACCGCTCGGCGCCGCGCAGCTGGTAGGGCACCCCGGCGTCGGCGAGGGCCTGCTCGTAGGTCTCGGACTGGGAGTTGGTCCGGAAGAGGATGGCGATCTCGGCGGCCGGGACCCCGGCGTCCACGAGTTCCCGGATGCGGCGGGCGGCGCCCTCGGCCTCGGCGGGCTCGTCGGTGTACTCGGTGTAGACGGGCTCGGGTCCGGCGGGGCGCTGGGAGACCAGCTCCAGGCGGTGGTCGGCGGCCCGGCCGTGGGCCTGGGCCAGCAGGCCGTTGGCGAGGTGGACGACCTGGGGTGTGGAGCGGTAGTCGCGGACCAGTTTGACCACGGTGGCCCCGGGGTGGCGGGTGCGGAAGTCGAGCAGGTGGTCGGGGGTTGCTCCAGTGAACGAGTAGATGGTCTGGCTGGCGTCGCCGACGACGCACAGGCTGTCGCGGTCGCCGAGCCACAGCTCCAGCAGCCGCTGCTGGAGCGGGCTGACGTCCTGGTACTCGTCGACGACGAAGTGCTGGTACTGGGCACGGACCTGGTCGGCGATGTCGTGCCGGTCCTGCAGGATGCCCACGGTCAGCAGCAGCACGTCCTCGAAGTCGATGACCGTGCGGTCGCGCTTGAGGTCCTCGTAGACCGAGTAGAGCTGAGCGATCTCGGCGGGGTCGCGGGGGGCCTCCCGGCCGGCCTTCACGGCTGCAAGGGGGTAGTCGGCGGGGACGGTCTGGGTGACCTTGGACCACTCGATCTCGGCGGTGACGTCCCGCAGCTCGCCCCGGTCGAGTCGGATACGGCAGGCGGCGGCCGCGTCGGCGACGAGCTGGATCTTGCGGTCGACGAGCCGGGGCAGGGAGCCGCCGATCGCTTTCGGCCAGAAGAACTGGAGCTGGCGCAGCGCGGCCGAGTGGAAGGTGCGGGCCTGCACCCCCTGGGCACCGAGCTGGCGGAGCCGGCCGCGCATCTCCCCGGCGGCGCGGTTGGTGAAGGTGACGGCGAGCACGCTGGACGGCTGGAGGATGCCGGCCCGCACCCCGTAGGCGATCCGGTGGGTGATCGCCCGGGTCTTGCCGGTACCGGCCCCGGCCAGCACGCACACCGGACCGTGCAGGGCGGTCGCCACCGCACGCTGCTCCGGGTCGAGCCCTTCGAGCACCGCGTCGGCAGAGTCCGGTACCGGCGGGAAGAGGGAGGAATGCGTTGCTGCTGTCACATGGCCATGCTGCCAGGTCGCCGGAGACGACTGTGCCGGTTGTCCACAGGCGACCCCGCGCAGTCGTACTAATGCGGCAGCCCACGCGAGGGGCAATGCGGGGGGGCAATGCGGGGGCCACTGCGGCAGGCCCAGGCGGCAGGTGTCCTCCGGCCCGTGCGGCGGGAATGGCCGGCGGGTCGCGTACGTTTCGAGTCTGGACGACCTTTCCCCGACCTGCCGAAGGAGTGCGAGCGAGATGCAGGGCACTGTGACGATGTACAGCACCACGTGGTGCGGCTACTGCCGCCGGCTGAAGAGCCAGCTGGACCGCGAGGGCATCGCGTACACCGAGATCAACATCGAGCAGGACCCCGACTCGACCGCGTTCGTGGAGAAGGCGAACGGCGGGAACCAGACGGTCCCGACCGTGCAGGTGGTTTCCTCCAACGGTGGTGCCGAGGTCGTCATGACGAACCCGAGCCTCGCCCAGGTGAAGCAGGCGCTCGGCGTCTGATTCCCGCGACGTGCGACCGCGACCCCCGACCACTCCGGTGACTGATCGGGGGTCGTTGTGTGCCCGGCTCAGGGCTGTTCCGGCTGTTCCGGGCAGCACGGCAGGGCAGTCCCCGATCCTGTTTCAGGGAGCGCCCTCGCGCGTTCCGCCCGGCTTGTCCCACACCACCGTGTAGCGCCACAGCAGCCGGCGCCGGTACCGGCGGCCGGGGAGCAGGTGTGCGGTGGCCTGCCGGACCTCTCCCCAGTTCATGATCGGGTCCTCGACGGGCATGTCGGACGGGGCCCGCTTGCCGCCGCGCAGGCGCGCGTTCAGCCGGCTCGCGGGGACTCCGCAGCCGCTGATCGTCCAGTCCAGGAGGGTGCGGTTGTACGCCAGGCCGACGACGACCAGCCGGCCGCCGGGCGCGAGCAGCCCCACCAGCCGGTCGATGGCGTCGTCGAAGGGGGCGTGGTGGATGACGGCGACCGCGCTGACGAAGTCGTAGCCCTCCTCGTCCAGGGCGGCCCCGTCGAGGTAGTCGCCCTCGACGAAGGTGACGTTCCCGGCGTCCCGCTTCTGCGCCAGTCTGATCATCTCCGCCGACCGGTCCACGCCGGTCACCGACTCCGCTCTGGTCGCGAGCTTGGCGGCGAGCAGGCCGTCGCCGCAGCCGACGTCCAGGGCGGCGCGGCAGCCGTCCGGCACCGCGTCCAGGACCACGGGGTGGTAGTGGACGTTGTGGTTCCAGTACTCCTCTGCGGTCATGACGGCCGTCTCAGACGAAGCTCCTCGTGGGCAGCGGCTTGCCGTACCACATCTCGATCAGGCGGGCCGCGATCGAGATCCCGTACGGCGGCAGGACGTCGCCGGAGTCGAAGGCCGCGCGGAGTTCGTCGCGGGAGAACCAGCGGGCCTCGTGGATCTCGTCGCCGTCGACGGTCACCTCGGTCGTGGTGGCGCGGGCCATGAAGCCGAGCATCAGACTGGACGGGAACGGCCAGGGCTGGCTGGCGACGTACTCGACCGGGCCGACGGTGATCCCGGCCTCCTCGAAGACCTCGCGGCGCACCGCCTGCTCGATGGACTCGCCGGGCTCCACGAAGCCGGCGAGCGTGGAGAAGCGGCCCTCGGGCCAGTGGACCTGGCGGCCCAGCAGGATGCGGTCGTCCTCGTCGGTGACGGCCATGATCACGGCGGGGTCGGTGCGCGGGTAGTGCTCGGCGCCGCAGGCGGGGCAGCGGCGGATGTGGCCGGCGGCGGCGATCACCGTGCGCTCGCCGCAGCGCGAGCAGAAGCGGTGGGTGCGCTGCCAGTTCTCCAGGCCGACCGCGTGCACCATCAGGCCGGTGTCCCGGGGGGACAGCAGCAGTCCGGCCTCGCGCAGGCCGGCCGGGCGCGCGGACTGGTCGATGCGGCCGGGCAGGGCGTCCTTCTGGAGGGCGAAGTAGCTGACGCCGTCCTCGTCGGTGCCCAGGAAGTAGCGGTGCGCCTCGGTGAGGGGGGCCTCGAAGGAGGGCGTCATGACGAGTTCGGTGCGGCCGTCGGGCGTCTCGTCGATGAGGACCTGGCCGCCGGAGACCACGAAACAGCGGGTGTCGGGGTGGCTCCACGCCGCCGCGAGCCAGGCTTCGTCGAGCCGGTGGTGGGCGGCGCGGTCGATGCCGCTCGGGGCGGTGAGCGAGATGGGTCGGTCGGCTGTGTGGTCGGTCCAGGTGGTCACGGGTGCTTCCAACTCCCCCAGTGCAACGGATGTTTCAGCGGGCGGTTCAGCGGGACGAAGGGCGGGAGGAGAACGGGTGGGGCGGGGCCGGCGGGGCGGCCCTTCCAGTGTGCCCCGCCCGCGGTGCCGCTCCGGACGGCGTAGGCGGCTCAGGGGGCATGGCGCCAGTTCTCGGCGAGGTCGCCCCACAGGTAGGCGCTGGTCTCGACGCCCTTGAGGAGGAGGTCCAGCTCGACCTTCTCGTTCGGGGCGTGCCAGCCGTCGGAGGGGACGGAGATGCCCAGGAAGAGAACGGGTGCGCCGAGGACGTCCTGGAGGTCCGCGGCGGGTCCCGAGCCACCCGATCGGGTGAACCGGATCGGTTGCCCGAAGGCCCGGCCCATGGCGCGGGCGAGCGACTGCAGGCCGGGATGGTCGAGCGGGGTCAGGCACGGGCGCGTGGCCGGCAGGAAGGCGATGTCGGCGCGGATCCCGGCGGGGATCCGCTCGGTGACCCAGGCCCGGACGATCTTCTCGATGTGCTCGGGCTCCTGCCCGGCGACCAGCCTGAACGACAGCTTCAGCAGGGCCGAGGACGGGATGATCGTCTTGCTGCCGAGGCCCTGGTAGCCGCCGCCGATGCCGTTGACCTCGGCGGTGGGACGGGCCCAGACCCGCTCCAGGGTGGTGTGCCCGGCCTCGCCCTCGGTGGCGTACGAGTGCGCTTCGCGCAGCCAGCTCTCCTCGTCGAACGGCAGCTCGGCCCAGAGCTGCCGTTCACGGTCGCTGAGCTCGACGATGCCGTCGTAGAAGCCGGGGATCGCCACGCGCGCGTGCTCGTCGTGCAGGGCGGCGACCAGGCGGGCCGCGACGGTGGCGGGGTTGGGGACGGCGCCGCCGAAGGCACCGGAGTGGATGTCCTGGTCGGGGCCGTGCAGGACGACCTGGCACTCGGCGAGCCCGCGCATACCCGTGCACACGGTGGGGGTGTCCTCGGACCACATACCGGTGTCGGAGACGATCACGGCGTCGGCGGCGAGCCGCTCGGCGTGCTGCTCGACCAGGGCCCGGAAGTGCGGCGAGCCGGACTCCTCCTCGCCCTCGATGAGCAGCTTGAGGTTGACGGCGGGTGCGGTGCGGCCGGTGGCGGCGAGGTGGGCGCGGACTCCGAGTGTGTGGAAGAACACCTGGCCCTTGTCGTCGGCCGCCCCGCGCGCGTGGAGCCGGCCGTCCCGGACGACCGGTTCGAAGGGGTCGCTGTCCCAGCCGTCCTCGCGGGCGGCGGGCTGGACGTCGTGATGGCCGTAGACCAGGACCGTGGGCGCGTCCGGGTCCCCGGCGGGCCACTCGGCGAAGACGGCCGGGGCGCCCGGTGTCTCCCAGACCTCGGCGGTCGGGAAGCCGGTCTCCGTCAGTCTGGCGGCGAGCCAGTCGGCGCTGCGGCGTACATCGGGGGCGTGGTCGGGCTGGGCCGACACGGAGGGGATGCGCAGCCATTCGGCGAGGTCGGCGAGGAAGGCGGCGCGGTGCTGCTCGATGTACGTACGGACAGCGCTGTCCGGGGTCTGGCTCATGGTCACGAGCCTATCGGCCCGGACCGACATCCTCGGCGGGCGGTTCGTCACACTCGGCTTGCCCGACAACCCGTCCGGCAGCTTGTCCGACGATCAGCCTTTCCAGCGCGGCCCGGTCCGGCAGACCGTCCAGTCGTTCGACCTCACCGGTGCGCACGTGCACGAACGCGGCCGTGACCGACTCGGGCGGCACGCCCTGCTGCTCGGCCCAGCCGATCCGGTAGATCGCCAACTGGAGCGGGTCGGCGGGGCGGACGCGGCTGGTCTTCCAGTCGACGATCTCGTACGTCGTCCGGTACGTCGCCCCGTCGCCGTGGTCCGTGCGGTAGACGGCGTCGATACGGCCTCGGACGACCCGGCCGGCGAGGGAGAGCTGGAAGGGGGCCTCGACGCGGTACGGCGTGCGGTGAGCGTACTCGGTGCGTTCGAAGGCCTCCTTGAGGGCTTCGAGGTCGCGTTCGTCGGCGATCTCGGCGTCGCTGCCGGGCAGCTCGTCGGGCTCCAGCATGGGCAGCGTGAGCTCCTCGAAGCGGGCCTCCACCCAGGCGTGGAAGCGGGTGCCCCGGCGTGCGGCCGGCTGCGGGGGGCGCGGCATGGGGCGCGCGAGTTCCTGTGCGAGCCCGTCCGGGTCCTCGGCCAGCCGCATCAGCTGGGTCGCGGAGAGCGCGGCGGGCAGGGGGACGTCGGTGACGGTCCGGCGGGCACGCAGCAGCTCTCCGGTGAGCGCGTCGAGGTCGCGGTCCCAGGAGGCGATGGTGCGGGCCTCCTCGGGGGTGAGGGGGGCTTCTTCGGGGACGGGGAGGATGGGCTCGGGTTCCCGAGCGCTTTCCCGGGCGCCTTCCCGGGCGCCTTCCCGGGCGCTGTCGCGATACGGCGTGCGCGGGGGCGTGCGCTCGGCGGGCATGGTCTCGGGCAGGGCCTGGTGCGGGACCACGGGCACGGCCTGGTGCGGGACCACGGGGCGGTCGGTGCTCCAGGAGTCCCAGTCGGCGGAGTCCGGGGCCGGGGGACCGTCCTCGTAGGGGTCGGGATCCTCGTCCTCGGGCGGCGGGGGCCAGTCCGGGTCCTCGACGGCGGCAGGGCCGTGGCCGTCGGGAGTGCCTGCGCCGGTTCCCGCCGTGAGGGCGTCCAGGTGGGCGAGGACGGTCTCGGCGGCCGCGCGGCGGCGGGTCAGGGCGGCCGTGTCCAGCGGCAGCGGCCAGACCTGGTCGGCGCCCGCCGTGTGCAGGGCCGGGTTCTCCTCGTCCTCCTCCGGTTCGTCGGCCCAGGCCTCGATCTCGCCGTGCCCGGCGGTGCAGTGCCCGTACAGGGCCTGGAGGAAGTCGGAGGGACCGCGCGGCTTCTTCTGGCTGGGGCCCCACCAGTGGCCGGAGCCGAGGAGCAGGGACCGGGGGCGGGTGAAGGTGACGTAGCCGAGGCGGAGTTCCTCGGTGTGCTGGTGGTCCTTCATGGCCTCGTGGAAGGCCTTCATGCCCCGCGAGTCCCAGGCCTCGACGTCGGGCAGGGTGGCGCTGTCGCCGCGCAGGGCGTGCGGGAGCACCTTGGCCTGGGCGGTCCACTTCTCGCGGCCCTGGCTGCTCGGAAAGGTGCCCCTGACCAGTCCGGGGACGGCGACGACGTCCCACTCCAGGCCCTTGGACTTGTGCGCGGTGAGCACCTTGACGGTGTTCTCGCCGCCGGGCAGGGCGTTGTCGAGGCCCTTCTCGTACTGGGCGGCGGTGCGCAGGAAGGCGAGGAAGGCGAGCAGGGTCGCCTCCTGGTCGCCGGCCGCGAAGGAGGCGGCGACGTCCAGGAAGTTCGACAGGGTCTCGCGGCGGCGGGCGGCCAGCGCGTGCGGGGACGCTGACAGCTCCACCTCCAGGCCGGTGACGGCGAGGACGCGGTGCAGGACGTCCATCAGCGGGTCGGACAGGGAGCGGCGCAGCTCGCGCAGCTCGGTGGCGAGGCGGGCGAAGCGCACGCGCGCGTCCGGCGAGAACGGCAGCCCGTCGTCCCCCTGGCCGGGCCGGTCGCCGTCGAACGGCAGCTCCAGGAACGTGTCCAGGGCGTCCGCGAGCGATATCACCTCGGCGGGGTCGACCCCCTCCACGGCCTCGGCGAGCCTGCGGTCCGGGTCGTCGGCCTCGCCCACGCGCGCGTGGGACACCAGCAGCCGCGCACGGCGGCCGAGGAGGGCGAGGTCGCGGGGGCCGATGCGCCAGCGCGGGCCGGTCAGCAGCCGGACCAGGGAGGCGTTGGCGCCCGGGTCCTGGAGCACCTCGCAGACGGCGACGAGGTCGGCGACCTCGGGCAGGTGCAGCAGTCCGGAGAGGCCGACCACCTCGACGGGGACGTCGCGGGCGACGAGCGCGCCCTGGATCTCCGCGAAGTCGGTCGCCGTGCGGCACAGGACCGCGATCTCGCCGGGTGCCGTGCCGGTGCGGACGAGGTGGGCGACCGAGTCGGCGATCCAGTCCATCTCCTCGGCGTGGGTGCGCAGCAGAGCGCAGCGGACCGTGCCGTCCCGCTCGGCGCCGGGGGCGGGGCGCAGTGCTTCCACGCCCGCGTGCAGGGCGCGCAGCGGCTCGGCGAGGCCGTTGGCGAGGTCGAGGAGGCGGCCGCCGCTGCGGCGGTTCTCGCTGAGCGCCTGGCGGGTGGCGGGGCGGCCGTCGGCGTGCGCGAAATGCTCGGGGAAGTCGTCCAGGTTGGCGACGGAGGCGCCGCGCCAGCCGTAGATGGCCTGGCAGGGGTCGCCGACCGCGGTCACGGGGTGGCCGGTGCCGGCGCCGAACAGGCCCGCGAGAAGCACGCGTTGGGCGACCGAGGTGTCCTGGTACTCGTCGAGGAGCACGACCCGGAACTCGTCGCGCAGCACCCTGCCCACCTCGGCGATGCCGGCCAGCGACGCGGACAGCGCGATCTGGTCACCGAAGTCGAGCAGGTCCCGCTCCCGCTTGGCGGCCCGGTAGCGGACGACCAGCTCGGCCAGTTCGCGGCGCGCGGCGGCCGCCTCGGGGACCTTGCGCAGGTCGGCATTGCCGAGCCTGACGCCCGCCAGGGTGTTCAGCAGCCCGGCGTCCCAGGCCCGCAGGTCCTCGGGGCGTACCAGGTGTTCGGCGAGCTCGGAGTCGAGGGTGAGCAGGTCGCTGACCAGGTCGGCGAAGGACCGGGTGAGCGCCGGGTAGGGGCCGGGGGCCTCGCGCAGCACGCGCGCGGCGAGCTGGTAGCGGGTGGCGTCGGCGAGCAGCCGGGAGGCCGGCTCCAGGCCGATGCGCAGGCCGTGGTCGGTCAGCAGCCGGCCCGCGAAGGCGTGGTACGTGGAGATGACGGGCTCGCCGGGCGGGTTGTCCGGGTCGATGACGTCGGGGTCGGTGACGCCGGCCCTGACGAGCGCCTTGCGGACGCGTTCGGCGAGTTCACCGGCCGCCTTGTTGGTGAAGGTCAGGCCGAGGACCTGCTCCGGGGCCACCTGCCCGGTGCCGACCAGCCAGACCACGCGGGCCGCCATCACCGTCGTCTTGCCCGACCCGGCCCCGGCCACGATCACCTGCGGGGCGGGCGGCGCGACGATGCAGCCCGTCTGCTCCGGGGTGAACGGGATGCCGAGGAGCTCCTTGAGCTGCTCGGGGTCGGTGATACGGGCGGGCATGAGGAAAGAGGCTAGCGGCGGCCACTGACAATCGATAAAACGGCGCTGCCGCTGACACGGCGGCGCTCACTCCACCACGTGCCGCCCCTCCGGCCGCGCGCTGCACGAGGCGCGGAAGGCGCAGTGGGTGCAGTGCTGGCCGGTGGTCGGCGCGAACCGTTCGTCGAGGACCTTGCCGGCGGCGGAGGCCAGCAGTTCTCCGACCCACTCCCCCTCCAGCGGTTCCTGCGCCTGCACCTTGGGCAGGGTCTCGCCGCCGTCCCGCTGGGCGGCGCCCTGCCGGAGATGGACCAGTTCGGCGCCGCCCGGCTCCGGCCGTACCCCGTCGAAGGCCTCGTCGACGGCGCCCTCGCGGACCGCGAGCTGGTAGACGGCGAGCTGGGGGTGCCGGGCCACCTCGGCCGCGCTGGGTGCCTGTTTGCCGGTCTTGAAGTCGACGACGTACGCGCGTCCCTCGCCGTCCGCCTCCACCCGGTCCATCTGACCGCGGATGCGTACCTCGTAGTCGCCCGCCTCCAGGGTGACGTCGAAGTCCTGCTCGCTGACGACCGGGGTGCGCGCGGTGCGGTCCAGGACGTGCCACTTCAGGAAGCGTTCGAGCGCCACGCGCGCGTTGTCCTTCTCCTGTGCCGACTTCCAGGGCGCGTCGAAGGCGAGCGCGTTCCACACCGAGTCCAGCCGTTCCATGAGGACGGCGAGGTCGGCGGGGGTGCGCCCGGAGGCGACCTCGTCGGCGAGGACGTGCACGACGTTGCCGAACCCCTGGGCGGTGGTGGCGGGCGCGTCGGCCTTCACCTCGCGGCCCAGGAACCACTGCAGGCTGCAGGTGTTGGCGAGCTGGTCGAGGGCGCTGCCGGAGAGCACCACGGGCTGGTCGCGGTCGCGCAGCGGCACCTTGCTCTCGGTCGGCTCGAACATGCCCCACCAGCGGTAGGGGTGGGCGGACGGCACCAGCGGGCGGCCGTCCTCGTCGGCGAGGGCGGCCAGCCGGGCCAGGCGGCGGGCGGCGGCCTCCCGCAGGGCGTCGGATACGCGCGGGTCGACGGTGGTAGCGCGCAGCTCGGCGACCAGGGCGGCCACGGCGAGCGGGCGGCGGGGGCGCCCGGTGACGTCCTGGGGTTCGGCGCCCAGTTCGGTGAGGAACCGGGAGGGCTGGTCGCCGTCGTCCGCGGGGGCCTTCACGGCGGTGACGACGAGACGTTCACGCGCGCGCGTGGCGGCGACGTAGAACAGGCGGCGCTCCTCGGCGAGCAGCGCGCCCGGGGTGAGCGGTTCGGCGAGTCCGTCGCGGCCGATGCGGTCGGCCTCCAGGAGCGAGCCGCGGCGGCGCAGGTCGGGCCACAGGCCCTCCTGGACCCCGGCCACCACGACCAGGCGCCACTCCAGGCCCTTGGCGCGGTGCGCGGTCATCAGGCGTACGGCGTCGGGGCGTACCGCGCGGCCGGCGAGGGTGTCGGCAGCGATGTCCTCGGCCTCGATCTCCGCGAGGAAGTTCAGCGCGCCCCGGCCGCCGCTGCGCTCCTCCGCGCGGGCGGCCGTGGCGAACAGCGCGCACACGGCGTCCAGGTCACGGTCGGCGTTGCGGCCGGCCGCGCCGCCGCGCCGGGCGGAGCGCTCCAGGCGGGAGGGCCAGGGCGTGCCGTTCCACAGGACCCACAGCGCCTCCTCGGCCGTACCGCCGCCCGCGAGGCGCTCCCTGGCCTTGCTGAGCAACGCGCCGAGCCGCTGCGCCCCGCGGGCGTACCCGGGGTCGTGCACGGCAAGGCGTTCGGGCTCGGCGAGCGCCCGCGCGAGCAGTTCGTCCGAGGGGGGCGGGAAGGCGTTGCCGGCGGCGCGCTCCTCGTCGCGCAGGGCACGGCCGAGGCGCCGCAGGTCGGCCGCGTCCATGCCGGCGAGGGGCGAGGTGAGCAGGGTGAGCGCGGTCTCGGTGCCGAGCCGGAAGCCGCCCTCTTCCGCATCGGGCACCGCATCGGGCACCGCATCGGCCTCCGCCACTGCCCGCAGCGCCGTCAGCAGCGGCGCCACCGCCGGTTCGTGGCGCAGCGGCACGTCGTCGCCGTCGATGTCCAGGGGCACGCCGGCCGCGGTGAGGGCGCGGCGGATCGTGGGGATGGTGTGCGCCCCGGCGCGCACCAGGACGGCCATGTCGCTCCAGCGGACGCCGTCCTCCAGGTGCGCCCGGCGCAGGATGTCGGCGATGTTGTCCAGCTCGGTGCCGGAGGTCGGGTACGTGTAGACCTCGACGCGGCCGCCGTCCTGCTCGGCGGCCAGCCCGCGGTGCGCGCGCACCTTGTCGGCGGGCAGCCGGGTCAGCGGCATCCGCTGGGTCAGCAGCCGGGTCGCGGCCAACAGGCCGGCCCCGGACCTGCGGGACGTGCGCAGCACCTGCACCGGGGCGGGACGGCCGTCCACGCGCGCGAAGGCGGACGGGAAGTCCAGGATGCCGTTCACGTCGGCGCCGCGGAACGTGTAGATCGACTGGTCCGGGTCGCCGAACGCGACCAGGGTGCGGCCGCCGCCGGCCAGGGCGTGCAGCAGGCGCACCTGGGCCGGGTCGGTGTCCTGGTACTCGTCGACGTACACCGCGTCGTAGCGGCCCGCGAGGTCGAGGGCGACCTCGGGGCGGTGGGCGAGCAGCACCGCGCGGTGGACGAGTTCGGCGTAGTCGAGGACGCCCTGGAGGTCGAGGACGTCGAGGTACTCGGCGAGGAAGGCGGCCGCCGCCCGCCAGTCGGGGCGCCCGATACGGCGGGCGAAGGCGTCCAGGGCGGCCGGGTCCAGGCCCAGTTCGCGGCTGCGGGCGAGGACCGCGCGGACCTCGTCGGCAAAACCCCGGGTGGTGAGGCAGGCGCGCAGCTCGTCGGGCCAGCGCACGTGGTTCAGCCCGAGCCGCTCCAGGTCGGGCTGGCCTGCCAGCAGCTCGCGGACGGCGACATCCTGCTCGGGACCGGACAGCAGCCGCAGCGGGTCCACGAACAGGCCGCTGTCCTGGTGGGCGCGGACCAGGGCGTAGCAGTACGAGTGGAAGGTGGTCGCCCGGGGCGCGCGGGCCGCGCCGACCCGCAGGGCCATGCGGTCGCGCAGCTCGACGGCCGCCTTCCGGCTGAAGGTCAGCACCAGGATCCGCTCGGGGTCCGCGCCGCGGGCGATGCGCGCGGCCACGGACTCCACCAGGGTGGTGGTCTTGCCGGTGCCGGGACCCGCGAGGACGAGCAGCGGGCCGGCTGCGTGGTCAACCACGGCGCGCTGCGCGGCGTCCAGACGAGGGGGATCCACGTCGGCCGGCGGGGTACGGACCAGTCGGTAAGCGCCACGGTTCCCCTGCCGCCCCTGTTGGTGCGGCAGGCGCCTGGTGGAGGAAGAGGAGCTCACGTGGTTCGCCGGTCCTGGTGGGTGTGCTGGTCGGTGCGCGGGCGCGGGGGTGGCCGCGGGGTGAGCGGGACACGCGCAGCCGACGCTACGCCGACGAACCGGACACAAGCAGAGCTTCTGCTTCTTCCCGTCCGCCTCCGCGGGCACGTGCGGCACGCGCGCCGCACATCCCACGAACGTACGTCATGCCACGGACGTCCCCGGTGTCCCTCGTACGGGCCACAGGTTCCCACCGAGGGCCTCCGATGGCGGAAGCTGTCAGATGTGAGCCCCTGCGTCCGCACCGCCGTCCCACCGCGCCCGCTTCATGTCGAGCCGCGGCAGATGGCCCTCCGCGGCCCTGCTCGCCTCCTTCAGCGGGGTCCCCTCGGCACGGTAGTTGTCCAGCGCGCCCAGCTCGTGGCCCGGGAGCAGGACTCCGTCGGCGCGCACCACCCGCCACCAGGGGACGGCACCGCCGTAGAGGGACATCACCCGCCCGACCTGGCGCGGCCCGCCCTCCCGTCGCCCACCACCGCCCTTGCCGGAGAGCGCTTCGCGCTCGCCCCTCTCGTCGTCCAGCCATTCCGCGACGTCGCCGTACGTCATCACGCGTCCGGGCGGGATCCGCTCGGCGACCTCCAGGACCCGCTCGGCGTACTCGGGCAGCTCGTCCGTGTACCCCTCTCGGGCGTCCTCGGGAAGGCTCTGCTCGCTCATTCGCCCCATCCTGCCGCACCCCACCGACAACCGGCGCGGTCCGCGGCGGGCCGCCGCCTCGCCCTCTCGCGGCGCTTGGGGCAGACTGTGCGCCCCCGCATCTGCACCCTGATGCCCCCGGGTGTCGGTGGAGCATGCCACCATCGTGCGGGCGGTGACTGGTGATACGAGATCAAGAAGAGACGACCGAGCAGCAGGGCGTGCACCCCGAGGGCGGGGCGAGCACCTCTGACGCTGCCGCACGCCCGGACGCCCCCGGATCCGGCACCGCGCACCCGGACGACGGGCAGCCGGACGCCGCGGACCCCGGCGCCGTCGAGGCGGAAGCCGAGGCGGAACACGGGTGCGACGAGGCGCACGCCGACGAGGTGGAGGGCGACGAACCGCTGCTCCCCGCGCGCGTGCACCGCCCCTCCGACCTCATGCGGCTCCTGGTCGGTGTGCTGGCCGTCGCCGTGCTGCTCGGCATCGCCGCGTTCGCGCACGGCACCACCTCCGGGCTGGAACAGGACATCAACAAGGGCACCGGACAGGCCCCGGACCTGCTGATCAGGTTCGCGGGGCTGGCCTCCAGCATCGCGATCCTGCTGGTACCGGTGGCGTTCGCGATCGAGCGACTGATCAAGCGGGACGGGCTGCGCATCGCCGACGGCGTGCTCGCGGCCGTCCTCGCGCACGGCGTGACCCTCGCCACCGACCTGTGGGTCGCGCGGGCCGCCCCGGGCTCGATCCAGGAGGCGCTGACCCAGCCCTCCCCCGGTGACATCCACGCCCTCACCGACCCGGTGCACGGCTATCTCGCACCCGTCATCGCCTACATGACGGCGGTCGGCATGTCCCGGCGGCCGAGATGGCGCTCGGTGCTGTGGATCGTGCTGCTGCTCGACGCGTTCTCCATGCTCGTCACCGGCTACACCACACCGTTCTCGATCATCCTCACGGTAATGATCGGCTGGACGGTCGCCTACGGCACGCTGTACGCCGTCGGCTCCCCGAACGTCCGTCCCACCGGACGGACCCTGCTGGCGGGCCTCAGGCACGTCGGCTTCCACCCGGTCGGCGCGGCCCGCGAGGAGGCCCTGGACACCGAGAACGGCGACCGGGGCCGGCGCTACTTCGTCACCCTGGAGGACGGCCCGCCGCTGGACGTCACGGTCGTCGACCGGGAACAGCAGGCCCAGGGCTTCTTCTACCGCGCGTGGCGCAACCTGACGCTGCGCGGCTTCGCCACCCGCTCCAGCCTGCAGTCCCTGCGCCAGGCCCTGGAGCAGGAGGCCCTGCTCGCGTACGCGGCGATCGCGGCCGGCGCCAACGCGCCCAAGCTGATCGCCACCTCCGAGCTGGGCCCCGACGCCGTGATGCTCGTCTACGAGCACACCGGCGGCCGCACCCTCGACTCGCTGGCCGACGAGGAGATCACCGACGAACTGCTGCGCCACACCTGGCACCAGGTACAGGCACTGCAGTCGCGCCGGATCGCGCACCGCAGGCTCGCGGGCGACGCCATCCTGGTGGATCGTTCCGGCACCGTGATCCTCACCGACCTGCGCGGCGGCGAGATCGCGGCCGGTGAACTGCTGCTGCGCATGGACGTCGCCCAGCTCGTCACCACGCTCGGGCTCAGGGTGGGCGCCGAGCGGGCGGTGGCCTCGGCGGTCGGCGTGCTCGGCCCGGACGCCGTCGCCGACTGCCTGCCGATGCTCCAGCCGATCGCGCTCACGCGCTCCACGCGCGCGACGCTGCGCAGACTGGCCAGGGAGCGCGCCCAGCGCGAACGGGACGCGGTCCTGGAGGCGTCCCGGCAGGCCAAGCAGGCCCGCGCCGAGGAGGCAGGGAAGCCCGACAAGAAGACGGTGCGCGCGGAGCAGCGGGCCGAGAAGCGGGCTCTGGACGACGCGCTGGAAGAGGCCCGCGAGGAGGACCTGCTCACCCAGATCCGGCACCAGGTGCTGAAGATCAGGCCGCAGGCGCCCGTGGAGCCGGCCCGCCTGGAGCGGGTGCGGCCGCGTACGCTGATCAGCGTCATCGCCGGCGCGATCGGCGGGTACTACCTGCTGACCCAGCTCACCCACATCGAGTTCGGCCCCCTGGTCGCGAACGCCCAGTGGGGCTGGGTGATCGCCGCGGTGCTGTTCTCGGCGATCAGCTACGTCGCCGCCGCGATGTCGCTGCTCGGGTTCGTGCCGGAGCGGGTGCCGTTCGTGCGGACCGTGGCCGCGCAGCTCGCGGGGTCGTTCGTGAAGATCGTCGCACCCGCCGCGGTCGGCGGTGTCGCCCTCAACACGCGCTTCCTGCAGCGCGCGGGCGTGCGCCCCGGGCTCGCGGTCGCGAGCGTGGGTGCCTCGCAGCTGTTCTCGCTCGGCTGTCACATCCTGATGCTGCTGTCCTTCGGCTATCTGACCGGCACCGAGAAGACCCCGTCGCTGTCCCCGTCCCGCACGGTCATCGCGGGCCTGCTGACCGTCGCGGTGCTGGTCCTCGTGGTGACCTCGGTGCCGTTCCTGCGGAAGTTCGTCAGCACGCGCGTGCGGTCGCTCTTCGCGGGTGTCGTGCCGCGCATGCTGGACGTGCTGCAGCGCCCGCAGAAGCTCGTCACCGGCATCGGCGGCATGCTGCTGCTGACCGCCTGCTTCGTGATGTGCCTGGACGCCTCCATCCGCGCGTTCGGCGACGAGTCGACCTCGCTGAGCATCGCCAGCGTCGCGGTCGTCTTCCTCGCCGGCAACGCGCTCGGCTCCGCGGCACCGACCCCGGGCGGTGTCGGCGCGGTGGAGGCGACCCTGACCGTCGGCCTGATCGCCGTCGGCCTGCCCAAGGAGGTCGCCGCGCCCGCCGTCCTGCTGTACCGGCTGCTGACCCTGTGGCTGCCGGTCCTGCCGGGCTGGCTGGCCTTCAACCACCTCTCCCGCAAGGGCGCGCTCTAGGGTCGTACTCCGCATCCCGCAAGGGCGCGCTCCGGGGTCGTACCTCGGACGGCTCGTGCCCCGCGCGCGTGGCTGTGCGCGACCCCAGGATGGGAGCATGCCGAACCCCTTCCGGATCCGTGTCGCCGCCCTGACCGCCGCCCTGGTGCTGGCCTCCTCGCTGACCGGGTGCAGCGACGGTGCCAAGGACGGGGATCTGGCGGCGCAGAAACTGGACTGGAAGAACTGCCCGGCGCCCGACGAGGCCGAGGGCGGCGGCGACGCGCCGTCACCGCTGCCCAGCGGCGGCACCTGGGAGTGCGCCACCATGAAGGCGCCCCTGGACTGGTCGAAACCGAAGGGCGCCACCATCGGCCTCGCCCTGATCCGGGCCAGGGCCAGCGGCGACGCGAGCAAGCGGATCGGCTCCCTGATCTTCAACTTCGGCGGACCCGGCGGCAGCGGCGTCACCACGCTCCCCGCGTTCGGCACGGACTACGCGGCCCTGCGCACCCGCTACGACCTCGTCAGTTTCGACCCGCGCGGAGTGGGCCGCAGCGACCCCGTCGAGTGCGAGAACGACACCCAGCTCGACAACTACTTCCAGCAGGACGCGACGCCCGACACCAGCGCCGAGCGCGCCCAGCTGATCAGCCGCACCAAGCAGTTCAACGCCGCCTGCGAGAAGAACTCCAAGGCGATCCTGCCGCACGTCCGCACCACCGACGCGGCCCGCGACATGGACCTGATGCGCCAGGTCCTCGGCGACGCGAAGATGCACTACTTCGGCATCTCCTACGGCACCGAACTCGGCGGCGTCTACGCCCACCTGTTCCCGAAGAACGTGGGCCGGGCCGTCTTCGACGGCGTCGTCGACCCCACCCAGGACCCGGAGCAGAGCTCGCTCGGGCAGGCGAACGGCTTCCAGCTCGCACTCGACAACTTCGCCGAGGACTGCACCTCGAAGACGACGGAATGCCCGATCGGCGACACCCCGCAGGACGTGAAGGACCGTATCGCGGGGCTCCTCGCGGACCTCGACAGGAAGCCGATCCCGGGCATCCTGCCCCGCCAGCTCACCCAGTCCGCCGCCACCAACGGCATCGCGCAGTCCCTGTACTCCAAGGACTTCTGGGAGTACCTCACCGAGGGGCTCGAAGAGGCGTACGACGGCGACGGGAAGATCCTGATGCTGCTGTCCGACTCGATGAACGGCCGCAGCGAGAACGGCGAGTACAGCAACATCACCGCGGCGAACATCGCCGTCAACTGCGCCGACGAGAAGCCCCGGTACACCGCCGACTACGTCCAGCAGAAGCTGCCCGAGTTCCGCGCCGCCTCCCCGCTGTTCGGCGACTACCTCGCCTGGGGCATGGTCAGCTGCACCGACTGGGCGGTGCCGGGGGCCGCCGACCACCCCGACGTCAGCGCGCCCGGGGCGGCGCCGATCCTGGTCGTGGGCAACACGGGGGATCCGGCGACGCCGTACGAGGGTGCGAAGAAGATGGTCGACGCGCTCGGGAAGGGCGTCGGGGTCGAACTGACCTACAAGGGGCAGGGACACGGGGCGTACGACAGCAAGAACAAGTGCGTGCAGGGGGCCGTGAACGGCTATCTGCTGGAGGGGACGGTGCCGAGGGCGGGCTCGGTCTGCACGTAGGTCCCCACGTCGGCGGGGGCTGGTCGCGTACTTCCCCGTGTCCCCAAGAGGCGCCGTAAACATGCAGGTCAAAAGGTTATCCACAGGCTGAAACGGCCCCCTCCCGATCCGCCTACTATGGCCTGACCGCTCTCCCGCAACGAATGTGCGGAGAGCCCGTGTGGGGGGTGTACGCGCATGTTGCGATATGTACGGTGGGCGGCGGCTGTTGCCGCGGGGCTGCTCGTGGCCGGGTGCAGCAGTGGGTCGTCGGGTGGGGGTGACGACGAGGGGAAGGCCTCGTCCGGGCAGCCGTCGGCCGCCACGGCGACCGCAACAGGCTCGACGGGCTCGACAGCCCTGCCCGCTTCCCTCACCTCCCAGAAGCTCGACTGGGGCCGCTGCAAGGCCACTTCGGACTCCGCAGCGCCCGGGGACACATGGCGGTGCGCGACGCTCAAGGTGCCGTTGGACTGGGCGAAGCCGGACGGGGAGACGATAGGGCTGGCGCTGATCCGGGAGCAGGCGAGCGGCGGGCAGGGGAAGCGGATCGGCTCGCTGCTCTTCAACTTCGGCGGGCCCGGCGGCTCCGGCGTCTCGACGATGCCGTACTTCGCCGGCACCGTCTCCGCGCTGCGCGAGCGGTACGACCTGGTGAGCTGGGACCCGCGCGGGGTGGGGGCCAGCGAGGGGATCCGCTGCCGCAGCGACAAGGACATCCAGCGCGCCGAGTCGGTCGATTCGACTCCGGACACCGCGGCCGAGGAGACGGCGTACTTCCAGGACGCCGCGGACTTCGGCAAGGGCTGCGAGAAGGCCGCCGGCAAGCTCATCGCACATGTCTCGACGACCGACACGGCCCGCGACATGGACCTCATGCGCCAGGTCCTCGGCGACACGAGGATGCACTACTTCGGCATCTCCTACGGCACCGAACTGGGCGGTGTGTACGCCCACCTGTTCCCGAAGAAGGTGGGACGGCTGATCCTGGACGCGGTGGTGGACCCGACGGCCGACTCGGTCGGCCAGGAGAAGAACCAGGCCGCCGGCTTCCAGCGGGCCCTGGACGACTACCTCAAGTCCACCGGCCAGGACCCGGAACAGGGCTCCCGGAAGATCGCCGATCTGCTGAAGCGACTGGACGCCACACCGCTGCCCGCGTCCTCCGGGCGGAAGCTGACGCAGAGCCTCGCGGTCACCGGCATCGTGCTGCCGCTGTACAGCAAGGACAGCTGGCCAACACTGACCAGCGCGCTCAGGGCGGCCGAGGAGGGCGACGGCTCGGAACTGCTGTCGCTCGCGGACCAGTACAACGAGCGTGACTCCTCGGGGCACTACGGCACCACCACGCACTCCCAACGGGTCATATCGTGCCTGGACGACAAGGAGCGGCCGACGCTCGCCGAGACGAAGCAGCGGCTGGCGGAGTTCGAGAAGGTCTCGCCCGTCTTCGGGGACTTCCTGGGCTGGGACTCGGCCGGCTGGTGCCACGACTGGCCGGTGGCCGGGCAGTGGGACACCCCGGACGTGAGCGCACCGGGCGCGGCACCGATCCTGCTGGTCGGCAACACCGGCGACCCGGCCACCCCCTACGAGGGCGCCCGGAGGATGGCCGACGAGCTGGGCAAGGGGGTCGGCGTCGAGCTGACCTGGAAGGGCGAGGGCCACGGCGCGTACGGCAGTGGCAGCGACTGCGTGGACTCGACGGTGAACGCCTACCTGGTCAGCGGCACGGTCCCGAAGGACGGCACGATCTGCTCATGACGAAGGCGGGGGCTTCGGGCACCTGTCGTGCCCGAAGCCCCCGCCCATCGCGGAGCCTGTGCTCAGTGGACCGGCGCTCAGTAGATCGGCTTCGACGGCTCGATCTGGTTGACCCAGCCGATCACGCCGCCGCCGACGTGGACGGCGTCCGCGAAGCCCGCGGACTTCAGGACGGCGAGGACCTCCGCACTGCGGACACCCGTCTTGCAGTGCAGGACGATCTTCTTGTCCTGGGGCAGGCCTTCCAGGGCGGTGCCGAGGAGGAACTCGTTCTTCGGGATCAACTTGGCGCCCGGGATGGAGACGATCTCGTACTCGTTCGGCTCGCGGACGTCGATGATCTCGATGTTCTCGCCGTCGTCGATCCACTCCTTGAGCTGCTTGGGAGTGATCGTCGAGCCGGCGGCCGCCTGCTGGGCCTCCTCGGAGACGACGCCGCAGAAGGCCTCGTAGTCGATGAGCTCGGTGACGGTGGGGTTCTCGCCGCAGACCGCGCAGTTCGGGTCCTTGCGGACCTTGACCTGGCGGTACTGCATCTCCAGGGCGTCGTAGATCATCAGACGGCCGACGAGGGGCTCACCGGTGCCGGTGAGGACCTTGATGGCCTCGGTGACCTGGATGGAGCCGATGGACGCGCACAGCACGCCCAGGACGCCGCCCTCGGCGCAGGAGGGGACCATGCCCGGCGGCGGGGGCTCCGGGTAGAGGCAGCGGTAGCAGGGGCCGTACTCGGACCAGAAGACCGAGGCCTGGCCGTCGAAACGGTAGATGGAGCCCCACACGTAGGGCTTGTTCAGCAGCACGCAGGCGTCGTTCACCAGGTAGCGGGTGGCGAAGTTGTCGGTGCCGTCGACGATCAGGTCGTACTGGCTGAAGATGTCCATCACGTTCTCGGCCTCGAGCCGCTCTTCGTGAAGGATCACGTCCACGTACGGGTTGATGCCCTTGACCGTGTCACGGGCGGACTCGGCCTTGGAACGGCCGATGTCGGCCTGGCTGTGGATGATCTGGCGCTGCAGGTTCGACTCGTCGACCTCGTCGAACTCCACGATGCCCAGGGTGCCGACGCCCGCGGCGGCCAGGTACATCAGCGCCGGCGAGCCCAGGCCGCCGGCGCCCACACAGAGCACCTTGGCGTTCTTCAGCCGCTTCTGCCCGTCCATCCCGACGTCGGGGATGATCAGGTGGCGGGAGTACCTGCGGACCTCGTCTACGGTGAGCTCAGAGGCTGGCTCGACCAGGGGTGGCAGCGACACGGGGACTCCGTTGGTCGGTCTATCACTACGGTTGTTCTCCCTGTAACACTGCCACGGGCTTCTTCATTCCGAGACACCTGTTCCGATCCGCGAGACGAATTCGTCCCAGTAGCCGGGCATCGCCTCCCAGGGATCCGCCCGGCCCCAGCGATCGGTGCGGTCGGTGAAGTAGATCGTGGCGGCACCCTGCCAGCGGGCGACGCGCAGCGCCTCGTCGAGGTGGCCGAGGGGTATGCCGTGCACGAAGTGGCAGAAGCGGTCGGGCGGGTAGTCGGCGGTCCACTCGGCGACCTGGGACCAGCGGTAGTCGCTCCAGGGCCCGGCGAAGGTCACCAGTTGGTCGGCGTTCTCGGCGTAACCCGGGTGGGGGTGAGTGCCGTGACCGAGGACTATGTGGAGTCCGTCACCGATGGCGCGGAGCGCCGCGACCGTGCGGCGGATCTCGGGGAGCGCGGAGCGCTCGGTGGGGCAGCGGTCGAGCAGGAAGCCGTCGACGCGGTACCAGTCGTGGAAGTGGCGGGCATCGGTCAGCAGGTCGCCGTGCGGGCGGGCGCCGTAGGCGGTGTCCAGGTGGCCGAGGACGCGGACGCCCGCGTTGCGGAGCCGGCCGGCCGCCTCCAGGCAGTGCGGGTCGGGGAGGCTGCCGGGGCCGTTCGCCACGTCGAGGACGACCCAGTGCAGGGGTGTGCCGGGGCGGGTGAGTTCGGCCCACTGGGCGGGGGCGAGCAGGGGGTGGGCGTAGCCGGGGACGCCGACGGCGGTGCGGACGCCGTTGGTCACGGCGCCCGCCCTGGTGCTGCTCAGATGCGGCACGCCGCCTCCATCCAGATGTCCGCGAGGGACTCCTCGAGGTTGATGCGGGGGCGCCAGCCGAGCCGGTCGCGGGCGCAGCGCACGTCGGCCTGCTGCCAGCTGCCGCAGCCGTCCGGGTACGGGTACGCGACCGGGCCCGCGTGCTCGCCGTCCATCCGGGGGTGGCCGATGGCGCCGCGCAGCGGCCCCGGCGGGCCGTCCAGTTCGTGCAGGGCGCCGCCGTATCCGGCGACCCGGGCGAGGACGGCGGCGGCGTCGCGGAGCCGGACGGCACGGCCGGAGCCGATGTTGATGACGCCCTGGGCGGCGGAGAGCGAAGCCGCGTGGACGGCACGGGCGACGTCGCGTACGTCGACGAAGTCGCGCTGGGCGCCGAGGCCGCCGAGTTTGAGCTCACCGTCCCCGGACTGCATGGCGCGGCGCATCGCCTCGGCGAGGCGGCCGAGCGGTGAGCCGGCCGGGGTGCCGGGACCGGCGGGCGAGAAGACGCGCAGGACGACGGCGTCGAGGCCGGAACCGAGGACGAGTTCGGTGGCGGCGAGCTTGCTGACGCCGTACGGGCCGCCTGGGCGGGGCACGGCGTCCTCGGCGGTGGAGGAGCCGGGCTGGCTCGGACCGTACTCGGCGCTGCAGCCGACCTGCACCAGGCGGGCGCCGCAGCCGCTGCGGCGCAGGGCCTCGCAGACGGTGGCTACGGCGACGGTGTTGTGCCGGGTGAGCTCCCGGGCGCCGCCGCGGGTGGCACCGGCGCAGTTCACGATGACGCCCGGGTGGACGGCGTCGAGGAAGCGGGTGAGCGCGCCGGGGCTGCCGGTGGCGAGGTCGAAGCGGACGTCGGCGTCGTCGCCGCGGCCGAGCGCGGTGAGCTGGACGGCCGGGTCGGCGAGCAGCCGGTCGGCGACGAAGCGGCCGAGGTATCCGTTGGCTCCGATCAGCAGAACCCTCATCGCGCGGCTCCCGGGGTGTGTGCTCCGGCGACTCCGGTGGTTCCGGCGCTTCCGGTGGTTCCGGACGCTCCGGGTCCGGGTCGGGAGGTGGTCATCTGGTGGTCTCCTTCAAGGGGTGGTGCGGTCGCCTCAGGCGGCGTGCCGGGGGCCCGCCGCCGGGACGGCTCGGCGAGGCGTGCGAGGTGGTCGGCGGCTCTGCTCACTCCGGGTCTCCCGTCGGCGCGTGGGCCGAGGCCCGGGTCAGGGTGCCGGTCGCCCGGACCAGCAGCGCGAGCGCGGCGGCGCCGCAGGCGAGGGCCGGGATGCCGCCCGCGCCCCAGGCGTCGACCAGGTGGTCGACAGGGGCGGCCAGGAAGGCGCAGCCGGGCAGCCGGCCGGCCAGGACGAGGGCCAGGGCCGCCGCTTCCGTGGCGGCCGCGGCGGCGAGGGCGGGGCCCTGCGGGACGTTGTGGACGGCGAGGAGGCGGGCGAGCAGCAGGAGGGCGCCGAGAGCGAGGGCCGCCGGGTAGCCCGCGGGTTCGCCCAGGGCGGCGCCGCACAGGGCGAGCAGGGCGGTGAGGGCGCCGAGGAAGAGGGCGAACGTGCCGAGCAGCAGCGGCTGTACGGCCCCGGTGAACTCCTCCAGGCCCCGGCTGGCCGCGAGCCTGCGGCGGGCGCCCGCGGTGAGGAGGTGGGCGCTCCAGGCAGCCGGTGCGCAGGCCAGGGTGAGGGCGAGGACGGGAGCCGTGGTCACGGGCCAGGGGCCGGTGGCCGCGCCGGTCGGGAGGCCGTCGGGGCCGCCGTCCACGACGGCCCGCAGCAGGCCGTCGCCGAGCAGGGCGTAGGCAAGGAGCCAGCAGGTCCACGCACGGGTGCCGGTAGTGGTGCGCCAGGCCGGGGTCCGGGCCGCTGCGGCCAGGGGGCCGCGGCGCAGGACCGGGCGTACGGCCAAGGCCACGGCGAGCACGCCGACGGCTGCCGCCAGGAGGCGGGGGCGGCCCTCGGTCAGCCGTACGGCGGTCACGGCCGCCGCGCACACGGCGCCCGGGAGGAGGGTGAGCAGCGCCCGGTCGGCGCGCACGCGGGGCGTGGGTGCCGGTCCGGGGTACGGGCGGGGGTCCTCGTCGCGGGGGACGCGCGCGTAGAGCTCTTCCGCGAGGGAGAAGACGTCACGGTGCCGGAAGCGGGAGGCGGTGCGGTCGGTGACGCCGTGTGCTTCGAGGCCGGCCGCGATCTCCAGCGGGTCCACGGCCCGTTCGCAGAGTGCGCGGTGCCGGTGCATCAGCGCCTTCACCGGGTCGGCGGCGCCTCGGCGGGGTGTGGTTCTGCGGCCGCCGACGGTGTCCCGCGCTGCGGCCGGGCCGCCCAGGGGGATCCCGTCGGACGCCGGTGCCGCGCCCGCGGGGAAGACGTGCCCCGGGCCGACCTCCTCGGCCTCCAGGAGCCACCCCTGCGATCGTGCGTCCCAGGCGTCGGCCGCGCCGGGCCGTCCGGGCCGGTCCAGCTCTCCCGGGCCGCCGTTCACCGTGCCGTCCTCGTCGCCGTTCACAGCGCCCCCTCGGTGGCCGTGCGCGGGGTGGCCCGTACGGGGGTGGGCCGCATGGCGGTGCCCAGGGCCCAGCCCGGTACGGCGCGATGGGCGACGCGGGCCGTGGGGCCGGTCCAGCGGCCCGGTACGCGGGCCTCGGCCGGGAAGGCGAACGGCAGGGGCTCGCCCGACCGGTCGAGAACGACCCGGCGTACCGGGCAGTGCGAGACGATCTCCAGGTAAATGCCGTGAAATGCCGCGATGTTCTGCTCGACGGTGAACAGTTCGAGCGCTCGGGCGCGCGCGGCGGCTCCGAGGCGCTCGCGGCGCTCGGGGTCGCGGAGCAGCGCCACGCACGCCTCCGCGAGCGCCCGGGGATTGCGCGGGGGCACGACGAGCCCGGTGCCGCCGATGGCCTCCACCACGGCACCGACGTCCGTGGAGACGGTCGCCCGGCCGCAGAACATCGCCTCGACGAGTCCCGCCGGGAAGCCCTCGACGACGCTGGACAGGACGACGATCGCGCCGGACGCGTAGGCGTCGGCGAGGGTCGGTGCCTCGGGTCCGCCCATCTCGTCGAAGGAGACCGGGTTGTCGCCGACGGCGTGCACGCCGTCGGCCTCGTCGGGGAAGAGCTGCGCGGCGAGCGCCCTGCAGTGCCCCAGATAGGCCTCGCCCTCCGGCCCCGCCGGGGCGCCCACGACCCGCAGCCGCGCCTTGGGTTCCTCCTTGCGGACCTCGGCGAAGGCGTGCAGCAGCGACACCAGGTCCTTGGCCGGCTCGATCCGGCCGACCCACACGAGCGTGTCCGGTTCCGCGCGGTCCGGGGCCTCGCCCACCTCGGTGAAGCGGGCGGCCTCCATGCCGGGATGCACGGTGCGGATGCGGGCGCGGTCGGCGCCGCAGCGCTCCTGCCAGCGCCGGGTGTGCGCATTGCCCGGCGTGATGATCACCGCGCGGCGGTAGACCTCGGCGGCGAGCCGGCCGTGGAAGGCGGCGAGCAGCGCGCGTACGGCGGGGGTGGCCGTGTCGGGGCCGGTGGCGAGGTAGTGCGAGCGCAGCTGCACGCCGTACTCGGTGACCAGCAGCGGTACACCGGAGAAGTGCTGGGCGAGCAGGCCGGCCAGGGCGGCCGGGCCGCCGGCGGTGGCATGGCAGAGGTCGGCCGCGCCGAGGCCGTCGTCGCCGTACCAGTCCAGGGAAAGGGGGCGCAGGGCGCGTTCGAGGTGTGCGGCGACGGTGAGCAGATCGGGCACGCGGGCCGCGCGCGCCGTACCGAGGGCGCCGGGTGCGCGACAGGCGCGCTCCAAGGTGCGCAGGGCGGTGTCGGAGCGGAGCGCGGCGGCCAGGCCGCCCTCGTCACGGGCGAGTTCGGCGAGTCCGTGGAGCGCATTGCCGAAACGGTCCGCCAGAGAACCGGGCACAGCACCCGCGCCGCCGGGCCCGTCCAAGCCGCCCGATCCGCCTGCGCCGCCCGGCCCGTTCAAGCCGCCTGCGCCGCCCATGCCGCCCGTGCTGTCCGTGTCGGCCGCGGCCGGACCGGCGCACAGCACCCCCACGAACTCGCCGTAGCTCTCGGCGAAGCGCCGGCGCGTGCGCCGTCCGTACGTGATGCCGTCCTCGTCGGCGGTCCACAGCGGAGCCGTCCGGACCCTGCTGACGTGCGGCGGCAGCGGCAGCCAGCCCTCGTCCTCCTGGCGCCGGGTGCGGCTGAGCGCGTAGAGGTCGAACTCGTGCTGCCCGAGCCCGCGCACGAGCCGGTCGCACCAGAGTCTGGCGTCACCGCTCACATACGGATAACCACCCTCCGTAAGCAGTCCGATGCGCACGTGTGCACCCCCGATCGATCTCCCGTATGGGGAGCCACCGTGGCTCGGTGGCTCGCAGCGGGACGAAGGTATGCGGACAAGACGGTGGCGCGACGGACGGTTGTCCATCGCGCCACCAAAAGGGGTGAACGGTCGTAACTTTCCCGTGCGGGTCGCGTTCTGTCGCGCTAGGCGACCATGCGACGGCGGAACGTCACGCCCGGATCCGTACGCGGGTCTCGCCGTGGACCCGCGTGCGGATCTGCGGAAACGTCACGCCGACGCCAGTTCCCGGCGCGCCGCCCGCCGCCGGGCCGCGGCCTCGGGGTCGAGCGCCGGCACGGCGGCCAGCAACTGTCGGGTGTACGGGTCCCGGGGATTGTCGTAGACCTCGTCGGCCGGCCCGGTCTCGACGATCCGGCCGCGCCGCATGACCGCGACCCGGTCGCTCACCTGGCGCACGACGGCGAGGTCGTGGGCGACGAAGACGAGCGCGAGCCCGAGTTCGCGCTGGAGTTCACCGAGCAGGGCGACGACCTGGGCCTGGGTGGTGACGTCCAGCGCGGAGACCGGCTCGTCGCAGACGATGACCCGCGGGTCGGCCGCGAGCGCCCGCGCGATGCCCACGCGCTGGCGCTGGCCGCCGCTGAACTCGTGCGGATAGCGCTGGTAGTGCGCCGCTTCGAGCCCCACGCGCACCAGCAGTTCGATCACGCGCCCCCGGATGCGCCCCTCGTCCCGTTCGCCCCGCGCGCGCAGCGGGTCGGCGATCGACTCGCCCACGCTGCGCCGCGGGTTGAGGGACGACACCGGGTCCTGGAACACCATCTGGACGGCCGGGTCCACGCCCACGCGTGCGTGGCCGTCGTGCCGGACCTCCCCCGCCGTCGGGTCCAACAGCCCGACCAGCATCCGGCCGAGGGTGGTCTTGCCGCTGCCGCTCTCGCCGACGACGCCCAGGGTCTCGCCCCGGCGCACGGCCAGCGACACGTCGTCCACGGCCGTGACCGCCCGCTTCCCGCGCCCGAACTCGCGGCGCAGGCCGGTCGCCTCCAGGACGACCTCCTCGGACACCTGTGAGGGCGCCCGCACTGCGTCCACGCGCGGCACGGCGGAGAGCAGTTCCCGGGTGTACGGCTCGGCGGGCGCGCCGAGCACAGCCGCGACCGGCCCGTCTTCCACCACGCGCCCGTGCCGCATGACGAGCACCCGGTCGACGCTCTCGGCGGCGACGCCCACGTCGTGGGTGACCAGCAGCAGGCCCATGCCGGTCTCCTCGCGCAGGGTGTGCAGCAGGTCGAGGATCTGGGCCTGCACGGTCACGTCGAGGGCGGTGGTGGGCTCGTCCGCGATGAGCAGTTCGGGCTCGCAGGCGAGCGCCATGGCGATCAGCGCGCGCTGCCGCATGCCGCCGCTGAACTCGTGCGGGCGGGACCGGGACCGGCGCCGGGCGTCCGGGATGCCGACCCGGTCGAGCACCTCCACGGCACGCGCGCGTGCGGCGCGCCGTGACACGCGGGTGTGCACGCGGTACACCTCGGCGATCTGGTCGCCGATCGCGTAGTACGGGTCGAGGGACGACAGCGGGTCCTGGAAGACCATCGCCGCCTTCGTGCCGCGCAGCCTGCGCAGTTCGCCGTCGGAGGCGGCCTGTACGTCGGTACCTGCGACCTCGACCGAACCGCCGAGCCGCGCCCCCGTACCGTGATGCAGGCCCAGCAGGGCCGCGGCGACCGTGGACTTGCCGGAGCCGGACTCGCCGACCAGGGCGAGGGCGGCGCCGCCCTCCAGGGTGAACGACAGCCCGTCCACGGCGCGCAGGTCGCCGAAGTCGACGGTCAGATCGCTGACTCGGACGAGACTCACGTCAGTACCACCCGTCGGTCGGCCACCGCGTACAGCACGTCCGCGACGGCGTTGGCCAGCACCACGAAGAAGCCGACGACCAGGACCATGCCGACGACGACGGGCAGGTCGACCACGCTGACGGCGTGGACGAGCTCCTGGCCGAGGCCGGGCAGGCCGAACAGTGTCTCCGTGAGCACGGCTCCGCCGACGGCCGAGCCGAAGTTGTTGGCGTTCAGCGCGATGACCGGCGCGAGCGCCCCGCGCAGGGCGTGCCGGCCGACGATCGAGCGCTCGCCGACGCCGTACGCGCGGAAGGTCCGGATGTGGTCCTCGGCCAGGGTCTCCAGCATCGACGCCCGGGTCATCCGGGCGAACGCCGCGGACTCGATGAGGGCGAGGGAGAACCAGGGCAGCAGCAGGTTCCACGCCCACTGCTCGGGATCGTCGGTGAACTTCACGTACTGCGGGAAGGGCAGCAGTTGCAGTTCGCCGCAGACGACGATCATCAGGACCAGGCCGATGACGAAGACCGGCGTGGCCCAGCCCGCGAGCGTCAGGCCGGTCAGCACCCGCTCGGTGAGCCGGCCGCGCCGCCAGACGGAGAGCACGCCCGTGCCGACGCCCAGGGCCAGCCACAGCACCATCGCGCCGCACACCAGCGAGAGGCTGACCGGGAGCCGGGTCAGGATGATGCTCAGGACCTGCTGGTCGGTCTGGTAGGACAGGCCGAGGCAGGGTGCGGAGCAGTGCGCCACGGAGGTGCCGGTGGAGTAGTCCTGGCCGACGACCAGGCCTTCCAGGAAGTGCCAGTAACGCACGTACAGGGGGTCGTCGAGGTGCAGTTGCTGGGCGACCTGGTGCACCTGTTCCGGGGAGCAGCGCGGGCCGCAGGTGATCTGGGCGACGTTGCCGGGGGTGACGTAGAAGACGACGTAGACGAGCACCGAGATGGCGAGCAGGGTCGCCACGGTGCCGATGGTGCGGCGAAGTAGGAAGCCACCGAAGCCGTTCACGCGGATTCCCCCTTCGTCTTCGCCGTCCCCGTCCCCGTCGCCGTCGTCTGCGTCGCTGCCGTCGCCGTCACGGCCGCGCGCCTGCGGCCGGTGCCGACGCCGAGCCGGGAGGCGGCGCGCGGGTCCAGGGCGGTGCGGACGCCGTCGCCCAGGACGGTCAGCGCGAGGACGGTCACGAACAGCGAGCCGGCCGGCAGGAGCAGGTACTGCGGGGCCGCCTGGTACCAGACGTCGGCGGCGGTGAGCATCTGGCCCCAGGAGGGTGTCGGCGGCTTCACTCCGACGCCGAGGAAGGACAGGGCCGCCTCGGTGCTGATGTTGACCGGGATGAGGATCGAGGCGTATGTGATGACCGGCGCGGCCAGGCCGGGCAGTAGTTCGCGGCGGGCGATGCGCCAGGCACCCCAGCCGCTGAGCCGTGCGGCGGCGACGTAGTCGAGCCCCTTCAGGGTGAGTGTCTGGGCGCGCACGATCTTCGCGATCGTGCCCCAGGCGATGAACCCGATGACGAGGGTGACCAGGACGGGCCGGGGGAAGCTCTGCGGCACGATCGCGAGGAGTGCCAGCGACATGATCATCAGGGGCAGCGCGACGATGATGTCCGTGACCCGGCTCAACACTTGATCAATCCATCCACCGCCGAGCGCGGCCGCCACGCCGACGACCAGCCCGAGGAGGACCTGGATCACGGTCGCCGAGAACGCAACGCCCAGGGACACCCGCGCCCCGTACACCAGCCGTGCGAACAGGTCCCGCCCGGTCTGCGGCTCGACGCCCAGCCAGTGGTCGGCGGAGACGCCGCCGAGGGAGCCGACCGGCACACCGCCGCGCGCGGAGTCGATGAGGGCGGGGTGGTAGGTGAACGGGTCCTGGCCCTCCAGCGCGGTGAGCAGCGGCGCGGCGAGCGCGACCAGGACGAGCAGCGCGACGACGCCGGCCGCGACCGCGGCGGCCCGCTGCGCGCGCAGCCGCCGCCAGAACTGACGAGCCCCCGAAGCCCCCGAGGCGAGCGCCTCGGGGGCCTGGGTGGCGACAAATGCCTCGCTCACGGTGCTACTTCACCGCGACCTGGGAGATGTCCAGGACGCCGGTCCAGTCGCTGATCACGACGTTCTTGATGTCCTTGCCGACCAGTCGCTTGTAGACCGGGTGGAACAGCGGCACGGTCAGGGCCTGTGCGCCGATCTTCTTGTCCAGTGCACCCCACCGCTTGGCGGCCGCGTCAAGATCGGTCAACTTGTTGATCGCGTCAATCTCTGCGTTGACCGAAGCATCGTTGAGCTGGGAGGCGTTGAAGTTCGCACCGTCCTTGACGATCTGCCGGCCGTCGAAGATCGGAGCGAGGAAGGGACCGCCGGAGGGCCAGTCGGCACCCCACGCGGCGAGGAAGAAGCCCGGCTCGGTCTTCACACTGTGGACCGTGTCGGAGTAGTTGTTGTCCTCCAGGCCCTGGAGCTTGACCGTGATGCCGGCCTTCTTGAGGGCGTCCTGGATCGCGGTCGCGATCTCGGGGCTCGTCTTGAAGTTGTCGGCGTTGTCGTGGGTCAGCGTGACGGTGAGCCCGTTCGGGTAACCGGCTTCCTTCAGCAGTTCCTTGGCCTTGGCCGCGTTGCCGGTGTCACCCGCCGGGAAGTTGTCGTACGGCGTGTAGCCGAAGGACTTCTGGTTCGGCAGGAAGGTGGTCGCGGGCTCGGCGAGGGCGCTGCCGCCCGCCGCGTTGATCACGGACGACCGGTCGACGGCGTACGAGATGGCCTGCCGCACCTTGGGGTTGTCGAACGGCTTGACCTTCGGGTTGAACGCTATGTAGTTCGTGTATCCGAAGTGGCCGGTGCCGACGCGCGCGGCGAGTTCCTTGTCGCCGGTGACCTTGGCGAGTTCGGCCGGGCCGAGGTTGGTGTCCGTCGTCACGGCGGCCGCGTCCGTCCCCTGGGACGCCGACAGCCGCTGGTTGATCACGGACGAGTCCAGCCCGGACTGCACGTCGATCTTGTCGGGGTACGCCTTGCGCTGGTCGTCGACGGAGGCGGACCAGTACTTGTTGCGCTCCAGGACCAGGTGCTCGCCGTCGTTCTCGTTCTTGACGACCTTGTACGGGCCGGACGAGACCGGGTGCTCCTCGTACTTGGTACCGGTGTCCTTCGCCTTCGGGACCGGCGTGAACTGCGTCTGCGTGGCCAGGAACGGGAACTCGCCCTCGGGCTTGTTCAGGTGGAAGACGATCGTGCGGTCGTCCGGCGTCTCGATCGCCGAGAGCCCCTTCTTGTCCTTGTACGGCCCCTGGTAGTCGGCGGCGCCGGCCAGCCAGTCCCGCAGGTAGGGCGCGCCGCCGGAGAGCTCGGGGGCGAAGGAGCGCTCGATGCCGTACTTGATGTCGGCGGACGTGATCGGGGTGCCGTCCTCGTACTTGAGGCCCGCCTTCAGGGTGTACGTCCACACGGTCGCGTTCTTGCTGGGGCGCCCGGTGTCGGTGGCCAGGTCGGGGACGACCTTGGTGCCGGCGGCGCCGTCCGCGCGGTTGCGGGTGGTGAGCGTGCGGAAGACCAGGGAGGGCACGTTGCCGCCGCCGGAGGTGTACAGGCGGGCCGGGTCGAAGTCCGACTGGGGGTCGGAGTTCAGGACGGTGAGCGTGCCGCCCTGGTGCGGCGTGGAGTCGCCACCGGAGCCGTTGGCATCGTTGTCCTTCGGCCCGCAGGCGGCGGCGCCCGCTGCCACGACAAGGGCAAGCGAAACGTACGCCGCGCGGGCGTTGGTCACGGACGGGTGACGCATCGGAATGACGACCTCTCGGAAGGCGAGTCTCGATTGGCGAGACAGATTGACGAGGAGTGAGACGGAAGTGAGCAGACGTCTGCCCGGCGTCAGGTCGTCGAAAGAGCCGTGACCCAGGTCACGGCAGCAGAGAGAAGTCGCGACGCGAACGCCTGAAGGCGGGCGTCAGCGACAGTGGATGTCGGCCACGCAGAGCGCGGTCACGCCGATGAGCGCCAGCTCGATGGCGGCGCGCGCGGAGGCGTGAAGAGACGACATGCCCAGAAATATGTACGACCTTTCTGCGCATGTCAATGTGATGTATGAGCCACCTGTCAACTCTTGGGATACGGCCAGGGATTGGGCAGACAGTGGATTCCGTCGTGGTCGAGGAACTTGGTCTGCTGCTGCATGACCGGCGCCAGCTCGCCGTCCTTGTCGCAGGTCACATGGCCGTAGCCGAGCCGGTGGCCGACCTCGTGGTTGATCAGCATCTGCCGGTAGGCGTGGATCTTGTCGCCGTACGTCTTGCTGCCCTGGGCCCACCTGTACGCGTTGATCATGACGCGTTGGGTGGACGCCGAGTCGCAGGACACGTTGTCCTCGGTCGTGTCGAGGCCGGACTTGGCGCACCACTTCGCGGTGGTGCCGGGACTGGCGAGCGTGATCACGAAGTCGGGTTTGCCGGTGGACACGCGCGCGAAGGTACGGGCACCGTCGTGGGCCCAGCTGCGCTCGTCGTTGAGCGTCTTCTGCACGGCCTCGGCGAACAGCTTCCCGTCCAGGCCGAGCCCCTGCTCCACGTCCACGCGGTAGGTGTACTTCCGCCCCTTGCCCGGCGCCTTCGCGCTCCCCGGCACGGTGCTGAACTTCCCGGACCCGGCCAGCTCGGCGCTGAGCGGGTACTTCTCGCCCATCGCCTGCTCGTACGACAGCGTCACCACGCCCGGCGAGGCGGAAGCCGACGCGGACGGCGTCGTACGGCTGTCCCCGCGCGAGGCGGCGCCGTCGGTGGCCCGCGTCCCGTCCGCGGCCGACCGCGACCGTGCGGCGTCGCCGTCGCGGCCGTCGACCACCTGCCCGGCGACGATCACCGCGAGCACGGTGGTGACGGCGGCGGCCGCGACGCCCGCGAAGGCCCGGCCCTTGCCGCCCCTGGGCTGCGCGGGCCCGCCGGCGGGCGGCGCGTCGACGGCATCGCCCGCTCCGCCGTCCAGGCCGGACGGGAGCGGGGACGTGGACGTGGACGTGTGCGGGCCCGAGCCGGGCGGATACGTTTCCGTGCGCTGGCCACCGATGCCGGGGCGGGGCGCGAAGACGTCGACGTCCTCACCGAAGGCGTCGACGTAGTCCTGCCGCGGACCGCCGGGCCCGCTCTGCCGCTGCCGCGGTATCGACACACCGGTCGCCCCGAAGGCGGCACCGGCAGACCCGGAAGCGGCACCGCCGGGTCCGGAAGGAGCGCCACCGGGTCCGGAGGGCACACCGGCCGCACCGCCCAACCGGCCCCAGCCACCGCCCTCTTCACGCTGCTGCGGGTGGCCGCCACGCACTCGCGGGACACCGTGCGCCGGGGTCCCGTCGGGGAAGCGCGGGACACCGTGCGCCGGAGTCCCGTCGGCAAACCGCGGGACACCGCCGGCCGGGGTCCCGTCGGGAAGGCGGGGCACACCGCCGGCCGGCGAACCGTCGGCGAACCGCGGCACCCCCCGGGCGGGCGTGCCGTCGGTCGGCCGCGGGACGCCCTGGGCGGGTGTACCGCCCGCGGACCGCGGCGCCCCGCCGACAGGCGCCCCGGCGGGGCGCGGCACTGTGGGTCCCGCCGGGCCGCGCTCGGCGTCCCCCGGGCCCTGCTTCCGGGACGCGCGCGTGTTCGCTATGTCCGCCGTGTCGTCCTTGGGTGCCGGCCCGCGGCGGCTGTGGCGTCCCACTCGCCCCTCAGCTCCCCGCGCCCGGCGCGACCGGACCGCCGCCGACGGTCCCGGCAGCCGGTCCGCCGGCCAGCCGGTCGGCGGAGGCGAGGAGTTCACGGAACGCACCGGCCACCGCCGCCGGGTACTCCATCATCGCCACGTGCCCGGCGTCCGGCATGGACAGCAGCCGGGAGTAGCGGAAGCTGCGGGCGGCCTTGCGGGCCATGCGGTAGCCGACGAGCTGGTCGCGGCCGCCGTAGATCAGCAGGGTCGGGGCGAGGACGCGCTCGGCCTGGCGCCAGAGCCCGTGCTGGCCGCCCAGCGTGTACGCGTTGACGATCCCGCGCGCGGACCGCGCCATCGCGTCCCAGAAGTACGGCAGCCGCAGCCGCCGTTCCAGCTCCTCCACCGCGTGCTCGAACGCCTCGGGCGTCACCCGGCCGGGATCGCCGTAGCAGAGGGCCAGCACGCCCCGTACCCGCTGTTCGGCGGTCCACTTCCCGGTCGTGCGGGTGAGGAGCCCGGCGACGCCGGGGAGGCCGAGCAGGACCGTCGGCACGGCGCTGCGCTGTACGCGGAGCTCGGGCAGGGCCGGCGAGACGAGCGTGAGGGTGCGGACGAGGTCCGGGCGGACGGCGGCGACGCGGGTGGCGACGGCGCCGCCGAGGGAGTTGCCGAAGAGGTGGACCGGACCGCGGCCGGCCGTGTCGAGATAGCGGATGACCGCGCGCGCGTGCCCGGTGACGGAGTAGTCGCCGTCGTCCGGCGGCGGCGAGTCGCCGAAGCCCGGCAGGTCGACCGCCTCGCCGTCCACGACGTCTTCGAGCTGCTCCATCAGCTGCGACCAGTTCTGCGAGGAGCCGCCGAGCCCGTGGATGTAGAGCGCGGGCGGCAGCCCTTCGCGCGCGGGCGGCCGCGAACGGACCGAGAGGGTGACGCCGGGCAGTCCCACCGACCGCAGCCGCTCGCCCTCCGCGACCCTGACTGCCGCCGCCTCGGGGAGCACGCTGGTGGGCGGCACGGAGGGCAGCTCGGTCGAAGACATGGGCCAATGTTACGAGACGATCACACCGTGATTCATGTGTTCGCCGTCACAGAACCACCCCGGCGAGCCGCGCACGCGCCCCGTACGCCCCGTGTGCCGCCCGGAGTGAGAGCCGGGGCCGCCACCCGGGGAACGGCCGTGGATGACATAGCGTCCGCAACCGCTGTCTCCTACGCTCGTAGACAGGGCACCCGATTGTGACCCCCTGCTGCAGCCAGGGATCTTCGAAGGAAGGGAGCCCCACCATGGTCCATGACCCCACCGACCCCGACGTGCTCGGCGATCTGGAGGCGGAGGACGCCCGGGAGATCGACGTCGAGGCCCCTGAGGGCGACGCAGCCGAGCAGCACACGGACGTCACGCCGTCCCAGGACGACCCGCTCACCGCTGTCGACGCGGACCGCGCGAACGAGGCCGATCTCATCGAGCAGGCACGGGTGGTCACCCTCGACGAGGACGACTACCGCTGACCTCGGCCCGGTCTCCGGGGAACCCGCCGGCCTGTTCGCATGTCCCGGTATTTCCCGGTGCGGCTTTCGCCGTCGTCCGGTACGTGAAATTCTGCGCTCGCACCGCGCACAGCAGGGTTACCGAAAAGTACGATGGCCGCGCGGAGCGATCCGCATGTGGACGACTCATGTGGACGACTTTGGGAGGCGGCGTGACAGCCATCGAGCAGACAGAGGCAGCACGCCCGCGGGGCACGCGCCTGCCGCGCCGTGCCCGACGGAACCAGCTGCTGGGCGCCGCCCAGGAAGTATTCGTCGCGCAGGGGTACCACGCGGCTGCGATGGACGACATCGCCGAACGGGCCGGCGTCAGCAAGCCGGTGCTCTACCAGCACTTCCCGGGCAAGCTCGACCTCTACCTGGCCCTGCTGGACCAGCACTGCGAGGCCCTGATCCAGGCGGTGCGCGGCGCGCTCGCGTCGACGACCGACAACAAGCAGCGGGTCCGGGCGACCATGGACGCCTATTTCGCGTACGTCGAGGACGACGGCGGGGCCTTCCGCCTGGTCTTCGAGTCCGACCTGACGAACGAGCCCGCGGTTCGCGAGCGCGTCGACAAGGTCACCAACGAGTGCGCCGAGGCGATCTGCGAGGTCATCGCGGAGGACACCGGTCTGCCGCGTGCCGAGTCGATCCTGCTGGCCTCCGGTCTCGGCGGTCTCGCCCAGGTGGTGGCCCGTTCCTGGCTGCACAGCGACCGCTCCGTCCCGCGCGACCAGGCGGTCCAGCTGCTGACCTCGCTGGCCTGGCGGGGCATCGCGGGATTCCCGTTGCACGGCCTCGACGCGCACCACTGACACCGCCGCCGACGGCGCTGCCGGAGGGAATTCCCGTCCGCTGTTCGCTCCTGGCGTGCTCGTGCGCAGCGTGTACGTCCCCTCACCGGGCTAATGTGTGCTGCGTACGGCGCGGAAGGTCGCGCACTTCACTGACCGTCGGAGGGACATAGCCGTGGAGGTCAAGATCGGCGTGCAGCACGCGCCCCGCGAGATCGTTCTGGAGAGCGGTCTGAACGCCGAGGAGGTCGAGCGCATCGTCGCCGACGCGCTGGCCGGCAAGTCACAGGTGCTGTCCCTGGAGGACGAGCGCGGCCGCAAGGTCCTCGTTCCGACGGACCGCCTGGCGTACATCGAGCTCGGCGAGCCGACGGTGCGCAAGGTCGGCTTCAGCGCGGTCTGACCACAGCAGCACGGAGGGGCCGGGGGGACGTGTGTCCGCCCGGCCCCTCCGTCGTGTCCGCCTTCCACATGTGGCGCACAAGTCGTCCACAGAGGAGGATTGCATTCCGCAGGTCACGGGTATGACGGCCTACGACCGCGAAGCACGGGCCGGCCGTGGGAGGGAACCCTCGTGATGCTCCTGGAAGTCCTTGGATCAGCCCTGCTCGGCCTGGCCCTGTCGTGGGCCGCGACCAGTCGGCTGTCCCACCGGCTCCCGGCCCGTCCCCTGGTGTTCTCCACGGGGGTCGCAGGGGCGCTCTTCGGCGACTTCGTCACCCACAGCGCGCTCGGCCCCGGCACGATCCTGGTCACTCTTCTGGGTGCGGCGATCGTCTCGGCGGCGTCCCTGTCGCTGCTGCTCCGCCCGGCGGGCCGCCACCTGCGCCGACGATCGATCCCGGCGTAGCGTCCGCACGCACGCCGAGCACTCTCCGAGCGCCCGAGCCGAAGCGCCCCGAAAGGGGCGCGGGGAACTGCGCGACCAGCCACAACGCACCCGCAGCCGCGCAACTCCCCGCAACCACCTCCCACAGAGCGCTACGCCGCCAGCCCCAGCGCAGCCATCCGCTTCGTGTGCGCCTCGGTGATCCGCGAGAACATCCGCCCCACCTCGGCGAGGTCGAACCCGTCGGCCACTCCCCCGACCAGCATGGTCGACAGCGCGTCCCGGTCGGCGACCACCCGCTGGGACTGCGACAGCGCCTCGCCCATCAACCGCCGCGCCCACAGGGCCAGTCGGCCCCCCACACGCGGGTCGGCGTCGATGGCCGCGCGCACCTTCTCCACCGCGAACCCGGCGTGCCCGGTGTCGTCGAGGACGGCCAGCACCAGTTCGCGGGTGTCGGCGTCGAGGCGGGCCGCGACCTCCCGGTAGAAGTCACTGGCGATCGAGTCGCCGACGTAGGCCTTGACCAGGCCCTCCAGCCAGTCGGACGGCGCCGTCTGCCGGTGGAAGCCGTCGAGGGCCGCGACGAACGGCTCCATCGCCTGCGTGGCGTCCTCGCCGATCTCCGTCAGCCGGTTCCGCAGCCGCTCGAAGTGGTGGAACTCGGCCGACGCCATCTTCGCCAGCTCGGCCTTGTCCACCAGCGAGGGCGCCAGCTTGGCGTCCTCCGCGAGCCGCTCGAACGCCGCGAGCTCGCCGTACGCGAGGGCGCCGAGCAGGTCCACGACCGCGGCACGGTAGTGCGGGTCGGCGGCCGCCTGCGCCCAGTCCTGGGCGGCGACACCGGTCGGTTCGGCGGAGGCGGTCTCAGGCTTGTCAGAGCTCGTCATGAAGCGCACAATAGCCCGCCCTCGGCCCCGCGGAAGCCCTGGGGAAGCTCCGGGCCGACCCTGAAGAAGTCTCCGGGGAACCCGGAGAAGTCCGGGGGAAGCCCCTGGTCAACCACTGTGACTACCACGACGTGACCAAATCGGCCATCGCATGTGCACGATTCCGGGGTATGGTGGTAATGCGCCTGCTGGTACGCCGTCGATTCTGGACGTATCTCGACAGGCCGCACGTATGAGGATGCCCGGTCGGTGGCCCGATCGGCTCCGACCCGACAGCCCTCCCGGCTCGTACGGCACTGTGCGTACGACGACCGGAGGGACACACCCTCAGCGGTACGAGCGCTAGAGCGTCGGCAGAGGTCCCGTGCACTACGGCGTGCCCCCCACGGCCCGCCCGTAAGGCAGCCGACGTCCCCGGCACGGTCCGTCAAAGACCCCCGCGCTCGCCTCGCGCCGCGACACACAGAAGAGGCAGCACCCTGACTACGACGTTTCGTGAACTCGGAATCCTTCCCGAGACCGCCGAGGCCCTGGAAGCCGTCGGCATCATCAACCCCTTCCCCATCCAGGAGATGACGCTCCCGGTCGCCCTGTCCGGCACCGACGTCATCGGCCAGGCCAAGACCGGCACCGGCAAGACCCTCGGTTTCGGTCTGCCGCTCCTGGAGCGCGTCACCGTCCCCGCCGACGTGGAGGCCGGCCGCGCCGCCCCCGAGGCGCTCACCGACGCCCCGCAGGCGCTCGTCGTCGTCCCCACGCGCGAGCTCTGCACCCAGGTCACCAACGACCTGCTGACGGCCGGCAAGGTCCGTAACGTACGCGTTCTCGCCATCTACGGCGGCCGCGCCTACGAGCCGCAGGTAGAGGCCCTGAAGAAGGGCGTCGACGTGGTCGTCGGCACCCCGGGCCGGCTGCTCGACCTCGCGGGCCAGAAGAAGCTCAACCTGAAGCACATCAAGTCGCTCGTCCTCGACGAGGCCGACGAGATGCTCGACCTGGGCTTCCTGCCGGACGTCGAGAAGATCATCGGCATGCTTCCGGCGAAGCGCCAGACCATGCTGTTCTCGGCGACCATGCCGGGCGCGGTCATCGGCCTCGCGCGCCGGTACATGAGCCAGCCCACCCACATCCGCGCCACCGCGCCGGACGACGAGGGCGCGACCGTCGCGAACATCGCGCAGTTCGTCTACCGCGCGCACTCCATGGACAAGCCGGAGATGATCGCGCGCATACTGCAGGCCGACGGCCGCGGGCTCGCGATGATCTTCTGCCGCACCAAGCGCACCGCCGCCGACATCGCCGAGCAGCTCCAGCGCCGCGGTTTCGCCTCCGGCGCCGTCCACGGCGACCTCGGCCAGGGCGCCCGCGAGCAGGCGCTGCGCGCGTTCCGCAACGGCAAGGTGGACGTCCTCGTCTGCACCGACGTCGCCGCGCGCGGCATCGACGTCGAGGGCGTGACGCACGTCATCAACTACCAGTCCCCGGAGGACGAGAAGACGTACCTGCACCGGGTCGGCCGTACCGGCCGCGCGGGCGCGTCGGGTACGGCGATCACGTTCGTCGACTGGGACGACATCCCGCGCTGGCAGCTCATCAACAAGGCGCTGGACCTGAAGTTCCCCGACCCGGTGGAGACGTACTCGACCTCCCCGCACTTCTTCGAGGACCTCAAGATCCCCGCGGGCATCAAGGGTGTCCTGCCGCGCTCGGAGCGCACCCGCGCCGGGCTCGACGCGGAGGAGCTGGAGGACCTCGGCGAGACCGGCGGCCGCGGTGGCCGCGGTCGCGGTGGCCGGGGCGGTCGGGGCGAGGCGCGCAACGAGGTTCGCACCGAGGAGCGCGAGCGCCCGGCCCGCACCCCGCGCCGCCGCCGTCGCACGCGCAACGGTTCGACCCTGGACCAGGCGTCCGGTACGGCAGCCACGGCACCGGCCGCCGAGGCCGCGCCGCCCGCCTCCGCCGGCGACGCGCTCGCGGCGTCGGAGCCGGCGGCCGCGCGGACCCCGCGCCGCCGTCGCCGTACCCGCAACGGGGCGTCCCAGGAGCCGGTGACGGCCGCCGCCCCGGCGACCGTGACGCCGGAGGCCGTCGTCGAGACGGCCGAGTCCGTCATGGAGCCGACCGCGGCGGAGAAGCCGCGCCGCCGTCGCACCCGCAGGTCCGCGGAGGCCGAGCCGGTGGCCGAGGCGCCGACGGTGGTGGCCGAGGCGCCGGTGGCCGAAGAGGCACCGGTGGCCCCCGCGCGCCGTCGCACCCGCAAGACGGCCGAGGCTCCCGAGACGGCAGCTGTCGAGGCCGTCGTCGAGGCTGTCGAAGCCGTGGCGGCGGAGCTGAAGCCGCGCCGCACCCGCAAGACGGCAGCTGCCGCCGCCGAGGCCGCGGTGGACACCGCCGAGGCCGTCGAGGCCAAGCCGCGTCGTCGTGTCCGCAAGGCCGCCGAGCCGGTGGCGGAGGTCGCGCAGGCTCCGGCCGAGGCTGTCGAGGCGCCGGTGGCCCCGGCCCGCCGCCGCACCCGCAAGGCCGCCGAGCCGAGCGAGCCGGTGGTGGCCGCGCCGCAGCCGGTGACCGTCGAGGCGGAGGCCGAGGCCGCGCCCAAGCCGCGCCGGACGCGGAAGGCGGCCGAGGCCGCCGTCGACACCGCCGAGGGCACGGAGGCCAAGCCGCGCCGCACCCGCAAGACGGCGGCAGCCGCGCCGGAGGCAGCCGAGGAGACGGAGGTGGCACCCAAGCCGCGCCGCACCCGCAAGACGGCAGCAGCCGCCGCCGAAGCCGCGGTGGACACCGCCGAGGGCACGGAGGCCAAGCCCCGCCGTACCCGCAAGGTGGCGGCGGCCGCCCCCGAGGCGGAGACGGCCGAGGTGAAGCCCCGCCGCACCCGCAAGACGGCGGCAGCCGCGCCGGAGGCAGCCGAGGAGGCGGAGGCGGCGCCCAAGCCGCGCCGTACCCGGAAGGCGGCCGAGGCCGCCGTCGACACCGCGGAAGCCACCGAGGCCAAGCCCCGCCGTACCCGCAAGACGGCCGCAGCCGCCTCCGCGGAGATCCCGGCGCAGGCCACCGAGGAGCCGGAGGCGAAGCCGAGGCGTCGCACCACCCGCAAGGCTGCCGAGTCCGCCGAGACCGCCGGATCCGTCGAGGTGGCCGACGCGGAGGCGAAGCCGAAGGCCCGCCGGACCCGGAAGGCGGCCGCCGCGGCCCCGGAGGCCTGAGCGCACGCGTGACGACGGCCCGGACCACCTCGAGTGGTCCGGGCCGTCGGCGTCTGCGCAGCGCCCGGCGGTCCCCGGTGCCGGGGTTCACCGACCGGCCCCCGGTCGGTCACCCCGGTCCGGATACCCTCTCCCCCATGAGCAGGCCCCGTACCTTCGTCCCGCCCCCCGATGCCCGTGCGTACGCGCTCGCCACCGACCGGGGCGGGTTCGCCGTCGTCGACGCGCCCGTGGCCGCCGGGGTCGAGCCCAGAGGGGTGGCGCTGTTGCTGCCGGGGTTCACCGGGAGCAAGGAGGACTTCAACCGGCTGCACGAGGCACTGGGCCGGCGCGGGTACCGGACGGTCGCCGTGGACGGGCGCGGGCAGTTCGAGTCGGACGGGCCCGCGGACGACGAATCGGCGTACGCCCAGGAGGAACTGGCGCGGGACGTGCTCGCGCAGGCGGCTGTGGTCGGCGCGGGCCGGCCGGTGCATCTGCTGGGGCACTCCCTCGGCGGCCAGATCGCCCGCGCCGCCGTACTCCTCGACCGCACGCCGTTCCGCTCGCTGACGCTGATGGCCTCGGGTCCGGCGCAGATCTCCTCCTCCCAGCAGCAGCGCGTGAAGCTGCTGCGGGACGCGCTCGCCGTCATGTCGATGGCCGAGGTGTGGGAGGCGATGCAGGCCCTGGAGGCGCCGGAGGAGCTGGAGGAACCGGACGGGCCGGAGGAGGGCCTGGAGGACGGCGAGGATCTGCGGCGCCGCTGGCTGGGCAACAAGCCGGCCCAACTCCTCGCCACCGGGCGTCAGTTGTGCACCGAGCCGGATCGCGTCGCGGAACTGGCCGCCCTGCCGCTGCCCTTCCACGTCCTGTCGGGCGCGCGGGACGACACCTGGCCGGTACCGCTGCTGGACGAGATGGCACTGCGGCTGCGGGCACGCCGGACGGTGATCGAGGGAGCCGAGCACTCGCCCAACACCGACCGGCCCGCCGCCACCGCCGAGGCGATCGCGGACTTCTGGGACAGCACCGGCCCCGCGGACCGGGACCTGGGCTAGTACTGCGTCTGGAGGTGCTCCCAGAAGCCGTCCCGCAGGGCGCGGCGCAGGTCGGCCTGGCCGCGCAGGGAGTACTGGAGCATCCCCTCGGCCTCGACCAGGAGGTCCTGGTCGACGGGGCCCGGCAGGTAGGGGTGGCCGGGCAGCAGTTCGACGAGGGCCTCGCGGCCGCGCGAGGAGAGCCACTTCGCGGCGATCTGCGCGCCGACGAACCGGACGTCCTCGCGGGTGGGTCTGGTGGCGCCGGCCTCGTAGGCGGGGGCTGCGCGTCTGGAGACGTAGGGCTTGAAGAACTCCAGGTCGAGGGTGCGCTGGCTGTCGACCTCCCAGAGCAGCGGCTCGGCCTGGTTGCGGCCCTCGGGGGCCTCGATGCCCCACAGGTGGACGCGGGCGCCGTAGCCCTGGGCGGCCTCGACCGCCGAGACCAGGTCCTCGTCGCCGCCGAGCAGGGCCGCGTCGCTGATGGCGCGGTGCCTGGCGAGTGACTCCAGGTCCGTGCGGATCAGGGAGTCGACGCCCTTCTGCTGGTTGTTGGCGTTGAGGTTGCCGAGGCGGACCTTGACGTCGGGGAGTTCGGCGATGGCCTGCTGCTCGGCGGTGTGGATGCGACGGCGGGCGCCGTCGTACCAGTAGACGCGCAGCAGCCGGCTGTCGGCGAAGATCTGGCGCGCCTTGTCGATGAGCGCTTCGATCAGCCCCTCTGCGTCGAGGTCGAAGGCGCGGCGGTCCTCCGTCCCGGCGACGAGCCGGCCCGTGGCCGCGTAGAGGTAGCCCGCGTCCACGAAGATGGCGTGCGTCGAGGGCGTCTTGGCCACTTCGGCGAGCATGCGGGTGAGCAGCTCGTTCGTGCGGTCGATACGGGCCTGAAGGGCGGAGAGGTCGTCGTTCATCGCCTCCATTGTCCCGGCGGTCACGCTGCGAACACAACCGGTCCCGGTCAGTCTCCTGCAGACTCTTACCGGTCGGTAATTAGGCGTTCGAAAAATTTCTTTAGCGTAGGGAATGTTTGTAACACGCAAGCCGTTGACTCCTACGGAACAGGACGACGAAGGGAGAGGCCATGCGCTTCGAAATCATGCGACTCGACGAGGTCGACGGCACCACCGTGGACAGCACTGTCGTGGACGCCGCCTCCGTCAGCAGGATCGTGCAGCAGGCCGCCGCCGTGGGGCAGCGCCTGTGGATCCGACCGGCCGAGACCCAGGCTTCGTAACAGGACGACGCGACAACGACAGAAGACGACAACAGCCACACCGACGACGCGCGGAGCACCGCACAGTCTTCAGAGCCCCCGTACGGCACCCAGGCCGTGCGGGGGCTCTGCGTTCACCGGCCTCCTGCGCCGCGCGCTACCCGCCCTTGATCACCTGGGTGACACCGTTGATGATCTGCTGCACGGCGATCGCGGAGAGCATCATGCCCGCGAGCCGCGTCACCAGGACCACACCGCCGTCCTTGATGACCCGGATGATCAGCAGCGAGTAGCGCATCACCAGCCAGAGCACGGCATGGATCGCGAGGATCGCGGACCACACGGACACCTGCATGGCCACGCTGTCGGCCTTCTGCACGGCGAGGATGACCGACACGATCGCACCGGGGCCGGCCAGCAGCGGCATGCCCAGCGGCACCAGCGCCACGTTGACGTCCTTGGTCTGCTTCGGCTCGTCGTTCTTGCCGGTGAGCAGGTCCAGGGCGATGAGCAGGAGCAGCAGCCCGCCCGCGATCATCAGTGCGGGCACGGAGACGTGCAGGTAGTCCAGGATCTGGTGGCCCAGCAGCCCGAAGACCGTGATCACACCGCCCGCCACGCACACGGCCTGGAAGGCCATCCGCTTCTGTACCTTGCCGGGCCGGCCGGCGGTGAGGGCGAGGAAGATCGGGGTGATCCCCGGGGGATCCATGATGACGAAGAGGGTCAGGAAGAGGGAGCCGAAGACGGCGAGATCGAACATGGGGGTGCCACAGGCCTTGCGGGAGGAGGGTCTTGGACGGGCGAGGGCCGAGCCTCAGGCTCCGCCGGTCCCCGGCACCGGGAACGCCCCGGTCGCCCGGCGGGTGATCTCGCCGTACACGTCGGGGTGGGTGGTGTACTCGCCCAGCGTCACCGTCTTGCGGCTGCCGTGGTAGTCGGACGAGCCCGTGGCCAGCAGCCCCAGCTCGTAGGCGAGCCCGCGCAGCCGGGCACGGGTGTCCTCGTCGTGGTCCATGTGGTCGACCTCGATGCCGTCGAGACCGGCAGCGGCCAGCTCGGCGATCGCCGACTCGGGGACCGTGCGCCCGCGCTTCGCGGCGGCGGGGTGCGCGAACACGCACACGCCGCCGGCGCCCTTGACCAGCCGGATCGCCTCGAAGGGGTCGGTCTCGTGCTTCTCCACGAAGGCCCGGCCGCCGTCGGCCAGCCACTCCTCGGTGAAGGCGTCGCTCACGGTCGGTACGACACCGAGCTCGACGAGCGCGGTGGCGACGTGCGGCCGCCCGACCGAACCGTCCCCGGCGATCCGCCGCACCTGCTCCCAGGTGACCGGCACCCCCAGCGCGTTCAGCCTGGCGACCATGGCCTGCGCGCGCGGCACCCGGTCGTCCCGGACCAGCTCGCGCTCGGCGAGCAGGGCGGGCTCCTCGGGGTCGAAGAGGTAGGCCAGCATGTGCATGGAGACGCCGTCGAGACGGCAGGACAGCTCGGCCCCGGTCACCAGGGTGAGCCCCGCGGGCAGCGCGGCGAGGGCCTCGGCGTAGCCGCGGGTGGTGTCGTGGTCGGTCAGCGCGACGACGTCGAGACCGGCAGCGGCGGCGTTGCGCACCAGCTCGGCCGGGGTGTCCGTGCCGTCGGACGCGGTGGAGTGGCAGTGCAGATCGATGCGCACGACACAGACTCCAGCGGGACGGGACGGAAGGAACGCGACAAGGATAACGGCCCCCGGAGGGTGCCCCCGTCACACCCGAAAGCCAGGGGCGCCCCGTACAGCCGACGCACAGGACAACGCGCCCCGAAGGGGCGCGGGGAACTGCGCGACCAGCCCCCACGGGCCTGCGGACGACAATCGCACCGGCTCCACGGCGCCTACGGCGCTACGGCTCCAGCAACCGCGGCGACAACGCCCCGCACGGCACCAGGTCCACCTCGGCCCCCGCGTCCCGCAGATCGGTCAGCACCAGCTCGTCGTACATCAGCAGACCCGTCTGCTCGGGCCACACCACGACCCACAGCCACAGCCCGCGCGCCTCGCCCGCGAAGACGGCCCGGTCGTCCGGCGCGCCGGAGACGTGCCACAGCGGCGTCGGCCGCCCGGCCGCCAGCACCTTCGCCTGGGGCGGCTTCTCCACGTTCATGGACGGCCCGGGGTCCGGCCCGTCGATCCCCGCGTACCGGGCCCCGAGGCCGACTCCCAGCTCCTCGGCGACCAGGATCATCTCCCCTATGCCGCCGAGCGGCGCGGGTCCGGAGCAGGCGACGGCGGTCGCACGGCCCCCGCTGCGGTCGTCACCGGCACAGGCCACACCCGTGAACAGCCAGCCGACCGGCAGCGGCCAGGGCATCCACACCGGAACCTGGGTGCGGTGCACCACCACACCGAGGGCCTCGACGCTGGGCGGGATCACGGGCTGTACCGGATGCACGGTCCCGTGGACATCGCACTGCCAGGTGTCGGCGAAGAGTCCGGGAGCCCTGACCCGGCCACCACACTTCGGGCAACTGGGTTCGCCCCTCATAGAGCCCCACGGTCCTACCCAGGACCCCCCACGTCAAGGACGATCACCCGTCCAGCGCACGCGACCGCGCGGACGGACGGCTCCCGCCGTGCGGCACGCCGCCGGCGACGGCGGCACCGCGCTTGCCGACCGACCGGCCAACTGGCCGACGGGGAATGCCGCTTGGTGAGCTTGCTCACCCCCGGGTCAGTCCAGCGGGACGGATCTGCGGTGCGGGTCCCGGAGGTCGGCCCCGTTCGCGAGCCAGCGCTCCTGGAGGGCGCCGGCGCCGTGCACGCGCTTCCAGGCGGCCTCGTTCGGCGTCATCGGCAGCAGCGGCAGGAACCGTACGGGGTCGAGGGGCCCGTCCAGCTCCAGATCCTCGACGAGACCGCCCGGCTCGCCGACCAGCACGGAGGTGAACGGCGCGCCGGGCCACAGCGGGTCGCCGACGTCCAGCGATGCGCCCGGCGTCACGACCAGGCCCTCCACCTGCGGGGACGCGGCGAGCACGGCGAGCGCGCGGAGCACCTTGTCGGTCTCGGCGAGCCCCGCGCGGACCGACAGGACCAGTTCGGCACGCGGCCCCTTGACGGGGTCCGCGATCACCGCGGTGGGGTCGGTCATGGGGTGTGCGGACATGCCGAGCGTGGCGTAGCGGACGACGTTCTCGCCCTGGAGGTCCTCGTGGAAACGGAGCACCTCGATGCGGTCCGTACCGAGGAAGGTGACCGCCGCGCGCGCGTCCGGTTCGCCCAGTGCGGTGGTCAACCGGGCCTCGACCAGAGGAAGAACTTCAACCATGTCGCGAGCATAGAACTCGTCAGTACCGGGCAAAGCGGCGCCTTGACACTGAGGGCTGCTGCTACTCTGACCGCGGTGGTTCGGGGCAGCACGCAGCGCGTCGCAGTCAGTCCCCGACACCAACAGGACTCCCTTACGAGGGACCGGCTGGAGGAGGTGGGGCTGCCATGGATCGAAGTCACCCGTGCAGTACCACTCGCTCTTCCGGCCTCTGAATCTCTTTCTCTGGCTGGCTGCCGCCTTTTCGTGCGCGTTGTCGTTCGGAAGAGCACTTCGTTTCGCTTGCCTGATCCATCTGACCGGTCCGCTCCGGATCTGTCTGGATCCGTTCGTCTGATCTGAACCAGTAGCGAAGTCGCCACCGCAACGGTGCGGTGCTCCCCGCTTTGTGGACGTGCCAAACATCCGAAGCCAGGACGTCCCCATTCCGGGTAGTTCCACCCGTTCCTCGGCGGTCTTCCGCTGCCTGTCGCGAAGGAGCCTGCCCATGTCGATGATCCGCGACCTCCGAGCCGTGGTCCGTCCTTCCCGCCCCTCGCTGCGCAAGAGCCTGCGCCCGGAGAGCGGCGCGTACGACACCACCCGCGACCCCGGCACACCCTCGGCCGTCGTCGACTGCGCCGTCTACCGCGACGGCGCCCGCGTCGAGACCGGCAAGCCGCTGACCCCGCACGAGGCGATGCGGCTGGTGCGCCGCGACGGCGGGTTCGTCTGGATCGGCCTGCACGAGCCGACCGAGGCCGAATTCGCCGGTATCGCAAGCGAGTTCGGACTCCACCCGCTGGCGGTGGAGGACGCCGTCCAGGCCCACCAGCGCCCGAAGCTGGAGCGGTACGACGACTCCCTCTTCACCGTCTTCAAGACCATCCACTACGTCGAGCACGACCAGCTCACCGCCAACAGCGAGGTCGTCGAGACCGGCGAGGTCATGTGCTTCACCGGCCGGGACTTCTTCATCACCGTCCGGCACGGCGGGCAGGGCTCGCTGCGGGCGCTGCGGCACCGGCTCCAGGACGACCCCGAGCTGCTCGCCAAGGGCCCCTCGGCCGTGCTGCACGCCATCGCCGACCACGTCGTGGACGGTTACGTCGCGGTCGCCGACGCGGTGCAGGACGACATCGACGAGGTGGAGACCGAGGTCTTCACGCCGGGCCGCAGGGGCGGTGTCTCCCGCGGTGTGGACTCGGCGCGGATCTACCAACTCAAGCGAGAGGTCCTGGAGTTCAAGCGCGCGGTCTCGCCCCTGCTGCGTCCCATGCAGCTGCTGAGCGAGCGGCCGATGCGGCTGGTCGACCCCGACATCCAGAAGTACTTCCGGGACGTCGCCGACCACCTCGCCCGCGTCCAGGAGCAGGTCGTCGGCTTCGACGAGCTCCTCAACTCGATCCTCCAGGCCAACCTCGCGCAGGCGTCCGTCGCGCAGAACGAGGACATGCGCAAGATCACGTCCTGGGCCGCGATCATCGCCGTACCGACGATGGTGTGCGGTGTATACGGCATGAACTTCAAGTACATGCCGGAGCTGCACTGGCGCTACGGCTATCCGGTGATCATGGCCATCACCGGGGTGATCTGCCTCGGCATCCACCGGACACTGAAGCGCAACGGCTGGCTGTGATCCGGCCTGGATAGGCTGGTCGCCATGACAAGCGAGCTGCTCGACCAGGCCCTCGTCGAGGAGGCCACGAAGAAGTCCGGCCTCGTCTGGGTGCGGGGCGCCGGGGCGGCGACGGCGCGTGCGGTGTGGCACGCGTGGGCCGACGGCGGCATGTGCCTGGTCGGCGACGGCGCCGAGCAGCCGCTGGGCGAACTGGCCGACGGCGGGTCGGCGGAGGTGACCGTCCGCAGCAAGGACAAGGGCGGCCGGCTGGTCACCTGGATGGCGACGGTCACCGAGCTGCCCGCCGGCACCCCCGGGTGGGACGCGGCGGTGGCGGAACTGAAGGGCAAACGCCTCAACGCCCCCGACGGCGAGGCCATGACCGACCGCTGGGCGAGGGAGTGCAGGGTGCTGCGCCTGACCCCGAAGGGGACGCTCTCGCCCCTGCCGGAGGAGAACCTGGCAGCGCCCCCGCTCCCGTCCCCGGCGACGACCCGGCGCCCGGCCCCGGCCGCCCTGCCCCGGCTGCTCTCACGGCGCCGGAAACCCAGGTAGCCGACAACCGGGCCGAGTCCGGCACCGCCGGACAGGACCGCGGCTGCGCTCGGGGGACCCGCTACGACGTCGGGAGTTGCTTCCCGTAGTCGACCGTCTCACCCTTCTCCGGTTCGACCACGCTGAAGTCCTTACCCCAGTCGGAGAAGGTGAGGGTGCCCGCGCCGCCGCCGCGTTCCAGGCGGAGGGGATACGGCTTGCCCTCCAGGGAGACGTCGAGGCTGCCGCCCGAGCCGCCGTCGCCGGTGATGCGGATCGTGCGGGTGCCCGACTGCTCGTGGTGACCGTCCGTCGCGAGCGAGCCGTGCAGGGTCAGCAGGCCCGAGAGGAGGACGTCCTTGTCCGTGAAGCCGCTGAACTTCTTGTACGCGGGATCCGTCCGCGGCACCTTGACGTACTTGCCGTCGAGCTTGCTCGCCGCGGTCGTGTCACTGCCGTCGGCGTGGTTCCAGAACCCCGCGTCGGCCTGCAGATACAGCGTGTCGCCCACCCGTAGGAGCTGGAACGTCGAGCCCTTCGAGGTGACCGACCCGGTCCCGCCGTCCTCGTTCAGGCGCATGTCCAACTCGTACGTACGCCCGCTCGTGACCACCGTCCCCGCCATCCGCACCGTCGCCACCGACGCGGCCGCCGTCCGCGTCTTCGACTGGATGACGTCCGGCGCCAGCTTCCCCACCCCGTTCGTGCCCGCGTCCGGATCCCCGCCGCACCCGGTGAGGACGGCCAGTGCGCACACGGCGGTGACCAGTGCGGCGCGGCGGGTACGGCCCGGAGCGATGACGGTCACGGACGGGGCCACCTTTCTGAGCGGTCCGGCAGGGCGTACCGCAGCGTACCGGTGCCCCACCCGCCCGGCGGAGCCGGTCCGTCCGGACCGCCCACCAGGGCGTATCCGATCGGTACGGGCTAGCCTGAAGCCCACCGAGCGGGCAGAAGGGACCGAAAGCCACGCAAGCAGTACTCCGGTAGGTAAAGGAAGCAACCCCATGGCAGCCGGCGCTCCCCGCATCTTCGTCTCGCACCTCGCCGGCGTCCCCGCCTTCGATCCCGCCGGCGACCAGGTGGGCCGCGTCCGGGACCTCGTCGTCATGCTGCGCGTCGGCCGCCGCCCGCCCCGGCTGCTCGGCCTGGTCGTCGAACTGTCCACCCGGCGCCGCGTCTTCCTGCCCATGACCCGCGTGACCGGCGTCGAGTCCGGCCAGGTCATCACCACCGGTGTGGTCAACGTCCGCCGCTTCGAACAGCGCCCCACCGAACGCCTGGTCTTCGGCGAGCTCCTCGACCGCCGCGTCCGGCTGGCCGAGACCGGCGAGGAGGTCACCGTCCTCGACCTGGCCGTCCACCAGCTGCCGGCCCGCCGGGACTGGGAGATCGACCGGGTCTTCGTCCGCAAGGGCCGCACCGGCACCTTCCGGCGGACCAGGGGAGAGACGCTCACCGTCGAGTGGTCGCAGGTCACCGGGTTCTCCCTGGAGGAGCACGGGCAGGGCGCCGAGAGCCTGCTCGCCACCTTCGAGCAGCTGCGCCCCGCCGACCTCGCCAACGTGCTGCACCACCTCTCCGCCAAGCGCCGCGCCGAGGTGGCCGCGGCCCTCGACGACGACCGCCTGGCCGACGTCCTCGAAGAGCTCCCCGAGGACGACCAGATCGAGATCCTCGGCAAGCTGAAGGAGGAGCGGGCCGCGGACATCCTGGAGGCCATGGACCCGGACGACGCGGCCGACCTGCTCGCCGAACTCCCCGAACAGGACAAGGAACGGCTGCTGAGCCTGATGCAGCCGGCGGACGCGGCCGAGATGCGGCGCCTGATGTCGTACGAGGAGCACACGGCGGGCGGTCTGATGACCACCGAGCCGATCGTCCTGCGGCCCGACGCGACCGTGGCCGACGCCCTCGCCCGGGTCCGCAACCCCGACCTCTCCCCGGCCCTCGCCGCCCAGGTCTACGTCTGCCGGCCGCCCGACGAGACCCCGACCGGCAAGTACCTGGGCACCGTGCACTTCCAGCGGCTGCTGCGCGACCCCCCGTACACGCTGGTCAGTTCGCTGGTCGCCGACGACGACCTGCAACCCCTCGACCCCGACGCCACGCTCCCGGTCATCGCCGGGTTCTTCGCCACGTACGACATGGTCGCGGCGCCCGTGGTCGACGAGGCGGGGTCGCTGCTCGGCGCGGTGACCGTGGACGACGTCCTCGACCACATGCTGCCGGAGGACTGGCGGGAGACCGAGTTCCACCTGGACGAAGGGGACCAGGGGGACCAGGAGGAGAAGGAGCAGACGGCGGGGAAGGGGGCGGGGATCCATGGCGCCTGAGCGCGAGAGCACCCGTGAGCGGACGCCGTCCGGCGCCACCGCCGCCGGCCGGTCGCGCGGTCACCGCCTGGACCAGCCGCGCGCACCGCGGCGCAGACTGCTGCCCGAGTGGGACCCGGAGGCCTTCGGACGGCTCTCCGAGCGCATCGCCCGCTTCCTGGGCACCGGGCGGTTCATCGTCTGGATGACGTTCGTGATCATCCTCTGGGTGCTGTGGAACATCGCGGCACCCGGCCGGCTCCGCTTCGACGAGTACCCGTTCATCTTCCTGACCCTGGCGCTGTCCCTGCAGGCCTCCTACGCGGCCCCGCTGATCCTGCTCGCGCAGAACAGGCAGGACGACCGCGACCGGGTCAACCTCGAACAGGACCGCAAGCAGAACGAGCGGTCCATCGCCGACACCGAGTACCTCACCCGGGAGATCGCCGCCCTGCGCATGGGCCTGGGCGAGGTGGCGACCCGGGACTGGATCCGCTCCGAACTCCAGGACCTGCTGAAGGACCTGGACGAGCGGCGGGACGGGCACCACGAACATGCCGTATTCCCGGCAGAACGGTCGGCCAGGCGTGACGTAGACGACCGCTGAGGGGCGTTATAGGGGCCCGGCGCCGCGCCGTACCATCGGGGGTATGGCTAGCGAAGACGCGGTGCGCGAGGCACTGGCGACGGTGAACGACCCCGAGATCAACCGACCCATCACCGAACTGGGGATGGTCAAATCGGTCGCCGTCGGGGAGGACGGCGCGGTCGCGGTCACCGTGTACCTGACGGTCTCCGGCTGCCCCATGCGGGACACCATCACCCAGCGCGTCACCGAGGCGGTCTCCCGGGTCGAGGGCGTCACCCGCGTCGACGTCACCCTGGACGTGATGAGCGACGAGCAGCGCAAGGAGCTGGCCACCGCCCTGCGCGGCGGCCAGGCCGAGCGCGAGGTCCCCTTCGCCAAGCCCGGCAGCCTCACCCGTGTCTACGCGGTCGCCTCCGGCAAGGGCGGTGTCGGCAAGTCGTCGGTCACGGTCAACCTGGCCGCCGCGATGGCCGCCGACGGCCTCAAGGTGGGTGTGGTCGACGCGGACATCTACGGCCACTCCGTCCCGCGCATGCTCGGCGCGGACGGCCGCCCGACCCAGGTCGAGAACATGATCATGCCGCCGTCCGCCAACGGCGTGAAGGTCATCTCCATCGGCATGTTCACCCCGGGCAACGCCCCGGTCGTCTGGCGCGGCCCGATGCTGCACCGCGCCCTCCAGCAGTTCCTCGCGGACGTCTACTGGGGCGACCTGGACGTCCTCCTCCTCGACCTCCCGCCCGGCACCGGCGACATCGCCATCTCGGTCGCCCAGCTGGTCCCGAACGCCGAGATCCTGGTCGTGACGACGCCTCAGCAGGCGGCGGCCGAGGTCGCCGAGCGGGCCGGCTCGATCGCGGTCCAGACCCACCAGAAGATCGTCGGTGTCGTCGAGAACATGTCCGGCCTGCCGTGCCCGCACTGCGGCGAGATGGTCGACGTCTTCGGCACGGGCGGCGGTCAGACCGTCGCCGACGGCCTGACCCGCACGACGGGTGCGACGGTCCCGGTCCTCGGCTCCATCCCCATCGACGTCCGCCTCCGCGAAGGCGGCGACGAGGGCAAGCCGGTCGTCCTGACCGACCCGGACTCTCCGGCGGGCGCGGCCCTGCGCGGTATCGCCGGCAAGCTCGGAGGCAGGCAGCGCGGCCTCTCGGGCATGTCCCTGGGCATCACGCCGCGCAACAAGTTCTGAGAGGGGCGCGGCAACGCGCCCCTTCAGGGGCGAGGAGAACTGCGCGAGCAACCACCGCTCATCCGCAGTCGCGAACGCACCGCACCCCCTACGGCGAAGGGGCGCCAAAACCACCGGCGCCCCTTTTCTCATGCGTACGCGGCAACGTCCTTGATCACCGCGAACCCCAGCCCGTACGCGGACATCCCCCGCCCGTACGCCCCGAGGTGCACCCCCTCCTCCGTGGACCCGGCGAGCACCCACCCGAACTCCGACTCCCGGTAGTGGAACGGCGTCGCCACCCCGTCCACCGGCAGCGACAGCGTCGACCACTCCGGCCCGGCCAGCTCGTCGGCCAGCTCCCACGCCGTCTCGGTCTGCTGCTCCAGCCAGTCGTCCCGCAGGCTGTGGTCCATCTGCCCCGGCCAGGTGAAGGACAGCAGCCCGACCCCGGCCAGCCACGCCGCGGACGACACCGACGTGGCCTCCAGCAGCCCCGTCCCGTCGGCACTGCGCCGGGACGGACTCGCCGCGACGGTCACGACCACCGCGAACTTCTCCCGCGGCTCGCCCACGGCCGCGGCGAGATGCTCGTTGCGCACCGACGGCTCGTCGCCGTGCCCGATCGACCCGTGCTCCACCGCACCGTCGGCCGCCGTACCCACCTGCATCAGCCAACGCGGCCCCGTGAACGCCTCGTCGAGGCCGTACCAGGGGAAGGGCGCCTCCAGGTAGCCGTCGACCGTGCGGCGGGCGGAGGGGGCCTGCTGTGCGCCCTCCGCGACCGGCGCCTGTCCGTCCACCCGACTTGTCGTCTCCATCTGCCCGGACGCCTCCTAGCTCTCGTCGGTCCGGGGCGGCCCGCCCCCCTTCGGGCGCACTCGTCCGGTCCGCACAACAACTCGGCAGCATATCGACCCCACCGGGACCAGCCGCGAAACCGCCCGGTGCGTGGGTCGCACGGGCGGCTGGTTCGGGCCGTAAGAGACGAATGAGCGGCGCACACGCGGTATGAAACGCGTCACGTGCGCCGCTCATGCGCGGGTCGGTGATCCGGACTCAGGTGGCGTCCGCGTCGTAGGGCGGACGGTCGTCCGTGCCCGGGTCCTCCGGCTTCTTCGTCATGTCGATCCGGCCGCTCCCCGACGAACCGCTCCCGGAGGACGACGGCGAGGCGTCGCTGTCGCGGCTGTGCACCGCGTCCGTGACCTCGGCCATCTCCTTCTTCAGGTCGAAGCCGTTGCGGATCTCCTTCAACCCCAGCTCGTCGCTGTCCAGGTGCTTGCGGATGAAGGTCTTCGGGTTGAGGTCCTCCAGCTCGAAGTCCTTGAACTCCGGGCCGAGTTCCTGCCGGATGTCTTCCTTGGCGCTCTCCGAGAACTCCCGGATCTTGCGGATGGTCCGCATGACGTCCTGGATGACCTTCGGGAGCTTGTCCGGACCGAAGACGAGCACGGCGAGCACAATGATCGTCACCAGCTCGAGTGGTCCTATGTCATTGAACACCTGAAGCTCCTTGCGATGTCCTCGGTCTCGGCCCTCCGGTCGCTGTTGCGGCTGTTCCGTGGTCCGGGCCGGGTCCACGGTACCCGGCGGACCTGTCCGACCGGTACTGCCCGAGGTGTCCGACTGCGTGTGTACGACCGGTTTTCCGGGTTGTTTGCCTAGTCGGGGCAGGAGCGGGGCCCCGCCTGTGACGTTTCTGTCAGTTCCTGTCCGGGAAGCCGGGACGGTCGCGGTGGCTGTCGAGCGACAGCGGGGTGAGGTCCTGCACGCCGTGCACCTGGACGACGGCGAGGTCGTTGCCGGTGTCCCGGCCGACGACGGTCGCCCGCGCGGTGGCTCCGCTGCTGAACGTCACGGTGATCCGGTCACCCGCCGAGGCCGCGGGGGCGACGACATGGTTGCTGGTGAGGATGTGCCCGCGGGTGTCGAGGACGAAGCCGGTACCGGTGGCCTGCTCGCCGGTACCGGCGCCGGTGACGTGCACGGTGACGACGCTGGGCAGCGCCCGCGCGGCGATCCCCGCGGCGTCGCCCGGCGACCGTCCGGGCGGCGGGGGCGGCGGGCCCGACTGGGGCGGGCCGGGCCGGGACGGATCCGGCTGGGACAGCTGTACGACCTCCAGGCCGCCGGTGCGCTCCAGGCTGCTGCCGATCAGCCCGCCGGCCGCGGCGGAGAGCACGGAGAGCACCAGTGCCCCCACGGCGAACGTGCGCCGGTTCCGTGACCGCCGCCGTGCCGTCGGTATCCACTCGTCCATGTTCTCCTCACGGGCTCACGGAAGCTCGGCTCCGTGCCCGCGGCGGTAGCGCGGGCATGGCTGGTTCACAGGATTCAACCAGGTTCGCGAGTCGCCGCGCGGGGCCGTTCAGCAGGTGGGCAGCGGCCGGTCAGCGGGCCGCGCGGGAGGAGCGGGACGGGGCCGGGGAGGGTGCGGAGGTGGTGTCGGGGACGGGTGCGGCGAGCAGGCTGGTGCTGTTCGCCTCGGGGACGGTGGTCCACGAGGTGAGGGCGAACGGCGGGTTGGTGCTCAGCGGTCGTATCAACGGGGAGACCGCGGCCGCGCCGGCCATCACCGGTGCGGTCAGTTCCCGCAGCCGCTGCTGCGCGACGGCCGGGGAGGGCACCCCGGGCAGCAGTGGCGCGGACACCGAGGTGGGCATGGCGGGGGCGCCGCCGAGCAGCGTGCCGGAGGACAGCAGCGGGGTGAGCAGGCGGCGGCGCTGCGAGTCGGCGGCTCCGGTCGTGCCCGAGCCCGCAGTGCCGGCCGGGGCGACGCTGCCGCCGCCGGCGCCGGTGCGGGCGTCGGCGGCCGGGGTGCCGGGAAGGCCCGCGGTGACGCCGCCGAGGGCGACGGCGGCGAGCGAGACCGCGCCGGCGGCCACGAACGCGAACCGCATGCCGCGCGAGGCGGAGCGGTCGCCGTCCGGGCGGCCGACGGGGTGGATCCGGAAGCCCCGGCCGACGGCCGCGGCCGGGTCGTGCGGGCGGGCCGGGACGTAGCCGAACTCGAAGCGGTCGTCCCGGCTCAGCCCGAAGACCCCGCCGTCGGATCCGCGCCCCGAGGGGTCTGCCCCGCCGAACGGCGAACCGCCGCCGCCCGGGTCGCCGCCCGCGGGCAGCCCCTGGAGACGGGCGAGGAAGCTCTCGGAGGGCGGCGGCGGGGCGGCCGCCGCGAAGACGTTCTTCAGGGCGCGCTGGGCGTCCGCCTCGGCCTTGCACCGGGCGCAGGTCGCCAGGTGGGCCAGGACACGCTCGCGCGTCTCATGACCGAGCTCTCCGTCCACCAGGGCGGAGAGTCGGTCTCCCAGGTGCTGCTCGGCGAGCTGCCGCTCGGCCGGTTTCGGTCGTGATCCACTCACGCGGTCGCGCCCCCTCCTCCCAGTGCGGGAACTCGGGGCACGAAGGAGCGGCGCTCGGCCTTGCGGGCCTCCGGGGAGCGGTGCGCGAGAGCCTTGCGCAGCTGGGAGCGGCCGCGGTGGATACGGGAGCGGACCGTGCCGAGCTTGACGCCGAGGGTCGCGGCGATCTCCTCGTACGACAGGCCCTCGATGTCGCAGAGCACGACGGCGGCGCGGAACTCGGGCGCGAGGGTGTCCAGGGCCTGCTGCACGTCGGCGTCGAAGTGCGCGTCGTTGAAGGCCTGCGAGGGGGTGGGCTCGCGGCTGGGCAGGCGCTCGGCCGCGTCCTCGCCGAGGGCGTCGAAGCGGATGCGCTGCTTGCGGCGGACCATGTCGAGGAACAGGTTGGTGGTGATGCGGTGCAGCCAGCCCTCGAAGGTGCCCGGGGAGTAGGTCGACAGGGAGCGGAAGACGCGGACGAAGACCTCCTGGGTGAGGTCCTCGGCGTCGTGCTGGTTACCGGTCAGGCGGTAGGCCAGGCGGTAGACGCGGCCGCTGTGCGTGCTGACGATCTCCTCCCACGTGGGCGGAGTCCATGCCTGCCCGTCCGCGTCGGTGGAGAAGGTCGCGGTCCGGTCCTCGCCCATGGCGAGCGCGGCGGCGTGGCTGGGGTCAGCAGCGGTGTCGTTCACGGATTTCGGCCTGCCTGCCGATCCGAGAAAGCGCCGCAGCACTCCTCCCCGATCCCCAGGCGCAGCCGCACCTCCCCTGTCGGCTCTGGTGGTGTCCAGTGGAGCCCCTACCATAGCCACCTCGCCCGTTAGCACCGGATAAGCGGTTTTACAAGAATTTGATCTGCGCTGGTACGGCTCGTCCAGCCACGACAGCGGGTGGTCGGCCGCCGTCTCGTCGCCGTGATCCATTCGTGTCCCCCCGCCTTCTCTTCCACCCCTCTAAACGCCCGGTCCCATCAGCGGGTTCCCGACGCCAACGGATACAGTCACGCCCAGGCAACCACGGGGACAGGAGAGGGTCATTACCGGCAACCGGCAGACGAGCTGGGCGTTCGCCGACGCCTTTGTCGCCGAGGACGAAGCACTGCGGTGGGCCCGTGACCGGGCCCGCGAGGCAGGGCTGCGCTCGGTGTCGCCCGGCACGGGCGCCGCGCTGCGCATGCTCGCCGCCTCCGTGGACGCCAAGGCGGTCGCCGAGATCGGTACGGGGTGCGGGGTCTCCGGGATGTACCTGCTGCACGGCATGCGTCCGGACGGCGTACTGACCACCGTGGATCCGGAGCCGGAGCACCAGCAGTTCGCCCGGCAGGCCTTCCGCGCCTGCGGCTTCGCCAGCAACCGGGCCCGCTTCATCCCCGGCCGCGCCCTCGACGTGCTGCCCCGCCTCGCGGACGCCGGCTACGACCTCGTCTTCTGCGACGGCGACCGCCAGGAGTACTCCGACTACCTCGCTGAATCGTTGCGCCTGCTGCGCCCGGGTGGGCTGGTGGTCTTCGAGGGCATATTCGCCAACGGCCGCACCGTCGACTCCGGGCCGCAGCCGACCGAGGTACTGCGGCTGCGCGAGCTGCTGCGCACGGTCCGGGAGAGCCCGGAGCTGGTGCCGTCGCTGCTGCCGGTGGGCGACGGGCTGCTGTGCGCGGTGAAGCGGTAGACCTCGCCGGCCGGGAGCAGGTCCGGGCCGACACAGAAGGTCCGCATGAACGGCAGCGCCCCGGCACCGCTCAGGATGCCGGGGCGACCGAAAGGGTATGGTCGCTGACGCCTCAGACGACGACGTTCTTGAGGGCGTCGGCAAGCGCCGCGGCCTCGTCAGGGGTCAGCTCGACGACGAGCCGACCGCCGCCTTCGAGCGGAACGCGCATGACGATGCCCCGCCCCTCCTTGGTCACCTCGAGCGGGCCATCACCCGTCCGCGGCTTCATGGCCGCCATGCTGGTTCCCCTTCCTGAAAACAGCTCATCGTCTGCCGACGGCCCCCGAGGGCACGCGCGGTCTCTGGCGGGACACGCGACTCCGGCATCGAACACATTGCTTCCAAGCCATTATCCCGCATCTCAGGACCCGATGACCAACATCAGTCGGCATCGCTTGGGCAACGCACGCGAGCAAAACCACCCAATTCGGCGATGTGACTGCGATACTTCGCCGCCTCGTGTCCTTACGCCGACCGAGTCGGCTCCGGAATTCTTTGACGCAGGTCACACGCCCGCTCCGGTCCCCCGCCGACGATCTCCGCCATGCTGTCCTTCGGACACGGACGTACTGAGCGGTACGTCAGCCGCGGCGACGCGGACGAACCAAGACCGACGAACACTGAAGAAGACCGACGAAGACCGACAAAGACGACGGAGGGGAAGCACCATGACCGACACCGTGCTCTACGAGGTGGGCGACGGACTCGCGACGATCACGCTGAACCGCCCCGAGGCGATGAACGCGCTGAACATCGCGACGAAGGTGGCCCTTCGGGAGGCCGCGCAGGAGGCGGCCGCCGACACGGCCGTCCGGGCGATCCTGCTGACCGCCGCCGGGGACCGGGCGTTCTGCGTGGGCCAGGACCTCAAGGAGCACATCACGCTGCTCGCGTCCGACCGGGAGACCGGGGCGGGGCACACGATGACGACGGTACGGGAGCACTACAACCCGATCGTGCGGGCGCTGGTGTCGGCGCCGAAGCCGGTCGTGGCCGCCGTGAACGGGGTGGCCGCCGGCGCCGGTTTCGGGTTCGCCCTCGCGGCGGACTACCGGGTGGTCGCCGACACGGCCGCTTTCAACACGTCGTTCGCGGGGGTGGCGCTGACCGCGGACTCCGGCGTCTCGTGGACGCTGCCGCGGGTCGTGGGACCGGGCCGCGCCGCCGACCTGCTGCTCTTTCCCCGGAGCATCAGTGCCCAGGACGCGTACGAGCTGGGCATCGCGAACAAGGTGGTGCCTTCGGCCGAGCTGCGGGCCGAGGCCGAGAAGGTGGCCCGGAAACTGGCCGAAGGGCCGACCGTGGCGTACGCGGCGCTGAAGGAGGCCGTCGCCTTCGGGCTCTCGCACTCCCTCGACGAGACGCTGGACAAGGAGGACGAGCTGCAGGCTCGGGCCGGGGCGTCCGAGGATCACGGGATCGCCGTGCAGGCGTTCGTGAACAAGGAGAAGCCCAAGTACCTGGGGCGGTGACGGTGGTGGGGGAACTGCGGGCGGGTGGGGGTTGAGCGCGCAGTTCCTCCCCCAGCCTCCGGCCGGGGGACCCCCAGCGCCCCTAGAGGGTGTTCCTCGCCACGCATGTCTCCAGGTGGTCGTTGACCAGGCCGCATGCCTGCATGAGGGCGTACGCCGTCGTCGGGCCGATGAAGCGCAGGCCGCGCTTCTTGAGGGCCTTGGACAGGGCCGTCGACTCCGGGGTCACAGGGGGGACGTCGGCGATGGTCTTCGGAGCCGGGTAGGTGCCCGGCTCCGGGGCGTGCGACCAGATCAGCTCGTCCAGCTCGCCCGGCCCCCACTCCGCCAGGATCTTCGCGTTGGCCATCGTCGCGTCGATCTTCGCCCTGTTGCGGATGATGCCGGGGTCGGCCAGCAGGCGTTCGCGGTCCTCGTCGGTGAACGCGGCCACCTTCTCGATGCGGAAGTCCGCGAAGGCGGCCCGGAAGCCGGGGCGGCGGCGCAGGATCGTGATCCAGGAGAGGCCGGACTGGAAGGCCTCCAGGCTGAGGCGTTCGTAAAGGGCCTCGTCGCCGTGGACCGGGCGGCCCCACTCCTCGTCGTGGTACGTCACGTAGTCCGCGGTGGACAGGGCCCAGGGGCAGCGCAGCCTGCCGTCCGGCCCGGGAACCGCCGTGCCTTCGGGCATGTCGGTCGGCTCGCTCACGGCCGGTCCTCCGGCTCGGGCTTGTCCAGCGACGTGTGCGGGCCGTGCGCGGCGTGCGGGCCGGCCTGGGCGCCGGCCAGCGCGGACTGCAGGTCGGCGATCCGCGCGTCGCGCTCCGCGAGCTCGGCGCCGAGGCGGCTGAGCGCGTCGTCGACGTCCGCCATGCGGTAGCCGCGCGGGACGAGCGGGAAGCGGATGCTCTCCACGTCCGCGCGGTTCACCGGGCGGTCCGGGGGCAGCGGGTCCTCGAACCGCTCGGGCGCCACCTCGGGCAGCGGTCCGCTCTCGCCGCCGCTCACCACGGAGAGGGTGACCGCGGCGACCACGACCGCGAGCGCGACGACGAGGAACAGGAACATAACCATCGCGGTGGGCCCCCAGGCTCGGTGAAGCTCGGTGCAGCAGAGCTCGTGGTGCTCAGTGTGCTCAGCGTGCTCGGTGTCGAATGTGTCTGTGTCCGATCGTGCCATGCGAGTCTGACAGTTAGGGTCGCAGGCGGTCGCACCGAGGGAATTACTACGGGAGGTCACAGGCGATGCTCAGGCTGGGCAGGCGGGAATTCGCGCCGAACGAACCGGTGATCATGGCCATCGTGAACCGGACGCCGGATTCCTTCTACGACCAGGGGGCGACCTTCCGCGACGAGCCGGCCCTCGCGCGCGTGGAGCAGGCGGTGGCCGAGGGGGCCGCGATCATCGACATCGGCGGGGTGAAAGCCGGGCCGGGCGAGGAGGTCGGCGCCGCGGAGGAGGCGCGCCGCATCGTCGGGTTCGTCGCGGAGGTGCGCAGCCGTTTCCCGGATGTCGTGATCAGTGTGGACACCTGGCGGGCGTCGGTCGCGGAGGCCGTCTGCGAGGCCGGGGCGGATCTGCTGAACGACGCGTGGGGCGGGGTCGACCCGGGTCTGGCGGAGGTCGCGGCGCGGTACCGGGTGGGGCTGGTGTGCACGCATGCGGGCGGGGCCGAGCCGCGGACGCGGCCGCACCGGGTGACGTACGACGACGTCGTGGCCGACATCCTGCGGGTGACCCTCGGGCTGGCCGAGCGGGCCGTCGCGCTGGGGGTGCCGCGGGAGTCGGTGCTGATCGATCCCGGGCACGACTTCGGCAAGAACACCCGGCACAGCCTGGAGGCGACGCGGCGGCTGGGCGAGATGGTGGAGACGGGGTGGCCGGTGCTGGTCTCCCTGTCCAACAAGGACTTCGTGGGCGAGACCCTGGACCGGCCGCTGAAGGAGCGGCTGATCGGGACGCTGGCGACGACGGCGGTGTCGGCGTGGCTGGGGGCGCAGGTGTACCGGGTGCACGAGGTGGCCGAGACGCGCCAGGTACTGGACATGGTCGCGTCGATCGCGGGCCACCGCCCTCCGGCGGTGGCCCGCCGAGGCCTGGCGTAGCCACCGGCCGCCCCACCGTCTCCTGGGGGCTCCGCCCTCAGACTCCCGGTCCCTTCGCCCACCCACCACCCGACTCGGCTGGTCGAGAGGTGCACCACCCCAGTGCCCGGCTTCCCGGCAGAGCGAGTCGGGTGGGCGGGCGGCGTCCTAGCGGGCCGCCTCCTTGGAGACGAGGCCGACCGCCTCGTCCACGTCGTCCGTGACGTGGAAGAGCAGGAGGTCCTTCTCGGCCGCCTTGCCCTGGGCGACCAGCGTGTTCTTGAGCCAGTCGACCAGGCCGCCCCAGTAGCCGCTGCCGAACAGGACGATCGGGAAGCGGGTGACCTTCTGGGTCTGTACGAGCGTGAGGGCCTCGAAGAGCTCGTCGAGGGTGCCGAGGCCGCCGGGCAGGACCACGAAGCCCTGCGCGTACTTGACGAACATCATCTTCCGCACGAAGAAGTAGCGGAAGTTGAGGCCGATGTCGACGTACGGGTTGAGGCCCTGCTCGAAGGGGAGCTCGATGCCGAGGCCGACCGAGACGCCCCCCGCTTCGAGGGCACCCTTGTTCGCCGCCTCCATGGCGCCGGGCCCGCCGCCGGTGATGACCGCCCAGCCCGCCTCGACCAGGCCGCGGCCCAGCTTCACGCCCGCGTCGTACTCCGCCGAGTCGACCGGGGTCCGCGCCGAGCCGAACACGCTGATCGCTGGCGGCAGTTCGGCGAGCGTGCCGAAGCCCTCGATGAACTCCGACTGGATGCGCAGCACCCGCCAGGGGTCCGTGTGGACCCAGTCGGAGGGGCCGCCCGCGTCCAGCAGCCGCTGGTCCGTCGTGCTCGCGGTCACCTGACCGCGCCGTCGGAGGACCGGTCCCAGGCGCTGCTCGTCCGGCGGCACCTTCTTCCCCTCGGGGTTCCCGGTAGGCATATGCGCGCTCCCTCCGCTTGCAGGTGTATCCGCCCCAGCGTAGATCCGCCCGGGTTACAGGCGCGGGACGTCGGCATGTCGGGCGCGCAGCGCCGTCGTGTGGCTCAGCCGGTCAGCCAGGCGCGCAGCCGCTCCTCGCCCGCCAGGATCTTGCTGGTTTGCACCCTTTCGTCCCGCTTGTGGGCCAAGTGCGGATTGCCGGGGCCGTAGTTGACCGCGGGCACGCCGAGGGACGAGAAGCGGGAGACGTCGGTCCAGCCGTACTTGGGCATCGGCGTACCGCCGACCGCCTCGATGAAGGCGGCCGCGGCCGGGTGGGAGAGGCCGGGCAGCGCGCCGGGGCTGTGGTCGTCGACCACGAACTCCTCGACCCCGCAGCCGTCGAAGACCTCGCGGACGTGGGCGATGGCCTCGGCCTCGGAACGGTCCGGGGCGTACCGGAAGTTGACGGTGACCACGCACGCGTCGGGGATGACGTTGCCCGCGACCCCGCCCGAGATGCCGACCGCGTTCAGGCCCTCGCGGTACTCCAGGCCGTCGATGACCGGGTGGCGCGGCTCGTAGGCGGCCAGGCGGGCCAGGATCGGGGCGGCCGCGTGGATCGCGTTGGAGCCCATCCAGGAGCGCGCCGAGTGGGCCCGTTCACCCGAGGTCTTCAGCAGGACGCGCAGGGTGCCCTGGCAGCCGCCCTCGACCTCGCCGTCCGAGGGTTCCAGCAGCACCGCGAAGTCGCCCGCCAGCCACTCGGGGTGGGCCTCGGCGACGTGCTTGAGGCCGTTGAGGTCGGCGGCGACCTCCTCGTTGTCGTAGAAGACGAAGGTCAGGTCGCGGTTGGGGGCCGGGACGGTGGCCGCGATGCGCAGCTGGACCGCGACACCCGACTTCATGTCGCAGGTGCCGCAGCCCCACAGCACGCCGTCCGCGTCGAGGCGGGAGGGCACGTTCTCCGCGATCGGGACGGTGTCGATGTGGCCGGCCAGGATCACGCGTTCGGTGCGGCCGAGGCCGGTCCGGGCGATCACGTTGTTGCCGTACCGGTCGACCGTCAGGTGCGGCAGGGCACGCAGCGCGCTCTCGATCGCGTCCGCGAGCGGCTTCTCGGTGCCGCTCTCGGACGGGAGGTCGACGAGCTGCGCGGTGAGCGCGGCGGCGTCCAGCGTGAGGTCAAGCGAGGTGTCGGCCATGGCCCCGACCCTAGCGCGCACGATTCCGCGGCCGGGTTCACAGGCTTGTGGACCCGGGGGTGTGCGGCTCGTACTCTCCAGTATGTTGTACGGGTGCCAGAGCCGTCCCCCATCCGTCCCAAGCGTCGCGGCCGTGTCCTGCGTTTCGTGTCGGGCTTGCTCATCCTGTGCGCCGTCGGCGCCTATCTGGTCGTCCAGTACGTCACCGGCGGCGGTGGCGCCGAGGGCTGCAAGGTCGTCTCGGGCCGAAGCGACGACGAGTCGTACCAGTTCACGCCCGAGCAGGCGGTGAACGCGGCGACGATCGCCGCCGTCGGCACCGGCCGCGGCATGCCCGAGCGGGCCGTGGCCATCGCCCTGGCGACCGCGATCCAGGAGTCGGGGCTGCTCAACATCGAGCACGGCGACCGGGATTCGCTGGGCCTGTTCCAGCAGCGGTCCTCGCAGGGCTGGGGCACCCCCAAGCAGATCATGGACCCGGCGTACGCGGCGGGCATGTTCTACACCCACCTGGCCAAGGTGCGCGACTACGAGACCCTGCCGCTGACGGTGGCCGCGCAGCGCGTGCAGCGCAGCGGCTACCCGGAGGCGTACGCCAAGCACGAGAACGACGCCACGCTGCTCGCGGCGGCCCTGACCGGGCAGGCCGCGGCCACCCTGACCTGCGACGGACGCCCGGCGGCCGGTACCGCGGCGGCAGCGGCGGCGACGGGTCCGGACGCGGTGCGGACCGCGCTCGTACGGGACTTCGGGCGGGACGCGGTCCAGGAGGCCGGCGCCGAGGTGAACGAGTCGGCCACGCCGACCCCCTCTCCCACCGTGACGGCCACGGCGCACGGGCGGACCGTGACCGTGCCGGTGCCGGAGGGGACGAAGACCGACAGGTCGGGGCGCACCGAGAGCCAGCGGGGCTGGCAGCTGGCGCAGTGGGCGGTGGCCAACTCGTCGGCGCTGCACATCGAGCGGGTGTCGTACGCGGGCCGGGAGTGGGCCGCCGGAAGCACGGACAGCCGGTGGCAGCCGGTCTCCGGTTCGCAGAGCACGGGCGGTGCGGAGAAGTCCGCGGGCTCGGTGCGGATCGTGACCGGGCAGTAGTTCGGGGGGTCCCTCCGGCGGGTCAGCCGGGACACGCCGCACGCGTGGTGTGCTCACGTTTTCGCACGGTCACTCGCGCATGCGTGGAATCCCTTGGGGGCGTTGGACTGTAAGGATTCTGCGGGAGTACCGGCAGTGCGCCGTTTGCCCGTTTTTCCCCACACCCGATAATGCGATGCGTTATCAATTCTTTACCTTGCGTCTCCGCAACCTTCGCGGGCTTCGAGCGGTAGTCACGGCGATCACGTTCCCTCCCGTCGAATGGAGCATCATGTCCCTCCCTCTGACCCGCCGGATCGCCCGTGCCGCGCTGCTCGTCGCAGCGGGAGCGGCTGCCGGGGTCGGTGCGGCCGGCTCCGCCGGCGCGGCCCCGAGCCTGCCGGCCGGCACCCCGAACCTCGGCGGTCTGACCGCCCTGGACGGAGCGAGCGTCGGCAACACCGCCGACGCTGCGGCGCAGACCGTCACCGGGACCGTCGGCCGCACCGGTGGCGCGGCGATCGAGTCGGCGGTGCCCGCCGCCGGACAGACCGGCGGCAAGGCCGTCAAGAAGGCGGCGCCGGTGGTGCAGCACACCGCGGGCGACGCGGCGGGCTCCGCCGGTGGGCTGCTGGGTGAGACGGCGTCCACCGCGACCAAGGGCGGACTGCCGACGGGTGGGCTGCCGGTGAAGGGGCTGCCGATCGGCTGAGTGGCTCAGCCGCCTCTCGCGAAGGGGCCCGGGGATTTCCCCGGGCCCCTTCGCGTTGTGCTTCGGCTGCGGGCCGGTGGGGGTTGTTCGCGCAGTTCCTCCCCCAGCCTTCGGCCGGGGGACCCCCAGCGCCCCTGAAGGGGCGCTCCGCCCGGGGCGGGTTTCAGAGAAGCCGCGCCCGGTCAGGCCAGTCGTGCCACCGCTGCCCGTACGCGTTCGTCCGTTGCCGTCAGGGCCACGCGGACGAACGTGTCGCCCGCCTCGCCGTAGAAGTCGCCCGGTGCGACGAGGATGCCCAGGCCGGCCAGGTGGGACACGGTCTGCCAGCAGGACTCGTCGCGGGTCGCCCACAGGTAGAGGCTCGCCTCGCTGTGCTCGATGCGGAAGCCGTGGGCGAGAAGGGCCGCCCGCAGGGCCGTACGGCGCGCCGTGTACCGCTCCCGCTGCTCCTGGACGTGGGTGTCGTCGGAGAGGGCCGCCACCACCGCCGCCTGCGTCGGGGCCGAGGTCATCATGCCGCCGTGCTTGCGGATCTCCAGGAGGGGGCCGAGGACCGCCGGGTCGCCGGCCAGGAAGGCCGCGCGGTAGCCGGCGAGGTTGGAGCGCTTGGAGAGGGAGTGGACGGCCACGATGCCGTCGTAGGAGCCGCCGTTGACGTCGGGGTGCAGGACCGAGACCGGGTCGGCCTCCCAGCCCAGTTCGAGGTAGCACTCGTCGGAGAAGAGCAGGACGCCGTGGGTGCGGGCCCACGCGACGATCTCCGTCAGTTCCTGCTGGGACAGCACCTTGCCCGTCGGGTTGGACGGGGAGTTCAGCCAGAGGAGCTTCAGGTTCGTCGGGTCGAGGTCGCGCGGGTCGTCGTAGACCTCGTGGTCGGCGCGGGCGAGGCGGGCGCCGACCTCGTAGGTGGGGTACGCGAGGCGCGGGTACGCCACCCGGTCACCGGGGCCGAGTCCCAGCTGGGTGGGGAGCCAGGCGACGAGTTCCTTGGAGCCGACGATCGGGAGGACGTGGCGGTGGGTGACGTCCCGGGCGCCGAGGCGGCGGGCGACCCAGCCGGTGATCGCGTCGCGGAGCGCCGGGGTGCCCCAGACCGTGGGGTAGCCGGGCGAGTCGGCCGCGTCGATCAGGGCCTTCTGGATCAGGTCGGGGACCGGGTCCACCGGGGTGCCGACCGACAGGTCGACGATGCCGTCCGGGTGCGCCGCCGCCGTCTTCTTGTACGGTTCCAGCTTGTCCCAGGGGAAGGTGGGCAGACGGTCGGAGACTGCGGACACGGTTGCTTGCTCACTTTCTTCGGTACGACCGGTACGGCCGGTGCGGCCGACCACGGCCGGTACGGCAAACGCCTCGGCCCCGTACGGCCACGATCGGGCGTGATCAGGCCGTACGGGACCGAGGCGGCACGGTGTTGCGGCGGGCCGCCGGTGCGGACTACTCGGCCTGCGGGGGCAGCGCGGCGATGAACGGGTGATCGCGCTCGATCAGGCCCAGCTTGCTGGCGCCGCCCGGGGAGCCGAGGTCGTCGAAGAACTCGACGTTGGCCTTGTAGTAGTCCTTCCACTCCTCCGGGGTGTCGTCCTCGTAGAAGATCGCCTCGACCGGGCAGACCGGCTCACAGGCACCACAGTCGACGCATTCGTCCGGGTGGATGTACAAGGACCGCTGGCCCTCGTAGATGCAGTCGACCGGGCACTCCTCGATGCACGCCTTGTCCTTCACGTCGACACAAGGCTGCGCGATGACGTAGGTCACGCTGTCGTTCCTCCTCGAATGGGCGCTGGCGGGCCTCCGTAGGCTCCGCCGCCTGGCGCGCGGGAGCGCGGCGTCGTCGATGCCCGCCCCTAGTATCTCCGTTCCTGGGCATGATCCGAACAGGAGGGGTGAACTGACCAGTGGAAATCTCTGCCGCAGGACGCTTCGAGGTCCGTATCACCGCTGCTGACGTGGGCAAACGGGTGTCGGTGCGCCGTTTGGCCGGAAATGGTGCCACCGGGGAGAAGTTCACCGACACGGTGGGTGTTCTCACATCATGGGACGACGACGGCATGCTGACGATCACACGAAGGGACGGGGAAACCGTCCGGATACCGGAGTCCGCGCTGGTGGCGGCGAAGGTGGTGCCGGCCGCTCCGGCGCGCCGGAGGGGGCCCGCGGCCACGTACGGGGAGCTCGCGCGTGTCGCCTCGCGCGGCTGGCGGCCGGTGGAGAGCGAGCGGCTCGGCGAGTGGGAGCTGCGGGCGGCCGCGGGGTTCACCCGGCGGGCGAACAGCGTGCTGCCGCTCGGTGATCCCGGGCTGCCGCTGGACGCGGCGCTGGCGGCCGTACGGCGGTGGTACGAGGAGCGGGGGCTGCCCGCGTACGTGCAGACCGCGACCGGCGCCGAGGGCACCCAGGAGCTGCTCTGCGCGGAGCTGGAGCGGCGCGGGTGGCTGCGTGAGGTCAGCGCCGAGCTGTGGACCGGGGGGCTGGCGCCGGTGGCGGACCGGGCGGAGGGAACCGGGGTGGTCCTCTCCCGGGCGGCCGACGAGGAGTGGCTGGCGCGGTACCAGCGCAAGGGCGTGAGCGAGGTTGCGCTGAAGGTGCTGGCGGGCGGGCCGTCGGTGTGGTTCGCGACCGTGCCGGGGGCGGGGGGAGGCGCGCCCGCGGCGATCGGGCGGCTGGTGGTGGACGGCCGGTGGGCCGGGTTCGCCGCCGTCGAGGTGGATCCGGGGCTGCGGCGGCGGGGGCTGGCCACCGAGGTCATGGCGGCGCTCGCGCACCGGGCGCTCGCGGAGGGCGCGTCGGCGGCCTGGCTGCAGGTGGAGACGGACAACGCGGGGGCGCGGGCGCTGTACGGGCGGCTGGGCTTCGCGGCGCACCACGCGTACCACCACTACCGGGCGCCGGGGGCGGACGGCTCCTGAATCCGGGAGGCGAGGCGGTACCGATCATTCCGAAGGGGCACGAATCAGCTATGGCTTCCGGTCAGCCACATCCCCGTCCGCCGTCGCCGGCCCGGGCCGCCGAGGTACGGCAGCGGTTCGCCGAGGAGGCGCGGTCCGAGCGGCCCGATCTGGCGGCGCTGTGCCTGCTGACGGGCGCGGCGGCCGACGGTTCGCTGGACGAGGACGGGATCGACGCGGCGCAGCTGGAACTGGACCGGCTGGCGGGGCAGCTGCCGTACCGGCCGGGCGGGCCGCACGCGTGGGCCGCGGCGGCGCAGCGGGTGCTGGGCGAACGGTTCGGTTTCCGGGGCACCGACGGGGACTACCAGCGGCTGGAGTCCTCGCTGCTGCACGAGGTGCTGCGGCGGCGGCGCGGGCTGCCGATCCTGCTGTCCGTGGTGTGGCTGGAGGTCACGCGGCGGGCCGGGGCGCCGGTGTACGGGGTCGCGCTGCCGGGGCACTTCGTGGTCGGGTTCGGGGCGGCGGAGGAGCAGGTGCTGGCCGATCCGTTCGACGGGGGGCGGGTGCTGACCGGGGCGGACGCGGAGCTGCTGGTGGTGGGGGCGGCGGGGGTGCCGCTGGAACCGGCGATGCTGGAGCCGGCCGATCCGCTGGACGTCGTACGGCGGATCCTGAACAACGTACGGGCGTGGGCGGCGGCCCGCCCCGAACGGTCGGACGTCGGCCTGTGGTCGGTCGACCTCTCCCTGCTGCTGCCGTCGCATCCGGCACGGCTGCGGTACGAGCGGGCGCGGCTGCTGGTGGAACGGGGCGACTTCGTCGACGGGGCCGAGGAGTTGGAGAAGTACGCCGGGTTGATCGACGTGGTCGACGAGGGGGCGGCGGAGAAGGTGAGGGGGGAGGCGCGGGCGGCTCGGGCTCGTCTCAACTGAGGGGGGTTTGGGGCGTGTTCACCATAGGGGTGCGTGTGGCGCGTGCGGGTGCGGGTGGTGTGGCGCGTGCGGGTGCGTTGTGGCTGGTCGCGCAGTTCCCCGCGCCCCTTGGTTAGCTGTACTGCCGGCGCCGACACGTCACCGCCGCCGCCACTCGCCAACCCCCACTCCCCCGCCGACTCCCCTCCGCCGGTCTCTTTGATCCGACGCAACGGTGATCGGCCGAGACGGCGTGGTCCGGCGGTGCCCAGCCGGCCGCATCCCCTGGACCGGCCTACAGCCAGCCCTTCTCCCGCGCGATGCGGACCGCTTCCGCCCTGTTGCGGACCGCCAGTTTCTGGATCGCGGTCGAGAGATAGTTCCGTACCGTCCCCTGGGAGAGGTGCAGCGCCGCTGCGAGTTCCGCGTTGGTGGAGCCGTCGGCGGCGGCGCGGAGGACCTCGCGCTCGCGGTCGGTCAGGGGGTTGGCGCCCCCGGCGAGGGCCGCTGCCGCGAGGGTGGGGTCGATGACGCGTTCACCGGCGAGGACCTTGCGGACGGCTTCGGCGAGCTGGGCGGCGGGGGCGTCCTTGACGAGGAACGCGTCGGCGCCCGCCTCCATGGCGCTGCGGAGGTAGCCGGGGCGGCCGAAGGTGGTGAGCACGACCAGTTTCACCGCCGGCAGCGCCCTGCTGAGCTGGGCCGCCGCCTCGATGCCCGTGCAGCCCGGCATCTCGATGTCGAGCAGGGCGACGTCGATGTCGTGCTGCCGGGCCGTGGGCAGCACCTCGTCGCCGCGGGCGACCTGGGCCACGACCTCGATGTCGTCCTCCAGGCCCAGCAGGGCGGCCAGCGCCTCGCGGACCATCGACTGGTCCTCGGCGAGGAGGACCTTGATCGTGCTGCTCATGCACCGGATCCTACGGCCATGCCGGAGCCCAGCGGGACCCGGGCGACCAGCCGGAACCCGCGCTTCAGACGGCCTGCCTCCAGGGTGCCGCCCGCCTTCTCCAGACGTTCGGTGAGGCCGGTGAGCCCGTTGCCGGGGCCCTTGCCCGAACCGCCCGAACCGTTGTCCTCGACGGCGAGTTCGAGGACCGGGCCGTCCAGGGTCTGGCGGCGCAGCAGCTCCACCGTGCAGGCACTCGCGCCGCTGTGCCGTACGACGTTGGTGATCGCCTCGCGCAGCGCCCACGCGAGGGCCGCCTCACCCTCCTCGGGCACGCCCGTGAGGTCGGGGTCGGCCGGGACATCGGCGGTGACCGCGGCGGCGGTCAGGGCGACCTGGGCGCCGGCCAGTTCGGCGGCGAGCCGGGGCCGCCGGTAGCCGGTGACCGCCTCGCGGACGTCCACCAGGGCCTGGCGGCTGACCTGTTCGATGTCGGTGACCTGCTGGGCCGCCTTGTCGGGGTGGTCGGGGAGCATCCGGCCGGCCAGCTCGCTCTTCAGGGTGATCAGGGAGAGCGAGTGGCCCAGCAGGTCGTGCAGGTCGCGGGCGAGCCGCAGCCGTTCCTCGTTCGCGGCGAGTTGGGCGACGGTGGCGCGGGCCTTGCGCAACTCGATCGTGGTGGCCACGAGTTGCCGTACGCCGGTCATGGAGAAGCCGACCAGGAGCACCACGAGGAACAGGCCCCAGGCCTCGTCCATGTCGTGGACGTACCAGCCCGCCAGCATCATGGCGGCGGTGGTCAGCGGGATCGTCCAGTAGGCGATCCGCAGCGGGAAGGTCACCCCGCACATCACGGAGACGTACACGAACAGGCCGAACCAGGAGCCGCCGAGGCTGAAGGCCAGGGTGACCGCGAGCGTCGCCTCCACGGCGATCGCGGCGGTGACGACCCAGCCGCGGAAGGGCCGGCCCATCTGGCGGAAGACGATGGCCAGGTAGATCCCGACGAAGGCGGTCAGGCCCGCCCAGCCGGCCGCCGTGGTCCCGGTGGTGTGGTGGCCGGAGGCCAGGTCCTGCGCCGGGGAGGCCAGGAAGACCAGCCAGGGCAGGACCCACACCAGCTTGCGGATCGCCTCGCTCCGGCTGCGGGGCGGCCGGCCGATCCGTACCAGCCGGTCCGCCCGTGCCTCGTCCTCGGACCGCAGGTCTTCCGTCATCGTGCTCACGCCTTCAGCGTGTCCTTCCGGTACAGCCAGGCCGCGCCGCCGACGAAGAGGGCGAAGAAGACGACGAGGATGGCGATGTCCTGGGCGTGCGGGGCCCGGCTCTGCTCGATGGCCCGTCCCAGTGCAGCGTACGCGTGCGTGGGCAGCCACTTCGCGATGTCCTGGAGCCAGGTCGGGAAGGAGGAGGAGGGCCACCACAGGCCGCCGAGGATCGACAGGCCGAAGTAGGTGATCATCGTGATCGGGCGGACCGCGTCGCCGCTCGCCAGGTACCCGATGGCGACACCGAGCGCGGCGAAGACCAGGCTGCCGGCCCAGATCGCACCGGTGAGGGCGAGCCACTGCCAGGCGTCGAGGCGTACGTGCTTCACGGAGGCGGCGACCAGGAAGACGACCACGATGGAGGGGAGGCTGACCACGGCCGCGCTCGCCGTCTTGGCCAGCACGTAGCCGCGGCCGGGCAGGGTGGTCAGGCGCAGCTGCCGTACCCAGCCGCTCTCGCGCTCCTTGGCGATGCGTTCGCTGTTGCCCATCAGGACGGCGGTGAGGGCGCCGAAGGAGGCCATGGAGACCATGACGTAGGCGGCGACGGACAGGCCGGAGTTGTCGACGGTCGCGCCGGTGCCGCCCTGGCCGGCGACCAGCAGGAAGATGATCGAGGGGTAGATCACCGAGAAGAACAGGAACTTGCGGTTGCGCAGGGCGCGGGCGAGCTCCAGCTTGATCAGGGCGTTCACGACTGTGTGGCCTCCTTGGCCTCTTCGGCCTCCGTGATGGCGACGAAGGCCTGCTCCAGGCCGAGCCCGGCGACTTCGAGGTTGCGGGGGTAGACACCGAGGCCGTACAGGGCGTGGACGGTGGCGTCGGCGTCGGACGACTGCATGCGGATGGTCTGGCCGCTCACGTCGACGGCGGTGAGGAAGGGCAGCGCCCGCAGCGGGGCCTCGTCGATCTCGCCCTCCAGGTCGAAGGAGATCCGCCGGGCGCCCGCCTTGGCCTTGATCTCGGCGGCCGTGCCGTCGGCGAGCAGCCGGCCCCGGTGCAGCACCAGCACCCGGTCGGCGATGGCGTCGGCCTCTTCGAGGTAGTGGGTGGCGAACAGGACGGTACGGCCCTGGTCGGCCTGTTCGCGCATGGTGGCCCAGAACGCCTGGCGGGCGGAGACGTCCATGCCGGTGGTGGGCTCGTCCAGGACGATCAGGTCGCTGTCACCCGCGGTGGCGAGGGCGAAGCGGACGCGCTGCGACTGGCCGCCGGAGAGCTTGTTGACCTTGCGGTCGGCGATCTGCGAGATGCCCGCGCGGGCGAGGACGTCGGTGACCTTGTAGGGCTTGGGGTGCAGCTGGCAGGCGAGCCGGACGAGTTCGGCGACCGTGACCTCGTCCATCAGGCCGCCGCTCTGCAGCATCGCGCCCACGCGTCCGGCGACGATGGCCTCGCGCGGGCTCAGGCCGAACACGCTGACCTTGCCGGCGTCGGCCTGCTTGAGGCCGAGCAGCAGGTCGAGCGTGGTCGACTTGCCCGCGCCGTTGGGCCCGAGCAGGGCCACGGTCTCCCCCGGGTGCAGCCGCAGCGAGAGCCCGTCGACGGCCCGCACGTTCCCGTAGGTCTTGCTCACTTGGTCGAACCCGACCACCACCGGGGTTCCGGTGGCCGTCGTCGCCGCTGTCGTTGTCATGCCTCCATGCTGGCGGCGAGCCGGGGGCCGGGGGCAGTGCCGGACGTCCGGAGAGCCGCATGACAGATGTCATGGGCGGCGCCCGACATGCGCGAAGGGGCGCCCGGTGAGCACCGGGCGCCCCTTCGTCACGCGTCAGCTGGGGTTGGTGTCGATGACGCCCACCCGGTTGGTCTTGCTCAGCAGGGCCTGGCGCAGGGCGACGTAGACGTCCTGCGGGGTGACGGCCGTCTTGCCGCCGGTGGCGCGGGTGATCTTGACGCTGTCGAAGGTGTTGCCGTACAGCCCCTTGAGCGCGTTCAGGTCAGGGCTGTCGACGAGTTTGCCGTCGACGACCTTGACCCGGAGGAACTTCCACAGGGAGTTCTGGGGGCTGAACTGCAGCTGGACGCCGGTGTCCGTCTTCACCGTGACAAACGCCGACATCGCCGGCTCCGCGAACGCCTTCATCTCGCGGTCGACCTCGGCGTTGGTGATCGTCGGCTGCTGGGTGGTCGTCGGCACGGCCACCGCGGCGGCGTTGCCGGTCTCGACCATCTGCTCGTACGCCTGCTCGACCGCCTTCGTGGAGCCGGCCGCGTCGATGCCCTTGCCCGCCTTGCCGTAGACCGCGACGGCCTTGCCGGAGGTGAACTTGATCGTGCCCTCGGTGACCGAGCCCGAACTGCCGCCGAGGTCCTTGAGGGCGGCCTGGAGCTTCTCCTCGTCGACCGGCATGTCGGGGTCGACGACCCGCTTCTGGCCGAACAGGGAGCCGATCACGGAGACCGGGTTGTAGTCGCTCTTGGCGGCCGCCTCGACGGTGCTCTGGATGTCGAACTGCAGGCCCGCCTGGTCCGGCGGCAGCGAGACCGTTTTGCCGGCGACGGACAGCTTCAGCGGCTTGTTCACATTCTTGCCGAACGCGTCGTCTAGCTTCTTGACCGCGTCGTCGCGGGTGCCGCCGCCGATGTCGACGCCGAGCACGGTGGTGCCCTTGGGCACGTCGGAGTGGTTCATGAGCAGCCCGGCGCCGTAGACGCCGAGGCCGGCGACCACCACGACGCCGCCGAGCAGCGGCAGCTTGCCGCGCTTCTTCTTTGCCTTCGCCTTGCCCTTGCTCTTGGCCTCGGCCGGGGGCGGCGAGACCGGCTCGGGCAGCTTCGGGGGCGTGTGCGGCTGCGGCCCGGTGCCGGGGGCGCCCGGCGCGAACGGGGAGTTGGCGCCCGGCGGCACGACCGGGACGCCGCTGGTGACGGTATGTCCGGAGACGTTGGCCGGCGGGGTGCCGTAGCCGGGCATGCCCGGCTCGGGGGCGGGCTTCTGCGGGGTGAGGATCGCGGTGTCGTCGCTCAGGCCGCCACCGGGGACCGCGAGTCCGGGACCGGCGGGGGCGGTGCGCGCGCCGGGCCGGGGCTGGGCGCCGGGCCGGGGCTGGGCGCCGGGCCGGGGCTGGGCGCCGCGGGGACCGCCGGGGCCGGCGGGACCGCCGCCGGGGCCCGCGAGACCGTTCGGGGCGCCGAAGGGCTCGCCGCCGTTGACCGGCGGGACGAACGGGCCGTCGCCGGTGACCGGGCCGCCGGTGGGGCCTGCCGGGCCCTGCGGGCCGCCGAGGCCGCCGGGACCGCCGGGACCGCTGAAGCCGCTGGGGCCGCCGGGACCGGCCGGGCCGCCGCCGGGCACGCCGGGGCCGCCCTGGGCGCCGTTCGGGCTGCCGTTGTCGGAGAAGTACGGCAGGTCGTCGCGGCGGGCGTCACCGCCCGGCGCGCCGCCCCGGGCGCCGCCGAGCGGGCCCGCGGCGAGCGCCTCGGTGACGTCGAAGGAGCCGGTGCCGCCGCCGTGGCCGGGGGCCACCGGGCCGCCGGTCGCGCCCGCGGGGAGCCCCGCGCCGTTGGTCCCGCCGGGCCGGGACGCACCCGGCACGCTCATGGAGCCGACGACACCGCCGGGGCGGCCGCCGTTCGCGGCGCCGGAGCGGGGGGCGCCGCCGCCGTTCGGACGCGCCGCACCCGCAGTGTTCGGCGAGGCAGCGGGCGAACCGCCGGGTGTACCCGCCCCATTGGCGGCGCCGGCGCGCTGTCCGCCCTTGGCGGGGCCGGACTTGCGTGGCGCGAACCAGTCGGTGGTGGGCGCGGGCGCCGGCTCGGCGGCGGGCGGCTCGGCGTTGCCGGTGGGCGTGGCGGCGCCCGACGGCCGCGCGTGGGAGCCCGTCTCCTCGCCCGTGCCGCCCTTGCCGCCCACGACGGCCGTGCCGCCCTCGACGTCCGCGACAGGGGTACGGACGACCACGGGCGGAATCGGCCGGGAACCGGGGATGTTGATCCGGATCCGGGTCGTCAGCGTGGTCTCGGTCTTGCGCTCCTCCGGCTGCGCGGCCGAACGGGCCGCGTCCGTGCCGTCGTCGGAAGCCATGGGGGTCCCGTACGGCGGCGTGCCCGAGGGGTATGCGGATCCACCGCGCCCGTCGGGCCCGGAGGACGGAGTGTCAGTTTCACGACTCAAGGCAGGTTCTCCCGGTTGGCTCCACCGCCCGTGACGACCTCGCTGGGACGGCTCGGCGGCGCGCACCACCATACTGGCCACTTCTGACGCTTATCCCATGACCGCTGGGGAAACCCACACCGGACTCCCACGGGCGCCCCACGGCGAAGTGGTACGTCACTTGCCAAGTCGGGCGTCGCCCGCTTCGGGTTGCCGCCCCAAACCTATTGTGGCGCAGATCACAGCCAGCGCCATGCCGCCGAGCAGGAAGAGGTACGAGCCGCCTCCCGCGCCGAACAGGAAGTCGCCCTCCGGTCTGCTGGCGGTGAGGAAGATGACGGCGACGACCCAGCCGAACGCCGGTGCGACGGCTCCCGATCGGCTCGCCAGGGCGCGGGCCCCGCCGAGGAAGAGCCCCGCGGCGCCGGCCAGGGCGAGCAGCAGTCCGCCCGGGAACCAGCCGGCCTGGACGAGGGCGCCCGCGGCGCCGACCACGGCCCCGAGCACGACCAGCCCGACGAGGGCCGCGACCCGCCCCGCGGAGGGCGCCTGCAACGGCTGCGCCAGCATCGACCCGCGTCCGCCGGAACTCATGACGCCTCCCCGAGGCCGGCGAAGAGATCGGTCTCGCGCGCCGCGCCCGGCTCCCCGCCCACCAATTCGTAGAACTCCGTGGTGAACAACGGCTGCGCCAGCTCGTTGGAGAGCGCGAAGTAGCGGGCGCCGTGCGGTGCCACCTCGACCTGGGTGGCGTGGGCGGCCATCGCGGCGGCCTTCGCGGCGGCGTACGGGGTGCCGTCGATCTCGGTGGTGACCCGGCGGTCGTCGACCACACCGGGTACGTCGTCGACGGCGGCGGACTTGGCGAAGGGCAGCTCCGGCAGGTCGTCCCGGAGCCTGGCGAAGGCGGCGTCGGCGACCGTGCGCGGGACGCGGTTCCAGTAGACCTTGGGGATGCGGTGCCCGGCCTCGGCGGCCAGCTCGACGGCCCTCATGGCGACGCGGTGGGCCTGGATGTGGTCCGGGTGGCCGTACCCGCCGTTGTCGTCGTACGTGACGAGGACCTGGGGGCGGGTCGCCAGGACGACCTCGGCCAGGTGTCCGGCGGCCTCGTCGATGTCGGCCTGCCAGAAGCAGTCGGGCGCGTCGTTGTCGGGCACGCCCATCATGCCGGAGTCGCGGTAGCGGCCGGGACCGCCGAGCAGCCGGACGTCGGCCACGCCGACCTCGCGCATGGCCGCGGTCAGCTCGCCGAGCCGGTACTCGCCCAGCGCGGGACCGGTGAGATGCCGCAGCCCGGGCGGGATGACCTCGCCACCCTCGCCCAGGGTGCAGGTGACCAGCGTCACATGGGCACCTTGGGCCGCATAGCGGGCCATGGTGGCGCCGTTGTTGATCGACTCGTCGTCCGGGTGCGCGTGCACGAGCAACAGACGCCGGGAGGGCAGTTCCGTCATGTGCCCACCCTACGAAACGACACCGACAGTGCCGCGCAGCCCGGGTCGACCGATGCGAGAAGTGGCCGGGGTCAGAACTTGATGCTGCCGATCATGCTGGCGACGTTCGTCGTCAGATCGCTGATCGTCGGTGCGATGGTCGAGGAGGCGAGATAGAACCCGAGCAGCATGCACACCACGGCATGACCGCCCTTCAGACCCGACTTCTTGATCAACAAGAAGACGATGATCGCCAGCAGCACCACCGCCGAAATCGAGAGTGCCACGGCGGCTCACCTCCAAAGATCCCAGGGACGCGGGGGGTTCGGACTATGGGGGTTGTAGATCGGTACAGCAATTCCATGCGCACGCCAGCAGGTTCATACCCACCCAGCGGTAGTGATCATAACTATGCGTGCTCGCGCATCGCTCGGCGCACGGCCGCACAAGGGGGCGCATGGCCAATATGGTCGGGGGATGACGACCGAGGCTGTCTCATTCCCCCGCCGGCACGCCCGCACCCAGCGTTTCACGCTCGGCGCGCCGCGCGCGTTCACCGTGGCCCCCGACGGCTCCCGCGTGGCGTTTCTGCGCTCCGGCTCCGGCACCGACCGCGCCAACTCCCTCTGGGTCCTTGACGTACCGAGCGGCGAGGAGCACCTCGCGGCCGACCCGCGCACCCTGCTCGGCGGTGCCGAGGAGCACCTCTCGCCCCAGGAGCGGGCCCGGCGCGAACGCAGCCGGGAGGGCGGTGCCGGCATCGTCGGCTACGCCACCGACTCGGCTGTGGAGTTGGCGTCTTTCGCCTTGTCAGGACGGCTTTTCACGGCCGAGCTCAGGGCCGGTACGGCACGCGAACTCAGCGTCCCCGGGCCGGTGATCGACCCGCGCCCGTCCCCCGACGGACGCCATGTCGCGTACGTCGCGGCGGGCGCCCTGCGCGTGGTCGGCGCCGAGGGCGAGGGCGACCGGGCGCTCGCCGAGCCGGAGTCGGAACAGGTCACCTACGGATTGGCCGAGTTCATCGCGGCCGAGGAGATGGGGCGTTCGCGCGGCTTCTGGTGGTCGCCGCAGTCCGACCGGCTGCTCGTGGCGCGCGTGGACGACACGCCGGTGCAGCGGTGGTGGATCGCCGACCCCGCCCATCCGGAGCGTGAGCCACATCATGTCGCCTACCCGGCGGCGGGCACCCCGAACGCCGACGTACACCTGTTCGTCCACGGCCTCGACGGGTCGCGCACGGAGATCTCCTGGGACCGGGCACGCTATCCGTACGTGGCGCATGTGCACTGGTCAGAGGCGGGTGCCCCGCTGCTGCTCGTACAGGCGCGCGACCAGCGCAGCCAGCTGTTCCTGGCCGTGGACCCGGTGTCGGGGGCGACCCGGATGGTGCACGCGGACGAAGATCCAACATGGCTTGAACTGTTCGGTGGAGTGCCCTGCTGGAGCCCCTCCGGACAGCTGGTCCGGATCGCCGACGAGGGTGGCGCCCGCGTGCTCGCGGTGGGTGAACGCCCGCTCACGGGACCCCAGTTGCACATCCGTGCGGTGCTCGACGTGACCGCCGACGACGTGCTGGTTTCGGCGTCCGCGGGCGAGGAGGCCGAGTCCCCCGAGATCGGCGAGGTACACGTCTACCGCGTCAACGAACTCGGCGTGGAGCGCATGTCGCAAGAACCCGGCGTGCACACGGCCGTGCGCGCCGGGGGCGTGACCGTACTGGTCTCCGCCACTCCCGACAGCCCCGGCACCCGCGTCCAGGTGCTGCATGACGGAAAGCACCTGTCGACCGTCACCTCATACGCCGAAGGCCCCGGTTTGTCCCCGCGCGTGACGCTCACCGAGGGGGGCGCACGCCGAATTCCGTGCGCCGTGCTTATGCCACGGGACTACCACGGGGACACTCCCCTTCCGGTTTTGCTGGACCCGTACGGGGGTCCGCACGGCCAGCGGGTGGTCGCCGCGCACAACGCCCACCTGACCTCCCAGTGGTTCGCCGACCAGGGCTTCGCGGTGATCGTCGCCGACGGCCGGGGCACCCCGGGCCGCTCTCCCGCCTGGGAGAAGTCCATCAAGGACGAGGTCGCGGCGACCGTCCTCCAGGACCAGGTCGACGCCCTCCAGGCGCTCGCCGCCGACTTCCCCCTCGACCTGACCAGGGTGGCGATCCGCGGCTGGTCCTTCGGCGGCTACCTCGCCGCCCTCGCGGCCCTGCGCCGCCCGGACGTCTTCCACGCGGCGGTGGTCGGCGCCCCGGTGACCGACCTGCGCCTGTACGACACCCACTACCAGGAGCGCTACCTCGGCCACCCCGGCGAACAGCCGGAGGTCTACCGCCGCAACTCGGTGATCGACGACGACGGACTGACCGAGGCCGCCGAACCGCACCGGCCCATGATGATCATCCACGGTCTCGCCGACGACAACGTGGTAGTGGCCCACTCGCTGCGGTTGTCCTCGGCCCTGCTGGCCGCGGGCCGCCCGCACGAGGTCCTGCCCCTGTCGGGCGTCACGCACATGACCCCGCAGGAACAGGTGGCGGAGAACCTGCTGCTGCTCCAGCTGGACTTCCTGAAGAGGTCACTGGGCCTGGCGTAACGCGCCCCAAAGGGGCGCGGGGAACTGCGCGACCAGCCCCCACGCACCCGCACACGGCAACGGGCCGGAGCGACATGGCGCGCTCCGGCCCGTTTACGGCACCCGCACGGCCGTACGCTCATTAGAGTGGCCCGTCCGTATATCGAGACCGGGTCGGCGAAGTTGCCTGCGTGTTAACGCGATTGACCCGCATACGCCCCGTTATGCACCCCCGTTACCAAGATCGTCCGGCGGCACGACCTGCTTCTCCTCCGCGAAGTGGCAGGCGGAGTCATGCGCCGCCGGCCCCGACGCGAGCCGGAAGACCGCGGGCACCGCAAGCAACGGCACCTCCACCGCGCACCGCTCCTCCGCCTTCCAGCACCGCGTGCGGAACCGGCACCCCGACGGAATGTCCGTCGGCGACGGCACGTCCCCGCTCAGGATGATCCGCTCCCGGTGCTCCCGCGCCTCCGGGTCCGGTACCGGCACCGCGGAGAGCAGGGCCTGGGTGTAGGGGTGGGTCGGATGGTCGTAGATCTCCTCGTCCTTGCCGATCTCCACGATCCGCCCGAGGTACATCACCCCGACCCGGTCCGAGATGTGCCGCACGATCGACAGGTCGTGGGCGATGAAGACGTACGACAGGTCGAAGTCGTTCTGCAGCCGGTCGAGCAGGTTGATCACCTGGGCCTGCACGGAGACGTCGAGCGCGGACACCGGCTCGTCGGCGACGATCACCTCGGGCCGCAGCGCCAGCCCGCGCGCGATGCCGATGCGCTGCCGCTGGCCGCCGGAGAACTGGTGCGGATAGCGGTTGATGTACTCGGGGTTGAGCCCCACGACGTCCAGCAGCTCCTGGACCCGCCTGCGCCGGTCGCCCTTGGGGGCCGCCTCCGGATGGATCTCGTAGGGCTCCCCGATGATGTCGCCGACGGTCATCCTGGGGTTGAGCGAGGTGTACGGGTCCTGGAAGACCATCTGGATGTTGCGGCGGACGGCTTTGAGCGCCCGCCCGCTCAACCTGGTGATGTCGTCGCCCTTGTACTTGATCGACCCCGCCGTCGGCCGCTCTAGGTTGACGAGCATCTTGGCGACCGTCGACTTGCCGCAGCCGGACTCCCCGACGATGCCGAGCGTCTCTCCTTTGTTGAGCGTGAAGTCAACACCGTCAACGGCCTTGACGGCACCGATCTGCTTCTTGATCAAGATGCCTTGGGTCAAGGGGTAGTACTTGACCAGTCCACTCACTTCCAGGATCGGCTCAACCACCCTCTCAACCATTGAGGCACTCCCTCCAGAAGTGGCAGGCGCTGCCCCGGTGTTGATCCACCTGGTACAGCGGCGGCTCGTCGGTGCGGCACACGTCCTGGGCCATCGGGCAGCGCGGGTTGAAGGCGCACCCCGGAGGGATGTCCATCAGGTTGGGCGGCAGGCCCTTGATGGCGTAGAGCTCCTGGCCCTTCTGGTCGAGGCGCGGGATGGAGTCGAGCAGCCCGCGCGTGTAGGGGTGGGCCGGCGCCTTGTAGATGTCGTGCACCGGCGCCGACTCGACGATCCGCCCCGCGTACATCACGGCGATCCGGTCGGCGACGTCCGCGACCACGCCCAGGTCGTGGGTGATGAGGATCAGTCCCATGCGGTACTCGCGCTGCAACTCCGCGAGCAGGTCCATGACCTGGGCCTGGACGGTGACGTCCAGGGCGGTGGTGGGTTCGTCGGCGATGACGAGCGCCGGTTCCAGGGCCAGCGCCATGGCGATCATGATGCGCTGGCGCATGCCCCCGGAGAACTGGTGCGGATAGTCCCGCACCCGCTGGGCGGCGCCCGGGATCCGCACCCGGTCCATCAGCTCCACGGCCCTGGCCCGCGCGTCCTTCCTGGACATCCCCCGGTGCACGACGAACATCTCGCCCAGCTGGTCGCCCACGCTCAGCACCGGGTTGAGCGCCGACAGCGCGTCCTGGAAGATCATCGCCATCTCGGCGCCCCGGACCTTCCGCCTTTCCTCCTCCTTCAGCTTCAGCAGGTCGCGGCCCCGGAAGAGGATCTCGCCCCCGCCGATCCGACCCGGCGGCACGTCCAGGATTCCCATCACGGCCTGGGCGGTCACCGACTTCCCGGATCCCGACTCGCCCAGCACGGCCAGCGTCTCCCCCTCGTCGACGGCGTACGAGACGCCGTTGACCGCCTTCGCGACCCCGTCTCGCGTCCGGAACTCCACGTGCAGGTCACGCACTTCGAGCAGCACGGCGACGCTCACCTCAGCTTCGGGTCGAGGGCGTCGCGCACCGCGTCGCCGAGCATGATGAAGGCCAGGACGGTGAGCGCGAGGGCCCCGGAGGGCCACAGCAGCGCGTGCGGGGCGTTGCGGATGTAGGGCGAGGCGGCGGAGATGTCGATGCCCCAGGAGACGCTGGGCGGCTTCAGACCGACGCCGAGGTACGACAGGGTCGCCTCCAGGGCGATGTAGGTGCCGAGGGCGATGGTCGCGACGACGATCACGGGGGCCACCGCGTTGGGTGCGATGTGCCGCAGCAGGATCCGGGAGTTGGAGGCGCCGAGGGCGCGGGCGGCCTGGACGTAGTCGTTCTGCTTGACGGTGATCACCGAGCCGCGGGCGATCCGGGAGATCTGGGGCCAGCCGAGCAGCACCATGAACCCGATGACCGGCCAGACCGTATTGCTCGTCACCACCGAGAGGAGGACGAGACCGCCGAGGACGACCGGGATCGCGAAGAAGACGTCGGTGATCCGGGACAGCACCGAGTCCCAGACCCCGCCGAAGAACCCGGCGAGCCCGCCGAGCACCGACCCGAGCAGCGCGACCCCGAGCGTGGCGCAGACGCCCACCGTGACGGACGTACGGGCGCCGTACACGGTCCGCGTGTAGACGTTGCAGCCCTGTCCGTCGTAGCCGAACGGGGCGCCCGGCCGGGAGCCCTCCTGGGCCAGGGCGAGGTCGCACTTGAGGGGCGAGCCGGAGGCGATCAGGGACGGCCACAGGGAGATGACGACGAGGAAGAGGATGACGAGGGCGGAGACGATGAAGACGGGGTTGCGCCGCAGGTCCCGCCACGCATCGGACCACAGGGAGCGGGGCTTGGCGGCCGGGCCGGTGCCGAGCGGCCCGCCCGGTGTCCGCTCCAGCGTCTGCGCCTCGCTCGCCGCCAGGTCCATCGCCCCGCCCGCCCCGGTCCCCGCGATCGCCCGGTCCTGCTCGAACGGCTGCTCAGGCATAGCGGATCCTCGGGTCGAGTACGGCGTAGAGCAGGTCCACCAGGAGGTTGGCCACCAGGAACACCAGGACCAGCACGGTCACGAACCCCACCACCGTCTGGGTGTTCTGCCGCAGGATGCCCTGGTAGAGCTGGTAGCCGACGCCGTGGATGTTGAAGATCCGCTCGGTGACGATCGCGCCGCCCATCAGCGCGCCGATGTCGGTGCCGATGAAGGTGACGACGGGGATGAGCGAGTTGCGCAGCAGGTGCCTGGTGACGACTCGGCGGCGGGGCAGCCCTTTGGCGACGGCCGTACGGACGTAGTCGCTCCGCTTGTTCTCGGCGATGGAGGTGCGGGTCAGCCGGGTGACATAGGCGAGCGACACGGAGGCGAGCACCAGTCCCGGCACGATCAGCTCGCCGAAGGTGGCCTCCGGGGAGACGGAGGGTTTGATCCATCCCCACTCCACGCCCAGCAGCAGCTGGAGCAGCAGACCGGTGACGAAGGTCGGTACGGAGATGACGACCAGGGTGGCCAGCAGCACTCCGGTGTCGACGGGGCGTCCGCGCCGCAGTCCGGTCACCACGCCCAGCGTGATGCCGATGACGATCTCCAGGACGATGGCCACGATCGTCAGCCGGATGGTGACGGGGAACGCGGTGGACATCAGCTCGGTGACCGGCTGCCCGTTGAACGCCGTACCAAAGTCGCCGGTGAAGACGTTCCCCATGTAGGTGAGGTATTGCTGCCACACCGGCTTGTCGAGTCCGAACTCCTTCTTCAGCTGGGCGGCCGTCGCCGGGTCGCAGGCGCGCTCACCGCACAGCCCGGCGATCGGGTCGCCCATGACGTTGACCATGAGGAAGATCAGCAGCGTGGCCCCGACGAACACCGGGATCATCTGGAGCAGCCGCCGGACGACGTAGCGTCCCATGCCGGTTCAGCTGACCTTGATCTCGTTGTAGACGGGGACGCTGAACGGGTTGAGGGCGACGTTCGACAGCCGCTCGGAGTAGCCGGCGCTGCCGTTCTGGTACCAGAGCGGAATGGCGGCCATGTTGTCGCGGACGACCCCCTCGGCCTGCTGGAAGGTGGACACGGCCTTGGCGGTGTCGGTCTCGGCGTTGGCCTGGTCGACGAGCTTGTCGAAGTCCTTGTTGGACCACTTGCCGTCGTTGGAGGAGGCGTTGGTGTAGTAGAGCGGCTGGAGGAAGTTCTGGATGAGCGGGTAGTCCATCTGCCAGCCCGCGCGGAACGGACCGGTCATCTTGTGCTGCCCGATCTGGTTCCGGAAGTCGGCGAAAGTGCCCACCGGATTCCCGACGCACGCCTTGTCGTTGCCGAGTGCGTTGTTGATGGAGTTGCACACGGCGTCCACCCACATCCTGTGCGAGCCGGTGTCGGCGTTGTACGTGATCTTGAGCTGGCCGCCGGGCAGCCCCCCGCCCTCCTGGATGAGCTTCTTGGCCTGGGCCGGGTCGTAGTCGCAGGCGCTCCCGCACAGCCCTTCCTTGAAGCCGCCGTCCGCGCCGAGCACCGGCGAGGTCCAGTCGGTGGCCGGGGTTCGGGTGTTCTGGAAGATGGTGTCGGTGATCTGCTTCCGGTTGATCGCCATGGAGAGGCCGGTGCGGACCTTCTCCGCCCCGCTCCTGTTCCAGGCGCTGTCGTAGTAGGGGAAGGCGAGCGTCTGGATGATGCCGGCCGGCGTGTTGATGTAGCGGTCGCCGAGATCGCTCTTGACGTTCTTCAGCTGCGACGCGGGAACGTCGTCGACGAGGTCGAGGTTGCCGGCGATGAGGTCGGTGTAGGCGGTGTCGCTGTCCGTGTAGACCTTGAGGGTGACCCCGGCGTTCTGCGCCTTGTCGGCGCCGGGATAGCCGTCCCACTTCTTGAGGGACATCTGCGAGCCCTTGGTGTAGGACTCGATGCGGTACGGCCCGTCGCCGACCGGTTGTGCCAGCCAGCCGGCGTGGTCGGTGAAGAAGGTCTGCGGCAGCGGGGCGAAGGCCGCGTAGCCGAGGGTGTCGGGGAAGCTGGAGAACTTCTGGTTGAGCGCGACCGTGAACGTCTTGTCGTCGACGACCTTCAGTCCGGAGAGCGTGTCGGCGCTCTGTGAGCCGCCGGCCGGGTGGACCTTGTCGTAGCCCTGGATGTAGCCGAAGAAGTAGGCGTTCTTCTGGTTGTTCTTGAGGCTCGCCCCGTAGTTCCAGGCGTCGACGAACGACTTGGCGGTCACCTTCTCGCCGTTGCTGAACGTCCAGCCGTCCTTGAGTGTGACCGTGAAGTTCTGCGAGTCGCTCGTGTCGATCTTCTGGGCGAGCATGTCCTCGGCCTTGCCGGTCTTCGGGTCGTACTTCTTCAGACCCCGGAAGATCATGTCCAGGACCTTGCCGCCCTGGACCTCGTTGGTGTTGGCCGGCTCCAGGGGGTTCTGCGGGTCGCCCCAGGAGGAGCTGAGCACGCCGCTCTCGCCTCCGCCGCCCCCGCTGCCGCCGCCGCCCCCGCAGGCCGTGGCGGCGAGCGCCACCAGGACCGCGCAGGCCGCCCCTCGGGCGTGCGTGGCTGAACGCATGGCGTGCCTCCTCCGTGAAGGGTGATCGGTGGACCGGCGGATCCACAGATGACCCGCTATCGGTCAATATCGACCGAACAGGTCGATATCGCTCACCCACTGCCCCGAACGGAGGGTCCCCGAAGACCCCATGCCGACCTTTAGGGGGACACGTCACCCGATTGCAGACGCCCCTCCGGGGCCCTCTTGAGGATCTTGCGACGGCGGCGCAATGGATCTCCGTACAACGATGCCGAAACGTTGGATTGCGACCCACTGATGTACGCATTTCGGCACCCTCGCGTCCGCATAACGAACTCATTGACCGTTTTGTGCAATTAGTCCGAACTAAAGCACGGTGCGATTACGAGGCGCTACCCGCGTAGCTACGGAACGGTCAAGCCCAGGTAAAAAAGGTAAAGAGAAACCCAAGCCGACCCAGAATTTATTGACCTTGAATGAATTGCGTTGAAAAAGTCCGGCGTAGCCCGTAGGGGAGCGTGCCCTGCGGAGTCATCAGACCCTCCCTTGGGCCAGGAGCACCATGACCCCCCCAACTCCATCAACGGCTGCCCCGCTTGAGGTGACCGACGAGACCGAGAAGAAGTCGACCACTTCGGACGGTTCGAAGGGCACCGAGAGCAGGTCGCCGGGCCGCCTGGCCTGGAAGCGCTTCAAGCGCGACCGTACGGGCGTTATATCCGCTTACGTCGTGATCTTCTTCTTCGTGATCGGCGCCGGAGCACCGCTCATCGCGAAGCTGTACGGGAAGAACCCGTACACCACCTACACCACCCAGCACCCCGAGCTGCTCAACGCCTTCTCGTACCCCGCAGGGCCCAACGGAGGTATGAGCTCGGAGTTCTGGTTCGGCATCGAACCCCAGCTCGGCCGGGACGTCTTCACGTTCCTGCTGTACGCCATCCGCAACTCGCTCGGCATCGCGACAGCCGCCGCATTGCTCACCACGGTCCTCGGCGTCGTGATCGGTGTCACAGCCGGCTACCTGGGCGGCAAGACGGACTACCTCGTCGGCCGGATCATCGACATCCTGCTGTCGTTCCCGTCCACGCTGTTCTTCATCGCGTTCATGCCTGTCGTCTTCGGATTCTTCGTCGCCCCCGACGACAACATCCCGACCTGGCTGCGCGCCACCGCGTTGATCCTCGTCCTTTCCGCCTTCGGCTGGGCCTCCATCGCCCGACTGCTGCGTGGCCAGGTCCTCGGCCTGCGCGAGCGGGAGTTCGTCGAGGCAGCGAAGGTCACGGGCGCGTCACCGATGCGCGTCGTGTTCAAGGAACTGCTGCCCAACCTGTGGACTCCGATCATCATCCAGTCCACGCTGCTCCTGCCCGCCTACGTGACTGCGGAAGCGGGTCTGGCCTTCCTCGGCGTGGGCATGATCGACCCCACCCCCGACTGGGGCGTGATGATCGGTCGCGGTGCACAGTTCTACACCGAGGACATCACCTTCATGCTCTTCCCGGGCATCTCCATGGTGGTCTTCGTCCTCGCCTTCAACCTGCTCGGCGACTCCGTGCGCGACGCGCTCGACCCGAAGTCCAAGCGGTAGCGCTCTCCCTGCACCATCCGGCCCGGTTCGATGACGTCCGGCTGGTTCCGACCATCCGAATTGACCCCTATAGGCAGGCTCAGCATGTCCTTTTCTCGCAGAAACTTCCTGATCGCCACCGGTGTGGCCGCGGCGTCCACGACCGTGCTGAGCGCGTGCAGCAGCGGTGACGACAGCAAGGGCTCGTCCAAGGTCCCGTCCGTCTCCGACGCGAAGACCATGAACATCCCGGTCGGCACCAAGGCGGACTCCACGGGCCCGGCGCCCGAGGTCACGGGCGCGGTCAAGGGCGGCACGGTCTACTCGCTCGACCAGTTCGACATGGACCACCTGGACCCGGCGCAGATCTACGTCTCCACCGAGGGCGCCATCACCCGCCCGATCCTGCGTGGTCTGACCGGTTACAAGGTCGACGACAAGGGTGGCGCCACGCTCGTCGGCGACGTGGCGACCGACGCCGGCACCATGAAGGACGGCGGCAAGACCTGGTCGTTCACGATCAAGGACGGCATCAAGTGGGAGGACGGCACCGACCTCTCCATGGACGACGTCCGCCACACCTTCGAGCGCCTCTTCGCCTCGTTCGTCACCGAGGGTCCGCGCTACGTCCAGCAGTGGCTGGTCGGTGGCGACAAGTACAAGGGCCCCTACGACGGCAAGAGCCTCTCCTCGATCGAGATCTCCGGCAAGACGATCACGTTCACGCTCACCGAGGCCCGCACCGACTTCAACTACACGCTGGGCATGCCCGGCTACGGTCTTGTCAACAAGAAGAAGGACACCAAGGAGAAGTACGACAAGCGTCCGTACTCCCTTGGCCCCTACAAGATCGACAGCCGCAGCATCGGCAAGTCGATGACCTACGTGCGCAACGAGCACTGGGACGCCGCCACGGACTCGATCCGCAACGCGTACCCGGACAAGTACATCTTCCAGTTCGGCTTCCAGCCGGTTGCCTCCACCGACCGCTACATCGCGGACAAGGGCAACGACCAGTACGCGATGTCGATCTTCAACGAGGTGGCGGCCGAGCGCACCGCGCAGGTCCTCACCAACGCCTCGCTGAAGAAGCGTGTCCTGACCCAGGTCGACACGGTCACCTACTACTGGCCGATCAACATGACCCGGATCAAGGACCTGAAGGTCCGCCAGGCGATCAACTGGGCGTGGCCGCACCAGCAGCTGCAGACCATCCGCGGTGGTGCCTCCACCAGCGAGCTGGCCAGCACCATCCTCAGCCCGGTGACCCCCGGCTACGAAAAGTTCGACCTGTACGGCGTGACCACCAAGCCCGGCGGTGACCCGGTCAAGGCCAAGGCGCTGCTGAAGGAGGCCGGCAAGGTCGGCCAGAAGCTGGTCATCGCCTACCAGCAGTCGGACAACGCGGTGAAGCAGGCCGTGGCCATCAAGAACGCTCTGGAGGCGGCCGGCTTCCAGGTCGTCAACCAGCAGGTCGACAAGACGACCTTCTACACCCAGATCGGCAAGATCGACAACGGCTACGACCTGTTCGCGGCCGGCTGGAGCCCGGACTGGCCGAACGGCTACTCCGTCTTCTTCCCCTGCTGGAGCGGCAAGAACATCGGCGACGGCCGCAGCAACTACGCCCAGCTGAACGACCCGAGTGTGAACAAGGCGATCGACGCGGCTGCCAAGATCGCCGACGTGGACGAGGCCAACAAGGCCTGGGGCGCCATCGACAAGCAGATCATGGAGCTGGCGCCGGTCGTTCCGGACTACCACTCCATCCGTAACTGGATGTACGGATCCAAGGTCGGCAACGTCGTCTACGACGCCGGTAACACCTGCGTCGCGCTCTGCAAGCTGTACGTCAAGAAGTAAGCGCGAAAGACCCTCCGGGGGCGGCCACGACCTGGCCGCCCCCTCCGGCCCCCCTCACCCCCGGCGACGGCGCCCCGTCCGGAAAGTCACGCCCCATGTTCCGCTTCCTTGTCCGCCGAGTCTTCGGCGCGCTGGTCATCCTCCTGATCATCAGCGCCGTCACCTTCTGGCTCTTCTACGCCATCCCGCGTGACCCCGCCACAATGTCCTGCGGCAAGAACTGCACGCCCGACATGCTCAAGCAGGTCCGGCACAACCTGGGCATCGACCACCCCGTTCCGGTGCAGTACTGGTACTGGCTCAAGGGCATCTTCGTCGGGCGCAGCTACGGCGACTTCGGCAACTGCAACGCGCCGTGCCTCGGTTACTCGTTCGCCAACCGCGAGCCCGTCCTCGGCACGATCATGGACCGGCTCCCGCTGACCCTGTCGCTCGCCTTCGGCTCGGCCGCCGTCTTCCTCGTCTTCGGTATCGGCGCCGGCATGCTCGCCGCCGTCAAGCAGGGCAAGTGGCAGGACAAGGTCGCCAGCTCGGCGTCGCTGGTCGCCTCATCGATGCAGATCTACTTCGTCGGCTACATCGCGATGTACTTCTTCGTCGCGAAGCTCGGCATCCTGGACAACCCGTCGTACACCCCCCTCACCCAGAACCCGGTCGAGTGGGCCTCCGGTCTCCTGCTGCCATGGCTGGTGCTGGCCCTGATCTGGACCGCCAACTACACCCGTATGACGCGCTCCCAGCTGGTCGAGACGCTGAGCGAGGACTACGTCCGCACGGCCCGGGCCAAGGGCCTCTCCCGTCGGAACGTCTTCTTCCGGTTCGCCTGGCGCGGCGCGATGGGTCCGATCGTCACGATCTTCGGCATCGACCTCGCCACGCTCATCGGCGGCGCGATCATCACCGAAACCGTCTTCAGCCTCCAGGGCGTGGGCCAGCTCGCACTGAAGTCCGTGGACCAGAGCGACCTGCCCATGGTGCTCGGTGTGACCTTGCTTTCCGCCGGCGCGATCGTGATCTTCAACATCATCGTGGACGCCGTCTACGCCCTCATCGACCCGCGGATCCGGCTCGCCTGACCTCCGCCCCACCCCCAACCTCGCATCACCCCCCAGGAGCGTCCCCGTGACGAGCACCGATCAGCAGCCGTTCCTCTCCGTCAAGGACCTCAAGGTCCACTTCTCCACCGAGGACGGCATCGTCAAGGCCGTCGACGGGCTCAGCTTCGACATCGCCAAGGGCCAGACACTCGGCATCGTCGGTGAGTCGGGCTCCGGCAAGTCAGTGACCAACCTGACGATCCTGGGCCTGCACGACCCCGCCCGCACCCAGATCGACGGCGAGATCCTGCTCGACGGCCAGGAACTCCTCTCGGCGTCCGAGCGGGAGCTGGAGAAGCTCCGCGGCAACAAGATGTCGATGATCTTCCAGGACGCGCTGGCCTCGCTGTCGCCGTACCACACCATCGGCGCCCAGATCTCCGAGGTGTACCGCAAGCACACCGGTGCCTCCAAGAAAGAGGCGCGGGCGCGGGCGATCGAGATGCTGAAGCGGGTCGGGATCCCGCAGCCGGACGTCCGGGTCGACGACTACCCGCACCAGTTCTCCGGCGGTATGCGCCAGCGCGCGATGATCGCGATGGCCCTGGTCTGCGACCCCGAGCTGCTGATCGCCGACGAGCCGACCACCGCGCTCGACGTGACGGTCCAGGCGCAGATCATGGACCTGCTCAAGGACCTCCAGCAGGAGTTCGGCACGGCGATCATCTTCATCACCCACGACCTCGGAGTCATCGCCGACATCGCCGACGACGTCCTGGTGATGTACGGCGGCCGGTGCGTGGAGCGGGGGACCAAGAAGCAGGTGCTGGGCAATCCGCAGCACCCGTACACGCTGGGCCTGCTCAACTCCATGCCGGCTCTGGACGGGCCGGTCGATGTGCCGTTGTCGCCGATTCCCGGCTCCCCGCCGTCGCTGCTCAACCCGCCGTCCGGCTGCCGCTTCCACCCGCGCTGCGCGTTCGTGGAGAAGGTCGCGGGCGGCAAGTGCTCCAGCGTGCAGCCGCCGCTCGAACTGATCGAGGGCCGGGGCTCCGCCTGCCACCTGGAACTGAGCCAGCGAGACGAACTCTTCGCCGACTACGCGGCCATCGCCGGCCACAACTGACGGACACGAGACGGGACTTCACGACCATGAGCAACACCAACCCCCTCCTGGACGTCTCCGGGCTGGCCAAACACTTCCCGATCAAGGGTGGTTTCCCCATCCGGCGGACGGTCGGCGCGGTGCAGGCGGTGGACGGCCTCGACTTCCAGGTCGCCGAGGGCGAGAGCCTGGGCCTGGTCGGCGAGTCCGGCTGCGGCAAGTCCACGACCGGCCGCCTCATCACCCGCCTGCTGGAGCCGACCGGCGGCAAGATCACCTACCGCGGCCAGGACATCACGCACGCCAACCGCCGGCAGCTGGCGCCGATCCGGTCCGAGATCCAGATGATCTTCCAGGACCCGTACGCCTCGCTGAACCCCCGCCAGACGGTCGGCAAGATCGTCGCCGGTCCGATGGAGATCAACGACATCAACCCGGCGGGCGGCCGCGAGGCCCGGGTCCGCGAACTCCTGGAGATCGTCGGCCTGAACCCGGAGCACTTCAACCGCTTCCCGCACGAGTTCTCCGGCGGCCAGCGCCAGCGCATCGGCGTGGCCCGCGCCCTGGCCCTGGAACCGAAGCTGATCGTCGCCGACGAACCGGTCTCCGCCCTGGACGTCTCCATCCAGGCCCAGGTCGTCAACCTCCTCCAGAAGGTCCAGCAGGAACTGGGCATCGCCTTCGTCTTCATCGCCCACGACCTCGCGATCGTGCGGCACTTCTCGCAGCGCGTCGCGGTCATGTACCTCGGCAAGATCGTGGAGATCGCCGACCGCGACGACCTGTACAACAACCCGCGCCACCCCTACACGCGGGCCCTGCTGTCCGCCGTTCCCGAGGCGACGGTGGACGTGGAGCCGCGCGAGCGGATCCGCCTGGTCGGTGACGTCCCGTCCCCGATCAACCCGCCGTCCGGCTGCCGCTTCCGCACCCGCTGCTGGAAGGCGACGGACAAGTGCGCCACGGAGGCTCCGCCGCTGGTCCAGGCCGACGGCAACAAGCCCGGCCACCTCACCGCGTGCCACTATCCTGAGGCGCAGGACACGATTCCCGCCCCGCGTCTCTCCAAGGACCCCGAGGCAGCGGCCTGACACACCCCTTTTTCCGTCAGCCGCCGCCTGCGGAACGGACTTTCACCGGCCCATTGACCCGAGCCCTGAACGTCCGCTCCAGGGGAGCAAGGGCCCGCACCTCCCCAGGTGCGGGCCCTTCTCATTGCCACGCGGCGCCCTCAGGAAGCGGTACCGGCTTCGACGCGCTCGGGTTCGGCCGTATCAGCCGTCCGCAGTGACCGCACCCCGGGCGACAGGAGCGCGGCGAGGCTGGCCGCGATGATCAGGGCGGCGCAGACGATGAGCATCCGGTCGGTGCCGAAGGCGTCGGCGGCGGGTCCTGCCAGGGCGAGGCCGAGTGGCGCGAGGGTGAGCGAGCCGAACCAGTCGTAGGAGCTGACCCGGGACAGGGCTTCCTCGGGGACTTCGCGCTGCACGGTGGTGGACCACAGCACGCCGAAGAAGTCCAGGCTGACGCCGGCGGTGAAGGCGCCCGCGGCGACGGCCCACAGCGGTGCGCCGGCCCCGAGGAGGGCCGGCGGCAGGGCGGCCGGGAGGGTGAACAGGACCGCCGCCAGGATCGGCCGGGTCACGCGCGCACGGGCCGCGATGCCGGCGCCCGTCACGGCCCCCAGCGCCTGCGCGGCCACCACCAGCGACCATGCGCGGGCCCCGCCGAAGTGAGCGCTCGCCGCCAGCGGCCCCAGCACACCGGCGTTGGCGTTCATGGCGGCCACCACCAGGGAGAACTGGACGACGACCACCCACAGCCACTGCCGGGAGGCGAACTCCCGCCAGCCCTCGCGCAGATCGGCCCAGCCCGAGGCGGACTTCCGTGGCCGACGCGGCAGCCGCAGGGACGAGGTGAGCGCGGCGCTGACCACGAAGGAGAGGCCGTTGACGGCCAGCGCCCAGCCTGCGCCGACCCATGCCACGGTCACGCCGGACAGGGCCAGTCCCAGCAGGAGGGAGGTGTTGGTGCCGACCCGCAACAGACCGTTGGCCCGCTGGAGGATCCCGGACGGCACCAGCTGCGGGACGACCCCGTCCATCGCGGGCGCGAAGAGAGCGGTCGCGGTGCCCGCCGTGACGGCGAGTGCGCAGAGCGCGGCGACGGGGGCGTGTCCGCTGAGCACCATGGCCGCGAGTCCGCCGTAGGAGAGGGCACCCAGCACGTCCGACACGGCCATCAGCGCGGAGCGGGACACCCGGTCCGCGATCACTCCGCCGACCAGGACCAGCGCGAGCTGCGGGACCGCCTGGCAGGCGACGACGAGCGAGAGGTCGCCCGGGGTCGCGCCGGGCAGCGAGAGCACCGCGAAGGCCAGCGCGATCCGGGCGAACCCGTTGCCGAGGACGGAAATGATCCGGGCGAACGCGAGACGCACGAAGCCGGGGTTGCGCAGCAAGGACGGGGGGTGTTCAGCGGCGGACATGGACGGGCACCCTACGCCTGTGCCGCCACGCGCAAGCCGCCGTCACGCTCGATTCCCGCCAAGTACGGACAGAGGTCGGCCTCCCCCGGCCCCCGCCGTTCAGGACTCGACGAACAGCTCGGCAGCATCCGTGACGTGCACCGCCCGCTGAGCCCAGATTTCGAGCTGCTCCAAATCCACGCAGGCATCCACCCGCTCACGGACCGCATCACTCACCGCAATGCCACGCCACTCCAGGACCCGCAGGACCATCTCCGCGCGCTCCTGAACACGCCCCTGCTCCCGGCCTTCCTCGCGCCCTTCTTCCCGGCCTTCCTCGCGCACCTGCTCCGCCAGCGGGTGCCGCCAGAAGTACTGCATCGCCGTCATCAGTTCCCTCCACATCTGCTTCGCCCGGGGATCGACCAGGCACGAGTCGACGAACTGCACGAACACCGCGGCACTGTCGCGGTCGATGGTCTTCAGGGCGGCTGCCAGCGATTCCAGTATGGCCGCAGCATTCCGGCCCCGCCCGTGTGTCATGGCCGAAAGCACCGCAAGAGGTACATCCCGCACCGCCTCCCGCTCGTCCGCGATCACCGGCACGTTGTCCGGCCCCAGCACCAACGGACGCACGATCAACGACTCCCACCCCGGAAAGCCGAGCTGGGTCGGCTGCGAGGCCCACCGCGCCGTGGTCCTGCTCTGCGTGGTCACGATCAGCACCGGCTCACACCGGTACTTCTCGTACAGATACGAGAGGTAGTACGGCCAACTGCCCCGCTTCCGCTCGTCCGGCCGCCCCTGCGACTCCACGACCAGGAGATACGTCCCCGTGTCCGTCTCCGCCCGCAACAACGTGTCCACCCGACGCTCGACCGGCTCGATCTCCGTCAGGTCCACGTTCATCGCCGCGATCTCCCGCGGCTCCGGAAACGGCACCCCCAGCACCCGTTGCAACGCATGCGTCAGCAACCCAGGATCCTTCTGGAAGATCCGGTGCAACGCCTCATGCGTCGACCCCACCATCACGCCACCCCCAACTCGCACCACACGTACTTGCCCCGCTCCCCGAACCGGGCGGACGGCTGCCAGCCCCAGCAGTCGGCACACGCCACCACCAGACGCAGCCCCCGCCCCGCCTCATCAAGGTCCTTCACCGCCTCCAACGACCCCGGTGGCTTGGGAGGTACGGGATCTGCATCCCACGCCCCGATCCACACGACGCCCTCCGAGGAGCGCCGGACCCTGAGCGCGGCCGGCCCCTTCGTGTGCCGCACGGCATTGGCGACCAGCTCGGCGGCCAGCAGTTCCGCGGTGTCCGCGAGGCCGATCAACCCGTGCATGGTCAGGATCAGGCGCAGGGTGCGGCGGCAGATGGTGACCGCTCTCAAGTCGTTGGGAACGTGGAGCGTGTAGTCCCAGGTCTCGGGCATGCGTCATCAACTCCGGTCGGATGAAGGGGATTTCACGCACGGTGGCATCGCCGCACGACAGAGGCGCGGTGCACTTCCGCAGCGTGTCCGTTACGTCACCGACGGTAGAGTCACAATTTGGGACGGCGCAAGTCGCTGCCGTAATCTTCCCCTCGAACGAGGTCCTGCCTCACGGCAGTTCCTGGCGAGGAGGAAGACATGACGCGCAGGAAACAACCCACTGCACGCCAGGCGCGTCTGGGCTCCGAGCTGCGCAAACTCCGAGAGGCCGCAGGGCTCAAGGGGTTGGAGGCCGCCGCGCTGCTCGGGACGGACTCGGCGCAGATCAGCCAGATCGAATTCGGCACGGCAGGCGTGAGCGAGGACCGGGTACGGCGGCTCGCCGCCCATTATTCCTGCACGGACGCAGAGTTGATCGAGGCGCTGGTGGCGGTCGCTACGGACCGGACCCAGGGGTGGTGGGAGGAGTACCGGGGGCTGCTGCCGACGTCGTTCCTGGATCTCGCCGAGCTGGAATACCACTCCTCGTACCGGCTCGACGTGGAGTTCCTGCACATCCCCGGCCTGTTCCAGACGGAGGACTACGCCCGCGCCATCTTCTCCTACCGGGTGCCCGAACTCCCGACGAGCGATCTTGAGCTGCGCGTACGCCACCGCATGGACCGCAAGGCGGTCTTGGATGTGCCGACCCCCGTTCCTTACGAGGCCGTGATCCACGAGGGGGCCCTGCGCATCAGGGTGGGTGACCGCGCCGCCGCACGTGCTCAGCTCGGCCGTCTCCTGGACTTCTCCGAGGCGGAGCACATCACCGTACGGGTCATCCCGTTCGACCTGGACGGCTTCGCCGGGGCGACGAACGCCATGATGTACGCGGGCGGTGCCGTGCCCAAGCTGGACACGGCGGTACGCGATGCCCCGCAGGGCGCGGGGTTCATCGACTCCGAGGCTCAACTCGGTGCATTTCGAACGCTCTTCCGTAAGGTGGAGTCCGCGTCCCTCGACCCCGAGCGGTCGCGCGACTTCATCCACAACCTGACGAAAGAGCTGTGAGGCACACCGTGGCCCCTGACAAGTGGCGCAGGTCGTCCTACTCGGGAAGCGGCGACGGCAACAACTGCGTCGAGGTAGCCCCCCGCCCCGCCCACATATCCGTCCGCGACTCCAAGGCCCCCACCAGAGCCACCCTCACCTTCCGCCCCCGCGCCTTCGCCGTCTTCCTCGACGCCCTGCAGGCTGCTCAGCCCCGAGCCACCAGTTCCACCTCGAACCCGTCCTCGTTCTCCAGGTACGCCGCGTAGTGGTCCGGCCCGCCGGCGTGCGGGTGGCGGTCCGGGAACAGCAGGGTCCACCCGTGTGCCGGGGCCGCTTCCGTCAGCGCGTCGACCGTCGTCCGGTCCGGTGCGTGGAACGCCAGGTGGTTCAGGCCCGGCCGCATGCGGTCGTACCCGGCGCCACCGCCCCGCATCGCCGGGGATCGTTCGACCACCACGTACGTCTCCCCCAGCCGCCAGCTCCGCCCGTCCGGCCAGTTCTGGTACGGCGTCCAGCCCAGGCTTCCCAGCAGCCAGCCCCAGGACGCCGTCGCCCGGTCCAGGTCCGGCACCCACAGCTCTATGTGATCAAGCACCCGCAGTCCAATGGAAGTTGATAGAAGCTCAAGAAGAACGCCGTTCCTGACCCTGCGTTCAACATCATGTGGCACACTGCCGCGGTGGTCGATCATTCGTACGCGGATCTCTCGCTCGCCGCGCTCTACGACAGCCTCAACCCGTGGGGGCCGGGTGACGACTTCTACCTGGAGCAGGTGATGGCCGCCGGGTCCGTGCTCGATGTCGGCTGCGGTACCGGGCGGTTGCTGCGCGGAGCGCGGGCCGAAGGGCACGCGGGGCGGCTGACGGGGCTGGAACCAGCCGCGGCGATGCTCGTGCAGGCCCGCCGGGCCGAACCCGGTGTCGAGTGGGTGCTCGGCGATCTGCGGGCCCGCCGGTGGGAGGGGCACGGCTTCGAGCTGGCCGTGATGACCGGGCACGCCTTCCAGGAACTGGTCGGCGACGAGGAGTTGCGGGTCGCGCTGGCCGCCGTACGCGCCGCCCTCTCCCCCACCGGCCGGTTCGTGTTCGAGACCCGTAATCCCGGCGCGCGGGCCTGGGAGAGCTGGACCCCGGACCGTGTGCACCATGCCACCGACCCGGACGGCCGTCGGGTCCGTGTCTGGCACGAGGTCGACGGTTCCCCGGTCGGGGACCGGGTGACCTTCACGGAGACGTACGAGGGCGGCGCCTTCGCGCGCCCCCGGGTGAACCGCTCCACCCTCCGCTTCCTCGCCCCCGACGCCCTCGCCGGCTTCCTGGACGCCGCCGGTCTGGAGGTCGTCGAACAATACGGCGACTGGGCACGCGGGCCGGTCACCTCCACAAGTCCGGAGATCATCACCGTCGCGCAGCAGGGGTAGGCCGGACGCCGCGGACCTCGGCAGGGCCGCCCGGCGGGAGCTGTCGGCCGCCGCGATCCCGGTACCCGCGGGCGTGTCCAGGGACGTGGTGCGGCCGGCCGGGGAACGGCGAGTTCACGCCCGCGCAGGCACAGGAGTGGATCGGGAACGGCGACGTCCCGGATCCTGGCCGCGGCGGCAGGCACGGTCCGACCGGTCCGCCGCCGTCGGGCAGGAGAGGGCTACTCCTCCTCCAGTGCCGCCAGCGCCGGATCCAGCACGATGTCCTCGTCGCGGGCCTCGGTCGTCGGGTCCTCCGGGAAGTGGCAGGCCGTGAGGTGGCCCTCGTGGTTGCCGGAGATCCGGACCAGCGGGGGTTCCTCCGTCGCGCACTTGTCCTGCGCCTTCCAGCAGCGGGTGCGGAAGCGGCAGCCGGAGGGCGGGTTGATCGGGGACGGGACGTCGCCGGCCAGGCGGATGCGTTCGCGGCCGACCGCGTCCGGCTCGTCCGTGAGGCTGACCTCGGGGACGGCGGACAGCAGGGCGTGGGTGTAGGGGTGGCGGGGGCGGTTGTAGATCGCCTCCCGGTCGCCGACCTCGATGATCTTGCCGAGGTACATGACCGCGACGCGCTGCGAGAAGTGCCGCACGATCGCGAGGTCGTGGGCGATGAACAGGAACGCGATGCCCAGTTCCTGCTGGACCTGCTGGAGGAGGTTGACCACCTGGGCCTGGATGGAGACGTCCAGGGCGGAGACCGGTTCGTCGGCGACGATCAGCTTCGGTTCCAGGGCCAGGGCGCGGGCCACGCCGATGCGCTGGCGCTGGCCGCCGGAGAACTCGTGCGGGAAGCGGTTGAAGTGCTCCGGGTTCAGGCCGACGATTTCGAGGAGTTCGCGTACGCGCTTCTCGCGGCCGCCCTCCGGTTCTATCCCGTTGATCTCCATCGGGCCCGAGATGATCTTGCCGACCGTCTGGCGGGGGTTCAGCGACGAGTACGGGTCCTGGAAGATCATCTGGATCTCGGACCGGATCGGAGCCAGCTGCCTGCGGGAGGCGTGGCCGATCTCCCGGCCGCGGTAGGTGATCGTGCCGTCCGTCGGTTCCAGCAGGCGGGTGATGAGGCGGCCGGTCGTGGACTTGCCGCAGCCGGACTCGCCGACCAGGCCGAAGCTCTCCCCCACGTGTACGGTCAGGTCGATGCCGTCCACGGCCTGGACGTGCCCGACCGTGCGCCGGATCGGGAAACCGCCCTTGACCGGGAAGTACTTGGTGAGGCCGGAGACTTCGAGGAGGGGTTCTCCGGCGGTCGCCTCTCGGGGGGCGGGAAGGACCGTGTCCTGGGTCATGACGTGTCGTCTCCTAGCCCAGACGGGGCTTGATCTCTTCGAGGAAGATGGTGCGTTTCTGGTCGGCCGTGAGATGGCAGGCCGAGGCGCGGTCGGGGGCCAGCAGGGGGCGTTCGGTGACGCAGCGGGCACCGCCGACCCGGTCCTGGAAGGTGCAGCGGGGGTGGAAGCGGCAGCCGGAGGGCGGGTTCAGCAGGGACGGCGGGGTGCCGGGGATCGGGTTCAGCGGCATGCCCAGGTCGGAGTCGAGGCGTGGCATCGAGTTCAGCAGGCCCCAGGTGTAAGGGTGTTGGGGCGCACGCAGGACCTCGTCCGTCGAGCCGCGCTCCACCGCGCTGCCCGCGTACATCACCATGATGTCGTCGGCCATGTCGGCGATCACCCCCAGGTCGTGGGTGATGAAGATGATGCCCGATCCGAACTCCTGTTGCAGGTCCTTGAGCAGGTCCAGGATCTGCGCCTGCACGGTCACGTCCAGGGCGGTGGTCGGTTCGTCGGCGATGAGCAGGTCGGGGTCGCAGACCAGGGCCATGGCGATCATCGCGCGCTGGCGCATGCCGCCGGAGAACTGGTGCGGGTAGTCCTTCGCCCGCTCCTTCGGGTTGGGGATGCCGACCTTGGCGAGCATCTCCACGGCCCGGTCCCAGGCCGCCTTCTTCGACGCACCCTTGTGCTTCATGAACGGTTCGGCGATCTGCCGGCCGACCGTGTAGTACGGCGACAGCGCGGTCAGCGGGTCCTGGAAGATCATGGCGGCCTTGTTGCCGCGCACCTTCTCCAGTTCGGACTCGCGGGCGGTGATCAACTCCTGGCCGTCCAGGAGGATCTCGCCCTCGACCGTGGTGAACTGGGGGTTGTGCAGGCCGAGGATGGTCAGGTTGGTGACCGACTTCCCGGAGCCCGACTCGCCGACGATGCCGAGTGTCCTGCCTCGCGCCACGTCGAACGACAGCCCGTCCACGGCTCGTACCACGCCGTCCTCGGTCCTGAAGCTGACGTGCAGGTCCCGCACCGAGAGGAAGGCACCCGAGTCGGCCGGTGCGGGGGTGCCGGCGTCCTTGGTCAGAGTGGTCACGACGGTTCTCCTCCTGCCCGGCCTAGGACAGCCGGACGCGCGGGTCGATGAACGCGTAGGCCGCGTCGACGATGATGTTGAACAGCAGGATCATGGAGGCGGAGAACAGCATGACGCCCAGCAGCAGCGGCAGGTCGCTGAACTGCACGGATTCCACCGCGAGGCGCCCAAGGCCGGGCAGTCCGAAGGTGTACTCCGTGATGATGGCACCGCCGAGCAGCGAGCCGAGGTCGATGCCGAAGATGGTGACGATCGGGATGAGCGAGCCGCGCCACGCGTAGCGGAAGAAGACGTATCTGCGGGACATGCCCTTGGCGCGGGCGGTGCGGACGTGTTCCTCCTGGAGCTGCTCGATCATCGACGAGCGCGCCATACGGGTGTACTGCGAGGCGAAGATCGTGGACAGTACCACCCAGGGGATGACCAGTCCGGTGAACCAGGTGGCCGGGTTCGCGGTGAAGTCGTTGTAGGCGGGCTTGGCGAAGATGTGCGACTGGTAGACCAGTACGGCGAGCGCCAGCGGGCCGAGGAAGTAGATCTGCATCGAACTGAGCACCATCGAGCCGGCGGTGACCGTCTTGTCGAGCAGGGTGCCGCGTTTCCACGCGGCGAACATGCCGGTGCCGAGCCCCACGCCCAGGAAGACCACCGCGGCGCCCAGGGTGAGCGAGAGGGTGGTGGGCAGCCGGTCCATCATGGTCGCCCAGACCAGGTCGTTGGTGTGGTACGAGTACCCGAAGCAGGGGGCGGGGCAGGGGCCCTGGGCGAACTTGTCGCTGCCCAGGACGAGGTTGTGCAGGAAGATCCAGTACTGCTCGGGGATCGGCTTGTCGAGTCCGAGCACGTGGTGGATGTTGGCGAGACTCGTCGGATTGCACGTCTTGCCGCACATCAGCAGCGCCGGGTCGCGCGGCATCCCGAAGAACAGCAAGAACGTCACGATGCTCAACAAGAAGAGGATGACGACGGCACCGAGGATCCGGCGGACGAGGAAGCGCAGCATGCGAGGGGCTTTCTGACGTCGGCGGGCCGGGCGGTACCCGGTGCGGTGTCGCCCCGAGGGGGCTCACGCACCGGGTACCGGGCGGGCAGGTGGGTGGGGTTACTTGACGTAGAGGCGACGCGGGTCGATGCCGCCGATCACGTCGTCGTAGACGAGGCCGCCGACCTTGGAACCGGCGATCTGGACCTGCTTGTAGTAGATGGTCGGGACGGCGTTGATGACGTCCTTGGCCAGGTACTGGTCGATCTTCTCCCACGCGGCCGCCGACTTGACCGGGTCGGTGATCTGGTTCGCCGCGTCGATGTCGGCGTTGACCTTGGCGTCGTTGATGTGCGAGTAGTTCGGCGAGCCGTCGGCGATCGCGCGGCCGTCGAACAGCGGCGGGATCACGGTCGAGGCGGACGGCCAGTCGGCGCCCCAGGCGGAGTGGTAGATGTCGTAGTTGTTGTCGACCTTGCCGATCTGGTCGTAGAAGGTCTCGGCCGGGATGTCCTGGCGCTGGACGTTGAAGCCGGCCTTGTCCAGCGCGGCGGCGATGGCGGCGGAGTACTGCTGGCCCTCGGGGGTGTTGATGTAGCCGTAGGTCAGCTTCATGCCGACCTTGCCGGCCTTCGTCAGCAGCTCCTTGGCCTTGGCCGCGTCACCGCCGGGGTTCTTCCGCTTGCCCCACGGGTCGAAGGACGCGTCGTAGCCGCTGACGGTCGGGCTGATGAAGCCGCCGGCGACCTCCGCGGCGGAACTGCCGCCGAAGGCACGGATCATCGGAGTGATCGGCAGGGCGTAGGCGATGGCCTCGCGGACCGTCTTGTCCTGCAGCGCCTTGTGCGACTGGTTGATGTTGACCTGGCCGACGTAGGGCTGGTAGCCGGCGACCGTGCGGGCCTTGACGGCCGCGTCACCGCCGAGGACCTGGGAGATGTTGCCCGCGTCCACCGAGTTGTTGAAGCTGATGCCGGCCTGGTCGGCGCCGCTGTTCGCGAGCAGCGCCTTCGTGGAGTCCTCGTACTGGACGTTGAACGTGAAGTCCATCTGGTCGACGTACTGGTTGCGGATCGGGTCCGTCTTCGGGTCCCAGTTGGTGTTCTTGACCAGCACCATCGACTTGCCGGACTTGAACGACTGGATCTTGTACGGGCCGGTCGTCACCGGGGCCTTGTCGTACTTCTCCTTCGTGTCGCCCTTCTTGGAGACGACCGCGTAGCCCGCCATGGCGAGCGCGTACGGCAGGTCCGGGTGCGCGGTCTTGAAGTGGAAGACGACGGTCTTGCTGTCCGGGGTCTCCAGGATGCTGTCCGGCAGGTGCTTGCCCTTGTAGGGGCCGTCCGGGAGCAGCTTGCGGTAGTCGGCGCCGTTGGTGTCGGCCAGCCACTGCTGGAGGTACGTCGGGCCCTGGTTGATGAAGGACGCGAAGAGCCGCTCGTAGGTCTGGCGGAAGTCCGCGGACGTGATCGGCGTCCCGTCCGAGAACTTGATGCCGTCCTTGAGCGTGTACTTCCAGGTCTTGCCGCCGTCCGTGGTGGTACCGGAGTCGGTGGCCAGGTCGCCGACGACCTCGTGCTTGCTGCCGTCGTTGCCGGTGGCCTTGTAGCCCGTGAGGCCTCTGTGGATCAGCGTGGCGAGGGAGCCCTCGTCGGAGACGTAGATCTGCGCCGGGTCGAGGTGCGCGTACGAGTCGCGCTGCAGCACTTCGAGGGTGCCGCCGGTCTTCGCGCCCGGCACGGCGGTCGCGGGCCCTGTCGAGTCCGCCGCGTCGCCGAACTTGATCGAGGCCTGCTGCCTCTTGGCGTTCTGCTGGTCCTTCTTCTCGTTGTCGCCCGCGCTGCTGCCGCCCTTGCTGCAGCCGCTGAGCACGAGTGCCCCGGCCGCGAATATCGACAAAGCGGCGTATGCATGGCGTCCGCCCCTACTCATCACTGAAGTCTCCACCCATCTGTGTGTACGCCGGTGCGAAGGAAATGGCCGTGCGGTATCGGGGCGAGGACGCCCACAAGCTCTCGGTCAGCGCGCCGTCTTGGGATCGAAGGCGTCCCGGACCGAGTCCCCGAGCAGGTTGAAGGCGACGACGAAGACGACCATCGAGACGCCGGGGAAGAACATGTACGTGATGTCGTTCTGCAGGACGAGCTCGGTCGAGGCCTTGGAGAACATCTGGCCCCAGTCGGGGGTGGGCTCGACGATGCCGACGCCGAGGAACGAGAGGCCGGCCTCGATCGTCACGAAGCTGGGGAGGATGTACGTGGCCTGCACCAGCAGCGGTGTCACCACGTTCGGCAGGATCTCCTTGCTGATGATCCGCCAGGGCGAGGCGCCGCTCACCTTGGCCGCTTCGATGAACTCCCGTTCCCGAAGGGCGAGTGTGGTGCCGCGCAGGATGCGGGCGAGGCTCATCCAGCCGAGCACCCACTGGACGACGATCAGTGCGACGACGCGCACGTAGGTCGGCGTCTCGTCGCGCGGGCTCACGAACAGCGAGACCACGACCGGCATGCTGGCGATGAAGAACAGCTGCGAGGGGAAGGCGAGCAGGAAGTCGATGAGCCGGCCGATGAAGAAGTCGGTCCTGCCGCCGAGGTAGCCCGCGCTGACGCCGAGGAGGATTCCGGTGAGGACGACCGCGACGGTGACCGCCAGGGAGATCAGCAGCGAGGTCCGGATGCCGAAGATCAGCTTGGTGAACACGTCGTAGCCGTTGCCCGGTTCGAGACCGAACCAGAACTCGCTGCTGATGCCGCCGTTGGGCTGCACCGGCACGCCCGCGCTGTCGAAGAGTTCCGGGCGTTCGTCGGCGTAGATGGTGTACGGGTTCTTGCCGTACAGCTTCGAGATCAGCGGGGCCGCCGCCGCGACGACGAAGTAGAAGGCCACGACGAACGCCGAGATGACGCCGGTGCGGTCGCGCTTGAAGCGTATCCACATCAGCCGGCCCGGCGACCGGCCTTCGACCGTCACCGTTCCGGTCTTCGTGTCGGGCTCCGGTCCGCCGTCCACGACGACCGACCTTCCGCCGCCCTCAATGTCCGTGGGACTGGTCACAGTTCGTCCAATTCACAGGTGTGGGTGTGCCGAACCGGCGGCCGGCACGGGGGCACGACCGCTGTGGCATGATCCGATGAGGTGTCGGGCGTCCCCGAGATGACCGGGAACGCCGCAGCCGGACGCGCGTAGGCGAGCGAGCGCGCTACCCGGCCGGCCCTTGTTTCAGGACCAACCGCCGGACGAACAAGGACAGTCGGACAGAGCGGACCGAACGGCCGTCGTCGGCGACGGAACCCACCTGGTGCCTGTGACACTGCACATGGGACTTCTCCTCATGACTTCACGTGTTCACCAACAGGAGGCTTCCGTCCATACCCTCCGACACCCCTGACGGAGGGTCAGACACCCCCTGGTGCTCGTGAGTCGGGCGCTGTCCCCACAGCGCGAGACCCATTGACCCGAGCGCTACGCGGCTAACTATCTGCCATGAGCCAGGTGCCGACCACTGTCTTTAAATCTCAATTCAGTCACAGCTGGCGCGTAGTTCTTCCGAAAAATGGACAAAGCGTTCGACGGGAGAAGGGCGCGAAACGGACTTGTTACATGGGTATCGGGCGAGGATCTCCGCATTTCGGACACCGGCCCGGGATTGGCCGAGTCTCGCCCACCCGAAAACGGGTTGCAAAAAACCCGGGCACCCCCATCATGGGGGCACCCGGGCTCGGACGTCCGGCGATCAGTCGCGGTCAGCCGTGCTTAGCGCGGCTCGCGGCGCGGGCCCGCTCGCGGGCGTCCAGGTTCACCTTGCGGATGCGAACGGCCTCCGGGGTCACCTCGACGCACTCGTCGTCACGGCAGAACTCCAGCGACTGCTCCAGCGACAGCTTGCGCGGCGGCACGATCGCCTCGAACGAGTCGGCCGAGGACGACCGCATGTTCGTGAGCTTCTTCTCCTTGGTGATGTTGACGTCCATGTCGTCGGAGCGGGAGTTCTCGCCGACGATCATGCCCTCGTACACCTCGGTGCCCGGGTCGGTGAACAGCACACCGCGCTCCTGGAGGTTCGTCATCGCGAACGCGGTGACGGCACCGGAGCGGTCGGCGACGAGCGAGCCGTTGTTACGGGTCGTCAGGGTGCCGAACCAGGGCTCGTGGCCCTCGTGGATGGAGTGCCCGATACCCGTGCCGCGGGTCTGCGTCAGGAACTCGGTACGGAAGCCGATGAGACCGCGGGACGGCACCACGAACTCCATGCGGACCCAGCCGGAGCCGTGGTTGGACATGTTGTCCATCCGGCCCTTGCGGACGCCCATGAGCTGCGTGACCGCGCCCATGTGCTCCTCGGGCACGTCGATCGTCATGCGCTCGACCGGCTCGTAGGTCTTGCCGTCGACCTGCTTCGTGACGACCTGCGGCTTGCCGATGGTCAGCTCGAAGCCCTCGCGGCGCATCTGCTCGACCAGGATGGCGAGCGCCAGCTCACCACGGCCCTGGACCTCCCAGGCGTCCGGGCGCTCGGTGTCGAGCACGCGGAGGGAGACGTTACCGACCAGCTCGCGGTCGAGGCGGTCCTTGACCTGGCGGGCGGTGACCTTGCGGTCCTTGACCGCGGCCTTGTTGTCGGCGCCCTTGCCGGTGCCGCCACGGCCGACCAGCGGCGAGGTGTTGGTGCCGATGGTCATCGAGATCGCCGGCTCGTCGACCGTGATCAGCGGCAGCGGGATCGGGTTCTCGGTGTCGGCGAGGGTCTCGCCGATCATGATGTCCGCGATACCGGCGACGGCACAGATGTCACCCGGTCCTGCCATCTCGGCGGGCTTGCGGGTGAGCGCCTCGGTCATCAGCAGCTCGGTGATCCGCACGTTGGACATCGTGCCGTCGCGCTTGATCCACGTGACGGTCTGGCCCTTGCGCAGCTCGCCCTGCTCGACCCGGAGCAGGGCGATACGGCCGAGGAAGTTGTCGGCGTCCAGGTTGGTGACGTGCGCCTGGAGGGGGGCCTCCGCGTCGTACTCCGGAGCCGGGACGTGGGCCAGGATCGTGGAGAAGAACGGCTCCAGGCTGTCGCTGTCGGCCGGGACGGTGCCGTCCTCCGGCTTGGTCAGCGAGGCCACGCCGTCACGCGCACACGCGTAGACGATCGGGAACTCGATCTGGTCCTCGTCGGCGTCCAGGTCGAGGAAGAGGTCGTAGGTCTCGTTGACCACCTCGTCGATCCGGGAGTCCGGGCGGTCCGTCTTGTTGATGCACAGGATGACGGGCAGGCGCTGCTGGAGGGCCTTGCGCAGCACGAAGCGGGTCTGCGGCAGCGGGCCCTCGGAGGCGTCGACCAGCAGGACCACCGCGTCCACCATCGACAGACCGCGCTCGACCTCGCCACCGAAGTCGGCGTGGCCCGGGGTGTCGATGATGTTGATGGTGATGACGTCGCCGCCATCCTTGGGGTGGTACTTCACGGCTGTGTTCTTCGCCAGGATCGTGATGCCCTTCTCACGTTCCAGGTCGTTGGAGTCCATCATGCGGTCGTCGAGCGACTCGGCGGCGTGCGCAGCGAAGGCACCGGCCTGCTTCAGCATGGCGTCGACGAGGGTCGTCTTGCCGTGGTCGACGTGGGCGACGATGGCGACGTTGCGGATGTCGTGGCGCGTGGCCATGGTGCGGCGTACTCCCGGGGTATTGAGAAGGCCCTGTGCGTACGTCCGTGTGACGCGGGCCTGCCGGGCTTGACACGCCACGGCCTCACCCCATGTTACGTGGCCTTTGTAACTGAGGCTCGCCGGGCCGACCCGAAGGGGCGCGGGCGGTATCGATGTGCGGCTCCGCCACGCGGCGCGACCAGCCACGATCCACCCGCGCCCGACCACGAAACCGTGCCCCCTACCCCTTGCTGGGGCTCGGCGACGTCTTCGCGCCCTTCTTCAGGAAGCCCATGTCCTGGTACACCGGCGTCTGGAAGCCGAAGGCGCCCACGTTCACCAGGTCCTTCCGCGCGCCCACGAGCTGCGGCCGCTGGTACAGCGGGAGCGACCCGGCGGACGCCCAGATCCTGGAGTCCGCCTTGCGCAGCAGCCCGTCCGCCTCGTCCTCGTCCAGCGTGCCCAGCGCCTGGTCGAAGAGCTGGTCCACCTGGTCGGTGCCGACCCGCGTGTAGTTCTGCTCGACGTTCAGCGAGCCGTCGGCCGCGACCACCGGCTTCGCGTAGATCGGCCGCGCGTCCGTCGCCGGGAACGCGGAGGACGGCCACGAGTACAGCGCGAGGTCGTACTGCCCGGCCGCGATGTGGTCCTTGAAGTAGCTGTCGTCGGAGACCTTCTGGATCTCGGTCGCGATGCCCACCCGGTCCAGCATCTGCGAGATCTGGCCGGCGACCGCCTGGAGGGTCTCCGAGCCCGGCCCCGACGGCAGCACGAACCGCAGCGAGAGGGCCTTGCCGTCCTTGGCCAGCGGCCCGGCCGGCGCCCCCGCTCCCCCGGGTGCCGCCGTGCCCTTCGGCGCGTACGCCCCGGGCGCCCCGTGGGCGTGGTCCTTCTGGTGGTCGCGGGTGTCCTTGTCGTAGGCCTTGTCGTCCTCGCCGACGATGTACTGCCCGTCGTGCCCGCCGTCCGACTCGTCGCCCTGCTCGCTGTCGTCCTTCTTCTTGCCGGCCTTCTTCTCGTCCTCGGCGCCGGCCGCCTTGCCGCCGGCCTTGACCGGCCCGCCGGCCACCCAGCCCGCGTCGGCGAGCAGGGCCTGCGCCTCGTGGGTGTCGAGGCCGCCGATCGCGCCGCTGCCGTCCGTGTAGGCGGCCTGCCCGGACAGGGCGACGTGGCTGCCGACCGGCACCGCGGGCAGCCCCAGCGGGGTGAGGACCAGCCTGGCGAGCGACTGGCGGTCCAGGGCGCGGGCGACGGCCCGGCGCACCCGCTCGTCGGCGAGCGGGCCCTCGGAGCCGTTGAGGGCGAGCTGGGTGTAGGCGGGCTCCAGCGACTTGCGGACACCGAAGTCGCGCAGCTCGTGCTGCTGCTCCAGCCACTTCGCGATGCTCCTGCGGAGCTTCTTCGGCCCCTTGGGCAGCTTCTCCTCGTCCATGCCGAGGGTCAGCGCCCAGGACCGCAGCTTCTTGGCCGAGGTCTTGCCGGCGCCCTGCAACGGCAGGCCGGTGCCCTTCTCGCGGCCGGCGACGGTGATCCGGTCGGCGTCGGCGGCGTCGATGTCGGCGACGTCCACGGTGCCGTCGGCGAGCGCGGCGGCCCGCTTCGCGCGGTCCACGGCGTGCAGGTCGATCTCGTCGAGCTTGGCCGGGTGTCCCCACCAGCGCGGGTTGCGGGTGAGGACCACGTCCTTCCTGGCGGTGTCGACCTTGTCGACCCGGAAGGGGCCCGCGGTGACGGTGAGCTTGCGGCGGGCGCCGTCGTTGAAGGCGTCCGGGGTGCCCATGACGTCCTTCGGGTACAGCGGCGAGAACAGCGACCTCCAGTCGGCGTAGGGCCGGTCGAAGGTGACCCGGACCTCCAGGTCGTTGGCGCCGCGCTCGATCTCGGCGATACGGTCGTAGCCGGCGTTGCGGGCGGTCCAGTAGGCGGAGTCCTTGCCGGACAGGGCGCGCCACTGGGCGGCGAAGTCGGCGGCGCCGATCTCCCGGCCGTCGCTCCAGACGGCCTGCTGGTCGAGCTTGTAGAGGACGACCTGGCGGGGCTCGGTCTCGATGACCTTCGCGGACTCCAGGTAGTCCGGGTTGCGGACCGGCTTCCCGGTGGCGTCGATGGTGAACATCGACGGCAGGACGGCCTGGGCGACCCGGGAGGTGCCGGCGTCGGCGTCGGCCTGGAAGGTGTTGAGGGTCTCCGGTACGGCGTCCACGGCCATCTTCAGGGTGCCGCCCTCGGCGACCGCGTCCCTGGCGACCGGCACGATGTCCTGGCCGGCCAGTGGCTTGCTGGCCTCGTCGTCGGAGCCGCAGCCGGCCAGGAGGGGCACGGCCAGCGCGCCTGCGGCGAGAAGGGCGACGGCATGGGTGACGGTCCGCTGGTGGCGCCGGGAGGTGCCGCTGTCGTTCGGCTGCGGCGCCGTTGTGGCTGATCGCGCAGTTCCCCGCGCCCCTGAAGGGGCGCTATGGCCGACGCCGTGGTGAGACATCTCTGCGTTACCTCCGGAGGCCCCGTGACTCGGGTGCGGTCTGTTCACATTTGGGGGTATTTTGGAGTTGATCACATGTACTCAGAAGTACGGACCCCACTGAAATGGACGGGGTCCGTCGGCCGGGGACGACACGGCGGCGGGGGCCGTCAAACCCCACCCGTGCGGCGCAATCCCGGCGCGAACAGAGCGCGTGCGGGCGTGCGACGGAGGCGCGCAATCCGCCAATCGCTGCACATGGCTTCACATCGGCAGGTGTGACGCGCAACACTCGCAGGCGCATGAACGTTGCCGCCTTGGACACCGAAGTCCGTGGAAGTGAGGTCACGTCATGTCCGTGCACGACGACCTGACGTCAGTCCAGCGTTGCCTAGAGGACCTGAACCGGTCCGTCGGCCGCCTGGAGCAGCAGCTCGGGAGCGGCGGACTGGAGATGCGCCGTGTCCGCGCCGACGCCGATCACCTGCGCGAGAGCGTGGCACTGCTGCGGGAGGCGGCCCACACCGGCGCCCCGGGCAAGCGCCCCGAGCTCGTGACCATCTCCGACGACCCGTACGACATCAACCTGTGGACGGACACGGACGACGAGGGTCTCGGCGCCCGCGACCGGCGCGCCCCCTAGGAGCGCCCGCCCGCAGGCCCCGACCCCCGAACCGACCGGAGTCATCCCCTTGGCCACTGGTACGGAACCACATCCGAACAGCGGCGGCGTACACACCGGTACGCGCGCCGCGATCTCCGCCCCGCACCTGCGGACCGACCGCTGGTGGCTGGCGCCCGCCGTCACCGCGGCCGGTCTGTTCGCGTTCGTCGTCTACTCGACGTGGCGGGCCTTCTCGAACGCGCACTACTACTCGGCGCCGTACGTCTCGCCGTTCTACTCGCCGTGTCTGGCGGAGAACTGCAAGACCATGCCGTCCGGCCCGAACGCCGACCTCTTCGGCAGCTGGTGGGCGATCTCCCCGGCGATCATCATCCTGATCTTCCCGCTGGGCTTCCGCCTGACCTGCTACTACTACCGCAAGGCGTACTACCGCAGCTTCTGGGCCTCCCCGCCCGCCTGCGCGGTGGCCGAACCGCATGCGAAGTACACCGGTGAGACCCGCTTCCCGCTGATCCTGCAGAACGTCCACCGGTACTTCTTCTACTTCGCCCTGCTGGTCGCCGGCGTGCTGACCTACGACACGGTGCTCTCGTTCCGGGACACCCACGAGCACTGGGGCCACATGGGCCTCGGCACCCTCGTCTTCCTGGTCAACATCGTGCTGATCTGGGCGTACACGCTCTCCTGCCACTCCTGCCGGCACATCGTCGGCGGCAAGCTGAAGCACTTCTCCAAACACCCCGTGCGCTACAAGGCATGGCAGTTCGTCGGCCGGCTCAACAACCGGCACATGCAGCTCGCCTGGGCGTCGTTGGTGAGCGTGGCGCTCGCCGACTTCTACGTCTACCTGCTCGCGTCCGGTGTCTTCGACGATCCGCGATTCTTTTAGGGACTGGGGCTTCTGATGGCAGCGGTGGAGCGGCAGCAGTGGGACGTCGTGGTCGTCGGCGCCGGCGGGGCCGGACTGCGCGCCGCGATCGAGGCGCGCGAGCGGGGCGCCCGTACGGCGGTGATCTGCAAGTCGCTGTTCGGCAAGGCGCACACGGTGATGGCCGAGGGCGGCATCGCGGCGGCCATGGCCAACGTCAACGAGCACGACAACTGGCAGGTGCACTTCCGCGACACCCTGCGCGGCGGCAAGTTCCTCAACCAGTGGCGGATGGCCGAACTGCACGCCAAGGAGGCCCCGGACCGGGTCTGGGAGCTGGAGACCTGGGGCGCCCTCTTCGACCGCACGAAGGACGGGAAGATCTCCCAGCGCAACTTCGGCGGCCACGAGTACCCACGCCTCGCCCACGTCGGCGACCGCACCGGCCTTGAGCTGATCCGGACCCTCCAGCAGAAGATCGTCTCGCTCCAGCAGGAGGACAAGAAGGAGACCGGTGACTACGAGTCCCGGCTCAAGGTCTTCCAGGAGTGCACGGTCACCCGGATCCTGAAGGACGGCACCCGGGTCTCCGGGGTCTTCGCGTACGAGCGGGAGACCGGGCGCTTCTTCGTCCTCGAAGCGCCCTCCGTCGTCGTCGCGACCGGCGGCATCGGCAAGTCCTTCAAGGTGACGTCGAACTCGTGGGAGTACACGGGTGACGGGCACGCGCTCGCCCTGCTGGCCGGGGCGCCGCTGCTCAACATGGAGTTCGTGCAGTTCCACCCGACCGGCATGGTCTGGCCGCCGTCGGTGAAGGGCATCCTGGTCACCGAGTCGGTGCGCGGCGACGGCGGGGTGCTGCGCAACTCCGAGGGCAAGCGGTTCATGTTCGACTACGTCCCGGACGTCTTCAAGGAGAAGTACGCCGAGTCCGAGGAGGAGGGCGACCGCTGGTACGAGGACCCGGACCACAACCGGCGTCCCCCGGAGCTGCTCCCCCGCGACGAGGTCGCCCGCGCCATCAACTCCGAGGTGAAGGCGGGCCGCGGCTCCCCGCACGGCGGGGTCTTCCTGGACGTGTCGACGCGGATGCCGGCCGAGGTGATCCGGCGCCGGCTGCCGTCCATGTACCACCAGTTCAAGGAGCTCGCGGACGTCGACATCACCGCGGAGGCGATGGAGGTCGGGCCGACCTGCCACTACGTGATGGGCGGGGTCGCGGTGGACTCCGACACCGCCGCCGCCCGCGGGGTACCGGGGCTGTTCGCGGCCGGTGAGGTGGCCGGCGGGATGCACGGCTCCAACCGGCTCGGCGGCAACTCGCTCTCCGACCTGCTGGTGTTCGGGCGCCGGGCCGGCTGGCACGCGGCCGACCACGCGGCGGACCTCGACGAGCGGCCGGCGGTGGACGACGAGCAGATCGACGCGGCGGCCGCCGAGGCGCTGCGGCCGTTCTCCGCCGAGGGCCAGGAACCGGACTCCGGCCCGCCGGAGAACCCGTACACCCTGCACCAGGCGCTCCAGCAGTCCATGAACGACCTTGTCGGCATCATCCGCCGGGAGGGCGAGATGGAGCAGGCCCTGGAGCGGCTCGCCGAGCTGCGGGTGCGGGCGCGCCGGGCCGGGGTGGAGGGGCACCGGCAGTTCAACCCCGGCTGGCACCTCGCCCTGGACCTCAGGAACATGCTGCTGGTCAGCGAGTGCGTGGCCCGCGCCGCCCTGGAGCGCACCGAGTCGCGCGGCGGGCACACCCGCGAGGACCACCCGGCGATGGACCGCCGCTGGCGCCCCGTCAACCTGCTCTGCCGGCTGGCCGACCCCACCGGCGGGCTCGCCGCCACCGACCCGGAACGCGGCCAGATCGACCTCACCCGCGAGACCACCGACCCCATCCGAGCCGACCTGCTCGCCCTCTTCGAGAAGGAGGAGCTGGTCAAGTACCTCGCCGAAGAGGAGCTGTACGAATGAGCGGCTACACGGCCCACTTCCGGGTGTGGCGGGGCGACGTCGAGGGCGGCGGCCTGGAGGACTTCAAGGTCGAGGTGAACGACGGCGAGGTGGTCCTCGACATCATCCACCGCATCCAGGCCACCCAGGCCGCCGACCTGGCCGTCCGCTGGAACTGCAAGGCGGGCAAGTGCGGTTCGTGCTCGGCGGAGATCAACGGCCGTCCGCGCCTGATGTGCATGACCCGGATGTCCGTCTTCGAGCCGGAGGAGACCGTCACGGTCACCCCGCTGCGCGCCTTCCCGGTCATCCGCGACCTGGTCACGGACGTCGGCTTCAACTACCAGAAGGCCAGGGAGGTCCCGTCCTTCGTGCCGCCCGCCGGGGTCGCCCCCGGCGAGTACCGGATGTTCCAGGAGGACGTGGACCGCTCGCAGGAGTTCCGCAAGTGCATCGAGTGCTTCCTGTGCCAGGACACCTGTCACGTGGTGCGCGACCACGAGGAGAACAAGCCGGCCTTCGCCGGCCCGCGTTTCCTGATGCGCGTCGCCGAACTGGACATGCACCCGCTGGACGCGGCGGAGGCCTCCGGCCTGGACCGCAAGCGCACGGCCCAGGACGAACACGGCCTCGGCTACTGCAACATCACCAAGTGCTGCACGGAGGTCTGCCCGGAGGGCATCCACATCACCGACAACGCGCTGATCCCCCTGAAGGAGCGGGCGGTGGACCGCAAGTACGACCCGCTCGTCTGGCTCGGCTCGAAGATCAGGAGGCGCCCCGCAGGAGGCTGAGCACCTGCCGCAGGTTGGACTCGGCGATGTCCCGCATCGGTTCGCGCTCGGGGAAGTCGCCGTCCAGCAGCCGGAGCGGCCCGGCGACGAGGTTGAGGTGCATCGCGAGCCGGTACAGCGCCATCCGGTCCTCGTCGAGGTCGGCGGTGCGCAGCACGTCGTAGGCGGGCCCGAAGCGGAGCTGGAGGAAGACGTGCTCCCATTCGGCGTCGAAGTACATCAGGCCTTCGATGTCGATGAGCGCGGGATCGCCCTCCTCGGTCACCAGGACGTGGTCCGGGCCGAGTTCACCGTGCACGAGGGAGGCGTGGTCGCGCGGTTCGACCTGGTCGTAGAGGTCGTGCACGCGCTCGGTCAGCGCCTGCCGCACCTCGCGCAGCCGGGGGTCCCGCTCGGCCACCTCCGCGATGTCGCGCATCGCGCGGTCCGCGACGACCTGTTCGCAGGAGCTGCCGAGCGGCTTCCCGCCCTCCTCCACCAGGGCCGCCTTCCCGTACCCGGCGGAGAGGTGCGCGCGGAGCACGCCGAGCGTCCCCGCCAGCCGGGCCAGCGGCACCCGGGCGGCACCCGGGTCGCTGCGCAGCAGCACCTCCAGGCTGCCGCCGCGGACGTCCTCGACGACCGCGGCGTAGGCGGGCAGGTGGTGGGCGTCCTCGTCGGCGAAGAGCAGGCGCGGGGTGCGCACGCCGAGTTCGGTCAGCAGGTCGTGGGCGGCCAGGAAGAGCCCGAGACCGGAGGCGTGCGCGAAGGGGTCGCGGATGTCGGCGTCGACGGGCCCCCAGTAGTCCTCCTCCGGGGACCAGACGTACGCGATCGCGCTCCGGCCGTTGTCGAGGGCGAGCCGGTAGACGCCTTTCTTGCTCCCTCCGCGCAGCCGGGTGACGGCTGCGGGGGCACGGCCGAGGGCCTCGCGGGAGAGCGACGCGAGGTCGTCACGGGTGAGGTGGGCACGAGCGGTTGTCATGACGTACGAACCCAGTCCTTCCGATAAGAGGTCCAGTCATCCTCGGTGGCGGCGAAGTCGACGTACAGGGCGACGCCGAAGGTAGCGCGATCCGGGGCCGTCCGTGACAGTCCCAGCCGAACCCCGCGCACGGCGGCCGGCACGGTCTCCGCGTGCGCCCAGTGCCCGAACCGGTTCTCGTGGTAGAAGGGCAGCCCCATGAGCAGATCGGTGTCCGCCGGTGTGACCTCCAGTGCGAGGCTCGTCTGCTGCGCGACGTACCCGCCGTACAGGCTCTGCAGCGGCTGCATGGTGTCGTACGACATGACCGCGATCTGGTCCACCCGACGGGCGACCTGTCCGAAATATTCCTGCGACCACCATTTCGGATGACCGGTGACGGTACCCCAGAAGGAGTGAAAGGCCGGGAGCGGATCGATCTGGTGTGCGGCGACGGAGAGCAGCGGGGTGGCGGGGCGCAGGGCGTCCAGGAGGGCGAGGTAGTTCCGGTCGCCGGAGTGCAGGGGCTCCAGGTCGAAGTGGACCCCGTCGAACCCGGCACCGACGACCTGCCGGGCGGATTCGACCACGGCGTCCCGCGTCGCCTTCTTCTCCAGGTGCATGGCGTCCGGCTTCTCGGGCGCGACCTCGTCGCCGAGCCAGGCCTGCACCCGTACGCCGGGGAGTTTTCGATGCACGGCCGTTATCAGCCAACGGGCCTTGGGATAGGCCGATGTGGGCAGCGTGCCGTTGTGTTCCAGTGGTCCGGCATGGACGTAGAGGTCGCGAATGCCGGTGTCCGCGAGCCGGGCGGCGAGGGCGGTGACGTCGGCGTCGGTCCTACGACCGTCGACCCACGCGTGACCGAGCCAGAGGGCGTCCCGGTTCCGGCTGTACGTACCGGCCTTCGGGTCGCCGGTGTAGTTGATGCGGAGGGCGGTCTCGGCGATGAGGAGGGGGAGCAGCAGGAGGGCGAGGACGCGCAGCGTCCATCTGACGGCTTTCGCCTTCCCGCCTGCCCGGCCCGAGCGGCTCTCGTCGTCGGGTGCGGGTGACTCCGGTGCGGGTGCGGGCACGTCGGCGGGTACGGGTACGGGTGCGGGTGCGGGAGCAGGCGGCGCGGGGGCCGGGGCGTCGGTGCGGGCGGGTTGCGGGTTCTGCTCCTGGTTCGGGCTCCGTTCCATGTTCTGTCCGCCTTTTCTCGTCGTCCCCCGGCTGTCGCCGCCCCGGTCGCGGAGCCGACCTGCTGCCCATACGCTCCGAAATGTGACGTCATCCTTGATCCGGGGTCGGCCGAGGCATGCCACGGGGCACATAGCCGTGCGGGTGGGGCATGCGGTGCTGGGCGGGGTGGCCGGGGCGGTCTGGCTGGTGTTGCCGGTGATGACGAGCGTCACTCAAGATCCGGTTCCCGTGGCGGGCGGCGTGACGGCTTCCGCGGCCCAGGCGGCGGACGGGGCGTCGGCGACCGACTACGTCCTGCCGCTCGTCGCCGTGGCGGCGGCCGGCGCGCTGGGCGGCTACGGCTACGTACGCCGGATACGACGGGCCCGCTCGCGCACCACGCCGGGGGTCCTCTCCCCCGCCCCGCCGAAGCCGACGCCCGCCGATGCCGAGCGGCAGACCCGGGCCGCCCTGGTCCTCGCCGACGACTGCGTCCGCACCAGCCGGGAGGCCCTCGGGTACGTCGGGGCGGCCGCGGCCGCGGAACGGGCCCTGCGGGCGGCCGGGACCGAGCTGACGGCCGCGTTCGCGATATGGCGGCGGTACGAGGAGGGGGTGCCGGCGGACGACGCCGGGCGGCGCCAGGCGCTGGCGGGCGTGGTCGGGCGGTGCGCGGAGGCGGGGCGGCAACTGGACGCGGAGGCACCGGGGTTCGACGCCGAGTGGGACGCGGGGGACGCGCTGGCCGCGGCCGAGGGGCGGTTCCGGCAGCTGGCCGGGCGGACCGGCGGGGTGGCGGCGGCGCTGGCCGGGGCGGGCGAGCGGTACGGTGCGGCCGCGGTCGCCTCCGTCGTCGGCTACGTCGAACAGGCCAAGGACCGGCTGGTGTTCGCGACCTCGCGGCTCAACCAGGCCCGTCAGGCCGCCGATTCGGGCGACGGCGACGGGTTCCGGCGGGACGTGCGGGCCGCCGAGGGGGCCGTGGCGCAGGCCGGGCTGCTGCTGGGCGGGGTGGAACGGCTGGCGGCGGAACTGCGGACGGCGGCGGCGCTGGTACCGGCCGCCCTCACCGGCGCCGAGGCGGAGCTGGCGGGCCTGCGGGGGACCGCGTTGCCGCCGCGGCTGGCCCATGCCGACGCCGTGCTGGCCGGTGTGCGGGGCGAGCTGACCGGTGGCCCGTACGACACGGTGGACGCCCTGCGCCGGATCGTGCGGGCGGTGGAGGGGACGGGGGGCGGGCGGTCCGGGGTGATCGCGGCGGGGGCGGAGCTGGTGGCGCGCAGTGCAGTGGGGGCGGCGGACGACTTCGTGGGGACGCATCGGGCGGCGGTGGGGGCGGAGGCGCGGGCGCTGCTGGCCGCTGCGGGGCGGGCTGCGCCCGCGGACGCCGACAGGCTGGCACGGCGGGCGCGGGAGCTGGCGGAGCGGGATGTACGAGCGCACGGGAACCCGTTCGCCGGGGAGTCCGCGCACGGGAGCGGGGTGGCGGGGGTGGTGCTCGGGGGTGTGCTGCTGGGTGAGGAGGGGGACGGGGGGCCGGTGGTGGCCTTCGGGGGGCCGGAGAGCCGGGGGCGGTTGGGCTGACGCCCGCGGGGGTGCCGCGACCGGCCGTCGGGCGGCTGCGGGCGCGTGGGGGCTTGTCGCGCAGTTCCCCGCGCCCCTGAAAGCAGGGCGTTGCGCGAACACCCCTTCAGAAGCGCGGGACCGTATCGGTATGCGCTCACCAGAGCGCCCCGAAGGGGCGCGGGGAACTGCGCGACCAGCCCCCGCGGACCCGCGTCATGGCCACGGCCTCCTCAGAACAGGCTGAGGAGCGCCTCCGCGGGGTCGGTCAGGCCCGTTTCGCCGTCCGGGAGCGGGAGTTCGAACCACACCGTCTTGCCGCGCGGCGTCCGGCGTGAGCCCCACGCCGCGCTGAGCAGGCCGACCAGTTGGAGGCCGCGGCCGCCCTCGTCGGTGTCCCGCGCCCTACGGCGCCTCGGCTGGACCAGGCCGGAGTCCCAGACCTCGCAGACCAGGGTCCGGTCGAGGAGGAGGCGGAGCCTTATCTCGCCCTCGCCGTACCGCAGCGCGTTGGTGACGAGTTCGCTGACCAGGAGTTCCGTGGTGTCGACCAGCGGCTCCAGGCCCCAGGTGAGGAGCCGGCCGCGCGCGTACTCGCGGGCGCGCCCCACGCTGCGGGGCTCGCGCGGGAGCGTCCAGTCGCCGACGGAGTCGGCCGGCAGTCCCTGTACACGTGCCATCAGCAACGCGATGTCGTCCTCGCCGTGATGCGTGTCGAGGGTGCTGAGGACGTGGTCGCAGACGTCCTCCAGCGGCTGGGCGGGGTCCGTGAGGGCCCCTACGAACGCCTGGAGGCCCTCGTCGAGGGGATGGTCGCGGGACTCGACCAGGCCGTCGGTGTACAGCGCCAGCAACGCACCCTCGGGGAGTTCGACCTCGACCTCCTCGAAGGGCTCGCCGCCGACGCCGAGCGGCATGCCGGGCGGCACGTCGAGCATCAGGGCGGCCTCGCCGGGTTCCACGAGGACGGGCGGCAGGTGGCCGGCGTTGGCGAAGGTGCAGCGCCTGGTGACGGAGTCGTAGACGGCGTACACGCACGTGGCGAGGTAGACCTCGGAGAGGTCGGCGTCGCGGGGCTGGCGGGCCGTGCGGGTGGCCTGCTGGACCCCGCCGGGGGTGCCGAGGCCGCGGGCGATCTCGTCCAGCGCCGAGAGTACCTCGGCCGGTTCGAGGTCGAGCAGGGCCAGCGTACGGACCGCGGTGCGGAGTTCACCCATCGCGACCGCCGCGCGTAGACCCCGGCCCATCACGTCGCCCACCACCAGCGCCGTGCGGTGGCCGGGGAGTTCTATGACGTCGAACCAGTCGCCGCCGACCTCGGTGGCCGCGTTGCCGGGCAGGTAGCGGCAGGCGATGTCCAGGCCCGAGGCCTCGGGGTCGCCGGGCGGCAGCAGGGACCGTTGCAGTATCAACGCGCGTTCGTGCTCGCGCCGGTAGAGGCGGGCGTTGTCGATGCAGACGGCGGCGCGGGCGGCCAGTTCCACGGCGAGTTCCCGGTCGCGGTCGCCGAACGGCTCGCTGCCCTTGGTGCGGGCGAACTGGGCGAGGCCGACGACCGTGTCGTGGGCGACCATCGGGACGGCGAGGGTGGACTGGACGAGGCCGCCGTCCGCCGCCGGCACGTGCTGCGGGCGGGCGGTGCGCAGGGCGTCCGCGCACGGGGAGTTGAAGGGGTAGTGGTGGACCGCGCCGACGGCCACCGGGACGCCGCCGCCCACGAACGGGGCGTCGGAGACCGCGCTGGCGAAGGCGACCCGGCGCAGTTCGGCGCTGCCGTCGGCGAGTCCGGGCGGGGTCTCGTCACCGGCCAGCAGTCCCTGGTAGAGGTCGACGGTGGCGAGGTCGCAGAAGCCCGGGACGACCACGTCGAGGAGTTCGCGGGCGGTGGTCTCCAGGTCCAGGGAGTTGCCGATGCGGGCGCCGGCCTCGTTGAGCAGGGCGAGGTTGCGCCGGGCGGCGGCGGCCTCGCGGGCGGCGGCGCGGCGGGCGGTGATGTCGAGGCCGAGCCAGGCGATGCCGATGGGCCGGCCGGTGCCGCTGTGCACCCGGTAGAGGTTGATGGACCAGTGCCGGCGCTCCTCGGAGCCCGGGACGAAGCCCGTGACGTGCATGTCGGTGATGGAGTTGCCGGTCTCCAGGACCCGGCGCAGGGTGGCCGCGACCCGCTCGGCCTCGGAGCGCGGGAGGTAGTCGTGGACGCCCTTGCCGCGGTGGTCGTCGGGGGTGCCGCCGAAGATGGAGGAGAACCGTACGTTGGCGCGGCGGATCCTGAGGTCGGTGTCGATCAGCAGGAAACCGAACGGAGATTGACCGAATATCGACTGCGAGGCCGCGAGGTCGGTCTCGATGCTTCGCAGGGTGCGGACGTCGACGACGATGCACACGGCCGCGTTCTCGCCCTCGGCGGTGCGGGTGGGCATGACGTAGACCTCGGCGATGCCCTCCTCGCCGCGCCCGCCGTCCGCCTTGTCGGGCATCCGGAACGGGACGACGCCGGTCCACTCCCGGCCGTCCAGGATCTCCGCCATCTTCCGCTGGCCGCGCTCGCGCAGGTCCGGGTCGACGAACGCCTCGATGGGGTCCATGCCGACGGCGCGCTCGGCGGGGATGCCGAAGATCTGCTCGGCGCGCAGGCTCCACTGGTCGACCAGGCCGCCTGCGCCGATGGAGAACGAGGCGACCTTGATGTAGTCGTAGATCGAGCCGGGCGGGCTGCTCTGCCATACGGCGTCGCCAGGGGCCGCGGCCGCGGCTGTCTCCGCGGTCCCCGCCCTCGCGCCGTCCGACGGGTCCTCGGACTCCGTGGCCTTAGCTGGTATCTCGCTCACGCGAACCGTCCCCTCCAGCTCACCGCGTCCGGCACCGGTCACCGGGTGCGGCTGCCCGCAGTATCCAGCACTACGGTGCCGCCTGACACGGTGTTCACGATCACAGCACGGTCCCGACGATTTCCGGACCGGACCGTGACAACACTTCCAGTCTTCTAACCAGGGAACACGCCGTCGAATCACGTACTCCGGCACACGTTGATCGGCCACTCCCGCGGGTGGACGCGGTAGCACTGCGTGTACACCCCGTTCACCCCGTTCACCCTGGTACGGCCAGCTCGAACCAGACCGTCTTGCCGTTGTCCCCCGGACGGGTACCCCAGCGCCGCGAGGAACCCGCGACCAGCTGGAGGCCGCGGCCGCTCTCGTCGTCGGGGCCGGCGGCGCGTTCGCGCGGCGGGTCCGGGAGCGGGTCGGAGACCTCGACGCGCAGGGTGTCGCCGAGCCCTGGGGGGCGTGGGCGGACGAGGCGGACGCCGATGGGACCGGTGGCGTGCCGCAGCGAGTTGGTGACCAGCTCGCTGACCAGCAGGGCGGCCAGATCGGCGAGGCCGTCCAGGCCCCAGCCGCGCAGTTTGTCGCGGACCGCGGTCCGGGCGGTGCGCACGGCGCCCGGTTCCGCGGGAAAGGTCCACTCGACGGTGTCACCTTCGGTGTCGATCACACCGATCACTTCCCGGTTGCTTCCCCGGCTGCGAGCCCGGCACTGTCCGGTTTCATGGGGTTAATGGGCACATACCCGGTTACCGGGAGGCAGTACCGCGGGAGAGGGCGCACTGTGGTGCGAACGGCTTACGCCGGGGAGGCCGTGCGCCCAGGGGCTCGGGGGGTGCGCTTGCCGGGCGGGTGCGGCGCCGTGGGGGCTTGTCGCGCAGTTCCCCGCGCCCCTAGCGGGGACGGGGCTTCACCCCCGCCCCCGCTCCGTCCGCCATCGCCGCCACCTCGCGTACCGCCGGGACGTCCTGGTCCAGCCAGTTCACGTCCCAGATCTCGGCCGGGGTCAGCCAGCGCAGCTCGTCGTGGTCCTGGAGGGGCTCGGGGTCCGGGGAGCCGGGGTGGAGGCGGGCGGTCCACACCTGGAGGACGTACGGCTCCCGCAGTGGCCACTCCCCCGGCACCCGCGCCAGCGCCTCCGCCTCGACGCCCAACTCCTCGTGCAGTTCGCGCACGAGGGCGTGCTCGGCGCTCTCGCCGGGCTCGACCTTGCCGCCGGGCAGCTCCCAGCGGCCGGCCAGCTCGGGGGGCGCGCTGCGGCGGGCCGCGAGGAGGCGGCCGCTGTCGAGCAGAGCGGCTCCGACCACCACGATCCGTTCACTCATGGGCCGGAGCCTACGGGAGGGTCAGTTCCGGGTGGCCCCGTCCCCGTTGGCGTGGCCGATGCGCTCGACCCAGTAGAGCTGCTTGTGCCCGCGGTCGTCGAGACTGTCGGCGATCTTCTGCGCCTCGGCCCGGGTCGCGTACCGGCCGACCCGGTAGCGATTGCCGTTGTCGTCCTGCCGTATGACGAGCCAGGGGAGAGAGACCGTGCCTTCCGTCATCGCGCCCCTCCGCATCTCCCGGCTCCCGTCCATCCCCGCCCCGCTAAGGAAACCGCACTCCGCATATGCCCGAGCGTACGCCTAACCTTTACGCAGCGAATACGCCTTTTCACAAAGAGGTACGCAACCAGCCAGAACGGTGGGGGCGCACGACAACGAATGCGCCGTCCGCGCGCCCCGCACTTCGGGTCGCGGGCATGCCGAGGGCAGCCGGGCCACCTGGGAGAACGGCCGGATTCCAGCGGCGGGCACCGGTCCGGTCCCGGATCGTGAAGGCGTCAACCATCGTGAGGGTGTGCGCTACTTCACGGCGAGGTGGTACGGCCGCTACCGCACCGGCAGATGGTAGGAGGCCCGGTAGCGGTCGGCGGGGATGACGACGTCCGCGGTCTCCACCGGGCGGCCGGAAGCGTAGTACGTCCGCTGGATCACCAGGACGACATGGCCGGGGACCCCGCCCAGGGTGAGCAGTTCCTCGGCGAGGCCGGGGCGGGCGCCGACCTCCTCGGTGACGTTGTCCACGACGACGTCGATCGCGCGCATCCGCTCGACCACGCCCATCCCGCCGAGCGGGCCCTCCTCGGGCAGCATCACGGGGGTGCGGCCGGTGACGGCGAGCGGCTCCCAGGAGGTGGAGAGCATCATCGGCTCGCCCGCGTCCCGGAACAGGTACCGGGTGCGCATCACGCGGTCGCCCAGGTGGATGCCGAGCCGGTCGGCGATCGCGGCGCCCGCCCCGGTCTGCTCGCTGCTGGACTCCCAGGTGCCGCGCGCCGTCGCGTCGGACTGCTCCTGCCGGAACGGGGTGGCGCCGCCGGCCGGGCGGTACCCGGAGCGGGCCACCCGCCGGGGCACCGGCCGCTCGCGCACATACGTCCCGGAGCCGGACCGGCCCTCGACCAGCCCCTCGGCCATCAGCACCTTGCGGGCCTCCAGGGCCACCGTGTCCGAGACGCCGTACTCCTCGCGGATGCGGGCCTGCGAGGGCAGCCGGGTGTGGGGCGGCAGCGAACCGTCGACGATCTTCTTGCGGAGATCACCCGCGACACGCAGATACGCCGGCTGCTCACCGAAAGTCACTGGCCGCTCCCATCAGGTTGTACAGACAGCAACAGCGTGGCAACCGTGGGTTGAGCCATGCAAGCAAAGGCCAGAGAATCACTCGATGTGATGACATGTGGCCCGGGGATGCATTACGCAGGCACTTTCTCCCCGTTATAGCCGCGATCACACCTCCATGCCGGAGCCGCTTCCTCCGCTGCCGGCGCCGCCGCCTCCGTCGTCGTACGAGGGCGGGGTCGTGGCGAGGCCCAGAGCCTTGCGGGCGGTGACGGTCCGCTTCGGGTCGAGGAGCGCCGAACCCTTGTCGTAACGGGTGTAGTAGGTGTCCGCGTCCGTGGCCCTGGCCGCCTTCGCCCACTCCGCCTTCGCCCGGTCGAGGTCCGCGACCAGGGCGTCCACCGGCTGCTTCGCGTCCGGGCCCCAGTCGTGCGCGCGCAGCATCGCGGTCTGCGTGCCGAGGGCCGTGGTCACCTGCTGCGCCCACTGCCGGTAGCCGGGCAGGTCGTCCTCGACGTACTCGGCCTCGGGGGCGCCGGCGAGGGCGGTGTTGAGGACGTGCGCGGCGCCGAGGTAGGCGACCTGGTCGTCGTCCAGCACGCTCTCGTCGTTGCGCAGCGAGCCGGACAGGGTGCGGCCCTCGGTGGTGTTGCCGAAGACGCAGGCGACCTCCCGGTCGCCGTACGCCCAGCTGTCCTCGCTGGGCGTGAAGTAGTACACGTCGACGTCTCCGGGGATCGCCCAGCCGTCCATCGCGTAGCCGTCCTCCAGGCCGTAGCAGCGCCGGTCGGCGGAGTCGCCGACGCTGTCGTCGCCCGGATAGTCCGAGCCCTTGAGCCGGTAGGTGGCGAAGACCTCGCCGTCGTGCGCCTTGCCGCAGTCCACGACGGAGACGTCGGAGACCAGGTCGCCGGTGAGCGTGCCGTCGGGGGTGTCGAAGCAGTCGCCGGTGGACAGCGAGAGGCTGGAGCTGTCGTTCGCGCCCTCCTTGACGCCCTGCCAGAACTCCGCCGCCCCGCCGGTGGACAGCGTCAGCACCCACACGGCCAGCCCGAGCACGGAGAGCACCGACCCGATGACCGCCATCGCCCTGCCGCGCTCACCCCGCTTGCGGATCTGCCCCAGCCCGATCAGCCCCAGCACCAGCCCCACCCCCGGCAGGCAGCACAGCAGCCCGAGCACGAGGGAGGCGATGGCGAGCCCGTTGACGGGCGGCTGCGGGGCGTAGGGGCCGTACCCCTGCCCCCACGGCTGGTACGGCCCCGGGTACGGCGGCTGCTGCCCGTACGGCGCCTGCGGGTACTGCGGCAGGCCCGACTGGGGCGGTGGGTAGGGCCCTTGTGGCTGGTGGGGGCCGGGGGGCGGAGGTATGGACACCGGTACCGTGCTCCTGAGGGGGCGTCGGGCCGCACGGAAACGGACGGCCGGACTGACGTACGACTGCGCGCATCGTAAGCGCGCCGTGGACGGGGGCGGAATGAGGGTGGGGAAGGCGACCGCGCGCGCGGTGAACGGGCTGACCGCGCGCTGGGCGGCCACGGCGGAGGGCGGCACGGTGTTCTCCGCGGCCGGGGTGTGGCCGCTGCTGGCCTTCCTCGCGGACGGCGCGGACGGCGGGGCGCGCGCCGAGCTGGCGGACGCGCTGGGCCTGCCGGCGGACGAAGCGGCCGCAGCGGCACGGGAGTTGCTCGGCGGGATGGCGGCCATGCGCGGCCTGGACACCGCGGTGGGCCTGTGGACCAGGCGGACCCTGGAGCTGCGGGAGGCCTGGGCGGCGGGGCTGCCCGCCGGCACGCGCGGGGTGCTGACCGGGGACGTGGCGGCGGACCGCGCGGCGCTGGACGCCTGGGTCGTGGACCGCACCGGCGGGCTGGTCGACCGGATGCCGGTCGGCCTGGACAAGGACCCGGAGCTGGTCCTGGCGGGCGCGCTGGCGATGCGCACGCGCTGGCTCGCGCCCTTCGAGGAGTGGCCGCTGGAGACGGCGTACGCGCCCTGGGCGGCCGTCGAACGGCTCGGTCTGCACCGCTCCGGCGCGCAACTGGACCGGATAGGCCTGGCGGACACCCCGGACGGCTTCGTCACCGAGCTGAAGGTGCTGGGTGACAACGCCCTGGACGTCCATCTGCTGCTGGGCGAGGAGCGGATGGCCCCGGGGCAGGTGCTGGCGGCCGGTGTCGGCATCCTGGACGGCGCGCACCGGGTGGTGCCGGGCGGGCTGCTCCCCTACGGCGAGCCCGGACCGGGGCTGAGCGTGGCGAAGGTGCGGTGCGAGACACCGCAGCCGCCGCGGCTCGACGTGACGACCGCGGCCTACGCCGTGACGGCCGACCACGACCTGCTGGCACTGCACCGGCTGTTCGGACTCACGACGGCGACGGACCTCCGCCGCGGCCACTTCCCCGGCATCAGCGCCTTCCCGCTGGCCGTCGGGTCCGCCGAGCAGACCACCATGGCGAAGTTCGGCGCACTGGGCTTCGAGGCCGCGGCGGTGACCGCGTTCGGAATGGCCGCGGCGGGCCTCCCGCCCGAGCGGCGTCACGTCACCACCGTGATCGACGCCTCCTTCGACCGCCCCTTCGGCTTCCTCGCCCTGCACCGGCACTCCCGGCTCGTCCTCGCGGCGGGCTGGGTCACGGATCCCCTGCCCTTCCCCGACTACCCCTGGGAGGACGACGAATGAACGAGACCGTCGGCGCCGTCAACGCACTCACCGCACGCTGGGCGCGGCAGACCAGACAGGGCACGGTCTTCTCGGCCGCCGGTGTCTGGCCGCTGCTGGCGTTCCTCGCCGACGGCGCCGGCGGCCCGGCCCGGGACGAACTGACCCGGGCCGTGGGCAGGCAAGCGGATCAGGCTGCCGCAGGCGCGCGGGAGTTACTCAGCGGGCTCGACTCGATGCCGGGCGTCGGGTCGGCTCTGGGGCTGTGGACCGACGGGGCGCTGGAGCTGCGCGAGCCGTGGGCGGCGGGGCTGCCCGCCGACGCGCACGGGGTGCTCGGCGCCGATCCCGCGGCCTCCCGGGCGGCGCTGGACGCCTGGGCGGCGAAGCGCACCGAGGGGCTGGTCGAGCGGCTGCCGGTGCGGTTGGCCGAGGGCGCCCGGCTGGTGCTGGCGACCGCGCTGGCGCTGCGCACGGACTGGCAGCACCCGTTCCGGGAGACGGTGCTGCGGCCCGGCGCCGGGCCCTGGCAGGGGCGGGACCTGGCCGGTCTGCACCGCAGCAGTGTCCGGCCCGACCGGATCGGGGTGGCCACCGGTCCGGACGGGCCCGTCACCTCGGTGAAGGTCCTCGGCGACAACGGCCTCGACGTGCACCTGGTGCTCGGCGCGGAGGGGATGGCGCCGGGGCAGGTGCTGCACACCGGCATCGGCGTCCTGGAGCGGGCCCTGCCGGTGACGACCGGCGGGCAGCTCCCCTACGGGCCCGCGGGGCCCGGCGTGGTCGTGGAGCGGCAGCCGTCGGTCGCGCCGGACCCGATCCGGCTCGACGTGACCACCCCGGGCTTCACGGTCCGCGCCGACCACGATCTGCTCCAGCTGCACGGGCTGTTCGGGCTCTCCACGGCCGCGGACGCCCGCGAGGGGCACTTCCCCGGGATCAGCGCCGCGCCGCTGGCCATCGGGGCGGCCGGGCAGTCCGCGGTCGCGGAGTTCGGGCCGCTGGGCTTCCGGGCCGCCGCGGTCACCGCCGTGGCGGCGGCGCCGGGCGGCGGGCCGCCGCGGTACCAGTACGAGTCCACGGTGGTGCGGGCCGCCTTCGACCGCCCGTTCGGGTTCCTCGCCGTGCACCGGGAGAGCAGGCTGGTGCTGGCGGCGGGGTGGGTGACGGAGCCGACGGTGGTGGGCTGAGCGCTCTGCCGCAAGGGCAGCGATGTGCCGTCGTCCGGCTGCGGCGCCATCGTGGCCGGTCGCGCAGTGCCCCGCGCCCCTGAAGGGGCGCTGCCACCCGGCCTGCTCATGCGAAACCCGTGGCCCGGGTCCGCTTCTCCCAGGCGGCGATGTCCCCTCGTACGGTGTCCAGTTGGGTCAGTACGGCGGTCACCGCGTCGTCGCCGAGGGGCAGGTGCAGCGGGGTCTCCTCGGCGGCCAGGGCGGCCAGGATCAGGGCGGCGGCCCTGGCCGGGTCGCCGGGCTGGCTGCCGTGGCCGCCCTCGACGGCGGCGCGGGTCTCGGCGACCCTGGCGTAGACGCCGGAGTCGTCGCTGGCTCCGGCCCTGGCGGTGTCGAAGAGGGCGGTACGGAAGGCGCCCGGCTCCACGATCAGCACCTTGATCCCGAACTCCCGCACCTCGTCGGCGAGCCCCTCGGACATGCCCTCCAGCGCGAACTTCGTGCCGCTGTAGGCGGAGAAGCCGGCAAAGGACATCTGCCCGCCCATGCTGCTCATCTGGACGATCGCCCCCGAACGCTGTGCGCGCAGGTGCGGCAGGACCGCCCGGACCAGCGCGGCCGGACCGAAGACGTGCACCTCGAACAGGTCGCGCAGTTCGGCGTCGGTGGTCTCCTCGAAGGCGCCGACGTGGGTGCGGCCCGCGTTGTTGACGAGGACGTCGATCCGGCCGTGCCGGGCGATCACGTCCCGTACGGCGGGTTCGATCGACGCCGTGTCCGTGACGTCCAGGCGGACCGGGTCCACCCGGCCGGGGTGGGCGGCGGCCAGCTCCGCCAGTGCCTCGGGGCGCCGGGCCGCGCCGACGACCGTGTCGCCCGCGGCGAGCGCCGCCTCGGCGAGCGCCCGGCCGAAGCCGCTGCTCGCGCCGGTGATGAGCCAGACCCTGGTCATGTCCCGTCTCCCTGTCGCTTCCTGGTGCTCTCCGCTGCCGGTACAGCCGACCAGCCTCACCCGTGGGGGACTTCGCGTCCAACGGGTTTCCGGGGCGGGTCCACCTCGCCGGCGTACGCCGGGCACAGCGGCAGTCGTACGGTGAACACCGTGCGGCCCGGTTCGCTGGTGGCCTCGGCGGAGCCGCCGTGGGCGGTGGAGACGGCGGCGACGATGGCAAGGCCGAGGCCGCTGCTGCCGGTGGTCCGGGAGCGGGCGGCGTCGCCGCGGGCGAAGCGTTCGAAGACGCGGGGCAGCAGGTCGGGCGGGATGCCGGGGCCGTCGTCGGCGACGCGGATCAGCGCCTGGCCGTCGGCGGTCCGGACGGTGACGGCGACCCTGGTGCCGGGCGGGGTGTGGGTGCGGGCGTTGGCGAGGAGGTTGGCGACCACCTGGTGGAGGCGGTCCGGGTCGCCCTGGACCAGGACCAGGTCGCCGGGCATGACGAACTCCCAGTGGTGGCCGGGGCCTGCCGCGCGGGCGTCGGCCACCGCCTCGGCGAGCAGCGGGCCGAGCCCGACCTCCTCGTGGGCCAGCGGGCGCCCGGTGTCCAGGCGGGCGAGGAGCAGCAGGTCCTCGACGAGGGTGCGCATCCGGCCGATGCCGGACTCCATGCGGCCCAGCGCGTACTCGGCCTGCGGGGCCGCCGGCTTCGGGGCGCGGCGCACCAGTTGGAGGTGGCCGGCGACGGAGGCGAGCGGGGTGCGCAGTTCGTGGCCGGCGTCGGCGAGGAAGTCCCGCATGCGCAGTTCGGTGGCGTAGCGGTCGGCGAGGGCGTTCTCGACGTGGCCGAGCAGCCGGTTGACGGCTTCGGCGAGCCGGCCCGTCTCGGTGCCGCGCCCGGTCTCCGGGACGCGTTCCAGGGCGCGTACCGCGCCGTGTCCGAGGGGTTCGCGGGAGATGCGGGCGGCGGTGGCGGCGACGCGTTGCAGGGGCCGTAGCTGGCGGCCGATCACGGTGGCCCCGATCAGCGCGGCCACGAGGAGGGCGGCGGCCGCGCTGGCCGACTCGACGGCCAGCAGGCGGCCGAGCATCCGGTCCACCGGCCGCACCGACACGGCGGTGACGATGGTGATCTCGGTGTTCCGGGTGTCGGCGCGCACGGCCTTGACCCGGTAGGTGCCGCGGCCGGGCAGGTCCAGGGTGTGGCGGTGGCCGTCGGCCTCGACCCCGGCGAGGATCCGGCGCTGGCCCGCGGTCGGGGCGGCCAGCCTCCCGGTGCCGTCCACGACCGCCGCGTGCCGGACCGTGGCCGTGGCGTGCCGGCCGGCCACGGAGACGCCGATGGTGCCCGCCGGGACCCCGAACGCCCTGAGGTAGGGCAGGCCGGCGGTCGGGGCGCCGATCTGGCCGCGGGCGGCCGAGGAGTGTTCGGCGAGGGCGTCGAGGCGCTCGTCCAGGCCGGCCATCAGGTAGGTGCGCATGGCCAGCCCGGAGATCGCGATGATCACGACGGAGAGCGCGGCCAGCAGCAGGCTGCTGGAGAGGATCATCCGGGAGCGCAGGCTGCGCGGCCGGTGCGGGCGGCGCCTCATCGCTTCGCCGCGGCGGGCTTCATGAGGTAGCCGACGCCGCGCACGGTGTGGATGAGGACGGGACGGCCGCGTTCGATCTTGCGGCGCAGGTAGCTGACGTAGCTCTCGACGATGGTCAGGTGCCGGTCGGTCTCCTCCGCCCACACGTTGTCGAGGAGTTCCGCCCGGCCGAGGACCCGGCCGGTGTGCCGCATCAGGTAGCGCAGCAGCTCGAACTCCCGGGCGGTGAGCCGGACCGGGACGCCGGCCCGGTGCACCTGCCGGGTCTCCTCGTCGAGGGTCAGGTCGTCGACGACGAGCAGCGAGGCGTCCGGACGTAACGCGTCGCAGCGGCGCAGCAGGGCGCGCAGCCGGACCACGACCTCGTCGAGGTCGAACGGCTTGGGCACGTAGTCGTCGGCGCCCGCGCACAGGCCGGCGACCCGGTCCTCGGCGCTCTCCCGGGCGGTCAGGAACAGCACGGGCAGGTCCGGCCGCCAGGCCCGGAGGCGCCGCAGCACCTCCAGGCCCTCCAGGTCGGGCAGCCCGCGGTCCAGGACGACCGCGTCGGGCCGGAAGCCGCGGGCCGCCCGCAGCGCCGTCGTGCCGTCCGGCGCCGGCTGGGTCCGCCAGCCCTCGGCCCGCAGCACCGTCACCAGCAGGTCGGTCAGGTCCTTCTCGTCGTCCACGACCAGAATCCGTGGGGTACCGGTGGATGACTTCATGGCCGGTGACCGTCCACCGCCGGGCCGTGACACGCGTGGGTGCGGACTGTGAAAGAGCTGTCGGGTCGCGCTGCTCAGGCGCCTGCCGTGAAGCGGAGCCTGAGGGTGCGGGCCTCGGGGCGCAGGGCGAACTCCGGCCACACGTCCGGCCCGCAGGCACGGGAGCCGAGGCCGTGCTGGGCCGCGTCGATGATGAGGTGGCTGGTGGCGGACTCCGGGAGCTGGTAGGGGTGGGCGGCCCGGTCGAGCTGCTGCGGGGTGTGACGGGCCAGGGTGAAGCCGGGGCGCCGCCCGCGACTGTCGGGGACGGCCGTCAGGCGCAGTACCTCGGTGTCGCCGCTGGTCAGCGTGAGCGTGCGCAGCTGCGAGCGGTGGCCGGTCTCCTGGGGGCGTGCGTAGTCGACCGACAGGTCCCGGACGGTGGCCGAGAACCGGCCGGTGCGGGCCGCCCGGAGGCTGTCGGGGTAGGACTCCAGCGGGCCGAGGCCGAACCACTCGGCGCCGTCCACCGGGGCGGTGCCGTCGGGCAGTTCGAAGCGGACCCCGATCCGTGGCCACACCGTCGTCCAGCCGCGCGAGGGCTGGATCTCGACGCGCAGTTCCAGTTCGCCGTCCTCGACCGACCAGACCGACTCGACGGTCACCGAGAGCGCGGAGTCGGCGGCGGAGACCCGGTCGACGGTGCGCAGGGCGTCCGTGGCGTGCTCGACGCCGATCCGGCGGGTGGTGAGGCGGTCGAGGCCGTCGCGGCGCCACAGTTCGGCGCTGGACACCCCGGCGGCGCTGGCGTCGCTGCCCTCCAGCCGGTCGGCGGTGCCCTCGTCGTTGTCGGTCGGGGCGCGGAACAGTTCCAGCCGCGGCCCGGCGACGGGGCGGCCGGCGAGCCGGGTGAGGGAGCCGCCGGTGAACTCGGCGATGCCGAGGGTGCGCGTGCCCTCGCCGGGACGCCAGCCGGTGCGGGGCCGGACGGCGGGCACCGGCCGCCGTACCGAGCAGTCCAGCTGGGCGGTGGCGACCTCGTGCCCGGCCGGGGCCCAGTCGGTGTCCGTCGCCAGCACCGCCTCGACGGTCAGCCAGGTCTCGGCGTCCGCGGCCACCGCGAGCGCGGGCAGCGGCACCCGGCCGGACTCGCCCGCGGCGAGCAGCGGGGTGTCCAGCTCGCCCGCCTCGACGGGGATGCCGTCGAACTCGACGCGCCAGCGGAACCGCAGGTCGGAGGTGTCGGCCGAGTGCCGCAGGTTGGTGATGTCGAGCTTGTCGCCGTCGAAGGCGAACCGGATCGGCTGGACGACCGCCTTGAACTCGTGGAGGCCGGGCGTCGGCACGTCGTCGCTGAGCACCATGCCGTCCATCACGAAGTTCCCGTCGTGCACGACCTCCCCGAAGTCGCCGCCGTAGGCGTAGTACGGGGTCCCGTCGGGGGCGGTGGCCAGGATGCCGTGGTCGCGCCACTCCCAGACGAAGCCGCCGTGCAGCCGCGGGTGGCGGTGCACCAGCTCCTCGTACTGGTCGAGGGCGCCAGGTCCGTTGCCCATCGCGTGGGCGTACTCGCAGAGCAGGAACGGCCTGGTGCGCTGCCGGGCGCCCTGGGCGGGGGTGCAGCCCAGCAGCGGGGCGGTGGAGCCGTCGGTGCCGATCTGCTCGGTCTCCGGCACGGTCGCGTACATCCGGGAGTAGACGTCGGTGTAGTCCCCGGTGTAGTCGCCCTCGTAGTGGACGGGGCGCTCGGGGTCGCGGGCGTGCACCCAGGCGGCCATGGCGGCGAGGTTGGCTCCGGTGCCGGCCTCGTTGCCGAGCGACCACATGACGACGCCGGGGTGGTTCTTGTCCCGTTCGACGGTGCGCTCGATGCGGTCCAGGCAGGCCGCGCGCCAGGCGGGGTCGTCGGTCGGGTTGCCGGTCCAGCCGGCCTTCTCGAAGCCGTGGGTCTCCAGGTCGCACTCGAGGACGACCCAGAAGCCGAGTTCGTCGGCGAGGTCGAGCAGCCGGGGGTGCGGCGGGTAGTGGCTGGTGCGGATGGCGTTCACGTTGAACCGCTTCATCCGGGCCAGGTCGGCGCGGGCGTGCGCCTCGTCGAAGACCCGGCCGCGGGCGGGGTGGGCCTCGTGCCGGTTCATGCCGTGGAAGACGACCTTGCGGCCGTTGACCAGGAACCGGTCGCCGCGGATCTCGACCGTGCGGAAACCGGCCCGCAGCGCGATGCTCTCGGCGGCCGAGGAGACGGTCACGTCGTACAGCCGGGGCACCTCGGCCGACCAGGGTTCCACCTCCGGGACGTCGACGGGCGCCACGTCGGCCGCCGTCTCCCAGACCTGCTCCACGCCCAGTTCGGGGATGCGCAGGGTGACCGGGAACGCGGAGGCGTCCGCGGTGAGCTCCGCCTCGAAGCGTCCGCGTCCGTTGTCGTACCCGGTGCGCAGCCAGACGTCCTCGATGCCCCCGGCCGGGCGGGCGAGCAGGGTGACGTCCCGGAAGATGCCCGGCAGCCACCACTGGTCCTGGTCCTCCAGGTAGCTGGCGGCCGACCACTGGTGGACGCGGACCGCGACGACGTTGTCGCCGGGACGCACGGCGGAGGTCACGTCGAACTCGTGGGCGAGCCGGCTGCCGCTCGCGCTGCCGATCTCGACGCCGTTGACCCACACCTTGAACAGCGACTCGACGCCGTCGAAACGCAGGACGACCCGTTCGGCGTCCGTCCATCCGGTGGGCAGGTCGAAGTGGCGGCGGTGGTCGCCGGTGGGGTTCTCGTCCGGGACGTGCGGGGGGTCGATCGGGAACGGGAACTGGATGTTCGTGTACGCCGGCCGGCCGTGGGCGCCGTCGCCCTCCAGTACCCAGTGCGCGGGCACCGGGATGCTGTCCCAGTCCCGGTCGTCGAAGCCCTCGGCGGCGAAGTCCGACGCCACCTCCGCCGTGGGCGACAGCCGGAAGCGCCAGTCGCCGTTCAGCGACAGGGACGGTGCGTCGGAGTGCAGCCAGGACCGGGCCGGGCGCAGGGCGCCGTGCCAGGGGGTGGGGTCCGATACGTACGCGGTGAGGTCGGAGGCCAAGGCGTCACAACTTTCTTGAAGACGGGGTGGAGCTGTCAGCGCCCCGAAGGAGCGCGGGGCTGGGTCGATACGCGGCTCCGCCGCGTGGGCGCGACCGGCCACGACGGCGCCGCAGCCGGACGGCGGCGTATCGCGGCAGGTCCCGCGGAGCGCTCAGCGCAGGACGACCGTGCGGATCTCCCAGGGGCCGAGGTCGAGTTCGAGCCCGTCCCGGACCGGTTCGGGGGCGAGCGGCCGGCCGAGCAGGTCGACGGTGGTGGCCTCGGTGAACGCGCCGGTCACGCGGACGGCCGTCGCGGTGTCCCGCATCGCGGTCAGCCGGAGCTCGGTGCCGGGTCCGTGCTCGGGGTCGGTGATCCGGCGGATGCCCGACACGTGCACGTCCCGGCCGTCGACGTGCAGACCGGCCGTGTCCGGGGGCAGCGGGGCGCCGCCGGGCGCGGTGCCGCGGGTGACCAGGCAGTCGCCCCGGAACTCCTCGGCGAGGGCGACCGCGTTGGCACCCTGCCAGCCGGATGCCCAGGGCAGCACGGCGAACCGGTTCTCGATGCGCATGCCCAGGTCCTGGGCGCCGGGTGCCGGGATCTCGCTCGCCGCGGGTTCGTCGCGCAGGGGGTGGATGTTGACGCTGATGGAGCCGATGGCGCGCAGCAGGGTGACGGCCAGGGCGGAGCCGTCGTCGACGAGTTCGTACTCGGCGGAGTGGTCGAGCAGGACGGTGGCCGGGCCCGCCGCCACGAAGGTGCTCGCGGGGAAGGTCGGCAGGGGGTACTCGCCCCAGCCGCCCTCGGCGGTCAGGCCGCGCTCGGTGACCGCGAACTGCCCGGCCGACGCGGACGTGGTGACGGGCAGCGGCAGCGGGACGTGCAGGCGCAGCCGGTGGTCGGCGGACCGGTTCAGGAACGAGGTGGAGACCCGCACGAAGGGTTCGCCCGCGCGGACCTCCACCAGCATGTCCACGGGGGTGGGGACGGTGCGTCCGCCGCGCCGGTCGCGGTCGCCGTCGGCGAGCGCCTCCGGCCACTCGTAGACGCGGGTGACGCGCAGCCGGGCCCGCAGCGGGCCGGTTTCGAGGAGTTCGACCGCGACCCTGGCCGGCTCGGAGACGAGCACGTCGTGGGCGGGCGGGGCGTAGTTGTAGCTGTCGCCGCGGTCGCCGCCGTCCACCAGGCGGCCGACGCCCGACAGGACGGTGCCGTCGACGCCGGTCACGTCCAGGGTGCCGTCGGCGGCGACGGCCACCTCGACCAGGCCGTTGGAGAGGCTGTCCGCCGTCGCCGTCGCGCCCCGCAGCGCGGGGGCCGCGGGCATGTCGCCGGTGCCGACCCGGAAGGCGGCCAGCCCGGCGGCGGGGACGGGGACGGCCACCAGCGCGGTGGCCCGCGCCTGGGCGAGGGTCCGCACCTGCCACTCCCCCGGGTGCGCGGCGGCCGCGGCGGCGACCTCGCCGCGCAGGGTCATCAGGTCGAAGGAGCCTTCCGGAACCTCGGCGAGGTGGAAGACCAGGGAGTTCGGGGTGAGTTCGTAACCGTTGATCAGCAGGCCGAACAGCTCGCGGCGGTGGATGCGGCGCAGTACGCGTTCCAGCTGGGAGGCGTCGAGCCGCTCGTCGCTGAGGACGGTCGGGGCCTGGGAGACCAGCTGTACGGGGTGTGCCGCGCCGTCGGCGGTGGTCGCGACCAGGGTGCCGCCGTCCGGGGCGGCGACCACGTCGACCTCGACCAGTGCGGTACGGGGCGACGGCAGCGGGTTGGCGACCAGGTAGGCGTCGCCGGGCACCCCGGCGGCGGGCTCGGCGAGGGCGGCGTCCCGGACGGCGCGGGCGGTCTGCGCGGCCTCGGCGAGGCGGGCGGCGACCTGGTCGCAGGTCTCGTCGGTGCCGGAGCCGACCACCGAGTCGTGCGCGGTGGACTCGATGATCTTGTGCCAGGCGAGGGCGAGGAAGTTGGCGTCGTCGCGGCCGGACCACAGGGCGTTCATCCGCTCGGCGTGGTCGACGGTCCGCTCGGCGGCGGCCATCCGCTGCTTGAGCCCGAGCCGCACGGAGAGCACGCCGGGCAGGATGTTGCCCCGTACGTGGCTGCGCAGTTCACCGGTGACGACGGCCGTGACGTCGTCCCGTACGTGCTTGCGGACGTACTCGTCGAGGGTGGCGACGGTGATCGGCCGCTCCTCGCCGGAGGCCTTGCGCAGCCAGTCCGCGAGCCGCGGGTCGGGTGCGTTGTGGTCGGTGCCGGACATGGCGAGCACCGGGTCGCCACCCCAGCGCCCCGCCGTCATCTCGGCGTACTCGGCGAGCGCGCTGCGGATGCGGTCCGGCACCAGCAGGACGTCGAGGCCGTTGTCGTACCCGTCGAAGAGGAACTCGGTGCGCACCTCGGAGCCGTCGGGAGCGCGCCAGCGGAAGGCGTGCCCGTCGACCGTGCCGGGCACCCCGCGCCACAGCGCCGCGTGCTCGATGCCGGCGCGGGCGAGGATCTGCGGCATCTGCGCGACGTGGCCGAACATGTCCGGGAGGTAGCCGATCGGCATGGCCCCGCCGAGCCGTTCGGCGGCCGCCCAGCCCATCTGGAGGTTGCGCACGATGGTCTCGCCGGAGCAGAGGAACTCGTCGAGCAGGATCAGCCACGGCCCGACGGCCAGCCGGCCCTCCCGGACCAGGGCGGCGACCCGGTCGCGGTTCTCGGGCCGCATCTCCAGGTAGTCCTCGACGGCGGCCATCTGACCGTCGACGGTGAACCGGAAGTCCGGGTCGGTCTCGGCCGTCTCCAGCACGGTGTCGAGGGCGGTGACGAGGCGGTGCCGGAACACCTGGAACGGCTCGTACCACTCCCGGTCCCAGTGGAAGTGGGGCACGAAGACAGCCGGGTTGGGCATGGTGGGGAGCACCTTCTGTGCGTGGGGGGTCACTTGAGGGAGCCGGCGGCGAGGCCGGTGCGCCAGAACCGCTGGAGGAGGATGAACACGACGATCACCGGCAGGATCGACACCAGTGAGCCGGTGATGATGGACTCCTGGAGCAGCGGGGAGCGGGCGGTCTGGCCGTTCCACTCGTACAGGCCGAGGGTGATCGGGAAGAGCGACTCCTTCTGGAGCATGACCATCGGCAGGAAGAAGTTGTTCCAGATGGCCACGAACTGGAACAGGAAGATGGTCACCAGGGCCGGGGTCATCAGCCGGAACGCCACCGAGAAGAACGTGCGGAACTCCCCGGCGCCGTCCAGCCGCGCCGACTCGATCAGCTCCTGCGGCACGGAGGCGTTGGCGAAGATCCGCGCGAGGTAGACGCCGAACGGGCTGACGATGCTGGGCAGGAACACCGCGAGGTAGGTGTTGACGAGCCCGGTCGCCGAGAACAGCAGGAACAGCGGCAGGGCGAGCGCGGTGGTGGGCACCAGGACGCCGCCGAGGATGACGGAGAACAGGAACTCCCGGCCGCGGAAGTCGAACTTGGCGAGGGCGTAGCCGCACAGCGCGGAGATCAGGGTGCCCACGGCCGCGCCCAGCACCGCGTAGAGGACGGTGTTGAGGGCCCAGCGGCCGAAGATGCCGTCGCTGCGGGTGAACAGGGTGTGCAGGTTGTCGAACAGGTTGAAGTGCGAGAAGGCCAGGCCGTTGGTGGCGGCGAGGTCGCCCTGCGGCTTGGTCGCCGCGACGACCAGGAAGTACACGGGCAGCAGGAAGTAGACGGCGAGGAGCAGCATCAGCCCCATGGCGGCCGTCCGGCTGATCCGGCTTTCGCGGTCCATGGTCGGTTTGCTCATAGTCCGGCCTTCTTCGAGGTCAGTCGCATGAACCCGAAGCTCAAGACGAAGGTGATGACGGCGATGACCACCGAGATGGCCGCGGCCTGCTGGTAGTTGTTCCCGGAGGCCACCGTGTAGGCGAGCATGTTCGGCGTGAACGTGCTGGAGATGTTCGAGGAGATCTGCCGCAGCACGGCCGGCTCCGCGTACAGCTGGAGCGTGCCGATGATCGAGAAGACGGTGGTCAGCACGATCGACGGCGCGATGATGGGCACCTTGACCCGCCAGGCGATCGTCCAGTTGGAAGCGCCGTCGAGCTTGGCGGCCTCGTACAGCTCCTGCGGGATCGACTGCAGCGCCGAGAACATGATCAGCATGTTGTAGCCGGTCCACAGCCAGGTGGAGACGTTCGCCGCCGACCAGAGCACGGCGCCGGGGCCGAGGAAGTCGGGGTGCAGCCCGATGCCGTTCAGCAGGTCGACGACCGGGCTGAGCTGGGGCGAGTAGAGGTACGACCACATGATGGCGGCGATCACGCCGGGTACCGCGTACGGCATGAACGCGACGATGCGGAAGAACCCCTTGGCCCGCAGCAGGGGCGTGTCGAGGAGCAGCGCGATGATCAGGGCCACGAAGAGCATGACCGGCACCTGCACGACGCCGAACAGCCCGATGCGGCCGATGCTGGACCAGAACTCGTGGTTCTGGAGCACCTGCCCGTACTGCTCGAAGCCGCCGAAGGTCGTGTACGACGTGCCGTACTGGCCGCCGGAGCGGCGCACGACGCGGAAGCTCTGCCAGAGGGCGTAGCCGACCGGCACCAGGTAGAACAGCAGGAAGGGCAGGAAGAACGGGGTCACGAAGGCGGCGACGGTGGCCGCCCGGGGGCCGCCGCCGTTCGGGCGACGGCGGCCTCCGGGCGTGGTTCGCACGCCGGCCGAGCGGGTTGCGAGGTCGGTCATGCCGTGGTCACTTGCCCGCCGTCGCCGGGATCGCCTGGTCCTTCATCGACTTCAGCGCGGCCGCCTGCGCGGTCGCGAGCGCGTCGCTGAGGGTGCCGCTGCCGGCCGCCGCCTTGGCCATCGCGTCCTGGAGGGCCAGGTTCACGGTCTTCTGCGTGGGGCCCCAGGCGAAGCTGGTGTCGATCTTCTTGGAGGCGTCGGCGAAGACGTCGAAGATCTTCTCGTTGTTGTAGTACGGCACGCCCTGCTTCAGCGCGGGCAGGTCGAGACCGGCGCTGGCGGCCGGGTAGAGCCCGCCGAGCTTGTTCTCCATCGCCAGCGCGTCCGGGTCGGTGTTCAGCCAGGTGTTGAACTCGACCGACTCGTAGAGGTGCGCGCTGCCCTTCATGAACGCGACGGTCGAGCCGCCCCAGTCACCGGAGGAGGGGTTCGAACCCCACGTCGGCATCGGGACGATCGACCACTTCCCGGCCTGCTTGGGCAGGTTGTCGCGGAACATGCTGTAGCCCCAGGCGGCGCCGACGTAGGTGGCGAGCTGGTCCTTCTGGTACGCCGCGTACATCTGGGTCGAACCGTGGGCGAGGTCGGTGCGCACGACCTTCTCGGAGATCAGCTTCTGCCAGTAGTCCGCGACCTGCTTGCTCTGCGCCGAGTCGACGGAGACCTGCCACTTGTCGCCGGAGTAGCCGTACATCTTGGCGTCGTTCTGCCACAGGAGCCCGTTGAACCACTCGGCGTTGTTCGGGTCGAAGAACGTCATGTCGAGGTTCGGGTCCGCCTTGTGCAGCTTCTCGGCGGCCGTCGCGTACTCGTCCCAGGTGGTGGGAACGGCAACGTTGTACTTCTTGAAGAGGTCGCTGCGGACGTAGAGCGCCATCGGGCCGGTGTCCTGCGGGATCGCGAACACGCCGGTGCCGCCGAAGCTGGTCTGCGACCAGGTCCACGGTACGAACTTCGACTTCGCCGCGGTGGCCGCCTTGCAGGCGGAGGCGTCCACGAAGGCGCTCTGGGTGCGCAGGTTGGGCAGTTCGTCGTAGCCGACCTGGGCGAGGTCCGGGGCCTTGTCCGCCTTGAGGGCGTTGCCGAGGGTGCCGTACTGGTCGTTGGAGATGTTCTTCGTCTCGACCTGGATGTCCGGGTGCTGCTTGTTCCACAGGTCGACGACCTGGTCCATGCCCGGAACGGTGTTCCAGTACTGGAGGGTGACCTTGCCCTTCGCGGGCTCGCAGGAGGCGGCGGACGCCTTGTCCGACGAACCGGACGAGGAACACCCGGCGAGTACGACGATGCCCGCGGTCGCGGCTGCTGCGGCGAGGCGGGTGCGCGTGGCTGTGCTTCTCATATCTTCCGTTCCAGAGAACGCCTGGTTACGGGCCCAGGCGGGTCGACGTTGACACCTGGAGGCGGATGCCTTCTGGTTGGAATTGGGTTCCGTGAGCGGTAACGTGAGCGCTCACGGGAGCGGTAACGGGAAGTGATTGGGAGTGTGGGCTTCCGAACGCCAGAGTGTCAAGGTTTCTACGCACCGGGGCATACTCGGTGTCCCTGCGACGCTGGCGCGTCGGCAATTACGCGGAGGTGAGTGATGGCGTCGTCGGGGACCGGACCCCGCAGGGTCACGATCGACGATGTGGCCGAGGCTGCGGGCGTGTCCCGGCAGACCGTGTCACGGGCGCTCAACGACAAGGGCGAGATCGGCGCCTCCACCAAGCAGCGCGTGCTCGACACCGCCCTGGCGCTCGGCTACCGGCCGAGCCGGTTCGCCCGGGGGCTCGTCCGGCAGGACACCATAAGTGTCGGCCTCGTGATCCCGGACCTGCTCAACCCGTTCTTCACCGAGGTCGCCGCGGCCGCGCTGGAGGCGGCCCGGGACCGCGGCTGGCACGTCGTCGTGTACGACACCGGCGACCGGACCGAGGAGGAACGGGGCACGCTGGAGGTGATCGCCTCCCAGGTCGACGCCGTCGTGGGCTATCTCAGCCTGCCCGAGGACGAGATCGACAGGCTGACCCTGGGCCTCCCCGTGGTGCTCATCGACCGCGAGCACCGCACCCAGCGGTTCAGCTCGATCCGGATCGACGGCGAGAGCGGCGTGCACGCGGCGATCAGGCACCTGACCGCCGCGGGACACCGGCACATCGGCATGCTCGACCACGCCGAACGGTCCGAACCGAGCATCCGGCACCGGTGGTTCGACGCCGCGATGTCCGCGTGCGGACTGGACTCGGGCTCCGTGGCCCGCGCCGACCAGAGCGTCGAGGGCGGGGAGAGCGCGCTCCAGGAACTCCTCGCCGGGCATCCGGACCTGACGGCCGTGTTCACCTTCAACGACATCGTCGCCATAGGGGCGCTGCGCGCCGCCCGCCGACTCGGCCGGCAGGTCCCCCGGGACCTCGCCGTGATCGGCTTCGACGGTCTGCAGCTGGGCACGCTCGTCGACCCCCCGCTGACCACGGTGGCCCTGGACACCCGCCGTCTCGGCGCCCTCACCGTCGAACAGGCGGCCCGGCTCCTCACCGGCAGCGACCCGCTGCCCGCCGACCAGCTCAAGGTGGGGGCGGAGCTGCGGGTGCGGGAGTCGGGGTAACGGGTTCACTGCTCGACGGACTCGTCGGACTCGTCGGACTCGTCGGAGAAGTAGGTGAAGAATCCGTCGCACCACGTTCTCTCGTCCAAGGTGACCGGGGAGACCTCCAACCCGGCCTCCGGTGGGCCTTCCCGGTAGGCCGAAGCCGCCTCGTTGCCCTCTTCCTCCGAGAGGTAGGCCCCCAGGACGACGACTTCTTCGCCCCGGACGGGATCCTCCAGGGTCCGGAAGAGCAGGTACAGGTCCTCGGGCAGGCTTCCCCGGTCCGCTCGCGCCCCGTCCACCTGGAGCAGGACGACCAGGAAGCCGTCGGGGAAGTCCCTGAACCCGGGGAGTTGCGCGCAGGCGGCTCGGGCCTGCTCCGCCCTGTCCGGCGACGTGAAGACCCCGATCAGTTTGAAGTCGGCGCTTCCGTCGTCGAAGTCGTGAAGATGGATCAGCGCGTGGACCGCGGTCATGTGTCAGACATCCGCTCTCTCGACGTGGTTCCGCTCCGCCATGCCCAGCCGCGCCTGCTCCTCCTCGACGATCCGGCGGGCCAGTTCGGTGTCCGACACGTCCACCGCGTCCGGGGTGGCTTCGGCCACGGCGCTGCGGCGGGCGTAGGCGTCGAACAGGCGGGTCTTCCGCTCCAGCATCTTCACCAGGCGCTCGTCCACTCCCCCGGTGGCGAGCAGGCGGTGCACCCGGACCGGTCTGACCTGGCCCATGCGGTGGGCCCGGGCCACCGCCTGGTGCTCGATGGTCGGCTTGATCTGGGGTTCGCAGAGGACGACGACGGAGGCGGCCTGCATGTTGAGGCCGACGCCCGCCGCCTGGATCTGCGCCAGGAGCACCGCGGCGCCCGGGGCGGCGGCGAAGTCGTCGACGACCTGCTGCCGGCGGGCGGCGGGGACGGCGCCGGTGAGCGGGCCGAAGACCGTGGTGCCGGCGGCGAGCGCCTCCCCGGCCACGCGCAGGACGTCCTTGAAGTAGGAGAAGACCACCGTCTTCTGCCCGTTCTCGGCGGCCTCCTCGACGATCTCCCGGAGCCGCTCCAGCTTGGCCGACTTCTCGGGGCGCAGGTAGGCGGCCCTGCGCATCGCCATGAAGTTGCCTGCGCGTACGGCGTCGCGGTACGCCTCCTCGTCCGACGCGCTCAGCTCCTCCCACTCGTCGGTGTGCTGGAGGCTGGGGAGTTCGGTCAGCACGTCCTGCTGGTTGCGCCGCAGGTAGACGGGGGCGACGGCCCTGCGGAAGGCGACCGATCCGGCCAGGGCGTCGCCGTCCTCCAGGGACCTGGCGACACCGTGGTCGAGCATCCCGACCAGGTTGCGGAACTCCGCGACCCGGTTCTCCATCGGGGTGCCGGTCATGAAGAGGGTGCGCTCGCAGTGCTCCGCCCACCGGGCGACCGCCTGGGACCGCTTGGCCTTCGGGTTCTTCACCGAGTGCGCCTCGTCGACCACGAACAGGCCGACCTCGCCGCCGTCCGGTGCGGGAAAGCCGCGCAGGGCGTCGAACGTGGTCACCCCGACCCCGCCCCGCCCCTTCCAGTCGGCGAACGCGTCGCGCCGGTCGGGGCCGTGCAGCAGCAGCACGCGCAGGACACTGCGGGCCTCGATCTCCCGCGTCCAGTTCACGAGGACGCTCGCCGGGCACACCACCATGAAGTGGCTCTGCCCCTCGGCGGCCAGGTGGGCCAGTACGGCGATCGCCTGGATGGTCTTCCCGAGCCCCATCTCGTCGCCGAGGATGACGTTGCGCTGCGCGAGGGCGAACCGTGCGCCGAACGCCTGGTAGCCGCGTAGCGAGACCCGCCGGTGCGAGTCGTCGAGGCGCTGGGCCCGGACCCGCTCGGCGATCTCGTCGGGCAGGAAGCCCTCGGCGGCGGCCGCGTCGGGCGCCGCGCCGGAGATCTCGGCGAGCAGGCCGTAGTAGTCGGCGGAGCGCAGTTCGAAGTCCGCCCAGGCGGCGAGGTCGGACGACGGTCCCCGGAGCAGGTCGACGGAGGCCTGGGCGAAGAGTTCGAGCAGCCGTCCCCGGTCCGCCTCGTCGACCAGCGGCCGGAGTCCGGCCACGGCCGCCAGCGCGCGGGCTTTCCGCTCCCGGCCGGCCAGGAGCATCCGGAACCGCCCGGCGGCGGGGCGGGCCTCGGCCAGCAGCGGCTCCAGCCGTCGCGACAGGGCGTCGGCACGGTCGACGGCGCGGCGCGCCTGAGGCCCCGCCTCCACCAGCACGTGCAGCGCCACGACGAGCGCGGTGGTGCCCGGCTCCGGCCGGTCCACGTCGATGTGGACGGCCACGGTCTCGCGCACGGCCTCGGAGAGCCGGCGGGCCGCGGCGATCATCTGGTCGACGGTGCGCCGCCCCACACCGGGTATCTGCAGCAACCGGTACGCACCCGCGTCGAGCACGGCGCCCACCGTCCCCAGCCCGCTCTGCTCGACGCCGCCCAGCCGCAGCCGGCCCTCGGTGACGTCCTGGAGCCGCGCGACCGGGATGGCGTCGAGCTCCCGCCGTACCGCCGCGTCCTGGATCGGCGTGAGTGCCGCCCGTACGGCCTCGACCGCCCTGCCGTGATCGCCGGTCACGTTCCGGGCCGCCTCGGCCAGTCGCGCTCCCCGCGCGACCACGTCCCGCTCTTCCCGCCCCACGCGCCCCGCCCCTCACTCCTCACGCACCGGCCGTCCCGGCATCTTCCCACCCGGCACCGACATCACCGGCGGTGCCGGGGCGCCCACCGCCACAGGTGAACCACGGATGGCCGCGCACGGTACGGGAGTTGTCAGGACCCGCGTCGCAAGACGCCGCGCGCGAGAGAAGGGACAACCAGGTCACGTGGGGTGGATTGTGTGGTTTGATGCGCGGGCTGCGACCGTGCGCCGCGTCCCTCCTCATCAGGAGGCCGCCCGAGGCGCCGGCCGGCTCGGGGAAGGGCGGTCGCGCGGGGAGCGCGGTCGCGGGGGCTTCAGGGACCGGCATCGGAGGGGGTTTTCGTCGTGGGTGCTGACAGACGCGGCGGCATACGGAGGACAGGCGCCGGGTGGCGCGGGCTGGTGCTCGCGGTGACGGGCGCGCTCACGGCGGGGCTGCTCGGCGTGGGGGTCCCGCAGGCGCGGGCCAGCGAGACCACCGGGTCGGTGGACTCGCTGCGGACCGGCTGGGATCAGGGGGAGGGAGGCCTGAGCGCGGCGGACGTGCAGTCGTCGTCGTTCGGGCAGTTGTGGAAGACCCCGGCCCAACTGGACGGGCAGATCTACGCGCAGCCGATCGTGGTCGGCGCCACGGTGGTGGCGGTCACCGAGAACAACAGGGCCTACGGCCTGGACCGGACCACCGGCGCCGTGCTGTGGCAGCGGAACTTCGGGCCCGCGTGGCCGGCCGCGACGCTCAGCTGCGGCGACCTGGCGCCGAACGTCGGCAGCACCGGCACACCGGTGTACGACCCGGCGACCGGCGCGGTCTACCTGACGACCAAGGTCGACGACGGCCCGAACGCGCTCAACCCGCACTGGTACATGCACGCCCTCGACCCGGTCACCGGCGTGGAGAAGCAGGGCTTCCCGGTGACGATCCAGGGCTCGGCGTCCAACGACCCGAGCCAGTCGTTCCTGCCCGCGTACGAGATGCAGCGGCCGGGGCTGCTGCTGCTCGACGGGGTCGTGTACGCGGGCTTCGGCGGGCACTGCGACGCCAAGCCGTACCGCGGCTACGTGGTCGGCGTCAGCACCACGTCGCCCTCGGTGACGTCGATGTGGGCGGCGGAGACCGGCGCCAGCAACAGCGGCGCCGGCATCTGGCACTCCGGGGGCGGTCTGGTCTCCGACGGTCCCGGCCGGATCTTCGTGGCCACCGGCAACGGCGTCAGCCCGGCGCCCGGTCCGGGCACCTCGCCGCCCGGCACGCTCGCGGAGTCCGTGGTCCGGCTCCAGGTGCAGCCCGACCAGAGCCTGAAGACCGCGGACTTCTTCAGCCCCTCCGACGCGCCGACGCTCGACCAGCAGGACACCGACCTGGCCTCCGGCGGCCCGGTGGGCCTCCCCGACAGCTTCGGCACCGCCTCCCACCCGCACCTGATGGTGCAACAGGGCAAGGACGGCCGGGTGTTCCTGCTGGACCGCGACCACCTCGGCGGACGCTCGCAGGGCCCCGGCGGAACGGACGCGGTCGTCGGCGTCACCGGACCGCTGAAGGGCCAGTGGGGCCACCCCGCGGTCTGGGGCGGCGACGGCGGCTACGTGTACGTCGTCGGCAACGGCGGCTCGCTGACGGCGCTGCACCGCGGCGTGACCAGCAAGGGCGACCCGGCGCTGAGCGTCGCGGGCGCGAGCCAGGACTCCTTCCCCTACACCAGCGGCTCGCCGGTGGTCACCTCCGACGGGACGCGCTCGGGCAGCGCCCTGGTGTGGGTCGTGTGGTCGGGCGGTCCGACGGGCGTGGGCGCCCAGCTGCGCGCCTACAACCCGGTGCCGGACGCGAACGGCGTCCTGAAGCTGGTGTGGTCCGCGCCGATCGGCACCGCGCCGAAGTTCGCCGTCCCGGCGACCGACGGCAACCAGGTCTTCGTCGGCACCCGGGACGGCAAGGTCTACGCGTACGGCAACCCGGTGGGCAGCCCCCTCAAGGGCGGACCGGTCGACTTCGGGACGACGCAGGTCGGTGAGACGGCGAGCACCGACGTCGTCCTGACGGAGAATCAGAACCCGTCCAGGGCGCTGACGATCAGGTCGGTGAGTGTCGAGGGCCCGTTCAGCGCGGACACCTCGTCGCTGCCGGCCTCGATCCCGGCCGGCGGACAGCTCACCGTGCCGGTGACGTTCCGGCCGACCGCGGTCCTGGGGGCGAGCGGCACGCTCACCGTCGTCACGGGTGCAGGCACGTTCGCGCTGAGCCTGCACGGCGTCGGGACCAGGGCCGGGCTGGCCGCGTTCCCGGGCACGGTGTCCTTCGACAACCAGCCGACGGGGACCGCGGCCACCGCGAACGTCCAGGTGGCCAACACCGGCACCGAGCCGGAGACCATCACCTCCGTCACCCCGCCCACCGGGCCGTTCAGCGCGGACAACCTGCCGAGCGCCGACCCGGCGGACCCGACGGTCGTCCCGGCCCAGGGCTCGGTCGTGCTCCGCGTCGGCTACGCGCCCACGGCCACCGGCCGGCACTCCTCGTCGCTCACGCTGACGAGCACCAGCGGCACGCTGACCATCCCGGTCGAGGGCAACGCGATCAGCGGCAAGGGGCACCTGCTGCTCACTCCCCCGTCGCTGGCGTTCGGCGGGGTCACCCGCGGCACGTCGGTCACCAAGGCGTTCACCATCACCAACTCCGGGAACGTGCCGGTCACGATCACCAAGGCGAAGGCGCCGGCCGGCGTGTTCACCAGCGCCGACCCGCTGCCCGAGGGCCTGGTCATCGGCCCCGAGCAGAGCGTGCGGCAGACCGTGACCTTCTCGCCGACCGTCGTCGGCGCCCGGTCGGCGTCGTACGAGATCACCGGCGACGCCGGGCAGGGCGCGATGCTGGAGGCGGTCAGCGGCACGGGCACCCCGCCGCCGGCACAGCTCGGCACGCTGCTGGCGCGGGACACCTCCGGCACGCTGTGGCAGTACCACGGCACGGGCGTGCCGGCGGCGCCGCTCGCGAAGCGCCTCTCTGTCGGCCCCGGCTGGAACACGTACAACCTGATCACCAGCGTCTCGCGGGTGATGTCGGACGGCAGCGGCTCGGTCGTGGCCCGCGACGCCTCGGGCACGCTGTGGCTGTACCAGGGGACCGGAAAGGCGGCGGCTCCGCTCGCGGCCCGGAAGAAGGTCGGGCCGGGCTGGGGCGGCTACACCTCGCTGACCGGAACCGGTGACCTGACCGGCGACGGCAAGGCCGACCTGGTCGCCCGCGACACCACGGGCAGGCTCTGGCTCTACCGCGGCACCGGCAACACCACCGCCCCCTTTGCCGCCCGCACCCTGATCGGCGGAGGCTGGCAGACCTACTCCGCGCTGACCGGCGCGGGCGACGTCACGGGGGACGGCAGGGCCGACCTGGTCGCCCGCGACACCGGGGGTGGCCTGTGGCTGTACCGGGGCACCGGCAAGGCCACCGCCCCCTTCGCCGCCCGCACCAGGATCGGCACGGGCTGGAACACCTACAACGCGTTCGCCGGACCGCGCGACGTCACCGGCGACGGCAGGGCCGACCTGCTGGCCCGCGACACCACGGGCACGCTGTGGCTCTACCGGGGCACCGGCAACGCCTCGGCACCGTACGCGGCGCGTGTCGGCGTCGGACCCGGCTGGAAGATCTACAACTCCCTCATCTGATCCCACGTCCCACGGAACGACGGGCGGGGGGGGGGCCCCGGGGGGGGGGGGGGCCCCCCCGGGTTATATTTGAAAAAAAAAGATGTAACGGGTTGTCGGAAAACAGGAGGGGGACCCCACCCGGGTAAAAACAAACAGGACCACCGGGTGG
>NZ_JBIVXP010000013.1:0-108062 GCF_044769305.1 Streptomyces sp. NPDC090499
TCTCGCCGACCCACTCACCCATCGCCACAAGACGAGTCTGGTCCTGCCGCTCACGCGGCAGGACCAGAACCCCAAGATCTTCATCAGCCTTCTAGGGACAGTCCCGAGGACAACCCGGTCTCCTGCCCTTGTCATTGACGAACCGTCAAGCCCCCTGCCGTGCGGGGGGCTTTCGGCATGCGTGGGCACGGGGACACCGTTCGACCTCCCCGGGGGACACCGGAAAGGGGATCTGTCCGCCTCCCGTCCACTGCTGCGACGCTTACTGGGCCGGTATTACGCCACCCGGAGAGGAGCAGTACGGTGACCGACTTCAAGGTGACACCGGAGCAGATCTCGATGGCCGCAGCGGCCTGCGACAGCAAGGCGGGCGAGATCGACGGCCAGCTGTCGAACCTCAAGAACTACGTGGCCAACATGGAGGCCTCGTGGCAGGGCATCGCCCAGGACACCTTCCAGGCCCTCATGCAGGAGTACGACATCTACTCCCGCATGCTCCACGACGCGCTCACCGACATCGCCGGCGGCCTGCGCGGAAACTACGTCAACTACGGCGACGCCGAGCAGCAGAACATCAACTCGATCAACACCATCGAGGCCGGCCTCTCCAACGCCAACCTCGGCTGACGTCCCGTCACCACCACCGACCGGCACAGCACCCAGCACACCAGGGAGTGATCATGGCAGGAAATGTCGACGGCGCGAACCTCGTGGTCAGGCCGGAACTCGCCCACGCGGGCAAGGACATCAACGACATGGCCCAGACCATCGCGGACGAACTGAGGGACCTCAAGAACCAGCTCCAGCCGGTCCTCGCCGGCGGCGACTGGACCGGTGACGCGCAGCGGTACTTCGAGGGTCTGGAAGCGGAGTGGAACTACGCCGCGAACGGTCTCTTCGGTCCGGACGGCGTGCTCGGCGAGATCGCCGGCGCGATGCACGTCAACTGGAACAACTACTCCGAGGCCGAGTGGGCCAACGGCCGCACCTGGCAGCACCACTGACCCGCCGTCCCCGTGGCGGAACGCCCCCTGCATCCCCTGAGGAATCGTCATCGTGGATGAGCACTGCCGTATCACCGTCGTCGGCGAGCGCCGGAAGGTGGACCTCGCGGTCCCGGCCGGCGCCCCGATCGTGAGCTATGCCGACACCCTGGCGCGCTTGTGCGACCAGCGGGAGTCCGACATCATGCCGGCGGCCTGGACCCTGGGCGCGGCGACCGGGAGTGCCTTCGCCCCCGAGTGGTCGCTCGCCGAACTGGGCGTCACCGACGGGCAGGTCCTCTACCTGCGCGACGCCACCGCCGACGAACTCGACGACCCGGTCGTGCACGACGTCGCCGAACGGGTCGCCGACGTCTCCGGGGGCGTCCTGGACCGCCGGTGGGACGCCCGCTCCCGCACGTACGCCCTGACCGCGCTCGCCCTGGGCTGGCTCGTCGCCACGCTGGCCGTGCTCGCCGCCCGGCACCGGCCCGGCACGGGCGTGCTCCTCGATCTCGCGCTCGCCGCGGGGCTCGCCCTGCCCGTCCTGGCCTGGGTCGCGACGGAGCGCACCTGGCCCGTCCCGGCCGCCCTGCGGATGACGATGGGCCTGTGCGCGGTGCCCGCGCTGGCCCTGTGCGCCTGGTCCGCGGCCCTGGGCTACGGCACCGAACGGCTCGGCCTGGCCGGGATCATGACCAGGACCGGGCTGGCCGTGGCGGCCCTCGCCGTGGGCGCGCTGCTCGGCGCCTTCCTCGCCGCCGTGGCGGCGCCCGCGGTCACCACCTCCGCCACCCTGTTCACGGCCGTCGTCGCGGCCGTGCTCGGCATCGGCCTCGCCGCACTGCGGGCGAGCGGCGTCCAGGCGGCCTCCGTCGTCGCCGTCGCCGCGTTCGCCCTGCTCATCGTCGTGCCGTCGGCCGTCAGCGGCACGGTGGCCTTCACCTGGCGGCGGGTGCGGATGCGGGTGCAGGAGGAGCCCCGCGACGACGAGGTCGCCGACGCCGTACGCGCCGCGACCGTCCTGCTGGTGACCTGGAGCGCCGTCCTGAGCGTGGTCCTCGGCGGCGCGCTGGTGGCCATGGCCGCCTCCGCCTCCCCGTACGCCAACCTCGCGGCCGGGCTGCTGGGGCTCGCGGTCCTGCTGCGCGCCGGGTCGGCCCGGCTGGTCGCCGAGGTGGTGCCGCTGCTGCTGGCCGGTACGGCCGGACTCTTCACGCTGCTCGTCACCGGCCCCGAGCGGTTCGGCTCGGCTGACTGGGCCGGGCCCGTGTGCAGCGCCCTGGGCGCGGCCGTGCTGCTGGTCTACGGATTCCGGCGCATGATGCGCCGCCCCGACCTGCCGGCGATGGCCCGGCCCCGCTGGCTGACCGGATTCGGCTCGGTACTGGCCGGGGGCAGCGTCGCGCTCGCGGTGGCGACGTTCGGCGCGTTCGGCTCGATCGTCGGTCTCGGACACCACATCTGACGTGACGTCATCAACGTGGTCAGCAGGCGTGACCGCCGGCCCGCACAGGTGCTGTGCGGGCCGGCGGTCACGACGGGAAGGGCGCGCGCGATGTCAGGCGGCGGAGGAGTAGCCGGCCACGAGAACGGGGCTGCGGAGCTCGTCGTCCTGAAGCAGCCCGAGCTCGATCGCCTTGCGGGTGAGATCCGCCTTGTTGCGGACGTTCAGCTTGTTCCGGATCCGCTTCACATAGGTGCTGACCGTGGCCTCCGTCAGCCCCATCCGGCGGGCGATCTGACTGTGGGTCAGCCCCGTGGCCAGGAGCCTCAACGCCTCCCGCTCCCGGTGCGCGAGCGCCGGGGCGGGGGTGCCGACGGGCTGCCGCAGCTCGTGGTGGAGCCGGCCCGCGAGGCCGGGCGCCACATGCAGACCGCCCAGCGCCACGGTCTCGACCGCGCGCAGCAACTCCTGCTCGCCCGCCTGCTTGCCGACACATCCGTAGGCCCCGGCGCGCAGCGCGTCGGTCACCGGCTGCCAGCCCGCGAGGTCGGCGACCACCAGCACCCGGCCGCGCTGCGTGAGGGCGGCCACGGTCCTGGCGAGCGACGGCCCGGGCTGCTGCGGGGCCCCGTAGACGATGACGTCCAGGCGCTGCGCGGCGGGCTCCGGCAACTCCGCCGGATCCGCGGCCAGCGCGACCACCCGCAGCAACGCGCTGCCGGAGAGCAGGGTCTCCAGACCCAGGCGCACCAGACTGTGCTGCTCGACAACGGCGATCTGAGCAATCTGGGGGGACATCGGGCTCCTGCCAATTCTGGGGTTCGGGGAGTTCCTGAGTACGAACGTAGCCTCCGCGTCTGCCCCCAACCCCGCTCCGGGCCCCGTGAGAGAAAACACGTGAACCTGCCCGTGACCTCGTACGTAACTCAAGTCGGGTGCCCTGCGGCCGAGTAGCCCACTCGTGCGCCCGCGCCGCGGCAATTCGTCCCGCCATCCCTTTCCCGTGATTATTCAGAAACTCAACAATGAGGGGTGCTTTCCCGCATGATTGAAGAGGACTGGCGTGAGTTCTCCTCCGCGTTCGCCGAATCCGTACGGCCCGAGGACCCGCGCGGCCTGACCGGCAAACGCATGCTCGTGGTGAGCGTCTCCACGCTCCTGGCCGTCGCCCTCGGCGCGCTGGTGTACGGCGCACTCGGCGGCCCGGCCTTCGCACTGCCCAGCGAGGTCAGGCCGATCGCCCCCAGCCCGGACGCCACGCCCTACCAGGCCGGCGGCCAGAGCTCCGGACAGACCTGGAAGGCCATCGCCGGCCCCGACTGCGCGGCGAGCAGCGACGGTTCGACGAGTTTCGCCGCGTACGGCTACGCCACCGGCACCGACGCCGACGGCACCGCGGCCTGGACCCAGTCGGACAGCGGCGGCTACACCGGCGAGGCGTGCACCGGCGGCTACCTCTCCATGCCGGTCTCCGGCAAGGCCGACGGCTACGACGCCACCCGCTACGCGCTGTGGAAGTACGACTTCAGCTCCCACTTCACGGTCGCCTCCTGCCGGGTCTCCAGCTACGTGCCCGTCAACTCCTCCCGCACCCGGGTCGGCGGCTCGCCCGCGTACTTCTACTACTACGACGACGACTACACCCCCACCCCCGGCACCAGCACCGACAGCGAGCCCAAACCGCTCGGCGGCTTCCTCGTCGACCAGGTCGGCAAGACCCAGCAGGGCCGCTGGTACACCTCGCCCGCGTTCACGGTGCGGACCGGCCAGGTCACCGTCAAGCTCGTGGACGCCGGCGCCGAGCGCACCGACGCGGCCGACGGCGTCCATGTCGCCGCCGCGCAGCTGCGCCTGACCTGCACCTCGACATGAGCGCCGGACTCCGCGTCGCACCCCGCGGCTGGGGCACGTTCAAGACCATCGTCGCCGCGGTCCGCGAGGCCCCGGCGGGAGCGGTGATCTCCGTGCAGCCCGGCACCTACACCGAGAGCGTCGTCCTGGACCGAGACATCACCCTCGCCGCCGAGAAGGGCCGCGGCACGGTACGGCTCATCGCCGGATCCCACGGACCCGCGCTCACCGTGCAGAGTCCCGGCGGCCGGATCCAGGGCCTGGTCCTCGAAGGCCGCGGCAAGGAACCCGCCGTCCTCGTCACCGCGGGCGCGGTGGAGATCGACGGCTGCGAGATCACCGGCGGCGGCGTCCAGGTCACCGGCACCGCCACCCCCGTCCTGCGGGACTGCGAACTCCACCACACCGGGGACATCGGGCTCTACCTCGGCGGCGACAGCCGGGCCGTGGTCGAGAACACCGGCATCAGCGACGTGGACGCCGTCGGCATCCTGGTCGACCACGGCGCCGCCCCCACCCTCACCCGGGTCTCGGTGACCCGCACCGGCGGCCACGGCATCCGGATCACCGGCGCGGCCCGCGCCGCCCTGGAACTGTGCGCGGTCACCCACACCGGCGCCGCGGCCGTCGCCGTCGACGACACCGCCCGGCCCGTGCTGCGCACCTGCCGCATCGGCGACAGCGAGGCCGGGGGAGTCGTCATCACCGGCGACGCCGGGGCCGACGCCGCCCCCGACGACGACACGGCAGGAGAAGCGCCGTCCGCCGGCGGCGAGTTCGGGGTCGCGCTGCGCGGCTGCGAGATCGCCCGCACCGGCCGCGACGGCGTGCACGTCACCGGGCGGGCCGTCGCCTCGCTCGTCGACTGCCGGGTCAGCGACATCCGCGCGGCCGGCGTCGTCGCCACCGGCTCCGGCCGGCTCCGGCTGCACGACACCACCACCACCGACACCGCGGGCTCCGGTCTCGCGGCGGGCGGCGAGGCACAGGTGGAGGTACGCGGCGGAGCCTTCACCCGCTCCGGCGCCAACGGCGTCTACGCCTCCGACACCGCCCGCCTCACCCTCACCGACTGCGCCGTCACCGTCTCCGCCTTCACCGGGGTCCACGCCGGCGACGGCAGTCGGGTCACGGTCCACGACAGCCGGGTCCAGGGCACCCCGGAACACGGCCTGCGCAGCGTGGACCAGGCCCTGCTCACCCTCACCGACACGAAGATCGACGACACCGAGCTGTGCGGCATCGAGGTGGACGGCGGCGACCTGTCCGCCCGCGGCTGCCGCATCACCAAAGCCGCCACCGGCATCGTCCTGCGCACCGACCACCGTCCCCTCGTGGACGACTGCTCCATCAGCTCCTGCTCCGGCGTCGGCATCGACATCGGCGCCGGTACCGCCGCACTCGTCGTCGACACCCGCGTGACCGGCACCGGCGCGGCCGGCGTCTTCGTCCGCGAGGGCGCCGGCGCCTGGCTCGCCGACTGCTCCATCACCGACACCAAGGGCACCGGCGTCGTGGTCCAGGCGAAGGCCAGGCCCCGGGTCCGCGGCACCACCGTCACCGGCACCGCGAAGAACGGCCTCTACATCGCCGACCACGCCGCAGGACGCTTCGAGGACTGCGACATCAGCGCCACCGGCTTCCCCGCCGTCTACGTCGGCAAGGAGGCGACGCCCCTCCTGCGCGGCTGCCGTATCCACGACACCGACGAGGACCTCAAACTCGCCGACGGCGCCGACCCCACCATCGAGCGCTGCCGCGTCGACGACGTGAAGATCAGCACGATGCCGGAGGAGGCACTGGGCGGTGACCCGCTGCCCGCACCGGCCGGCGCCGGCGCGCTCGCGGTGGCACCGGGCGCCCAGGCCACCGGCTCCGCCACAGCACCCGCGACGGGCACCGGCACCCGGCAGTCCCGGGCGGAGAGCCTCTCCGAGGTGCTGGCCGAACTCGACGACCTGATCGGCCTGGAGAGCGTCAAACAGGACGTCAGCACCATGGTGAAGGTCATGCAACTGGTCCGCCAGCGCACCGAGGCGGGCCTCGCCGCCCCGCCGCTCAGCCGCCACCTGGTCTTCGCCGGCAACCCCGGCACGGGCAAGACGACGGTGGCCCGCCTGTACAGCCGGGTCCTCGCCGCCCTCGGCCTGCTCTCCCGCGGCCACCTGGTCGAGGCCGACCGGGCGTCCCTGGTCGGCGAGTACGTCGGCCACACCGCGCCGAAGACCACCGCCGTCTTCAAACGGGCCCTCGGCGGCGTCCTGTTCATCGACGAGGCATACGCCCTCACCCCCGCGGGCCAGGGCAACGACTACGGCCGCGAGGCCATCGCCACCCTCGTCAAACTCATGGAGGACCACCGCGACGACATCGTCGTCATCGTGGCCGGCTACCCCGACGAGATGGAACGCTTCGTCGACATCAACCCCGGCCTGGCCTCCCGCTTCACCCGCACCCTGATGTTCGACGACTACGGCAGCGAGGAACTGGGCCGCATCGTCGAGTTCCACGCGGCCAAGCACGAGTACGAGCTGCCGCCGGACACCCGCGAGGCCCTGCTCGGCTACTTCGGCGCCCTGGTCCGCGACGACCGCTTCGGCAACGGCCGTACCGCCCGCCAGATCTTCCAGCGCATGACGGAACGGCACGCCCAGCGGGTCGTGGAACTGGTGGAGCCGACCACGGAGGACCTGGTGACCCTGCTCCCCGACGACCTGCCGACCGTCGCCGTGGAGTGAGGCACCGGCAGGGCGGCATCACACCAGGGCACACGGAACGGCGCCCGGCCGAGAAACCCGGCCGGGCGCCGTTCGCCATGCCCTCCACGCCCTCCAAGGGCTCCGCACGTCAGACCGCCGAGGGCGTATCCGCGTCGCTCCCCTGCACCGCCGACTGGGCGGACGGATCCATGGACGACTTCGCGTCCGTCTGCGCATAGGTCTGGCCGGCGTTGTTCAGCAACGCGGTGAACGTACCCATCAGTTCGATGCCACCGGCACCGTCCTGCATGACCTTCGTCAGCTGCGGGTTGATCGCCTCGGCGAACTGGGCGCCGCTGTCGGCGAGTTCGTCTTTGTGCCATTGCAGGGCGCCGTGCGGGCCACTGGCCTCGAAGTGACCGTTGTCCTGGCCGAACAGGGTGCCGTCGTCGACGGCGCCCTGCACCTTGGTCCGCAGCGCTTCGTACGCGCTCGTCACGTTCGAGACGGCATCGAGGAAAGTTCCCTCCGCCGCCCGCAGCGCGCCCAGGTCGATCGAGAAGGCGTTGGTGTCCGGAAGGGGCGGCGGGCCGTCCGACCCGCCGCTCGACTGGGTGGGCACCAGGTCGGGAGCCGTGGTGTAGGCCATGCTCAGTTTCGGCATGGTGACCATCGGGTCGGGCGGGTCGTCGGAGTCCGAGTCGTCGGGCTTGTCGGTCGTCGCCGTGACCCCGTAGATCTCGGCGTATTGTTCGGCGGCGTCCTCCTCGTCGCCGTGATCGCTCGCGTCCGGGTCTACGTTCGGTACCCAGGGGTCGCTCTGGTATTTCGATGCGTGCGGGCTTACGTCGTCGCTGTCGCTGTCGCCCATGAGATACCCCGCTTTCTTCGGTCCTCGGCGTCCTGATTGACCTATCCATGGTGCCGGGATATCGGGCGCCGCTCGACGTCCCTTTTCCAGGACGTCCCCCATGCCAGGAACAAGGATCTGGGAAATCCCTCCCCGCCCCACGACTCTTAACGTGCGGACACATATGAAGTCGCCGGCGGGGCGGGGAGAGGAGACGGGGCGAGATGGCGAACGCGCACACCGACGGCGAAGCGTTGATTCCGTTGGACCGGGGGCTGTTCGAGCCCGCGACGGCCTCGACGGACCAGGACGCCGCCGCTACGGCACCGGATGCACAGAGCTCCGCTCCGGCGGAACCGGCGGCCGATGCGCACGGCCCGGTTCCCGGCGATGCCGGTCAATCGCCCGACGACGGTTCGCTGGTTCACCTGGACAGGGAGTTCTTCAGCCGGGCGACGGGGGAGCCCCACGCGAGGCCCCACGACGGCCACGGAGTTCCCGAGGGACACGACGACCATGCGGGCCATGCGGACCACATGCCGGCGGATCACACGGCGACCGCCGACACACAGTTCACCGTCCAGGCGCCCCCGTCACACGGGGACGGCGCCGACGAGCCCCATCCGCCCGCATCCACGTCCACACCCGCGCCGACATCATCGGAAACGGAGGAACCGCGCGCCGCGAACACCCCCACGGACGCCGGCGACTCAGACCCCGGGCAGACCACCTCGAACGACCAGAACCTCACCGAACGGACCGTCGACGGCCAACACCTGCTGGGATCCGACACCCAGGACGGCGGCTGGATCTCCCAGGACGGCACGGTCTACGTCTCCGGCGACGGCACGGTGGAGCATGGGCTGACGGCGCCGGACGGTTCGTTTCTGGCGAACGGTGAAGTTCGGCAGATCGACGGTGACTCGGTCTACGGGACCCGTTTGGATGACGGGTCGTTCCTGTCCGAAGACGGAAAGACCATGGTCACTGCCGGCGGTGTGGTTGAGCATGGGCAGACGACTGCGGATGGGCAGTTCGTCACGGAGCGGGCCGTTGACGGCCAGGATCTGTGGGGCTCCGATACGCAGGACGGCGGCTGGATCTCCCAGGACGGCACGGTCTACGTCTCCAGTGACGGCACGGTGGAGCATGGGCTGACGGCGCCGGACGGTTCGTTTCTGGCGAACGGTGAAGTTCGGCAGATCGACGGTGACTCGGTCTACGGGACCCGTTTGGATGACGGGTCGTTCCTGTCCGAAGACGGAAAGACCATGGTCACTGCCGGCGGTGTGGTTGAGCATGGGCAGACGACTGCGGATGGGCAGTTCGTCACGGAGCGGGCCGTTGACGGCCAGGATCTGTGGGGCTCCGATACGCAGGACGGCGGCTGGATCTCCCAGGACGGCACGGTCTACGTCTCCAGTGACGGCACGGTGGAGCATGGTCTGACTTCGCCGGACGGTTCGTTTCTGGCGAATGGTGAGGTGCGCACCATTGATGGTGCGGAGGTCTACGGAAGTCGTCTGGATGACGGGTCGTTCTTGTCGGAGGACGGGACGACGATGGTCACTGCTGGTGGTGTGGTTGAGCATGGGCAGACGACTGCGGATGGGCAGTTCGTCACGGAGCGGGTTGTCGATGGTCAGGATCTGTGGGGCTCCGATACGCAGGACGGTGGGTGGGTTTCTCAGGACGGGACGGTTTATGTCTCGAGTGATGGTTCGGTTGAGCATGGTCTGACGGCGCCTGATGGTTCGTTTTTGGCGAATGGTGAGGTGCAGCAGATTGATGGTCAGACTGTTTATGGGTCGCGTTTGGATGATGGGTCGTTTCTGTCGGAGGACGGGACGACGATGGTTACTGCTGGTGGTGTGGTGGAGCATGGGGAGGTCTCGTCCGACGGGCAGTTCCTGACTGAGCGGGCTGTTGATGGTCAGGCGATGTGGGGTTCGGATACGCAGGACGGTGGGTGGGTTTCTCAGGACGGGACGGTTTATGTCTCGAGTGATGGTTCGGTTGAGTATGGTCTGACGGCGCCTGATGGTTCGTTTTTGGCGAATGGTGAGGTGCAGCAGATTGATGGTCAGACTGTTTATGGGTCGCGTTTGGATGATGGGTCGTTTCTGTCGGAGGACGGGACGACGATGGTCACTGCTGGTGGTGTGGTGGAGCATGGGGAGGTCTCGTCCGACGGGCAGTTCCTCACCGAGCGCACTGTCGACGGTCAGACGCTGCTCGGCTCCGACACCCAGGACGGCGGGTGGATTTCCGAGGACGGGACCGTATATGTCTCGGCGGACGGTGAGACCGAGTACGGGCAGACCTCGTCCGACGGATCGTTCGTGGCAGCCGGCGACACGTCGAGCGGGGACGGCACGACGACAGCCGCGGCGGACGACGGCACGACGACCACGGTCTCGGACGACGGCACAACGACCGTTTCGGACGACGGCACGACCTTCGTCTCGGACGACGGGACCGTTGATGACGGGACGACCACGTCGGACACGGTGGACTCCTCCGACGGGACCGCCTCCGACGGGACCGCCTCGGACGAGTCCGAGGAGTCGACGTCGGACTCCTCGGCGCTGACCGCGCGGACCGTCGGCGGACAGACGTTGCTGGGGACCGCCACCCAGGACGGCGGGTGGATCTCCCAGGACGGGACCGTCTACGTCTCTCCGACGGGTGAGGTGGAGAACGGGCTGACCTCGCCGGACGGTACGTTCCTGCCGAACGGCCAGGCGCGGACGGTCAACGGGCAGCAGGTGTACGGAAGTGTCCTGAGCGACGGCACGTGGGTGTCGGAGGACGGGACCGTCGAGATCCAGCCGGACGGCACCGTCCTGAACGGACAGACCACGGCCGACGGGCAGTTCCTCGTCTCGCAGAGCGTCGACGGGCAGTCACTGCTGGGCACCGCCACCCAGGACGGCGGCTGGATCTCCCAGGACGGAACCGTCTACGTCTCGGCGGACGGCGAGGTCGAACACGGCATCAGCACCCCGGACGGCAGCTTCCTGAAGGACGGGGTGACCAGGACCCTGCCCGACGGCACCGTTCTCTACGGCTACATGTCGGGCGGCGACTTCTACTCCTCCGACGGGACCACCGTCGTCCTGGCGGACGGCACCGTGCTCACCGGCACCCTCGACACCCAGACCGGCATCTTCACCGCGTCCGACGGCTCCACCTACCTCGTCACCGACGACGGGGTCGAAGGCGCCACCCTGCAGAGCGACGGTTCCTATGTGCTCGCCGACGGCTCGACGGTGATGACCCCCGGAGCCTGGGCCGTCGACATCGGTCAGCTGGGCGAGTCCATCACGCTGGTCCGGAACCGCGCCGATGTGATCGACGACAACATCAGCGCCATCCAGGATCAGTATCGCGTCGTCGAAGACGCCTGGAACGGCCCCGCCGGCAACTCGTTCACGGATATCTCCACCCAGCTCAGCAAAGTCATGACGGATCTCCAGGATCTCCTCACCGACATGATCGAGCGGATGATGACCAGCAAGGAGAACTACATCTCCGCCGAGACCGCCAACATTGCCAATTCACAGGGCTCCTGAGGAGGCGTCAGTAATGCCGAACATCCCCCACGACTACAACGCCGTCACGCTCTCGGTGGATCCGAACAGTCTTGCCGGCGCGTGCGACCAACTGAACTCGGCCGGCCAGAACATCAGCGACGCGCTCGCCGACATCATGAACTCCCTGAGCGAACTGCGGCTTGCGTGGACCGGAGACTCGGCGGACGTCGCCGACGACTTCAACACACGCTGGACAACGGTGACGGAGCAGCTTTACGGCACGCAGGCGGATCCCTCCAAGGGCGTCCTCAACGTCCTGACCGCGGGCATCTCCCAGGCCGCGCAGAACTACGCCAGCGGCGAGGGCGCCGTCAAGGCGATGTTCTGGAACTTCCACCACGGGATAACGCTGGGCAAGAGCGGCGGCTCGACGTCCTCCGGTGCCCCGACCGACACGGTGGACCAGCCGACCGGTACTCCGAACGAGAACTTCCACACCACCGCGGTCAACGAAACCGGATTCTGAGGTAGCCCCCGATCATGTCTGAGTCGATCTTCCAGGACAAGAACTGGGACCCCAACCCCGTTTACGAACTCGGCAACGCCCTCATCGACTTCGGTGACTACCTGGACGAGCAGGTCGCCCGGATGACCAGCGCCGAGTTCGATCTGAACAACGGGGCGTGGCAGGGCGACGCCGAGATGTGGATGACTCAGGCCTACTCCGACCAGCGCGAATCGGTGATGGAGATCATCGAGGAGTTCTGGGACACCGGCGAGATGATCAACTATTACGCCATGCTCCGCACCGAGCAGGAGGCCACGCTCGCGAAGCAGTCGCTGGCGAATCTCATCGCGGGCATCGTCGGTGCCCTGCTCGGCGCGCTCCTGTTCGTGGCACCGGAACTCCTCGGCCTCATCGGCGTCGGAATGGAAATCCTCGCGGATATCGGCGGGATGGTGGGGAGCATCTTCACCTTCCTGGTGAACGTCGGCAAGAGCGTCGGCCAGTTCGTCGGCAGCGCCGCCACCGCGGTCGGCGAGGCCCTGCCCGACTGGGTGGTGACGATGGCCACCACCACCGGGAAAGTCGCCCAGTTCGGCATCGAGTTCATGGGCGTCAACGCGGCCTCGGTGGCGGCGGGCAACGCCGCCGCCGGCCTGGAGACGACCGCCGAGCAGCTCATCCCCGTCCCCACCTCCCTGGAGCAGATCCCCGGTTTCCTCTCGGACCTGGTGCTGTGGGGCGGGATCGGCGTCGCCGTGGCCTCCGCCGCCAAGGGCCTGGTCAACGTGGCCAGGGAGAAGCTGGACATCATCAAGGCCGACATGAACGTCGGGGACGTGAACGTCGGCGTCGGCGACGTGGGCACCTCCGCCGGCAGCGCGTCGACGGGCACCGGTTCCGGTACGGGCCTGACCCTGCCGTCCTCGGCCGGCACCGTCTCCTCCGTGAGCGGGACGATCGCCGACTCCTCCAAGGGCCTCACCAAGTCCGACCTGACGCTGTCCTCGGACGTCGAGGTCAACTCCGCCGTGACCCGGACGCTCACGGGCACCACGGTGCGCACCTCCACGGACACGGCACCGGCCCCGACGCCCACCAAGGTGACGACGACCGTGGCACCCGACGGCCCGAGCGCCGGCGGCGGGACGGCCGTACCCGACAAGGTGACCCCGGTGGACGCCGGCACCTCGCCCGGCGGCTCCTCCGCGGTCAAGACGGCCACCGACGGCGCCACCCAGCCCGTACAGCCCGCGCCGAAGACCGACACGGCAGGCGGGAGCACGGGCGGGAGCAGCATCACGAGCGGCGTGGCGGACGGCTCCACGGGTCAGTCCGTCCTGCACGACGTCGGCTCCGGCCTGAGCAGTGTGGCCAAGACGGCGCAGGCCGCACAGCGCACGGTGGACGCCACGACGGTCGGACACTCGACAGGCAGCGGCCCGGAGTCTGCGGGCGCCACCGGCGCCGAGCACGTGGTGCGCACGAACCTGGAGGCCCAGCCGGCCACCAGTACCCCGCACGAGGCGACCGCGCAGACGCCGAGCCCGACTTCGGCCGCCGACACCGGCGCCAGGGCACAGGACACGGGAGGCAACGCGGCACCGGGCGTGGCGAAGGCGGTCGACGCCGGGGTGAAGCAGACGCAGAGCGCCCTGCGGACCGTCGGCGACAACCACGCCGCCGCCTCGGACGCAGCCGTGCGCAACGCGACGCCCGAGGAGACGGTGTCCCCGGTGCAGTCCGTCGTGTCCGCGAAGCCGGAGGTCGTCCATCCGTCCGCTCCGGTGCGCGAGGCGTCGGTCGGGCAGATCGAGGGCGGCGCTCGTACGGGCACGCCTGACGCGTCCGGGCGCAGCGGTTCGCCGGACGCGTCGACGCGCAACGGTGCCTCGGGCGGGAGCGCGCGCACGGCGGGGGCCGAGAACACGGTCTCTGCGGTGCGCGAGGCATCGTCCGGGCGGATCGAGGACGGCGGCCGTACGGGCACGCCGGAAGCGGCGGGAAGCACGGCTCCCAGGGCCGCGGACGCGGCGCAGAGTGCCCGCGGCACGGCCGACGGCGGCGTGGCGGCGAAGGCGGTCGGCGTCCGCGCCAACCTCGGGGACACGGCCGTACGCCCGGAGGCGGACCAGGGGCAGCGCGCCTCCGGTGCCGCCGAGGGGACACGCACGGTCCGGAACGCGGGACGTGAACCGTTGACGTCGGCCGCCGGGTTGGGCGGCCGGCAGGTGCGGCCCGCGGGCAGGGCGGACGCCCGGTCCGCGTCGGGCGCGGCCGGCGACCCGGCCGCGCCCGCCGGGCCGGCGATGGACAGGACCACGCCCGTGGAGGCGACCGAGGCGACGGTGCACGGGGCGTCGGCCAGGGCCGGGTCCGGGTCCGAGGCCGACGGGGCCGGTCAGACCCGGACGGGCGCGCCCGGCGAGACGTCACGCGCCCAGCGCGGCGCGGACGAAGCGCGCTCGGCCGTCAGGCCCGAGGAAGCGGAGACCGTACGGACCGCGTCGGACCGGAACTCCGCCGACACGAGCAGCGTCCAGGCGGAACGGCAGCGGGTCGCCGACTTCAGGGAGGCCGCGAAGCGTCAGAAGGAAGAGGCGCGCCAGACGGCCGTGGCAGGCAAGGAGGCCGACGAGACGTCCGCCGCTGCCAAGTCCGCCGACGCGACCGACGGCACCGACGTGACCGACGCGTCGGCGGCGTCGCGCGAGACACCGGGCCAGGTCCGGGACCAGAGTTCGGCCGGTCGGACGCCGGAGCACGAGTCGGCCGCCACCGGCAGCGAGGCCGATCCGGCGCACGCACAGCCCGGCGACAGGACCGGGGAGTACCTCGGGGACGGGCAGGTTTCGTACGACTACCGGCACGAGGTGTCGGAGGCGAAGAACGCCGCGTACGAGGAATCGAAGCGTCAGCAGAACGAGACCTACGAGTCCCGGCTGGCGGAGGAGGCGGAACGGGCCGACCAGCGGATGCAGCGCAACCAGCGCCTCTGGAACACCTTCGAGGGCCTCCGCAGTGAACTGGCGCACGAATACCCCGCCGTGAAGTCCGAGCCGGTCAGGGACATCGAGGCCGCCGTCAGGGACGAGGGCGTCTCGGGCCGGTACGCCGAATCGATGGCCGACGCCTATCACAAGGCGATGGACGAGCACCGGCAGTACCTGAAGGAGAACCCGGAGAAACGTGCCGAGGAACTCCAGGGCGGGGTTGACTCCGAGACCGGCGCCGTGACGCACTCTCCGTTGCAGGCCAAGCTGGTCAAGGCACTGGAGTCGGTGCTGGACGACAACTACCGGGGCCCGACCCCCGCCGAGCTGGTCGACGCGATCTGGCGCTCGGAGGACAGCCACGGTCCCAGCAGCTGGGCCCGGAAGCTGGGCGTTCCGGAGGACCTCGTCTCCACCGTGGGCAGCGCCTTCCAGGAGGCCCGCCACGAGTACGGCAGGGCGGGGGAGACCGACCTCGGCACCTACGCGTTCGAGGGAATCCTGAGCGGCAAGCTGGAGAGCCACCTCAGCAATGTGGAACACAACCTGTCGATCCGCTCGCTTGCCGACCAGATGATCCGCGAGGACAGCCGGTTGCAGAGCGGTCAGCCACGGCCGTGGCGGGAGGAGGTCAAGCAGCGGCTCGAAACGCAGGTGTCGGACATCGAGGACGCCGTCGAGCGGGGTGACATCTCCACCGCCAAGGGTGAGGCCGACATCCGGAGCCTCTACGACGCGCTTCCCCAGGAGTTCGCGCTGGAGGCCGCGGTGCGGCAGCTGCGCGGTGCTGCGGAGGACGCCTTCGACCGCGCCCTGACCCACCCGGACCGACCGAACGAGCAGGTGTTCGCCTCCGAGGCACTGTTCGACCGGCGGCCGTTCTCACCGAAGGACGAGGCGAGCCTCCGGACGGACTTCCTGAACGAGTTCACCACCGAGCTGCGCGGCAGCGCCCGGCAGCTGGAACAGGAACTGGACGGGGGCATGGCCCACCCGGACTTCCTGCCGAACCTGTTCCAGAAGGCACAGTCGCGGTTCGACGCCACGGCGCGCGGCCTGGAGACCCGGCTGGTGCAGGCCGAGACCGCCCTGCGCACCTTCGACTCGATGGCCGACTCCAGGGGCCTGGACCGGTCCTCCGACGACATCGGCACAGTCCGCAAGGACTTCCTCGACGAGTACACCAAGGCCACCGGCGAACTCTCCGACGGCCGCCCGGCGCGCGAACTCGACAGCACCGCCTACGCGGATGGGGCCCGCCAATTCGACCAGGCCCTGCGCGCACTCGAGGACCGCTGGGCGGGCAGGCTCGACGCCAAGGCCGCCGAGCGCGACATGCGCGAGCACGCCGATCAACTGGGCGGCTATCGGCCCGACGCCTCCGACAGCGTCGCCGACAAGGTGATCGAGGACCACAACAAGGCCGTCGAAGCAGCGGCGACCGAGATCCTCGGCTCCCGCAGGCCGGAGGAACTGTCCGCCGACGACTGGGCCGCGTACACCGCCGAACTGAGCCAGGCGCACACCCGCCTGATGGACAGGATGGACGCCCGCTACGACCTCCACTCCGGCCTGGAGGGGACGCTGGAGGCCGCGGACAGGCAGCTCCGCTTCACCGCCGGGGCCGGCAAGGGGGCCGAACTGGGCTCGCAGGCCAAGCGGGTCCAGGACGACATGCGCAAGACGCTCACCGAGACCTATCGCGAACAGGTCGGCATGCCCGAGCAGGGCCGGTGGTCGGACGAGGAACTGGCAGCACGGGAAGCGGCCTTCGACGAGACGGTCCTGGACCCGTACGTCCGATCCCTCAGCGACCGTCTGGCCTACGAGGGGGCCTTCGACACGGCGCTGACCGATGGCGGCCGCCGCTTCAACGAGCTGACCAGCAAGGTCGACGAGGAGGCCGGAACGGTCACCGGCCGCTACGCGCTGAACGGGTACGACCTGGGCCGGGTGGCCGACGACTTCCGCAGCGATTCCGCCCGGACCCACCAGGAGATCTTCGGCCCGAACGGCCGCGACGTCGAAGCCGCGCTCGGCACCGAGCGGGCCGGCGGCGACGCCTTCGGCACGGCACGCGATCAGGCCCGGAGCGACCTCGTGCGCGAGGTGGAGATGCCCCGCCACCGAGCGCAGCAGGACGCGTGGCGGGCCCAGATGATGCAGATGCTGCAGAAGACGGGGGCGCAGGTCGACGTGCGCCGGCAGGTCGAGACGAAGGAGTCGGCCATCGGCTCCGCGGACGCCCGCCAGACCTTCCACGAGGGCAGCAGGCAGGTGCTGGACTCCTTCGAGCAGGAGCTGAGGGGTGCTCGGACACCGGAGGACGTCGGTACGGCGGTGCGCACCGCGCAGGAGCAGGTCCAGGCACTGTACGACGATGCCGCGACCGCCGACGCGGAGTACCGCCAGTGGCGGGAGAACCCCACGTGGAAGCTGGACTTCGCGCAACTGGCCGTCGACCGGACCCCCTTCACGGAATCCGGCCGCACGCAGGAGCGGGCCGACGCGCGGACTCCCGACGCGACGCCGCTGACGGAGGGCGCGGGCGGGGTGTTGGCGGACCTCCGTGCCGGGACGGAGCTCCGTGCCCAGGTGTACGGGGAGTTCGAGCAGAAGCTCGCCGACAACCCGGCCCTGGCGCAGACCATTCCGTACGCGGAGCAGGTGAACGCCCGCGAGTGGTTCGCCGACCAGCGGTCGCAGGCGGCACAACAGGCGGACTTCGACCACGACGCGCTCAACGCCCAGCTGGACGCCAGGCTCGAACAGGCGTACAGGCAGGCGAAGGCCACGGCGGAGGTGCACGGGGCCTTCGACCGCGAGATCGCCGCCGGGTCGCGGTATCTGCCCGCGGGGGACCTGTTCAGGGGATCGGCCGAGGCCCGCTCGGTCCGCGACGCCTTCGCCCAGGCGATGACCACCGCCCCCCTCGGTGACGAGGGGGCGCCGGCCGCGGAGCTGGTGGAGCAGTTCCGGCAGGAGTACCGGACGACGCACCGGGCCTGGTGGGCCGAGCAGCGCGCCCAGGACGCGTTCGAGCGGGCACTCGTGGTTCTCCCCGACGGAGTCGACCTCACGCGCGGTGGCCCGGGGTGGGCCCGGGAGCAGCATGCCTGGTACGACAGCCGGCTGCGGGAACTGCGCGAGCAGTACACCGAGGAGTGGCTCGCCGAGGGCACGTTCCGCCCCACCGAGGAGACGGCGAACCGTCTGCAGACGGCCGTCCGCCACGTGGCGTCGATCCTGAAGGATCAGGCCGAGTCCCTGAGCGAGCCGGTCCAGCAGGCCGTCGAGCTGGCCCGGACCATGGGAGAGGAGCGCGGCTGGTCCCAGCAGCTGGCCTTGAGCTACCGGACCGAACAGGCAGCGCTCATCCGCGACTTCGTCGCCTCCACCGCAGCCCGCAAGCCGGGCGACCGTTCCTCGGCCACCGCGGACCTCGCCGCCGCGTTCGACACGTTGCGGGACGCGGCCCGCATCCGTCATCTCGCGCACCAGGACCTGGCCGAGTCGCTGTCCGCCGCGCAGTTGGCGCCCGTGACCGTGACCTCGCGCGACGTGGCCGACTGGGCCCAACGGGAGTTCGACCGCATCCGTGCGGAACACGTCGAGGCGTTCGAGCAGAAGCATCAGACCACGACACCCCAGGCGCCCTCGCGGCAGGAGCGGCAGTCGGCCGCCGTCGATGCCGATGCCAATTCCAATGCCGCGTACACCTCCTCCGACGATTTGCTCGACGATCTGGTCGGGTCGACCCGGATCTCCGATGTGCGGGAGGTGGCCGCGGACCGGACGCTGGGCGTGGACGTCTTCGGTGTGCTGGCACCGCAGGACCCCCCGGCCTTCCTGCGGGATCCGGCCACCGGCCTGCCGTACGACTACACCGGGCTCGGCCCCGACCACGGCGCGCACTACCTGTACATGATGAACATGCTGGAACCGGCTCCGGAGCCCGGAGCCATGGACCCTTCCCAGTGGGACATCGACGAGGGGGCCTACAGCCACCAGGGGACACACCATCGGGTGCCGCTGCTGGTGTCCGCCGTCTGGCAGGGCGACCCGCTGTCGGACACCGGCGCGTCGGCCGGGTTCTGGGAGAGGTTCGGCGGCGCGGCCGTGCGGTTCGCGGGCCAGGCGCAGTTCGTGCTGTTCACGGACGTGACCCGCGCCGACCTGGAGCAGGTCCTGGCTCTGACCGACTGGTCCGAGGACCCGCAGCAGCTGGCGGTGCAGCGGATGGCGGCCTGGGCGCAGCAGGCCGGGATCGCCCTGGTCAACATCGCGGAGGTGTTCAACTCCGCCCGGCCCATGGCCCTGCACGCGGAGTTCGCCACCGAGACGGCGAAGCAGACGGGTCCGGGATGGGCCGCCGCCAGCGATGTCGTGCGCTGGGAGATCGCGGACCGGTTCGGCGGGCTCTACAGCGACGGCGACAACACCATCACCAGCCTGGAGGACTTCCGGAAGGTTGCGGACAGCCCGTCCGGGATCGCCGTGCACCGCCAGGGGGAGAGCGTCGCGAACTCGGCGGTGCTGGTTCCGCCCGGGCATCCGGTCATCGGCGAGATCCGCGAGCTCATGCGGCAGCAGTACGGCAGGACCCAGCGCGACATGTACTCCGCCGCCGGCGAGCTGCGCGACTACTGGTGGCGGACCGAGGTGGGCCGGGCCCGACGGAACTCGGTGCTGATGCGCACCTTCCCGCCCGCGGTGATCGACGTACTGACGAAGGCCGCAGGTGTCGAACACCACCGGCAGCTGCCCCGCCTCGAAGGCGTCGGCATCGGCACCGACGGGAGCTGGAAGAAGTCCGGCCCCCGGACGCCGTCGGCCATGGGGCGTGCGCAGACCCTCGCCTTCACGCAGAAGGTCGTGCAGAGCCTGGTACGGGACCTGTACAACCGCGACGGGGACCTGCGGCTGACGGCCGCCGCCGAGGCCGTCGCCCGGCATCCGCAGCCGCAGTTGGTGTGGGAGGCAGCGGTGCGGTTCCTCGCCTCCCGCGAGGACATGCGGGCTCTCGTGCGCGGTGTCACGATGCGCCGCCTGGTCGGGGCGGACGAGGAGTTCGTGGCCGAACTGCCCGAGACCGTACGTGGTCTGCTGCGGCCGGTGCAGGGCGAGAGGCCGCCGCTGGGGGCCGCCGAGGGGGACGACGCCGACCGGTTCTGGTTCGGCGAGGAACACAGCGGAGGATGGTGGCTCGGGGAACAGTCGGTCGCCACCCGCCTGGAGCCCTACCGGCGTCCCGCGAAGGACACGGCGCCCCGGAGGTCACCGGGCACGTCATACGGCACGTCGTCCGGTACGTCCTCGCGGACGGCCGGCGCGTCGGACACGGCCGTGGAGAGGGCCGCGGACACGAGCGCGGACACCTACCAGGCAGTCCTGCCGATCGGAACCCCGGTGGCCCTCGAAGGGCCGCGCCAAGGCGTGGAGCTCACCCTGGTGCCTGCCCCGGCGTTGCCCTCGGCCGAGGGCAAGGGCAAGGCCAGGGAGCAGTCGTTCGCGTACCGGCGTTCGAACCCGCGGGGTGCGGTCCCGACCGAGTACCACGTCAGCGACATGGGAGACGTCACGTTGCCCTCGGGCGAGGTGCTGTCCGCGGACGGTTGGGTGCGGTTCGGCGGCGACTTCGTCCATCCGGCTTCGGGGGCCCTGATGTTCGGGGACACCGGCTGGATCGGCCAGGTGCACGACCTGGACGAGTTGCTGGAACACCCCGACTTCCCGGAGCCCGGTACCGCACGGCACACCCTGGTGGCGGACCCGTCGTACATCTACCTGGCCCCGGCCGGGCAGGCCGGGGCTCCAGGCGTTGACGCGGTCCGCATCACGCTGGACCCGGACAACCTGGCCGGCACGGATCAGAGGCACGGGCCGCAGGCCGGGGCGTCGTCCGCAGAGTCGGGCGAGACCTCTGCCCGGACGTCGAGCGGGACCGCGGCCGGGACCGCTGCCGCGACGTCGCCCGAGCGCTCTGCCGAGACCGCGGCCGCCATGACGGCCGAGGACCCTGCCGAAACGGCAGCCGAGAGGTCTGCCGAGACCACGGCCGAGGCGTCCGCCGAAGCCGCGCCCGAGTCGTCCGCCGAAGCCACAGGCGCGGCGTCGGGCGAGAACTCTGCCGGCACGGCGGCCGGGACGGGATCCGGCAGGACCTCGGAGGGTGCGGGGGATCCCGCCAGGCCCCCCGTTCCCGAGATCGTCGTCACGCCGCCCGACGACGAGCGCGAGCCCTGGTACCTGTCCTTCGACGCCATGGGCCAGGCCGTCGTGCCGGACTCGGTGGAGCAGGTCGAGTTCACCGAGAAGCAGGCCGAGCGCTGGGCGGACCGGGTCAGCCGGCCGCTCGTCCTGCCCGGTCCCGGGCCGCACGACGCGCTGCGGGCGGGGATCCGGGACGAGGTCCGGAAACTGCTGCTGACCGTCAAGCCCAAGGACTGGGACAACGTGCTCGCGGTCGGCCGTACGGTGGTCGTCGACGGCCGCCTGGTGTGGCTCCGCCCGATGCTGCGGACGCTGTCCCCCGTGCCTCCGAAGACGGGCGATGTCAGCGAGTACCCGGTCGGCTTCGCGGTGACCCAGACCGGCGGCGAGACCAGCCGCGAGACGGTCCAGGGCGCCGACTCCGTCCTGTTCACCGCCCTCAACCTGGGCACGAGTGTCGCCGCCTCGATCGCCGCCCTCGCCGTGCCGCAGGTCCTCGTCGGCTCCTCGAAGGAGAAGAGCGACTCCTGGGCGCAGACGGTCCTGTCCGGCCGCAAGCCCTTCATCAACAAGTTCAACCGGTTCACGGCCGGCCTCGAGATGCACGTCTTCGTCGGCGGCGAGGAGGTCACGGGCGCGAACCGTCCGGTCACCGTGCCCGAACGTGTCCAGGTCGACCTTCCCGCCCCCTACTCGGACGCGGGCCAGCAGCAGCCGGACCGCCACGCCCCCGAGCAGCCGCGCCCCGTCAAGCCCCGCAAGGGCGGCCCGTCCCAGGCCAGGGAGCTGCTCAACGCGGTCAACCTCACGCCCGTCATCGCGGGACTCCAGCGCAACCTCCTCGCCGCCGGTCTCCCCGCCCCCCACGTCAAGAAGATCATGACCGGGCTGGGGATGGACAAGTCCCAGGGCTTCCTCAGCGAGCCGACCGCGCGCAACCGCTATGCCTGGTGGACCGGCGGGGACGTCTCCAACAGCATCGAGGTCTCCGGGCCGTTGGGCAAGAAGTTCCAGGGGCATCTGCGCATCCAGGCCCAGGTCGACAGCCTCCAGTACGTCGGCGACACCAACGTCGGCACACGTGACGACATCGGCGCGGGCTTCAGCCGTACGGCGTCCAGCAAGGGTGCGTCGGTCGCCGGCCTCGGCGGTGGCTACAACACGGCCGGTATCGGCGGTGCCTCCGACGCGTCGACCGCGGGCACCGACCCCGAGACCACCCTCCCCGGGCAGGAGGCCCCGCAACACGAGTCGGTCGAGGTGAAGGGCGTCGCCCCCGCCGTCGGCCTGTCCGTGACCGGCGACCGCGGCACCGGCTACTCCCTGGACACCGCCCACATGAGCCACACGGTGCTGAACGTCTTCGGCGACCAGAGCCGTTACCGCACCGGGCTCCGGCTGACCGCCACCATGGAGTCCAGCACCCACAACATCGCCCCGGTCGTGGTGACCACCGAGTCCGAGCAGAGCGTGCCGAAGCGCGAGGCCGCCCAGTTCGTGGAAGGTACGGTCGGTCCGGGCTGGACCGCCGACCTGCGCCCGGTGGACGGCGGCGAGAACGCCCGACGCCACCGGGTCTTCGCGCTGCCCGCGCCCCGGCAGGTCAGGAAGCTGCCGACCACGCGCTCACCGTTCCGCTTCGGCATGGACGTGTCCGGGCCGGGCCTGCTGCGGCCGCATCCGCGCGAGCCGCTGCCGCTGGCCGCACGCCGGGGCCTCGGCTTCGGCATGCCGATCGCCCTGCCGGGCTCGGAGGGACTTCAGCAGAACCTCCGCGACGCCATCGAGCGGCACCACGTCAAGGCGCTCGGAGCCAAGAAGGCCTCGAAGAGCGACTGGGCGAACGCCGACCGGGACCTCGCGATGTTCTACGGCCGCTCCGCGCTGGAGGCCGACCCGAACCAGGCGCTGCTGGGCATCCACCGCACCATCGAGGTCGGCGGGCGCCGCTACAAGGTGTCGGCGAAGATGAGCTGGGGCGACCGGGTCACCGGAGCCAACCCGCTGACCGGTCCGGTGAACGAGGACAACCCGCTGGGCGAGACCTACTCGATGAAGGTCAACGCCCGGGTCGTCAACGGTGCGACGGTCGCGGGGGAGCGCGGCAAGGGCGCCAAGGCCCGGTTCGCGTTCGGCGGCGGCGCCCGGCTCGCCATTCCGGAGCACGAGTTCAACATCGGCTCCCTGCACATCAAGACCCCGCCCTTCCGGCTCGCCGTGGGCGCCTTCCGCGGACTGCTGAGCCGCTCCGGCGGCAAGAGCGACAAGTTCTCCGGACTGGCCAAGGAGTACCGGCGTACGGAGACGGCCAAGAAGGTCGACGAGCACCGCTACGGGATGACCCTGCAGTGGACGGTCACACCGGAGGGAAAGAAGCCGTCGTACCTCAGCGGCAGCAACCCCACGACCGCGCGGATCGTCGTTCCGCACGAGCACGTCCCGGATCGGCCCGTCTCCCTGGAGCAGGCCCAGGCGGCGGGCCGGACCGAGGCCACCGGGCACCGCCCGGAGACCGAGCGGCCGTTGGACTTCAGCAGCGGTACCCACGGTTTGTACCCGGTCTTCCACCTGATGCCGGAGCTGGCCCAGCTCGGCGCCCGCATGTACGCGAGGCAGCACAGACTGCCCGACAGCTGGCTGCGCAACCCGGCCGAGTGGCCGGAGGAGATCCGTGACCTCGCCCACCCCGGGATCCTGACCTCCCGGTTCGGCGCCATGACCGGCGCCTTCGGCCACGAGTCCGAGCTTCCGAAGGACGGCAGGCACAAGCAGGCGTTCCGGGTGAAGCTGCACACCCATGCCCCGAGCGACCTGGGCCGCAGCCCGGATGTCGAGGTCGAGCACTACGCCCAGGCCGCGTCGAGCCATGCGGCCGAGAAGGAGGGCGAGTGGTCCCTCGGGCTGGCCGGCTCCCTCGGACCGCAGTTCCGGTTCGGCTCCGACGCCAACGACGAGGGAGGCCACCACGGCGGCGTGGGCGGCCGGCTGACCGTCCAGGGATACGGTGAGGCCGCCAAGAAGTGGGGCGACGGATCGGGCAAGACGGCCGGACGGATCGACATCACCCGGGCGACCTACGGCGGCGACGTCCACACGGTGCGCACGACGCCGGTCTTCGAGGTGACGTACGTCCGCTGGCGCGGCAAGGAGCTCACCGAGACGACGGAGTTCCTGACCGCCGACGAGGCCCTCGACCTGCTCACCCCCGAACGCCGGCTCTCCGACATCATGCCCGCGGGCGCCCCGCCGGCCGTCACGACCAGCGCTCCGGTGACCGGTGCGACCGAGGCTGCGGCCCCCGTCACCGTCCCGACGATCGTCGTCACCTCCCCCGAAGGCGAGGAGTCGGCCGTCGACGCGGCCCCGGCCGCGGCGGCCGACGTCACCGCGGCCGCGGCCCCCGCCACCCTCCCGACGATCGTCGTCACCCCGCCCGACGGCGAGGAGCACGCCACCGACCCCGGTACGGCCGCGGCCGCCACCGCCGCCGTACCGGACCCCGGCCGGCTCGCGCCGACCGCCCGGCAGCAGTCCGTCGCGCCACCGCCCAGGACCCGCACCTACCTCCACCAGGATCTGATCGCCGGCATCGGGCACCCCGAGGTGATGCGCGCCGACCGTGTGCTGAACGCGATCACCGGGCGGCTGCGCGACCGCGGCGTCATGACCACGGAGAGCGCTCCGGGAGTCGCGCCGCGGCCGAACCTGCTGATGCGGTCGCTGAGTTCGTCGTTCTCCTCCGACGCGTTGCGGACCGAGTGGCACGCCCTGACCACCAACCAGGGCGTGAGCCGCTGGTTCCCGGTGCCGGGTCCCCTCGGCACCACCCGCTATCTGTGGGTGAAGGTCACCGCGACCCGGCTCGGCGCGGCGGCCGGGCAGCGGGCCCGGGACGACATCAAGCTCACCCTGCGGGGCGAGTCGGTGGACGAGGACTCGAAGAGTGAGGCCTCCGGCGCCGAGTTCAGCGGCGGACTGGATCTGCGTGGCCGGATCGGGGCCGGGTCGCTGCACGGCGGTCTGGAAGGCGGCGTCGAATACTCCGCGTCCCGCGGTGAGGCGGACGAGGAGGCCAAGAAGAAGGTCAAGATCTACCGGGCCAACCCCAAGGACGCCTCGGAGGAGTTCAACCACGACGTCACCTTCCGGGTCGAGATGGGCACCACCACCGAACTGCCGGAGGCGCTGACTCTGCCCGCGCGCGGCGTCGGCCGGATCACCCGCCTGTTCTCCGGCCGGCCGAGCCGTGACAAGGGGGTGTTCACCTGGTACGACGCGGGAGACGGCACCCCGGGCAACGCGGCGCCGGTGCAGGGCGGCAGCGTACGACTGCTCGTGCCCCGGCACCTCACGGCCGCGGTCGAGGAATGGCCTCGGGCCATCGACCTCACCGGAGCCCACGAGACCGAGGTCGGCTGGGAGCCCGCGCCGAAGCCGAGCACGCTCGAGAAGCCCGATCCGGCGCAGCCCGCCGAGCCGCGGACCGAGCCGCCCCAGGAACAGCAGGCCGTCCCGGCCCCCCAGGCGTCCGAGTCCGTCGCGGAGCAGGAGCAGGAGCAGGAGCAGGAGCCGGACCGGGCGGCCGAGTTGCCGGAGGCCCTGCTGGAGAACCTGCACCCGTGGTCCGTGCCCGCCGCCGCGTCCATCGGGCGCTGGGCGGCCGTCACCGCCGTACGCCACCGCACTCCGCCCGTTCTCGATGTCAACGCGCCCCCGCATGTCTCGGGCCTCGACTTCACCACCCGGGCGGGGCTGCGCTACCAGCACTTCACCAGCGGGAACATGCTGCGGCCGCACATCAAGGAGCTGCTGAAGCAGACCTACGAGGTCCCGGTCGGCGACAAGAAGGCCGTCGTGGGCCTGCGGCTGGACGGTGCGGAGATCCTGGGCCCGCCCGAGGGCACCCTCATCAAGCAGCGGACGTACACGCAGACCGACGAGGAACCCAAGCACGCCGTGGAGCGGGAGAGCGGCTGGCAGTTCACGCTCGGGCCCGAGATGGGCGGCTCGCTGGGCGACCACAAGATGTTCGACCGGCTGCCCATCACCATCAAGAACTGGATCAACGGCCGCAAACGGACCACCGCCATCGGCGACACCGACGAACGCAACAAGGAAGGCCAGCGCAACTACCGGCTCTACCGCTTCGACGTCACCGCGATCATCAAGGGCCCGCACGGAACGGTCAGCGTCAAGATCCCGGACGGACTGTTCGGCATGCTGCCGATCGACAAGGCGACCGGCAGGCTCGCGGACGGCCTGGAGGACCGGCTGAACGGCCTCCTGGCTCCGCCGCCGGCCCCGGTGCCCCCGATGCCGACCCGCCCGGCCCCGGCCCCGCCGGTCCCGACCCGCCCCACGCCGGCACCTCCGATGCCGACCCGCCCGGCACCTGCGGTGCCGGCGCGTACCTCGTCGTTGTCCGCGAAGCACTCCCACCCGGCTCCGGAGCTCGCGATGCCGAGCCGTCCGGCCCCGGCGCCGCCGATCCCGGAACGTACCTCGTCGCTGTCGGCGCGGACCGCCGACCCGGTGACGATTCCCCCGATGCCGACGCGTCCCGCGCCCCCGGTGCCCGAGCAGGCGCGGGACGTCTCCCCGGGAGAGGAAGGCTATCGGCAGGACGACGACCCCGAATCGCAGTTCCGCCTCGGTACGGCGGCATTGCTGGAGGAGACGGTGACCGCCGCGCTGCGCGAGCGCTTCGGCCTGGAGGCGGTGGTCAGCCTCGGGGGCGGCGGCGCTGTGTCGGCGGTCAGGCCGGTGCGCTCCATCCAGGATCTGGACATGCGGCTCACTCTGCCCGACGGCGTCGGGGCCGAGCAGCGCGCGGCGATCATGCGGCACATCCAGGACGACGTCCTGGTCGACGGTGAGCAGTCCTCCGGGACGACGGTGCGTGGGCGGTTCGGCGATGTCGAGACGAGTGTGACCCTCGCGCCGGTCCCCGTGGCGGCGCGCCCGCTCCAGGTGGTGGACGGCTCGGACACCGTCGACGTCAGCGTGGTGGACACCGCCCGGCTCTTCGCCGACAAGGTCCTCGCGTTCGTGGCACGCAAGGCGGATCCCTCCGACGCGGACGGCGCGGCGTGGGTGGTGGAGAAGCGGCTCCGTGACGCCGCGGACATCCTCGCCCTGGCCGACCGGCTCTCGGAGGAGCGGGCGCTGAGCGAGACGATGGCGGGTCTCGCGGAGGGGACACTTCCCGCGCCGCCGAAGTGGGCGGAGCAGAAGCCGGCGAGGTTCGCGCAGACGCTGAGCGAACTGCGCAAGGCCGGGCAGGACCATTTCACCGATTCCCAGTGGTCGGCACTGCGCGACATCGGTCGCCTGCTGCCCAACGCCGCCAGGCCCACGAAACCCGGCACGGCCGCGCCGACCGAGCAGGAGCGGGCGGCGCTGGCGGAGGAGAAGCTGGCACGGCGCCAGGCGAAGAAGGAGCAGGGGGCGGCCCGGCGCGCCGCGGCGGCAGGTCGTGCTGCACCCGGCCGGGCATCCGAGGCCTCCGCGGTCCTGGTACCCGACCCGACGCCGTCCGGACTGGGCGAGCAGGCACAGGAGCCCGAGCCGCAGCGGACGCCCGTGGCCGACGTGCCGGTGCCCGCGTCGGACGAGAGCCTCGCTCCGGCGCCGCTCCCGGCGGTCGACGGGCGGACGGTCGTCCAGGTGCCCGGCCAGGAGGGGATGCTTCTGCGGGCACCTCGCGGCGAGGCTCCGAAGCTGCTCGGGACCGGCGCCGATTCGGGCTTGTTCAGTGTGGCGAACGTGAACAACAGGGTCGTCGTGCAGGAGCTGGCGGCGACCGGTGGTCCGGCCGTGCACACCTGGACGTTCGCTCGCCTGGGCGGTCTGCGCCTCGCCGAGGAGAGCGTCCTGCTGAGCGGCGGCACCTTCCACGGCTCCATGATCACGATCGCGGGCGGGAACGTCGGTGACGTGCACGCCGACGGTGCCGAGTGGCCGGCCAGGCTGGGCGAGGGCGACGAGATCATCATCGCCTCGACGGCCGGCAACCAGATCTACCGCCGGACCACGGGCGGGTTCAGCACGGTGTCCGCACCGGAGCTCACCCCACCGGTACGGCCCGCACATCTCTCCGGCGAGCAGGGTGAACGCTGGGACGCCGCCGTGAACCTGGCCCGGACCCATCTGGGCGCGGCCGCGGCCGACCAGCAGCTGAAGCTGTACATGCTGGGTGTCACCATCGGCGCGTTCACGTCGAAGAAGGGCTACGGCGGTTTCGTCACCCCCCGCGCCCTCGAGGGCGACAGGGACCTGGTCGCCAAGGCCCGGACCTTCAACAAGATCACCAAGGGGCTGCTGCACGCCGGTCCGAACCAGCGCGTCACCCTGTGGCGCGGTGTGTCCATGGACCCTGAAGCGGCACAGGCCGATCAGTTCATCGAGCGGCTGCCCGCCTCCACCTCCCAATCCCGTGAGTTCCAGGCCACGTGGGCCAGGCACGGCATCGACAGCAACCGCGTGATCTTCGAAATCGACGTCCCGGCCGACCACGGCAAGTTCGTGATGGCCTATCCGCCCGGCTACGCCGGGACAGCCGATGACGCGCCGGCGCTCAACCAGGACCAGTGGGAGGTGACCCTCTCCCCGACCAGGCTGATCCGCACCGGCCCGTCCCGGGTCGAGGACGGCATCACCGTCATCCCGGTCCGCGCGGAGCAGATCCCGGCCGGTGAGCTGGAGAGCGTGATCACCGAGCCGTGGCCGGGCCTCCCGTCGGTGACCGCGTTCGACGACTTCGGCAGGGCGTTCGAGCAGAGCTCCCTGCGCAGGTGGCCCGGCCTGCAGGACGCCACGGTCCGCGAGGTGGGCGGCACCGACCCGCTGGTCCGGTCGTTCGTGGTCAGCCGCCCCGGCCTCGCCGACGAACTGACCATCACCGTGACCCACAAGCCGGGCGACGACGCGGTCTCGGTGTCGTTCGCCGCCGAAGGCGTCCCACCCTTCAGCCAGGAGTGGAGCGGAACCGGTTTCAGCGACATCGCCGCCGACCTGCGCGGCAACGTCCTGTACGACAACGATCTCTTCGCCACGTTCCCGACGCCCGCCTCCTGGAAGAGCCTCGCCGCCGGTGCCACCCACCCCGACCAGCTCGTCTCCCTGCCCACCGTGTCCCCGGCGAGCCCGCCGACCGGTACCGTCGCCGGTCCCGAACAGCCGGCCGCGGCCGATACAGCCGCCTCTGCCACCAGCCGGGACGGCCTCGATCCGGCCACCACCGAAGCGACCGCGTCATCGGGGACCTGGACCTCGGGAAAGGTCACCTTCGCGCAGGGCTCGACGGAGATCGATCCGGCCCAGCGCAGCCGGCTCAGCGCACTCGCCCGCAAGGTGGTGGAGGTGGGTGTCCGCGACATCCGGGCCGGACTCTGGGCACCCTGGATCACCGTCACCGGGTACGGCAACGGTTCGTGGCTGACGCCGGGACTCAGCGACTGGGGCGCCGAACGCACCGGCCAGGAGCGCGCGGACGCCGTCGCCGGCCTGCTCCGGACCGAGATATGGAACGCCCTGTACCTGCTCCAGGAGAACGACCCGCCCACCGCCGGGCGCATCGACTCCGACGCCTTCAAGGTCGTCTCCCGCAGCGAGGGACGGCAGATCTCCTACGGCAGCCCCCCGGACGGCGTGGACCGGCGGGTCCTGCGGCGGAGGGCGGAGATCGAGATCGACCTGGCGCCCCGCTCGGCGGCCGTGGAACTGCTGGACAACCTACGGCTCGCCGGCCCTGATCGCGCGCTGCGCGAGGCGCCCTTCGACCCGGATCCGTTCGCCCGCCAGATCCTGCACCTGGACCCGCAGCAGCCGGTGCGCGACGCCCACCGCCGGGAGCTGTACGCAGTGGTGGACGAGGCGATCGCGGTCGGCCGGGCCACCAGCCTGGCGGCACTGGGCGCGTACCACCTCTGGCGGCAGGGGGCGCTGTCCGACGCGACTCGGATCACCGCTCCGGACGGCAGGGCCCTGGGTCGCAACTGGACGGGCAGCCCGGTCAACAACCTGGCCACGAAGTCCTACTTCGAGCTGTTCGAGAGCCACATCCTGAACAGCCCGGCGGCGTTGTGGCAGCAGTCGGGTGTCGCTGACGACCGCCCCTACGTCATCGCCGCCCAGGGCGGCCACGACCATGTCAGGGTACGACTCACGGACGGTTCCCTGCCCCGGGTACCGCTGGAGGAGTTCGCCGAGCTGCTCGCCATGGACCAGGACCTGGCCGCGCTCGACGGCCGGCTCCCCGTCGTACTCGCCGTCCCGCGTGCGGGTGCCCTGAGCCCGCGTCTGCCGCGCACCGCCGCCGCCCGGACCGGCAGGACCGTATGGGCGCACAGCGGCGAGGTGAAGCTCTACCAGGACCCGGTGTCGCAGCGGACCCGGATCGCGGAGGTCTACCGCAATCAGACCGTGGACCCGCTGGGCAGTTGGTTCGCCAGCGAGCCGGACGTCCTCTCGCTCGACGCCTCGCCCGCCGGGGCCGAGGAGCGGTTCATGCGCATGACCGACGGGACGCTCGTCGCGGACGACGACATCATGAGCCACACCATCGCCGTGGACGGCCGCACGCACGGCCGTGCCGTGCTCGACGGGGAGGAGGTGCTCCGGCGGGAGCAGTACTACGAGTCCCTGACCTCGGTGAACGGGTACGTGCACATCGACCCCGTCAGCGGGGGCTTCCAGGGTCCGGCCGAGAACGTGCCCTGGGCCGGCCGCGAGGCGTACTTCTTCAACCTGCACGGGGAACCCGGCGCGTTCCGGATCGCGCGGGCCGACGGAACCCCGAAGGGCGCCCGAGGCGACCAGGTCGGCGGCTATCTGCGGCGCCGGCCCAGTCTTCGGCGTCTTCCCGCCGACGGTGTCCTGGTGCTCCTGTCCTGCTGGGTGGGCGCGGCTGCGGACGGTCACGTCTCGGCCAGCCTCGGCAGCCGGGCCCCGTTCGTCGCCGATCCGCTGGCGACCGTCTCCGAGGCCCAGCAGGTGGCCGACCACACCGACCGCACGGTGTTCGCGGCCGACCGGGTCAGCTACCTCACCTACGACCTGGGGGTGAAGCGGCACGGGATCGCCACGACCACCGAGGGGGAGCGGCACAGGTGGCTGGAGCTGCGGCCGGAGCCGGCGGGGTCGGCGCTGGACGAGCTGGCTCGCACGGCGGGTCTGCACACGGGCGCGGACCCGGTTCCGGAGGAGGCCAGGGGCGCGACGCTGCGGTTGGTGCGGGCTCTGCGGCAGGTGTTCGGGGCCTCGGTCGAGGACGACAAGGACGATGCCCACGGGGAGTACCAGCGGTTGCTGCGGGGGGTCGGCGCGCTGGAGTCGATGCGCCACAACGACGCGGGGCTGCGGGACACCGGGCAGTTCACCATGGAGCTGCTGGCGCGGGTCGTCCGTTCGCACCTCGGACGGCCCGCGGGCTCGGCCCTGGACTCGACGGACGTCCTGCCCGTGTTGCAGGCGGCGCAGGCCCAGCAGCCGGGGACTGTGCTGCGTGACTTCGTCGCGCTGCCCTCGGTGGACGAGGCCCTCACATGGCTGGCGAAGGGCGATCCCGGCCAACGGGCCGTCGAGGTTCTGGGCCTGGAGACCGGTCCGGTCACGGAGGTCCACCGGCAGCGGCTGCTGTGGGCGACGGCCAAGGCCGTCGAGGGCCTGTCGGCCGCCGCCGACGTCAACTCCCTGGCGGTCAAGGTCCTGCACCTGAACGCCTCCGCCCAGCCCATGGACGACGCACGGCGTACGGAGCTCTTCTGGACCATGGCGGGGGCCGCCGCCGCGGGCCGTGACGTCCACAGCCCGACGGCGCTCGCCGCGTTCCACCTGGAACGCAACGGTGCCCTGTCCAAGGACACGCTGCTCCACTCCTGGAGCGGCCGGGTGACGGGCCGCAACTGGACCGGCACGCCGATGACCGAACCGCTGATCAGCGACAGGTACATCGCCGTGGACCCGGCCGTAGGCCAGACCAGCGCCGTGGTCCGCCCCGTGCCGTGGGATGCCTCCGCAACCGGTACGGGGCCGATGAAACCCGCCTTCCTGGTGGTGGCCGACGGCAGTCGCGACCACATTGACATGCCGTGGCCGGACGGCTCCCGGCGCCCGGTGCCCGCCGACGAGATCGCCGAACTGCTGGCCAACGACAACCAGCTGAGCAGGCGTGCGCCCGAGGAGCCGATCGTGGCGGTCGTTCGGCACACCGGCCGGAGCGGCCGCCTGATGGCGGCTCTCTCGGACCGGGCGGCGACCAGCAGGACCGTCTTCATGGCCACGACCCAGGCGAACCTCTACCACGAGACCACGGCCAACCAGTACTACCTGTCCGTTCACGAACACCGGGGGGCGAACTCCACGACAGGCTGGGACAGCACCGCCCCCGCGGCTCTGACCCCACCGGCCCAGGCATCGTCCGCGCTGCCGGTCCTCACCAACGCAGCACCGGCGACGGAGGAACGCCTCACCAACGCGGCGTCGACGACCGGAGAACCCCTCACCAATACGGCGGCGACAAGCCAGGCACCCGTCGCCGGCGCAGCGCCGGCCGCCGTCGAGGAGACCGCGGAGACCTCCTCGGTGCCCTGGACGACGGGAAAGGTCACCTTCGAGGAGGGCTCCAAGGACATCGACGCGGTCCAGCGCGGCAATCTCGCCACCCTGGTCGCCAAGGTGGCTGAGGCAGGCCTGCGGGACATCCGGGACGGACACCCGGCGCCGTGGATCACCGTCACCGGATACGGCAACGGCTCGTGGCTCAAGGCGGCCAGCAGCGATCGGGGCGCCGACGCCACGGGCCAGGAGCGCGCCGACGCCGTCGCCGACGTGCTCCGGACCGAGCTGGACAACGCCCTCAACCTGCTCCAGCAGAACGATCCGTCCACCGCCGTTCGTGTCGACGCCGACGCGTTCCGCATCAACAGCCTCAGCGGAGGCCGGAACCTGGCCGTCGACGGCCAGTCGGACGGCGTGGACCTGCGGGTCCTTCGGCGGCGGGCGGAGATCGAGATCGACCTGGCACCGCGCTCACCGGCCATCGAGCGGCTGAACGCCCTGCGGCTGGCAGAACCCGGATCCGGCCTGGCCGAAGGGGCCTTCGACCCGGATCCGCTGGCCCGCCAGATCCTGCACCTGGGCGAGTACCAAACGGTGCGGGACGCCCATCGGCGCGCGCTGTACGACCTGGTGGACGAGGCCGTCGCTGCGGGCCGGGCGACGAGTCTCGCGGCGTTGGGCGCGTACGACCTCTGGCGGCGCGGGGCGCTGTCCGACGCGACCCGGATCACCGCTCCGGACGGCAGGGCCCTGGGTCGCAACTGGACGGACAGCCCGATTACCGACCTGGTCACGGACTCCTACCAGCGGCTGGGCGGCGGCAAGGTCGTCGACAACGCCGTCGCGCTGTGGGGGCAGCAGGGGACCGGCGACAACCGCCCCTATGTCATCGCGGCCAAGGGCGATCACGACCACATCGCGGTGAAGCTGGCGGACGGCACCCGGCCGCCCGTGCCGCTGGAGGAGTTCGCCGAGCTGCTCGCCATGGACCAGGACCTGGCCGCGCTCGACGGCCGGCTCCCCCTCGTACTCGCCGTCCCGCATGCCGGTGCCATGAGCCCGCGTCTGCCGCGTACAGCCGCCGCCCGGACCGGCAGGACCGTGTGGTCGCACGGTGGCAAGGTGAAGCTCTCCGAGCACTCGCTCACGCAGCAGACCCGGATCGAGGTGGTCGACCGCCATGTGGCGGGGGAGCCGATGGGCAGCTGGTTCGCAAGCGAGCCGGACGATCCGGCGCCCACGGCCCGCCCCTCCGGTGTGCGGGAGCGCTTCGTACGCACGATCGACGGGACCCTGGTCCCCGACGACGAGATCATGAGCTACACCCTCGCCACCGACGGGCGCCCGTACGGCCGTTCCGTGTTCACCAGGCGGGACCAGGCCGACCGCGAGCGGTACTACCAGGCTCTGCCGACGTTGAACGAGTACGTGCACATCGACCCGGTCTCCGAGAACCAGCACGGCGCTGCGGAGAAGGTGCCCTGGGCCGGCCGGCCGGCGTACTACTTCGCTCTGCACGGGAGCCCGGGCGCGTTCGCCATCGTGACGACGGACGGGACCCACGAGCAGGTGCGCGGCGACCAGCTCGGCGGGTACCTCCAGCGGCGCCCGAGTCTGCAGGGGCTCGACGCCGACGGAGTCGTGGTGCTCACGTCGTGCTGGGTCGGTGCGGCCACGGACGGTCTCCCTTACATCCACATCGCAGGGCGGAGCCCGTTCGTCGCCGATCCGCTGGCGACCGTCTCCGAGGCCCAGCAGGTGGCCGACCACACCGACCGCACGGTGTTCGCGGTCGACCGGGTCTACTACCTCACGCTCGACCAGGGGGTGAGGCGGCAGGGGATCGCCACGACCGCCGAGGGCGGGCGGCACAGGTGGCTGGAGCTGCGGCCGGAGCCGGCGGGGTCGGCGCTGGACGAGCTGGCTCGCACGGCGGGTCTGCACACGGGTACGGACCCGGTTGCAGAGGAGGCCAGGGGCGCGACGCTGCGGTTGGTGCGGGCTCTGCGGCAGGTGTTCGGGGCCTCGGTCGAGGACGACAAGGACGATGCCCACGGGGAGTACCAGCGGTTGCTGCGGGGGGTCGGCGCGCTGGAGTCGATGCGCCGCAACGATCCGGGGCTGCGGGACACCGGGCAGTTCACCATGGAGCTGCTGGCGCGGGTCGTCCGGTCGCACCTCGGACGGCCCGCGGGCTCGGCCCTGGACTCGACGGACGTACGCGCGGTGCTGGCGGCGGCGGAGGCCCGGTCGGCCGGGACGGCGCTGCGCGACTTCGCCCCGCTCCCGTCGGTGGACAAGGCACTCGCGGCGATGGCGCACGGCGATCAGGACGAGCGGGCCGTCCGGGTCCTGGACCTCGACGCCGGCCCGGTCACGGAGGTCCACCGGCAGCGGCTGCTGTGGGCGACGGTCAAGGCCGTCGAAGGTCTGGAGGCAGCCGCCGACGTCAACGCCCTGGCGGTCAAGGTCCTGCACCTGGACGCCTCCGAGACCGTGGACGACGCACGGCTTGCCGAACTCCTCTGGACGGCGGCCGGGGCGGCCGCGGTCGGCCGCGACGTCCACAGCCCGACCGCGCTCGCCGCGTTCCACCTGGAACGCAACGGAGCCCTGTCCCCGGAGACCCTGCTCGAATCGGACAGCGGCCACATCATCGGGCGCAACTGGACCGGCACGGCCCTGACCGACCCGCTGATCCCGGACAAGTACCTCGCCTCGGCCAACGGCACCGACGGAGCCAACGCCCAGATGCGCTACACGCCCTGGCGTGCCGCCGGAGCTCTCCCCGGCCAGCGGCCCGCCGCCTACTTCGTGCTGGCCAAGGGCGCCGCCGACCACCTCGACATGCCCTGGCCCGACGGCTCCCGGCGCCCGGCGCCCGCCGAGGAGATCGCCGAACTGCTCACCAACGACCCGGTGCTGAACGGCCGCCCGACGCGCGAGGCGATCGTGCCCATCGTGCCGCACACCGGCCGTGGCCGGGCCCTGGCGAAGGCCCTGTCCAGCCGGACAGCCACCACCAGGACCGTGTACACGCCCGCGGTGGACCTCGATCTCTTCCACGACACCGGGACCGAGGAGCACTTCATCGTCGTGGCCCCACAGCCGCAAGGGTCCACTTCACAGTCCGAATGGGTCCGCACCGACCCGCCCACGCTGGCCGCCCCCGCCCAGGCGGCGCCCGCCCCCGCCCTCGTGACAGCGGCCGACGGACAGCACACCGGCGCCGGAGAGCGGCAGCCGTCCGCGGCCGGCCGGGACACGGCGCACACCTCCGCCCCCGTGGAGCTCGTCGAGGGGCCGATGCCGAACGCCGCGATTCCCACGGACGCGGCCGACGTCATCCCCCCGCCGATCCCGTACCCGGGAGGGAAGGTCTTCGTCGCGGCCACCGGCAGCCCCGAAACGGTCCGCACCGCAGGGCTGGTGCCGGGTGGCACGGGCCTGGACCTGGTCGCCTACGCCCAGGTGGGCGGCGCCGGCCATGGGTTCGTGAGCGCCGACACCACGCCCGAGGCGGCCGCGCGACGGCTGAGCGAGGGGTTCGTCTGGGAGATCGACGCGCCGGGCGGCATCGACATCGGCGCCACGCTCGACGCCTACGGGATCCCCCAGGAGGCCACCGGCGGGGACGAGGTCCTCTTCGCCGGCGGCGTCGCCTCCCGGTTCGTCAAGGGCGGCTGGGCCATCGTCCCCGGCGGCGAGGGCAACACCCTCGGCGAGTGGATCCCCAACCCCCGCTACGGCGCCGCCCCCGGCCGCAGGCTGCCGCTCTCCGTGGTGGTCAGAAAGCGTGAGTTCCAGGTGGAGGACGCGGTGTCCGCGGGCGAACTCCGGCTCCTGAACGAGGCGTTGGTCCGGGAGGACACTAAGACGGGTGAGGAGCACGCGCGGGAACTGGGAGCCAGGCTGGCCGGCCACATCGAGGCGGAGCTCGCGAAGGCGGGCACGGCGTCCGGCCACGCCGACCTGTACCTGACCGTGGCGGACGGGAACTCCTCCCTCGCCGGCACGGTGCTGGCCCAGGCCGTCGCGAACGCTCTCGGGCGCCGGGCCGTGCTCACCGTCGGCGGTCTGCGGATCCCCTTCGAGATCTGTTCCTCGCAAAAGTGACACAGACCCGATCCGGCCCCGGATCCGTATCTCCGAGTGGAACCCCTCAGCGGAACCTCTCAGCGAACAACAGCCCCCAGGACGGGAGATGCCCGCATGCCCGAGTACGAGCAGATCGATTTCTCCGCGCTCGCCAACCAAGCCCGGCGGATCCAGGGCAATGTGGCGGACGCACAGCTCGACCTGCGCAACATCGAGGCCACGGGCCACAGTTCGGACGGCATGATCAGCGCGACCGTCTCGGCCGAGAGCCGGGTCGTGGACCTGCGCATCGACCCGTCGGTGATCGACCCGGACAACCCGGAGCGGTTGGTCCGGCTCCTCGTCGAAGCCATCGACAGCGCCCACGACACCGTCACCGACCAGCGCGCCGAGGTCATGTCGGGCATCACCGGCGGCCTGCAGGACATGCTGGCCGGGCTGAACGGCGAGAAGACCGAGAACAAGAGGGCCTCCGTCGCACCGCGCTTCCCCGACCGCCGTTCCCGGCGATGACCGCGCCCGTGAGCCCGACCGACGAGGAGATCTGATGTCCCGGGTCATCTTCCACCGGCCCGCCAGGGTGGTGCCGCCCACGCTGCCCACCGACCCGGTGGTGCTCTCCGCGCCGCCGCAGCCGGTCGGCAAGGACAGCAACGGCAGCTGGCTGATGCTGCTGATGCCGCTGCTGTCCAGCATCAGCATGGCCGCCTATCTGATGTCCGGCGGCCGCCGGATGCTGGTGCTGCTGGGCATCGCGTTCGTCGTGCTGTCCATCGGCGTCACCGTCGGCGTGCGGATGCAGATGCGCGGACAGGCCCGCAAGCAGAAGCTGCGCGCCCGCGACCGCTACCTGGACCACCTGGTCGAGGTGCGGCGCACCGCCCGGCAGGTGGCGGAGAGCCAACGCGCCGTCGCCGCCTGGCAGTTCCCCTCGCCGCACCGGCTCTGGGCGATCGCGTCCCAGCGCCGCCGGGTGTGGGAGCGCCGGGTGACCGACCCCGACTTCCTGAAGGTGTCCGTCGGCTCGGGCAACGCGCCGCTGACGACGCCCATCCGGATGTCGACCCGCAACGACCCGACCGTGGAGTACGACCCGCGGGCCAAGACGGCGGCCGACCGGCTGGTCGACTCGATGTCCGTGGTCGGCGACCAGCCCGCCGTGCTGGACCTGGCGAAGGCCGGTGTGGTCAGCGTCCTCGGGCCGCCCAAGGCGGCCCGCGAGGCCGTGCGCGCACTGCTCTGCCAGATCGCCGTACTGCACGCGCCGGACGACGTGGGCATCGCCGTCGCGACCGGCGGCGAGGACTGGAACTGGGCCAAGTGGCTGCCCCACACCCATGAACCCGACACCACCGGGGACGCCGGCGTGGTCCCGCTGGTCGCCGAGGACTTCGAAGGCATCGCCGACCATCTCCAGCAGGCACTGGAGGCGGCCGCCCAGCAGCCGTCCCGCCGGCTGACCATGGCCGTGCGGGAGGGCCCGGACACCCGGCGCCGCCTGGTCGTCGTCCTCGACCGCTACCTGCCGCGGGCCGCCTGGGCCCGCTCGCCGCTCGCCGCCGAACTCCTCGCCGCGGCCGGCCCGCAGAGCGCGATCACCGTCATCTGCCTGGTGGAGCACGAGAACGACGAACCCACCCGCGCCGACGTCCGGGTACGCCTCGACGCACACGGCGCCGTCACCGTCGAGGGCCGCCGCGCCGACGCCCGCTCCGCGGTCGAGTCGGCCGTCGCGGCCCGCGCGGAACTGCCGTTGTGCGAGGCCGTCGCGCGGGCGCTGGCCCCGCTCGCGCTGTCCGCGGAGGGCGAGGAGATCCTCGCCCAGACCATGTCGCTGCCCAGCATGCTGGGCATCTCCGACCTGGAGAACTTCAGCCCCGAGTCGCTCTGGGTCGACGCGCAGGACGAGGAGGTGCTGCGCATGCCGATCGGCTTCGACAGCGGCGGCCGGCAACTCGTCCTGGACCTCAAGGAGTCCGCGCAGGGCGGCATGGGCCCGCACGGCCTGATCGTCGGCGCCACCGGCTCCGGCAAGAGCGAACTGCTCCGCACCCTGGTCACCGGCCTGACCATGACCCACTCGCCGGAACTCCTCAGCCTGGTCCTGGTCGACTTCAAGGGCGGCGCCACCTTCGCCGGAGTCACCGACCTCCCGCACGTGGCGGGCCTGATCACCAACCTGGTGGACGAGGTCGCCCTCGTCGACCGGGTCAAGGACGCCCTCGTCGGCGAACAGCAGCGGCGGCAGAAGATGCTCCGCGACGCCGGCAACATCGACAACGTCCGCGAGTACCAGCTGCGGCGGGCCGCCGGGGCCACCGGCCCGGACGGGCGCCCGCTGGAACCGCTGCCGTACCTCCTGGTCATCGTCGACGAGTTCGGCGAACTGCTCGCCAACCGTCCTGATTTCATCGAGCTGTTCGTCCAGATCGGCCGGGTCGGCCGCTCGCTGGGCATCCATCTGCTGCTCGCCACCCAGCGCCTGGAGGAGGGGCGGCTGCGCGGACTGGAGGCCAACCTCTCCTACCGGATCTGCCTGCGCACCTTCTCCGCGGCCGAGTCACGGGTCGTCATCGGCACCCCGGACGCCTACCGGCTGCCCCCCATCCCCGGCTCCGCCTACCTCAAGGTCGCCGAGACGGTCCTGGAGCGGTTCCGCGTCGCCCATGTCTCCGGGACCCACCTCTCGGACGAACAGCGCGCCCTCGCCGCCGGACCACTGCCCACCGACCCCGTGCACTTCACGCTGCGGCTGCCGCCCGACCCCGACGCGGAACCGGAGGAGGAGCGCGAGCGGGTGCGGCCCATGCTGGAGGGGCCCAGCGAGATGCAGGTCATCGTCGAACGGCTCGGTACGGCAGGCCAGCTGGCCCACCAGGTGTGGCTGCCCCCGCTGCCCGGCGCGCTGGCCCTGGACGACCTCACCGGACCGGTCGTGGTCCGCCCGGAGCGGGGCATGACCGCCGACTGGTGGTCCCACAAGGGCGCCCTGCGCACCCCGGTCGGCGTCCTGGACGTACCGCTCCAGCAGCTCCAGCAGCCGCTGGTACCGGACTTCGCCAAGGCCGGTCACCTCGCGGTGGTCGGCGCCCCGCAGTCCGGCAAGAGCACCTTCCTGCGCACCCTGATGCTCTCCACGATGCTCACCCACACCCCGGCCGAGGCCCAGTTCATCTGCCTGGACTTCGGCGGCGGTTCGCTCCAGCCCTTCGAACGGGCCCCGCACGTCAGCGGGGTGGCCGGCCGGCACGACCCGACGCGGGCCCGGCGGGCGGTGGCCGAGGTCCGGCAGCTCATCGCCGAGCGCGAGCGGGTCTTCCGCCACCTCGGCATCGACTCCGCCGACGAGTTCCGGCGGCTGCGCAACACCGACCGGCTGCCCAAGGACATGCGTACCGCCGACGTCTTCCTGGTGATCGACAACTGGGGCGCGGTACGCGGTGAGATGGAGGGCGTCGAGGCGGCGGTGCTGGACATCGCGGGCCGCGGTCTCGGTGTCGCCGTCCATCTGGTGCTGGCCGCGGGCCGCTGGGCCGACATCCGCACCGCGCTGCGGGACGCCATCTCGGCCCGTCTGGAGCTGCGCCTCAACGACCCGGGCGACTCGGAGATCAACCGTCGTGCGGCCCGCGCCTTCGGGCTCGCCGCCCCCGGCCGCGGCATGGCGCCGCCCGGCATCCAGTTCCAGGTCGCCCTGCCCCGGCTCGACGGCAGGGACAGCGCCGACGGCCTCGCGGAGGCGCAGGAGGAGGCGATCGGCAAGCTCACCGCCTCCTGGTCCGGGCCGGTGGCCCCGCCGATCCGGATGCTGCCCGAGCGCCTCACCGCCGCCCAGCTGGCGGACCGGATCCGGGAGGACGACACCGCCCCGGGCGTGCCGATCGGCATCGCCGAGGCCGACCTGGCCCCGGTCCGCCTGGACCTCACCGACGCCGACCCGCACTTCCTGGTCTTCGGCGACGCCGGCTGCGGCAAGTCCACGTTCCTGCGCGGCTGGATGAAGGGCCTGGCGGCCCGGCGCTCCGCCGTCGAAGCGCGTTTCGTCGTCGTCGACTACCGGCGGGCCCTGATGGGCGCGGTGGCCGAGGAGTACATCGGCGCCTACATCGGCGACGCCAACGCGGCCCAGGTCTACATCGAGCAGGTCGTCGCCAAGCTCACCGAGCGGCTGCCCCCGCCGAACGTGACCATGGAGCAGCTGCGCAGGCGCGACTGGTGGACCGGCCCGGAGTTCTACGTGGTGGTCGACGACTACGACCTGGTCGCGAACGGCCGTACGTCACCGCTCAATCCGCTGATGGACTTCCTGCCGCAGGCCCGCGAGATCGGCCTGCACCTGGTGGTGGCCCGCCGGGTCGCCGGCACTGCCCGCGGCTCCATGTCCGAGCAACTGCTCACACGGGTCAAGGAGTTGGGCACCGCGGGCCTCGTCCTGTCCGGCGATCCGCGGGAGGGCGTGGTCCTCGGCAGCGAACGCGCGGCACAGCGCCCGGCCGGCCGGGGAGTCCTGGTCGGCCGCCAGACGCCGCCGACCCTGGTCCAGGTCGCCCTGGACGTGTGAGATGCGGCCCCCGTGAGACGGAGGGGAAGCGGGAAACGTTCATCTCCGCGGAACCTCCGCCTCCCGGGTGATCGCTACGCTCCGCCGCATGGCAGCGCACGTGACGGCTTCGGGCGTCGGACGAAAGCCCGAACTCGCTCTGCCGCTCTGCCGTTCGGCGGACCTCACCGCACGACGCGGACGGCCGGACCCGGTCACCCGGGTCGGCGAGCCACACCCCGGCAGTACCGCCCGCCTCGACGCCCCACAGCCCTCGGGGCTCCAACCGCCGGGCCGTCCGGAATCCCCGGCAGGCGCCCGACTCGCCGTTGTGGCGGGGACACAGGGTGCCGCCATGTCGACGGTGCCCGTGGTGGGGGACCGGCACCGGCGGGCTCGGGCATGCCGGGCGACGGCCGGGCGGCCCCTGCCCCCGGGATCCCGCACCCCGCCGGACGCGGCGCCGGCGGTGCCCCGCCCGATCACGGAGCGTCCGAAGGCCCCCACCCCCTCCCCGCCACGCGATGCGACCCCACAGGGAGCGGACCTCTCGGTCGCCGAAGGCGGTTCGGCCGAGGGCCGGAGAGCCGAGAACCGGTCATCCGAGAGCCGGTCATCCGAGAGCCGGTCATCCGAGGGCGGGTCATCCGAGGTCGGGCCAGTCGAGAGCCGCACAACCGAAGGCGCGTCAGGCACAGCCGTCATGGCGGTCCGGGGCTTGCGAAAGGCCCCCACCGGTAGGGTCGGCGGGAGCCTGGTGTGCGGCGGCACGCGGCTGCGCCCCTGGCGGGAACCACCGGGGCGCTCTCTCGACGAGACGATGTACTCGCCTGCAAGGACGGAGCCGTCCGTCCCGCTCATCGGCCCGTCGGCAGGCGTCGCGCGGCCACGTCGGCGGTGCCGGCCGGGGGCCGGGGCCACTGACGACCGTGCGGTACCGGGGCGGGGCCGTGCCGTTGCCTCGGGGCCGACCGCTCTCGTGGGCGTGGGCGAGGCCGGCGGACGGCAGGCACCGCATGGCGGCGGGCGGGCGCTGTGCCAGAGGCCGCGGAGGGCGTGTAGGGCGTGGAGGGGACCTGGATCGCCCCGGCGGCCGCGGTCCGGAGCCCGGCTCCCGTCCCGAGGGAGCCGGCGCGCGGGCGGCGGCGGGGGAGTGCGGTGCCGTAAGGGGCCGGTGCGAGGGCCGTTCCGGCGTCCTCGGTCAGTGCGCGGCGACGGAAGGCCGGGCGGCGGCCGGGCGCCGGCCCGGATGCCGCTGTGCCTGGGCCGGGAGGCCGTGCCGGGCGCGCAGGGTCGCCCCGTTGCGGTCGCCCAGTGCCTCGCGCAGGGCCCGCAGGGCGTTGTGGGTGCGGGACTTGACCGTGCCCTCGGGAACGTTGAGCACCTCGGCCGCGTGCCGGACCGGCTGGTGCAGGAAGTAGACCTGGGCCAGCACCGCGCGGTGCGTGGCGGACAGCCCGGCGAGCGCGGTGCGCAGCACCTGACGGTCGAGGACCTGCTCCAGCGGTTCGCCCGCCACCGGGATCGACTCCAGCGGATCGTCCTCCACCTCGGTGGGGCGCGACGAGCGGGCCCGCAGCATGTCGATCGCCAGCCGCCGCGACACCGTCAGCAGCCACGGCCGCGCCGCCCGCGGGTCGTCGGGAAGGATGTCCAGGTTGCGCCAGGCGCGCACCATGGTCTCCTGGACGAGGTCCTCCGCCGTCTGCCGGTCACCCTGGGTCCAGCCGAGCAGGCTGCGCATCAGGGAGTTCTTGTTGACGTCGTAGATCATCCGCATCTTCTCCTCCGCGGACCCCGGCACGGGGAACGCCTGCGGTGCGGAAGTCCCTGCCTCGGGTGCGAGTGCCGTCGTCATGAGCTGCCCCATCTGTTGCCGACCGATGGAACGAGCCTGCGGCAGCGCCGATACGGAGACATCCGTGAGCCTCACTGAGATCCCGGAGGACCGGGGGACTGCCCGACTCAGTGAGCCGGGGGCGGCCGTGTGACCCGAGGCTGCAGTTTTCCCAGGCGTCATCTGAAACGGATTGGGATCTCACAGAAAGGCTCTAGAGTCATGAACATGCTCGGGCAACAGCTGCATCCGGTGATCGGCCGGGAAGCGGAGCAGGCCACTTTGGATCGGTTGGTCTCGGATGTCGCCGCAGGTCGTGGCGGGAGTCTGCTGATCGAGGGTGAGCCGGGCATCGGTAAATCGACTTTGCTTGCGCACGCCCTGGCCAAGGCTCGTGCGGCCGGCTGCGAGGTGTCGGCCGGGCAGTGCGACGAGCTGGGCCGGCGGTTGCCGCTCTCCGTCATGACCCGGCTCCTGGAGATCGACCCCGGTTCGTCCGACCCCCGCCGCGCGGAGGCGGCGCTCGCCCTGGAGCAGCCGCAGCAGGCGGCGGGCTGGACGATGCGGCTGCTCGCCGGGGACCCGGTGGTGGCGGCGACCGAACAACTCCTCGTCCTGGTCGATCGGTTGTGCACGACCGGCCCGCTGGTGCTCGCGGTGGAGGACCTGCACTGGGCCGACGAGGCGAGCCTGCTGATGTGGCGCCGGCTGTGCCGGGCCTCCGTCCAGCTGCCGTTACTCGTCATCGGCACCTGCCGTCCGGTGCCGGGCAACACCGAGCTGGAGCCGTTGCGCCGCGATCTGCGCTCCCGGGGCGGGCAGTTGATCTCGCTCGACCGGCTGCCCGAGGCCGAGGTCGCCCGGCTGACCGGGCTGCTGGCGCACGGCGAACCCGGTCCGGTGCTCGCCGAGCGACTCCGCTCCGCCGCCGGAAACCCGCTCTACGTAAGGGAGTTGCTGGACGCCCTCGCCCGCGTCGGCGCCCTGCGGACCACGGACGGCCGGGTTGAGCTGACCTCGGCCGGCCGGGACGTGGAGAAACTCACCGAACTGCGGGACGTGATCGCGGACCGGCTGGCCGGCCTCTCCGCCGACACCCAGGAGGCGCTGCGCGCCGCGTCGCTGCTCGGGCCGGAGTTCTCGGTACGGGACCTGGCCGCGGCGGTGGGCCGCGGCACCGGCACCATGCTGGCCGTGGTGGAGGAGGCGCTCGGCGCCGCCGTGCTGGAGTCCGCCGGGTCCCGCCTCCGGTTCCGGCACGGCCTGCTGCGGGAGGTGCTGTACGAGGCGATGCCACCCGCCCTGCGCACGGCGTTCCTGCGGCGCGCGGCACAGGAGCTGATGACCTCCGGAGCCCCCGTGGAGCGGGTGGCCGAGCTGATCCTCCCGGTCCTGGACACGGCTGAGGACCGCGAGTGGGAGTGGCTCGCCGAGAACGCCGAACGTCTGGTCGTACGGGCCCCGATCGCCGCCGCGGAACTCCTGGAGCACGCGGTGCGCCAGGCGGGCCCGGACGATCCGCGGCTGCCCGTGCTCACCGGCAGACTGGCCGCGCTCTACTTCCGCATGGGCCCGCTGGACCGGGCCGAGGAACTGGCCCGCACCGTGCTGCGGCAGACGGCCGACCCCGAACTGCTCGGCCGGGTCAGATGGCTGCTCAGCACCATCGGGATGCGCACCGGCCGCTACGAGGCCGTGGTGGAGAACTGGCGCGCCGCCACCAACGACCCCCGGATCGGCCCCGTCTGGCGGGCCCGGCTGCTGGCCCTGGTGGCGCTCGCCCGGCATCTCCTCGGGCAGATCGGCCGGGCCCGAATGGCGATGGCCGAGGCGCTGGACGAGGGCAGGAAGCTGGGCGACCCGACCACCGTCGGATACGCCCTGCACGCCGCCTCCGTCATCCGCAGCTGGCACGGCGACCAGGCCGGCGCGCTGGCCCTGAACGACGAGGCGCTGGCGGAGGTCGGCAACGACCCGGACCTGGTCGACCTGCGGCTCATCCTGCTCGGCAAGCGGGCCACCGACCTGGACGGCGTCGACCGCCTCCAGGAGGCGGAGGAGGCGCTCACCCAGGCCCGTACGCTCGCCGAACGGGTCGGCGCGACCCGGCTGTCGATGACCCTCGTGCAGGGGGCCGAGCGGTACTACGAGCACGGCCGCTGGGACGACGCGCTGGCGGTGCTGGACGAGGTGACCGACCTTCCGCCGCTGTGGCGGCTGGCCCGCCGGGGCCTGAAGGCGATGATCGGCGCCCGCCGTGGTGAGTGGGAGGCGGTGGCCGGCTTCCTGGACGCCCCGGCGGGCGGCCGGGCTCCGGGGCAGGGACCGGTCGCCGCGGGACACCTGCTGCTGGCCCGCGGCCTCGTCGCCGAACGGGCGGGCCGGCTTCCTGAGGCCGTCGAGGTGCTCATGGGTCTGATGGCCGAGACGTACGCGCACGACCTCGGGAACCACCCGGAGTGGCTGCCCGCCCTGGTCCGGCTGGCGCTGGCCGCCGAGGACCGGCAGACCGCGAGCGCCGCCGGGATCGCCGCCCGGCAGGCCGCCGACCGCAGGCCGCGGCCGCGGACCCTGGCGGCCGCCGACTGGTGCGCCGGGCTGCTCGACCTGGATCCGGCCCGGCTGATCGCCGCCGTCGGTTACCACCGGGGCGCCGGCCGGCAGCCGGATCTGGGCAACGCCCTGGAGGACCTCGCCGTGGTCCAGGCGGCGTCCGGGGATCTCGACGCGGCCCGCGCCTCGTTCGGCGAGGCCCTCGCGGTCTGCGCCGAGCTGGGCGCGGACTGGGACGCCCGCCGGGCCGCCGCCCGGCTGCGCCCCTGGGGCGTGCGGGCCGGCAGCCGCGCCCCGCACGTGCGGCCGTCGTTCGGCTGGGAGGCGCTGACCGCGACCGAACGGCGCGTCGCCGACCTGGTCGCCGAGGGCCTGTCCAACCCCGACATCGCCACCCGGCTGCTGCTCTCGCGGCGCACCGTGGAGACCCATGTCTCGCACATCCTCACCAAGTTGCAGGTACGTTCCCGGCGCGAGGTCGGTGCCGCCGCGGACCCCGGCCCCGGAAGAGCGGAGGCGCGCGGCTGACGGGTCACGCGGGTGCCCGGCGGACCAACGGCAGCTCGTGGACGCCGTAGATCATCTTGTCGTGGCGGAAGGCCAGTGTGTCGCGCGGGACGGCGAGCCGCAGTGACGGCAGCCGGCGGTGCAGGGTGCCGAGGGCGATCCGGATCTGGGTGCGGGCGAGGTGGTGGCCCAGGCACAGATGCCGGCCGAACCCGAAGGAGAGATGACCGCGGGCGTCGCGCCCGAGGTCCAGCCGGTCCGCGTCCGGGAACACCTCCTCGTCCCGGTTCCCGATGTTGGTGGCCACGACGACCCCCTCACCGGCCCGCACCACCTCCCCGCCGACCTCCACGTCCGTCAACGCCACCCGCCGGCGGCCGAAATGGGAGACCGTCAGGTGGCGGAGCAGTTCGTCGGCCGCCCTCGTGTCCGCCGCCGGGTCGTCGTTCTCCCGCAACAGGGCCAGCTGGTCCGGGTGTTCGAGCAGTGCCAGAGTGCCGAGCGCGATCATCTGCTCGGTGGTCTCGAACCCGGCGATCAGCAGGAGCATCAGCGTCATCACCGTCTCCTCCCGGTTCAGCTCCCCGGCGGCCAGGCCGCCGTGCACCAGCCGGGAGGCGACGTCCGCCCCGGGGCAGGCGGCCTTGGCGTCGATCAGCCCCTCCAGATACGCCATGACCCTGGCCTTGACCGAGGCGCCCACCGCCTCCGAATGGCCGGCCGACTGCATCGTCAGCGCCGCGTCCCGCAGGAACGGGTGGTCCCGGAACGGCACTCCGAGGACCTCGAACAGCACCAGCAGGGTCACCGGGGTGGCGAAGTCCGCCACCAGGTCGAACCGCCCGGGTCCGCGGAGCAGTGCGTCGACGCGCTCGTCCACGACCCGCCGGACCATCGGCTGGAGGGCGTCGATCCGCCGCGCCGCGAAGTCCGGGATCACCAGCCGGCGCATCCGGCCGTGATCGGGATCGTCCATGTCGATGAAGGCCCGCTCCCGTGACCGCATCGCCTTCGAACTCGCGCTGCGATGCGGGAACCCCGGCAGGTCGGTGTCGGAGCTGAACCGTTCGCCGTCCAGCAGCACGGCCCGCTGGTCCGCGTGCCGGGTCAGCAGCCGGGCGACGCTGCCGTCCCACAGCCGAACCCGGCACACGGGCGCCTCCCGCCGCAGCCGGTACAGGCCCGGCGGGGGATCGAAGGGCCGTCCGGGTGCCCGGGGCATCGGGAAGGACGGGACGACTCTGCCATCAGCAACCATGACCCACTCGCCGGTTCGGCACCGCAGTACGTGTCGCGCCGACCGGCCTCGGGGCAGCCGTGGTCCGCACTCCACCCAAGGTAGGAACAGCGCCCGGCCGGCCGACAGGTCCCCGTTCGGGGATCTGTGCCTGTCCTCGCGGGGCAGCCGTACGGTGTCGCTGCGCCCCACTCAACTCGCCTGCGCGGTACGGAAGTTCACCCTCCTGAGGTGAGGCGGCTCAGCCTCACGGCCCGCCCGGCACCGCGCACGCTCCCGCCCGCAGTACCCGGCGTGTTCGCACGCCGCGGACCGTACCCAGGAGGTACCGCGTGACCAGCATTCCCACCGAGGCCGTGACCCTCGACAGCGACGGCGGCGGACGGCTGTACGAGCAGGCGGACGAACTCCGTGCCGCCGGACCCGCCGTCCGCGTGCGTATGCCCGAGGACGTCGTCGCCTGGTCGGTCACCCGCGGAGACGTCGCCAAACGGCTCCTCGTCCATCCGCACGTCTCCAAGGACGCCCGCAAGTCCTGGCCCGGACACCAGCCCGGCGCCGTACCGTGGCTCTATCCCTGGGTCGACGTCACCAGCATGTTCACCTCCGACGGCGACGACCACGCGCGGCTGAGGCAGCTGCTCGGCCGGGCGTTCACCCCGCGCCGGATCGAGGAGCTGCGGCCCGCGATCGAGGTGATCGTCACCGATCTCCTGGACGCCCTGGCGGCCCGTGGCGCCGACGAACGCGTCGACCTGCGCGCCGGGTTCGCGCACGGCGTGCCCACCCGGGTCATCTGCGACCTGTTCGGCGTCCCCGCCGACCAGCGGCCCGAGATGCTCCGCATCATGGGCGACGTGTTCGCCACCGACGTCACACCCGAGCACTCCGCGGCCGTGGCGGGCGACCTCTACGGCGCCATGCTGACCCTCGTCGAGACCAAGCGCCGCGCCCCCGCCGACGACCTCACCAGCGTGCTCCTGACCGCCCACGAGGAGGACGGCGACCGGCTCAGCGAGGCAGAGCTCATCTCCACCCTGATCGCGATGATCGGCGGCGGCAGCGAGACCACCGTCGCCCTGATCGACGCCGCCGTACGCGAACTCCTCACCCACCCTGACCAGCTCGCCGCCGTCCTCGCCGAACCCGCCCGCTGGGCCGACGTGATCGACGAGGCGCTGCGGCTGCATCCGCCGATCATGCACCTGCCGCTGCGGTACGCCACCGAGGACATCGACCTCGGCGAGGGCGTCACCGTACGGGCCGGGGACGCCATCCTCATCGCCTTCGGCGCCCACGGCCGCGACCCGGGCGTCCACGACGACCCGGCCGCCTTCCGCATCGACCGCGCCGACAAGCAGCACCTGGCCTTCGGCCACGGCATCCACTACTGCGTCGGCGCCCCGCTCGGCAGGCTCGAAGCCGAGATCGCCCTGCCGGCCCTGTTCGCCCGCTTCCCCCGGCTGGCCCTCTCCATCGCCCCCGACGACCTCGAGCCCCAGCACTCCTTCATCGGCAACGACCTCGCCGAACTGCCCGTGATCCTGGGCCCCGCCGCCTAGCGGAGCCGGCGCCCCCTGCACACGACAGCGCCACCCCGGCCGGGCTCCCGTCGGCAGGGGTGGCGCTGTCGTGCGGGTCAGACCGCCCTGGCCTCGGCGATGCGCATGGTGCCCGAGGTCTCCGTCATGCCGGTGAACCGGAAGCCGGCCGCGTCGAGGAGCGCGGACAGTTCGCCCTCCGTGCGTTCCCGGCCGCGGGTGAGGGCGAGCATGATGACGTCCATCGTGAGCGCCGCCGGGGCCGGCCGCTCGTCGGGCAGCACGTTCTCGATGACGAGCAGGGTGGCTCCGGGGGCGGCCGACTTCCGTACCGTGGCGAGGATCCGCGCGGTCCGTTCGTCGTCCCAGTTGTGCAGGACGTGCATCAGGACGTAGGCGTCGGCGGCGGGCACCTCGTCGAAGAAGTCCCCGGCGCGCAGCGCGAGCCGCGGGTGGTCGGGGAAGGCCAGGGCCTCGATGACGCCCGGCCGGTCGAACAGGACGCCCTCGGCGTCGGGGACGGCGTCCAGGATGCCGCGCAGCAGGTGACCCCGGCCGCCGCCGATGTCGGCGATCACACCGAACGGCGTGAAGTCGTAGGCGTCGACGACCGCCGGGACGCCGGCCGCCGCCATGGAGGTCATGGCGCGGTTGAAGATCTCGGCTTCGTCGGGCTGCTCCTGCAGATAGGCCCAGATCCCCTCGGCCTGGAGCACCTCGATGGCCGGTTCCCCGGTCATGACGGTGTGCTGGAGCAGCGAGAGGCTGTCCAGGTGCATCGGCAGCCCCATCAGACGCAGCAGCGGGCGGGCGCTCATCGGGTGGTCGTCGCGCAGCACGCGGGACGCGTCGGTGTGCGCGTAGCCGCCGCCCCGCTCCTCGAAGACACCGAACGAGGTGAGCAGGCGCAGGACCCGGTCGAGCGCGCCGGGAGCGGCCCCGCAGGCGGCCGCGAGCTTGCCGAGCGGGACCGGCTCGTCGTCGATCCGGTCGGCGACACCGATCTCGGCGGCGACCTGCAGACAGCGCGCCGGGTAGGCGCCGTAGGCGAGCGCGTGGATCATCTCGGGGGATTGCTGTGTCATGACGGGCAGGGCTCCCTCTCGACGGTGTCCGGGCACGTCCGGACCGCGTGGGACAAGAAGGTAGGAGCGGCGCTCCGACACCCGACAGGTCTCCGTTCGGGGATCTGGGAATGTCCCCGGGGCGCGGCCGTACGGTGTCGAGCGGCATCAGCCAGGGCCGCGGCACGCTTCCGGGCCCGGATCCCGGACCGAGAGGCGGCCGATGAGCGCGCACCGCAACGGGTTCGACCGCGGCACGGAGACCGTGCCCGCCGGAGAACCAGCCCTGTACGCCCCGGAGTTGCCCGGCACCGCGGGCGACGCGTCGGCGTCGCCGGCCGGACGGGGGGCGGATCGTGCCTGACAGCGCCCGCGTCCTCTTCGTGCCCGGCGCCGCCGCGTGGGGGCCGTACAACGCGCTGCGGGCGATGGCCGAGGTGGTCCGCGAGCGTGGCGCGCGGCCCGTGTTCGCGATGGACGGCAGCTTCCGCGGGGTCGCCGTCGCGCACGGCTTCGACGAGGAGGTGTACGACGCCTCGCCCCCGCCCGCCGACCCGGCCGCGGCCGGCCCCGCGATGTGGGCCGCCTGGGTGCGGGAGAACGCCGTGCACTTCCGCGGCTCCACCCTGGAGCAGCTCCGCACCGTGATCCGGCCGCAGTGGGCCGAGCTGGCGCGGGCCGCCGAGTACGCCCACCCCCGGCTGCGCGCCATCATCGACGAGGTCCGCCCCGACCTGATCGTGGTGGACAACGTCGGCGCGGACCCCTCGGTCGCCGCGTCCGGCATCCCGTGGGTGCGGTCGATCTCGGCGAACCCGCTGGAGCTGGCCGACCCGGACCTGCCGCCCGCCTTCTCCGGCTACCCGCTCGGCGACCGCACCGGCTGGGACGCCTTCCGCGCCGAGTACGCGGACCTGCACACCGGCCTGCACGCCGAGTTCGACGCCTACTGCACGGCCCAGGGCGCCCCGCCGCTGGAACCCCTGCGGTTCGCCCACGACTCGCCCTGGCTCAACCTCTACACCTACCCGAGCGCCCTCGACTACCCGCGCCCGCCCGGGTTCGCCCGCCGCTGGCACCGCCTCGACACCGTGGTCCGCACCGGTGAGCGCAGGTTCAGGGTGGCCGACCACCTGCCCGGCACCGGCCCCGTCCTCTACCTCTCCCTCGGTTCCCTCGGCTCCCTCGACACCAGGCTCCTCCAGCACCTGGTGGACGTCGTCGCCCGCACCGGCCACCGCACGATCGTCTCCACGGGCCCCTGCCACCACGAGGTCACCCTCGGCCCGAACATGTACGGCGAGCCGTTCCTGCCGCAGCCCAGTGTCCTGCCCGAGTGCGACCTCCTCATCACCCACGGCGGCAGCAACACCCTGGGCGAGGGCGTCGCCGCGGGCCTGCCGATGATCGTCCTCCCGCTCTTCTGGGACCAGTACGACAACGCCCAGCGCGTCGCCGACCTCGGGTTCGGCGTCCGCATGGACACCTACGGCTTCGACCCCGACACCCTGGTCGCCGCCATCGGGGAACTGCTCGCCGACGACGGCCGCAGGCAGCGCCTCGCGGAGGTCCGCGAGAACATCCGCCGCGCCCCGGGCCGCGAGACCGGCGGCACCCTGATCGCCGACCTCGCCGACTCGCTGACCGGGGTACGACGATGAGACCGCCCGCCCGGCTGAGACTCGCTCTCGCCCAACTCGACCTTCATGTGGGCGACTTGGCCGGTAACCTGACCGCGCTGCGGCGCTGGGCCGACCGGGCGCGCGACGAGGGCGCCGAACTCGTGCTCACCCCGGAGCTGTCCATCTGCGGCTACCCGCCGCAGGACCTGCTCCTCAAGGCGCACTTCCTGCGCGACTGCCGGGCCGCCCTCGACGAGTTCGCCCGCGGCACCGCCGGGATCGTCGCCCTCGTCGGCTTCCCCGAGTGGGACGGCGCCGTCCACAACTCCCTCGCCGTGGTGGCCGACGGCGCGGTCCGGGCGGTGTACCGCAAACGGCGGCTGCCCAACTACGCCGTCTTCGACGAACAGCGCCACTTCACCGCCGGTGACGAACCCGGCCTGCTCGACTACGGCGGCACCGGCCTCGCGCTCTCCGTCTGCGAGGACATCTGGGCGGACGGACCGCCCCTGGCCGGCCCCGCCTCCGCCGCCGACCTCGTCCTGAACGCCTCCGCGTCCCCCTACCACCGGGGCAAGGGCCGCGAGCGCGAGCGGATGCTCGCCCAGCGCGCCCGGGACCGGCGCGCCGTCGTCGCCTTCTGCAACCTCGTCGGCGGCCAGGACGACCTCGTCTTCGACGGTCACTCCGTCGTCCTCGACCACCGCGGCGAAGTCCTCGCCAGGGCCCCGCAGTTCGAGGAGGCCCTGCTCCACGTCGACATCGACGTCGAGACAGTGCGCGCCGCGCGCCTGCCCAACCCCCCTTCTTCCACAGTGCACGTGAGCCGCACAACCCTGCCCCGGCCCGCCGCCACGCCCCCGCCGGCCCGCCCGGCCCCGGCCGTCGCGCCCGTCCTGGACGAACTGCCCGAGGTCTACGCGGCGTTGGTGCTCGGCGTCCGCGACTACGTGCGCAAGAACGGCTTCCGGAAGGTCTGCCTCGGCGTCTCCGGCGGCATAGACTCCGCGCTCGTCCTGCTCCTCGCGGTCGACGCGCTCGGCGCCGGCCACGTCGAGGCACTGCTGATGCCCTCCCGCTACAACTCCGCCGAGACCAGGGCGGACGCCCGCCGCCTCGCCGACAACCTGGGCGTGCGCAGCCACGAGATCTCCATCGAGCCCGCCTTCCAGGCGTACGAGACGATGCTCGCGCCCGTCTTCGCCGACCGCGGCCCGGACGTCGCCGAGCAGCACCTCCAGGCCCGCATCCGCGGCACCCTTCTCATGGCCATGCAGAACAAGTTCGGCTGGCTGGTGCTGACCACGAACAACAAGACCGAGACCAGCGTCGGCTACTCCACCCTCTACGGCGACACCGCCGGCGGCCTCGCGGTCATCGACGACGTGCCGAAGTGGCTGGTGTACGCCCTCGTCAGGCACCGGGGCGGCACCGGTGACACCGACCCGGTACCGCGCGGCATCGTGGAGCGCCCGGCGAGCGCGGAGACCGACTTCGACCAGCGCGACGAGGACACCCTGCCGAAGTTCGACGTCCTCGACCGCATCCTCGAACTCGCCGTCGAGGAGAACGCCTCCCGCGAGCAGATCCTCGCCCGCACCGGCGCCCGCGCCGAGGACGTGGACCTGACCCTTCGGCTCGTCGCCGAGAAGGAGTTCAAGCGCCACCAGACCCCGCCCGGCCTGCGCGTGAGCCCCCGCGCGTTCGGCCGCGACCGGCGCATGCCCATCACCAACGGCTACCCCGGCTGACGCCGGCCCCCCACCTCTCCCGCCAGGAGCCCTTCGTGCACGGAACGACAGAGTCCGCCGCCCCCAGACACGCGATCAGCTTCCCGCCCGTCGAACCCGAGACCGTGCGGGCGGAGCAGTGGACGTTCGACCTCATGGAGGACGGCGTACGGACCAGCATCCGCGCCCACGACTACCCCGAGATCTTCCGCCGCCCCGGCCTGTACGAGCAGTTGTTCCACGAGCGGCTGCGCTGCGCCTCCCCGCGGACGGCCCGTGACGCCCTGCTGTCCGAACTGCGCGACCACGGCGCCGACATCCACGCGCTGCGCGTCCTCGACCTCGGCGCCGGCAACGGCATGGTCGGCGAACTGCTGACGGCCGCCCGGGTCGTCGGCCTCGACATCAGCGAGGCGGCCCGCGACGCCTGCGTACGCGACCGTCCGCACGCCTACGACGCCTACTACGTCGCCGACATGACCGACCCGGGCGAGGACCTGCTGAAGCAGCTCGACCAGTGGGGCCTGGACGCCCTGGTGTGCGTCTCGGCGCTCGGCTTCGGCGACATCCCGGTGGCCGCCTTCGTCAACGCCTACAACGTCGTGGCCGACGGCGCCTGGGTCGTGTTCAACGTCAAGGAGACCTTCGTCGCCGACGACGACCGGACCGGCTTCGCCCGGCTGGTGTCCGGCATCATGGGCAGCGGCGCGCTGCGCGTCCACCGGATGGAGCGCTACCGGCACCGCTACTCGATCGACGGGGAACCTCTCTTCTACTACCTGTTCGTCGGGCGGAAGGTGCACGACCTCCCCCTCGACCCCGGGTGGGGCGGGCACACCGCGGGCGGTGCGTTCCCGGGCCGGACCCTGCCGTGACCGCGGACCCGCCCGTGGACGTCCTCCGCCTCGGCGGGGCGACGCTGCCCCTGCACCGGGCCGCCGAACCCGGCCACCTGCGCCTCGGCCTCGACGCCGACCCGCCCGGAACGGCGGCGCTCGCGCTCCTCACCGCCCTGCGGCACCGCACGGAGGTCCGCTGCGACCACGGCACGGCCACCCTGCACGCGCCGGACCGGCCGCTGCCGCCGGTCACCGGCAGCCGCCGCCTCGCCGCCGGGCACACCAACACCCTCGACATCGTCGACGAACGGTTCGCCGTGAAGTGGTACGCCGAACCCGCCCTCGGCACGACCCGCGAGCAACAGCTCCTGGCCCGGCTCACCGCCGCCCGCTGCCGTGTCACCCCCGCCGTTGCCGGTGCGCTCACCTGGCGCACGGACGGGCCGCCCACCACCCTGGCCGTGGTCACCGCCTACCTTGCCGGCGCCACGGACGGCTGGACACTCCTGGAGCACCTCGACCCGCTGCGCGCGGAGGACGAACTGCGGTCCCTGTGCCGGTCGTTCGGCACCGCCCTCGCCGAGCTGCACACCGCCCTCGCCCCCGGCTCGTACATCCGGCTCGGCTCCGCCACCCGCCTGGCCGGGATCAGCGCCCGGATCACGGCGGCGCGCGCGGTCTGCCGCGGCGACCTGCCGGTACCCGAACTGCCCCGGCACGCAACGGACCTGACGGCCCAGGACGTGCACGGCGACGTCCACCTCGGCCAGTTCCTCGTCGCCGACGGGCGGGTCCACGTGACCGACCTGGAGGGCGACCCCACGGAGCAGCCGTACGAGCGGGTCCGCCCCGACACGCCGCTCCGGGACCTGGCGTCGCTGCGCCGCTCGGTCCTGCTGGCGCACCTGTGGCGGCGGGACCGGCACGGCGACCCCCCGGCCGCCCGGGCCGTCTACGACCGCGCCCTGGCGGACCTCACGGACGCGTACGCCGTGGCCAGCGGCGGCCTGCCGGCCGGCTGGACGTCCTGGCTGCCGCTGCTGGAGCTGGAGAAGGCCGCCGGTGAGGTGCTGTACGCCCGGCGTTTCCTGCCCGAGTGGCTGCTGACGGCACGCGCCTGCTACGCCGACGCGGCCGCGTCCCTGGAACCGGAGCCCCACCGATGACGGCACCCGGCCCCGGACCCGTGCGGCCCGACCTCACCCGACCGGTCGACCTCACGCAGGAGTTCCACGACGGGATGCCGGTCTACCCCGGCCTGGTGCCCACCCGGATCCGCCCGCACCAGACACACGCCGGGACCCGGCTCCCGGACGGCACGTCCTACGCGTCGTACGGAGTGACCTTCAGCGACCACGCCGGCACCCACGTCGACGCCCCGAACCACATCGACCCGGCCGCCGGTGCCGCCGGGATCGACGAGCTGCCGCTCGCCTCGTTCTGCGGCCCGGGGATCTGCCTGGACCTCGCCGCGGACACCGGCCCGGTCACCCGGCCACGGCTGGCGGCGGCCCTGGCCGCGAGCGGCCTGCCCCTGCTGCCCGGGGACGTCCTGCTGCTCCGCACCGGCGTGCACGACCGGCTGGGCGGCACCGGCGCGTACCTCACCGACTACCGCGGCCTGGACGAGGACGCCTGCCGCTGGATCGCCGGGCACCGGGTGCGGGCCCTGGGGGTGGACCAGCCCAGCCCCGACGACCCGGACGACTCGGTCTCCCCGGCACACACGACGTTCGTCGCCGCCGGGATCCTGATCTACGAGAACCTGGCGAACCTGGGCAGCGTCGCGGGCCGCCGCTTCTGGTTCACGGGTTTCCCGATCCCGCTGCGCGGCGGCACCGGAGCCCCGGTCCGCGCCGTGGCCTTCCCGCCGGCCGGCACCTGAGGGCGGGGGAGTCACACGGCCATGTCCGTCCGACCGAGCGTGCCGCGGAGCGTGCTGCACCTGCACGGCTTCCGCCTGCTGCTTCTCGACCGGCTGCTCGCCCCCGCCGCGACGGCCGTCTCGACGGTGGCCGTCTCCTTCGCCGTCCTCGGCCTCTCCGGCTCCGTCACCGACCTCTCGCACGTGCTGGCCGCCCAGATCGCCCCGGCGCTGCTGCTCATGCCGGTCAGCGGAGTGCTCGCGGACCGGTTCGGCGCTCAGTACGTGATCGCCGCGGCCTGCCTGCTCACCGCGTGCTGCGAGGGCGCCCTGGCGTTCCTGCTGCTGACCGGGCACCCGGCCATCGGGCAGATCATGCTGCTGGAGGCCGGCACCGGCGCGGCCCTGGCGATGTTCCTCCCGGCCTCGACGGCGCTCCTGCCCCGGCTGGTGCCGGACACGGAACTCCAGCGGGCCAACGCGATCAGCCGGCTGGTGACGAACGGGGCGACCGTCGGCGGCGGCGCGTTCGCCGGGGCGGCCGTGGTCTCCTTCGGCCCCGGCCGGGCGCTGGCCGCGGACGCGGCCGCGATGCTCGCCGCAGCCGTCCCCAACCTCCTGATCCGCACCGCCCCGGCAGCCCTCCGGGCCGCACCCGACCTGTTCGGCGAACTGCGGGAGGGCTGGCGGGAGTTCCGCTCGCACACCTGGCTGTGGGTCATCGTCCTGCAGTACTCGTTCGTCTTCATGGCCTGCGCGTGGGGGTACGGCGTGCTCGGCCCCGTCGTCGCCCGGGACAGCCTGGGCGGCCCGGCGGCCTGGGGCGAGATCCTGGTCGCCGAGTCGCTCGGGCTGGTCGCCGGAGCCTGCGCCGCGACCCGCTTCACCACCCGGCGGCCCATGCTGTTCGTCGCCCTGTGCGGAGCCGCGGTCGCCGCTCCCACGCTCGCCCTGGCGCTGCTCCTGCCGCTCTGGCTGATCTGCGCGTTCTCGTTCGGGACCGGAGTGCTGGTGGAACTGATGATGGTCCAGTGGAACGTGGCCATGGCCCGCACCATCCCCGCGGACCGGCTGGCCCGGGTCGGCTCGTACGACATGCTCGGCACCGTGGTGGCCACGCCGTTCGGGACGCTGCTCGCGGGCCCGCTCGCGGCCACCATCGGGATCCGGCCGGCCCAGTTCGCCGCGGTGCTGCTGGCGGTCGCGGTCACCGTCCTCGCCCTGGCACCGAAGGAGATCCGCGCGGAGGCGGGCCGGGCCGGCGCGACCCGCTGACCCGATGGCAGGCATCGCCGATACGCGTTTCCGCCGCACCGCCGGACTGCCTAGCGTGACCCGGGTACCGCCCCGGCCCGCAAGCCTCCCGTGTGCCACCAGAGGAGCACCGCCATGAGCCAGCCGCCCCGCCGGATCGTCACCGGTCACGACGAGACGGGCACCTCCGTGTTCCTCTCCGACGGCGAACCGCCCGTCATCCGGACCGCACCCGACGGCGCCGCCTTCTACGAGCTGTGGAACACCGACGCGGTCCCCGCACCCGTCGCGGCGGACGAGCCCGAGCCCACCGAGCGCGACCTGACCGTGCCGCCGGCCCCCGGCGGCACCAAGATCCGCGTCAACGAGTTCCCGCCGGGCTGCGTCTCCCCGACCCACCGGACCCAGACCGTGGACTACGGCATCGTCCTGGCCGGCGAGGTCGTCCTCGTCCTCGACGACTCCGAGCGGGTGCTGCGCGCCGGGGACGTGGTGATCCAGCGCGGCACCGACCACCGCTGGGAGAACCGCACGGACACGGCGGCCCGGATGGTGTTCGTCCTCGTGGACGGCGCCTTCACCGAGCCGCTGCTGAAGGTCCTGGGCGCCGGGGTGCTCGGCTCCCTGCACGGCAGCCCGCTGGCGCCCGGCCAGAGCTGACACCGGTCGCGGCGGGCCGCCGCCATTCCCTATTTCTGGAACACGTTCTACGGTGTGCGCCGTCAGGACCGCCCTTGGGGAGCCTGGAGGCGCCGTGCACCTCGACCACACGTCCGAGCAACAGCGGCTGCGCACCGAACTGCGCGCCTACTTCGCCGGCCTGGTGCCGGAGAACGCCTACGCCCGCTACGCCGACCCGGCCGCGCAGAAACGCTTCTACCGGGAGACCGTCCGCCGCCTGGGCACCGACGGCTGGCTCGGCGTGGGCTGGCCGAAGGAGTACGGCGGCCGCGGCCTGACCGCGATGGAACAGTTCATCTTCTTCGACGAGGCCGCCCAGGCCGGCGTACCGCTGCCGCTGATGGCGCTGAACACCGTCGGCCCGACGATCATGCAGTACGGCACCGACGAGCAGAAGTCGTACTTCCTGCCCCGCATCCTCTCCGGCGAGATCGACTTCGCCATCGGCTACAGCGAACCCGACGCCGGCACCGACCTCGCCGCCCTGAAGACGAGGGCCGTCCGCGACGGCGACGAGTACGTCGTCAACGGCCAGAAGATCTGGACCACCAACGGCGACACCGCCGACTGGGTCTGGCTCGCCACCCGCACCGACCCCGAGGCCCCGCCGCACAAGGGCATCACCATGCTCCTGGTGCCGACCACCGACCCCGGCTACTCCTGCACCGTCATCAACACCCTCGCCTCGCACGACACCACGGCCAGCTACTACGAGGACATCCGCGTCCCCGTCGCCCGCCGGGTCGGCGAGGAGAACCGCGGCTGGCGGCTGATCACCAACCAGCTCAACCACGAGCGCGTCACCCTCGCAGCCCACGGCACCATGGCCATCCGCGCCCTGCACGACGTGCAGCGCTGGGCCATGGAGACCAAGCTCGCCGACGGCCGCCGGGTCGTCGACCTGCCCTGGGTGCGCCGCAACCTCGCCCGCACCCACACCCGCCTCGACGCCATGAAGCTCCTCAACTGGCAGATGGTGAACGCCGTACAGGAAGGCACCCTCACCCCGCAGGACGCCTCCGCCGTCAAGGTCTACGGCTCCGAGGCCCGCCGCGACGCCTACGCCTGGCTGATGGAGGTGGCCGGTGCGGCCGGTCCGCTCAAGGAGGGCTCGGCGGGCGCGGTCCTCCACGGCGACCTGGAGCGCGGTTACCGCTCGGCGGTCATCTTCACCTTCGGCGGCGGCAACAACGAGATCCAGCGGGAGATCATCTCCTGGATCGGACTGGGGATGCCACGGGTACGGCGTTAGCCTGCCGGTATGGACGGTGACGCCGGGCTCTTCACCCCCGACTCCGTGACCTGGCAGATGCACGGCGACCCCATGATGTGGGTCGCCGGCATCCGGGCGCTGTACCTCCAGGCCCTGCATCCGCGCGCGGTACGCGGTGTCATGGAGAACTCCGACTTCCGCCGTGACGCCTGGGGCCGGCTGATGCGGACCGCGGACTTCGTCGGTACGACGACCTACGGCACCACCGAGGCCGCCGAGCGGGCCGGGGCGCGGATCCGGAAGATCCACAGCATGCTGGGCGCCACCGACCCGGACACCGGCCGGCGGTACGGCGTCGACGAACCCGACCTGCTGCTGTGGGTGCACTGCGCCGAGATCGACTCCTACCTGCACGTCGTCCGCCGCTCCGGCTTCCCGCTCACCGACGCGCAGGCCGACCGCTACATCGCCGAACACCGGGTCAGCGGCCGCCTGGTCGGCCTCGACCCCGCCGCCGTGCCCGGCGACCAGGAGGAGATGGCCTCCTACTTCGAGAAGGTACGGCCGCAGCTCGCCGCCGGCGCCGACGCACGCGCGGTGGACGACTTCCTGCTCCGCCCGCCGACGCACCCGCTCCTCATACCGGCGCGTGCAGCACTGTGGCGGCGCGTGGCCCGCCTCGCGTACGCCTCTCTGCCGCCGTACGCCCACGAGCTGTACGGCAGACCGGCCCCGCGGCCGGCCGCCGTCACCCGCCGACTGCGCGCCACCGGCACCCTGTTGCGCTGCGTTCCCGCACGTCTGCGTTGGCAACTCCCGCCCAAACACATCCTGCGCGCCATGGCGAGGCTCGGCCCGGACGCACGCCCCGCACCGTACAAAGTCGGGCGATAGACAGCCATACTGGGCGAGCAGGGGGGTGTCACGGACCGCGACGGGGGGCGACGGCGCGCGATGGCTGACAGCAGGCTGGTCCAGGGACGGTACCGGCTGCTCGACCTGATCGGGCGGGGCGGGATGGGCGAGGTCTGGCGGGCCCGCGACGAGTCGCTCGGCCGGCAGGTCGCCGTCAAGTGCCTCAAACCGCTCGGCCCGCACCACGACCAGGCGTTCACCCGCGTGCTGCGGGAGCGGTTCCGGCGCGAGGCCAGGGTCGCCGCCGCCCTCTCGCACCGCGGGGTCACCGTCGTGCACGACTTCGGCGAGTACGACGGCATCCTCTACCTGGTGATGGAACTGCTGGACGGCCGCAACCTCAGCCAGCTCCTGGAGGACGACAGACACCACCCGCTGCCCGTCGGCGACGTCGTCGACATCGCCGAGCAGGTCGCCGCCGCCCTCGCCTACACCCACCAGCAGGGCATCGTGCACCGGGACCTGAAGCCGGCCAACATCATGCGGCTCACCGACGGCACGGTGAAGATCTGCGACTTCGGGATCGCCCGCCTCGGCCACGACATCGGTTTCACCTCCCGGCTGACCGGCACCGGCATCGCCATGGGCACCCCGCACTACATGTCCCCGGAGCAGATCGGCGGCACCGAGGTCGACCAGCGCAGCGACCTGTACTCACTGGGCTGCGTCCTCTACGAGATCGCCACCGGGGCGCCGCCGTTCGACCTCGACGACGCCTGGGCGATCCTCGTCGGCCACCGCGACACCCCGCCCGCCCCGCCGCGCAGGCACCGCCCCGAACTGCCCGGCTGGTTCGAGCAGGTCGTCCTCGACCTGCTGGCCAAACGGCCCGAACAGCGGCCGTACGACGCCCGGGAGCTGGGCCGCCGGATCGTCTCCGGACGGACGACACCCACCTACGTCCCCACCGTCGTCACCGCGCAGCCCCGGTTCCGGACCACGGAACCGGGTGCCCGCGAGCCCCGGCTGCCGTCCTGGACCCGGGGCATGACCACCGGCCACAAGGCGACCGGCGCCGCCCTGCGCACCACCCCGCCCGACCCCGGCGCCGGCCTCACCGGCGAGTGGACCGTCCGCCCGGCCAACGGCGTCGCGGAACCGCACCCGGCCGTGCCCGGCCCCTCCCCGGAGACCCTCGCCGCCCTCGCCGGCCGGCACAACGCCGGGCTCAGCCTGGGACGGCTCGGCCGCTGGGCCGAGGCGGGCGACGTGCACCGCGCCGTCGCCGCCGAACGCACCCGCCTCCTCGGCCCCGACCACCCGGACACCCTCGCCAGCCGCTACGAGATCGCCTTCACCCTCAGCCGCACCGGCCGCCCCGCCGACGCGCTGCGCGAGTACACCGAGGTCGCCGCCGCCCGGGAGCGCGCACTGGGCGCCGACCATCCCGACACCCTCGCCACCCGTCAGGAAACGGCGTACGTGCTGGGTCAGTTGGGCCGCCACTTCGACGCCCACCAGGTGTACACGGCCGTCCTCGCCGTCCGGCAGCGGCTGGCCGGCCCCGACCATCCGGACACCCTGCGCTGCCGCCACAACCTCGCCTTCAACCTCAGCAGGCTGGGCCGCCTGGAGGACTCCTACCGCATGGCCCACGACGTGGCCGCGGCGCGCGCCCGGGTGCTCGGCCCGCTCCACCCCGACACCCTGGTCACCCGCTACGAAGTCGCCTACGCGGCAGGCCAGTTGGGTCGCTGGGACGAGGCACTGCAGACCTATCGCGAGGTGGCCGAGGCCCGTGGCCGGGCCCTCGGTGCCGACCATCCCGACACCCTCGCCGCCCGCTACGAGGTCGGCATCAGCCTGGGCCGCCTGGGCCGCAGCGCCGACGCGCTCACCCTCTACCGCGCCCTGATCGACGACCGCACCCGCGTCCAGGGCCCCGCCCACCCCGAGACCCTGCGGGCCCGCCACGGCCTCGGCGTCAACCTCGGCCGCCTGGGCCGCTGGGAGGAGGCCCTGGCCGAGTCGCGTGACGTGTGCGCGATCAGGGAACGGGTGCTGGGCCCGGACCACCTGGACACCCTGGTCAGCCGCCGCGAGGTCGCGGTGGGCCTCGGCTGGCTGGGCCGCTGGCCGGACGCGCTGACGGAGTACCGGCGGGTGGCCGGCGCACGGGAACGAGTCCTCGGCCCCGACCACCCGGACACCCTCGCCAGCCGCAACGACGAGGCGCACTGCCTGGAGCAACTGGGGCGGGGCGCCGAGGCGGTGGAGCTGTACCGACGCGTGGCGGTACTGCGCCAACAGCGGGCATCCGGCGGACGGCTCTGAAGCGCGCCCCACAACGCGCCCCAAAGGGGCGTGGGGCTGTGACACACATGCGGCTCCGCCGCGTGGGCGCGACCAGCCACATACGACCCGCACGCGGGAACCGGCCTTCCCGTGGAGCGCACCGGCATGCCTCTTACCCGCCTAGATCATCATGTGTTACGAAGAACCATGCCCCCTGCCACCGAAGCAACCCGGAGCTACGACGCCATCATCGTCGGCGGCGGCCACAACGGCCTCGTCGCGGCGGCCTATCTGGCCCGGGCCGGCCGCACCGTCCTGGTGCTGGAGCGGCTGGGCCGCACCGGCGGCGCCGCGGTCTCCACCCGCCCCTTCGCCGGCGTCGACGCACGGCTGTCCCGCTACTCCTACCTGGTCAGCCTGCTGCCGAGGAAGATCGTCCGCGACCTCGGCCTGGACTTCCGGGTCCGCGGCCGCACCATCTCCTCGTACACGCCCGTCGAGCGCGACGGGCGGCCGACCGGACTGCTGGTCGGCGGCGGCGAGCGGCGGATCCGCGAGGCGTTCGAAAGGCTGACCGGAGGAAAGGCGGAGTACCAGGCCTGGCGGCGGTTCTACGGCACGACCGGCCGGGTCGCCGAGCGCGTCTTCCCGACGCTCACCGAACCGCTGCCCTCGCGCGAGGAACTGCGCCGCCGCATCGACGACGAGTCGGCCTGGCGCGCCCTGTTCGAGGAGCCGATCGGGGTCGCGATCGAGGAGAACTTCGAGGACGACCTGGTGCGCGGGGTCGTCCTCACCGATGCGCTGATCGGCACCTTCGCCGACGCCCACGACGCCTCGCTGCGCCAGAACCGCTGCTTCCTCTACCACGTCATCGGCGGCGGCACCGGCGCCTGGGACGTACCGGTCGGGGGCATGGGCGCCCTCACCGACGCGCTGGCCGCCGCCGCGCGCTCGGCGGGCGCGGTGCTCGCCACCGGGCACGAGGCGGTACGGATCGAGACCGACGGGCGGGCCGCCGAGGTCGCCTACCGCACCGCGGACGGGGAGCGCGTGGCCGCCGCCCGGCACGTCCTGGTCGGCGCCTCCCCGCAGGAACTCGCCGCGCTCACCGGCGACCCGGCCCCGGAGCCCGCCGAGGGCGCCCAGCTCAAGGTGAACATGCTGCTCAAGCGGCTGCCCAGGCTGCGCGACACCGCCGTCGACCCGCGCGAGGCGTTCTCCGGCACCTTCCACATCGCCGAGGGCTACGGCCAACTCGCCACCGCGCACGCCCAGGCGGCGGCCGGCCGGCTGCCCGCCGCCCCGCCCTCCGAGATCTACTGCCACTCCCTGACCGACCCCAGCATCCTCGGCCGTGACCTGGCCGAACGCGGCTACCAGACACTCACCCTGTTCGGCCTGCACACCCCGGCCCGGCTCTTCGCCGCCGACAACGACGCCGTACGCGACGAACTCCTCAAGTCCACCCTCGCCCAGTTCGACGCCCACCTCGCCGAGCCGATCGTCGACTGCCTGGCCCTGGACGCCGACGGCCGCCCCTGCATCGAGGCCAAGACCCCCCTCGACCTCGAACGCGACCTGCGCCTGCCCGGCGGCAACATCTTCCACCGCGACCTCTCGTGGCCCTACGCCCAGGACGGCACCGGCCGCTGGGGCGTGGAGACGCGGCACGCCAACGTCCTGCTGTGCGGGGCGGGCGCGGTGCGCGGCGGAGGGGTGAGCGGGGTGCCGGGGCACAACGCGGCGATGGCGGTGCTGGAACAGCGGGACGACTGACCGCCGACCGGGACGCCGCCGACCCTGACGCTCCCAAAGAATCTGACGGAGCATCAGAAAACCTCTTCCGTCGGCCGCACGACTGCGGCATCCTGCGCCCATGCAGACGGAGCTGAGCAAGACCCTGGGAGTCGAGCACGCCGTCTTCGGCTTCACGCCGTTTCCCGCCGTGGCCGCGGCCATCAGCCGGGCCGGCGGCTTCGGAGTGCTCGGCGCGGTCCGCTACACCGCCCCCGACGACCTCAAACGCGACCTCGACTGGATCGAGGCGCATGTCGACGGCAAGCCGTACGGGCTCGACGTCGTCATGCCGGCCAAGAAGGTGGAGGGCGTCACCGAGGCCGACGTCGAGGCGATGATCCCGGAGGGGCACCGGCAGTTCGTGCGGGACACCCTCGCCAAGTACGGCGTGCCCGAGCTGGCCGAGGGGGAGGCGTCCGGCTGGCGCATCACCGGCTGGATGGAACAGGTCGCCCGCACCCAGCTCGACGTCGCCTTCGACTACCCGATCCGGCTGCTCGCCAACGCCCTCGGCTCACCGCCCGCCGACGTCGTCGACCGCGCCCACGACCAGGACGTCCTCGTCGCCGCACTCGCCGGCAGCGCCCGGCACGCGGTCAAGCACAGGGACGCGGGCATCGACATCGTCGTGGCCCAGGGCTACGAGGCCGGCGGCCACACCGGCGAGATCGCCACCATGGTGCTCACCCCCGAGGTGGTCGACGCCGTGGCGCCCCTGCCCGTCCTGGCGGCCGGCGGGATCGGCAGCGGCCGGCAGGTGGCCGCCGCGCTCAGCCTCGGCGCCCAGGGGGTGTGGCTGGGCTCCATGTGGCTGACCGTCACGGAGGCGGATCTCTCCTCGCCCGCCGTGACCCGCAAACTGCTCGCCGCCGGCTCCGGCGACACCGTCCGCTCCCGCGCCCTGACCGGCAAACCGGCCCGCCAGCTGCGCACCGAGTGGACCGACGCCTGGGACGACGCGAACGGCCCGGGCACCCTCCCCATGCCCCTGCAGGGACTGCTCGTCGCCGAGGCACTGACCCGCATCCAGAAGTACGAGGTCGAACCCCTGCTCGGCACCCCCGTCGGCCAGATCGTCGGCCGCATGACCGCCGAACGCAGCGTCCGGGCCGTCTTCGACGACCTCACCCGGGGCTTCGAAGAGGCCGTCGACCGCATCAACCGCATCGCCGGAAGGAGCGGCAAGTGACCAGCACGCCCCCCGCCGGGTTCTGGGCCCAGGCCACGAGCGATCCCGACCGCACGGTGCTCGTCGCACCCGACGGCGAGGAATGGACCGCCGGCCGCCTGCACGCGGCCGTCAACCGGCTCGTCCACGGACTCCGGGCCGCGGGCCTGGAGCGCGGCGACGCCTTCGCGGTCGTCCTGCCCAACGGGCCCGAGTTCTTCACCGCCTACCTCGCCGCCACCCAGGCCGGCCTCTACCTCGTCCCGGTCAACCACCACTTCGTCGGCCCGGAGATCGCCTGGATCGTCGCCGACTCCGGCGCCAAGGTGCTCATCGCCCACGAACGGTTCGCCGCCCCGGTCCGGCACGCCGCCGACGAGGCCGGCCTCCCCGCCACCCACCGGTACGCGGTCGGCGAGATCGCGGGCTTCCGCCCGTACACCGAACTCCTCGACGGACAACCGGAGTCGGCCCCGGCGGACCGCGAACTCGGCTGGGTCATGAACTACACCTCGGGTACGACGGGCCGCCCCCGCGGCATCCGCCGCCCGCTGCCCGGCCGACTCCCCGAGGAGGCCTACCTCGGCGGCTTCCTCGGCATCTTCGGCATCCGCCCCTTCGGCGACAACGTCCACCTGGTCTGCTCGCCGCTCTACCACACGGCCGTCCTCCAGTTCGCGGGCGCGTCCCTCCACATAGGCCACCGCCTGGTCCTCATGGACAAGTGGATTCCCGAGGAGATGCTCCGCCTGATCGACACACACAACTGCACCCACACCCATATGGTCCCGACCCAGTTCCACCGGCTGCTCGCCCTCCCCGAGGATGTGCGCGCACACCATGACGTCTCCTCCATGCGCCACGCCATCCACGGCGCCGCCCCCTGTCCGGACCACGTCAAGCGGGCCATGCTCGACTGGTGGGGCCCCTGCGTCGAGGAGTACTACGCGGCCAGCGAGGGCGGCGGTGCCTTCGCCACCGCCGAGGACTGGCTGAAGAAACCCGGCACGGTCGGCAGGGCCTGGCCCATCAGCGAACTCGCGATCTTCGACGACGACGGCAACCGGCTGCCGCCCGGCGAACTCGGCACCGTCTACATGAAGATGAACACCGGCGGCTTCGCCTACCACAAGGACCAAGCCAAGACGGAGAAGAACCGCATCGGCGACTTCTTCACCGTCGGCGACCTCGGCTACCTCGACGAGGACGGCTACCTGTTCCTCCGCGACCGCAAGATCGACATGATCATCTCGGGCGGGGTCAACATCTACCCCGCCGAGATCGAGTCCGTGCTCCTCTCCCACCCCGCCGTCGCCGACGCCGCCGCCTTCGGCATCCCGCACGACGACTGGGGCGAGGAGGTCAAGGCCGTCGTGGAACCCGCCCCCGGCCACGAGCCCGGCCCCGACCTCGCCGCCGGCCTGCTCGCCCACTGCGCCGGACAGCTCGCCGGCTACAAGTGCCCCAAGACCGTCGACTTCATCGCCGAGATGCCCCGCGACCCCAACGGCAAGCTGTACAAGCGGCGGCTGCGGGACCCGTACTGGGAGGGACGCACCAGGCCGGTGTGACCGGCCGGGACACGGCGACCCGGCGCCTCAGGAGCGCGGCCGGTGCCGGGCCTCCAGGAACCCGGCGAGGCCGGCGGCATCGGTGCCGAGCTTGCGGTAGACACGGGACAACAGCTGCCGCACGCCCTGTTCGGTGAGGTGCAGCTCCTTGGCGACCACACCCGCCGAGTGCCCCTGGACGGTCAGTTCGGCGGTCCGCAGCTCCGGCGCGGTGAGCGTGTCGACCTGCGCGTAGCGCAACGGCAACGGCCGCAGCCCGGCCGCCGACAGCTCCTCCCTGGCCCGCGCGGCGAGCACCTCGGCCCCGCAGTGGACGGCTCCCTCCAGCCCCTGGTAGAGCCGGTCGGCGGCCTCCTGGAGCCGGCCGCCCAGGGACAGGGCGGCACCGTGGCCGATCTGGGCGCGGGCGAGTTCGTAGGCGGCCGGCGACTGCTCCAGCTGCTCGACGGCCTGCGCGTACAGGTCGACCGCCGCCGGCCCGCAGGTCACCTCGGCGAGCGTGTGCAGGGCCTGCCCGACGGCCGAGGCGGCACCGAACTCCCGGGCCCTGCGCACCGCTTCCTCGGCATGACCCACCGCCTCCTCGGGCGCGGTGGGAGCGAGCGCGGTCGCCAGCCGCAGCTGCCACGGGCACCAGGCCGGGTTCCGCCAGCCCCGCCCGTCCAGCCACTCCCCGACCTCGGACAGCAGCCGCGCAGCCTCGGCGTGCCGCCCCTCGGCGAGGAGCAGTTCGGCGTAGACGGTGCGGGGGTCGGGGTAGATGACTGCGTTGACCGGTGTCGCGCCGAAGTGGTGATCGTCGGCGAAGGCGCGGGCCTCGGCGACGCGCCCGCGGGCCAGCAGGGTCTTGATGAGGATGCTCACGCCGAACCACTGGGCGGCCACGACCCCGTCCACCTTGTCGGCGATCCGCAGTCCCTCCCGCACGGCGTCCTCGGCTTCGGCCAGGCTGCCGCGGCGGTAGCGAATGTACCCGGCGATGGTCTGGCCGAACGCCAGGTGGGAACCGTGCCAGCCCTTGGCCACGCATTCGGCGATCCCCTGGCTGAACAGCTCCTCGGCCCGGCGCGGCCGGTCGCCGTACATGAACACCAGGGCGACGGAGAGGGGTACCTCGAACCCCCGGTTCTCGTCGGTCCAGCTCATGCCGCCGGCCAGGGCCTTGTCGGCGTACGCGAGCGAGGTCTCTCTCGGTTCGCCGCGCATGGCCGCGTCCCAGGCCCGCAGCCCGAGGATGTAGCGCTCCTCCAGGCTGCGGCCGGGCAGTTTCTCGGCCAGTCGCGCCAGCGTCCGGGAGCGGGTGGGTGAGTCGTGGTCGTCCGGCCGCACCATGCTCCAGACGAACTGATCGGCCTGCATCCGCAGTTTGACGCGCGGATTCGTGGCCTGCCGTGCCTCTTCGGCCGCCACGTTCACGGCCTCGGCCAGCTGATCGGTGTGGGCCATGGCTGTGGTCAGCCGGTAGACGATGGAGGCGCGCAGATCGGGGTCGACGTGCGGCTGGGCCAGCGCCTGGCGCAGGTGCCGTACCGTGGCCGTGGGTTCGATCAGGAAGGTGGCGCAGGCCAGTTCGTGGAGGACCGCGGCACGGTCCTCGGGCAGGGGCGGTTCCTGCACCGCGCGGGTCAGCAGGCGCCGGGCCGCCTCTGTGGCTCCGGCGCGCAGGTATGCGCGGGCGGCCTCGCGCAGACACGCGACGGTCTCCGGACGGTCCTCGCAGGGGACCTCCAGCAGATGCCGGGCGGCCTTGGCGGGTCCGTAACCCGCGGCGAGTAGGGCCTGCGCCGCGGTGTTGTGCAGACCGGTCCGGAAGCCCGTGCGGATGGACCGGTAGATCGTCGTGGCGATCAGCGGGTGCACGAACTCCAGCTCGCCCTCGTGGCCGTGCCCCTCCGCCAGGATCCGCGCCGCCCGCAGCTTCTCGGTCGCCTCGGTGACGGCCTCGTCACCGAGCACGGAGATGGCCGCGGCGAGCTCCGGCGAGAACGGCGAGCCGAGTACGGCTGCGGTCTGCGCGAAGCGCACGGTCGTGGTGCCGAGCCGTTCCAGGCGTTCGATCAGCCCCGGGCCCTTGATCGCGGCGGCCAGCTCGCGCATCGCGGGCAGCTCCTCGTCGGTGCCGCCCAGTTTCCGCTCCGCGAGTCCGATGGCTAGTTCCACCGCCTCGAAGGGGCTGCCACCGGTCGCCGACCAGCATTCCTTGCAGAACCGGTCCCCGGCTGCCTCCCCGATCTCGTTCCTGACGATCTGCGCGACGCCCTCCTGGGTGAGCAGGGCCAGGCTGTGGGGGCGGTCCCCGTGGTCTCCGACGAGGGTGCGGAACTTGCCCGCCTCGGGGGGCAGTTCGTCGGGCCGGTAGGTGACGACGAACTGCAGGGGGAGATCCTCGACCCGTGGTGCGAAGGAGGTGAGCCAGCTCAGTGACTCCGGGTCGGTCCAGTGGAGGTCATCCAGGAGTACGACGACGGGGGCCTTCTTCACCGTGAGGCGCGTCATGACCCAGTCGAGTCCCTCGCGGACTCCGGTCGGGTCCGGCGCGGGGGCGGGTCCTGTGGCTTCGAGTCCGAGGACGGCGGCAACGGTGTCGTACCAGCTGCCCAGGAAGACGCGGAGTTCCGCCTCGCCCATCCTCGCAAGTGACGGTTGCATCAACTGGCGTACCACGTGGAACGCCGAGCCCTGCTCCGTCTCGCTGCCCGTGCCCGACAACACGGTGAACTTGTGTGCAACGGCTCGGGCGCGAGCTTCCGTGACGAGTGCCGTCTTGCCCAGTCCGGCCGCTCCGGAGAAGGCGAGCAGCCCTTTGCTCCGTGTGCGCGGGACGCCGCCCGTGGCGCGCCGCAATTCCCGGAACGCCGCGTCGAGGGCCTGAAGTTCCCGTCGGCGCTCGATCAGGGTTTCTTGGTCCGTGATCGGTTGCCGCGGCTCCGTCGCCATATGCCGTACCGCTTTCTTTCGTTCGGCCCGGGGACAGCCGAGCGTACGCCCTGACGCGGTGTGAGCAGGCCGGACTGAGTACTATCGGGTGAATCATGAACTGCAGAAGGGATAATGTCCGTCTTCCGGGTAGGGGATTGTGATCGCCACCTTCTTCGGGCGCGGTTGCGGGAGCACACCGCATGCCGCTACGTCACGGCGGGCACCGACTTCACGTCCGCATACCGGGGTACGGATCGGGACCAGTGGTAACACCCGCGGATCCAGCCGATCATGCCCTCCACGTATGCTCGGCCCGCGGGGCTCAACTGCGGTTCGACGTCGGCGTGGAGCCTCTCGAACTCCCGGATCGTGCTGTTGACCCGCCGGATGGCCAGGACGACGGCGGTCTGCAGGGAGCAGTGGTGTTCGCGCTGGTAGGCCAGGGCCAGGTTGATCATTTCGCCCGCGCGTTGTTCTTTCACGGCGGAGAACAGATCGGCTGTCCAGACCGCGGCGTCGGCCGAGAGCCGGCTGAGCCGCCGCACGGCTGGATGGTGGAGTTCTGCGGGGGACGCCTCGTCCGGCGTCGCGGTCTCGTACAGCGGATAGAACGGTTCGACACCTGCGGTCAGCGACCGTATGGAGGTGCAGTCTCCCGTGCGCAGGACGACGGGGTGGGCCTGGGCCACCGCTTCGTACAGGAGACCGTGCACGTACTCCTGGCTCTTCCATGCCCATCGTGCGGCCTGACCGGGTGTGCACCGTTCCCGGACCTGCCGGTACAGGTCGGCGAGGGCCGCTCCGAGCGGTGTGCCGGGCGTGCGGTCGTCCCGCAGAACGGCGATGCTCTCGCACAGCATGGGCACGAGCGCCGCCGGGGTGTGCCGGCCGATGTCCTCCGCCCGGTCGTCGAACACGAACTGATACGCGATCTGGTGGGCCACGATGCGCAGCAGCCCGGAGTCCACGGCGGGACTGGTGAAGGACGCGAGCTGGGCGGGGCGAGTACGGGCGATCATCTCGGCCACACCCGGCTCGTCCGTCAGCCCCCACCTGCGCAGCCAAATGCCGACGTCGGCCGCGGCTTCGGCTTCGTGGGGGTTGCGCACGAACGGGAAGGGCATGTGGAGGTGGGCGTCGATCAGGTCCCCGAGGTGGGCGGCGCGGGATCCGTCCGCTGCACCGACCGCGGCTTCCTCATGCGTTGTCGACACTCTGCTCACCCGCCGATCGGGGGTCCGATGCCTGTCGGGTGCAGACCGCGCGGCGCGGGAGCGGTGGACGGGACGGCGACGCCTCCGACGGCCTGTGCGGACGTGACTCGCGGAGCATGACCAGCGAGCGCGGCCCCAGCGTGATCGCGGGGCGCGGGGTCCGTGCGGCGTGTCCGGGCAGATGGCGCAGGCGCACGCGGCCGGCGATGGTCGCGAGCGCCACGGTGACCTCCACCATGGCGAACTCGTCGCCGAGGCACTTGCGGTTGCCCGCGGAGAACGGCATCATCGCGCGCCGCTGTCCGGCGGTGGGCCGTCCCGGCAGCCAGCGGTCGGGATCGAAGCGTTCGGGGTCGGGGAACGACGACGGGTCGTGGTGGAGGAGGTAGGGGCTGTAGAGCACGGTGGCTCCGGCGGGCAGCCGGCGGCCGGCGAGTTCGGTCTCCCGGGTGGCGACGCGGGTGAAGAGCCAGCCGGGGGAGGAGTGCCGCAGCGTCTCGGAGACGACGCACCGGGTCTGGACGAGGTGCGGCAGATCGTCCGGGCCGGGCCGCCGGCCGCCGGGCAGCACGGTGTCGAGCTCGGCGTGCAGGCGCTGTTCGGCCTCGGGATGGCGGGCCAGCAGACTGAAGGCCGCGGCCAGGGACAGGGCCGAGGTCTCGGCGCCCGTGAGCAGCAGGGTGATCAGGTCGTCGTGGATCTCCCGGTCGGTGCGGGCGGGGGCCTCGCCGTCGCCGTGGGGGGCTGCCAGCAGGGTGCCCAGGACGTCGTCACGCGCGGCGCCCCGGCGGCGCTCCGCGATCACCGCGTCGATGATCGCGTGCAGTTGGGCGAGCGCCCGCCGGTAGCGGCGGTTGGCCGGGGTCGGAAGCCGGAACAGCGCGTCGACCGGCACGACCGTGCGGACGAAGAGGCCGCGGACGACGTCGGCGAGACAGCCCCGCACCTGGGCGGCGGTCGTGTCGTCGAGCGAGTCGGAGAGCAGGACCCGGCTGATCACGCGGGTCGTGAGGGTCATCATCGCCTCGGTCAGGGGAACCGCACCGGCCCCCTGCCACCCCGCGCAGACCGACTCGGCCTCCGCGGCGACGAGTTCCGTGTACGCGGCGGCGTGGGAGGGACGGAAGGCCGGCTGCAGCAGCCTGCGTTTGTCCCGGTGCGCGGACTGACGGCAGGTGACCAGTCCGTCCCCCATCAGATTGCCCAGCCGGTCGTACAGCGGGCCCCCTTTGTCGAAGGTGTGCGGGTCCATGAGCATCTCGTGGGCCAGCTCCGGGTGGCACACCATCCAGGCGCGCCGGGGGCCCAGTCGTATCTCGACCAGATCCCCGTGCGCGGGCAAAGAATTGAGAAACGCCAGCGGGCGACGGTATAAGGCGATACCGTGACCGAGTAATGGGAATATGCCGGGAGCAGTACCTGTCGTCCACGTTCGTTTTTGTTCGGGAACGGCACCGTTCATGGAAGCCTCCTGTCCAGTGCGACATGTGAAATGAGCGAACCTGCTTCGAGGCTGACAGCCCGAGACAAGTCCTGCCCAGTTCAACCGTGCCCGGGTTTCCGGAAACCTTTCTCCAAAGGGGCGCACAGGGGCACGTTGAAGCAAAAAACGCATGGGATGAACGCCTCTTGATGCATGGTGCATCGACTGTGGTTCCTTTTGCCACTCCGGTGCGGTCCCGTCCCGGCTCGCTTGACCTGCCCGGGCGACGGGCCGAGGATCATGAGTCATGACGCAGGGACAGGGCAGCACGGTGGACGGGGTACTGCGGCGCAGCGCCCGGCGCACCCCCGCGCGGGTGGCGGTGCGGTACGGCGAGCGACGCTGGACGTACGAGGAACTCGACGACGCCGTCTCGCGCGCGGCGAGCGTCCTGCTCGGCCAGGGCCTCGACCGCGGTGACCGGGTCGGCACCTACGGACACAACTCCGACGCCTACCTGATCGCCTTCCTCGCCTGCGCCCGCGCCGGCCTGGTGCACGTCCCGGTCAACCAGAACCTGACCGGCGACGACCTCGCGTACATCGTCGGCCAGTCCGGCAGCTCGCTGGTGCTGGCCGACCCGGATCTGGCCGGCCGGCTCCCGGGCGGCGTACCGGCGATGCCGCTGCGCGACGCCGACGGCTCGCTGCTGTCCCGGCTCGCGGACGCGGCGCCGTACGACGGGCCCGAACCGCGCACCGAGGACCTCGTGCAGCTGCTGTACACCTCCGGGACCACGGCGCTGCCCAAGGGCGCGATGATGACCCACCGGGCGCTGGTGCACGAGTACCTGAGCGCGATCGCCGCCCTCGACCTGAGCGCCGGGGACCGGCCCGCACACGCGCTGCCGCTCTACCACTCCGCCCAGCTGCACGTGTTCCTGCTGCCCTACCTCGCGGTGGGCGCCACCAACGTCATCCTCGACGGGCCCGACGGCGACACCCTCTTCGACCTCGTCGAGGCCGGGGACGTGGACAGCCTGTTCGCGCCGCCCACCGTGTGGATCGGACTCTCCAACCGGCCCGACTTCGCCACCCGCGACCTCGGCGGACTGCGCAAGGCCTACTACGGGGCGTCGATCATGCCGGTCCCCGTCCTGGAACGGCTGCGCGAACGGCTGCCGAAACTGGCCCTGTTCAACTGCTTCGGGCAGAGCGAGATCGGACCGCTCGCCACCGTGCTCGCCCCCGAGGAGCACAAGGGGCGGCTGGACTCCTGCGGCCGCACCGTCCTGTTCGTGGAGGCACGCGTGGTCGGCGAGGACGGCGCGGACGTCCCCGACGGCACCCCCGGCGAGATCGTCTACCGCTCACCGCAGCTGTGCGAGGGCTACTGGGACAAACCCGAGGAGACCGAAGCGGCCTTCCGGGACGGCTGGTTCCACTCCGGCGACCTCGCGGTGCGCGACGCCGACGGCTACTACACGATCGTCGACCGGGTGAAGGACGTCATCAACTCCGGTGGCGTGCTGGTCGCTTCACGGCAGGTCGAGGACGCCCTCTACACGCACGAGGCGGTGGCCGAGGCCGCCGTGATCGGGCTTCCCGACGAGCGGTGGATCGAGGCGGTCACCGCCGTCGTCGTGCCGCGCGGCGAGATCGACGAGGCCGGGCTGATCGCCCACGTGAAGGAGCGACTGCCCGCCTTCAAGGCACCCAAGCGGATCCTGTTCGTGCAGGCGCTGCCCCGCAACGCCAGCGGAAAGATCCTGAAGCGGGAACTGCGGGAGCGGTTCGATCCCGCCTCGTGAGGACGGGGCGACGGCTCCTGCCGGTCCCAGGACGTGAGCGTCGACACAAGGCCCCGTACGGACCCAAGAAGTCTGGTTCCATACCGTGTGCGGCTTCCGACACCTCGTCCGCCGTTCACCGCCGGCGAGCACACCACCGACATGCGCTGCTGCCTCCCCGTCCCCCTCGGCGCACTCGCGGGCATCCCCGGCCCCTGCGAGATGCTGCGCTCCGGCTTCCTCCTCGCACCCGCCCTGCTCCGGTCCGCCACCGCTCCCCGCCCCCGGCACCCCCGCTCCCTCGCCGCCGTCCACCTGGAACTGGTCACCCTCACCGAGGACCGCGCCGTCATCACCTGGCACACCGCCCTGCCCGGCACCGACGACGGCACCGGCCGGATGCTGCCCGCCGCCACCGAGGGCGAGATCGTCTACGGCACCCACCCGGCCCGCCTCAACCGCACCGCGGGCGAGGACCGGCCCACCGCGCACCACCACGTCGAACTCACCGGCCTGGAGCCGGGCCAGACGTACTACTACCAGGCCCGCTCCCGCGGCGTGCCCGCCACCCCCACCGCGCTCCACCTGGTGCGCGGCAACGCGGCCGGCACCTCCCGCCACGGCCTCGACACACCCGGCGGCCCCTACTCCTTCACCACCCCGCAGCCCCCGCCCGGCCGCCACCTGCTCTCCCTCGCCCTCTGCAACGACCTGCACATCGGCGAGACCGTCGCCGGTCTGGTGGCCGGTGTCCCCTTCCTGCGCGGAGTGGCGCAGCGGACGGGACAGACCCCCTACCCCGAACTCATGAGCAGGGCCGTGGTGGACGAGGCCCGCCGCCGCGGCGCCCAGCTGCTGCTCGCCGCGGGCGACATCTCCGGCGGCGGCGGACCGCGCGACCTGGCGGAGGCCAAACGGATCCTCGACGGCTTCGGCACCCACCGGCGGGACTACTTCGTCGTGCGGGGCAACCACGACCGCGCCGCGGGCGAGGGCGACACCTTCCACCGCGAGTTCGGCCTGCCGGACGGGCCCGGATGGTTCGAGCACGACGTGGCCGGACTGCGGATCATCGGCCTCGACACCTACGACAAACGCGGCAACGGCGGCGACGCGGGCGGCCTCGGCGCCGAACAGCTCTCCTGGTTCCGGCGCCGGCTGCGCGCCCACCGGGAACAGCCCACCGTCGTCTTCGGCCACCATCCACTGACCGTCCGGGAGGCCCTCTTCCCGGTGAGCCCGGCGCAGCGCCTCGGCCGCCGCCAGGCTCGCGCGATCCTCCGGGCCTACGCCACCGCCCCGGGTGTGTTCCTCCACCATGTGGGCCACACCCACCGCAACAAGCGCACCCATGTGCCCCTGGCCCCGCAGGTGACCCTGCAGGAGGTCGGTGCCGCCAAGGAGTACCCCGGCGGCTTCTTCCTGCTGCGGATCCACAGCGGCGGCTTCGCGCTCAACTTCTTCCGGGCGCGGGCCGCCGAGGCACTGGAGTGGAACGAGCGCAGCCGCCGGCAGGCCGGGGGACTGTGGCCGTACCACGCATTGGGCCGTACGGTCGCCGACCGTAACAGTGTGGCCGCCCGCGACCTGTCCGGCATCGGCCGGCTCGTGCCGCCGTCCGCCCAGCCCCGTTCGCCCCAAGGGATGACGGCCGTCCCGAACCCCCGCCTGGATGTGGCCTAGCGGAGGGCATCTCCGTAGCGTGGGCACATGTCGACCCTGTGGGAACTCATGCACGACTGCATCCCTGCCGACCACGCCCGTCAGGTCACCTCCCGCTACTACCTCGACGAGGCGATGCGCTCGCCGCGGGCACCGGACCGGGTGGTCGACCTCGGCTGCGGCCGGGGCACGTCGGCGGAGCTCTTCCGCAAGCACGACTCCGGCGTCCACTGGGTGGGAGTCGACATCCGCGATTCGCCGGAGGCCGCCCAGCGCGAGGCCGGGCACGACAGCGTGGTGTACTTCGACGGCGTCAACCTGCCCTTCGGCTCCGGCGCGGTGCCGCTCGTCTACTCCCACCAGGTCTTCGAACACGTGGCGAGACCCAGGGAACTGCTCGCGGAGGTGAGCAGGGTGCTGCGGCCGGGCGGGCTGTTCATCGGCAGCACCTCCCAGTTCGAGCCCTACCACTCCTTCAGCCTGTGGAACTACACGCCGTACGGGTTCCGGGTGCTCGTCGAGGACGCCGGTCTCGCCCTGGAGGAGATCCGGCCCTCGCTCGACGGCGTGACACTGATCATGCGCACCTACCACGGCTCACGGAAGAAGGAGTACGGCCGCTTCTGGCAGACGGAGTCGCCGCTCAACACGGAGATCGACGCCTGGGCCCGCAAGAGCAGGCGGGACACGGCGCTGGTGAACCTCCGCAAGCTCACGTTCTGCGGCCAGTTCGCGTTCCGGGTGCGCAAGCCGGCCCCGCAGGCCTGACCGCGGGGCCGGCCGCCGAAATCCGTTGCGGCACCGCGTCCCCGTCCCCGAGGATCAGCGCCGTGCCCACTTTCACCGCAGCCGACGGGACCCGCCTCGCCTACCACGTCAGAGGCGAGGGCGAACCCCTCGTCGTGCTGCCGGGCGGCCCCATGCGGGCCTCCGGCTACCTCGGGGACCTCGGCGGGCTGACCGCCCACCGCCAACTGGTCCTCCTCGACCTGCGAGGGACCGGCGACTCCGCCGTGCCCGCCGACCCGGCGTCGTACCGCTGTGACCGGCTCGTCGACGACGTGGAGATGTTGCGCGCCCACATGGGGTTCGACCACATGGACGTACTGGCGCACTCGGCCGGCGCGAGCCTGGCGATCCTGTACGCGGCGGCGCATCCGCAGCGGGTCCGGCGGCTCGCGCTGATCACCGGCAACCCCTCGGCCCTCGGCCTGCGCGCCACCCCCGAGGACCGGCTGGCGGCGGCCCGGCTGCGGGCGGGGGAACCCTGGTTCGAGGAGGCCTACCCCGCGCTGGAGGCGTGGCTGACCGGCTCCGGTGAGTTCGACGAGGTGTTCATGCCCTTCTTCCACGGCCGCTGGGACGCCACCGCCCGCGCCCATGTCGCGGCCACCGAGAGCCAGACCAACTTCGAGGCGGGCGATCGCTACTTCGCCGAGGGCGCCTTCACCCCGGACGCCACCCGGGCCGCCCTGCGCGCCCTCGCCGCCCCTGTCCTGGTGTACGCCGGAGAACTCGACGGCGGCCCCAGCCCCGCCCTGGCCCGGCGCGCCGCCGAGGCCTTCCGGACCGCCGAGGTCACCGTGCAGCCCGGCGCCGGCCACTACCCCTGGCTCGACGACCCCGAGTGGTTCGTCCGCCGTACCGTCGCCTTCCTGGACGCCTGAGCGGCCCTCGGGTCCGGCGCCCCGAAGGCCCGTCGGGAAGCGGTCGCGGAACCTGTCCGTCGCCCGGACCGGCGTGTCCCGGCACGGGCCGTCCCACGGCGGTGGCACACCCGCACGGGCTACCGGTCGGCGGCCACCGCCACCTCGCGCGCCCACCGGTAGTCCGCCTTGCCGCTCGGTGACCGCTGGACGGCCTCGGCGATCACCAGCTGACGGGGCACCTTGTACCCGGCCAGCCGACTGCGGCAGTGGGTCTGGATGTCGGCGAGGGAGGGCGGCTCGGCGCCCGCGCGCAGCTGCACCACGGCCGCGACGTGGTTGCCCCAGGTGGCGTCGGGCACCCCGGCGACGAGCGCGTCGTACACGTCCGGGTGCGACTTCAGCGCCTGTTCGACCTCCTCCGGGTACACCTTCTCGCCCCCCGTGTTGATGCACTGCGAGCCCCGGCCGAGCACGGTGACGACACCGTCCTCGTCGACCGTCGCCATGTCGCCGAGGAGCACCCACCTGCGGCCGTCCTTCTCGAAGAACGTCTCGGCGGTTTTCACCGGGTCGTTGTAGTAGCCGAGCGGGACGTTCCCGCTCTGCGCGACCCGGCCGATCTCGCCCACCGCCACCGGCTCGTGGGTCGCCGGATCGACCACCTGCGTACGGAAGTTGACGCGGACGCGGAAGCCGCTGCCGGCCCCGGAGTCGTCGGTCGCGGTGCCGTTGAAACCGGACTCGGAGGACCCGAAGTTGTTCAGCAGCATGGCGTTCGGAACGAGTTCGCTGAACTGCCTGCGCACGGTCTCGGAGAGGATCGCGCCGGAGGAGGAGACGCTGAACAGGGCGGAGCAGTCGGTGCCCTTCAGCGGCCCGTTGAGGGCGTCGACCAGCGGGCGCAGCATCGCGTCGCCGACCAGCGACATGCTGGTGACCTTCTCCTTCTCGACGGTCCGCAGCACCTCCTCGGGCACGAACTTGCGGTGGATCACCACCCGTTGCCCGAAGTTGAAGCCGATGAGGGAGGTGAGGGTCGACGTGCCGTGCATCAGCGGGGGAGTGGGGAAGAAGGTGATCCCGGTCCCGCCGGCCGCCACCCGCTCGGCCAGCTCCTCCGGCCGCTTCACCGGCTCACCGGTCGGCGCTCCGCCGCCCAACCCGGCGAAGAACAGGTCCTCCTGACGCCACATCACTCCCTTGGGCATGCCCGTGGTGCCACCGGTGTAGATGATGAACTGGTCGTCGCCCGAGCGCGCCGGGAACCCCCGCCCGGGCGATCCGGCGGCCTCGGCCTCGGTGAAGGGCAGCGCCTTGAGCTCCGACGTCGGCTCGCCCACGCGCACCAGGTGCCGCAGCTTCGGCGTCCTGGGCAGCGCCGCCGCCACCCGGTCGTCGAACTCCGCGTCGAAGACCAGCGCGACCAGGTCGGCGTCCCGGTAGAGGTACACCAACTCGTCTTCGACGTAACGGTAGTTGACGTTGACCGGCACGACCCGCGCCTTCATGCACCCGAACACGGTCTGGAGGTACTCGATCCCGTTGTACAGGTGCAGGCCGAGATGCTCGCCGGGGCGGATCCCGCTGTCGATCAGGTGATGGCCGATGCGGTTCGCGGCGGCGTCCAGCTCGGCGTAGGTCAGCCGGCGTTCCGCGCCCGTGCCGGGGTGGTCGACGTACACGAGCGCCTCGCGGTCCGAGGCCACGTCGACGACCGACTCGAACAGATCGGCAAGGTTGTACTCCACCGCTCCTCCTGACCCCGGCAACCGTGACGAAGAAAGGCGCACCTGTCCGTTCGCCGGTCATCAGAGCAAAGGGCGCGGCAAGTGTGAAGGGTTCGCGCGAAGAAATCTGACTGACTGTCAGAAAACCCTTGAAGTGCCTCCCGGCCTACTGCAACCTGTTCTCGTTCTTTCAGAGGGGAGACGGTCCATGGGTGGGACGGAACACCTCACCGTGCGGCGCGAGGGCGCCACACTGGTGCTCACGCTCAACAGGCCCGAGGCGAAGAACGCGCTCTCGATCTCCATGCTCGTCGGTCTGTACGACGGCTGGATCGAGGCCGACGCGGACGACGGCGTCCGCTCGGTCGTGCTCACCGGGGCCGGGGGCGCCTTCTGCGCCGGGATGGACCTCAAGGCGCTGGCCGGGCAGGGGATGGCGGGCGAGCACCTGCGCGACCGGCTGAAGGCCGACCCCGACCTGCACTGGAAGGCGATGCTCCGCCACCACCGCCCACGCAAACCGGTGATCGCCGCGGTCGAGGGGTACTGCGTCGCGGGCGGCACCGAGATCCTCCAGGGGACCGACATCCGGGTGGCGGGCGAGTCCGCGACGTTCGGGCTCTTCGAGGTCCGGCGGGGGCTCTTCCCGATCGGCGGTTCGACGGTACGGCTGCAGCGGCAGATTCCGCGCACCCACGCGCTGGAGATGCTGCTCACCGGGCGGCCGTACAGCGCCCGGGAGGCGGCGGACATCGGGCTCGTCGGGCATGTCGTGCCGGACGGCTCGGCGCTGGACAAGGCGCTGGAGATCGCCGGGCAGATCAACGCGTGCGGGCCGTTGGCGGTCGAGGCGGTCAAGGCGTCGGTGTACGAGACCGCGGAGATGACGGAGGCGGACGGGCTGGCCGCGGAACTGAAGCGGGGGTGGCCGATCTTCGACACTTCCGACGCCAAGGAAGGGGCTCGTGCGTTCGCGGAGAAGCGGGCGCCTGTCTACAAGCGTGCGTAGCGCTGCGCAGGCCCGGGCCGGTTCGGAAGCCGCGGGCCGGTGGGAGCTTGTCGCGCAGTACCCCGCGCCCCTGCAGGGGCGCTGCACATCGACCTTCTCAAGGAGGCAGCGCCGATGCCCGAAGTCCTCAAAGCTCCCCTCGTCGTCGAGTTCCCGTTCACCCGGTCCCTCGGGCCTGTGCAGAGCGCCTTTCTCACCGGCCTGCGCGAGCGTGTCGTCCTCGGGGTGAAGACCGGGGACGGTCGCACCCTCGTGCCACCCGTCGAGTACGACCCCGTGACCGCCGAGGAGATCCGCGATCTCGTCGAGGTCGCGCCCACCGGCACCGTCACCACCTGGGCCTGGAACCACGAACCCCGTCGCGGCCAGCCCCTCGGCACCCCCTTCGCCTGGGTGCTGGTCCGGCTCGACGGAGCCGACACCGCCCTGCTGCACGCCCTCGACGCGCCCGGACCGGAGGCCGTGCACACCGGCATGCGGGTCCGTGTCCGCTGGGCCGAGGAGCGCTCCGGGGCCGTCACCGACATCGCCTGCTTCGAGCCGTACGACGGAGAGGCGGTCGAACCCGGCGGGCACGACGGCGAGTTCGAGGACGCCGTGCACGGCATCGTCGCGCACGCCCGCCTCGACTACACCTACTCGCCGGGCCGCGCCCAGACCGCGTACATCAACGCCCTGTCGTCCCGGCGGACGTTCGGCGAGCGCTGTCCCTCCTGCCGGAAGGTGTACGTCCCGCCCAGGGGTGCCTGTCCCACATGCGGGGTGGCCACATCGGAACAGGTCGAGGTGGGGCCCGGCGGCACGGTCACCACCTTCTGCATCGTCAACATCAAGGCGAAGAACCTCGACATCGAGGTGCCCTACGTCTACGCCCACATCGCCCTCGACGGCGCCGGCCTCGCCCTGCACGGCCGGATCGGCGGGATCCCCTACGACCAGGTGCGGATGGGGCTCAGGGTCGAGCCCGTGTGGACCGAGGGAGCCCGCTTCCCCGACCACTACCGGCCCACCGGCGAGCCCGACGCGGACTACGAGACGTACAAGGAGCTGCTGTGATGCGTGACATAGCACTGGTCGCCTTCGCGCAGACCGACCACCGCCGCACCAGCGAGGACCTCTCCGAGGTCGAGATGCTCATGCCGGTCCTGCACGACGTGCTCGGACAGACCGGCCTGAAGACCGCCGACATCGGCTTCACCTGCTCCGGCTCCAGCGACTACCTGGCCGGCCGCGCCTTCTCCTTCACCCTCGCCCTCGACGGCGTCGGCGCCTGGCCGCCCATCTCCGAGTCGCACGTCGAGACGGACGGCGCCTGGGCCCTGTACGAGGCCTGGACCAAGCTGCTCACCGGGGACGCGGACACCGCGCTCGTCTACTCCTACGGCAAGTCCTCGCCCGGCTCGGTGCGCGACGTGCTGACCCGCCAGCTCGACCCCTACTACCTGGCCCCCCTCTGGCCCGACTCGGTCGCCCTCGCCGCCCTCCAGGCCCGTGCCCTCATCGACGCGGGGGAGACCGACGAGCCCGCGCTGGCCGCCGTCGGCGCCCGCAGCAGGGCGGACGCGACAGCCAACTCCCACGCCCAGCTCAGCGGTTCCGTGCCGCAGGGGGAGTACGTCGTACGGCCCCTGCGCACCGGCGACTGCCCGCCGATCGGCGACGGCGCCGCCGCCGTGATCCTCGCGGCGGGGGAGCGGGCCCGGGAGCTGTGCGAGCGGCCCGCCTGGATCCGGGGCATCGACCACCGCATCGAGGCGCACAGCCTCGGCGTCCGCGACCTGACCGACTCGCCGTCCGCCCGGCTCGCCGCCGAGAAGGCGGGCGCCTTCGAACGGCCCGTGGACACCGCCGAGCTGCACGCGCCGTTCAGCTCGCAGGAGGTCGTCCTGCGCAAGGCGCTGCGGCTCGGCGACGACGTGCGGGTCAACCCGTCCGGCGGGGCCCTCGCCGCCAACCCGATCATGGCCGCCGGACTCATCCGCATCGGCGAGGCCGCCGCCCGCATCCACCGCGGCGAGTCCGACCGTGCCCTCGCCCACGCCACCTCCGGGCCCTGCCTGCAGCAGAACCTGGTCGCCGTACTCGAAGGGGATCCGCGATGAGCAAGGAGCCCGTGGCCGTCGTAGGGATCGGCCAGACCAAGCACGTGGCGGCCCGGCGGGACGTGTCGATCGCCGGGCTCGTCCGCGAGGCCGCGCGCCGCGCCCTCGACGACGCCGGGCTGGACTGGGCCGACATCGACGCCGTCGTCATCGGCAAGGCGCCCGACTTCTTCGAGGGCGTGATGATGCCGGAGCTCTACCTGGCGGACGCGCTGGGGGCGGTCGGCAAACCCATGCTGCGGGTGCACACGGCGGGCTCGGTGGGCGGCTCCACCGCGCTCGTCGCGGCCAACCTCGTCGCCGCCCGGGTCCACTCCACTGTGCTGACCCTCGCCTTCGAAAAGCAGTCCGAGTCCAACGCCATGTGGGGGCTGTCCCTGCCGATCCCGTTCCAGCAGCCGCTGCTGGCCGGCGCGGGCGGCTTCTTCGCCCCCCACGTGCGGGCCTACATGCGGCGCAGCGGCGCCCCGGACACCGTCGGCTCGCTGGTCGCCTACAAGGACCGGCGCAACGCGCTCAGGAACCCCTACGCCCACCTCCACGAGCACGACATCACCCTGGAGAAGGTCCAGGCGTCCCCCATGCTGTGGGACCCCATCCGCTACTCGGAGACCTGCCCCTCCTCCGACGGCGCCTGCGCCATGGTCCTCACCGACCGCGCCGGAGCCGCCCGTTCCGCCAGGCCGCCGGCCTGGATGCTCGGCGGCGCCATGCGCAGCGAACCCACCCTCTTCGCCGGCAAGGACGCGGTGTCGCCGCAGGCCGGGAAGGACTGCGCGGCCGACGTCTACCGGCAGGCGGGGATCGCCGACCCGCGCCGGGACATCGACGCCGTCGAGATGTACGTGCCGTTCTCCTGGTACGAGCCCATGTGGCTGGAGAACCTCGGCTTCGCCGAGGAGGGCGAGGGCTGGAAACTCACCGAATCGGGAGTCACCGAACTCGACGGCGACCTGCCCGTCAACATGTCGGGCGGTGTCCTGTCCACCAATCCGATCGGCGCCTCCGGGATGATCCGGTTCGCCGAGGCCGCCCTCCAGGTGCGCGGCCAGGCCGGAGAACACCAGGTCGACGGCGCCCGGAAGGTGCTCGGGCACGCCTACGGCGGCGGCTCCCAGTTCTTCTCCATGTGGCTCGTCGGCGCCGCCGCCCCCGACAACTGAAAGGACCCGTTCACGTGGCCTGTCGAGTGCCGGAACCGAAAGCTAGGCTGGCCGCGGACGACGAATTCGGGAGGAGCACGGACGTGGCCGAGAGCACCATCCAGCAGCAGCGGGCAGTGGGCTGGGACAAGCCGGAGCTGGATCTCAGCGGGGCCGACTGGCAGTCCAGCAGCCGGGGCCTGGGGGATGTCCAGATCGCCTTTGTCGAGGGATTCATCGCGATGCGCAACAGCGGCAGCCCGGAGAGCCCCTCCCTGATCTTCACCCCCGCCGAATGGGGTGCCTTCGTGTCGGGGGCCCGTGAGGGCGAGTTCGACCTCACCTGAGTGCCTGCCCCCGTGCCGCCACTGCGGCAGAGAGGTGAACCAGGGGGTGTTCCGCAAGGATTTCCGGACACGTGACCAGCAGCGCCCTTCCGGGGCCGCCGCCTGAGACAGGCTGGCCCCGGACGGGGAAGGTCGTATTCCGGAGGTGAGGAACGATGAGCGCTGCGCCGGTCATCGCCGCGGCGGACGGGTCGGACGACAGCCTGCGCGCCCTGGACTGGGCCGTACAGGCGGCCCGGCAGCGGGAGGCACCGCTGCGGGTGGTCCATGTCCGCCAGTACGCCGCCTGGGGGCAGCCCGACGTCCTGGTCGCCGGCGAACCGGACGAGGGCGGCGACCCCGTGCTCGACGAGGTCCGGGACCGGCTGTCCACCGGCGCCGTCGGGCCGAACGTCGAGTACGTCGCCATGGAAGGCGCTCCGAGCGCCCTGCTGCCCGAACTGGGCGCCGACGCACAGCTGCTGGTGCTCGGCTCGCGGGGCCGCGGCGGCTTCGCCAGCCTGCTGCTCGGCTCCAACGGCATGGCCGCCGCCCGTGACGCCGCGTGCCCGGTGGTCGTCGTGCCCCGGCCCGGACGACAGGTGCACGAGGAGCTGCCCGCCGGGCCCGGTCCCCGGGTCGTCGTCGGCCTGGACGTGGACAGCCCCGACGACGCCACCCTCGCCTTCGCCTTCGAGGAGGCCGCCCGGCGCGGCGCCCGGCTCCAGGTCGTCGCCGCCTATCCGTGGCCGGCGCAGAGCTGGTTCGCGGCCGGGGAACTCGTCCCGCCGGCCGTCGACCGGGACGAGGTCGAGCAGGAGACCCGCACCCTCGCCGAGGGCTTCCTCGCCCCGCACCTCAAGGACCGCCCCGACCTGCGCGCCGACGTCCTCGCGCTGCCCGGCGACGCGGCCGGCCTGCTGGTGTCCGCCTCGAAGGACGCCGCCCTGGTCGTCGTGGGCCGCCACCGCAGGCGACTGCTCGCCCCGGCCCGCATGATGGGCTCGGTCACCCACGCCGTACTGCTGCACGCGGCCGCCCCGATCGCGGTCGTCCCGCCGGCGCCGCAGGAGTGATGTCAAGTCCCTGCGCCCAGTTACCGTCAGTGGAGAGCGGATCACCGCAGTCGGGCGTACGCTGAGCTGCCTGTAAGCCACGGTGCGCGCCCGCTCCCCGCGCTCGCGCAACACCGTGGCGGGGGGGTGGTCATGGGACAGCGGGTCCTGCGGAACCGACGGACGCTCTACGAACGCGACAGCGAACTCGCCGCCGTCGACGAGGCGTTGGCCGAGCTCACCGGCCTGCGCGCGGACGGCGCGGCACCGGGCGAGCGTCCGCTCGGCGCACTGCTCGCCTTCGCCGGCCGGGCCGGCATCGGCAAGACCACCCTGCTCGCCGAGGTCCGCCGCCGCGCCGCAGCCCGGGGCTGCACCGTGCTCTCCGCGCGCGGCGGCGACCAGGAACAGCGCGTAGCCTTCCACGTCGCCCGCCAGCTCCTGCAACCCCGCCTCGCCGGCGCTCCGGAGGCCGAACTCCGCGCCTCACTGGGCAGTTGGTACGACATCGTCGGCCCCGCCCTCGGCCTGTGCGCCCCCACCGAGGGCGCCCCGCCCGACCAGCAGGGCCTGCGCGACGGCCTCGACTGGGTCCTCACCCACCTCGCCGTGCGCCAGGCCCCGATGGTCCTCGTCCTGGACGACGCCCACTGGGCCGACCCCGAATCCCTCGGCTGGCTCGCCGCGTTCGCTCCGCGCGCCGAGCAACTCCCGCTGCTCGTCGTCGTCGCGTACCGGCCCGACGAGCTCCCCGAGCACGCCGACGCGTTCCGCGGCCTGCCCGGACGGGCCGGCGGCCGCCCGCACGGCCTCGAACCGCTCAGCGCCGACGCCGTCGCCGGCCTGGTCCGCGAGAGCCTCGGCGACCACGCCGACGACGCCTTCTGCCACGAGTGCTGGGCCGTCACCGCCGGCAACCCCTTCGAGACCGTCGAACTGACCGCCAAGGTCTCCGACCGGGGCCTGGACCCCACCGAGGCCGGCGCGCCCCTGCTGCGCGACCTCGCCGCCGCCGTCAAGGGCAGCGGTCTCATCGCCCGCCTCGAACGCCTGGGCCCCTCCGCCGTCCGGTTCGCCTGGGCCTGCGCCGTCCTCGGCACCGAGATCCATCCCGCGCTCGCCGCCGCCGTCGCCGGACTCGGCCACGAGGAGGCCGCCGACGCCGCCGACGCCCTGCGCGGCGCCCGCGTCCTCACCGGCGCCGAGACCCTGGAGTTCGTCCACCCGCTGATCGCCACCGCCGTGTACCGGGCCATCCCGCCCGCCACCCGGGTCGCCCTGCACGGCCAGGCCGCCTGGTGCGTCACCGACGACGGCCAGGGCGCCACCGCGGCCGCCCGCCACCTCCTGGAGACCCACCCCGAAGGCGACACCTGGGTCGTCCGGCAACTGCGCGCCGCCGCCGGCGAGACCCTCCGGGCCGGCGCCCCCGACACGGCCCGCGCCTACCTCGCCCGCGCCCTGCGCGAACCCCCGCCCGCCGACGAGCGCGCCGCCGTCCTCCACGAACTGGGCAGCGCCTCCCTCCTCACCGAGCCCGCCACCACCGTCAACCACCTCCGCGCGGCCCTCCAGGAACCCATCGCCGAGCCCGCCCTGCGCCACCACATCGTCTACCGCCTCTCCCAGGTCCTCGCCCACAGCGACCGCCTCGCCGAGGCCTCCGAGACCCTCGCCCGCGAGATCCACGTGACCGACGACGCCCGCGTACGGCTCCGGATGCTCTCCGAACAGTTCATGTGGGACGCCTTCCGCGCCGACGAACCCGACCACCCCTCCCGCTCCCGCCGCCTGACCCGGCTCGCCGACCGCCTCCGCGGCCGCGACCTCACCGAGCGTTACGTCATCGGGCTGCGCACCTGGGACGCCATCCAGCGCGGCGAGCCCGCCGGCGTCGCCCTGCACCACGCCGAACGCGCCCTGGCCGGCGGCCTCGGCTGGGCCGAGGCCGACCGGGGCTTCGAGGTGCCCGTCCTCGTCGCCCTCGCCTTCATGTACGCCGACCGGCCCGACCGCACGGAGGAACTCTTCGCCGCCGGGATCGCCGACTTCGAACAACAGGGCTGGCGCGGCGCCCACCTCTCCTTCGCCTACACCCTCCTCGGCTACGTCCGCTACCGACGCGGCCGCCTCGCCGAGGCCGAGGAGCACGCCCGCTCCGGCCTGCGCCTCGCCGAACGCGTCGGACCCGGCACCCCGGCCCACTGGTACGCCGTCGGCATCCTCGTCCAGACCCTGCTGGCCCGCGGCCGCACCGACGAGGCCGCCCGCCTCGCCGAGGACCACGCCTTCCGGGAGCCCTTCCCGGCGGCCGTGGTCTTCCCCGACGCCCAGACGGTCTACGGCGAACTGCTGCTCGCCCGCGGCCTCCCGAAGGACGCGGCGGCCGAGCTCGCCGCGGCGGGCCGCCGCCTCGAACCGCGGGGCATCCGCAACCCCTCCTGGTGCCCCTGGCAGCTCCACCTGGCCCGCGCCGAAGCCCACGAGGCCCCGGAACGCGCCCTCACCACCGCCCTGGCCGCCCTGACCCACGCCCGCCGCTTCGGCGCCCCGTCCGCGATCGGCCAGGCCCTGCGCACCGCGGCGGAGGTCTCGTCGGGCGAGGCACGCCTGGCGTACCTGCGCGAGTCGGTGGCCCACCTGGAGCGCTCCCCGGCCGCCTACGAGCTGGCCTGCGCACTGGTGACCCTCGGCACCGAACTCCGCGACGCCGCACTGCTGCGCAGGGGTCTGGACACCGCCGAGCAGTGCGGGGCGGACGGCCTGACGGAAGCAGCGCGCACCGAGTTGGCAGCGACGGAAGCGGCGACCTTGTGACGCCCGTCGACGACGGCCTGCCCGGTCGCCTGCCGACCCGCACGCGGAACTGATCCCCGCCCCACAACCCCGGCCCCGTACCATGGAGCGCATGTCGTTCCTCCGTCGCCGCAGCGCCACTCCCGCCGGCCCCGAATTCGACGTTCTGGCCATGGACCCGGGTGACTGGCCCGGCAACCTCGGTGCCGGGCTGCTGCCCGCGCCCGACGGCACCTGCCAGGGCGTCTTCCTGCGCTACGACCTCTTCGGCGGCCGCGGCCCCGCGATGATCATCGGCAACCTCCCCGAGGGCTCCCCGGCCCGCGAGGTGGAGGAGGGCGAGATCCCCTTCGAGGTCGGCCAGCTCCTCCTCGCGCTGGAGAACGACGAGGACGTCACCGTCGTCGGCACCGAGGACATGCCGGTGCTGCAGGGCGACAACCTGCTGATCGTGCGGCGCCTCAAGCTCTCCGAGAGCCGGATCTCCTGCGTCCAGTTCGACCGCAGCGACGGCGTCCTGGTGACCATCGCGGCCTGGGACCGCCCGATCACCGACGACCTGTACGCCCTGCTGAAGCCGCTCCCGGCGGAGCTTTTCCAGCAGGGCTGAGGGCCGCCGCCCTCCTTCGGCTACCTGCCGTGGCCGTGGTGCCGCCCGCTCTTCGCGGCCGGCACCACGTCGACGTCGGCCGCGCGGACGAACTCGACCCGGTGGCCGTACTGGATCTCGTAGTACAGGTCCTTGCCGACCACGACCTTGTGCGAGTCGGTGCTGAAGGTGACGGCGTAGTAGTACTCGCCGGGCACCTCGTCACCGGCCACGTACCTCTGGCCCGCCGGGATCGTGTACGGCAGCGCGGAGACCGACTGGGCCGGTACCCCGGAGGGGTACGCGGACGCCTCCGGATAGGCGCGGCCGTACACCGGGATGCCGGTCCGGCCCGCCTTCGGTGTGATCACCACCCCGGTCGCGGCGACCGCCGTCGGGGCGCTCGCCGGGTTCCTGAACCAGGCCTTCTGCCCGAGGTACCAGATCGCCGTCCAGTCCCCCCAGGTGTCCGCCACCGTGTACTGCTGACCGGTGGAGGCCCGTGAGGAGAGGTCGTTCACGTCGGTCGTCGGCGTCGTGCCCATGCCGATGTCCTTGATCAGGGCCGAGCTCTCGTCGTGGTCGGAGTACAGCCGTACCTCGCTGGACCCGTGCGCGGCGCAGGGCTGGCCCTTGGTGACGCAGCCGGTGTAGCTCGGCTGGTTCGAGGCGTAGTCCGGCAGGACCGTGACCACACCGCCCGTGACCACCCGGTGCTTCTTGCCCGCCTTGTGCTTGAACGGGTGGTCCAGCAGTTCGAAGTAGTGCCGCCAGTCCCAGTAGGGGCCGGGATCGGTGTGCATCCCGGGGATCGTGGACGTGGTCGGGCCCGGCACCGTGTCGTGGCCGAGGATGTGCTGCCGGTCCAGCGGGATGCCGTACTGCTCGGCGAGGTACTTCACCAGCCGCGCCGAGGAGCGGTACATCGCCTCCGTGTACCAGGCGTCCGGCGAGGCGAGGAAGCCCTCGTGCTCGATGCCGATCGACTTCGCGTTGATGTACCAGTTGCCCGCGTGCCAGGCCACGTCCTTCGCCTTGACGTGCTGGGCGATCAGACCGTCGGTGGAGCGGATGGTGTAGTTCCAGGACACATAGGTCGGGTCCTGGACCAGGTTGATCGTGGTGTCCCAGGAGCCCTCGGTGTCGTGGACGACGATGTACTTGATGCTCTGCGAGGCCGGCCGGTCGGCGAGGTCGTGGTTGCCGTAGTCGTTGTCCCCGAACTGCGCGTAGGGCGCGGGGATCCACTCGCACGACACCGTTGTCGGGCACTCCGCCCCGTCGTCCGCGGCCTTCGTGCGCAGCCCGGTCAGCTCCAGCTGCGCGGTGTCGGCCCGCAGCTGCGGCTGGGCGGCGAGGGCGACGACCTGTCCGGCGTCGGTGGTGCGCTCCTCGCCCGTGTGGAGGACGTCGAACACGTCGTTGGCGTACGCCGCCGCGGTCGCCGTGTCGTCGGCGCCGGAGAAGCGGGCGATCGCGCCGTACCAGTCCGCCGGATCGGCGCTGAGCGGCTGGTGCAGATCCTGCTGGGCGGCCGCGAGCAGCGCGGCACCGCCGGCCACGTTCGCCGCCGCGTCGGTGCGCAGCCGCTCGGCCGGGATCCCGGTCAGCCCGGCTGCCTTCGTCAGGGTCTTGAGGCGTGCCGGGAGCGCGGAGTTCCGCGGGACCTGCACGCTGGGGTGGAGGGCGGGGCGGGCACTGTCCCCGCGGGCGTCCTCGGTGCCGTCGGCGAAGTGCTCGGTGGCCGTCGCCAGCGCGGTGTGCGCGTCGGTGAGGTGCATCGGGCCGTAGCCGCCGGTCACGCTGGGCGCGCCGCCGTGCGTGTCCCAGCGGGACTGGAGGTAGGAGACGGCGAGCAGCACGCTCTGCGGCACGTGGTACTCGGCGGCGGCGGACGCGAACGCCTGCTGGAGCAGTCCGGCGGACGACTCGTTGCTGTCCGGTGGGGGTGCCGCGCCCAGCAGCGGCAGCAGCAGGGCCGCGGCGGCGACGGCTCCGGCCGTCCTGCGCGTACGTCTGCCGCTGTGCGGGGGTGCGGGCTCGGTGACGGATCCTCGCAATGCGGCCTCCTGGGGCGATGGGGCGCGACGGGGCGTGCGGGGCTGAGCGTGGCTCAGTGGTACCGGCTTGCCGACGATCCGTCAATCATGCCCAGAGAGGCCCTAATTCCCATGTCATGCGATGATCGTGGGAGTTTCGCGGTGGCGGCCCGCAGGCCTGCGGGGCGTCATTGGCGTACACCAGTGGTCGGGCGTGACGCCCTCGCGGAGACCCCGGACATGCGAGGATCCGCGGCGCGCAGCTGCCCTGAGCGCACCGCGGATCCTCGTCCCCGTCAGCGAGTGCCGACCGCCGCGCGTACGGCCCGGCGGGCCATCTGGCAGTCGTCGTGCAGCCGCCGGAGCAACAGCCGCTGTTCCTCGCCGGTCGGCGCGGCGCCCGGGTGGGCCGTACCCGGTGCCGCCGGGGTCGCGTCGTGCATCGAACGCTGCACGGCGGTCTCGTAGGTCCGGATCTCCCGGGTGAGGACCAGCATCAGGTTCACCAGGAATGCGTCCCTGGACGCGGGCCCCGCCGACTGGGCGATCTGGCTGATCTGCCGGCGTGCCACCGGGGCGTCGCCGAGGACCGACCAGAGCGTGGCCAGGTCGTACCCCGGCAGATACCAGCCCGCGTGCTCCCAGTCCACCAGCACTGGACCGGCCGGGGACAGCAGGATGTTCGAGAGCAGGGCGTCGCCGTGGCAGAACTGGCCCATCCCCTGGCGGCCCGCCGCGACCGCGATGCCGTGCAGCAGCTTCTGCAGGTCACCCATGTCCCGGTCGGTGAGCAGACCCAGCTCGTGGTACCGGGCGATCCGGGCCGGGTAGTCCACCGGGGCGTCGAACGTGCCGGCGGGGGGCCGCCACGCGTTCAACCGGCAGATCGCACCCAGCGCGGCCCGGATGTCCGCGCGGGGCGGTGCCTCCGCCGGGTGGCGCTGGACCGCCGCCACCCGGCCGGGCATCCGCTCGATCACCAGCGTGCAGTTGTCCGGGTCCGCCGCGATCAGTCTCGGCACCCGGATCGGCGGCCGGTGCCGGACGAACGAGCGGTATGCGGCTATTTCGTGGCGGGTCCGCTCCGCCCAGGCGGGGGAGTGGTCCAGCAGACACTTCGCCACGGCCGTGCTGCGCCCCGTCGTCCCGACGAGGATCACCGACCGCCCGGTGCGGCGCAGCACCTGCACCGGAGCGAACTCCGGGCAGATCCGGTGCACCGACGCGATCGCGGTGCGCAGCTGCGCACCCTGGGGGCCGGACAGGTCGAGTCTGCCGCTGAGCGGCTGGGTGCCGAGACCCGCGGGGCGGCGCTGCCGGCCCACGCCCGGTACGGCGGCCCCCGGACGCGCGGGGTCGAGGTAAGGTCCGCCGCCCGCCGGGCGGGGGCGCAGCGACCTGGGCGGAGCGGACACGGAGGACGATGCTGCGTACATGGGAGATACAGATCCCTTCGTGTGCCTGCGGTGCCTGCCTGAGAAGTCCTGTGAGGGGTTCTCGCGCCCAGCCCGTCCCGGCCGCCCGGACACACCCTGGGGAGTGTGCCCGTCGAGTGGCGACCGGGTCGGGGTGGCGCGTTCCTACCTGACACCCGTTGCCCAGTGGCACACCATCTGGCGCACCCTGGCGAACCGTGGCGAATAGTCGCCCGGCAACCGGCACCGGGCTACTGTCAACTCAGCCGAGAACCTGGGGGCTTGACGTGACCGGAGAACCCAACACCCGCCTCTCGGACCTGTTCGGCCTGGCCGGCTGGTCCAAGGGCGAACTCGCGAGGCTGGTCAACCGGCAGGCGGCGGCCATGGGCCACCCCCAGCTGGCGACCGACACCTCCCGGGTGCGGCGGTGGATCGACACGGGAGAGATCCCGCGCGATCCGGTGCCGCGGGTGCTGGCGGCTCTGTTCACCGAGCGTCTCGGCCGTGTCGTGACCATCGAGGACCTCGGTCTGGTACGGCACGGGCGTACGGGAAAACGGCCGGACGACGGGAACGTGGAACATCCCGACGGCATGCCGTGGGCGCCCGAACGAACCGCCGCGGTCCTCACCGAATTCACGGGAATGGACCTCATGCTCAACCGACGCGGCTTGGTGGGCGCGGGTGCCGCGCTCACCGCGGGATCCGTACTCAGCAGCGCCATGCACGAGTGGCTGCACACCGACCCCACACTCAGGGCCGACGCCCCCGTCCTCGACGATCCTCTGCACGCCGACCCCGCCGGGTTCGACCGCTACGAGGCCGCCCCCATCGGGTCCGAGGAGATGGAGGAACTGGAGCGCTCCGTGGAGGTGTTCCGCGCCTGGGACGCGGCCCGCGGCGGCGGCCTCCAGCGCAAGGCCGTGGTGGGACAGCTCAACGAGGTGGGCGGCATGCTCGCCTACCGCCACCCCGAGCACCTCCAGCGGCGCCTGTGGGGCGTCGCCGCCAACCTCGCCGTCCTCGCGGGCTGGATGTCGCACGACGTCGGCCTGGAGCCCACGGCCCAGAAGTACTTCGTCATCGCCGCCCATGCGGCCCGTGAGGGCGGCGACCGGCCGCGTGCCGGGGAGGCGCTCTCCAGAGCGGCTCGCCAGATGGTGCACCTCGGCCGGCCCGACGACGCACTCGACCTGATGAAGCTCGCCAAGTCCGGCTCGGGCGGCGAGGTGCTGCCGCGCACCCGGGCGATGCTCTACACCATCGAGGCCTGGGCGCAGGCGTCGATGGGCAAGGGCCAGGCGATGCGCCGCACCCTCGGCCAGGCGGAGGACCTCTTCGTCTCCGACCGGGGCGACGTGCCGCCGCCGAGCTGGATGCAGATGTTCAAGGAAGAGGACCTGTACGGCATGCAGGCCCTCGCCTACCGCACACTGGCCGAGCACGACCCGGCTGCGGCCGTGCACGCCCAGCACTACGCGGAGAAGGCACTGGCCCTCAGGGTCGACGGCCGGCAGCGGTCCAAGATCTTCGACTTCCTGTCCATGGCCTCCGCCTGCTTCATCGCGGACGACCCCGAGCAGGCGGACCGGTACGCCCGGCTGGCCCTGATGTCGATGGGATCCAACTCCTCCCACCGCACCTGGGACCGGCTGCGCCAGATGTACCGGCTCACCGCCGAGTACGCCGGCTACCCGAGGATCCAGGAACTGCGGGAGGAGATCAAGCTGGCCCTGCCCAGGGCCAGGACCAAGGGGAACCACAACAGCGCACAGGCATAGGGGCAGGTGCGCTCGACACGAGCCGGCTGATCGCCTCAGGGTGGCACCCGCTGCCCCTCCCTGTGCTGCGTTCCTGCCTATTCACTCACCTTGGCGACGAGCACGCAGGCCTCGTCCGTGCGCCCGCTCTCGCCGAACTCCTCGACCACGGCCCTGACACAGTCCTGGGCGGTGCGCGCCGCCCCGAACCGGGGGGCCAGGCCGAGGAGCGCGTCCAGGGAGTCCGCTCCGCTGTGCCCGGGCACCACTCCGTCGGTGTGCAGCAGGAGCAGGTCGCCCGGTTCCAGGGTCACTTCGGCCTGCCCGTAACCGGCTCCCGAGGTGACACCGAGCAGCACGCCGTCCGGCGCGCTGAGCGCACACCCCGTCCCGTCGCGGAACAGCAGCGGGGCGGGGTGTCCCGCCTGCGCCCAGGTCAGGGTGCGGGTGGCGGGCCGGTAGCGGCAGCAGACCGCGCTGCCCAGCGCGGGTTGCACGGTGGCGTCGAGCAGCTGGTTCAGCAGGGACATGAGCTGCCCGGGCCGGGTGCCGGCCATCGCCATCCCGCGTACGGCGCCCAGCAGCATCGTCATGCCCGAGGCGACGGAGACGCCGTGGCCGGTGAGGTCGCCGACGCTCAGCAGGGTGTCGCCGTCGGACAGCTCCAGCGCGTCGTACCAGTCGCCGCCCAGCAGGGTTCCGGCCCCCGAGGGCAGGTGGCGGGCCGCGACGTCGAGCGTGCCCGGCCCCCGGCGCGGCAGTCGCAGGGCGCCGCGTCCGGGGGGCAGCACGGCCTCCTGGAGCTCGACGGCGAGCCGCTGTTCGGTCTCGGCCCGGCGGCGGTGCTGCTGCATCGTGTCCCGGCTCTCGCGCACCGTGCGCTGGCTGAGCCGCAGTTCGCTGACGTCGCGCAGTACCGCCCACATCGAGGCGGTGCCGCCGTCGCCGTCGAGGACCGGCTCGCCCATCATGTGGACGGTCCGGACGTTCCCGTCGGGCCGCAGGACGCGGAACTCGCCGTCGATCGGCCTGGCGTCGACGAGGCAGTCGGTGACCATCGCGGTCAGCCGGGGCCGGTCCTCGTCCAGGACCAGGGCGGGCAGTTCGTCGAGGGTGAGCGCGGACGCGGCCGGGTCGCGGCCGAGGATCTGGAACAGCTCGCCGGACCAACTCGCCTCGTCCGTAAGGAGGTTCCACTCCGCGCTGCCGACCCGGCTGAGCAGCGAGCCAGGGGCGGGCGCGGAGCCGCGGGCGGGCCCCGCCTCCGCGCTCGCCGGCCGGGGCGCGGGTCCGTCCCGCAGCTGGGCCAAGTGCTCGTCCAGGTCGTTGAGCTGATGGAGGGCCAGGTCGTACAGGGCCCGCTGCCAGCGCTCCTCGGGGTCCGAACCCGAGCTCCGGGTGTCCCGCCGCACCGCGTCCACGTCGCCCTTGAGCCGCCGCGTCTGCGATATCAACGCCTCGACGGAGCCGCGCCCGGGCGGCTGCGCTGCGGGGCGGTCCGCGGAGACATGGGACGGCATGACGCACTCCGATGCGGGGACTGAACGGCCAGGGCGGACGGTGGGACCGGTTACGACTGTTGCACAGCCTGCGACGCCCTGTAAGGGATTTGGCAACACCCGATACGGTGGTGCTTCTGGCATATGCCAGAGTCTTCACGGGCTGGTCGGACGCCTATGAACGCTGTACGCGAGTGAGGGCGCACGTCGTAGTGGGACTACGTGATTCGGCGGACTTCGTGAGCTCTCCGCGTCGCGCTCGGGCGGTTGTTCGACGCCTCTGTGTTCACAGTGTCGCGGTCTCGGCCAACCGCGGCAACTCTGTCCGGATTTCGCGTCATGCGAGGCGGCCTCCCGGAGTCCTACAGGCATGGACATCTCTTTCGAGCAAGCCGCCCGCGCCCGGCTGATCACCGCCGAGGACGAGGAGATCCCGGTGCCCGCCACGCTCCGGTACACCTCCGGTGATCCGCTGGCCGTCTTCGTCGACTTCCCGGCCGAGGTCACCCTCGGCGGCGAGGAGGTCACCTGGACCTTCGCCCGCTCGCTCCTCGACCAGGGGATCGGTGCCCCGGCCGGGCGCGGGGACGTCCACATCTGGCCCTGCGGCCCCGGCCGTACGGCCGTGGAGTTCCACTCGCCGCACGGCCTCGCCCTGCTCCAGTTCGACACCCAGGCGCTGTTCCGGTTCCTGCAGCGCAGCCACGAGGTGGTGGCCCCGGGGCAGGAGGACGTCGAGGCCGTCGTCGAGCGGGGCCTGAGCACGCTCTTCGGGGGCGTGTGAGGCGCACGGGGCGCTACCGACCCGGACTTTGACCTTTGTTCACTCCCGCCTCACCGATCCGGCCCGGAGCCTGCCGACCGCCCCGTGCACCCTGGCGCGCGGTGCGCCGCACGGGCGCACCGGTGACGAGGACGGGGCCAATGACACCGATCAGCCGAAGAGGCTTCGTGGGACTGGGCGCTTCCGTTGCGGCGGGTATGACGGTGGGCGCCGCCGGCCCACGGACCGCGGCCGCCGCCGCGGCCCTGAGCACGGCGACCGGCACGATCTCGGACGTCCGGCACGTGGTGATCCTCATGCAGGAGAACCGCAGCTTCGACCACTACTTCGGGCGCCTCAGGGGCGTCCGCGGCTTCGCCGACCGCAGCGGCATCACCCTGAGCGGCGGCTATCCGGTCTTCAACCAGCCGAACGGCACGGGCCGGCAGTACCCGTGGAAGCTCAGCGCCACCCCCGACGCCGGCGGCAAGGACGGCGAGACCCTCGCCCAGTGCAACGGCGACCTCCCGCACTCCTGGTCCTCCCAGCACTCCGCCTGGAACAAGGGCCGCCTCGACAACTGGGTCGCGGGCGTCGGCAACGTACGGTCCCTCGGCTACCTGGACCGCGCCGACATCCCCTTCCACTACGCGCTCGCCGACAACTACACGATCTGCGACGCCTACTTCTGCTCCACCCTCAGCGCCACCGGCCCCAACCGCACCTACCTGTGGAGCGGCAAGGTCGACTCCGCCAGCTACGACGGCGGCGACGAGTCCGGCCTGACCTGGCAGAACTACGCCGAGGCCCTGCAGAGCGCCGGAGTGACCTGGAAGGTCTACCAGAACGCCCAGGACAACTACGGTGACAACGGCTGCGCGTACTTCAAGAACTTCGCGAACGCCGGAGCCGGCAACCCGCTCCACGACCGGGGCATGTCCTCCGTCCCCGCGGTGACCGGCTCCACCCCCGACGACATCGCCGCCGCGATCAAGGCGGACGTCGTCGCCGGCACCCTTCCGCAGGTCTCCTGGGTGGTCGCCAACCAGGCCTTCTCCGAGCACCCCTACGCCCCGCCCGGCGACGGCGCGCACTTCGTCAACCTGGTCTACCAGGCCCTCGCCGCCGACGCGGACGTCTTCGACTCCACCGTCCTGTTCCTCAACTACGACGAGAACGACGGCTACTTCGACCACGTGCCGCCCCCGGCCCCGCCCGCCGGCACCGCCGGTGAGTTCCTGAACGGCGTGCCCTACGGCTTCGGCTTCCGGGTCCCGATGCTCGTCATCTCGCCCTGGACCCGCGGCGGCTGGGTCTCCTCCGAGGTCTTCGAGCACACCTCGGTGCTGCGCTTCCTGGAGACCTGGACGGCGGCCCTCGGCAAGCCCGCGAACTGCCCCAACATCAGCCCCTGGCGGCGCGCCGTGAGCGGCGACCTGACCGGCGTCTTCGACTTCGCCAACCCGGTCTACGGCTCGGTGTCCCTCCCCGCGACCGGCGTCATCGGCTACTCCACCTGCGGCCCGCTGCCCAACCCGGTGCCCACCACCAACGCCCTGCCCGCCCAGGAGTCCGGCACCCGCCCGGCCCGCGCGCTGCCCTACCAGCCGAACGGCTACCTGGACCACCTGGAGTTCGGGACCGCCGGCACCGTCCGCGCCTGGTTCACCATGGCCAACCAGGGCACCCCGGCGACCCGTTCGGCGCACCTCTCCATCCACCCGAACGCCTACCGGGACACCACGCCCTGGCAGTACACGGTCGGCGCCGGCTCCACCGCCTCCGACTACTTCAACATCGGCACCGGATACGGCGCCGGCAAGTACGACATCAGCATGGCCGGCCCCAACCGCTTCCTGCGCCGCTTCCAGGGCGACGCCACCAAGGCCGGCAAGTCGGCGGAGGTGAGCACCCGTTACGCCGTGGAGCCCGGCACCGGCAAGCTCGCGATCTGGTTCAAGATGGCGAACACCGGCTCGTCGTCGGTGAAGTTCACGATCACCTCGAACAACTACCGCACCGACGGCCCCTGGACCTACCAGGTCGCCGCCGGTGCCTCGACCGAGGACTACTTCAACGCCGTCGCGTACCAGGGCGGCTGGTACGACTTCACGGTCACGGTGGACTCCGACGCGACCTGGTCGCGCCGGTTCACCGGCCATCTGGAGACGGGCGCCGCCTCCGTCAGCGGCTGAGGTCCGCGTACAGGTCCGGGCGCGGGGCGAGTCCGACGGCCGTACGGCCGCCGCTCTCCAGCGCCCGGACCCCGGCCTCGGCGACCACGGAGGAGGCGTAGCCGTCCCAGGCGCTGGGGCCGGTGACCCGGCCCTGCCGGGTGGCGTCCACCCAGGCCTGCACCTCGCGGTCGTAGGCGTCGGCGAACCGCACCAGGTAGTCCTGGGCGACCTCCTCGCGGGCGCCGCCGGCCGCGGTGACCAGCATGGTGTGGTCCTCGCCGATCCGGGCGCTGCCCTGCTCGCACACGGCCTCGCAGCGCACCTGGTAGCCGAAGCCGCAGTTCACGAAGACCTCGACGTCGACGAGGGCGCCGCCGTCGGTCTCGAAGAGCACCAGCTGCGGGTCGAGCAGCCCCTCGGGGGCGCCCGCGGAGGGCCGCGGCCGCAGCACGGTCACCGCGGTCAGCTCCTGGCCGAGCAGCCAGCGGGCGGCGTCGATCTCGTGCGACACCGAACTGTTGATCAGCATGGCGCTGGTGAAGCCGGGCGGCGAGGACACGTTGCGGTGGGTGCAGTGCAGCATCAGCGGTCGGCCCAGGCTGCCGCCGTCCAGCAGCGACTTCAGGCGCCCGTACTCGGCGTCGTAGCGGCGCATGAACCCGATCTGCGCCAGCCTGCGCCCGAGCCCCGCCTCGGCCTCCACCACCCGCAGCGCACCGGTGGAGTCCGGCACCATGGGCTTCTCGCACAGCACCGGCAGCCCGCGCTCGAAGCACGCGAGCAGCGGCTCCTCGTGCGCCGGGCCCGGAGAGGCGATCAGCACGGCGTCGACACCCGGCGCGGCCAGCGCGGCCAGCGGATCCGCGTGCACGGAGACGCCGTCCAGACCGGCCACCGCCTCCTTGGCGCGCTCGGGGTCCGGGTCGGCCACCGCGGCCACCCGAGCGCCGCTGATCACCTGGTCCAGCCGTCGTATGTGGTCGGCACCCATGTGTCCGGCACCCAGCACCGCGACGCCCAGCAACTCAGCCACGCCCACACACTCCCTCTCGGCCGACGATCACGCTCCAGAGCCTACGTCGGCCGGGGGAGGGGCCGGTCAGTAGCGCAGCACGCCGGCGATGCCGTTCTCGTCGCCCAGGGTGCCGTCCGGGACGAAGCGGACGTCGGCGCCGGTCTCCAGGCACTGCTCGACGATCTCGTCCACGATGTCGTCGCGGGCGTCGAGGTCGCCGCTCACGGCCGGGACCAGGTGGTCGCCGTCGTCGCGGACCGTGGTGCGGTAGTTCTCCTCGACGGCGAGCAGCCGGACCCGGCCCTCGCGGGCGTTCTGCCAGACCTCGTCGACACCGGCCGCGAACGTCTTGTGACCGCGCGCGGACTCCAGTTCCCGGGCCACCGACGCGGCACTGCGGCGGGACTCGGCCTGGAGCAGCGGGGTGATCGCCTGCCACACGGCCTCCGGGCCGGCGTGCGCGAGTCCGCCGTGCTGCACGGGGATGCTGTGCCTGGCGACGTTGCCGAGTTCCTCCCACAGGGAGAGGGCGGCCTGCTCGCCGGTGACGTACAGCGGCCGCGGCTCTTCACGCAGCAGCGCCGCCATCGCGGTGTTCGCCTCCCGCAGGAAGTGCTTGGTGTCCTCGTCGCGGAAGGTGCTGGGCATGTCGCCGATCTGTTCCCGGCGCTCGGCGTCGAAGTTCTCCTGGCTTCGGCCGAGCGGGAAACCACCGGCCCGGCTCTCGGTGACCCGGTCGACGCCGCCGTTCCACAGCGTGACGCGGTCGGCCGAGATCGACAGCACCCAGAACGGCCGCTCGGCGGCGTGTGCCGAGACCAGGTTGCGGGTGAGGAAGGTGTCCGAGAGCACCACACGCTCGGGCACGCTGCGGGCCAGGGACCACACCTGGTGCTCGCCCGGCGCGGCGAAGATCACCAGGCCGTCCTCGGTGTAGGTCAGGTCGACCTCGGCGAGAGCCTGTTCGAGCTGCCTGACGACATCGGAGCGGCGGTCCCGGGTGACCGCGGGATCGGACTCCAGCTGCTTCTTCGCCTCGGCCACGACGTTGCGCAGCCGGACGGGATCCTGGGCGTTGTCCGGCTCACGACGGTGTGTCGGCGTCAGCACGGAGACAGCGGGGTAGGGGCGCGGGCGGCGCAGCTCGGCAAGGGTCGAAGGACTGAGTGCGTGCTCCATATCAGCACCATAGGACCGATTCGCCATTGCGGCATTTGGGGTAATTCCCCGGCGCCTTCGGATCCGCGGTGCGCCGTAACCGTGTTGAGGCCCGGCGCCCGGTGACGGCGGGCCGGACGGCCGGTTACCGTACCCGGCAGTAACCGGATCACGCCCCCCAGGAGGCCCGCATGCCGCAGCTCGAAGTCGACGGAGCGGCACTGACGTACGACGACGAGGGCCCCCGCGACGGCGGTGCCGCACCCCTGGTGTTCATCCACGGCTGGACCGCCAACCGGCACCGCTGGGACCACCAGGTGGCGCACTTCGCCGGAGACCGGCGGGTGATCCGGCTCGACCTGCGCGGCCACGGCGAGAGCACCGGGGCCGGTGTCGGGACGGTCGCCGAACTGGCCCAGGACGTGGTCGCGCTCCTCGACCACCTGGAGGTGGACCGTTTCGTCCCCGTCGGCCACTCCATGGGCGGCATGATCTCCCAGACGCTGGCCCTGGCCCACCCCGAGCGGGTCGAGCGGATGGTCCTGGTCAACTCCATCGGCCGGATGACGTACAGCCGCGGCCGCGGGCTGCTGCTGGCGGCCTCGACCCTCGTGCCGTTCAAGCTGTTCGTCGCCGCCAACATCCAGCGCGCCTTCGCCCCCGGCTACCCGCGCGAGCAGATCCGGGAGTACGTCCGGGCGTCCGCCGGCACTCCGCGCGAGGTCGTCATGACGCTCTACGGCGCCATGCGGGCCTTCGACGTCCTCGACCGGGCCGGTGAGATCACCGCGCCCACCCTGATGGTGCACGGCTACCACGACATCCAGCTGCCGGTGGGGCAGATGCTGCGGATGGCCAAGGCCTACCCGGACGCGGAGGTCCGGATCATCGACGCGGGCCACGAGTTGCCGGTGGAGCGGCCGGCCGAGCTGACGGCGGTGCTGGACCGGTTCCTGACCCCGGCCGCGTAGCGCGATCCCCCGACCGCACCAGGTGACCGGCGCCCGGCGAAAGCCGTGGCGCCGACCCGTTTGGGGAACTTTTTGCGTTTGGCCTGTTCGCGGCGGACGGGGTGGGCTGTGAGGCGGCTTTGCGGGCCTCGCGCGGGCAAAGCGCGTCCGAAACTGGGGGTGGGGTACTCCGTTCGTGTTACGTCCAGGTTGACCGGGCGAGGTCCCGGGCGCACGCTCGTTATATAGGTGCTGAATACAAGTGGTTCGCTCGGGCAATTGCCTGCGCCACGGAACCGCAGGTGGCGCGCACTGCCCGGCTGACCGGCAGCAGGAGGTAGCACATGTGTGGCATCACCGGCTGGGTCTCCTTCGACCGTGACCTCACCACCGAGCAGCGCGCATTGGATGCAATGACGGAGACCATGGCCTGCCGCGGCCCCGACGACCGGGGCACCTGGAGCGAGGGCCCCGCCGCCCTGGGGCACCGCCGGCTCGCGATCATCGACCTGCCCGGCGGCCGTCAGCCGATGACCGTCCGGACCCCGGACGGCATCGTCGCGATGGTCTACTCGGGCGAGGCGTACAACTTCACCGAACTGCGCGGCGAACTCGCCGCCCGCGGCCACGGGTTCACCACCGACTCGGACACCGAGGTCGTGCTCCGCGGCTACGTGGAGTGGGGCGACGCCATCGCCGAGCGGCTCAACGGCATGTACGCCTTCGCCGTCTGGGACGGCCGCCACGACAAGCTCGTGATGATCCGCGACCGCATGGGCATCAAGCCCTTCTACATGTACCCGACCCCGGACGGTGTCCTGTTCGGCTCCGAACCCAAGGCGATCCTGGCCAACCCGCTGGTCCGCCCCCGGGTCGGCCTGGACGGCCTGCGCGAGCTGTTCACCATGGTGAAGACCCCCGGGCACGCCGTGTGGGACGGCATGCGCGAGGTGGAACCCGGCACCGTCGTCACCGTCGACCGCAACGGCCTGCGCACCCGGGCCTACTGGCGGCTGGAGACCCGCCCGCACCCCGACGACCGGGACACCACCGTCGCCACCGTCCGCGAGCTCCTCGACGACATCGTGCGCCGCCAGCTGGTCGCCGACGTGCCCCGCTGCACCCTGCTCTCCGGCGGCCTCGACTCCTCCGCCATGACCGCGCTCGCCGCCCGGCAGCTCGCCGTGCACGGCGAGAAGGTCCGCAGCTTCGCCGTCGACTTCGTCGGCCGGACCGACAACTTCGTCGCCGACGAACTGCGCACCACCCCCGACACCCCCTTCGTGCACGACGTGGCCCGCCTGGCCCGCACCGACCACCAGGACATCGTCCTCGACGTGGCCAGCCTCGCCGACCCCGCGGTGCGCGAGCGGGTGATCCGGGCCCGCGACCTGCCGGCCGGGTTCGGCGACATGGACACCTCGCTCCTGCTGCTGTTCCGGGCCGTCCGCGACCAGTCCACCGTCGCGCTGTCCGGCGAGTCCGCCGACGAGGTGTTCGGCGGCTACCTGCAGTTCTTCGACGAGAGGGCGCGCACCGCCGACACCTTCCCCTGGCTCGTCCAGTTCGCCCGGCACTTCGGCGACGACGCCGGCGTCCTGCGCGCGGACCTCGCCAAGTCCCTCGACCTGGAGCACTACATCGCCGACGCCTACCACTCCGCCGTCACCGGCGTCGAGCGCCTGGACGGCGAGAGCGACTTCGAGTTCCAGATGCGGCGCATGAGCTACCTGCACCTCACCCGCTTCGTCCGCATCCTGCTCGACCGCAAGGACCGGACGAGCATGGCCGTCGGCCTGGAGGTCCGGGTGCCGTTCTGCGACCACCGGCTCGTCGAATACGTCTACAACGCGCCCTGGGCCCTCAAGTCCTTCGACGGCCGCGAGAAGAGCCTCCTCAGGGAGGCCACCCGGGACGTCCTCCCGCAGTCCGTGTACGACCGGGTCAAGAGCCCCTACCCGTCAACCCAGGACCCGGAGTACGGCCACGCCCTCCAGGAGCAGGTCAAGGACCTGGTCGCCCGGCCCGACCACCGGGTGTTCGACATCGTCGACCGGGAGAAGGCCGACCGGGCGGCCCACCAGAGCGAGCTGAGCACCCAGGCCGACCGGCGCGGCCTGGAACGCACTCTCGACCTGGCCCAGTGGATCGACATGTACGACCCGGAGCTCACCCTCTCCTGAGCGCTGAGCGCTGAGCGCTGAGCGCTGAGCGCTGAGCCCTGAGCCCGCGGAGGTCTCAGTCCGGTGAGTCGGTGACGGAGTTGCGGTCACCGTCCGCCGGACACGAGCTGCCGTCGGGCGGCAGCGTGCCGTACAGCAGGAAGTCGTCGACCTTGCCGTGCACGCACCTGGACGACGTGTACCCGGTGTGGCCGTCGCCCCGGTTGTCCAGTACCACGGCCGACGGACCGAGCCGCTTCGCCGTCTCGACCGTCCAGCTGTACGGCGTCGCCGGGTCACCGCGGGTGCCCACCAGAAGCATCGGCGCGGAGGGCACGTCCTTCACCTGGTCGCGGATGAAGTCCGTGCCGCGCGGTCGGCCGTAGCACAACATCACCTGCGTCAGCCGGAACCGGCCGAACACCGGGGACGCCTGCTGGTACTCCTGGTCCAGCCGGGCGACATCCCGGGTGAGCCGCAGGGCGCTCGGCCGGTCCGGGTCGTCGGCGCAGTTGATCGCCATCAGCGCGGCCGACAGGTTGTCGACGGGGATGTCCGCGCTGCCGACGAGCCCGCCGCCGCGCCCGTGTCCGCGGCCGTGCGGCAGCGCGTAGCCGCCGGACGCGAGGTTCTGCACCCCGCGGGTCTCCCCGTCCTCGACCAGCGAGGCCAGCGCCCGCTCCATCAGCGACCACAGATCCTTGTCATAGAGCCCCTGCCCGATGGCGTCCACCAGGTCCTGGCCGGTGAACGGGCCGCCGAAGTCGGAGGGCACCGGGTCCTCGTCGAGGGAGCGCACCAGTTTCACGACCGCCTCGCCGGCCTTGCGCCGGTCCTGCCCGAACGGGCACCCCCGGTCGGCGACACACCAGTCCAGGAAGTCGTCCAGCGCCGTCTGCTGCCCCCGGGCGCCGGCCACCCCCTGCTCGGCCAGCGACTCGGTCAGCGTGTCCACGCCGTCCAGTGCCATCCGGCCCACGTTGTACGGGAACTGCGCCGCGTAGACCGCGCCGAGCCTGGTGCCGTACGAGAAGCCCAGGTAGTTCAGCTTCTTGTCGCCGAGCGCCTGGCGGATGACGTCGAGGTCCCGGGAGGCGTTCACGGTGCCTATGTGGGACAGCACCGGCCCGGAGTTCCTCGTGCACCGGAGCGTGAGCTGCTTCAGCGCCTTCATCAGGGCCTGCGGACGCGCGGCGTCGGGGGGCTCGTCGGCGCTCGCCCCGTCCGAGGGGTCGCCGGTGCCGTCGCTGCAGCTGACGGGGGAGGAGCGGCCGACCCCGCGCGGGTCGAAGCCGACCACGTCGTAGCCGTTGGTCAGGCTCATGAACTCCTTGCCGTCCTGCCCGAGCTGGCTGACGCCCGAGCCGCCCGGCCCGCCGAAGTTCAGCAGCACCGAGCCCCGCGACCTCCCGGTCGCCCGGTAGCGGGACAGCGCCAGATCGAGGGTGCCCGCGGCCGGCCGTGCGTAGTCGAGGGGGACGGTGACCCTGGCACACTGCATGTCCTTCGGCAGCTCCACGTCCCGGCACGCCGCCCACCTGACCTTCTGCCGGTAGAACAGGGTCAGGTCCGGCTGCTCCCCGCCGGCCTCGGCCGCCGTGGTCGCGGGCAGCCCGCCGCCGAACAGCGCCAGCGCTACGGCGCCGGCACCGGCGCAGCGCCGCAGGGCGGGCCGGGTACGGGGCACGGCAGGCATCGAAGGCCTCCAGGGACGCTCCGTGGCGGACCGGGTACAGGGCTTTCGCCCACCATAAGCGGGCTCTGCGGGACCCGCCTCCCGGCGAGCGGTGCGGGCCGGGGTGCCCTACTCTGCGCCTGCCTTCCGCCTGTCTTCCGCACAGTCACCCTCTTTTGATGCCCTTGCATACTTTTGCTGCAGGTTCGAGTTCAGTGTCGCTCGATGGGGTGAAATGTGAATAAGCCATAACTCACATGGTTCGTCTGCGTTTTAACCGTTGCGGGCGAGCGCCCGCAATCATGTCTGGAAGGCAGGGAACCTATGAAACGGGTTACCCGAAACGGTGTGATCGCCGTCGCTGCCGCCTCCGGTGCGATGGCCGTGGCGGTTCCGGCCTGGGCCGACGCGGGCGCGAACGGTACCGCGGCCGGTTCGCCCGGGGTGATCTCCGGCAACGGCATCCAGTTGCCGGTCGACCTCCCGGTGAACGTGTGCGGGAACACCGTGAACGTGGTGGGACTCCTGAACCCGGCGGCGGGCAACACCTGCGTGAACGAGGGCGGCGGCGACGCCACCGACGGCGCGCCCGGCGGCTCGGCCACCTCCGGCGGCGCGACCGCTCAGGGTGCCGAGACCGGTTCGCCCGGGGTGATCTCCGGCAACGGCATCCAGCTGCCGGTCGACCTCCCGGTGAACGTCAGCGGCAACAGCGTGAACGTGGTCGGCGCCCTGAACCCGAGCACCGGCAACACCTCGGTGAACACCTCCGGCGACCACCCGAGCCCGCCGAAGACCTCCACCCCGGAGCCGCCCGCCGTCAAGCCGCCGGCCCCGCCGAAGACCCCCACGGAGCCCAAGTCGCACAATCCCGCCGCGCCGCCGGCCCGGGTCACCCTCGCCCACACCGGCACCGACCTCACCGGTGTCGCCGCGGCGGGCAGCGCGGGGCTGCTGCTCGCCGGGACCGCCCTGCACCGGCGCTTCCGTCCGGGCCGGACGCGCTGACCGGCCGGCGTGATACCGGGGCGGCCTGACGCACCGCGCACCGGCAGGCCCCACCGGACCCGACCGGTGGGGCCTCCGCCGTTCCCGCGGGTCGCCCGGCGCCGAGCGGCCGACCGGTGGACCGCCGGACGGCAGACCGATCGGTCCGGCGTTCGGAACCGCACGCAGCACGTCAACGGCTTGATCCCGTCGTGGCGCGGCGCCCGGTGATCCGGAAGGATGCTGCGGGCGCGCGGCGCCGGTCGCCGTGCGATCGGACCCCGTCACGGAATGGAGCGCATCGATGACCTCTCCGGCCCCGGCCCCGCAGGACCTCGTCGTCACCCGGGCCACCCCCGACGACTGGCCGGTGATCGTCGGCTGGGCGGCCGACGAGGGCTGGAACCCCGGGCTGTCGGACACCGCCGCCTTCTTCGCCCAGGACCCCGACGGGTTCTTCGTCGGCCGCATCGACGGCGAACCGGTGTCGGCCGTCTCCGTCGTCAATCACGGCGCCGACTACGCCTTCCTGGGCTGGTACCTGGTCCGCCCCGACCTGCGCGGTCAGGGCCACGGCCTCACCACCTGGAAGACCGCGCTCGCCCACGCCGGCAGCCGCACCGTCGGCCTGGGCGGCGTGGTGGCCCAGCAGGACAACTACCGTCAGTCCGGCTTCGAACTGGCCCACCGCACCGCCCGGTTCGTGGGCGAGGCCCGCGCCGCCGGGACCCCGGCCGGCGTCCGGCCCGCCCGCGCCGCCGACCTGGCCGCCGTCACGGCGTACGACAGCGCCTGCTGCCCGGCCGACCGGCCGCGTTTCGTGGCCGCGTGGCTGACCACCCCCGGGCACAAGGCGCTCGTGCGCCACGACGGCGACCACCTCACCGGTTACGGCGTGATCCGCCCCGGCCGCGACACCCTGCGCATCGGCCCCCTCTTCGCCGACACCGCCGAGGACGCCCGCGCCCTGTTCACCGCCCTCAGTGCCGAGGCGGCGGGCCACCGGGTCGCCGTCGACATACCCGAGACCAGCACGGCGGGGGTCGCCCTCGCCGAGGAGGCCGGGTTCACGCCCTCGTTCGAGACCGCCCGCATGTACACCGGCCCGGTCCGTGACCACGCCCGCGAGCGGGTCTTCGGGGTCACGACGCTCGAACTGGGCTGACCGCCGGCCCCCGGACACCCGGCCGCCACCGGGTAATCCTGTTGCCGCCGTCGTGCCCGGATGGTGGAGTGCCGGGATGGATCACAGAACCGTGCTCGCCCTGTACGACCGCGACATGCGCGAAGGCGCCCGGCCCGACGGGCCGGGCGCCCGGATCGAGCGCGTGGGCGCGGTGGTGCGCCAGGTGGCGGACGCCGAGGGGTGGAACGGCGTCCTCTGGTCGGATCTGGACGAGGCGACCGCCGATCGTGCGATCGCCGAGCAGGTCGACTTCTTCGCCGCCCAGGGGCGGGAGTTCGAGTGGAAGGTCTACGGCCACGACCGGCCCTCGGACCTCGGCGACCGGCTGGCCGCTGCCGGGTTCGGCGCGGAGCCGCAGGAGACGCTGATGATCGGCGAGGTCGCCCGGCTGACCCTCGACACGAGGCTGCCGGACGGCGTACGCGTGGTGCCCGCCACGGACCGGGCGGGCATCGAACTCGTGGTGGACGTGCACGAGCAGGCGTTCGGCACCGACGGTTCACCGCTCCGGCACCAGCTCCTGACGCGGCTCGCCGAGCAGCCCGACACCATGGTCGCGCTGGTCGCGCTCGCCGGGGACGAACCGGTCAGCGCCGCCCGGGTCGAGCTGGCCCCCGGGGCGAGGTTCGCCGGACTGTGGGGCGGCGGCACCGTGGCGCAGTGGCGCGGACGCGGCGTGTACCGCGCGCTCGTCGCCCACCGGGCCCGGGTCGCCGCCGCCCACGGCTGCCGGTACCTCCAGGTGGACGCGTTGCCGACGAGCCGGCCGATCCTCGAGCGGCTGGGCTTCCACGCCCTGAGCACGACCACCCCGTACATCTCTCCGAAGTAGGCGTCAGGCGGGATCGGCCGGCCGCCGGGCGCGCCCGCGCGGCGGGGGCCCCCCCCCCCCCCGGGGGGGCCCCCCCCCCCCCCCCCCCCCCCCGGGCCCCCCGGGGCCCCCCCCGCCCCCCCGGCCCCCGCCCC
>NZ_JBIVXP010000013.1:108072-254621 GCF_044769305.1 Streptomyces sp. NPDC090499
GGCGGGGTGCCCCGGCGGTGCGACCCCCCCCCGGTCACCCGGCCGCCTTGTGGGCCGCCGGGGGGGGGCCCCCCCGCGGGGGGCCCCCCGGGGGGGGGCCCCCCCCCCCGGGGGGGGGGGCCCCGCCGCGCCCGACGCGCGCTCAGGTCACCGGCGTGCCCTGCTGCGGTCCAGTGCCGCGATCCCCAGCGCCGCCAGGGCGATCTGGATGAACCACTCGATCCAGTCCGGACCCTTGGTGTCGGCCACGCCGAAGCCCGCCGCGAGCGCGGAACCCAGCAGCGCCGCCACGATGCCGACGACGATGGTCCACAGAACGCCGACGTGCTGGCGGCCGGGGACGACCAGGCGCCCCAGCACACCGATGATGAGTCCGATGACGATGGCGCTGATGATGCCCGAGATCTCCATGTCCGCCCCTCTTCGTCTGTACTCCGCTGCTGTCCAATCTGCCCGCTGAATCCGGCGGCAGTCCCGTCCGGTTGTTACAGCGGTTTTCTGTTCACCGACCAGACATGCCATGTACCTTTCAATGAGTTGACGCGTGTAGAAATCTCAAGCACGTTCTACGCGCGCAGAGTTGGCGCCCGCACCGCCTCTACCCCACCCCCTCACGGAGGTTCGCCGGATGCTTGGATCCAGCAGATCCCGCCACAGACTCACCACCGCCCTCGCCGGGTTCGGGCTGCTCGTCACGGGAGCCGCCCTCCAGGTGGGCACCGCGGCCGCCCCCGCCCACGCGGCCACCACCTACCGCGTCCTGTTCGACGACGGCCACGCCGAGGAGGCCGGCAACGCGGACTGGATCATCTCCACCAGCAAGCCCGACCCGCTCGCCCAGGACTCCTCCCCGTCCTCGGAGACCGACTGGACCGGCGCGCTCTCCTCGTGGGGCGTGGCCCTCCAGAAGACCGGCAGCTACAGCATGAAGACGGCGACCAGCGCGCTCACCTACGGCGGTTCGTCGACGACCGACCTGTCGAACTTCGACGCGCTGGTGCTGCCCGAGCCGAACACGCTGTTCACGACCGCCGAGAAGACGGCGATCATGAACTTCGTGAAGAACGGCGGCGGTCTCTTCATGGTCTCGGACCACACCGGGGCCGACCGCAACAGCGACGGTGAGGACGCCGTCGAGATCCTCAACGACCTGATGACGAACAACAGCGTGGACTCGACCGACCCGTTCGGGTTCTCGATCGACTCGCTCGACATCAGCTCCGGCTACCCGGCCGCGATCAGCGACAGCAGCGACCCCGTGCTGAACGGCTCCTTCGGCACCGTCACCAAGAGCCTGATCGCCGACGGCACCACCGCGACGCTCAAGCCCTCGGACAACTCGGCCGTCAAGGGCCTGGTCTACCGCAGCGGCTACTCCGGGAACACCGGCGCCTTCTTCGCCACCAGCACCTTCGGCAGCGGCCGGGTCGCGTTCTGGGGCGACAGCTCCCCGATCGACGACGGCACCGGCCAGTCCGGCAACACGCTGTACGACGGCTGGAACGACACCGGCGCCACCAACGCCGCCCTCGCCCTCAACGCCACCGCCTGGCTCACCGGCGCCAGCAGCGGCAGCAGTGGTGGCGGAGGAGGGGGCGGCGGTGGCACCTGCACCTCCGCCCAGCTCCTCGGCAACCCCGGCTTCGAGTCCGGCAACACCACCTGGACCGCCAGCAGCGGAGTCATCACCAACTCCAGCAGCGAGGCGGCCCGCACCGGCTCCTACAAGGCCTGGCTCGACGGCTACGGCTCCGCCCACACCGACACGCTGTCCCAGTCGGTGACCATTCCGTCCGGCTGCTCCGCGACGCTCAGCTTCTATCTGCACATCGACACCGCGGAAACCACCACCAGCACCGCCTACGACAAGCTGACGGTCACCGCCGGATCCACCACCCTGGCCACGTACTCCAACCTCAACGCGGCCTCCGGATACGTCCTCAAGAGCTTCGACGTCTCCTCCCTGGCCGGCACCACGGCCACCATCAAGTTCTCCGGTGTCGAGGGTTCGACCCTCCAGACGTCCTTCGTCGTCGACGACACCGCGCTCAACGTGAGCTGAGCGGGACGGACGGTTCCGGCAGCCCCGCCGGAACCGTCCGCTCCACCGCGTTCCAGCCGGATACCCGCACCTGGGGCGTGGAGCCGTCCAGGTCGGCGGTCCGGTAGGTGACCGTCAGGGTCGCCGACTCGCCCGGCCACAGACTGACCTCGTTGTCCGACCACCGCACCGGCAGCACGGGCCTGCCGTTCGCGTCGACCAGATGGACGTCCGTCAGCAGGGACGGGGTCTTCCCGGTGCCCGTGTTGCGGACGGTGACCGTGGTGGTCGACGTGCCGTCGGCGTCCGTCGTCGACGCCGTCGCGGTGACCGGGACCTGGGCCATGGAGGAGAGTCCGGTCAGGTCGGCGTAGCCCGTCGTCGGCGTGTGCCACCAGTCGGTCTTCGCCCAGTCGAGGGTGTCGGACCTGGCGGAGAGCCAGTAGACGTTGCGGCTCACCTCCTTGCCGTCGGCGTCGGTGAGGACCAGCCGGGCCAGGTAGGTGGACGACAGCCCGGACACCGATGACGGCAGGGTGAGCGCGGTGCTGTGTGCGCCGTCGCCCTGGACCGAGACACCGGTGACGGTCTTGTCGTACTTCTGGGTGCCGTCGGGGTTGAAGAGGGTGGCCCGTACGGTGAGTCCCGAGGCCGGCGTGTGCCGGTTGTTCAGTACGGCGACCGAGCGGTCGTCGTAGGAGTACTGGACGTGCAGCGGCTCGTTGGCCTTCTTCGCGCCGAAGTAGGCGCCGCCCTGGTCGAGGTAACGGTCCATGAGCTGCCAGTGAAGGGACGTCCAGCCGCTGTTGAACATCCAGTACACGACCCCGGTGGACGGCTTCGAGGCGTCGGTCTGGTTGCGTTCGTACGCCTCGTACTGGGCGCGGACGTTCTCGTACTGGGCGAGCTGGGCCTTCCTGACGTAGTCGGTGAGGCTCTTCGGGGCGCCGTAGCGGCCGGTGAGGGCGGCGTCGTAGACCTTCAGGGTGCCGAAGGTGGCGGACGGTGAGCGGTGGTACTGCTTGGCGTCCGGGTCCTTCCAGAGGGTGTCGAGTTCGGCCGGGGGCATCATCCGGCGCAGGGTGTCGAGGGTGGGGATGTCCGGGCCGGCGCTGGTCTCCGAGTTGAAGCCGGTGGCACCGCCCTCGCGCTTGGCGTACCAGTAGCCCGGCGGGACCCAGTCGTAGGGGCCGGTCATCTTCATGCCCGAACTGCCCAGCTGGGGAGCCGACTTGTCCGAGGCGGCGGGCACCACCGGGACCGCCCAGTCGGCGGCGTCCAGGGCGTCCAGATAGTTCTTCTCGATCGTCGCGTCGGGCGCGGCGTCGCTGCCGATCAGGAAGGAGACCACGCTCGGGTGGTCCCGCAGCCGGGCGGCCTCGGCGGCCATCGAGGCCTGGGCGACCTGGTAGTCGGCAGCGGTCCACTTCTCACCGCTCTCGCCGGGGTTGGTCTGCCCCTCCCACTTGTCGCAGCACTCCCAGCCGGGCAGCGTGAGGACGCCGAGGCGGTCGGCGAGGCCGAAGAACTCGTCGGGCTCGATGTGGCCTTCCAGCCGGATCGCGTTGAGGCCCAGGTCGAGGGCGTACTTCAGGCGGTCCTCGGCATAGGTGCGGTCCCAGCGCAGGAACTCGTCCGGTGACCAGCCGCCGCCCTTGATCAGCAGCCGGCGGCCGTTGACCGAGTACTGGCGGGCGCCGTCGGAGTTCAGCGGAGCCTTGACGTCCCGGATGCCGAAGGTCTCGTGCGCGGTGTCCGAGGCCGTGCCGCCGACGGCGGCGGTGAGGTCGAGGTCGTAGAGCGGCTGGCCGCCCATGCCCGCGGGCCACCACACCTCGGGGGAGGTGAGGTGCAGACCGGGGGTGTCGGCGGGGGAGAAGGTCACGGTCCTGGTCTGGTGGGCCGCCAGCTCGACCGACCTGGTGAGGGTCACCCCGGCGACGGTGCCGGAGACCTCGGCGGTGACCGGAGCGTCCGAGTCGTTGCGGGCCTGTGCCTTCACCGTCAGGTCGGCCGTCGCGAGCGACGGCACCGCGAGCTTCGTGACCACGTGTGCGTCGCGCAGCGCGACCGGGCCGCCGCGCCGGACCAGGACGTCACGGACGATGCCCATGTTCTGGTCGGGTGGCGGCTGGAGCCAGTCGAGCCAGCCCATGGTGAGGTTCTTGTTCGGGTTGTTGGGCTGGATGCGGAAGGCGACCGTGTTCGTGCCGGCCGTCACGAGCGAGGTGACGTCCAGTTCGTGCCGGGTGTAGGCGCCGGTGACGTCGGCGGCGGTCGCGACCTGACGCCCGTTCACGTACACGTCGGCCGCCGAGATCACCCCGCTGAAGTCCAGGTAGGTGCGGTGCGAGGGGTCGGCCACCGTGAAGTCGCTGCGGTACCACCAGGGCACCTGGAAGGGCGACTTGGGGATCTTCTGGAGGTTGGTGGAGACGAACGGGTCGTCGTGGACACCGTCGGCGAGGAGTGCGGCCAGGACCGTGGAGCGGGGCCCCGCCGGATACCAGCCCTGCGTCGGGTAGCCGGGGGAGGAGACCGCCGCCGCGGAGTCGGCCACGTCCGCCGTCGACCGGATCGCGTAGCCCGACAGCGGGGTCTCGGACCCGGCGGCGGACGGCACACGGGTGATCCGGCCGGGCCCGTGGGCCGGGTCGCGGGCCCCGGCCCAGGCGCTGGTGTTGAGTGAGCAGAGCAGTCCCAGGGCCACGGCGGCCGTGGCGAGGCGGTGTCCGGGGGCGCGGCGAGGGAACACGATGGTCTCCAGGCTCGTAAAGTTAGGAAACTTTACTAACCCGGCTCAAGCTAGGGTGCCACGGAGGCGGTGTCAATCACCGTGGGGCCCGCGCGAGTTGGCGCCGCCGCGGTCAGGAAGCGCCCGACCGGCGCTCGAACACCAGGTCACGGGCGGTGCCCAGGGCGGTCGCCACCGCGCCGAGCAGCACCGCGTCCTCGCCGAGCCCGCTGGGTGCCAGCTTCGGGCGCAGCGGGGTGAGTGTGCGCAGGTGGTCCCGTACGGGGCGCAGCAGGAGGTCGACGCTGTGGCCGACGCCGCCGCCGAGCACCACCAGGTCGGGGTCGAGGACGGCCGCGGCCGCCGCCACCGTGTGCGCGATCCGCTCGCCCTCCAGGCGTACGGCCTCCACCGCGGCCGGATCGCCCTGGCGGGCCGCGTCGAACACGGACTTCGCGGTGAGCTGCCCGGTCATCCCCAGCCGTCGCGCCGTCTCCACCACGGCCACCCCCGACACCGCGTCCTCCAGCCGCTCCGGCCCCCGCTGCTGCCCCGGCCAGGGCAGGAACCCTATCTCCCCGGCCAGCCCGTGCGCCCCGGTGAACAGCCGCCCCTCGCTGACCACGCCCATCCCGAGGCCGGTGCCGATCATGATGTACGCGAACAGCCGGCTGCCCGCCCCGACGCCGTACGTGTACTCGCCGAGGGCCGCCAGGTTGGCGTCGTTGTGCACCTCCAGCGGGACGCCCAGCTCCTCGCGCATCCGGTCGAACAGGCCCGCGCGCCCCCATCCGGGCAGATGCATCGCGTACCGCACCCGGCGCTGCCGCTCGTCGTAGACGCCGGGCGTGCCCACCACCCCGTGCACCACCTCGGCCGGATCCACCCCGGAGTTGGCGACCACCTGCCGGGCGGTGGCGACCAGCAGGTCGGCCATCGCGCCCGAACCCCGGGCCCGGTTGCGCACGTCGGAGCGGGCGACCAGGGTGCCGTCGAGATCGGCGACCGCCACCCGCAGCCAGCTCCGGCCCACGTCGATGCCGAGCGCGAACCCGGCCGCCGGGTCCGGTGCGTACAGGACGGCCGTGCGGCCGCGCTCCGGCACGTGGGTGCCGACCTCGTGGACCAGGCCCGCCGACTCCAGCGCGGCCAGCGCGCTGGACACCGTCGGCTTGGACAGGCCGGTCTCGCGGGCCAGTTGGGCGCGCGAGGCGGAACCGAGCAGGCGCAGCCGGTCCAGCAGCAGCCGCTCGTTGGCGCTGCGCAGGCGCCGCCGGCTCCAGGGCTGCTCCTGCTCCTCTACGACGTCGCTGGCGGCCATCGCACCATTCTCACCGATTCCCGACGCATACTTGACGCATCTAGTAAGGCTCCTTAACTTTATCGGCCATCCGCCGAGTCGGCACCCGCCCGTCGTACGCGCCCCCGCCCGCCTCCCCGTGTCTCGCTCAGGAGCCCTCATGTCTGCAGGTCCCGGTAGTCCCCCCGTCTCGGGCAGTGCGCCGCCGGACGGCGGTTTCGTCCGCCGCGTCGGCCTGTTCCAGGCCACCGCCATCAACATGAGCCAGATGTGCGGCATCGGTCCGTTCGTGACCATCCCGCTCATGGTCGCCGCGTTCGGCGGCCCGCAGGCCGTCATCGGCTTCGTCGCGGGCGCGGTGCTCGCGCTCTGCGACGGCCTCGTCTGGGCCGAACTCGGCGCCGCGATGCCCGGCTCCGGCGGCAGTTACGTCTATCTGCGCCAGGCCTTCCAGTACCGCACCGGACGCCTGATGCCGTTCCTGTTCGTGTGGACGGCGATGCTCTTCATCCCGCTGATCATGTCCACCGGCGTGGTCGGCTTCGTCCAGTACCTGGGCTACCTCGCCCCCGGCCTCGGCCAGACCTCCGGCGACCTGATCGGGCTCGGCGTCATCGCCCTGGTGGTGCTGCTGCTCTGGCGGGGCATCGAGCACATCGCCCGGATCACCGCCGTCATGTGGACGGTGATGATCGCCTCGGTGCTGCTGGTGATCGTCGCCGCGGCGACCGACTTCAGCCCGCACCTGGCCTTCACCTACCCGGCGCACGCCTTCGACCTGACCAGCGACCACTTCTGGCTCGGCTTCGCCGCGGGCCTGACCATCGGCATCTACGACTACCTCGGCTACAACACGACCGCGTACATGGGCGCCGAGATCAAGGAACCGGGCCGCGTCCTGCCGCGCTCCATCCTCTTCTCGATCCTCGGCATCATGGCGATCTACCTGCTGCTCCAGATCGGCACGCTCGGCGTCGTCGACTGGCACCGCATGACGAACCCGGACGACATCGCCTCGACCTCCGTGGCCTCGGCGGTTCTCGAGAAGACCTGGGGCAAGGGGGCCGCCGACACGGTGACCGTGCTGATCCTCATCACGGCCTTCGCCTCGGTCTTCACCGGCCTGCTCGGCGGCTCCCGGGTGCCCTACGACGCGGCCCGCGACCGCGTCTTCTTCCGCCCCTACGGGAAGCTGCACCCCAAGCACCGCTTCCCGATGCTGGGGCTCGCCACCATGGGCGTGATCACCGCCATCGGCTTCCTGATCGGCCGGCACACCGACCTGGCGACCCTGATCCAGCTGCTCACCACCGTGATGGTGATCGTCCAGGCGCTGGCCCAGATCGTGGCGCTCACCGTGCTGCGCCGCCGCCAGCCGGCCCTGAAACGGCCGTACCGCATGTGGCTCTACCCGCTGCCGAGCATCGTCGCCTTCGCCGGCTGGTGCGTGATCTACGGCTACGCCGACCGGAACTCCCCGGGCCGCCACCCCATCGAGTGGTCCCTGGCCTGGCTGGCCCTCGGCTGTGTGGCGTTCGTGGTCTGGGCCCGGCTGGAGAAGGTGTGGCCGTTCGGCGCGAAGGAGGTCAGCGAGGAGTACCTGACGCCGGAGGAGCCGGCCGTGGTGTAGTGTGCCGATCACACGTCAGCCTCACCCGGCGGTCAACAGCCGCCGGATGAGGCTTTTTTCATGACCGAACCCACTGCTGCGGACGTCGTCGTCCGTCCCGCCGTTCCCGAGGACCGGCCCGTCGTCGACCGTCTGTGGCTGATGTTCCGCCACGACCTGTCCGAGTTCCGTGGACTCCTGCCGAGGCCCGACGGCTCGTTCCGCGACGAGCGCGTCGCGGACGCGTTCTCCGCCCCCGGCTGGGCGCCCTACCTCTTCGTCCGGGGCGGGCACCCGGTCGGCTTCGCCTTCGTCCGCGCGCTGGATACGCCCGTGCGGGTGCTCAACAGCTTCTTCGTGGTGCGCGGCGCGCGGCGGACCGGCATCGGGCGGGCCGCCGTCCGCGAGGTCCTCGCCCGTCATCCGGGCCGCTGGGAGATCGCCTTCCAGTACGAGAACCCGGGTGCCGTCGCCTTCTGGCGGCGGGTCGCGGCCGGTGCCGCCGGCGACGCCTGGACGGAGGAGTCCCGGCCGGTGCCGGGCATGCCGGACCTGTCGCCGGACGTGTGGATCTCGTTCGGCACGACTCCCTGAACCGCACCGCACCGGCGGCCCGCGTTGACATGCAGGCAATCGACTGCATAACTTTGGGTAGTGCGATCAGAGGACGACACCGGGATGGACCAGGTCTTCAAGGCGCTGGCCGACGACACCCGCAGACGGCTGCTGGACCGGCTGCACGAGCAGAACGGCCAGACCCTGGGCGAGCTGTGCGAGCGCATCGCGATGACCCGGCAGTCGGTGACCCAGCACCTGGCCGTCCTGGAGGCGGCCAATCTGATCAGCACCGTGCGCAGGGGGCGGGAGAAGCTGCACTACCTCAACCCGGTGCCGCTCCACGAGATCCAGGAGCGGTGGATCGACAAGTTCGAGCGCCCGCGCCTGCGCGCGCTCGGCGACCTGAAGCGAAGAGCCGAGGAAGCCATGAGCGACCAGCCCAGCTATGTCTACGTCACCTACATCGCCAGCACCCCCGAGAAGGTCTGGGACGCCCTCACGGACGCCGACCTGACAGCCGTCTACTGGGGACACTCCAACGTCTCCGACTGGCGCCCGGGATCCCGCTGGGAGCACGTCCGCACCGACGGCTCCGGCGTCGCCGACGTGGTCGGCACCGTCGTCGAGAGCGACCGCCCGACCCGGCTGGTCACCACCTGGGCAGCGCCCGCGGACGAGGGCGACCGGGGCCGGCACTCCCGGGTCACCTTCGACATCCACCCGCACGCCGACATCGTCAAGCTCACCGTCACCCACGAGGACCTCAACGACGAGGGCGAACTCCGGGGCATCTCGGCCGGCTGGCCGGCCGTGCTCTCGAACCTGAAGTCCCTCATCGAGACCGGCAGCCCGCTCCCGCAGCAGCCCTGGCTGGTCCCCGGGCACTGAGCGGGCGCGCGGCGGGGCCGGTCCGCCGTCATCGGACCGGCCCCGCGTCCTCCCTTCCAGGGGATGTCCGGTGTGCCTAGGTCACAGGCGTCCGCTTGGCCGCCGAAGCGGCGCACACCAGCCCGAGGCAGAGGGCCAGTGCGCCGATGATGACGTTGTTGATGATGACGCCCTTGTCCGGGCTGCTGCCGACCACCCAGGGGGCGATGATCATCCAGATGCCCAGCGCGCACATGGCCCAGCTGAGGCCGTACATGCGCTCCGGCGCCCTGGTGAAGCCCAGTGCCAGCAGACCTATCGCTATGCCCATGATCAGGTTGTGGGTCACGAGCGCGGGCTGGCTGGCCGTGTAGTGGAGGATCCACGGCGACGCCGCGCAGTACAGACCGAGCAGGAACACCGGTCCGTCCACGAGCGCCACATCACGGCCGCCGAGCATGCGGGCGTAGCGCTCCCGCATCTCGGAGACATCGGGGTGGCTGGATATGTCACTTCTGCCGTGCGAGACGTTGGCCATGACTCGTCTCCTTCTCGACTAACAGGCCTGACCGCGTCTGGTGCGTGCGGTATACGCCGCTAGATAGCATTCTGCTCTTATTTCTTCTTTATGTGTAGTTATGGGCTCCGTCGCGCTCCCGCGCCTGCCGGAACCGGGCGAGACCGTCCGCCAGATCGACGATCGGCTCCGGGTAGCCGAGCGCCGCCCGGTCGGGGCCGCCCCGCTTCCCCGGCTCGTGCACCTTCGCCCCCGGCAGCCCCGCCAACTCCGGCACCCAGCGCCGTACGTACGCGCCGTCGGGGTCGTAACGCTTCGCCTGGGTCACCGGGTTGAGGACCCGGTTGGGGCGGGTGTCGGTGCCGGTGCCCGCCACCCACTGCCAGTTGAGCTGGTTGTTCGCCACGTCCCCGTCGACCAGCAGCTCCAGGAAGTGCCGGGCGCCCACCCGCCAGTCGACGTACAGCGTCTTGGCCAGGAAACTCGCCGCCAGCAGCCGTCCCCGGTTGTGCATCCAGCCCTCGTGGCGCAGCTGGCGCATCGCCGCGTCGACGACCGGGTAGCCGGTGCGGCCCGCCCGCCACGCCTCGGCGTCCTCGTCCGCGGCGCGCCCGGTGCGCCAACGGTCGTGTCTCGTGCGGTAGTCGGCCGTGGCCGCGGCGGGCCGCGCGGCCAGCACCTGCCGGTGGAAGTCCCGCCAGGCGAGCTGCCGTACGAATGCCTCGGCGCCCGGCCCGCCCGCCTTCCGGGCCCGGTGGACCAGCTCGACGGGGGAGAGCGTCCCGAAGTGGAGATGCGGCGACAGCCGGGAGGTCGCGTCGCCCGCCAGGTCGTCGTGCCGGTCCTCGTACGACCCGATGCCCGTACGCAGCCAGGCCGCCAGCCGTCTGCGGGCCGCCGCCTCGCCACCGGCGGCCAGGCCCTCCGACACGCCGGACAGCCGGTCGCGGCGCGGCAGCGGCTCCGATCCGAGCCCGTCCGGGACCCGCAGCAGGCGTGGCGCGGCCACGGCCGTCCGCAGCGGCTGCCGCGACCACTGCCGGAAGTACGGCGTGAACACCGCGTAGTGCGCCGAACCGGCCGGGGTCACCGCACCGGCCGGGACCGCCGAGGCCACCGCGTCGTGGACGTGCAGCCGCCGGCCGTCCGCCGCCAGGGCGCGGCGCAGCCGCTCCTCCCGGCGCTGCGCATACCCGCTGACGTCGGCCGCGAGGTGCACCGTGGCGGCGTCCGCCTCGGCCGCCGCCTTGCACACCTCCTCGACGAGGTCACCCGAACGCACCACCAGTCGGCCGCCGCGCTCACGCAGCCCCGCGTCCAGATCGCCGAGGCAGTCGGCGAGGAACGCCAGCCGGTTGGGCACCGCGAACCCGGCCCTGTCCACCGCGCGGTCCCGCACGAACAGCGGCACGACCTCGTCCGAGCCGTCCAGGGCGGCCCGCAGCGGCGGATGGTCGTGCAGGCGCAGGTCGGCGGTGAACAGGACGACCGAGACGGTCACGGGGCGGCTCCGGGGCGGTGCGGCGGCAGGCTGCGACGGCCCCACGCTCCCACCTCCCCGGGCTCGCGCGACGGACCGGCGGCCGCCCTTCCGGCGTTTCCGGCATGTCCGCGTCGATCGGGGGCAGCCGCAGGGAAAGGCGAAGACCGACTCGGGAGGTGCAGGACCACTATGAGCGCGAGGGTGCTGGAGCGATTTCCCGCCGGGGCTCCCCGGGGTTCGTGGCCGGCCGAGGAGTACGCGGCACGGTGCCGGGCCGAGGGCGGGCGGGCGACCGTGGTGATGGACCTCGGCTCGGACGCCTTCCTGGTCGTCGTGCCCGGCCCGGACGACGACCGGCCACCGTCCGCGGCGCGCGCGTCAGCCGGGAAGTGACTGCTCGGCCCAGATGGTCTTGCCGCGCGGGTTGTACCGCGTCCCCCAGTTCTGGGCGAGCTGGGTGATGAGGTAGAGGCCGCGGCCGCCCTCGTCGGTGTCCCGGGCATGCCGCACATGGGGCGTGGTGCTGCTGCCGTCCGAGACCTCGCAGATCAGGCTCCGGTCCCGGATCAGGCGCAGCGCGATCGGCGCACCGCCGTACCGCAGCGCGTTCGTCACCAGCTCGCTCACGATGAGCTCGGTGGTGAACGACTCCTCCGCCAGCCCCCACCGCGCCAGCTGACGTGCGGTCAGCTCCCGTGCCCGGCCGACCATCTGCTCCTGTGCCTCGATCGCCCAGGTGACATGGGCGTCCGGGGCCAGACCGCTCATCCGGGCCACCAGTACCGCCACGTCGTCCTGGTGGCCCGGCGGCAGCAGCTCACCGACCAGCGTGTCGCACACGTCCTGCGGAGCGGCCGACGCGGGGGTGCGGGAGAGTGCGGCGCGCAACCGGCGCAGCCCGGTGTCGAGGTCCTGCGCACGCGACTCCAGCAGCCCGTCCGTGTAGAGGACCAGGAGGTCCCCGTCGGTGAGGGCGATCTCGCGCTCCTCGAACACCACGCCGCCGAGCCCGAGGGGCGGCCCGCCGGGCAGGTCCACCAGGTCGACGGCGCCGTCCGCCGAGACGACCGCCGGGGGCGGATGACCGGCGCGCGCCAGCTGGCACAGCCGTGTCACCGGGTCGTACACCGCGTACAGGCAGGTAGCCCCGGTCACCAGGGAGGCCTCGTCGCCGCGCTCGTCGAGGAACCGGTTCATCTGGTCGTCCAGGTGGGCGAGGAGCTCCGCGGGGGACAGGTCGAGATCCGCCAGGGTGCGGACGGCACCGCGCAGCCGGCCCATGGTCACCGCCGACTGCAGACCGTGCCCGACCACGTCGCCCACCACGAGCGCCACCCGGGCCCCGGACAGCGGGATCACGTCGAACCAGTCCCCGCCCAGCCCGGTGTGCTCGCTGGCCGGCAGGTAGCGGGAGGCCGTCCGCACCGCCGACGGCGACGGCAGCCGCTGGGGGAGCAGACTGCGCCGCAGGGTCCTGGCCGTCGTCCGCTCCCGGTGGTAGCGGCTGGCGTTGTCGACGCACACCGCGGTGCGGGTCACGATCTGCTCGGCGAGCAGCACGTCCTCGGGCTCGAACCGGCGGTGGCTGCGCGAGCGCATGAAGAGGGCGGTGCCGAGTGCGACACCCCGCGCGAGCATGGGCACGAGCAGCCAGGAGTGCACGTCCGGTCCGGCGCCCGGTGCCCGCAGGGGGTCCGCGGCGGCGGGGCGCAGCTGCTCGTCCGCGAGAAGCACGGACTCGCCCTTCGCCAGGGCGTCGAGGAACGGCGAGCCGGGTGCCGTCGCCACCGTGTCGAGGTCGCCCACCCGCACCGCCCGGACCCCGTCGGTGCCCGGGTCCGCGGTGGTCACTCCGTCGGACGCGGCCCGGCGAAGCAACGGGTGGCGGGGCCGCGCGTCGTCGGCAGGCTCCCGGCCGTCCGCGTCGAGGCTGTCGGAGAAGACGGAGTCCAGCAGGTCGACGTGGCAGGCGTCGGCGAACCGCGGCACCGCGACCTCGGCCAGCTCCCGGGCCGTCTGCCACAGGTCCAGGGAGGTGCCGATCCGGGTGCCCGCATCGTTGGCCAGGACCAGCCGCTCGCGCGAGCGGACCCGGTGGGTCACGTCGGAGATCACATGGGCCAGCGCGATCACCGTCCCGGACGGGTCCCTGAGCGGCAGGATCGACTCCGACCAGACGTAGTCGTCGGGCGAACCTGGCACGGGGTGACCGACGACCTCGGTGTCGAGCAGCGCCTCGCCGGTCTCCAGCACCCGCCGCTGCCGCTCCTCCAGCGCGTCGATGTCCAGCAGGCCCGGCGGGGCCATCTCGCGCATCGTGTGCCCGGAGTACTCGGCGTCCCGGAACACCCCGGCGCGCCGCTGCGCGAGGTTCTGGGCGATGAACCGCTGCCGTGTGTCGAAGAGGTCGATGTGGAAGGGGATGTCGGTGAACAGTCCCTGCAACAGGGCCCGGCCGAACTCGAACGTGCGGTACGACTGCGCGCCGGCCGCCTGGACGAGCCACCGCTGCGCGCCGTCCGCGGCGGTGAGGGAACGCACCCAGACCTGGACCTCGACCGGTTCCCCGCCGCGCCGCCGCAGCACCAGCGGCCCCTCGCGGACCCCCTCCGCCCAGCGCCGGACCAGGTGCGCGGCCTCGGCGGGGTCGTGCAGCAGGCCGTCCGCGCGCCGCCCGAGCACCTCCCGCGCCGGGTGACCGAGCAGTTTCTCGGCGCCCGCGCCCCAGGCCGCCACCCGGCCCCGTGCGTCCAGCAGCGCCTCCGCCTCGCCCCCGGGCTCCGGGAGCTCGTCGCGGTCGTCGAAGGTGATGTCGCGCATCCTCACCTCGGGCACATCCGTGCCGGACTCGGGATGTGGGGGTTTGTGGTGTTTGCGGAATAAATGATACCTGCGGGTGCGCTGCCGGCCCCCGGGCGCGCGGAGGAGGCCTGTGCGGGCCAGGCGCGGAGCCGCCGACGGATTCTTGACCCGCGGTTCGGCCTCCGCGATGCTGTGTTGCGAAACATGAGATGTGTGCCGTATTGAGCAACATCTCGCCACCTCTTTCAGTCGAGGAGCGGCCATGTCCCAGCAGGTCCGTGCCGTCGTCGCGCGGAGCAAGGGCGCCCCCGTCAGCCTGGAGACCATCGTCGTGCCCGACCCCGGTCCGGGGGAGGCGCTGGTCGGGATCGAGGCCTGCGGGGTCTGCCATACCGATCTGCACTACCGCGAGGGCGGCATCAGCGACGACTTCCCCTTCCTGCTCGGCCACGAGGCGGCGGGGGTCGTCGAGGCGGTCGGCGACGACGTCACCGACGTGGCACCCGGTGACTTCGTGATCCTCAACTGGCGTGCCGTGTGCGGCCAGTGCCGGGCCTGTCTGCGCGGGCGGCCCTGGTACTGCTTCAACACCCACAACGCGAAGCAGAAGATGACCCTCGCCTCGACCGGCCAGGAGCTCTCCCCGGCCCTCGGCATCGGCGCCTTCGCCGAGAAGACGCTGGTGGCGGCGGGGCAGTGCACCAAGGTCGACCGGCGCGCGTCGGCGGCGGCCGCCGGGCTGCTGGGCTGCGGCGTGATGGCGGGCCTCGGTGCCGCACTCAACACGGGCTGCGTCGGCCGCGGCGACAGTGTCGCCGTGATCGGCTGCGGAGGTGTCGGGGCGGCAGCCGTCCTCGGCGCGGACCTGGCCGGCGCGGCACGCGTCATCGCCGTGGACGTCGACGACCGCAAGCTGGACACCGCGCGCGGGCTGGGTGCCACCCACACGGTCAACTCCAAGGAGACCGACGCCGTCGCGGCGGTGCGCGAGCTGACCGGCGGCTTCGGTGCCGACGTCGTCATCGAGGCGGTCGGGCGCCCGGAGACGTACCGGCAGGCCTTCTATGCCCGCGACCTCGCCGGCACCGTCGTCCTGGTCGGCGTGCCCACCCCCGAGATGAAGCTGGAACTGCCGCTCCTGGACGTCTTCGGCCGCGGCGGCGCGCTCAAGTCGTCCTGGTACGGGGACTGTCTGCCCTCCCGCGACTTCCCGATGCTCATCGACCTCTACCTGCAGGGCCGCCTCGACCTGGACGCCTTCGTCACCGGGACCGTCCGGCTCGACGAGATCGAGAAGGCCTTCGAGCGCATGCACCACGGCGACGTGCTGCGCTCGGTGGTGCTCCTGTGACGCGCGACCGCGGTCTCTGACCGGCCGCCGGCGAAGCGGCCCTGCCCCGGTGACGGCACCGGGGCAGGGCCGTACCCGCACCTCGTGCAGGGCCCGTTCACCCTGCTCACGCCTGCTTTGGAGGGCGCTGTGGCGGGTGCGGGGGCCACTGCCGAGACCGGTGCGAACCGGCGCGTGAACTCCTTGACAACGCTTCGCGGCGGCCCCCAGACTGACGTTGCGCTAACCGCAATCCGTTTCGCTATACGCACCGAGGTGTCATGATGATTCCCGCGTGCCGTCTCGCGGATCTGCCGCGAGGCGAGGCCCACCGGCTCGACATCGACCCGCCCGTCTCGGTGTTCCACACCGATGACGGCGAGCTCTTCGCCATCGACGACACCTGCACCCACCAGGACGCCTCGCTCGCCGACGGCTGGCTGGAGGGCTGCGAGGTCGAATGCCCCCTGCACGCCTCCAAGTTCGACCTGCGCACGGGCGCCGTGGACGCACCCCCGGCCAAGCGCCCGGTCCGCACCCACGAGGTCGTCGTGGAGGACGGAACGGTCTACGTCCGGCTCTCCGCCGACGCGCCCAACCTGCCGCCGTGCGTCACCGCCCGCCTGGCCGGGGACGCGGCGTGAGGACCGTCGCCGTGGTGGGCGCCTCGCTGGCCGGACTGTCGGCCGCGCGCTCGCTGCGGCAGCGGGGGTACGACGGCCGGCTGGTCGTCGTCGGCGACGAGCCCCACCGCCCGTACGACAGGCCGCCGTTGTCCAAGGAGTTCCTGGCCGGCGCCCTCGGCGAGGCGGACCTGGCACTGGAGCGCGCCGACGAGGACCTCGGGGCGCAGTGGCTGCTCGGCTCCCGGGCCGTCGGTCTCGACCGCACCCGGCGGGCGGTCCGTCTCGCCGACGGCCGGGAGGTCCGGGCCGACGGCCTGGTCCTCGCCACCGGCGCCGCCGCCCGTACCCTGCCCGGCACCGCGGGCCTCGCCGGTGTCCACACGCTGCGCACCCTCGACGACGCCCGCGCGCTGCGGGCGGACCTCGCCCGGGGCGGCCGTCTGGTGGTGATCGGCGGCGGGTTCGTCGGCGCCGAGGTCGCCTCCACCGCGTACGCCCTCGGCCTCGACGTCACCGTGATCGAGGCGGCCCCGACCCCGCTGGCCGCACCGCTCGGCGCGGCCATGGGCGCCGTCGTCTCCGCGCTCCACGCCGACCACGGGGTACGGCTGCTGTGCGGGGTGGGGGTCAAGGGGCTGAGCGGCGAGCGACAGGTCGAGGGCGTGCTCCTGGCGGACGGGCGCAGCGTGCCCGCCGACACCGTCGTCGTCGGCGTCGGGGCCCGTCCCTGCGTCGAGTGGCTGCAGGACTCCGGCGTCGTCCTCGACGACGGCGTCAAGTGCGGCGCCGACGGCCGCACCAGCGTGGCCGGAGTGGTCGCCGTCGGCGACTGCGCCAACTGGTACGACCCGCACACCGGCACCCACCGCAGGATCGAGCACTGGACCGGCGCGCTGGAACGGCCGGACACCGCCGTCGCCACGCTGCTCGCGCACGGTGCACGGGAACCGGGCACACCCCGGCCGCCGTACTTCTGGTCCGACCAGTACGGCGTGAAGATCCAGTTCGTCGGCCACGCCGCCGGGGCCGACAGCGTCACGGTCGAGGAGGGCTCGACCGACGACCGCAGCTTCCTCGCCGTGTACCGGCGCGCGGGCCGGCCGGTCGCCGTGCTCGGGATGAACCAGCCGCGGCTGTTCACCCGGGCCCGCAAGCAGTTCGGCACCGCCGCGTCCTGACCCGGCGCCCGCGCCATCCCCCCGATCCACGACGTCCTCCGAGGAGTGCACCGTGACCTCGACCAGCCTGCCGGACAGCCTGATCGCCACCCTCCCCGGCGCCGCCTACACCGACCCCGGGATCTTCGCCCAGGAACAGGAGCGCATCTTCGAGACGATGTGGTTCTGCGTGGCCCGCGCGGCCGACCTGCCGAAGCCCGGCGCGTTCCGTACCGTCGAGGTGGGCCGCGAGTCCATCCTCGTCACCCGGGCCCGGGACCGGTCGATCCGCGCCTACTTCAACGTCTGCCGGCACCGGGGCGCCAAGCTCTGCACCGAGGAGGCCGGCGAGGTCGCGCGGGCCTTCCAGTGCCCGTACCACGCCTGGACCTACGGCCTCGACGGCAAGCTGGTCGCCGCGCCCAACCTCACCAAGATGCCCGACGTCGGCCGTACCGAGTTCGGCCTGGTGAACGTGGCCGTCCGGGAGTGGCTCGGCTATGTGTGGGTGTGCCTCGCGGAGCACCCGCCGTCCTTCGAGGAGGACGTGATCGGGGCGGCGGTCGAGCGGCTGGGCGACGTCGAGTCGATCGAGCGCTACGGCGTCGAGGAGCTCGCCGTCGGACGGCGGATCGTCTACGACGTGAAGGCCAACTGGAAGCTCATCATCGAGAACTTCATGGAGTGCTACCACTGCGCCACCATCCACCCCGAACTCACCGAGGTGCTGCCCGAGTTCGCCGACGGCTACGCGGCCCAGTACTACGTCGGGCACGGCGCCGAGTTCGGCGCGGACGTCCAGGGCTTCACCGTCGACGGCTCCGAGGGACTCGACCGCATTCCGGGGGTCTCGTCAGACCAGGACCGGCGGTACTACGCGATCACCGTCAAGCCGCAGGTGTTCATCAACCTGGTCCCGGACCATGTGATATTCCACCGGATGTACCCGGTGGCCGTGGACCGCACGATCGTCGAGTGCGACTGGCTCTACCTCCCGCACGTCGTCGAGACCGGCAAGGACGTCAGCCGGTCCGTGGAGCTCTTCGACCGGGTCAACCGCCAGGACTTCGAGGCCTGCGAGCGCACGCAGCCCGGCATGAGCTCACGGCTCTACGCCAAGGGCGGGGTGCTGGTGCCCAGCGAGCACCACATCGGCGCCTTCCACGACTGGGTCCAGGGGCGGCTCGGCGCGCGGCAGCCGGGGTGACGCCGTGGCCCGCGCGCGAGGGGCGGACGCGGGCCCCACGACGGTCGGCCGGCGGGTGTTCAGCCCAGGAAGCCCATGCGGTGGCTGATCTCCTCCGCGCCCTTCACCAGCACCGGAGCCAGCTCGTGCATGCGTTCCTCGGTGAACCGGTAGGACGGCCCGGAGGCGCTGATCGAGGCGATGACCACCCCGTCCCGGTCCCGGATCGGCGCGGCCATCGCGTGCAGCCCGATCTCCAGCTCCTCCAGCGTCCAGGCGTAACCGCGCTCCCGGGCCTCGGCGAGGTTCTTCTCCAGCTTCGCCTTCGAGGAGATGGTGTGCGGGGTCAGCTTCTTCAGGCCCCCGTCCGAGATCAGTGCGGCGCGCTCCGCGGCGGGGCGATGGGCGAGCATGACCTTGCCGCTGGAGGTGGCGTGCAACGGGGTCAGCTGGCCGACCCAGTTGTGCGCGCTGACGGCGGCTGCGCCGCGCACCTGGTAGAGGTTGATCGCGTAGTGCTCCTGCATCACCGCGATGTTGACCGTCTCGCCGATCTCCTCGGCCAGCCGCTCGCACACCGCCCGGCCCTGCTGGGTGACGTCGATGCGTCCCGTCACGGCACCGGCCAGGCGTACGATGCCGAAGCCGAGCGAGTACTTGCCCCGCTCGCCCGACTGCTCCACGAGACCGCGCGCCTCCAGGGCGCCGAGCAGCCGGAACGCGGTCGACTTGTGAACATCGATCTCGGCGGCCACCTCGCTCACCCCCGCCTCGCCGCGCTGGGCCAGGATCTCCAGGACGCTGATGGCGCGGTCGACGGACTGCACGCCCCCGGACGATGAGCCGTTCGTTTCGGTATCCGGACTGAAGTTGCTCATAGCGAAACTATACGCGCAGTAAACAACGCACTCCAAGTAACGCGATGTGAACAAAGATCTTACAAGTTGCGTTGTTCGCAACCTGGTGCGTATAGCGATACCCGTACTAGCATGCCGCGCAATCGACGGCGCGAGCGAGACGAGGCACCATGGCTCCCTTGCAGTACGACTTCGTCATCGTCGGCGGCGGCTCGGCCGGCAGCGCGCTGGCGAACCGGCTCTCGGCCGACCCCGGCAACCGGGTGCTCGTCCTGGAGGCGGGCCGCCCCGACTACCCGTGGGACGTGTTCATCCACATGCCCGCGGCGCTGACCTACCCCATCGGCAGCCGCTTCTACGACTGGAAGTACGAGTCCGAGCCGGAGCCGAACATGGGCGGCCGCCGGATCTACCACGCCCGCGGCAAGGTGCTCGGCGGCTCCAGCAGCATCAACGGGATGATCTTCCAGCGCGGCAACCCCATGGACTACGAGCGCTGGGCCGCCGACCCCGGCATGGAGAACTGGGACTACGCGCACTGCCTGCCGTACTTCCGCCGGATGGAGAACTGCCTCGCCGCCGACCCGGACGACGAGTTCCGCGGCCACGACGGCCCGCTGGTCCTGGAGCGCGGCCCGGCCACCAACCCGCTCTTCTCCGCCTTCCTCGAGGCCACCGAGGAGGCGGGTCACGCGCCCACCGACGACGTCAACGGCTACCGGCAGGAGGGCTTCGCCAAGTTCGACCGCAACGTGCACCGCGGCCGGCGGCTGTCCGCGTCGAAGGCGTACCTCAAGCCCGCCAGGAAGCGCCCCAACCTCACCGTGCAGACCCGCGCCCTGGTCACCCGCGTCCTCTTCGAGGGCAGGAAGGCCGTCGGCGTCGAGTACCGGCGCGGCAAGGGCGCCCTCCAGCAGGTCCGCGCCAAGGAGGTCGTCCTCTGCGGCGGCGCGATCAACTCCCCGCAGCTGCTCCAGCTCTCCGGCATCGGCAACGCGAAGGAACTCACCGCCCTCGGCATCGACGTCGTCCACGACCTGCCCGGCGTCGGCGAGAACCTCCAGGACCACCTGGAGGTGTACATCCAGTACGCCTGCAAGCAGCCCGTCTCCATGCAGCCTTACCTCGCGAAGTGGCGGGCCCCCCTCATCGGCCTGCAGTGGCTCTTCCGCAAGGGCCCGGCCGCCACCAACCACTTCGAGGCCGGCGGCTTCTGCCGCAGCAACGACGACGTGGACTACCCCAACCTGATGTTCCACTTCCTGCCCGTCGCGGTCCGCTACGACGGCTCGGTGCCGGCCGGCGGCCACGGCTACCAGGTCCACGTCGGCCCCATGTACTCCGACGCCCTCGGCTCGGTGAAGATCAGGAGCAAGGACCCCGGCGAACACCCGGCCCTGCGCTTCAACTACCTCTCCACCGAACAGGACCGGCGCGAGTGGGTCGAGGCGGTGAGGGTCGCCCGCAACCTCCTCAACCAGCCCGCCCTCGCCCCCTACAACGACGGGGAGATCTCACCCGGCCCGTCCGTGGCGACCGACGAGGAGATCCTCGACTGGGTCGCCAAGGACGGCGAGACCGCCCTGCACCCGTCCTGCACCTGCAAGATGGGCACCGACGAGATGTCCGTCGTCGACCCGAACAGCCTGCGGGTGCACGGCGTGGACGGGCTGCGCGTGGTGGACGCCTCGGTGATGCCGTACGTCACCAACGGCAACATCTACGCCCCGGTGATGATGATCGCCGAGAAGGCGGCCGACCTCATCCTCGGCAAGGAGCCCCTGCCGCCCTCCGAGGCCGTGTACTACCGGCTCCGCGACGCCCAGAAGCAGGCCGGGTAGACCGCCGTGGGCGCCGAGGCGCTGCGGGCGCTGCTCGCCCGTGTCCGCTACGAGGTGCTGCCGGCGCGGGCGACCGAGGAGAAGGTCCTCGCCCACGTACCCCGGGACGTTGTGGTCACGGTCACGGCGTCGCCGGTCAAGGGCCTGGAACCGACCCTCGGCCTCACCGAGCGGCTCGCGGCGCACGGCTACCGGGTCGTCCCGCACGTCCCGGGGCGCCTGCTCCGCGACGACACGCATCTCAAGGACGTCACCGAGCGGCTGCGCGCGGCCGGCGTCGACGACCTCTTCGTCCCGGCGGGCGACGCCGATCCGCCCGCCGGGACGTACGAGGGAGCCCTGCCGGTGCTGCGCCGGCTCACCGAGACGGGCAGACCCTTCGCGGAGACGGGGATCACCGGCTACCCGGAGAGCCATCCCCTCATCCACGACGACCTCACCATCCAGGCGATGTGGGACAAGCGGGCGCACGCCACCTACATCGTCAGCAACCTCTGCTTCGACCCGCGCGTGCTCGGCGACTGGCTCACCCGCATCCGGCGCCGTGACGTCACCCTGCCCGTGTACCTCGGGGTGGCCGGACCGGTCCAGCGGGCTGGACTGCTGACGATGGCCACGAAGATCGGGGTGGGGGAGTCGACCCGCTTCCTCACCCGGCACGCCTCCTGGTTCCTGCGCCTCGCCGCACCCGGCGGATACGACCCGGAGCGGCTGCTCGCCCGCGGTGCGGAGGCGTTCACCGCGCCGTCGGCGGGCGTGGCGGGCCTCCACCTGTTCACCTTCAACCAGGTTGCCGAGACCGAGCGGTGGCGCCGTGCGCTGCTGGACCGGCTGGGCGGCTGACCCGCCCCCGAGGACGCCGTTTTCGCGGCCGAATCGGGATACGCGGAGACCTTGACGGGTGTCGGCACATTCGGTCAGGGTGTTCCACCAAAAGCAATCCAATGCACAATGCGCAACGAATTCGGGCTCGAAGGGCGCGGCCGTGGCAGATCTGTATGTGGGTGGGAAATGGCGCGCGGCGGTGGCCGGCGGCCACCGCGAGATCCGCTGTCCGGCGGACGGCACCCTCGTCGCGACGGTCTCCGAGGCGACCCGCCCCGACACGGAGGCCGCGATCGCCGCCGCCCGCCGTGCGTTCGACGAGGGCCCCTGGCCGCGCACCCCCGAACGCGAGCGCGGCACCCTGCTGCTCCGCACCGCGGACATCATCGAGCGCGATGCCAAGGAGTTCGCCCGCGCCGAGTCCCTGGACACCGGCAAACGCCTGGTGGAGAGCGAGTACGACATCGCCGACGTCGTCTCCTGCCTGCGCTACTACGGCGGCATCGCCGGCACCGGAGCGGGACGCGTGATCGACACCGGACGCGAGGACGCCGTCAGCCGTGTGGTCTACGAGCCGGTGGGCGTGTGCGGGCTGATCACCCCCTGGAACTACCCGCTGCTGCAGGCAAGCTGGAAGGTCGCGCCGGCCCTGGTCGCGGGCAACACGTTCGTCCTGAAGCCCAGCGAGCTCACCCCCTCCACGGCGGTCCTGCTGCTGAAGGCGCTGGAGGAGGCGGGACTGCCGCCCGGCGTCGGCAACCTCGTGCTCGGCGCCGGGCCCGCGGCGGGCGCCGCGCTCGCCGAGGACCCCGCGGTCGACATGGTGTCCTTCACCGGCGGCCTGGAGACCGGCAAGCGGATCATGGCCACCGCCGCGGCGACCGTGAAGAAGGTCGCCCTCGAACTCGGCGGCAAGAACCCCAACGTGGTCTTCGCCGACGCCGACTTCGACACCGCGGTCGACTTCGCGCTCACCGCCGTCTTCCTGCACTCGGGCCAGGTCTGCTCGGCCGGGGCGCGGCTGATCGTCGAGGACTCGGTCCACGACGCCTTCGTGGACGAGGTCGTGCGCCGCGCCCGGCTCATCCGGCTCGGCGGCCCCTTCGACCCCGGGGCCGAGACCGGCGCGCTGATCTCCGCGCAGCACCGCGAGAAGGTCGAGGCGTACGTCGCCACCGGCCTCGCCGAGGGCGCCGTACTGCGCTGCGGCGGCACCCGCCCCGACGACCCCGCGCTCGCGAACGGCTTCTACTACCCGCCCACCGTCCTCGACGAGTGCCGCCAGGACATGCGCGTGGTGCACGAGGAGTCCTTCGGACCCGTGCTCACCGTGGAGCGCTTCCGGGACGAGGACGACGCCGTCCGCATCGCCAACGACACGGAGTACGGCCTCGCGGGGGCCGTCTGGACGCAGGACGCGGGCAGGGCCCAGCGGGTCGCCCGCCGGCTGCGTCACGGCACCGTGTGGATCAACGACTACCACCCCTATGTGCCGCAGGCGGAATGGGGTGGCTTCGGGCACTCGGGCGTGGGCCGCGAGCTGGGACCGACCGGCCTGGACGAGTACCGAGAGCCCAAGCACGTCTGGCAGAACATCCAACCCCGGCCGCAGCACTGGTTCCGCGGCTGACGCCGAAGAGAGGTCCCCACCATGCCCCCAGCCCAGACCGAGGCGTCGCAGCGGCGCGACACGTCCGAGGAACCCCGGGACCGCACCCCGGTCATCTCCGTGCGCCGGCTGTGGAAGGTGTTCGGGCCGAAGGCCGACGAGGTGCCGGGCTCCGAGGAGCTGTGCGGCCTCACCCGCCGCGAGCTGATGGACCGCACCGGCTGCACCGCGGCCGTCCGGGACGTCAGCTTCGAGGTGTCGCCCGGCGAGGTCTTCGTCGTCATGGGCCTGTCCGGGTCCGGCAAGTCGACCCTGGTGCGATGTCTGACCCGGCTGATCGAACCCACCGCCGGCGAGATCGTCTTCGAGGGCGAGGACATCCGGGACGCCGACGCCCGGCGCCTGCGCGAGCTGCGGCGCAGCAAGTTCTCCATGGTCTTCCAGCACTTCGGCCTGCTGCCGCACCGCAAGGTCGTCGACAACGTGGCGTTCGGCCTGGAGATCCGGGGCATGAGCAGGGCCGAACGCGTGAAACGCGCGATGGAGACCGTCGAACTCGTCGGCCTCGCCGGCTACGAGAACTCCTACCCCGACCAGCTCTCCGGCGGAATGCAGCAACGGGTGGGCCTGGCCCGGGCGTTGGCCGGCGACCCGGACGTCCTCCTCTTCGACGAGCCGTTCTCCGCACTCGACCCGCTGATCCGCCGTGACATGCAGAGCGAGGTCATCCGCCTGCACCACGAGGTCGGCAAGACCATGGTGTTCATCACCCACGACCTCTCCGAGGCGCTGAAGCTCGGCGACCGCATCCTGATCATGCGGGACGGCAGAACGGTCCAGTGCGGCACCGGCGACGAACTCGTCGGCGCCCCGGCCGACGACTACGTGCGGGACTTCGTCAAGGACGTGCCGCGCGGCGACGTCCTCACCCTGCGCTGGATCATGCGGCCCGCAGAACCCGAGGACGCGCTCGACGGACCGGAGCTGGGCCCGGACGTCGTCGTCCGCGAGGCCACCCGGGCCGTCCTCGCCGCCGAGAAGCCGGTCAAGGTCGTCGAGAACGGCAAGCTGCTGGGCATCGTCGGCGACGAGGAGATCCTCGCCGTGGTCGCCGGGCAGGACGGCGGCGCCTGATGGCCGCCGTCGCCGACGCGACCGCGCCGGTCGCGACGCTGCGCGAGAAGGTCACCCGGCCGATGGTGGTGGCGGCGATCCTGGTCCTCTGGCTGGTGCTCTTCGCCGCCTTCCGGGGCCGCCAGACGCTGACCCTGGCCGCCGCCGACCTCACCGGCCTGCACCGCTGGCTGAACGACGTCAACGACAGCATCGGCGCGAACCGCAACTCCAACCCGGTCTTCCTCTACTTCTTCAACGAGATCCGGCTGGCCATCGACAACCTGGTCACCTTCGTCCAGTCGCTGATCTCCCAGCCCGCCGGCGGCCGCCCGGTCCCGCAGATCGGCTGGCTCGGCGTCGTCGGCATCGCCGGCTACGTCTCCTGGGCCGTGGGCAACTGGCGGGTCGCGCTGCTGGCCGTCGCCGGGTTCACGTTCTTCGGGCTCCAGGGCCTGTGGCAGGAGAGCATGGACACCCTGGCGCTGACCCTGTCGGCGGTCCTGGTGGCCCTGCTCATCGGCATCCCGCTCGGCGTGTGGGCGGGGCTCTCCGACCGGGTCAACCGGATCATGACGCCCTTCCTGGACTTCATGCAGACGATGCCGACCTTCGTCTACCTCGCCCCGCTGACCCTGATCTTCCTCATCGGCGGCGCCTCCGCCGTGATCACCACGGTGATCTACGCGGCCCCGCCCGCCATCCGCATCACCGCGCACGCCATCCGCTCCGTCCCCGAGACCACGGTCGAGGCCGCCGACTCGATGGGCACCACCCGCACCCAGCAACTGGTGAAGGTGCTGCTGCCGATGTCGAAGCGCACCGTCGTCATGGGCGTCAACCAGACCATCATGGCCGCCCTGGCCATGGTCACCATCGCCGCCCTGATCGACGCGCCCGGCCTCGGCAAGACCGTCGTCCAGGCCCTCCAGTCGCTCGACGTCGGCACCGCCTTCAACGCGGGACTCGCCATCGTCGTCATGGCGATCGTGCTCGACCGGGTCACCACGGCGGCCGCCGTCCGCACCGAGACCCGGCGCACGGACGGGCGGTTCGCGAGGTGGCGCCGCCCGCTGCTCGGGGCGGGCGGGATCGCGGCCGTCGTCCTGGTCTACCTCTCCCACACCTACGTGTGGGCGGCCGAGTTCCCCGGCGACGGCACGGTCGGCAGCCACATCGCGAGCGCCGCCGACACCGCGACCACCTGGCTGCAGGACCACCTCTCCGGCCTCACCAACGCCCTGCGGGACGCTCTGACCAACGGCCTGCTCAACCCGTTCCAGACCCTGCTCACCGACTCCCCCTGGTGGCTGGTCGGCGCCGTCCTGGTCGCGCTCGGCGCGGTCCTGGGCGGCCGGTGGGCCGGGGCGACGGCCGCCGTGTGCGTCGGGCTGCTGGTCGGCACGGGCCTGTGGTCGGACAGCATGACCACCCTCGCCTCGACCGCCGTGGCCACCGTCCTGGTGATGCTGGTCGGCGTCGTCTTCGGCGTGTGGATGGGCCGCAGCATGCTGGTGGACCGGCTGATCCGGCCCACCCTGGACGCGGCACAGGTCATGCCGCCGTTCGTCTACCTGGTGCCGTTCCTGGCGCTCTTCGGCGCCACCCGCTTCACGGCGATCGTCGCGGCCGTCGTCTACGCGGCACCCGTCGCCGTCAAGATCATCGCGGACGGGGTGCGGAACGTCTCCGCGTCCACCGTGGAGGCGGCGACCTCCGCCGGGTGCAACACCTGGCAGATCATCACCAAGGTCCAGCTGCCGATGGCACGCAGCGCCCTGACCCTCGCGACCAACCAGGGTCTGATCTACGTGCTGTCGATGGTTGTGGTGGGCGGCCTGGTAGGGGCCGGCGCCCTCGGCTACGACGTCGTGGCCGGTTTCTCGCAGGGCGAGCTGTACGGCAAGGGGCTGGCGGCAGGGCTCGCCATCGTACTGCTCGGAGTCATGTTCGACCGGATCACTCAGGCTGCGGCACGACGCACCAGGGCATAAGGAGCTCGACACCATGGCACAACACTGGCGAGCCGGCGCGGCCGGCCTGGCCGTCCTCGGACTCACCCTCACGGCCTGCGGCGGCGCGAAGGTCGGCGAGAGCAGTTCCGCCGGCTCGACGTCCTCGGGCGGCAAGTGCGGCACCTTCAACCTGGCCGTCAACCCCTGGGTGGGCTACGAGGCGGACGCCGCGGTCGTCGCGTACGTCGCGCAGCACGACCTCGGCTGTACGGTCGACAAGAAGGACCTGAAGGAGGAGATCGCCTGGCAGGGCTTCGGGACCGGCGAGGTCGACGCCGTCCTGGAGAACTGGGGCCACGACGATCTGAAGAAGAAGTACATCACCGGACAGAAGACGGCCGTCGAGGCCGGCTCCACCGGCAACAAAGGCATCATCGGCTGGTACGTGCCGCCGTGGCTGGCCAAGGCGCACCCCGACATCCTCGACTGGAAGAACCTCAACAAGTACGCGTCCCAGTTCAAGACCTCCGAGTCCGGCGGCAAGGGCCAACTGCTCGACGGCGACCCGTCGTACGTCACCAACGACGCCGCCCTGGTGACGAACCTGAAGCTGGACTTCAAGGTGGTGTACGCGGGCAGCGAGACCGCGCTCATCCAGGCCTTCAGAACGGCCGAGAAGAACAAGCAGTGGCTGATCGGCTACTTCTACGAACCGCAGTGGTTCCTGTCCGAGGTGCCGCTGAAGAAGGTCTCCCTGCCGAAGTACACGACGGGCTGCGACGCCGACGCGGCGAAGGTCGCCTGCGACTACCCCGTCTACGACCTCGACAAGATCGTCAGCGCGAGCTTCGCCAAGTCGGGCAGCCCGGCGTACGACCTGGTGAAGAAGTTCAACTGGACCAACGACGACCAGAACACCGTGGCCAAGTACATCGCCGTGGACAAGATGTCGGACGACGCGGCGGCCAAGAAGTGGGTCGACGCCAACCCCGAGAAGGTCAAGGCCTGGCTGAAGTAGCGCAGGCCGCGAGAGCAGTCGTTCCGGGACGCCCGGCGGGCGGTGCGCAGCTGTGCGCACCGCCCGCCGGGCGTTGCCGTTTTCCGTCCGCGACCCGGCTGTTCCGGGAGCTGTTCCGCCGGGTCGCCGCCCCCTTGACACCCCTCCTCGGCGGCGGGCACATTGAGTTGCGCAGCCTGAATCACGTTGCGCACAAAGCAACTGCACCGGTCTCAAGTTCGGAGGTTGGGCGATGGCGGGACCCCGAGTGGTCATCATCGGAGCGGGCGTCGTGGGGGCGGCCCTCGCGGACGAGATCTCCGCACGCGGCTGGACCGAGGTGACCGTGGTCGACCAGGGCCCCCTCCCGGCCACCGGCGGCTCCTCCTCACACGCTCCCGGCCTGGTGTTCCAGACGAACCCCTCGAAGACCATGACGGAGCTGGCCCGCTACACCGTCGAGAAGTTCTGCTCCCTCGACGTCGACGGCAAGCCCTGCTTCCTCCAGGTCGGCGGCCTCGAAGTGGCCACCACCCCCGAGCGCCTCGCCGAACTCCACCGCCGGCACGGCTGGATCACCGCCTGGGGCATCGAGGCGCGGATCCTCACGCCCGAGGAGTGCGTCGCACAGCACCCGCTGGTCAACCCCGACCGGGTCCTCGGCGGCCTCCTCGTCCCCACCGACGGCCTCGCCAAGGCCGTCCTCGCCGTCGAGGCCCAGATCCGCCGCGCCAGCGAACGCGGCGTCCGCTTCCTCGCCCGCCACGAGGTCCTCGACGTGAGCCGGAGCGAAGGCGCCGTCACCGCCGTGGTGACCGACCAGGGCGAGATCCCCGCCGACATCGTCGTCTGCTGCGCCGGCATCTGGGGCCCGAGGATCGCCCGCATGGTCGGCATGAACCTCCCGCTCACCCCGCTCGGCCACCAGCTCGCCTGGACCGGCCCGGTCCCCGCCCTGGCCGGCCAGACCGAGGAGGCGGTCCGCCCGATCCTGCGCCACCAGGACGCCGACCTCTACTACCGCGACCGCTTCGACACCCTCGGCATCGGCTCCTACGGCCACCGCCCGATGCCGGTCTCCGCCGACGACATCCTCTCCGTCGACGAGGCCGACCAGATGCCCTCCGTCATGGAGTTCACCGAGGAGGACTTCGAGGACGCCTGGACCGAGACCCGTTCCCTCCTCCCCGCGACCCGCGAGGCCAAGATCGAGGAGGGCATCAACGGGCTCTTCTCCTTCACCACCGACGGCTACCCGCTGCTCGGCGAGTCCCCGGACGTCAAGGGCTTCTGGGTCGCCGAGGCCGTCTGGGTCACCCACTCCGCGGGCGTCGGCCGCGCGGTCGCCGAATGGCTGGTCGACGGCCACTGCTCGTCCTTCGACCTGCACGAGTGCGACGTCAACCGCTTCGAGCCGCACCAACTCGCCCCCGAGTACGTGCTGGCCCGCGACTGCCAGAACTTCGTCGAGGTCTACGACATCCTCCACCCCCTCCAGCCGTCCGGGAAGCCGCGCCCCATCCGCACCAGCCCCTTCCACGCCCGCCAGCAGGAGCACGGCGCGTTCTTCCTGGAGGCGAACGGCTGGGAGCGCCCCCAGTGGTACGAGGCCAACGCGGGCCTGCTCGAAGGCCGTTCGATCCCCACCCCCAACGACTGGGCCGCCCGCTACTGGTCCCCCATCGTCGGCGCCGAAGCCCAGGCCACCCGCGAGACCGTCGCCATGTACGACATGACGGCCCTCAAGCGCCTGGAGGTCAGCGGCCCCGGCGCCGCCGACTTCCTGGAGGGCCTGGTCACCGGCAAGGTCGCCAAGTCCGTCGGCTCGGTGACGTACACGCTGCTCCTCGACCACGACGGCGGCATCCGCAGCGACATCACCGTGGCCCGCCTCGCCCCCGACCTCTTCCAGGTCGGCGCCAACGGCAACCTCGACCTCGACTGGTTCGCGCGGCGCCTGCCTGCCGACGGCACGGTCCAGGTCCGCGACATCACCCCCGGCACCTGCTGCATCGGCCTGTGGGGCCCCCTCGCCCGCGAGGTCCTCCAGCCGCTCACCGACGAGGACTTCTCGGGCGACGGCCTCAAGTACTTCCGCGCCAAGCGCGCCTACATCGGCTCGGTGCCGGTCACCGCGATGCGGCTGTCGTACGTCGGCGAACTCGGCTGGGAGCTGTACACGACCGCCGACCAGGGCCTGAAACTCTGGGACACCCTCTGGCAGGCGGCCGAGCCGCTCGGCGGGATCATCGCGGGCCGCGGCGCCTTCAACAGCCTCCGGCTGGAGAAGGGTTACCGCTCCTTCGGCACCGACATGACCTACGAGCACGACCCCTACGAGGCCGGCGTCGGCTTCGCCGTCAAGCCCGACAAGGGCGACTTCGTCGGGAAGGCCGCGCTGGAGCGGCGCAAGGCGGACGTGCGGCGCCGGCTCAGCTGCCTCACGATCGAGGACCCGGCCGCCGTGGTGATGGGCAAGGAGCCGGTGTACGACGGTGAGCGGGCCGTCGGGTACGTGACCAGCGCGGCGTACGGCTACACGATCGGCAAGGGGATCGCGTACGCGTGGCTGCCGGCGGAGCTGGCGGTGCCCGGGACCGGGGTGCAGATCGGGTACTTCGACCAGCGCGTGGAGGCTGTGGTGGCCGAGGAGCCGTTGTTCGATCCGGGGATGAGTCGTCTTCGTGGGTGACAGATCCGGGTGGCGTCGTGGTTCGGCTGCGGGTGCGTTGTGGCTGGTCGCGCAGTTCCTCCCCCAGCCTTCGGCCGGGGGTACCCCCAGCGCCCCTTACGGGGCGCCTCGCCAAGGTCGTTGAAAGGATCAGGAAGCCCCTATGAACGCGCTGAACACGCCCCTGGCCGAGCTCGACCCCGAGGTTCATGCCGCGCTGCGTGCCGAGCTGGACCGGCAGCAGTCCACGCTGGAGATGATCGCCTCCGAGAACTTCGCGCCCGTCGCCGTGATGGAGGCGCAGGGATCGGTCGCGACCAACAAGTACGCCGAGGGGTACCCCGGCCGTCGCTACTACGGCGGCTGCGAACACGTCGACGTCACCGAGCGGTTGGCGATCGAGCGGGTCAAGTCGCTCTTCGGGGCCGGATTCGCCAACGTGCAGCCGCACTCGGGCGCGCAGGCCAACACGGCTGTCTTCTTCGCCCTGCTGAAGCCCGGCGACACGGTCCTCGGCCTCGATCTCGCGCACGGCGGCCACCTCACCCACGGCATGCGCCTCAACTACAGCGGCAAGATGCTGAACGTCGTGCCGTACCACGTCTCCGAGACCGACAACCTCGTGGACCTGGACGAGGTGGAGCGGCTCGCCAAGGAACACCGGCCGAAGATGATCATCGCGGGCTGGTCGGCGTACCCGAGGCAGCTCGACTTCGCGGCCTTCCGCCGGATCGCCGACGAGGTGGGCGCCCTCCTCATGGTCGACATGGCGCACTTCGCGGGCCTGGTGGCGGCGGGGCTGCACCCGAGCCCGGTCCCGCACGCCCATGTGGTCACCACGACCACGCACAAGACCCTCGGCGGACCGCGCGGCGGCGTCGTCCTCACCAACGACGCCGACCTGGCCAAGAAGATCAACTCGGCGGTGTTCCCCGGCATGCAGGGCGGCCCGCTGGAGCACGTCATCGCCGCGAAGGCCGTCTCCTTCAAGGTCGCGGCCACCCCCGAGTTCGCCGAGCGCCAGACCCGCACCCTGGCCGGCGCCCGCATCCTCGCGGAGCGGCTGACGCAGCCCGACGCGGCCGCGGCCGGGGTGAAGGTGCTGACCGGCGGCACCGACGTCCACCTCGTCCTGGTCGACCTGCGCGACTCACCCCTCGACGGCCGCCAGGCCGAGGACCTCCTCCACACCATCGGCATCACCGTCAACCGCAACGCCGTCCCCTTCGACCCGCGCCCGCCCATGGTCACCTCCGGCCTGCGCATCGGCACCCCGGCCCTGGCCACCAGGGGCTTCACGGCCGAGGACTTCGCCGAGGCGGCCGACGTCATCGCCCTCGCCCTCCAGCCCGGACCGGACGTACCCGCGCTGCGCGCCCGCACCGAGGCCCTGGCCGCACGGCACCCGCTCTACCCCCACCTCTCGCACGCCCACTCGCCCGACGGAGCCGTCCGATGAGCCCCCGCACCCCAGGCGCCGACCTCCCCGACCACCCGGACTTCCTCTGGCGCACCCCCGAGCCCCGGCGGTCGTACGACGTCGTCGTCGTCGGCGGCGGCGGGCACGGCCTGGCCACCGCCCACTACCTGGCCAGGAACCACGGCATCACCAACGTGGCCGTCCTGGAGAAGGGCTGGCTCGCCGGCGGCAACATGGCCCGCAACACCACGATCATCCGCTCCAACTACCTCTGGGACGAGAGCGCCGGCATCTACGAACACGCGCTGAAACTCTGGGAGGGCCTGGAGGAGGAACTGGACTACCCGATCCTCTTCTCCCAGCGCGGCGTCCTGAACCTCGCCCACAGCCCCCAGGACGTCCGCGACAGCGTGCGCCGGGTCGAGGCCAACCGCCTCAACGGCGTCGACGCCGAGTGGCTCGACGCGGACGGCGTCAAAGAGGTCTGCCCGATCGTCAACACCTCACCCGACGTGCGCTACCCGGTCCTCGGCGGCACCTACCAGCCCCGTGCCGGCATCGCCAAGCACGACTACGTCGCCTGGGGCTTCGCCCGCTCCGCGGACGCGGCGGGCATCGACATCATCCAGAACTGCGAGGTCACCGGGCTGGACGTGGTGGGCGGCCGGGTCGTCGGCGTCCGGACCACCCTCGGCCCGATCGCGGCCGGCAAGGTGGCCCTGTGCTCGGCCGGTCACACCTCCGTCCTGGCCGCGATGGCCGGCATCGAACTCCCCCTCCAGAGCCACCCCTTGCAGGCCCTCGTGTCGGAGTTGCTGGAGCCCGTCCACCCCACCGTCGTCATGTCCAACGCGGTGCACGTCTACGTCAGCCAGGCGCACAAGGGCGAGCTGGTGATGGGTGCCGGCATCGACGCGTACAACTCCTACACCCAGCGCGGCGCGTTCCACATCATCGAGGAGCAGATGGCCGCCGCCCTCGAACTCTTCCCGGTCTTCGCCCGCGCCCACGTACTGCGCACCTGGGGCGGCATCGTCGACGTCAGCCCCGACGCCTCACCGATCGTCGGCCGCACCCCGGTGGCCGGCCTCTACCTCAACTGCGGCTGGGGAACCGGCGGTTTCAAGGCCACCCCGGGCGTCGGCTGGGTCTACGCCCACACCATCGCCCACGACAGCCCCCACCACCTCAACGCCCCCTTCTCGCTCGACCGTTTCACCACCGGCGCGCTCGTCGACGAGCACGGCGCGGCCGCGGTGGCCCACTAGGGAGCCCCACCATGCTGCTCATCCCCTGCCCGTGGTGCGGGCCCCGCGACGAGGCCGAGTTCCACTACGGCGGCCAGGCCCACGTGCCGTACCCGGAGAACCCGGCCGCCCTCACCGACGAGGAGTGGGCACGGTACCTGTTCTTCCGCGACAACCCCAAGGGCCCGTTCGCAGAGCGCTGGAGCCACGCGGCAGGCTGCCGGAGGTGGTTCAACGCGGTCCGCGACACGTCGACCAACGAGTTCCTGACGGTGTACAGGACGGGCGAGCCGCGGCCCGTGACCGTCGAGTCCCGTCCACCCGGTCCAGCCCGTCCGGCGGGGCCTTCTCGGCCGACGCCGCTGTATTCAGCCCGTCCGGCGATTGAGGACGAGGCCGTTCAGGCCGAAGGGGGGTCCGGGGGCGCAGCCCCCGGCGGGGTGGAAGGGGCGGCGCCCCTTCAGGACGGGACGGGCAGGGGCGGCGGGGGCGACCATCCCCACCGCACCCCCACCGGCGGCCGCATCGACCGCACCACCCCCCTCACCTTCACTTTCGACGGCACCGAGTACCAGGGCTACCGAGGCGACACCCTCGCCTCCGCCCTCCTCGCCAACGGCGTCATCCAGACCGCCACCAGCATCAGGCTCGGCCGCCCCCGCGGCATCTTCTCCGCCGGCGCCGAAGAACCCAACGCGGTCGTCCAGATCGAGGCCCCGTTCCCCGAGCCCATGCTCCCCGCCACCACCGTCGAACTCCACGACGGCCTGGTGGCGAGCAGCCTCCCCGGCCAGGGCCGCCTCGCCACCACCCCCGACCCGGCCCGCTACGACGCCGTACACGCCCACTGCGACCTGCTGATCGTCGGCGCCGGCCCGGCCGGCCTCGCGGCGGCAGCGGCCGCAGCCACCACCGGCGCCCGTGTCATCCTCGCCGACGACCAGCCGGAACCCGGCGGCAGCCTGCTCGGCACCGGCGAGCACCTCGACTGGGTCGCCGCGACCCGCGCCCGCCTCGAAGCCGCCCCCGAGACACGGTTCCTGCCCCGCACCACCGTCTTCGGCCATTACGACGACAACCACCTCCTCGCCGTGGAGCGCCGCACCCAGCACCTCGGCGCAGACGCCCCACCGCACGTCTCCCGCGAACGCGTCTGGCGGATCCGCGCCCGGCACGTCGTCCTCGCCACCGGCGCCCACGAACGCTCCGTCGCCTTCGGCGACAACGACCGCCCCGGCGTGATGCTGGCCGCCTCGGCCCGCACCTACCTGCACCGCTACGCCGTGCTGCCCGGCCGCCGGGCCGTCGTGTTCACCACCAACGACACCGCCTACGCCGCCGCCCTCGACCTCGCCGCGGCCGGTGTGACCCTCGCGGCGATCGTCGACACGCGCCCCGAACCGGGGGAGTGGGCCGCCCGCGCCCGGTCCGCGGGCATCGAGGTACTGGCCGGCCACGCGGTCACCGGCACGGAAGGCGCGGAGCGGCTCACCGCCGTCACGGTCGCCCCCTGCGAAGGCACGGTCCCCCGACGCGAGTTCGCCGCCGACCTCCTCCTCGTCTCCGGCGGCTGGAACCCGGTCGCGCACCTGTTCAGCCAGGCGGGCGGCCGGCTCCGGCACGACGAGGCGCTCGGCACGTTCGTGCCCGACGGCTGCCGCCAGGCGGTGGCGGTCGCGGGCGCCGCGAACGGGGCGTTCGACCTCGCCACGGCCCTCGTGCAGGGCACGGCCGCCGGCACCCGCGCCGTGGCGGCTGAGGGCTACACCGCCGAGATGCCCGCCCTCCCCGCCGTCGCCGCACAGCCGTACACCCCGCCCATGCCGGTCTTCACCGTTCCCGGCGAGGGCCCCCGCTTCGTCGACCTCCAACGCGACGTCACGGTGGCCGACCTGACCCGCGCGACCGGCGCTGGCCTGCGTTCGGTGGAGCACACCAAGCGCTACACCACGGCCGGCACCGCCAACGACCAGGGCAAGACCGGCGGCCTCCTGGCGAGCGGTGTCGTCGCCGAACTCCTCGGCGTGGACGTCTCGGCGCTCGGCCTGCCGACCTTCCGGCCGCCGTACACCCCTGTCTCCTTCGCCGCCCTCGCCGGGCGCGACCGGGGTGCGCTGCACGACCCGGTGCGCACCACCGCGCTGCACGGCCTGCACGTCGAACACGGCGCGCTGTTCGAGAACGTCGGGCAGTGGAAGCGGCCCTGGTACTACCCGCGGGACGGCGAGGACATGGCGGCCGCGGTGCTCCGCGAGTGCCGTGCCGCCCGCGAGGGTGTGGCCTTCATGGACGCCTCCACGCTCGGCAAGATCGACGTGCAGGGCCCGGATGCCGCGCGCTTCCTGGACCTGCTCTACACGAACATGATGAGCACTCTGAAGGTCGGCATGATCCGCTACGGCGTGATGTGCCGCCCGGACGGGATGGTCTTCGACGACGGCACGGTCATCCGGCTCGCCCCCGACCGGTTCCTGGTCACCACCACGACCGGCAACGCGGCGGCCGTCCTGGACTGGATGGAGGAGTGGCTGCAGACCGAGTGGCCCGACCTGCGGGTGCACTGCACCTCGGTCACCGAGCACTGGGCGACCGTCGCCCTGGTCGGCCCCGACTCCCGCGCGGTCCTCGGCTCGCTCGCGCCCGAACTGGCCGTGTCCAACGACGACTTCCCGTTCATGGCCTGGCGGGAGACCTCAGTCGCCGGCATCGACGCCCGCGTGTGCCGGATCAGCTTCTCCGGCGAACTCGCCTACGAGATCAACGTGTCGCCGTGGCAGGCGGTCGCGCTCTGGGAGGCGCTGATGGAGGCGGGCGCCCCGTACGGCATCACCCCGTACGGCACCGAGACCATGCACGTACTGCGCGCCGAGAAGGGGTACCCGATCGTCGGCCAGGACACCGACGGCACCGTCACCCCGCAGGACCTCGGCATGGGCTGGGCGGTCTCGAAGAAGAAGCCCGACTTCATCGGCAAGCGCTCCTACGCGCGTGCCGACACCGTCCGCCCCGACCGCAAGCATCTCGTCGCCCTGCTCACCGACGACCCCGCCGCCTTCCTCCCGGAGGGCACGCAGCTGGTCGCCGACAGCGAACTGCCGGCCCCGCCCGTGCCGATGCTCGGCCATGTCACCTCCAGCTACCGCAGCGCCGCGCTCGGCCGGACCTTCGCCCTCGCCCTGGTCAAGGGCGGCCGGGACCGCATCGGAGAACGCCTCTACGCCCCCGTCGGCGGACAGCTCCTGCCGGTGACCGTCGCAAGCCCCGTCCTCTACGACCCCGAGGGAGCCCGCCGCGATGGCTGACATCGCCCCGACCGCATCCCGGCGCAGCCCCCTGGCCGACGCCGCACCCCGCCTGGCCGCGGTGACCCGTTCCTCCAAGGGCGCGCTCCGCCTCGCCGAACTCCCCTTCCTGGCCCAGGTGAACATCCGCCTCGACGCCAAGAGCCCGGCGGCGGGCGCCGTCGGACTGGTCCTGGGACTGCAGCTGCCCCTGGAACCCGACACCGTGGTGCACGCGGGGGAGGTGACCGCGGTCTGGCTCGGCCCCGACGAATGGCTGGTGGTGGGCCGGCCGGGCACCGAGCGGGACCTGGAGGGCCGGATCCGCACGGCCGCCGGGGACGCTCCGGGCGCCGTTTCCGTCACGGACGTCTCCGCCCAGCGCACCACCCTCCTCGTCGGCGGCCCGCGCGCCCGCGACCTGCTCGCCCACGGCTGCGCCCTGGACCTGCACCCCCGCGCCTTCGGGCCCGGCCGCTGCGCCCAGACCACGCTGGCCCGCACCCAGGTGGTCCTGGTCGCACGGGACGAGGCCAGGGCGGGCTTCTGGGTCCTGGTGCGCTCCTCCTTCGCCGGCTACCTGGCGGACTGGCTGCTGGACGCGGCCGTCGAACACGCGTGAGGCAGCACCGGGAGCGGGCCGTCACCTTCCGGGTGGCGGCCCGCTCCCGGTGGCCGGTGTCAGCGGAAGACCACCGTGCAGCGGCCGTTGACCAGGACCCGGCTCTCGCTGTGCCAGCGCACGGCTCGGGCGAGCACCTGGGCCTCCACGTCACGGCCGAGTGCGACCAGCTCGTCCGGGGCGTGCGCATGGCTCACCCGGACGACGTCCTGCTCGATGATCGGGCCCTCGTCCAGGTCGGGTGTCACGTAGTGCGCGGTGGCGCCCACCAGCTTGACGCCGCGCCGGTGCGCCTGGACGTAGGGCCTGGCCCCCTTGAAGCTCGGCAGGAAGGAGTGGTGGATGTTGATCGCCCGGCCGTCCAACTGCTTGCACAGGTCGTCGGAGAGGACCTGCATGTAGCGGGCGAGCACCACCAGGTCGACGTCCAGCTCGCCGACGAGCCGCAGCAGCCGGGCCTCGGCCTCCGCCTTGGTGTCGGGTGTCACCGGGATGTGGTGGAAGGGGATGCCGTAGGTCCGGGCCAGTGGCTCGAAGTCGCGGTGGTTGGAGACGATCGCCGGGATCTCGATGTTGAGGGCGCCCGTGGACCTGCGGAACAGCAGGTCGTTCAGGCAGTGGCCGAACTTCGACACCATGATGAGGGTGCGGGTCGGGGTCGACGCGTCGGTCAGCCGCCAGGTGATGCGGTGCTCCTCGGCGACCGCGACGAAGCCGGTGCGCAGCGCCTCCAGGGAGACGGCCTCGTCCGGGACGTCGAAGTGCACCCGCATGAAGAAGCGGTCCTGCAGCCGGTCGTCGAACTGCTGGCTCTCCAGGATGTTGCCGCCGTGGCCGACCAGGAACCCGGTGACGGCGTGGACCAGACCGGCCCGGTCGGGACAGGACAGGGTGAGGACGAACTCGCGGCCGGGCTGCGGGCGAGGAGACATGACACCCTCCTGATGCGCATCGCGCAACGACATGAGTGATGCGCAACATCGTCCAGCCAAGGAGGGTGACGGGTCAAGAGGTCGCGTTCTATTTGGCGCACCGCATTGTGCGATGCGCAACACGCGTGCGGGCTGGTCCGATGTGGCGCGCGGGGACGCCCTCCTGGCCGACGCGCTCGGCGGCGGGGGAGCGGAGGCCGTCGGCGAGTTCCCGGGCGCGGGCGACGAGCGGATGCGCGGCGACGGCCAGGGAGAAGATTCCCTCGGTTCCGCGGTGCGCGGTGTCGATCCGGCGGCCTGCCGTTCGTGTAGAAGGCGAACACACCCCGCGGAACACCGCACGACGACCGAGGAGAAGGTCATGAAGCACTACCTGCTGAGCGTGGTCCAGCCGGCCGACGCCACCCCGCCCTCCCCCGACGCGCTCGCCGCGATCATGCGCGACGTCGAGGCCTTCAACGACGAACTGCGCGCGGCCGGCGCCTGGGTCTTCGCGGGCGGGCTGCACGGTCCGGAGACGGCCACGATGCTGCGGCCCGAGGGCGGGGACGTCCTGATCACCGACGGGCCGTACGCCGAGGGCAAGGAGTACCTGGGCGGCCTCTGCCTGATCCGCGCCGAGGATCTCGACGCCGCCCTGGAGTGGGGCCGCAGGGCCGCTCTCGCCACCACCCTCCCCATCGAGGTACGGCCCTTCGTGGACCAGCACTGATGGCGGAGCCCGCCGACGTCGAGGCCGTGTTCCGTACCGAGTACGGGCGCGCGGTCTCGGTTCTGGTCCGCTTCCTCGGCGACATCGACCTCGCCGAGGAGGCGGTCCAGGACGCCTTCACCACCGCGCTGGACAGCTGGCCGCGCACCGGGGTGCCGCCGAGCCCGGCCGGCTGGATCATCACCACCGCCCGCAACCGTGCGATCGACCGGCTGCGCCGCGAGTCCTCCCGGGCCGCCCGGCACGCCGAGGCCGCCCGCCTGCACGCGCCCGACGCACCGGCCGAGGAGGGCCCCGTGCGCGACGAACGGCTCCGGCTGATCTTCACCTGCTGCCACCCCGCCCTCGCCCTCCAGTCCCGGGTGGCCCTGACCCTGCGCCTGCTCTGCGGTCTCAGCACGGCCCGGATCGCCCGCGCCTTCCTGGTCCCCGAGCCCACCCTCGCCCAGCGCGTGGTGCGCGCCAAGGCCAAGATCCGCGACGCGGGCATCCCCTACCGGGTGCCGAAGGACGCCGACCTCCCCGACCGGCTGAACGGGGTGCTGGCCGTCGTCTACCTCGTCTTCAACGAGGGCTACGGCGGCGATCCCGCGCTGTGCGCCGAAGCCGTACGCCTGGGCCGGCTGCTGCACGGACTGATGCCGGACGAGCCGGAGGTGGCCGGACTCCTCGGGCTCATGCTGCTCGTGGAGGCCCGGCGGCCCGCCCGGGAGCCGGCGGCCGGAGAACTGGTGCCGCTGCCCGAGCAGGACCGCGGGCGCTGGGACCGGCAGCTGATCGCGGAGGGTCAGGACCTCGTCCGGCGCTGCCTGCGGCGCAACCGACCCGGGCCGTACCAGATCCAGGCCGCGATCAACGCCGTGCACAGCGACGCGCCGAGCGCAGGCGCCACCGACTGGCGTCAGATCCTGGCCCTGTACGACCAGCTCATGGCCATCGCCCCGAGTCCGGTGGTGGCCCTGAACCGGGCGGTCGCGGTGGCCGAGGTCCAGGGGCCCGGCGCGGCGCTGGAGCAGGTCGACGCCCTCGACCTGCCCGGATACCACGTGCTGCACGCCGTCCGCGCCGACCTGTTGCGCCGGCTCGGCCGGGGCCGCGAGGCGGTGGCGGAGTACGACGCGGCCATCGCGCTCACCGGCAGCCTGCCCGAACGGGCACACCTCGCACGGCGGCGGGACGGACTCACCGGCTGACCAGGTGTGACCTTTGTCAAGAGCAGTAGTTTCGGGGCGCCGGAATTTACTTCGGAGCATGAATGGTTGCAGAGTACATCTGACCGTTCGAGACCGTAGCCGGGCCCCGAGGCCCATGCGCACCACCAGCGAGGCATCCGTGAACCAGCCCACCCCCGAGCAGCCCGCCGAGATCGTGGCCCGGCTGCGCGCCACGTTCCGCACCGGCCGCACCAGGCCCCTCGAGTGGCGCACCGGCCGGCTCCGCCGGCTGCGCGCCATGCTCACGGAGCGCGGCGACGAGATCGCCGCGGCCCTCCACGCGGACCTGGGCAAGAGCACGCGCGAGGCCTACGGCTCGGAGATCGACTTCACCGTCCGGGAGATCGACCACACCCTCGACCACCTGGCGGAGTGGCTGCGCCCCGAGTCCGCGCCGGTCCCCGAGCACCTCGGCGACGACGCGACCGCCTGGACGCAGTTCGACCCGCTCGGCGTCGTCCTCGTCATCGCCCCGTGGAACTACCCGGCCCAGCTGCTCCTGGCCCCCGTGGCCGGCGCCCTCGCCGCCGGCAACGCGGTCGTCGCCAAGCCCAGCGAACTCGCCCCAGCGACCTCGGCCACCCTGGCCCGGCTGCTCCCGGCCTACCTCGACACCGAGGCGGTCGCCGTCGTCGAGGGCGGCATCCCCGAGACCACGGCGCTGCTCGCCGAGCGCTTCGACCACATCTTCTACACCGGCAACGGCATGGTCGGCCGTGTCGTCATGCGCGCCGCCGCCGAGCACCTCACCCCGGTGGCCCTCGAACTCGGCGGCAAGTCCCCGGCGTTCGTCGACCGCGGCACCGACCTCACCGTGGTCGCGCAGCGGCTGGCGCGCGGCAAGTTCCTCAACGCCGGGCAGACCTGCGTGGCCCCCGACTACGTCCTGACCGACCCCGAGACGGCCGCGGCTCTGGAGCCCGCCCTCGCCGAGGCCGTCCGGGGCCTGTTCGGCAGCGAGCCCAAGGAGTCCGGCGAGTACGGCCGGATCGTCAACGAGCGTCACTTCGACCGGCTCAGCGCACTGCTCGGCTCGGGCCGGGTGGCGGTCGGCGGCGGCACCGACCGGGCCGCCAGGTACATCGCGCCCACCGTGCTCGCCGACGTCGACCCGGACTCCCCCGTGATGCAGGAGGAGATCTTCGGCCCGATCCTGCCCATCGTGACCGTCCCGGACCTCGACAGCGCGATCGGGTTCGTCAACGACCGCGACAAGCCCCTCGCGCTCTACGTGTTCAGTGAGTCCGACGCCACCCGGCAGCGGATCGCCGCCGAGACGTCCTCCGGCGCCCTCGGCCACGGCCTGCCGCTCGCCCATCTCACCGTCTCCGACCTGCCGTTCGGCGGGGTGGGGGAGAGCGGCATGGGCAGCTACCACGGCCGCTACTCCATCGAGACGTTCAGCCACCGCAAGGCGGTCCTCGCCAAGCCCCTGCGCTGACTCTCCACCACCCTCCGGGCCCGACCGCACCGCAGCGGCCGGGCCCGGCCGCTGCCGTGACTCCGTGCACGACGGCGCCGGTTGACTGGTCTACACCCTTGACTGGTACAGACCAAGGCAGTTGAGTGTGCCTCACACCCCCCACCGCGGCCGCACCCCCTTCGAGGGGCGCGGCCGTGCTCCGCAAAGGAGTTGATCCGTGTCGAGGCGACGTATCGCTGCACTCCTGACCTCACTGGCCATAGGCGGCTCCGCCCTGGTGCTCCAGGCGGCCCCCTCGGCCTCCGCCGCCGGCTTCGTCGTCAGCGAGGCCCAGTTCAACCAGATGTTCCCGAGCCGGAATTCGTTCTACAGCTACAGCGGCCTCACCGCCGCCCTCAGTGCCTACCCGGCCTTCGCCAACACCGGCAGCGACACCGTCAAGAAGCAGGAGGCGGCCGCCTTCCTCGCCAACGTCAGCCACGAGACCGGCGGACTCGTCTACATCGTCGAGCAGAACACCGCCAACTACTCGCACTACTGCGACAGGAGCCAGTCGTACGGCTGCCCCGCGGGCCAGTCCGCCTACTACGGGCGCGGCCCCATCCAGCTCAGCTGGAACTTCAACTACAAGGCCGCGGGTGACGCGCTCGGCATCGACCTCCTCAACAACCCCTGGCAGGTCCAGAACAACTCGGCCGTCGCCTGGAAGACCGGGCTGTGGTACTGGAACACCCAGAAGGGCCCCGGCACCATGACCGGCCACAACGCCATGGTCAACGGTGCCGGCTTCGGCCAGACCATCCGCTCCATCAACGGCTCCCTGGAGTGCGACGGCAAGAACCCGGCGCAGGTGCAGAGCCGGGTCAGCGCCTACCAGAAGTTCACCCAGATCCTCGGCGTCCCGGCCGGCGGCAACCTCTACTGCTGACCCCGCCGTCAGGAGCACCGTCAGGTTCGTGTGCCAGACTCCGTCGATGACCTCCGAAACGATCACCGCGGACGCCTCCGGCACCTGGCGACTCGGCGACCTGCCCGTCCACCGCCTCGGCTTCGGCGCGATGCGGCTGACGGGCAGTGCCGCCTTCCACCACGGCGCCCCGAGCGACCGCGACCGCTCGATCGCCGTCCTGCGCAAGGCCGTCGAACTCGGCGTGAACCACATCGACACGGCCGCCTTCTACTTCTCCGCCCTGCGCTCCGCCAACGAACTCATCAACACCGCCCTCTCCCCGTACCCCGACGACCTGGTCATCGTCACCAAGGTCGGCCCCTACCGCGACTACTCCGGGGAGTGGGCCACCTCCGCCCGCCCCGACCAGCTGCGCGGGCACGTCGAGGAGAACCTGCGCCAGCTCGGCCGCGACCACCTCGACGTCGTCAACCTCCGCCGGATGCGCCAGGAGTCGATCGCCGAGCACTTCGGCGCCCTCGCCGAACTGCGCGAGGCCGGGCTGATCCGGCACCTCGGCGTCTCCGACGTCGAACCGCGCCATCTCGACGAGGCGCTGGCCATCGCCCCCGTGGTGTGCGTGCAGAACCGCTGGGGGCTCGACGCGGCGAACCCGGCCACCGAGGAGGTCGTGCGCGTCTGCGGCGAGCGGGGCATCGCCTTCGTGCCGTTCTTCGCCGTGGCCGGAGACGCCGGGGCGCTCGGCGCCACCGAGAGCCACGACGACGAGGTCCTCGCCGTCGCCCGCGCCCACGACGCCACCCCCGCCCAGATCCGCCTCGCCTGGACCCTGCACCAGGGCCCGCACGTGCTCGCCATCCCCGGCACCGGAAACCCGGACCACCTGGCCGAGAACGTGGCGGCCGGCGCCGTCCGGCTCACCGAGGACGAGCTGACCCGGCTGAACGCCGTGCACGCCAAGGCGGGCTGACCCGCCGGCTCGGAGCGCCCGCACCCCGTCCCGCACCGGCTGCCGCCGCGCAGCTCGTGCTCCCCGTGCCCGGCCTGCTCCGCGATCACCCGGCCGGTGACGGAACCTCTCCCGCGAGGGGCTTCGCATAATGGGTTCACGGGTACCGGCCGCCGCCGGGCTGACTACACTGCCGTAGACGGTCTGCTGGCCGAGGACGAGTGAGGGGTGAGGGACCTTCCATGGCCGACGGGAAGGACGAACGCCGGCCCGCCGGCGAACTGGAGGCGAGTGTCATGGCGGCTCTGTGGGCCGCGGGGGCGCCCCAGACCCCCGGACAGGTGCAGCGGAGCCTCGCCACCGACCTGGCCCGCACGACGGTGACCACGATCCTGACCCGGCTGCACGACAAGGGCGTGGTCGAACGGCACCGCCAGGGGCGCGGCTACGCCTACGTCCCCGTCCAGGACGCGCAGGGCCTCACCGCGAAGCGGATGCACACCGAACTCGACCGGGACAGCGACCGGGAGACCGTGCTCGCCCGGTTCGTCGCCCAGCTGAGCCCCGACGACGAGCGCGTGCTGCGGACCCTGCTCGAATCCGGCGAACAAGCCGCTCCGTCATGACCGCGCTGCTGCTCCTGCCCCTGCTGGTGCCGTTCGCGCTGCCGGCCCTGTCGCGGCGGGCCCTGGACCGGCTGGCGCCCGGCACCGCGCTGTGGGTGATCACCGCCTCGGCCGTGGCCCTCGCGGCCTGCTGCCTGGCCGCCCTCGGCGCGTTCTTCCTCGCCGGACTCCTCAGGCTGCCGTTCTTCGCCGCGCTCGGTGAGCTGGTCCGGCCCCTGCACACCGCCTCCGACCGGTTCGTGCTGCCGCTCGCGGCCCTCTCGGCCGGCGGCCTCGCCGGGTGTGCCTGGACCCTCGCGCGGTCGGCGCTCCGGCAGGCGCGCGCCTTCCGCGCGGCCCGCACGGAGGCGGGGCGCCTGCCTGCCGCGGGCGACCTGTGCGTGGTCGACTCGCCGTGCCCGGACGCGTACGCGCTGCCCGGACGTCCGCACCGGATCGTCGTCACCACCGGAATGCTGCGCAGCCTCGACGGAGCCGAGCGGGAGGCACTGTTCGCCCACGAACGGGCGCACAACACCGGCGGCCACCACTTCTTCCTCGCCGCGGCGGAGCTCGCCGCGCACTGCCACCCGGCGCTGCGGCGGGTCCGGTCCGTCGTCCGGCTGGCCGTGGAGCGGGCCGCCGACGAGGCCGCGGCGGGCGCGGTCGGGGACCGCCGGCTGACCGCCCGCGCGATCGCCCGCGCCGCGCTGGCGGGGCAGGGCGCCGTCGTCGAGCGGCCGGCGTTCGTGTCGGGCGCCGCGTCCGGGCCGGTGCCGCAGCGGGTCGAGGCGCTGCTGGCGCCGCGGGGGCGGCGGCGGGCCGGCGGATGGGTCGCGGTGCTGCTGGTGGCCTGCGCCGGGTTGTCGTGCGTCGCCTCGGCGACCGGAGTGGTCGATTTCCATCATCGGGTGGAGGTCGCGCAGGGAGAGGCGGAGTAGGGGGCGGCCGGTCCTGGCCTGCGGGTCGGTTGCCGCTGGTCGCGCAGTTCCTCTCCCCGGCCGAGGGCCGGGGGTACCCCCGGCGCCCCGAAAGGAGCGCTTCGGTCCCCCCTCGGTCACCCTCGGAAAAGGTGACTGGCATCCCGCGAGTTTTACGTATAACCTCTCCCGCTAAACGCTCCACCGAAAGGCCCCCATGCGACGCGTCGCCCTGGTCACCCTTGTCGTCGGCGACTACGACGAGGCCATCCGCTTCTACACCGAGGCCCTCGGCTTCCGGCTCGTCGAGGACACGCCCCGGCCGGACGGCTCCCGCTGGGTCGTCGTGGCGCCCGGCGCGGCGGGGGACGGCACCGGGCTGCTGCTCGCCCGCGCCAAGGACGAGGACCAGCGCGCCCGCGTCGGCGACCAGACGGGCGGCCGGGTCGGCTTCTTCCTGCACACCGACGACTTCGCCCGCGACCACGCCCGGATGACCGCCGCCGGCGTGACCTTCCTGGAGGAGCCGCGGCACGAGCCGTACGGCAGCGTCGCCGTCTTCGAGGACCTCTACGGAAACCGCTGGGACCTGCTCCAGCCCGCCGCCTGACCGACCACTCCGAACCACCTGCCGAGGACAGCTCCACCATGACTGCTACGCGCGTAGACACAGATGTGATCCGTCGCCTCCCCAAGGCCGTCCTGCACGACCACCTCGACGGCGGCCTGCGCCCCGCCACCCTCGTCGAGCTCGCGGCCGAGGTCGGTCACACCCTGCCCGCCACCGACCCCGACGAGCTGGCCGCCTGGTACTTCGAGGCCGCCAACTCCGGCGACCTGGTCCGCTACATAGCCACCTTCGAGCACACCCTCGCCGTCCTGCAGACCAAGGAGGGGCTGCGCCGGGTCGCCGAGGAGTACGTCCTGGACCTGGCCGCCGACGGTGTCGTCTACGGCGAGGTGCGCTACGCGCCGGAGCTGAACGTCACGGGCGGGCTCACGCTGAACGAGGTGGTCGAGAGCGTGCAGGAGGGGCTCGCCGCCGGTATGGCCAAGGCCGCCGCAGCCGGTGCGCCCGTCCGCGTCGGCACCCTGCTCTGCGGGATGCGGATGTTCGACCGGGTCCGCGAGGCCGCCGAAGCGGCCGTCGCCTACCGGGACGCCGGTGTCGTCGGCTTCGACATCGCCGGTGCCGAGGCCGGCTTCCCGGCCGCCGACCACCTGGACGCCTTCCGGTACCTGCGCGACGAGAGCGTGCCCTTCACCATCCACGCCGGTGAGGCCTTCGGTCTGCCCAGCATCCACCAGGCGGTCCAGGCGTGCGGTGCCCAGCGCATCGGGCACGGCGTGCGCATCACCGAGGACATCGTGGACGGCAAGCTCGGCCGCCTCGCCGGCTGGGTGCGCGACCGCCGGATCGCCCTGGAGATGTGCCCCACCTCCAACCTCCAGACCGGCTGCGCCACCTCCATCGCCGAGCACCCGATCACCGTGCTGAAGGAGCTGGGCTTCCGGGTCACCCTCAACACCGACAACCGGCTGGTCTCGGGGACGACGATGACCCGGGAGATGTCGCTGCTGGTCGAGGAGGCGGGCTGGACCGTCGAGGACCTGCGCACGGTCACGGTGAACGCCCTCAAGAGCGCGTTCATCCCGTTCGACGAGCGCAGGGCCCTCATCGAGGACGTCGTCCTGCCGGGTTACGCCTCCGTGCTCTGAAGCAGCCCCCGCAGATAGGCGGCCTGTCCGACGTGCTGAAGGTCGTCGGACAGGACGCTCACCAGCCGCACGCCCAGCGTGACCGGCGGATCGAAGCGGGTGTCCACGATCCGTTCCAGGTCCTTGGCCGGGAGCTCGCGCAGCACCCCCAGGGTCTGCTCGTGCACCGCGTCGTAGTAGCCGGTCAGCAGGTCGGCGGAGTCCACCGTGACCTTCGCGACGTCGGCGGGCGTATGGCCGTACCCGTGGTCACCGGGCGGCAGGCCGAGGCCGAAACGCTTCTCCCAGCCCTGGGCCGGCCACACCTGGTCGAGGTCGAAGGCGCCGGCGATGTGGTCGTCCTGGATCCGGGTGAGGTGCCAGACCAGCCAGGTGATGGAGTTGGCGTCGGGTGCGGGGAGCCTGTTGAGCAGGTCGGGGTCGGCGCCGTCGAGGGCGGCATGGACTTCTTCCTGGATGCGGCCGAAGCCGTCGATGAGGATGTCCCTTGCATGCATGCGACCACGATCGCGCATCGCCGGTCGTCATGCGTCCGGAATCCAGCTTCCGTGAAAGCCCAGCGGTACCCGGCCCGGCAGGTGCACCCGGGCCAGCGGCTCGCCGGTGAAGTCCTGCGCGGCGAGGATCAGCAGGTCGGCGGCGCCCCGGTCCGGATTGTGGACGTAGGCGATCGCGTACCCGTCGTCCTCCCGCCGTCCGTGTCCGCCCGGCACGAACACCGCCTCGCCCGCCGCCGCGCCCCTCGGCAGCCGGTGCACCTCGGCCGTGCCGCGCGCGAGGTCGTGCTTGAAGAGGGCGTCGGAGAAGGCACGGTCCGGTGGGTTGCCGTCGCCGGCCAGATAGGCGACGGACATCTCGGCGGCCGCCGCCGAGTAGCCGTAGCGGTGCCTGCGGGACACCAGCTCCTCGTTGACGCGCGGGAATTCCTGCGGCCGGTCGTCGAGCGTGCGCCTGCGGACCTGTCCGCGGTGCAGGTCGACGGTCCAGCGCTCCAGCCTGGCGGTGCCCACCGCGTGCGGTCCGTCGGTGGTGCGGCCCGCGACGTCGAACGGTGCCGGATAGGTCGTCAGGTCGATCACCACGGACCCGCCCTCGTCGTACGCGTTGAGGGTGTGCGAGTAGAAGACCGGGTCCACGCCGAACCACCGGACGGCGCCCCCGGACCGGGGCAGCACGCCAACCCGCGCCGGGTGCTCACGGTTCCAGACGTACGGCACCGGCGCGCCCGCCCCGGCGGCCGCCGCGTCGAAGGTGACCGGGACGTCGAAGACGACCACGTGCTTCTCGGTGAGCGCGAAGTCGTGCATCATCGGCGCGTCCTCGACCGGGATCCGGGTGGTGCGGGCGAGCCGGCCGGCCGGGCCCACGACCAGGTGCCGGACGTGGTCCCAGGTCGGGTAGTAGGCGATCGCGTGCAACTCGTCCGCGTGCGCGTCGTACTTGGTGTGCGCGGTGAACGCGCCCTCCAGGGAGCCCCGGAAGTCGTAGGCGCCCACGGTGTTGAGTTCGCCGTCGAGTTCGTACGGCAGCGGGCCGCTCTCCTGGAGCGCGAGGATCCGCCCCCGGTAGGGGATGACGTGGGTGTTGCAGGCGAAGTCGTCCGGCGGGACCGGCCCCGGGTACGTCTCGCCGAGCTCCGCCGTCACCTGTGCGGACCGCACCCAGCGGTTGCGGTACCACTCGGCGCGGCCGTCGCGCAGCCGTACCCCGTGCACCATGCCCGCGCCCAGCATCCAGTGGTGGGCGCGCGGATCCTCCAGACCGAGCACGTTGGGGCCGTTGCGCAGGTAACGGCCGTTCAGGTCGTCCGGGACACGGCCGGTGACCGGCAGGTCGAAGGCCGTCAGTTCCTCGGTGACCGGGGCGAACGCGCCCTCCAGGAAGGGATACCGGCGATCCGCCGGATCCGGTGCTGCCGCCGCCGGACGGCTCCCCGCTCCCGTCAGCGCGCCCGCCACCGCGATGCCCGCCGCCCCGCGCAGCACCGTACGCCGTGTGTGTTCCGCCATCTCCGCACTCCCCGTCGTCGTCGTGGACGTTCACGAGTCTGCGGCGGCGGGCAGCCGGGGTCAGGAGGGGCAGGGCCCGTCCGGGGGTGTTGCCAGGCCCCCTGTTTCGAGGAGGGTGATCAGCGCCCTGGCCGCCGGACTGGTGGCCGTCTCGGGCGGCAGCAGGGCGACCGTCTCGTACGCGGTCTCGTCCGTGTCCTTGAGCGCGAGCGCGGTCAGCGTGGGGCGCTTGTGGCGGAAGTGGCGGGGTACGACGGCGATGCCGAGGTTCTCGTCGACGAGGTCGAGGAGGCTGTGCACGTCGTTGACCTCAAGGGCGACCGTGCGCCGCACGCCCGCCCCGGCGAAGGCCGCGTCGGTCGAGCGGCGCGGCCCCCAGTCCGGGTGGAAGTCGACGAACACCTCCCCGCCGAGGTCCTCCGGGGTCACGGCCGGGCCGGCCGTCGCCAGCCGGTGACTGGGGTGGCACAGCACGGTCATCGGCTCGGCGGTCAGGGACACCGAGCGCAGCTGGTCGGTGTCGTCCTGGGTGCGGTAGGCGAAGGCCAGGTCGAGCCGGCCCGCCGCCACCTCCTCGGCGAGCGCGCCCGAGCCGGCCTGCCGCAGCCGGATCTCCACGTCCGGGTGGCGGCGCCGGAACGCGGCGAGCAGCCCCGCCACGTGCACCCCGGCGATGCACTGCTCGGTGCCCAGCGCCAGCGTCCCCCGGAGCACGCCCTGCACCGCGGCCACCGCCTCGTGCGCGGAGCGCACCTGGGCGAGGATCCGCTCCGCCTCGCCGAGCAGCGCCCGGCCCGCCTCGGTCAGCGTCACCCGGCGGGTCGTGCGCACGAACAGCGGCGCCCGCAGCTCCCGCTCCAGGGCCCGGATGGAGGCCGACAGACCGGACTGGGACACCATCAGCCGTTCGGCGGCCCGGGTGAAGTGCTGGTCCTCGGCGACGGCGACGAAGTGCTGGAGGTGGCGCAGTTCCATGATTGAGCAGCTTAGTCGCACAATTCCATCGGATTCTCCTGTTGGACCACTGCCCGCGGCGCGGGAAAGAGTGGCATCGGTAGATCCTGTGCCCACCCCTCTGGAGTCGCGTTGTACACCGCACACCCCGACCGCTACGCCGACATGCCGTACCGCCGCAGCGGCCGCAGCGGCCTGAAGCTTCCCGCGCTGTCGCTCGGCCTGTGGCACAACTTCGGGCCCGACCGGCCCGTGACGACCCAGCGCGCCATCCTGCGCCGCGCCTTCGACCTCGGCGTCACCCACTTCGACCTCGCCAACAACTACGGCCCGCCGCCCGGCGCCGCCGAGTCCGCGTTCGGCGAGGCGCTCCGGGCGGACTTCGCGAGCTACCGGGACGAGCTGGTCGTCTCCACCAAGGCGGGCTACCTGATGTGGCCCGGCCCGTACGGCGAGTGGGGTTCGCGCAAGTACCTGCTGTCCTCGCTGGACCAGTCCCTGACCCGGATGGGCCTGGACTACGTCGACATCTTCTACTCGCACCGCCCGGACCCGGAGACTCCCCTGGAGGAGACGATGGGCGCCCTGCACTCCGCGGTCCAGCAGGGCAAGGCGCTCTACGTCGGCATCTCCAACTACTCGGCGGAGCAGACCCGCGAGGCCGCCCGGATCCTCGGCGAGCTCGGCACCCCGCTCCTCATCCACCAGCCGCGCTACTCGATGCTCGACCGGCGCCCGGAGACCGGGGGCCTGCTGGACGCCCTCGACGAGCTCCAGGTCGGCTCCATCGTCTTCTCCCCGCTGGAGCAGGGCCTGCTCACCGGCCGCTACCTCGACGGCATCCCGGAGGGGTCGCGGGCCGCGAGCGACAGCCCCTTCCTGAACTCGGACGCCGTCACCGCGGACCTGGTCGCCCAGCTGCGCGACCTCGACGACGTGGCCAAGGGCCGCGGCCAGACCCTGGCCCAGCTCGCCCTGTCCTGGGTGCTGCGCGGCGGCCGGGTGACCTCCGCGCTGATCGGCGCGAGCAGCCCGCAGCAGGTCGAGGACTGCGTCGGCGCCATCGGGAACCTCGACTTCGACGCGGAGGAGCTGGTGCGGATCGACGCGATCATCAACCGCTGAGCCGCCCGGTCGTCGCCCGGTGACCGACCCGAATCGGCACCCGGCGACCGAGCCGACCCGTCGCCGGGCGATCGACCCGAATCGTCGCCCGGCGACCTGCACGCCAGTCGGCCGGTCATCGCGGGCGCCGGCTCACGCCCCGGCCGGAACCCGGTCCAGGAAACCCAGTACCCGGAGGATCCGGCCGTCCTCACTGAGCGTGACCACGTCAAAACCGGCCACCGGAGCCGAGCCCTCCGCCTCGTTCACCAGCTCCCAGCCGAAGCGGGCCGTGTCGTGGTGGCCGTCGACGGCCCCGAGCGGACGGAAGACGAAACCGGGGAACTGCTCGTGCGCCGCCGCGATCACGGCCGTGATCTGCGCATGCCCGGAGACATCCGCGAGCGGGTCGGTGTAACTGCCCTCCGGCGCCCAGGCCTCGGCGACGGCCTTGCCCAGCGCCGCCGGCTCGGTGGCGTTCCAGGCCTCGAAGTAGCGGGCGGCGGCGGTCTGGTAACGGTCGGTGTTCACGGACATGGTGAATCAGCCTCCATCGAGGTCGTCACTGCTGGTCAGGGGCTGGATCGCGGTGTGCGGCGATCCGTTGGCACCACCATGCCCCGGTCCGTGCGGCGGGTCGATTACCCCTCGGGTAATGAAGGCCGGCCGGTGCAGCTCGCGCATTTCGGCCAATTCGCAGGGGGAATATGCCAAGAGACTGGCCGGAAAGGTGTGGTGACAGTGTTTCGAAAGTGAACATACTCGAATGTCAGGAGCACTTCACCGCACAGGAGCCGCACGGAAACCCGGCCGCGACGGCACACCGGCGAGCTACGGGGGAGTGATCGTGCACGACGAATTCCTGTGCCATGTCACGGCATACGGCATGTGCGGCGGGCAACGCATCGGCGTTCCGCTCGGCACCTACCGTGCGCCGACCCTGGCACTGGCGCTGTGGTGGTTACGGGACCGGGCCTCCTGGATCGCGGAACGCCTCGACCCCTTACCCGAGAACCCCAGATTCCCGCAGGGGTCGCTGGTCCCGGTCGCCGGGACCGTCTCCGACATACCCGGCCTGCTGCGCGCCTGGTGCGCCGACGCGGCCCGGCAGGAACTGGTCGCCGACGAGCTGGCCGGCGGGCGGCTGGTGCGGATCGCGCTCCAGGACGACACCACGGAGTACGAACTGCTCGCCGAGTCCATCGACGCCCTGCGGATGCAGCGCACCATCCCGGCCCTCGTCGTCCCCGTCGCCTGACCCGTGACGGCCGCCGCCCGGCGGCCCTGACCAGGCACAGAAGTGGGCGGATCGGTAGAATTCTCGCCATGGCGGAGTGGCCGGTCGCCTCGACGGCGCCCGAACTCGTCCTGGAGACGGACACGGGATCCACGGTGATGAGCCCGGGCCGCGACTACCACGTCGGGCGGGACCCGTTGAGCGACATCGTCATCGACGATGCCCGGGTCTCGTGGCACCACGCGGTGCTGCGGCCCGACGACGGCCACTGGACGCTGGAGGACGAGCAGAGCACCAACGGCACCTACGCCGACGGCCGCCGCATCCGGGAGTGGGAGGTCGGACCGGGCACGGTGATCCGCTTCGGCAGCCCCGCCGACGGGCCGTCCGCCGTCCTGAGCGGTCGCCCGGCACCCGCCGCGGACCGCCCCTCGGCCGTCTCCATGCCCGCCAGGACCGGCACCTTCCGGCAGCCCTCCTCGGTACGGCGGCTCCCGGCCCGCACGGTCCGCATCGGCCGTGCCACCGACAACGACATCGTCGTCGACGACCTGATCGTCTCCCGCCACCACGCCGAACTGCGCAGCAACCCCGACGGCAGCCACGAGATCGTCGACCTCGACAGCCACAACGGCACCTACCTCAACGGCAGCGCCGTCACCCGCGCTCCACTCGGCCCCCGGGACGTCGTCGGCATCGGCCACTCCGCCTTCTGCCTGGTCGACGGCGAGCTGCAGGAGTACGTCGACACCGGCGAGGTCTCCCTCGACGTCCAGGAACTGACCGTCGCCGTCGACCACGGCCGCAAGATCCTCCTCGACCACGTCTCCTTCCCGGTCGGCGAGAAGTGCCTGCTGGCGGTGGTCGGACCGAGCGGCGCCGGCAAGTCCACCCTGCTCGGCGCGCTCACCGGCCAGCGCCCCGCCGAGCACGGCACCGTCCTCTACGACGGCCGCGACCTCTACCGCGACTACGCCGAGCTGCGCCAGCGCATCGGACTGGTCCCGCAGGACGACATCCTGCACGTCCAGCTGACCGTGCGCAGCGCCCTCACCTACGCCGCCGAGCTGCGCTTCCCCCAGGACACCGCGAAGACCGAGCGCCGGCAGCGGGTGGACGAGGTCATCCGGGAACTGGGCCTTCAACAGCGCGCCGAGCAGCCCGTGCACAGCCTCTCCGGCGGGCAGCGCAAGAGGGTCAGCGTCGCCCTGGAGCTGCTGACGAAACCGTCCCTGCTCTTCCTGGACGAGCCGACCTCCGGACTCGACCCCGGGATGGACCGCTCGGTGATGAACATGCTGCGCGGCCTCGCCGACGACGGCCGCACCGTCATCGTCGTCACCCACAGCGTGCTGAGCCTCGACGTCTGCGACCGCCTGCTCGTCCTGGCACCGGGCGGCCGGACGGCCTACTTCGGGCCGCCCGGCGACGCCCTCGGCTTCTTCGGGTTCGACGAGTGGCCCGAGGCGTTCGAGGCGTTCGAGCGGGACACCGGCCGGGACTGGGCGGGGGAGTACCGCGCCTCGTCGTACCACCGGAAGTACATCGTGAACTCCAGCGCACAGCCGGTGGTGCCGCGCTCCGGGCCGGTGACCGCGGCCCCGCCGCCCAGACCGCGCAGCTGGGGCGCCCAGTTCTCGACGCTGGTGCGCCGCTACACGGCCGCGCTCGCCGCCGACCGGACCTTCCTCGCCATCATGATCGGGCTGCCGTTCGTCATGGGCGCGATGGCCCGCGCCGTGGCCGGCAACAGGCTCACCTTCGACACCGCGACCAACGCCCTGCTCACCCTGTGCGTGGGCGGCGTGCTGACCGGCGCGGCCAACGCCGTGCGCGAACTGGTCAAGGAGCGGGTCATCTACCAGCGCGAGAGAGCCGTGGGCCTGCCCAGATCGGCGTACGTGATGTCGAAGATCGTCGTCCTCGGCGCCATCACCGTGCTCCAGGCGATCGTGCTCACCCAGGTCGGCCTGGCCGGCGTCGCCCTCAACGCGCCCGGCGGCGACGGGGTGCTGATGCCGCCGCTGCTGGAGATCACCGTCGCGGTGGCCGTGCTCTCCTTCACCGCGATGATGCTCGGCCTGCTGATCTCCGCGCTGGTCCGCAAGGAGGAGGTGACGATGCCGCTCCTTGTGCTGCTCACCGTCGTCCAGGTCGTCTTCTGCGGGACCCTGCTGAAGCTGGACGGCGTGCCCGGCCTCGAACAGGTCGCCTGGCTGGTGCCGTCGCGCTGGGCGCTCGGCGCGATGGCCGGCACCGTCGAACTGCACCGGATCGTGCCCGGCACCCTCACCGCCGACCCCTTCTTCCGGCACTCGGCGGGCGTCTGGCTGCGGAACATGGTCATGCTGGTGGTGCTGTCGGTGGTCTTCGGCTGTGTGCTCTCCCGGCTGCTGCGCCGGCACGAACCGGCCGTGATGCGGAAGTAGGCGACCGATGACGACGACGCCAGGATTCCGGCCCACCCATGTCGTCCCCGGCGACGGCATGCCCGCCTGGGAGGCCCCCGACCCGGCCCGGCCCACCGTGCCCCTCGACCCGCTGCTGCCGGTCCAGCTCGTCGAACGGCACGGCGACTGGGCGCACATCGGCTGCGCCAACGGCTGGTCCGCCTGGGTCGACGGCCGCTACCTCGTCGCCGTGCCCCAGGACCCGCCGGTCACCGGCGGCCCGCCCACCGAGGCAACCGACCCGCGCCCCCTCCTGGCCCGCGCCGCCGAGGCGCTCACCGACTACCGGGCCGCGGTCGAGGAACTGGCCGCCGGCGGCCTCGACGGGGAGTCGTTCCGCGGCCGCACGCACGGGCTGCGCATCGGCGTGGTGGTCGACGGGGAGTCGGTGTGGCTGTACGACCCGGCCGGGGGACGCTGGCTGTACGGCGACGGCCGGCGGCTGTCCACGTACGTCACCGACCGCACCGGCCCGGGGCGCGACGGTCCCGGCCGCGAACCGACCCGGGTGGTCGCCCCCGGCGGTGACCTCTGACGGCGGGCTGCGCTCAGGCCGCCACCTCGCCGCGCCGGTGCACCGGACGGGCCAGCAGCGCGCCCAGGAACCCGGCGAGCAGACCCCAGAGCGCGCCCAGGCCCAGCGCCGGCCAGAGCACGGGCTCCAGCAGCAGTTCCCCGGACAGGTTGCCGCCCAGGTCGCCGATGCCGAGCAGGGAGAGGCCGTAGTGGGCGGAGATCCGCCCGGTCAGGCACAGCGTGAGCATGGTCAGCGCGAGGGCGACCGCCAGGTGCAGGGCGTGCTGCCAGGCGCGGATCCGGGCCGGGGAGCGGGCGGCCATCAGGAACGCGGCGGCCAGCAGCAGCACGGCGGCCACCGAGGCCAGCCACCACCAGCGGCCGTCGTGGGCGGTGACCGTGCGCAGGTTCAGCGTCGAGACGTCCGGTGTGCGCAGCACCTCGGCGAGCACCTTCGGCACCGGCAGCCCGAACGGCCCGTCGACCCTGCCCTTCCAGGTGGCGCCCAGGCCGAGCGTGAGGGCCGTCCAGGCCAGGTTGGGCAGCCCGAGCAGGATCACCGCGAGCGTCTCCCTGGCGTGCCCGCGGGTCACCATCGTGGCCAGGGCGATCACCAGGGCCAGCGCGACGTAGGCCAGCAGCAGCACGACCATCGCGTGGGCCGCCGGGCGCACCGAGGCCTGGAAGCGCAGCAGGCGCCCCGGCAGCGGCGCCCCGCGTGAGACCAGCAGCGCCAGCAGCAGGACGCCTGCCAGCCAGAGCAGCCCGAACCCGGCCGTCTGCGGCACATCGCCCGTGAAGCCGGCCTCTGGTGCGGCGCCGAGCGCGCCGGTGATATCGCTGAGGGTGCCGCTGCCCACGTCCACCGCGAAGGTGTGCCGGGCCCCGGCCGCGAGCCCGACCAGCGCGAGCAGCCACAGCACCGCGATCCGCGCCGCCCACCCGGCCAGTTCCGCGGCCCCGGCCACCGCCCGGTGCCGCAGCGGCCGCAGGAAGCCCCCGGCGGCGACCAGCGCCCCGACCAGCGTCACCGACAGCGGAACGACCGTGAGCCCGGCGTTCGTGCGGGCCAGGTCGCTCGCGTTCCCCGACAGCTCGACGGCGCCGCCGACCGCCGTCACCACGGCCGCGAGCACCACCGGCAGGAACGCGCCCCTCGGCAGGTCCGCCGCGCCCGCCGCCCACAGCCCCACCGCGGCCACCACGAGCATCGCGACCGACGCGGCCAGCACCACGGCCAGGGCCGGCACCCAGCCGTGCCGCGGCACGGGCCGGCCGGGCGGCGCGGCCACCGGCCGCTCGGAGACGATGGGGGGACGCACGCTGTCACGCTAGGCAACCCCCGCACCCGCCGCCCGCCGGGTGGTCCGTCCGCGTCGGCTTGCGGGCGGTGCCGCACCGGCGCACATTGGCCTCGATATGCCCCGAATGAGGCATTTTTCGCCCATGCTGTTTACCGCACTGGGGAGATGAGCGCGTGAGTGTCGAACCGCCGTCGTCCGGCCGCCCCACAGGACCCCCCTCCGGCCCCCTGTCCGGGCCCCCGGGGCCACCTCCCGGACCCCCCTCGCAGCCGACCGGCGGCGACGGCCGGGGCGACGAGCCGCACCGGCCGTGGTGGCGGTCGGCACCTCGGGTCGCGACGCTCACCACCGCTGTGCTGGTCGCCGCGGCCCTGGCCGTGGTCCTCACCCGTTCGGGCGACAGCTCCGGCCGGCGCGGCGAGGTCTTCCTGCAGGCCGCCAACAGCTCCGGCCAGGACCCGTTCACCGAGTCGACCGCCGCGAAGAGCTCAGCCGCGCAGGTGTCCGCCGCCCCGGTCGCCTCCGCCGCGTCGGCCAACGAGGTGCGCGGCGTGAGCGGCGGGGCGCCCGGCCTCTACAGCGGCACGAAGAACAGCACCAGCTGCGACGTCGAACAGCAGATCAGGTACTTCCAGGCTGCGCCCTCCCGCAACAGGGCGTTCGCCTCGCAGGTCGGCGTCCGGCCCGCCGCGGTCCCCGCCTACCTGCGCTCCCTCACCCCCGTACAGCTGCGCGCGGACACCCGGGTCACCGCCCACGGCTACCGCGACGGCAGGACGACCACCTACCAGTCCGTCCTCCAGGCGGGCACCGCCGTCCTGGTCGACGGGCACGGCGTGCCCCGGCTGCGGTGCGCCTGCGGCAACCCGCTCGCCCCGCCGGTCGCACAGCCGACCACCCCGAGGACCGTCGGCACCGCCTGGGCCGCCTACCGGCCCGCGAACGTGGTCGTCGTCGCACCCGCCGCGCAGGTCGTCAAGGTGTTCGTCGTCTTCGACCACGAGCACGACGACTGGTTCGGCCGCCACCGCGGCGACCACACCGGCCACGACGACCGCCCGGCCAGGCCCCCGGCCGACCCGGACCCCATGAACCCGCCGCCGCACCACGGCTGCCCGCCCGCGTCCGGCAGACCCGGGTCGGCCGGCACCACCCCGTGCCCGCCGGCCTCGTCCGGCCCGTCGACGCCGGCGAGCCCGGGGAACGGCTCCAGGCCCCCGTCGTCGAAGCCGCCGTCCCCGAACTCCCCGTCGCCGAACTCCCCGTCCGCGCAGTCGCCGGGGTCGAAGCCGCCCTCGTCCGAACCGCCGTCCTCGAAGCCGCCGTCCTCCGAACCGCCCTCCTCGGCGCCTCCGAGGAGCGAGTCACCGAAGACCGAGTCGCCCCGTACGGAGTCCCCGCAGTCCCAGAACCAGTCCCCACGCACGGAGTCCCCGAAGACCGAGTCGCCGGCGTCACAGCCGCCGAAGTCGCAGGGACCGGCCTCCGAGCCGCCGTCCTCCGCGCAGCCGCTCGCCCCGCAGTCCGCGCAGTCCGCGGCGTCGCCGGCGTCGCACGGTCCCGGGGCCGCCGTGTCGTCCGCCGCCCCGGCGTCCTCGGCCCGGCAGGTACCGTCCGGCTCGGCCGGCCCCGGTTCGCCGGGGCTGTGACCAGCGCGACGTGAGATGTGCGCGGTCGGCGAACAGCGCCGGGGACTGTCGGGGCGCACTCGGGGTACGAGCATGGATGCAACAGCGACGGGCCGGGCCGGCCTCCTGGAGAGACACGCATGATCGAAAACCTGGGCGGGGCAGTGATACCCACTGGCTTCGACGTACCCGTGGAGCCGCTGCGACGCGCGGCGCACTACACCGGTGAGCCCGGCTGCATCGCCGAGGCGCGCGACTTCGCGGCCGGCTTCCTGGAGCAGCTCAGGACCGAGTGGTGCGCCGCGATCGATCCCCGGGCCGACGGTGAGCTGCTGCTCGTGGTGAGTGAGCTGGTGACCAACGCGGACCGGCACAGCAACGGCCCGTACATCCTCGAACTGGAGGGCACGGACAGCGCGGTCCTGGTCTCCGTGTACGACAGCAGCGCCGCCCTGCCCCGGCGCTTCCCCAGGGACCCCGAGCGGGTCGGCCGGCACGGGCTGGAGATCGTCCATGCCCTGGCCGCGGAGGTGGTCGCAGAGCGGGTGCCGGTCGGCAAGCGGGTACGCGCGCTGGTGCGCTTCCCCGGGTGAAGCACGTGAACCTCCGGTCACCAGGTGAACCCCCGGTGACCAGGTGAACCCGGTGACCGTCACCACGGGCGCCGCCCCACGCGCCGGTGCGGGGCAGCGCCCGTGGATCTGCCGTCAGGCGCAGCCGAGCTCGCCCAGCATCCCCTGACGCAGCCGGGTGATGATCCGCTTGATCAGGCGGGAGACATGCATCTGGGAGCAGCCGAGCCGTTCACCGATCTCGGCCTGGGTGGCCTCCTCCACGAACCGCAGATGGATGATCTCCCGGTCCCGTTCGCTCAGCTCGGCCATGAGCGGGGCCAGCGACTGGAAGTCCTCCACGAGCCGCAGGCCTTCCTCCTCCACCCCGATGAAGTCGGCCAGTACCGCCTCGCCGTCCTCCGGGCCGTCCCCGGTCAGCGCGGCGTCCAGGGAGGAGGAGTTGTAGCCGTTGGCGGCCAGCTGGCCCTCGACCACCTCGTCCTCGGACAGGTTCATGAGCGTGGCGAGCTCGGCGACCGTCGGTTCCCGGTCCAGGCGGCTGGAGAGCTCCTCGCGCGCCTTGGCCAGCTCCACACGCAGCTCCTGGAGCCGGCGCGGCACGTGAACCGCCCAGGTGGTGTCCCGGAAGAACCGCTTGATCTCGCCCACGATGTACGGCAGCGCGAAGGAGGTGAACTCGACCTCGCGCGACAGCTCGAACCGGTCGATGGCCTTGATCAGGCCGATCATCCCGGTCTGGACGATGTCCTCCATGTCGTCGCCGCGGTTGCGGAACCGCCCGGCCGCGAACCGGACCAGCGACATGTTCATCTCGATGAGCGTGTTGCGGGCGTACTGGTACTCGTGCGTGCCCTCCTCCAGCTCCCCGATCCGGTGGAAGAACTGGCGGGAAAGCTCGCGTGCGTCACGCGGGGCGACGGTCTTCGGGTCCTCGATTCCTGGCAGTGCCCCCTCCGGCGTCCACGCCTCGACGGGGTGAGCGGTGTTCACTGCTTCCGACCGGATCCCGGCGGTGTTCATTGACTCTCCCAGGTCACTCACATTGCGGCGGCTGCCTCTTCGGCCGGGTGTCGTCCCGGCCCTGTCCAGGTGGCTCCCAGCCCCGGGTACCCGGAACCGGACGTCTCATGCGTGCCTCGAAGCTCGGGTACCCGGGGTGACGCGACGCATGCGCCCCGTTTCCCGCCCTGGCGGAAAACCGCCGGTGGCGGGCTGTGGACAAGGCGGCTACGGCCCGCCGCGTACGGCTGTGACCAGCTCGTGCCAGTACCGCTTGGTGACGGCACCGCCGTACCGGGAGTCGATCAGCTCGCGGATGCCCGCGAGCAGCCCGTCCCGGGCGGCCTGCGGGAGTGCGCGGTGGTTGGAGTAGGTGAGCAGCACGTCCAGGTACTGCTCGGTGGTGTACGTGATCTCCTGGGCGTGGCCCTGCACGGCGACGTCGGTGACGTACGGGGACCCGGTGAACTCGGCCGTGTCGGTCGCGAGGTCCGCCTCGCGGGTCTGGCGCAGGCCGGGCGGGGTGGCCGGATCCCATCGCTCGTAGCACTCCTGGACCTCGGCGAAGAAGTCCTCGGTGCCGCCCGCCACGTGGTGGGTGGTGACGATGCCGAGGACGCCGCCAGGGCGCAGTGCCCGGGCCGCCTTCGGCAGCCGCACCGCCGGGTCGAGCCAGTGGAAGGCGGTCGCGCAGACCACCGCGTCGAACGGCTCCGGCGGCAGCTCCCACTGTTCGAAGGCCGACACCACCACGTCCACCCGGGGGAACGGCGCCAGCTGACGGCGGGCCACGGCGGCCATGCTCGGGCCGATCTCCACGGCGGTGATCGAACAGCCGGACCGCGCCACGTCGGCGGTGAGCTTTCCGGTGCCCGCGGCGATCTCCAGCACCCGGACGCCCGGCCCGGCCCCCGTGACCCGGACCAGCTCCTCGACCAGCGTGGCGGGGTAGCGGGGCCGGGCCCGTTCGTACCGTTCGGCGTCCTGGTCGAAGATGTCCCGCAGCCCGGGGTCCTTCACCCTGAATTCCAGTGCGTCCACAGTGGGCAGGATGCCCCTGCCCCTGCCCCGGGGCCAGCGCTTTTCGGCGGCCGCACGCCCCGCCATGCTCCCGCAGCCGCCGGCAGAACGCCCGGACGTCGCCCGCCGGCGGATCCGGCTCCTCCTTCGCCGCTCAGCGATGAGTTTCTCGGCGATCGGGGGTCGGTAGACATGACCGCGTTCGCCGCTCCCAGGAGGTGTTCATGACCACCGACGGATTCACCACGTGTCTCTGGTTCGACGGGCAGGCCGAGGAGGCCGCCCACTACTACGTGTCGATCTTCAAGAACTCCAGCATCGGGAAGGTCGGCCGGTACAACGAGGCCGGGCCGGGGGAGGCGGGGTCGGTGCTCGCCGTCGACTTCACGGCCAACGGGCAGAAGTTCGTCGCCATCAACGGCGGCCCGCAGTTCAGGTTCACCGAGGCGATCTCCTTCCAGATCTACTGCGACGGCCAGGAGGAGGTCGACCACTACTGGGCCAAGCTCACCGAGAACGGCGGAGAGCCCGGTCCCTGCGGCTGGCTCAAGGACAGGTACGGCGTGTCCTGGCAGGTGATCCCGGACGGGCTCATCGAGATGATCGGCGACGCCGACCCGGAGAAGGCGGCGCGCACCACCCGCGCCATGTACGCGATGGGCAAGCTCGACATCGCCGCGCTGCAGAAGGCCTACGCGGGCGAGTGAGCCGGACGGGGAAGGGGGCGGTGCCCGCGGACACCGCCCCCTCGTGGAACCGCCGTCGGGTCAGATCCGGTCGGCCACGATCAGCAGGTACTGGAAGCTGCCGTTCTTGTACGCGGTGAGGAACGCGTCCTCGATCCCCGTCACCAGGTGGTCGGCCTGCTTGCGCAGTTCCCAGTACGGGATCGTCGCCGCGGTGAGGTCCTCCACATGGACCGGCACCAGGCGGTTGGCGGCCATCGCCCGGAAGTACTCCGACCGCGGGTGGATGTCGCAGATGTAGTGCGCGTTGATCAGGGACACCTCGCGGGACGCCTGCCCGTAGGCGTTGTTGTAGCAGCCGGTGATCGTCACGTAGCGGCCGCCGCGGCGCAGCAGCCGGGCGTGCTCGGCGAACAGCAGCTCCAGTTCGACGTACATCGTGGACTCGTTGTTCCACGAGGCCGCGTACGCGCCCGTCTCGAAGCCGGTGTCCAGCATGTTGCGGTGGTGGTAGCGGACCTTGTCGCCGACCTCCCGCTTGCGGGCCATCTCGTTGGCGAAGTCGGCCTGCTTGGCGGAGATGGTCACCCCGTCGGAGTGGCAGCCGTAGCGCAGGTTCGCCACGACGCTGCCGCCGCCGCGGCCGCAGCCCGCGTCGAAGACCCGGTCGGCCGGCGTGAGGGCGCCGAGGTGCGAGGCGAGCAGCTCGGCCTGGGCGTGCTCCAGGCGGTGCAGCTCGGCGGTGACGCGCTCCTTGCGCAGCGCGGGGTCGGTCTCGTCGAGCACCGACCAGTCGGCCTCACCGATGCCGTAGTGATGGTGGTAGAGGTCGTCGATCTTTCCGAGTTCGAGGTTGACCGGGTTCTCCTCGGCGTTCCAGTACTCCGCGACGCTGTTCTGGTACCTGGACTGGGTCGGCACCGGGGCTGACGTGGTGGTCTTCCGAGCGACAGGGGCGGTGGTCAACAGGTTCTCCTCGACGTGTTTCTGACGGTGTTTCGGATGGAGTTCGGGGCTACCAGTAGTCGGGCAGGTGGTAGCGGCTGGAGTTGGTGGCGTGCCACTCGTGGTTGCCGGAGACCCAGGCGGCGAGCCCCTCGGCGTAACGGGCGACCAGCGCAGAAGTGGCGGACACGGCGGCCGACTCCTCCTCGAAGGCGTCCATGACCCGGTTGTGGATGTCGACGGACTTCAGGTACGCGGCCTTCAGCCCGCGCCGGTCGTTCGCGGCCACCACCTGGGGCAGGTTCAGGTGGTCCGGGTCGCTCGCCAGCTCCTTCGTGAAGGAGTACAGATCGTTGACGATGGTGGTGGCGTTGCAGGCCAGGGCCGTGATCCGCTGGATCTCCGGGCGGGCGTAGAGCTGCTCGGGCAGTTCGTATCCGTCCACCGCGTCGACGATCGACAGGCACGGCCGGAAGTTGTTGAACTGCCGCATCACCAGGTACTCCCAGACCCGCGGCACATACCCGGTCTCCATCCACGCGGCCTCGCCGAGGTAGCCGAGGTGCAGCCGGGCGATGTCGTGGACGAACCGGTCGGTCTGGCTGGGCGTGGCGAAGGCCGCGAAGTCCGTGAGGGCGAAGTGGTACGACCGCAGGGGGCCGGTGGCCCGGATGCCCTCGCGCCACTCCTCCTCCAGCTCCGGGATGCCGTGGAAGGGGTCGAGCGCCGACTGGGCGATGATCAGCGGGCCGCCGAGGCCCCGCCGGGAACCGCCCCGCCCCTCGTCCTCCTCGCAGTAGCAGGAGTCCACGATGTTCTCGGCGAGCAGCAGCTTGCCGGCGGCGGTGAGCCGGTCGAGGTCGAGGCCCCCCGGGTGCTGGAGGGCGACGGCCCGGCCGAACTGGAAGTCGGAGAAGTCCCCCTTCCAGGCCGCGGGGAACAGGTCGAGCTCGCGCGCCCAGGCCTCCAGCCTGCGGTCGAGTTCGGCGGCCTTCTCCGGGTCGGCGGGCACGGCCGGCCGGTAGTGCAGTCCGGGGACCGCCCCGGTGCGCCTGGCCGGGCGCAGCCGCTCCGCGATGTTCGGCGGCCCCGGCAGGGCGTAGGAGGTGGTGGATGTGCTCATGGATGTGCTCCAGGCCGTCAGTCGGCGGTGCGGCCGAGCTGGACGTTCTCCAGGATCCCGGCCGCGTCGGGGACCAGGACGGCGAGCGAGTAGTAGGCGGTGACCAGGTAGTTGACGACCGCCTGTTCGTTGACGCCCATGAAGCGGACGTTGAGTCCGGGCTGGAACTCCTCGGGGATACCGGTCTGGTAGAGGCCGATGACCCCCTGGTCGGCCTCGCCGGTGCGGAGCGCGATGATGCTGGTGGTGTGGTCGTCGCCGATCGGGATCTTGCTGCACGGGTAGATCGGGACCCCGCGCCAGGCCGGGATCTCGTGCCCGTCGACGTTCGTGGACGGGGGGACGAGGCCGCGCCGGTTGCACTGCCGGAAGAAGGCCGCGATCGCCTTGGGGTGCGCCAGGATGACCTTGGTCTTGCGGCGCATGGAGATCAGCTCGTCCATGTCGTCCGGGGTCGGCGGCCCCGTGAAGGAGCTGATCCGCTGCCCGTAGTCGATGTTGTGCAGGAGCCCGAACTCCCGGTTGTTGACCAGCTCCCACTCCTGGCGCTCGCGGATCTCCTCGACCGTGAGGCGCAGCTGCTGCTGGGTCTGGTCCATCGGGTGGTTGTAGAGGTCGGCGACCCGCGAGTGCACCCGCAGCACGGTCTGGGTGAGCGACAACTCGTACTCGCGCGGCGCGAGTTCGTAGTCCACGAAGCCGCCCTGCAGGGTCGGCTCGCCGGTGTGGCCGGCCTGCACCGGCACCTCGGCCTCACCCTTGCGGTTCATCGGAAGCCGCTGCCGGTCCACGTAGGCCTGCAGATGGGCGCCGAGCGACGGCACCCGGTCCATGATCTCCTCGGCGACCGCCCAGGGCAGTGCCAGGACCACGCCCGCGGTCTCCGCCCGCACCGAGGTGAGCCAGAGCGGATCGGTCTGGCCGACCGCCTCGTCGCCCATCTGGTCGCCGTCGGTGACGACCCCGACGACCTCCTCCTCGCCGTACTTGCCGGCCGCGTACCGGATGAACCGGCCGTGCACCACCAGGTAGGTCTCGGTGACCGGCTGCCCGGCCTCGAACAGCACCTGCCCGGCGCGCACCTCGCGGGGCTGGAACCGGTCCGCGAGCTGGGTCAGCGCCTCCTGGTCGTCGTAACCGCGCAGGATCGGCAGCTCGGTCAGGGTTCCCGGGATGACCCGGATGTCGTCCCCGCCGTTGTGCTCGAAGCTCACCCGGCCCCGTCCGGTGCGCAGTTGGAGGCGCCGGTTGACCCGGTAGGTGCCGCCCTTGACGTCCACCCACGGCAGTGTCTTCAGCAGCCACCGGGAGGTGATGGCCTGCATCTGCGGTTCGGACTTGGTGGTCGTGGCGAGCTGGCGTGCCGCCCGGGTGCTCAGGCTGGTGAGCTGTCCGTCGGCGGTCGGATCCGGCTCGGGTTCGTCGACGGCGGAGCCGATGACGCTGTCCGGTGTGGACACATTCCCTCCAGCAGAGAGGTGAACAACGGTGACCCGGAGGGTCGGTGGTGTGCGAGGTGGTGGTGCGCACGGACAAGCCAAACAGCCCTGGTGATCTACGGATACGGCGCGAAAGGGGCGGTTGCATGCCTTAGTTGCGCAAACCTGGAGTTCGGGGTGGAAAGGGTTGCGTTTCCCGCTCGTGCGCCGGTGGCCCGCTCTCGTGCCCGGGGCGGCCGGGGGTTGGACTCAGGAAAGGTCGTTGACCAGCACCGCGGCCCCGTCGAAACGCCCGGCCTTCAGGTCCCGCAGGGCCCGCGGGGCCTCCGACAGCGGGTAGGCGTGCGTGGTGGCGTGCACGCCGTGCCGCTCGGCGAGGGCGAGGAACTCCCGCCCGTCGGCACGGGTGTTGGAGGTGACGCTGCGCAGCTCCCGCTCGTAGAACAGCTCCCGCTCGTAGTTCAGCGACGGCACGTCACTGAGGTGGATGCCCGCGACCGCCAGCACCCCGCCGCGGTCCAGGGCACGCAGCACGACCGGTACCAGGTCGCCGACCGGCGCGAACAGGATCGCGCTGTCCAGCGGCTCGGGCGGCGCCTCGTAGGCGTCCCGCGCCGAGGCCGCGCCCAGCTCCACGGCCAGCCGCCGCGCCTCGGCACCCCGGGTGAGCACATGCACCCGCGCGCCCTCGGCGAGCGCCACCTGCGCGCACAGGTGGGCGCTGCCCCCGAAGCCGTACAGGCCGAGCCGGCCGCCCGCCGGGAGCGACGCCCGGCGCAGCGCGCGGTGGCCGATGATCCCGGCGCACAGCAGCGGCGCGAGCGCGACGTCGTCGAGGACGCCGGGCAGCCGGTAGGCGAAAGCGGCAGGCACGGTCGTGTACTCCGCGTAGCCGCCGTCGGCGTCCCAGCCGGTGTACTCCGAGTGCGGGCACAGGTTCTCGGCGCCCCGCAGGCAGTAGGCGCATGTCCCGTCCGTGCGCCGCAGCCAGGCGACCCCGACCCGGTCGCCGGCCGCGAAGTCCGTCACCCCGGCGCCCGTGCCCGCGACCGTGCCGACGACCTCGTGGCCCGGAGTCACCCCGGTCCGGTGCACCGGCAGATCACCCTCGGTGACATGAAGGTCGGTGCGGCACACCCCGCAGGCCCGCACCCGCACCAGCAGCTCGTCCGCCCCCGGCACCGGCACCGGCCGCTCCACCAGCCGCAGCGGATCCGCCTCGACCGGTCCGGGCCGCTCCACCGACCACGCCCGCATCACGTCCGCCATACCGCGCCCCGTCCGCCGAAGGCCGCCGACTCCCTTCCCAGTGTCCGCCGGAGTCCGGCGTTCGGCGCGCGGGCGGTCGGCCCGGTGGCTAGCGTGAGGAACCGGGAGAACCCGCTCGATCGGAAGGGCCGCGGCGATGGCGGTACAACCTGAAGGAACCCCCTGTTGGGCCGACGCGATGTTCGGCGACCTGGAGGGGGCCAAGAGCTTCTACGGCGAGGTGCTCGGCTGGACGTTCGGCGAGTCGTCCTCGGAGTACGGCAACTACACGCAGGCCTACGCGGACGGCAAGGCCGTCGCCGCCGTCGTACCGCCCATGCCCGGTCAGGAGGGGCAGTCGCAGTGGTGCCTTTACTTCGCCTCGCCGGACGCCGCGGCCGCCGCCGGACGGATCCGGGCGAACGGCGGCGAGGTGCTGATGGAGCCCATGCAGGTCGGCGAGTTCGGCACCATGTGCCTGGCCCGTGAGCCCAGCGGCGCGGTGTTCGGGATCTGGCAGGGCGGCGTCCACGAGGGCTTCGAGGCCACGGCCGTGCCCGGCGCCTACTGCTGGGCGGAGGTCTTCACCCGCGAGCCGGAGAAGGCCGACCCCTTCCTCGCGGCCGTGTTCCCGTACACGGTCCGGCAGATCAAGGACGACAACGTCGACTTCCGCACGTTCCACCTCGGCGAGCAGCCCGTCCTCGGCCGGATGCGGATGACCGACGACTTCCCGCCCGAGGTGCCCTCGTACGTGAACGTGTACTTCACCGTCGCCGACTGCGACGAGGCCGTCGCCAAGGCGACCAAGCTGGGCGCTGCCCTCCGGTTCGGGCCGATGACCAGCCCCTTCGGACGCATGGCTGCGCTCACCGACCCGCAGGGCGCGAACTTCTCGGTGATCGACGTCACGACCACCGAAGGCGAGATGCCGTCCGCCGCGGAGGTCTGACCAGGGCGGACATCCCGGGCCACGGCCGGGCGCCGTCCCCGGCCGTGGCATGATCGGGGCCATGCGTGAACGAGTGGTGGCCGCGTGCGACGGGGCTTCTAAGGGAAACCCGGGACCGGCCGGCTGGGCCTGGGTGGTGTCCGACGACGCGGCGACTCCCGCCCGCTGGGAGGCCGGGCCGCTCGGCAGGGCCACCAACAACGTGGCGGAACTGACCGCCCTGGAACAGCTGCTGGCGGCCACCGACCCGGACGTGCCGCTGGAAGTGCGGATGGACTCGCAGTACGCGATGAAGGCCGTCACCACCTGGCTGCCCGGCTGGAAGCGCAACGGGTGGAAGACCTCCGCGGGCAAGCCGGTCGCCAACCAGGAGCTGGTCGTCCGCATCGACGAACTCCTCGACGGCCGCACGGTCGACTTCCGGTACGTGCCCGCCCACCAGGTCGACGGCGACCCGCTGAACGACTTCGCCGACCGCGCGGCCAGCCAGGCGGCCACGGTCCAGGAGGCCGCGGGCAGCGCCCTCGGCTCCGCGGCACCGCCGCCGTCACAGGCGCCCGCCGACTCGGCCGCGGCCCCGCGCCGCAAGGCGGCTCAGCGCAAGAGCGCGGCGGGCGGCGGCTCCTCGTCCCGGACCATCAAGGCGAAGTTCCCCGGCCGCTGCCTGTGCGGCCGTTCCTACGCGGCCGGCGAGCCGATCGCCAAGAACGCACAGGGCTGGGGCCACCCGGAGTGCCGTACGGCCGAGGCCTGACGGAGCGGCGGCCCGATCAGGCCTCCAGGGTGTCGAACGTGTAGAACCGCGTGTGGTCGAGCAGGTCCGCCGGCCGCACGTCGTTCCACGGCTTCATGGTCTCGTCCAGGTCCACCACGTCCGGCGTGCCGCCGCCCGGCACGTAGGCCGCCTCCGGGTGCCGGCGCTGCCAGCGGGCCCACAGCTTGTCGATGAAGGCGTGGTGCAGCCAGAACACCGGGTCGTTGGGGGAGACCCCGGTGGCCATCTGCCCGCCGACCCAGACGTGGACCCTGTTGTGCAGGTTGACCCCGCGCCAGCCCTCCAGATGGTTCCGGAAGCCGTCCGAGGCGCTGTTCCAGGGTGCCATGTCGTACGTGGCCATGGACAGGACCGAGTCGACCTCGGACCGGGTCGGCAGCTCGCGCACGCCTGTCCCGAGCGACCTGCGCAGATAAGTACGGCCGTCCACACGGACGTTGACCGGCCAGTTCCCGCCGGTGGCGGCGAACGGCCCGTCCGTCACGCGTCCGTCGGAGCTGCGCCCGGTACCGCCGAGGAAGTCCGGTGCCCACAGCGAGGCACGGACGGTCCGGTCGGTGCTCCAGTCCCAGTAGGGGAGCGCGACGGATGCGTCCACGGACTGCAGGGCCTGCTCGAAGTCGAGCAGGAATCTGCGGTGCCAGGGCAGGAACGACGGCGAACGGTGGCCGGTGCGCTCCGAGTCGTCGGTGTCGGACATGATGAAGGCGTTGTGCGTGCGCACGAAGTCGTCGTAACGCCCGCTGCGCTTCAGCTCGATGACGGCGGCGACGAACCGCCGCTTCTCGTCGGTGGTCAGGGCGGCCTGGTTCTTGCGAACGGTCATGTTCGGGGAAACTCCTTGTGCGGGCGTCAGTTGGCGGGGAACGGCAGCAGCGCGGCGCCCTGCAGCTCGTCGACCGCGGCGCGGGCGGCGGCGCGCGGGCCGGCGACCGGGGCGTAGTGGCTGACCACGCTGATCCAGCTGCCGTCGGCGTTCCGCATCACGTGCAGTTCGACCCCGTCCACGAACACCGCGTAACCGGTGCCGTGTCCGTGGTGGTGACCGCCGCCCGTCGCCTGCATCCCGCCCATGTCGTCCATGCCGGCCGGCCGGCCCTGTATTCGGCGGCCCTTGTAGACCTCGTCGAAGGGTTCGAGCGATCCCTCGTGCGAGTGGCCGGCGGCCGAGGCGCCGGGCGCGAGGAGGGACTGGGCACCGGCCGCGGCGGCGAGGGCGGCCGCCGCGGTGAGGGCGCGACGGCGGGTGAGTTCGGGCATACGGATGCTCCTGTGACGGGTGCGGATGATGTCTCCGTATGCCTATCCGCCCGCTCCGGAGCGGGTGAAATCGCCCGGATCGGGTTGGCTGCGATCAGGACAATTAGTCACATGTCATACAAGATTGAACAAAGATGATCTTGCTGCGGCGATGGCGCCGCCGGACCCGGAACGGGTAATTCCTTGCGCGGGTGCGCGGCTTGCCGGTGATCTTTCTCCGTGGTCCGCCGTCCGGGTGGTGTGGCTCACGGCGTCAATCTGGCGCGATTCGCAAACCCGGCCGGGTGGCCTCGCGCTGCTACCCTGCGGTGCCAATTGACCACGTTCGGTGAAATTCAGGGGTGTGTGAGTGAAGGTCGTCTGCGTCGGAGGCGGGCCCGCCGGCCTGTATCTCGCGATCCTGCTCAAGCGGCAGAACCCGTCCCACGACATCGCCGTCCACGAACGCAACCCCGAGGGCTCCACCTACGGGTGGGGCGTCACCTACTGGCGGGCCCTGCTCGACCGGCTGCACACCTGCGACCCCGAGTCGGCCCGCGCCATCGAGGCGAGCTCGGTGCGCTGGACCCAGGGCGTCGCCCACGTCCGCGGCCAGGTGGCCCGGCAGCCCGGCGACGCCGGCCACGGCATCGGCCGCCACCGCCTCCTGGAGATCCTCGCCGAGCGCGCCCGGGACCTCGGCGTCCGGCTGGAGTTCGAGGCCGAGATCACCCCCGGCGACCTCCCCGAGGCCGACCTGGTCGTCGCCGCCGACGGCATCCACAGCGCCCTGCGCACCCGGCACGCCGGCCACTTCGGCACCGAGGCCACCGAGGGCCGCAACCACTACGTGTGGCTGGGCACCACCCGGGTCTTCGACTCCTTCACCTTCGCCTTCGCCGAGACCGGGCACGGCTGGGTCTGGTGCTACGGCTACCCGTACGACGACGGGCACAGCACCTGCGTCATCGAGTGCGCCCCGGACACCCTCACCGGCCTCGGCCTCGACGCGCTGGACGAGGCCGGCCAACTGGCCCTGCTGGAGAAGCTGTTCGCCGGCATCCTCGACGGCCACCCGCTGACCGGGGGCTCCTCGGCGGCCTGGCCGGCCTTCCGCACCCTCACCAACCGCACCTGGCACCACGGCAACCTCGTCCTGCTCGGCGACGCCGCCCACACCACCCACTACTCCATCGGCGCCGGCACCACCCTCGCCCTGGAGGACGCGATGTGCCTGGCCGACGCCCTGCGCGAGCACGCCGTCCTGCCCGAGGCCCTCGCCTCCTACGAGCGCCGGCGCAGGGCCGAACTGGTCTCCGCCCAGAGCGCGGCCCGCCTCAGCGCCCAGTGGTACGAGAACCTGCCCCGCTACATCGGCCTGCCCCCGCACCGCATGTTCGCCCTGCTCGGCCAACGGCACTCGCCCCTGCTGCCGTACGTCCCGCCACAGCTCTACTACGGCCTCGACAGGGCCGCCGGGCGGCTGGAGGTACTGCGCAGGTTCAAGCGGTGGTTCGGGCCGCGGGCGGCGCGCGCCCTGCACGCCCGGTCGTAGGCGGTATACGGCCACGGCGCGATTGGGTGAAAGGTAATTCACCCGATAGGGTGAATTCGTATTCACCTCTTCATTCGCGTCGCCCGCAGGAGTGCCGATGGACCAGCCCGCCCCGACAGCAGGTCACCCGGGACCGACCGCCGCCCCGCCCCCGCTGCGGCAGCGGCTGACCATCCCGGTGCTGGCCTTCGGCGGGATCCTCATGGCTGTCATGCAGACGGTCGTCGTCCCCCTCCTGCCGGACCTGCCCCGGCTCACCCACTCCTCGGCCGGCACCGTCTCCTGGACGGTCACCGCCACCCTGCTCGCCGGGGCCGTCCTCACCCCGGTGCTCGGCCGGGCCGGTGACATGTACGGCAAGCGCCGGGTGCTCACCGGGGCGCTCGCGCTGATGACCGTGGGCTCCGTGATGTGCGCCCTGTCCTCGGACATCACCGTGCTCATCGTCGCCCGCGCCCTGCAGGGCGCCGCCGCCTCCGTCGTACCGCTCTCGATCAGCATCCTGCGCGACGAACTCCCGCCCGAGCGCCGGGGATCGGCGGTGGCGCTGATGAGCTCCACCGTAGGTATCGGCGCCGCGCTGGGCCTGCCGCTGGCCGCGCTGGTCGTGCAGTACTACGACTGGCACACCATGTTCTGGCTGACCAGCCTCCTCGGCGCGCTGGGCGTCGCGGGCGTCTGGTGGGCGGTGCGGGAGTCGCCGGTGCGCGAGAGCGGCCGGTTCGACGTCCTCGGGGCGCTCGGGCTGGCCGTCGGTCTGACCTGCCTGCTGCTCGGCGTCTCGCAGGGCGGCCAGTGGGGCTGGGGCAGCCCCCGCGTCCTCGGGCTCTTCGCCGCCACCGTCGTCGTGCTGGCCCTGTGGTGGTGGCAGCAGCTGCGGACCGAGGAGCCCCTGGTCGACCTGCACCTCGTGACCCGGCCGCGGGTCGGCCTCTCGCACGTCGCCGCCCTGCTCACCGGGTTCGCCTTCTACGCCAACTCCCTCGTCACCGCCCAGCTGGTGCAGGCGCCGAAGGCCACCGGATACGGCCTCGGCCTGTCGATCGTGGCCACCGGCCTGTGCCTGCTCCCCGGCGGCGTGACCATGCTGCTCTTCTCACCGCTCTCCGCCCGGATCTCCGCCAACCGCGGCCCGCGCATCACCCTGGCCCTCGGTGCCGCCGTCATCGCCTGCGGATACGTGGTCCGCATCGCCGACAGCCGCGACCTGTGGATGATCATCCTGGGCGCCACCGTCGTCGCCACCGGCACCACCCTCGCCTACTCCGCGCTGCCCACCCTGATCCTGCGGGCCGTACCGGCGAACCAGACCGCCTCCGCCAACGGCGTCAACGTCCTCATGCGCACCATCGGCCAGGCCACCTCCAGCGCCGCCGTCGCCGCCGTCCTCACCCACCACACCAGCCTCGTCGGCGGCGCCCCGATCGCCACGCTCCACGGCTACCTGCTGGCCTTCGCGATGGCCTGCGTCGTCGCCCTCGCGGCCGGTGCCGCCGCCCTCTCCATACCCGGCGACAAGGCGCCCGACGACACCCCGCGGGCCCCGAGCCGTGCCGAGAGTGCCAGGGACGAGGCGCTGGAGGGAGCATGAGTGCTGTGAACACCCGCCCCGGCACCCCTGCCGCACCCGCCCCGGCCCCCGCCCGCCGGGACGCCGAGGCCACCAAGGCCGTCATCCTCAGGGCCGCCCGGTACCTGCTGGCCCGGCACGCGCACGCCGACATCACCCTCAAGGACGTCGCCGAACGCGCCGGGGTCAGCGCGCCGCTGATCCTCAAGTACTTCGGCAACAAGGACAGCCTGTTCGCCCGCGTCATGTCCTTCGACACCGACGCGGCCGCCCTGCTGGACGCGCCCCTGGAGGACCTCGGCCGGCACATGGTGCGGCACGTCCTGGAGAGCCAGCGCGACCGCGGCGCCGACCCGCTGCTGCGCATCGCCTTCGCACCCCTGCACGGCGACCACGGCGAGGTGCTGCGCGCCAACTTCCGCGCCCACGTGGTCGACGCCCTCGCCGCCCGGCTCACCGGACCCGACCCGGACCTGCGCGCCGAACTCGCCGTCGCCCAGCTCATCGGCCTGGGCGTGATGTACGGCATCGCCCGCGGTCCGCGGCTGCGCGAGTCGGCGGCCACCGACATCGGCGACATCGCCGACCGCTACGGTCCCGCCGTCCAGGTCCAGTTGACGCCCTGAGCGCCCAGCCGGACGTGCCGCGGCGCGGCGCCGTCCGGCCGCGGCGCCGTCCCGGCCGGTCGCGCGGTTCCTCCGCCGGCCTTCGGCCGGGAGCACCCCCCGGTGCCCCTCCGGGACGCTGCCGAACACCAGCGGACTCCACCCGGCCTGCTCAGCCCGGCTCCGGACCCCTCAACAGCGCCTCGGCCGACCTGCGGAAGGCGGCCGTCAGCCGGTGGCCGTCCCCGGCGCGGGTCGCGAGCACCACGTGGCTCGGCTCGACGCCGTGCAGCGGGACCGCGGTGAGGTCGGGGCGGATGGCCGCGCCGGGCACCAGGGGCACGATCGCCACCGCCTGCCCGGCGGCGACGTGCTCGAACTTGTCCTCCACCGCCCCGATCAGCGGGCCGTCGGGCGCAGGGCTGCCGTCCGGCCGGGGATCGACCCGCCAGAACGCGTTCCAGAGCGGATCCCGGCCGCGGGGCAGCGGCTCGTCGGCGATGTCGTCGAGCGTGACCGACTCCTTCCCGGCCAGCCGGTGGTCCAGCGGGACCACCAGGACGCGCGGCTCGTCGTAGAGCACCGTCACCCGCAGGCCGTCGGTGGCCAGCGGCAGCCGGGTCACGACCGCGTCCACCCGCCCCGTCAGCAGGGCCTCGCGCGGCTCGCCCCAGTCGAGGTGCAGGGTCCGCACGTCGGCGTCCGGGAAACGGCGGCGCAGATCGCGTACGGCGGGGGTGACGAAGATCCCGTTGATGTACCCGACGGTGATCCGGCTCGGCTCGGCGGCGGCCCGGGTGACGGCGGCCGCCTCGCCCGCGGCCCGCAGCAACCCCTCGGCCCGTGACAGGAACACCTCGCCGGCCTCGGTGAGCCGGGCCCCCTGCGGGGTGCGGTCGAAGAGCCGCGCCCCCAGCACCTGCTCCAGCCGCTGGATCTGCCTGCTCAGCGCCGGCTGCGTGACGTGCAGGGCGTCCGCGGCCCGCCCGAAGTGCCGCTGCTTGGCCACGACGGTGAAGTACCGGACGAGCCGCAGATCCAGGTCGGGGACGGAAGCGGGATCAGCCATGTCCCCAGAGTACGACCGGTGACCTGCACTCATGCCTGAAACGCATTGCGTCTTGCGAAAGAGGCTTTGGACGTCCGCCGCCCGCCGGCCGAACGATGGAAACCCGATCCCCCTCTCTCGAAGGAGCACCCACCATGCGGGTATTCGTCACCGGCGGCAGCGGATTCATCGGCTCCGCCGTCATTCCCGAACTCCTCGGCGCGGGCCACCGGGTCCTCGCCCTCGCCCGTTCGGAGAAGTCGGCCGGGGCCTTGCGGGCGGCGGGCGCCGAGGTGCACCGCGGCAGCCTCGACGACCCCGGGGACCTGGCCCGCGCGGCGGCCGCTACGGACGGCGTGATCCACCTGGCCTTCAACCACGACGACTTCCCCGACCTCACCCGCGCGGCGGAGGGCGACCTGCGGGTGGTCGAGGCGATCGGCACCGCGCTGGAGGGCTCGGACCGGCCCTTCGTGGTCACCTCGGGAACCATGATGCTCGCCTCGGTCGACGGAGTGGCGACGGAGCAGGACACCCCGGTACCGGGCACCTACCGGGCCGACCCCGACCTCGCGGCGCTCGCCCTGGCCGGGCGCGGCGTGCGCAGCGCGGTGGTGCGGCTGGCCCCCTCGGTGCACGGCCGCGGCGACCAGGGCTTCCTGCCCCGGCTGATCGACGTCGCCCGGGAGAAGGGCGTCGCCGCCTACGTCGGCGACGGCGCCAACCGCTGGCCTGCCGTCCACCGCCTGGACGCGGCCCGCCTGTTCCGCCTGGCCATGGAGTCGGCCCCGGCCGGCACCGGCCTGCACGGCGCGGCCGACGAGGGGATCCCCTTCAGGGACATCGCGGCGGCGATAGGCAGCGGCCTCGGCGTCCCGGTGCAGAGCATCCCGGCGGACGCGGCCGGGGCCCACTTCGGCTGGCTGGGCATGGCGGCGGCCGTCGACAACGCGACAGCGAGTGAGCGGACCAGGAACCTCCTGGGCTGGAAGCCGGAACAGCCGGGGCTGATCGCCGATCTGGCAGCGGGGCACTACTTCGGCGCCCCGTAGGGGGCGCGGGGCTGCAGCGATCCGCGGCTCCGCCGCGTGGGCGCGACCAGCCCCGCCCACCCGCGGCGATCAACGACGCACGAGCACCCGGTCCAGGAACCCGTTGCTGAAAACCCGGTGCGGGTCAAGGCGGTCCAGGACCTCGACCGCCGCGTCCCACACCGCACCCCCGAACGACTCCGGAACCCTCGTCCCGAGCACCGCCTCGTCACTCCACACACCGGACTCCGTATAGCCCCACCCCTTCGACCACTCGACCCGGGTCCCCTCGAACCTCCCGAACAGAAACTCCTCCAACTCCCGCAGGAACGCCTCCGCATGAGGCGTCCCGGGCAGCGTTAGCACGTCCAGCCACACGGCGGTGTCGGCCCCCTCCCGGGGCCGCACCGCCGACAGCGCCGGCACCTGCGCCCCGGCCACCCCGGCGTCGGACGACTCGTCCAGCCCCGTCACCCGGATCTCCACCGACCCGTTGACCGGGAACCGCCCCGACGCGGCGTACGCGGTGAGCCGTTCCCGGTAGAACGAGGTGAACTCGTGCACCACCCGCTGCACGTCGGCACGCCGCGTCAGCACCGCGTACCCGTTCGCGCCGACCCGCAGTGTGGTCGGCCTGATGTACAGCAGCGTGTTCTTCGACGGCCCCCAGATGTCCGAGGACAGCGTCGCCGTCAACCCCAGTGCCGCCACGTCCAGTTGCGCGTTCCCGAGCACCGGCGCCAGATACCAGGCCGCGTCGGAGACCATCCGCCCCACCAGGTCGGCGACCACGGTCGGCACGTTGTCGGAGAAGGGGTAGTTGTACGGCGAGGTGACGTGCCGCGAGGCGAGCGGCCTGACCGGGGCGATGCTCCACTCCTTCAGCCACGGGTACTCGGTGAAGGCGAACCAGATCGCCTCCACCCGTCCCGAGCGACTCAGGAAGCCGTCGAGGGTCCGGCCGCCCGAACCGGGCGCGGCGAACAGTTCGGCGGCAGGGACGTCGGTCCGGCTGACGCACCGCAGACTGCGGTCCGCCCCCACCCGCAGCACGACCTCGGTGACCAGCGCGCGGCCCAGATGCGTCAGCAGGGCCGCGCAGTCCGCCTCGTCGCGCCGGAACGTCCGCAGGACATACCCCCCGGAGCCGCCGTCCCACACCACCGCGGTCAGCGACAGCACCAGATTGCTGAGCGAGCCGTAGGTGTGCCCGGGTACCGGTTCCTCGCCGTCGGCCGGTACGGCGGTGCCGTGGGCGTCGATCGCGAGGGCGCCGCCGAGCGTCAGGTCGCCCGGCGCGGGGGCGGCGGCGAGCCCGAGGCCATGGCCTTCCAGGAAGGTCAGCAGGGCCTCCAGAGTGACCCCGGTGCCCGCCCGGACCGCGGAGTCGGAGTCCAGGGAGAGCCCGGTGAGACGGCTCGCGGTGTCGACGAGCAGGACACGGTCGTCCGCTCCGGTCCCCTCCGTGATCGTCAGGGGCGACCAGCCGTGCGAGGAGCCACGCGCGCGTACCCGCCACCCGTTGCGCCAGGCCCAGTCGACGACCGCGAGCACCTGGCCGGCGTCGGCCGGGGCACAGGCCCACAGCCCGTCGGCGGTGATCTCGCCCACCCAGTTGCGGTACGCGGAACGGTACGGCTCGACCTCCGCCGGGAAGCCGGGCAGTTCGGCGGCGGCCACGGCCGGATCCGCGGCGAGCAGCACCGGAACGGCGGCCAGCGCGGCGGCGGACCGCAGGAAACCCCGACGGCTCCAGCCGTCCGCGGAGGGTGAGTTGTTCGGTGAATGGTCAACCATGTCGTCACGCTAGGCGGCGATTGACACACCTCAGGTTTCCGTCCACCACAATCACCCGTGTGAGTGAAGGATTCACAGGTGGGCGGGGGTGAACCGGCCCGTGACAGCGTTGTCGTCGACGGATGACACACTGGCGCCATGGACGAACGTGTAATCGGCAGGTCGGGACAGCGGGCATCGGTCGTCGGCCTCGGCACATGGCAGCTCGGCGCCGACTGGGGCGAGGTGGACGACAAGGAGGCGCTCGCCGTTCTGGAGACGGCGGCCGAGTCGGGCGTGACCTTCTTCGACACCGCCGACGTGTACGGCGACGGGCGCAGCGAGCAGACCATCGCCGCCTTCCTGCGCGGCAGGCCGGACCTGGACGTGCTGGTGGCCACCAAGATGGGCCGCCGGGTCGAACAGGTCCCGGAGAACTACGTCCTGGACAACTTCCGCGCGTGGAACGACCGATCGCGCCGCAACCTCGGCGTGGACCGCCTGGACCTGGTGCAGCTGCACTGCCCGCCGACCCCGGTCTACTCCTCGGACGCGGTGTACGACGCCCTCGACACCCTGGTCGAGGAGGAGCGCATCGCCGCCTACGGCGTCAGCGTCGAGACCAGCGCGGAGGCCCTCACCGCGATCGCCCGGCCGGGCGTGGCCAGCGTGCAGATCATCCTCAACCCGTTCCGCATGAAGCCCCTGTACCAGGTGCTCCCGGCCGCCCTGGAGGCCGGCGTCGGCATCATCGCGCGCGTGCCGCTCGCCTCCGGGCTGCTGTCCGGCAAGTACACCAAGGACACCGTCTTCGCGGCCGACGACCACCGCACCTACAACCGGCACGGCGAGGCCTTCGACCAGGGCGAGACCTTCTCCGGCGTGGACTACGCGACGGGCGTCGAGGCCGCCGCCGAGTTCGCCGCCCTCGCTCCCGAGGGGTACACCCCGGCCCAGCTCGCCCTGCGCTGGATCATCGACCAGCCCGGCGTGACCACGGTGATCCCGGGCGCCCGCAACCCGGAGCAGGCCCGCGCCAACGCGGCCGCCGCGCGGCTCCCGCAGCTGTCCGGGGAGACGGTCGCCGCGATCCGCGAACTGTACGACCGCCGGATCAAGGAGCAGGTGGAGAGCCGCTGGTAGTACCGGTACGGCCGGGAGCGGCGCCCTGCCGCACCCGGCCCACCGTTTGGGGGACCGGCCCGGCGGTTACCCGTAGTCCATGACCGACCAGGACCGGCGGACCGGGCGCGACGAGACGGACGAGGAGCGCGCCGACCGGATGTGGAGCGAGCTCATCCAGGAAGTGCGCGTCGCCCAGACCGGGGTGCAGATCCTGTTCGGCTTCCTGCTCACCGTCGTCTTCCAGCAGAAGTACGCCCAGCTGTCCGACGTGGACAGGACGATCTACATCGTGACCGTCGTCCTCGGTGCGTCCGCCACGGGCGCCCTCATCGGCCCGGTGTCGCTGCACCGGCTGGTCGCCGGCCGCAGGGTGAAGCCGCAGGCGGTGCGGATGGCGTCCCGGCTCACCTCGGTCGGCCTCTTCCTGCTGCTGGCCACCATGACCGCCTCCCTGGTGCTGATCCTCCGGGTGGCCACCGACGGCAGCCCTGTGACCTGGGCGGTGGTGGCCGTCGTCGTCTGGTACCTGGTGTGCTGGTACGGCCTGCCGCTGTGGTCCCGGCACCGTCACACGACGCGCTGAGCCGGGCAGGTGCGCCGAACACGGCGGCTCAGCCGGTGGCGAGGATCTCCGCGAGCACGTCGTCCACCGGGACCTCCTCGCGGCCGGGCGGCACGGCCATGTAGGTGTCGCTCAGGAAGGAGGCCAGCGCGGGCGCCCACGCGAACACCACCGCGTGGTGGCGGCTGCCGCCGGGCAGCGGGTCGCCGAGGAAATCCATGCGCACTTCCCTCCAGCGCCCCTGCCGCACGGGACGCAGCCGGACGTCCCCGACCCCGACCGGTTCTCTCAGGCCGTCGTTCAGCATCTCGCGGTCCAGCCGCCACCGGGCGAGCACCCGGCCGTCCAGGGTGAACACCGCGGTGACCGCGAACGGGTCACCGGGGTCGTACGACAGATGGGCGAGGACGGGACAGCGGGCCGTCCCGTCCGCCCGGAGCTGTACCACCAGGGTCCTGTGCACGATGGGGTTCACGCGAGTGGCCTCCGAGAACGATCGGCTGGTGCCCTCTAGTACCCCTCTGACGGGAAAAACGCTCAATCGCGAGCGGAATTGCCCTCCGGGTCCTGCGTGCCGTTCGTGCCGCGCAGTGCGGCCAGGCAGGAGCCGATGGCCTGCTGGAGGTCCTCCAGGCGCTGGACCATGTCGTCCTCGTAGAAGTCCTGGGCGTCGTCGAAGGTCAGCTCCTCGAACGCCTTGGTCGCCTTCTGGAGGCTGTTGTAGAACTTGGTGCGCTTCTCCTGGACCCGCAGCTCCGGGTCGGCCTCCACCGCCTCCACGACGAGGTTCTTCATGGTGTCGTAGGCCTCGGTCGCCCACTCGCCGGTGTCCTCGTCGTCGTCCAGTTCGTCGAGGAGCGACAGATGGCGCTCGGCCTCCTGGCGCAGCTCCGACGGCGCGTCGACGGTCTGCCCCGCCGGGGTCTTGATCTGGCCGGACTCGGCGATCTGCCGGACGTAGCCGATCCGGTCGGCCGAGCGGCTCTCGGTGGCGACGGCCTTCTTCAGGTCGGCGGTGCGGACCACGTCGCGGGCCAGCACGGTCTGCAGGTCCGGGTCCTCCTTGATGCGGTCGAGGAGGGCCGAGCGGGCGGCGCGGGCGGTGGACGGGTCGGCGAGGATCGCCGCGCGCAGCGCGGTGGGGTTCTCGGCGACCTCCAGGGCCTTGGTGGGCCGGATGCCCTCGGCCTCGGCGGCCTCCGCAATGGCCGTGCCGCGCTCGGAGGTGGCACTGCTGCGGGCGACGTAGTAGTCCAACCAGACGTCCGAGTCCGGGAGTTGCACCTCCTGGCCCGGCGCGAGGGCCTCGAAGTGCGGGACCAGACCGTCGTCGGCGGCCTTGTCCCAGGCCTTGTAGTAGCGCATGACGCGCTCCGCGGAGCAGCCCGCCAGCTCTGCGAACTCCTTCGCCGACACCTTCGGCGTCTCGTCCGCCCCCTGACCTCCCGGCCGCACGCTCCGGGCCACCATCAGCCCGAACGCCCAGCCTCCGGTCCGCACATACGCGCCGAACTCACGGGCGTCCCGCGCCACCAGGTCGGAAAGGGGCGCCGGGGACGCGCCGGACGTCTCGGACGGGTCGATCGCTAGGGTCACGGAGGACACTCCTGAAGGCTGCCGAACTGCATACGTACCGACGGGCAGCCTATATGGACCCATTGGCCGGGGTTCTGCCGGACGGGGGGGGCGACGATCGGCCGGGGACGCCGCGCCGCACCCGGCCGATCAGCTCACGGAGGTGCGGAACGTCGCCAGGAAGGTCTTCATGGCGAGCTGGTCCGCGGCGTCGTCCCAGGCGGCGGCCGGTGCTGTGATGCGGAGCGAGAAGCTGCGGCCGCCGCCGAGCAGGAAGCCGCGGCCGAAGGTGTGCACCCGGTCGGCGCCCGTGCCGGACAGCCACTCCATGTCCGCGGCCTTGTGGCCCTGGTAGGTGGTCGCCTCGATCTCGCCGACCCGTTGGTAGCCGTCCAGCTTCTCCAGTCCCGGCTCCACGTCGTCCCGCCAGATCGCGACCGGATCCGGGCCCGCCTGGGTGCTGTAGGTGACCGCCAGGGTGCGCGGGTCGTCGCCGCCCGGGCCGAAGGTGACGCGGTAGGCGGCGTCGTCCCGGGCGGTGTCGAGGCGCTTCCAGCCCTGCGGGAGTGCCACGGAGAACCCCTCCGGGGCGGTGTAGCGGCGGAAACCGGCCGGCAGAGCGCCCGCCGAGGCCGAAGCCGAGGCCGAGGCGGGCGGGGAGGCCGAGGCGGAGGCGGACGGGGTGGGGGAGGCGGACGCCGTCCGTGCGGGGGAGGGGCTGGGGGCGTTGCCGTCCGTGCGGTTGGGCGGGTCGCCTGCCGTCGCGGAGGCGCTCGGGGCCGAGCCCGCGGTGGAGGCGCCGGGCAGGCCCTGGGTCGCGGCCAGCACCGCGACCGACACCGTGATCACGGCCAGCGCGGTCCCGCCGATCATGGTGGTTCTGCTCCACCCGGAGGACCGGGCCGCCACGTAGGCGCCGCGCAGCCGGGAGACGGGCGCGGGCTGTGCGACCGTTTCGGGGTCCTCCTCCAGGACACGTGTCAGTGCCTGACGCACCACTGCCCGGCCGAGCCGTTCCCGGGAGTTCTTCCGCAGCAGCCCCTGCACCACCTGGGTCAGCGGGCCGGCCCGCAGCGGGGTGCGCAACGGCAGCCGGTCCACGCCCTTGAGGGTGGCGTCGGCCTTGCCCCGGTCCCGGAACGGCGGCCGCCCCTCGACCATCGTGTAGAGGATCGCGCCGAGCGCCCACAGGTCGGCGGCGGGGCCGATGCGCTCGTCGCGGGCCTGCTCCGGCGAGGCGTACGACGGCGCGGTGACCCGGGGCGACAGCGTCGCGCCGGCCAGGCCGAACCCGGTGACGACCACCGGGCCCCGGTCGCGGACGAAGATCTGACCGGGGCTGAGCTCACCGTGCGTGTAGCCGTCGGCGTGCGCGGCCTCCAGCACGTCGAGCACTTCCAGACCGATGCGGGCGGCCCGCACGTAGTTGAACGTGGACTGCTGGGCGAGCAGTTCACTGAGCGGCGTGCCGTCGATCACCTCCGTCACCGTCCACAGCGCGCCCGCCTCCTCGAAGGCGTCGATCACCATGGCGACCCGGCCCGGCCGCAGCGCGCTCATCACCTCGGAGGAACGCAGGATGCGGGCGGTGGCCCGGCGCACGGTGTCCTCGGTGGGCGCCTCGGGCAACGCGATCTCGGTCACCAGACGCGGTCGCTCGGCCTGCACGTCCTCCGCGTACCAACTGACGCGGTTCGGCTCGCGGTCGGCGACCTCGAGGAGCCGGTACCTTCCTGCGACCATTTCCTGTGCGGAGACATGCGCCTTGACCATCGTCATCCCTCGCTGAAACCCCTGCCTCGTCATTGACCACAAGTACGCGGGACCAGCCGGGGTTTGTTCAAAGAATCTGCAACTCGGGGACCGTTCTTGCCTTTTATTCAAGTGGCGGTACCGGCCGGGCACTTGGGGAAAACAATGAATGACCGGGCTTCGACCTGCGGGTAACCGACGGTAAAAGACCGGCTGCGATCCGCTGGTCAGTCCAGTCCGAAGCGCTCCGTCCACCCCGCGATCTCCTGGTGTGTCACGTTGCCCCCGCACACCACGAGGCCGATCCGCGCCCCGGCGCCGACCCGGTCGCGCACCTGCCGGGCGGCGGGCAGCAGACAGCCGGCGGCCGGTTCGGTCCACACCTTGGCGTGCTCGGCGAGCTCCAGACTGCCCCGCACCGCCTCCCGGTCCGGCACCACCAGCACCTCCTGCACCAGCGCCACCGCGTGGTCGTACGTCAGCCGGGACACGGACGGCGCGCTGAGCGTCGTCACGATCGACGACACCGGGACCGGGACCGGACCGCCCGCCGCGAGAGCCTCGGACATCGCCTGCGCGCCCGCCGTCTCCACGCCCCACACCCGCACCCCGGGGCGGCGGGCGCGCAGGGCCGCCGCGACGCCCGCGATCAGGCCCCCGCCGCCGATGCTGACGATCACGTCGGTGAGGTCGTCGTCGGCGTCCTCGGCGAGTTCCAGGCCCACCGTGCCCTGCCCGGCGATCACCACCGGGTCGTCGAAGGGGTGGACCAGGGTGAGCCCCTCGTCCCGCAGCCGCGGCACCAGTTCGAACGCCGAGGCCATGCCGTCCGTGAGCCGCACCGACGCCCCGGCCGCCTCGGCCAGCCGGATCGACCGTGCGGGCGCCGTCCGCGGCATCACCACCGTCGCCTTCACGTCGAGGGCCGCGGCCATCACCGCGAGGGCGATGCCGTGGTTGCCGCCGCTGACCGCCACCACACCGGCCGCCCGCTCGGCCTCGCTCAGGGAGAGCAGCTTGGCCGCGGCACCGCGCGCCTTGAAGGAGCCGGTGCGCTGGAGGAGTTCTAGCTTGGCGGTGACCGGGACGCCGAGCAGCTCCGACAGGCCGGGGCTGGGCACGGTGGGGGTGCGTACGACGTGTCCTTCGACGAGCCGGGCCGCGGCTTCGACGTCCGCGATGCCGATGATGCCGTTCAAGGCGGTTCACCCTTCCGGCGCGGGGCGACGGTCCGCGCCGTTCGCACCCTCACCCGGCCGGACCGCCCTGGTCAACCCGGGCCGGCCGGCGCGGCCGGGCCACTCGGACCAGGGCACCCGGGCGTCAGTGCTGCTGCGCCTTCTGCGGGGTCGCCTCGCTGGGCCGGACCACGACATGGCCCTCGCCCTGGAGCACCAGCTGGACCGTTTCGCCGGAACCGCCGCGCAGCATCGAACCGATGGACTGCGAGCGGTGCAGCGAGGTCAGCAGGTGCGCGGTCCAGCCCACCACGGCGTCCGTGTCGACGTACACCGGGGCCTGCGGCGAGACCGGGATCACCAGCGGGTTGCCGTCGCAGATCAGGCCGAGCCTGCCGTGTCCGGAGAACACGCTGTTGAACAGGCCGCCGCCGGCGATGCCGGACCCCTTCACCGTCCTGATCTCGTACGACAACGTGGCGTCGAAGCACAGCACGTTGCGGCCGTTCACGGTGAACTGGTCGCCCGGCTCGATCTCCACGATGAAACAGTTCTGCGCCTCGTGCGCGAACCAGGCCTCGCCCTGGCCCTGGACGGACATCAGCGGCAGCCCCTCGCCGGTGACCGCGCGCTTGAGCATGCCGCCCACGCCCTGGCCCTTGCGCTCGAACCTGAGGCCGCCGCGGTGCGCGATCATCGCGCCCTGGCGGGCGTACATCTCGCCGTTGACCGCGTACCGGAGGCACTTCGCGTTCTCGACCGTCATGCCCGGCTCGGTCGCCGGTGCCACCATGTGCTGACTTGAAAAGAGATCACCCTTCATGCCGTGCATGGTGTCCCGGACGGAGTCGTTCCGCCAAGATCACGGACGGTACCGGTTCAGGCACCGAACAGCTGGGTCCAGTAGGTGCCGGCCCGGCCGCCCCCGGCGAAGCCGATGCCTATGTGGGTGAAGTCCGGTTTGAGGATGTTGGCCCGGTGACCCGGGCTGTTCATCCAGCCCTCCACCACCTCGGCCGCGGAACGCTGGCCGCAGGCGATGTTCTCGCCGATGGTGCGCCGCCGGGAGCCCGCGGCGGCGGCCCGGTCCCAGGGCTGGGTGCCCTCCGGGGAGGTGTGCGAGTAGAAGTCGCGGGTCGCCATGTCCGTGCTGTACGCCTGCGCGGCCGCCGCGAGCTGCGGATCCGCCGCGAGCGGCCGCAGCCCGGCCCGGGTGCGCTCCCGGTTGGTGAGGTCGACGACCTCGGCGCGGGTGCGCGTCAGTTCGGCCTGGGTGAGGGGTCTGGCCCACAGCGCCGTCCAGTAGGTGTCCCCGTCCCGGGAGCCGCGGGCATGGGCCAGGCCCGCGTGGGTGAACGCCGGGTCGAGCAGGGTGCGCCGGGCGTCCTCGGTGCGCAGGCAGTAGTCGACGAACTCGGCCGGGGTGCGGGGGCCGGAGACCAGGTGTTCGCCGACCGTGACATAGGCGAATCCGGTGCGGCTGATCCGCTGGTGGACGGAGACGCCGTCGGGGCCTTCGCCGGCCAGCCGGCCGGCGTCGGCCATCGCGGTGGCGTGGGCGAGGGCGGCCGAGGTCAGCCGGGCGTCCGGGGCCACCGGCGGCCGGCCGGCCTGGGCGCGGGCGGAGTTGACCAGGCCCAGCAGACCGTCCGGATCGGGGAGCGCGGCCGTCGAGGGGCGGGCCGGCGAGGACGCCGTGCGCTGGGCCGGGATGGTGGCGCGGGAGCCGGGGGAGGGCTGCCGGTCCTCGACCACGTCGACCCCGAAGTCCCGGGCGAGCCCCGCCAGCCCGTCCGCGTACCCCTGGCCGATGGCGCGCAGCTTCCAGCCGGTGCCCCGGCGGTATATCTCGGAGAGCAGCAGCAGGGTCTCCGTCTGCGGGCGCGGCGGTGCGAAGCGGGCCACCGTACGGCCGAGGCGGTCGGTCACGTGCAGGGTGGCGGCGGGCAGCCGGCCGAGCGGGGTGCCGGGCTCGGCGGCGGTGACCGTGAGGGTGACACGCTGGGCGCCGGCCCGGAGCAGGCCCGTCTCGACGGTCAGCGTGTCACCGCGCAGCCGGACGCCGGGCGCGTCCGGCTGGTTGTAGAAGACGAAGTCGGCGTCCCCGCCGACCTTGCCGCTCTCGCCGGTGATCAGCGCCGACACGTCGAAGGGGCCGGGCACCCGCAGGGTCAGCGCGCCGCCCGGAAGGGGCAGATTGCCCCCGGGCACCAGCTCGCTCATCGCGCCGCCTCTACGCGGTCGGGGGCCGAACGTCGCGCCCGGTGGGGGAGTCGCCGGTTGAACGTCCGGCCCGGGCGCGAGGTTCCCCGGCAGCCGGGGCGCTACTGCTCGCGCGGCGCGGCCGGTGCCACGTCCTCGCGTTCGAGCGGCACGGCGGTGCTGCGCGGGGACTTCTGCTTTCCGCAGAACACCGGCTCCAGCGTGGCCGCCAGCGTGTTGAGCACGTCGGAGCTGTTGGAGGCGTTGGCGAGCGCGGTGACGCTGCGCTTGCCGTCCTTGCTGGTGAAGGCGTACGTGTAGTAGCCCTGCACGGCGCCCGTGTGGCCGTACACCGAGACCCCGCAGGACAGGTCGCGGCGGCGCAGCCCGAGGCCGTAGGAGGTGTTGGAGTTGACGCGGGTGAAGCGCTCCATCTCCGCGAGGCGGGCGGCCGAGGTGAGCTTTCCGCGCACCAGCGCCGAGTAGAACGTGTCGAGGTCGCGGGCGCTGGAGATGATGGCGCCGGCGCTCTGCGCCCAGGAGACCGTCTGGTCGGTGGCGTCGACGGGCGCGGCGCCCGCCCGGTCCGCGGTGAGGTAGCCGTTGGCGTGCTGCCCCGGGATATTCGTGTCGGGGTGGACGTAGAAGGTGTCGTTCAGCTGCAGGGGCTTGAAGATGCGGTTGGTGTACTCCGTGCGCACGCTGTGCCCGGTGAGCTTCTCGATCAGCATGCCGGCGACCACGAAGTTGGTGTTGGAGTACGAGTAGGCGGCGCCCGGCGCGTTGGTGCGCGCCTTCTTCAGGGACAGGTCCACCAGCTGGCGGTAGGTGAACACCTTGTCGCGCACGGCCTCGAAGCCGGACACGCTGTCGGCGAACATGTCGTTGGTGTAGTCGTACAGGCCGCTGCGGTGGCTCAGCACGTGCCGCACGGTGATGCGGTCGTCCGGCAGCAGCCCCGGCAGGTAGCGGTTGACCGGCGCGTCCAGGGCGAGCCTGCCCTCGTCCACCAGCTGCAGCAGGACCACCGTCGAGAACGTCTTGGTGACGCTGCCCACCCGGAAGCGGTCGGAGGTGGTGAGGGCCCGCCGGGTCGCGCGGTCGGCGATGCCCTGCGCGGACCGGTAGACCCGGGTGCCGTCGTCGATGCGGGCCATCGCGCCGGGCGCGCCCTTCGCCACCACCGAGCGGAGCACCGCGGCCAGCCCCGCGGTGTCGGGCGCCGGGAGGGTGGCGGCCGACCGGGCCTTCGCCGCCGTCTTCAGGGGCGCCGCCTGGGCCGGGACCGCGAGCAGTGACAGCGTCACCGCCCCCAGCACCGCACTTCTGCACACCATTGCCGAGACCATTCGGACCTGTTCCTCTCTGAGCTGTCTTCGATTCTGAGCTGCCTTCGATGCGAGATGAGTCACATCCGGCTCGGGGAACCCTCTCGCGTCCCGTCACATCTCCACAGCCGACGCACAGTTGGTCACTCGCTGATCACCGGCGGTGCGGATTCGTCAAGTATTGCCACGAAATGCAAGAAAAGCGACGAATTGCGCTTTACATGGACATGATTCATCCGGAAGGGTTGCGGCCCGGGGCCCGACCAGCCCCCTCGGCGCCCAACAGCGCTCTGCCGCAAGGCGGTTGACGACCACGACCGCCTTCGAACGAAGGAACCCTGATCAGTGCGTAGCGCGCACATACGCAGCATGGCGGTCGCCGTCGCCGTGACGACGGCCGCCACGGGCCTGGCCGGTACGGCCTTCGCCGGTCCCGTGACGGGGGAACGACAGCCGGCCGCGGCGGCCTCCGCCACGACGGCCGCACAGGTGGTGGCGGCGGCCCGGACCGCGGCCTTCGCCCATGCCGAGGCGACCGGTGTCGGCGCCGGCGACGAGCTCCGGCCGCAGGACGTGATGATCGACCCCGAGGGGGCGCGCCATGTCCGCTTCGTCCGCACCCACCGGGGGATGCCGGTGCTCGGCGGCGACCTCGTCGTCCATCTTTCCCGCCGGTTGGCCTACACCGGCGTCACCCGGGCGGCCGACCACGGCGTCGGGCCCGCCGCCACCGAGGCGAAGCTGACCGCCCGCCAGGCCGAGGAGAAGGCCGCCGCGGCCGCCGACGGCGACGCCGGCCCCGCCCGGCTGGTGGTGGACGCCCGCGACGGCGCCGCCGCCCTCGCCTACCAGGTGTCCGTCGACGGCGCGAACGGCTCCAGCACGGTCGTCGTCGACGCCCTCACCGGCAAGGTGCGCAGCAACACGCCGGACAGCGACGAGTTCCTCTCGCCCAGGCTGCTGGACACCCTCCGCCGCCACGGCGAGACCCTCGACCCGGCCACCGGCACCGGACGGCAGACCGGGGTCCTGGCCGGCGCGTCCGCCTCCGCCGCCGCCCGCTACCCGGCGACCGCCCACGGCTCCGGCAGGTCCCTCTTCGTCGGCAAGGTCCCGCTCACCACCACGCAGACCGCCCGCAAGAGCTTCCTGCTCAAGGACCCCACCCGCTACGGCACCGAGACCCGGGACGCCAAGGGCAAGGAGACCGAGAGCTTCGGCCAGGGCACCAGGTTCACCAGCACCACCGACAGCTGGGGCAACGGCACCACCAGCAGCCGGGGCAGCGCCGCCGCCGACGCCCAGTACGGCATCACCGAGACCCTGGACTTCTACCGGAAGACCTTCGGCCGCAAGGGCATAGCGAACAACTCCAGGCCCGCCCGCGCCATGGTCCACTGGGGCAAGCAGGTCGGTAACGCCTTCTGGGACTCCACCTGCGGCTGCATGCTGTACGGCGACGGGGACGGCGACGAGATCAAGAAGCCGCTGGTCGTCCTCGACGTCACCGGCCACGAGCTGACCCACGGCGTGGTGGACGCCACCGCCAAGCTCGAACCGACCTACGTCGACAACGACGGCAACCAGTTCGGCGAACCGGGCGCGCTGAACGAGTCGCTGGCCGACATCTTCGGCTCCGGCGTGGAGTTCTTCGCCAACAACCCGAAGAACCCGCCGAACTACCTGCTGGGCGAGAAGCTGGGCCTGCGCCAGAAGTTCCTGCGCCGCCTCGACCACCCCTCGCTGGACCGCCTCGAAGGCACCGTCGACTACTGGTCGCCCGAGGTGGCGAACGCCGAGGTGCACGCCGGCTCCGGCGTCTCCTCGCACGCCTTCTACCTGCTGGCGGAGGGCAGCGGCCGCAAGAAGATCGGCGCCACCACCTACGACTCGCCGACCTACGACGGGTCCACGGTCACCGGCATCGGCCGCGCCAAGGCCACGGCGATCTTCTACCGTGCCCTGACCCGTTACATGGTCTCCTCGACCGACTTCCACGACGCGCGGATCGCGACGCTGAAGGCGGCCAAGGACCTCTACGGCGCGAGTGGCGTCGAGTACCGCACCGTCGACCAGGCCTGGGCGGCGGTCGACGTCACCGAGGCCGACACGCCGGGCGCCCGTCACTGACGAGCGCGACACGCCGTCGGGTCCGGGTGCCCTGCCGGGGGGCTGGGCACCCGGACCCGCGTCCGTCCGGACCCGCCGCTACCGGGTGGGAGCGAACACCCGCTGCGCCGCGACCGCGGCGCCGCCGCGCGCCCACTCCTCGAACGGCAGGGGGCGGACCAGGAGATCGCAGTCCACCGCGGCGCCGAACGCCTGGTCCACGAACGCCTGCCGGATGTGGTCCGCGAACAGGTCGTAGGAGGCCACGCCCTCGCCGGAGATGATGATGCGTTCCGGTCCGATGAGGTTGGCCACGCACGCCAGGGCCAGACCCACGGCGCGGCCGGCACGGGCGAAGACCGCGCGGACGGTGGGGTCCCCGGCGTGCGCCAGGCGCACCGCGTCGTCCATGGTCAGCTTCGGGTCCCCGGTGGCCTGCCGGGCCTGCTCGGCGATGGCGTGGGTGGAGGCGACCGCCTCGACGCAACCGGTGTTGCCGCAGGTGCAGATCCGTTCGACGCCGGTCACCGGCAGATGCCCGATCTCGCCCGCCACGCCGTGCGCGCCGGAGACCACCCGGCCGCCGATGGAGAGTCCGGCGCCGATGCCCGCGCCGACCGTGACCAGGGCGAAGATCGACACGCCGACACCGGCGCCGAACCACTGCTCGGCCACGGTCAGGGCCCGCACGTCGTTCTCGATGACCGTGGGCGTGCCGGTGGCCTCCTCGACCAGCTGGGCCAGCGGCACCCGGCGCCAGTTGAGGAAGGGCGAGTACTGGACGGTCCCCAGCCGGCTGTCGACATCGCCTGAGATGGTGACTCCGATGCCGTGCAGGGCGTCCTCGCCCGCCAGGTCCGCCGCCGCCCGCAGCCGGTCCACAAGGCGGGCGATGGCCAGCACCACCGTCCCCACGTCCCGCGAGTCCAGCGCGACCCGGTGGGAGGCCAGCGGCCTCGCGGTCAGGTCGGCCAGCACACCGATGAGCTCCTCCCCGGTGACCTTCACGCCGGCGAACAGCGCGCGTTCGGCCCGCACCTCGACCAGCGTCGCCGGGCGGCCGTTCGTGCGCTCCGTGGTGGGCCGGCCGCCCTCGGTGATCCAGGCGTCGGCCATCAGCGAGGCGGCCGCCTTGGTGACGGCGCCCGGCGTCAGTCCGGTCCGCCGCCCGAGCTCGGCGCGGCTCAGCGGACCGTGCTGGAGCAGGGTCTGGAAGACGAGTGCGGCCGCGGGTGGCTGGTCGGCGAGGGTCATGGGACGACATTACCTTTCCCTAGGAAAGTAATTCAAGGGCCAAACATCCGCTCTCTTGGCTGAAAACTCGCAGGTCATGTAAGGGCGGCTGGCTGAAACCTCGACGCCGTTTCCCTAAAGGTCGGAGTTCTCTGCCCTGCCGACTATGTTGACGTTGGAAGGAAACTGCGCCTACATTCGCCGCACTCCTCGTCGGGGCGGACGGGACGGTCAGGCACCGGTGAGGAGCGTGGCCCCCACCCACGTGCCCGTTGGTCCCAGCGAACCCCTCGGTGAAGTCCCGGGACGACCGCGCCGAGAGGCTCCCCGCACCACCACACCTCAGGCGGAAGCCCGCCTGCAGCCGCGCCCAGACGGAGTACATCCATGGCTCGTCCAGCTCTGCCCACACGTCTGAGAACCATCACCTGCCTCTCCGCGCTCGTGGCGGCGCTCGTCGTGCCCGCCTCGGCGCGGGCCGCGAGCACCGCGGACGCCGCGGGGGCCCCGGCGTCCGGCGCCACGGCCTCGCCCGTCGTGGCCGCCAAGCCGTACATGGGCTACAGCACCTGGAGCGTCGAATCCACCAACTTCGGCGGCTACGGCGGTGACTGGCTCACCGAGTCGCACGTCCTCCAGCAGGCCGGCGTGCTCTCCTCGAAGCTGAAGTCCCACGGCTACGACTACGTCAACGTCGACGCCGGCTGGAACGACCCCAAGGGCGACGCCTACGCCCGGCCGACCCCGAACCTGACCAAGTTCCCGCACGGCATGAAGTACCTTGCGAACCAACTCCACAGCAAGGGACTGAAGTTCGGCCTCTACCTCGCGGTCGGTCTCTACCAGCAGGCGTACAACGACGGCAAGACGCCCATCTACAACGCCCCGGGCTGCACCACCAAGGACATCGTCTACCCGGACCTGCGCAAGACCAGCGGCTGGGACGACGTCTCCTACCAGCTGAACTTCTCCAGCCCCTGCACCACCAAGTACATCCAGTCCGAGGCCGACCAGCTGGCGTCCTGGGGCGTGGACTTCCTCAAGATCGACGGAGTGGGCCCCGGCTCCAACCAGGGCGACGACGCGCACAACAACGTCCCCGACATCCAGGCGTGGCACACCGCGCTGAAGAACACCGGCCGCCCCATCGAGTTCGTGCTGTCCTGGTCGCTCAGCCACAACAAGGCCGACGTCTGGAAGGCCAACTCCAACGGCTGGCGCGTCGACACGGACGTCGAGTGCTACTGCGACACGCTGGTCACGTGGAACAACTCCGTGAAGGCGCGCTGGAACGACGTCGTGCCGTGGATCGACGACGCGGGACCGGGCCACTGGAACAACCTCGACTCGCTCGACGTCGGCTCCGACGTGATGGACGGCATCAACCACACCGAGCGCCAGAGCTACATGACGCTGTGGGCCATCGAGTCGGCGCCGCTGTACATCGGCGACGACCTCACCAAGCTCGACAAGTACGGCCTGAAGCTGCTCACCAACGACGAGGTCATCGCCGTCGACCAGGCCGGCAACCCCGCCCGGCCGGTCAGCCAGAAGACCCCCCAGCAGGTCTGGTACGCCCGCAACGCCGACGGCAGCTACACCGTCGCCCTGTTCAACCTGGGCAAGGGCTACTCCGACGTGACCGCCGACTTCACCGACCTCGGCATCAGCGGCAAGGCCAAGGTCCGCGACCTGTGGAGCCACAAGAACCTCGGCTCGGCCGGCGGCAGCTTCAAGGCCAACCTGGCCCCGCACGGCTCCCGCCTGCTGCGCATCACGCCCGCCGCCACCGGCACCCACCCCGGCGTCCCGCTCAACGTGCACGGCACCGCCTCGGCCGCCGACAGCGTCTCGCTCGCCTGGACCAAGGTGAACACCGGTACGAAGACCACCGGTTACGACGTCTACGCGAACGGCACGAAGGCGGCCACCGTCACCGGCACCACCGCCACCGTGACCGGTCTGAAGGCCGGCACCGGCTACTCCTTCACCGTGGTCGCCCACGACGCGAAGGGGCGCAGGTCCCCGGCGAGCAAGGCGGTCCCCGTCACCACACCCGCGGCCGGCGGACCGGTCTCCCACGAGGCCGAGGCCTCCGAGAACACCCTCACCGGGAACGCCTCCGTCAACGACTGCTCCGCGTGCTCGGGCGGCAAGAAGGTCGGCAACCTCGGCGGCACCGGAACCGTGGCGGTCAACCACGTCACCGCACCCCGGGACGGCACGTACCTGATGAAGGTCGACTACACCGACGGATCCACCGGCCGCACGATGATCATCACCACCGGGGGCACCTCCTTCCAGCAGTTCCTGCCGGGCAGCAACGACAACAACTGGGGTCAGCCGAGTTCCGTCACCGTGCCCGTTCAGCTGAAGGCCGGCGACAACACGATCACCTTCGGCAACGCCTCGGACTACGCCTCCGACGTGGACCGGATCGTCCTCTGACGCTCCGTCGGAGCCTGTCCCCGACCGACGTTCCATCCGCCTGACATCCGAGGAGAGTGCCGTGGTGGTCACATCACAGGGCAAGCCCGAGCGGCCGGCCGCACCGCCGTCAGCCGCGGTGACCACCACGGCCACCGCCTCCGGCCCGGCCCCGCACGTCCGCAAGACCCGTACGCCCCGCAGGCCGGGCCGCTCCACACCGACCAGGTCCGCGGCGGCCCGCCGCCACGACCTGCCGGTCGCCCTCCTGCTGATCATCCCCTCCGTCGTCGGGTTCGCGGTCTTCTACGCCTATCCGACCCTGCGCGGCATCTACCTCAGCTTCACCGACTTCCACGTCCTGACCCCGCCGAACTGGGTGGGACTGGCCAACTTCCACGAGATGTTCGGCGACGACGTCTTCTGGCACTCCCTGCTCGTCACCGTCTACTTCGTGGTCCTGGCCGTCGTCTTCGGCACCCTGGCCTCGCTGGTGACGGCGGTGGTGCTGCACCGGGTGACCAAGTCGTCGACGCTGCGCGGCGTCATCCTGCTGCCGTTCCTGATCTCCAACGTCATCGCCGCCCTGGTCTGGCAGTGGATGCTCGACCCCTCCCTCGGCGTCATCAGCCTCGTCCTCCAGCACCTGACGGGCCACTCCATCCTCTTCTTCGGCAGCAGCGGCTGGGCGATCCCGTCCCTCGCCGCGATCAGCATCTGGAAGTGGATGGGCTACTACGCCCTGCTGATCTTCGCCGGACTGCAGACCATCCCGGCCACCATCTACGAGGCCGGCCGCGTCGACGGCGCGAGCGAGGTGCAGATGTTCCGCCGGCTCACCGTGCCGCTGCTGCGGCCCATCCTCGTCATGGTCGTCGTCCTCACGGTGATCAACTCGTTCCAGGTGTTCGACATCGTGCAGGTCACCACCCAGGGCGGCCCGGCCAACGCCTCGAACGTCCTGCAGATGTACATCTACAGCAAGGCCTTCCGGCAGTTCGACTTCGGCTACGCCGCGACCCTCTCGCTGGCCCTGTTCGCCCTGCTCATCACGGTCACCTTCACCCAGCTGCGGCTCGCCCGCGCGAGCGAATCCGACCTGAGCTGAAGGAGCCCGTCATGGCAGTCACCCTCGCCCCCGGCCGGACCGCCACCGCACAGCCCCGGCCCCCGAAGAACCCCCGCCGCCTCTCGCCCGGCCGGATCGTCGCCTGGACCTACCTCGGCATCGTCGTCCTCGTCACGCTCTTCCCGTTCTACTGGATCCTGCGCACCGCGCTGTCCAACAACTACGAACTGGCGACGCACCCCTCCTCGCCGCTGCCGGTCGGCTTCACCTGGGGCGCCTTCGAACGCGTCCTCGGAACGGCCTCCACCGCCGAAGCACAGGCCCAGGGCGGCTCCGGCGCCGCCATCGACATCGCGCTCTACCTGCGCAACTCGCTGATCTACGCGTCCGTGCAGACGGTGCTGATCGTGCTGTTCTCCGCGGCCGGCGCCTACGCGTTCTCCCGGCTGCACTGGCGCGGCCGCAACCTGGTCTTCAACATCCTCATCACCGCGCTGATGGTGCCCAGCGTGTTCACGCTGCTGCCCAACTTCGTCCTCGTCAAAGACCTCGGACTGACCAACACCTTCGCCGGACTGATCCTGCCCGGAGCGCTCTTCCAGGCGTTCACGCTGTTCTTCCTGCGGCAGTTCATGCTCGGCCTGAGCACCGAGGTCGAGGAGGCCGCCATCCTCGACGGCGCCGGACCGCTGCGGATCTTCTTCCGGATCGTCCTGCCGATGTCCTCCGCCCCCATCGCGACCGTGTCGCTCCTGATGTTCGTCAACGCCTGGAACGACTACTTCTGGCCGCTGCTGATCACCAACAGCCAGGACGTGCAGCCGCTGACCCTCGCGCTCGGCGTCTTCAAGCAGTCCTCGCCGCAGGCCGCCCCCGACTGGGCGGGGCTGATGGCCGCCGCCCTGGTCGCGGCGCTGCCGATGCTGCTGCTGTTCGTCGCCTTCGGCAAGCGCATCGTCAACTCCATCGGTTTCTCCGGCCTCAAGTGAGCGCCCGCACACCGCGATTGGACGACACCGTCATGCACTCCAGCGACCTGGTGCTGAGCTGGCCCGCGCCCGCGGCCGACTGGACCGAGGCCGCTCCCGTCGGCAACGGCAGGATCGGCGCGATGTTCTTCGGCGGCGCCGGCCGGTCCCGGATCCAGATCAACGACTCCACCGTCTGGTCCGGCACCCCCGGCGGGCCGGCCGCCGCCCTCGCCGCGCTCCGCGCCCAGGGGGCCGGCCCGGGGCGGCTCGAAGAGGTCCGCGCCGCACTCCGCGCCGGCGACCAGGACACGGCCGAGTCGCTGCTGATGACCTTCGAGGGGCCCTACACCCAGGAGTACCTCCCCTACGCCGACCTGCACCTGACCGTGCCGGGCGGCGAGCGGGCCGCCTACCACGGCAGGACGCTCGACCTGGACACCGCCGTGGCCGAGGACGGCTTCGGCCTCGACGGGACCGCCGTCCGGCGCCGGGTCTGGGCCGACGCCGTCACCGGCGCCCTGTGCACGACACTGGACGCGGCCGGCGGCACCGTGGACCTGTCCGTCGAACTGTCCACCCCCCTGCGCGAGGTACTGCGCACGGTCGCCGTCGACGGCATCACCCTCGGCATCGGGATACCGGCGGACGGCGCCCCCGCCCACGAGCCCGAGGTCGCCGAGCCGCTGTACTACGCGGACGGTCCCGTCGACGGCTACGACCCCTTCGGTGCCCTCGCGCTCACCCTGCACACCGACGGCACCACGGCCCTGGACGACGAGGGCGGCCTGCTGGTCACCGGCGCCACCCACGTCCTGCTCACCCTCGCCAGCTCCACCGCCGCCGACCGGCACTGGCGCGGGGCCGCGGCCGTCGGCCGCGCCGCCCACCTGGCCGCGGCCGGGGCCGCCGCCGCGCGGGCCGCCGCCCAGGGCGCCGACCGCCTCCTCAAGGACCACGAGGCCGACGTACGCGCCCTGCTCGGCGCCACCAGCCTGCGCATCGGACCGCGCCGCTCCGGCACCTACGACGTCGCCCGCGACATCCTCGACGGCGGCGACGAACTCCTCACCGCCACCGTGCTGTTCCAGCTCGGCCGGCACCTGCTGGCCACCGCCTCCCGCCCGCACACCGGCCCCCCGGCCAACCTCCAGGGCATCTGGAACGCCGACCTGCGCCCCGCCTGGTCCTCCAACTACACGATCAACATCAACACCCAGATGAACTACTGGGGCGCGGAGGCGGTGGGCCTCGGCGCCTGCCACCAGCCCCTGTTCGACCTGCTCGACCGGGTGGCCGCCCAGGGCGCGCAGGTGGCACGGCAGTTGTACGGTGCGCGGGGCTGGGTCGCACATCACAACACCGACCCGTGGGGCTGGGCACTGCCGGTCGGCATGGGACACGGCAACCCCTCCTGGGCGCTGTGGATGATGGGCGGCGCCTGGCTGTCCCAGCACCTGTGGGACCACTACGACTTCACCCGCGACCCGGACTTCCTGCGCGAGCGGGCCTGGCCGCTGCTCAGCGGATGCGCCGAGTTCCTCCTCGACTGGCTCGTCGACGACGGCGCCGGCCGGCTGGACACCCTGCCGTCCACCTCGCCGGAGAACCTCTTCCTGGCCGACGGCACCCCGAGGTCCCTGACCCGGTCCGCCACCATGGACCTGGCGCTGATCCGGGCCACCTTCGAACGAACCCTCGAGGCGGCCGAGCTGCTGGGCCTGGACACCCCGCTGACCGGCGAGATACGCGCCGCGCTGCCCCGGCTGCGCCCGCTGCAGGTCTCGGCCGCGGGCCGGCTCCAGGAGTGGGCCGAGGACCACACCGAGGCCGACCCGCACCACCGTCACCTCTCGCACCTGATCGCCGTCCACCCGCTCGGCCTGGTCGGCCCCGACACGGCCCCCGAACTGGCCGCCGCGGCTCGCAGGTCGATGGACCGCCGCGGCCCCGGCGCGATGGGCTGGTCCTGGTCCTGGAAGATCGTCCTGCGGGCCTGGCTGCGCGACGCCGCGACCGCCCGCTCGCTGTTCCTCGAAGCCGCCCGCCCGCTCGACGGCGACTTCGCGGTCGACGCCCCCGTGGACGGCTCCCGCTGGGGCGGCCTGCTGCCCAACCTCTTCTCCACCCACCCGCCGTTCCAGATCGACGGCAACTACGGACTCATGGCGGCCATCGCCGAGATGGTGCTGCAGAGCCACACCGGCGCCCTCCACCTGCTGCCCGCCCTGCCCGCACAGTGGGCCGACGGCGAGGCCCGGGACCTGCGCTGCCGCGGCGGCCTCGCCGTCGACTTCGCCTGGACCGAGGGCGAGTTGACCGGCGCCACCGTGCGCAGGCTGACCGGCGACGCGACCGCGACCGTACGGATCCGGCACCGGGACGACGAGAGCGCACTGCTGCTCCCGGCCGGTCACCAGGTCGAACTGGACGCCCGGCTGCGCCCCCGAGGGGAGCCGGTGCCGTGCTGACCGAACAGGACGTCCCCGAACTGTTCGCCTACCGCAGCGCCTACCGGGAACCGGAGGACTTCGACACCTTCTGGAAGGGCACCCTCGCCGAGGCCCGCGCCGAGCGGGAGCCCGTACTGGAACTCACCGAGGTCCCCGCCGGCCTGGAGACGGTCGACGTCTTCGATGCCGTCCTGCCCGGCTTCGGCGCCCACCCCGTCCGCGCCTGGCTCCGGATGCCCCGCCACCGCCGCGGACCGCTGCCCGCGGTCGTCCAGTTCCACGGCTACGGCAGCGGGCGCGGCACCCCCCTCGACGACCTGCTGTGGGCGTCCGCCGGGTACGCCCACCTGCTGGTCGACGCCCGCGGCCAGGGCGGCGCCTGGGCTGGCGGGGGAGCGACCCCCGACCCGGTCGGCAGCGGCCCCGCCCACCCCGGCTTCCTCACCCGCGGGATCGAGGACAAGGACACCTACGTCTACCGCCGGGTGTTCACCGACGCCGTCCGCGCCGTCGACGCCCTGCGCGCCCGCACCGACCTCGTGGACCCGGACCGGGTCGCCCTCGTCGGCCCCAGCCAGGGCGGCGGCATCGCCCTCGCGGTGGCCGGACTCGTACCCGCACTGGCCGCCGCCCACTTCCAGGCGCCGTTCCTCTGCGACATCCGGCAGGCCACCCGGCTCACCTCCGCCGAACCCTACGCCGAGATCGTCGGCTACCTGGCTGCCCGCCGGGACCGGGTGGAACAGACCTTCGGCACCCTCGGCTACTTCGACGGCCTCGCCTTCGCCCGCCGCGCGAGCGCCCCGGCCTGGTTCTCCGCCGGACTGCGCGACGAGGTGTGCCCCCCGGTCACCGCGGTCGCCGCCTACCACGCCTACGCCGGCCCCAAGGAGCTGCGGCTGTGGGAGTTCAACGGCCACGACGCCGGCGGACCCGACGACCTGGCCGTCGCCCTCGGCGCGTTCGGCGCGCTCCTCAAGACGTCGTCCCACCCCGCGGTGCTGCCGTCCCCAGCACCCACCGCGTCCTCCCGAAAGAAGGAACGATGAGAAGAGACACGAGACTTCGCAGGACGGTCGCCCTGGGCGCCACGCTCACCCTGGCCGCCGTGCTCTCCGCCTGCTCGAACGGCTCGTCCTCCGCCGGCGGCTCCAAGACCGTCAACTGGTGGACCTGGGACGACAAGCAGGCCGCCGCGTACAAGGTGTGCGCCACGGACTTCGAGAAGGCCAACCCCGGCACCACGGTGAAGATCACGCAGTACAACGTCAACGACTACTTCACCAAGCTGACCGCCGGGTTCGTGGCCGGCACCGCGCCCGACGCCTTCCAGAACAGCGTCCAGTTCTTCCAGGCGTACGCCTCCCAGCACCAGCTGCTGGCGATGGACGACTACATCGCCAAGGACAAGTTCGACCTGTCCCGGTTCTCGGTCGGTGTGGACGCCTGGAAGTACACCGACGGCAAGCAGTACGCGCTGCCGCTGGACTGGGCGGCGTCCGGCGTCTACTTCAACGAGGACGCCGTCAAGAAGGCCGGGTACACCGACCAGGACGTCAAGGCGCTGAACTGGAACCCCGACGACGGCGGCACCCTGGGCAAGATGATCGCCCACCTGACGATCGACACCAAGGGACGCCGGGGCGACGAGAAGGGCTTCGACAAGTCCCACATCAGGACCTACGGCTACGGGCAGGTCGCGTCGAAGGACTTCATCGGCCAGTTCACCTGGAACCCGCTGGTCAGCACCACGGGCTGGCGGCTGGGCGACAAGACCACCTGGCCGACGGTGTTCAACTACGCCGACCCGCGGTTCGTGAAGACCATGGACTGGATCCGCTCCCTGACCGACAAGGGTTACGCGCCCAGGATCGGGCAGTTCAACGACAGCGTCAGCGACGTCGACCTGCTCTCCTCCGGCAAGGTCGCCATGGAGACCGGCGGTTCGTGGGAGGCCTCCACCTTCGTGAAGATCCCCGGTATCAAGGTCGGGATCGCCCCCACCCCCTACGGCCCCGACGGCACGACCAGGTCCGTGCTCAGCAACTCCAACGGGAACAACATCTGGGCCGGCACCAAGAACCCCGACCTGGCCTGGAAGTGGGTCTCGTACATGGGCAGCGAGGCCTGCCAGTCCAAGGCCTCCCTGACCGGTACCTTCTTCCCGTCGATCCCGGCGTCCATGGACGCCTCGGCCAAGGCGCTGGCCAAGACGGGCGTGGACCTGTCCGTCTTCACGGACATGATCAAGGACAAGGTCCTCTACCCGTCCCCGGTCTACGGCAACGGCGCCGCCCTGCAGGACGCGTTCCAGCCGCTGTTCCAGGCCTACTTCGCCGGCCAGAAGAACGACTCCGTCTTCACGGACATGCAGGACCAGAGCAAGCAACTGCTCGCCAAGAAGTGACCCTGCCCCCGCCCAGCCACCGTCCGGCCGCCGGACGGGCCCGCCTGAACCGGGCCCGTCCGGCGGCCGGGCGACCCGAAAGGACTCTGCATGTCGGACAGCACGGCGCGGATCCACATCCTGCGCGCGGCGGGCACCGCCCTCGTCGTGGAGCTCACGGAACCGGTGCCCAGGGTCCTGCACTGGGGGGCAGACCTCGGTGACCTGTCGCAGGACGCCCTGACCGCGCTCGCCCTGACCGGTGAACCCGCCGTGCTCAACAACTCCATCGACATCCCGCGCCGGTTCACCGTCTGGCCCACCGAGGCGGACGGCTGGTCCGGCACCCCGGCCCACGAGGGCCATCTCGCCGGCGCCTTCACCGCGCCCCGGCTGACCCTGGCGGACAGCTCGTACCGCCCGGACCCGGCGGGCGGCGAACTGGCCCTGCACCTCACCGACCCCGGCGCCGGACTCGACGCCACCGTCACCTACCGGCTGGAGCCCTCGGGCGTGCTCGGGGTGCGCACCACGCTCACCCGCCGCCCGGACGCCGGCCCGGAGTCGTACGACCTGGCGCAGGTCACGACCCTGCTGCCGCTGCCCCGGCGGGCCGCGGAGATCCTCGACTTCACCGGCAAGTGGAGCCGGGAGCGCTCCCCCCAGCGGCGGCCGCTGGGCTTCGGCACCCACAGCCGGGAGATCCGGCGCGGCAAACCCGGCCTGGACTCGCCGTACCTGATGGCGGTCGGCGTGCCCGGATTCGGCTTCGGCGCCGGGGAGGTCTGGGCCGTCCACGTGGCCTGGAGCGGCGACCAGCGGTATCTGGCCGAGCAGTTGCCGGAGGGCGCGGGTACCCATGCCGGGGTGCTCGGCGGCGGCGAACTCCTGCGGGCGGGGGAGATCCGGCTCGCCCCCGGCGACACGTACACCGCCCCGGTCTGCCACTTCGCCTGGTCCGACCAGGGACTGGACGGACTCGCCGACCGCTTCCACACCCTGCTGCGGGCCCGTCCGGCCCATCCGCGCGGGCCCCGCCCGGTGATCCTCAACAGCTGGGAGGCGGTGTACTTCGACCACGACCTGGACCGGCTGCTGCGGCTGGCCGACAAGGCCGCCGAGGTCGGCGTCGAACGGTTCGTGCTGGACGACGGCTGGTTCCGGGGCCGTCGTTCGGACGACGCGGGACTCGGCGACTGGACCGTCGACCCCGTGGTGTGGCCGGAGGGGCTGACCCCGCTGGTGGACCATGTGCGCTCGCTCGGCATGGAGTTCGGGCTGTGGGTGGAGCCGGAGATGGTCAACCTCGACTCCGACCTGGCCCGCGAGCACCCCGGCTGGGTGCTCGGCCCGGCCCGCGGGGTCGGCCCGTCCGCCCGCCACCAGCACGTACTGGACCTCTCCAACCCCGACGCCTGGCAGTACCTGCTCGACTCGCTGGACGCCCTGGTGGAGAAGTACGGCATCGCCTACCTCAAGTGGGACCACAACCGCGAACTCCACGAGAGCGTGCACGGCACCGCCGAGCGTCCCGTGGCACACGCCCAGGTGACGGCTCTCTACCGGCTGGTCGACGCGCTCCGCGAGCGGCACCCCGCGCTGGAGATCGAGAGCTGCGCCGCCGGCGGCGGCCGGATCGACCTCGGCATCCTGGAGCGTACCGACCGGGTCTGGGCCTCGGACTGCAACGATCCCGTGGAACGCCAGGCCATCCAGCGCTGGACCGGGCAGCTGCTGCCCCCCGAACTGGTCGGCACCCACGTCGGCCCGCGCACCAGCCACACCACCGAGCGGGTCGGCTCCGACCCGCTGCGGCTGGCCACCGCGCTGTTCGGGCACGCCGGCATCGAACAGGACCTCACCCGCTGCGCACCGGAGGAACTCGCCCGCCTCACCGCCTGGACCGCGCTCCACCGCGAGCTGCGCCCGCTGCTGCACGGCGGCCGCACGGTCCGCGCCGACCTCGCCGACGACTCGACGCTGCTGCACGGGGTGGTGGCGTACGACGGTTCGGCCGCCCTCTACTGCTGGGCGAGGCTCGCGACCTCTCCGGAGGGCCAGTACGGGCGGGTGCGGCTGCCCGGCCTCGCTCCGGGGGAGGCCTACCGGGTGCGGGTGCGCACCGAGCTGGGCCTGCCGTCCTTCCACCAGGTGGCGGGGCCCGCCTGGCTGTCCGCGGCCCTCGGCGACGGGCTGACCCTGCCCGGTTCCGTTCTCACGGTCGCGGGGCTGCCGCTGCCGAACCTCAACCCCGGGCAGGCCCTGCTGCTCGACCTCGCGAGGGTCACGCCCGCGTGATCCGGCGGCAACGGCCGTGCCTCGCCCGTGATTCGAAGGTCTCAACAACCTCACAGAGAATCTTCAGGTCATTCCTGTTTCTTTTATTGACAGCGGAAATTAAGGGCCATAGGTTCCCGGCCATGCGCTCGACCACCCGTGGCGAAACGTTTCCGGTGTCCACGCCGGCCGCCTCGCAGATCTTCACCACGGTCCTGTCCCACGGCCCCCTCACCCGGCTGGAGGCGGCCCGCCGGGCCGGGCTGTCCCCGGCCGCCGTGACGAAGGCGGTCCGGCCGCTGCTCGCGGCCGGATACCTGGCCGAGGACGCCGGCGACGGGGGCAGGCCCGCGCTCGGACGGCCCGCGAACCTGGTGCGGGTCGACGGCGGGCGCGCCCTGTTCATCGGCGTCAAGGTGACCGGCGACGCGGTCATCGCCGTCCTCACCGACCTGTGCTGCCGGATCCGGCTGGCCCGGCGGCTGCCCGTCACCGACCGCGCGGTGCGGGCCGTCCTCGCCTCCGTCGCCGAACTCACCCACGAACTGCGCGCCGAGGCGGCGGACTTCGGCGCCCCGGTCCTCGGCCTCGGGATCGCGGTCTCCGGAGACGTGGACCGGGCCGAAGGGGTGGCGCGCTACTCGCCGTTCCTGGACTGGCGGGGTGTTCCCCTCGCCGAACTCGCCGCCCTGACCACGGGGTTGCCGGTCGTCGTCGAGAACGACGTGCGGGCGCTCACCGTCGCCGAGCAGTGGTTCGGCGCCGGCGCCGGGCTCTCGGACTTCGCGGTGGTCACCGTCGGGGCGGGCATCGGCTGCGGACTGGTGGTCCACGGCCGGCTGGTCGCCGGTGCCCACGGCGTGGCCGGCGAGATCGGGCACGTGGCGATCGACCCGGCCGGACCGCTCTGCCACTGCGGCAACCGCGGCTGCGTGGAGGCGATCGCGGGGGACGCCGCGATCGTCGCCCGCGTCCGGCAGGTGACGGGACGTGAGGTCGCCGGCCCGGCCGAGGCCGCGGCCCTCGCCCACGCGGGCGTCGCCGGGGCCCGGGAGGCGTACGCCCGGGCCGGCGAGGCCATCGGCCGGGGCATCGCCACCGTGGCCAACCTGTTCGGCCCCGAGCGCGTGATCATCTCCGGCGAGGGCCTGGCCGCCCACGACCTGTTCGCTGGGCACATCCGGGACGCGTTCACCGCGGCCGCCTTCGGCTCCGCCGCGCGGTGCGACGTCCGGACCCGCCCGCTCCCGTTCGAGGAGTGGGCCCGCGGAGCCGCGGCCACCGCGATCCATTCCTTCGTCACCCCCACTCCCCAGGGCTGAGCCGCCCACGACCCCCGAACCCAGGAAGCAGGGCCCATGAGGTCACCGTCGTACCCCCATCTGCCCGCACGCGGGCTGAGAGCCGTCCTCGTGCTCGCGCTCACCGCGGCCTTCGCCGCCGCCGTGCCCGCCGCCGAGGCCCAGACCCCCGCCCCGATCGCCGCCAAGCCCTACATGGGCTGGTCCAGTTGGAGCATGCAGTCGTCCAAGTATCCCGGCCTCAACGACCAGGGCGACTACAGCTACCTCACCGAGGCGAACGTCCTCAAGCAGACCGACGCCCTGGCGAGCAAGCTGAAGAAGTACGGCTACGACTACGTCAACATCGACGCCGGCTGGTGGATGGACTGGAACTGGAAGCAGGGCTACGACCAGTACGGCCGCCAGAAGGCCGACCCCGCCCGCTTCCCCAGCGGCATGAAGGCCGTCGCCGACCACATCCACGCCAAGGGCCTCAAGGCCGGGATCTACCTCCCCGCGGGCCTGGAGAAGGGCGCGTACGGCGACGGGAAGACACCGGTCTGGAACGCCGAGGGCTGCACCACCGCCGACATCGTCTATCCCGACCTGCGCACCACCAACGGCTGGGACAGCTCGTACAAGCTCGACTTCGACAGGCCGTGCGCGCAGAAGTACATAGACTCCCAGGCCCAGCTGATCGCCGGCTGGGGCTACGACTTCCTCAAGCTCGACGGCGTCGGCCCCGGCTCCGGCAAGAGCGGCGACCAGTACGACAACGTCGCCGACGTCGCCGCCTGGCACCGGGCGATCGCCGACACCGGCCGCCCGATCCACCTGGAAGGCTCCTGGTCCCTGGACTACGGGCACGCGGCCGACTGGCAGAAGTACACCAACGGCTGGCGCATCGACACCGACGTCGAGTGCTACTGCAACACCCTGGTCAGCTGGGAGAACTCCGTCGACGACCGCTGGGACGACACCCCCGCCTGGACCGGCAAGGCAGGCCCCGGCGGCTGGAACGACCTCGACTCCCTCGACGTCGGCAACGGCGCGATGGACGGCCTCACCAAGGCCGAACGGCAGAGCTACGCGACACTGTGGGCCATCGCCAAGTCACCCCTGTTCACCGGCGACGACATCACCAGGCTCGACGACTACGGCCTCTCCCTGCTGACCAACCGCGAGGTCATCGGCGTCGACCAGAGCGACAACCCGCCGGCCCGGCCGGTCACCCCGTCCGACCCGCAGCAGGTCTGGGCCGCGAAGAACGCCGACGGCACGTACACGGTCGCCCTCTTCAACCTCGGGTCCTCGCCCGCCGCGGTAACCGCCGACTGGACGGCGCTCGGCTTCACCGGCAGGGCGTCGGTGCGGGACCTGTGGAACCACGAGGACCTCGGCAGCTTCCAGAACAAGATCACCGAGGCGCTGCCCGCGCACGGCTCCCGCCTGTTCACCGTGACGCCGAAGGGCAGCGCGCTCGCCTCCACCGGGTACGAGGCCGAGGCGAGCGGCAACACCCTGAGCGGCAACGCCTCCGTGGCCGGCTGCGACGCGTGCTCCGGCGCGAAGAAGGTCGGCAACCTCTACCTCGGCGGCAAGCTGACCTTCAACAACGTCGTCGTCGACAAGGCCGGCACCTACCTGGTCAAGGTCGCCTACGTCAGCGGCGACTCCCGGCCGGCCACCGTCTCGGCCGACGCCGGGGGCGGCACCGGCCACAAGTTCCCGTCCACCGGGGACTGGGGGACGGTGGCGAGCGTGAGCGTGCCGGTGACGCTGAAGGCCGGGACGAACACCATCAGCTTCGACAGCGGGTCGGGGTACGCGCCGGACATCGACCGGATCGACGTTCCCACGTCACCCCGGTAAGCCGCCCCGGTACGTGCGCCGTCGGGAACTGCGCTCCGGTGGGGGCCGGTCGCGCAGTTCCCGCGCCCCCTGACGGGGCGCCCCCCTCACGGACGTTGGATTGGAACCCCATGGACAACCACCCCAGCCGCCGCGGTTTCCTCGCTCTGGCCGCCGCCACCGGAGCCCTCGCCGGGCTCCCCGCCTTCACCGCCTCCGCCGCCCCGGTGCGGTCCACCGCGCCGCTCGCCGCTCCCCGGCACCAGCTCTGGTGGCAGGCGCCCGCCGACGACGGTTCGATGATCACGCAAGGCCTTCCCGTCGGGAACGGCCGGCTCGGTGCGCTCGCGAGCAACGACTCCGGCCGTGAGCTCCTCCTGGTCACCGACGCCACGTTGTGGACCGGCGGGCTCAACGACACCCTCGACTCCGACGGCCAGTTCCCCTACGGCCGCGCCGACTTCGGCTCCCTCACCCTCCTCGCCCGGCTCACCGTCGAGATACCCGACCACGACCTGGGCGCCGTCTCCGGCTACCGCCGCACCCTCGACCTCGACAACGGCGTGGTGACGGCCTCCTACGTCCGCTCCGGAGTGACGTACCGGCGGCAGATCTTCGCCAGCCGCCCGGACGACGTGATCGTGCTGCACTTCGGCCAGGACGGCGGCGGGCGCTACACCGGCACCATCACGCTGGAAGGCACCCACGGGGAGACCGGCGGCACGGCCGAGTCGTTCGCCGGGTCCTTCGCCAACGGACTGGAGTACGGGGCCGCCGTCAAGGCGTACGGCAGCGGCGGCAGCGTGCGGGTGAGCGGCTCGCACATCACCTTCACCGACTGCCGCGAGCTGACCGTCGTCCTCAGCGGCGGCACCGACTACGCACCGGACGCCGCCGCCCACTACCGTGACCCCTCCGTGAACCCGCAGGCGCTCGCCCGCACCAAGGTCAAGGCGGCCGCCCGGCACTCGGCGGACTCGCTGCTGCGCACCCACGCCGCCGACCACCGGGCGCTGTTCGGGCAGTTCGACCTCTCGCTCGGCACCTCGACGGCCGAGCAGCGCGAGCTCGACACCTGGGCGCGCATCCAGGCGCGCGCCGACACCGGCGACCCCGACCCGGAACTGGAGGCCGCCTACGCCCAGTTCGGCCGCTACCTGATGATCGCCGGCTCGCGTGACAGCCTGCCGATGGGTCTGCAGGGCATCTGGCTGGACGGCAACGACCCGGACTGGATGGGCGACTACCACACCGACATCAACATCCAGATGAACTACTGGATGTCCGACCGGCTGGGCCTGTCCCAGTGCTTCGACGCCTACACCGACTACTGCGTCGACCAGCTCCCCTCCTGGACCGACCTCACCCGGCGGCTCTTCCAGGACTCCCGCAACCGCTACCGCAACTCCAGCGGCAAGGTCGCCGGCTGGACCGTCGCCATCTCCACCAACCCCTTCGGCGGAGGCGGCTGGTGGTGGCACCCGGCGGGCAACGCCTGGCTGTGCCAGAGCCTCTGGGAGCACTACGAGTTCACCCGGTCCCGCGCCCACCTGGAGAAGATCTACCCCCTCCTCAAGGGTGCCTGCGAGTTCTGGGAGGCGCGACTGCTCACCACCACCCTGGACGACGGCAAGGAGGTGCTGATCGCCGACAGCGACTGGTCACCGGAGCAGGGGCCGCTGGACGCCAAGGGCATCACCTATGCTCAGGAACAGGTGTGGATGCTGTTCGGCAACTTCCGGACTGCGGCCGCCGAGCTGAAGAGGGATGCTGGATACGCGGGCACCATCGGCGAGCTCCGCGACCGCCTCTACCTGCCGGTGGTGAGCCCCAAGACCGGCTGGCTGGAGGAGTGGATGTCCCCGGACAACCTCGGCGAGACCACCCACCGCCACCTCTCGCCGCTGATCAACCTCTTCCCCGGCGACCGGATCCGCCCCGACGGCTCGACCCCCGCCGACATCGTCAAGGGCGCCACCGCACTGCTCACCGCACGCGGCATGGACAGCTTCGGCTGGGCCAACGCCTGGCGCTCGCTGTGCTGGTCCCGGCTGAAGGACGCCGACAAGGCCTACCAGCTCGTCGTCCGCAACCTCCGGCCCTCCGCCAACGGCAGCAACGGCACGTCACCGAACCTCTTCGACATCTACCAGGTCGAGGAAGGCCGGGGCATCTTCCAGATCGAGGCCAACTTCGGCACGCCGGCCGCCATCGCCGAGATGCTGCTGTACTCGCGGCCGGGGCACCTGGAACTGCTGCCCGCCCTGCCCGACGCCTGGGCCGCCGCCGGTTCGGTCACCGGAGCGGGCGCCCGTGGCGGCTTCGTGGTGGACCTGGACTGGCGGGACGGCAAGCCCACCCGGGCCCGGATCCGCAGCGTCGGCGGCCGCACCACGACGGTCGCCTACGGCGGGACGTCCCGGACGGTGACGCTCAAGCCCGGCCAGTCCGTCACGCTGAGGGACCTGGTGCGGTGACCGGCGGGCTCGCACGGGCGGGTGGCCGACTGGCCGCCTTACTGATGGTCGGGGCCGTCTGCCAGACCGGGTCCGCCGGTGCCACCGGCCCCGGCCCCGGCCCGATCGCGCCCGCCCAGGGGGCCGCCGTCCAGGCGGCCCCCGCCCGGCCGGACATCGTCACCTGGGGGGCGAGCGCCGACCGGATGGGACAGGGCACCCCCGACCGCGGCTACCGGCTGGTCGTGCACACCAGCGCAGCCGGCACCGGTCTGCGGGTCCGCGTCTCCAACGCCTTCGGCGACCGGCCGCTGACCCTGGACAGCGTCTACGCCGGAATCCAGCGCGCGGGCGCCGCCCTCGAGCCGGGCAGCAACAGGCGGCTGGCCTTCGACGGCGCCCGCACGGTCAGCGTGCCGGCCGGCGCCACCGCGTGGAGCGACCCGCTGCCCGGCACCCTGCCCGCCGGCAGCAACCTGGTCGTCAGCCTGCACAGCCCGGACGCGGCCGGCCCCGCCACCGGCCACGGCATGGCCATGCAGACCTCGTACGTCACCCAGGGCGACCACACCGCCGAGGAGAGCGCCGCCGGCTGGACCGACACCACCGGCTCCTGGTGGTACCTGGACTCGGTCGCGGTACGGCCGAAGAACCGGGACACCGGGGCGGTCGCGGCGCTCGGCGACTCCATCACCGACGGCTGGGCGTCCAGCGGCGACCAGAACCGGCGCTGGCCCGACTACCTCGCCCGCCGCCTCCAGAAGGCCGGCACCGAGGTCAAGGGCGTGGCCGACGAGGGGATCTCCGGCAACATGGTGCTCGCCGACGGCGCCGGCCAGGCGGCACTGAACCGGCTGGACCGCGACGTCCTCAGCCAGCCGGGCCTCCGTACCGTCTTCCTCTTCGAAGGGGTCAACGACATCAAGGCCCACACCGGGGTCACCGCCGCCGACCTGATCACCGGGTACCGGGAGATCGTCCGGCGCGCGCACGCGGCCGGGAAGTGCGTGGTCGCCTCGACCGTCGGGCCGTTCGAGGGCTGGCCGGAGTGGGACCGGGCGGGCGAGGCGGTACGCGGGCAGGTCAACCAGTACATCCGCACCAGCGGCGAGTTCGACGCCGTCGCCGACTTCGACCGGATCCTGCGCAGCCCCTACGACCAGGCGCGGCTGCTGCCGTTCCTGGACAGCGGCGACCACCTCCACCCCAACGACAAGGGCATGCAGGCCATGGCCGACTCCGTCGACCTGGCGAGCCTCGACTGCGACCGCTGAAACCCCTGGACCATCCCCGTCCGATCACCCCCGGGCCGTCGGCTCGGGGGTGATCAGGCGCTCCCGGTAGGCGATCGCCACCGCCTCCGTACGGCTCGCCGCGCCCAGCTTGGCGAGGATGTTGGAGACGTGCACGCTCGCGGTCTTGCCGCTGATGAACAGCTCCTCGCCGATCTGCCGGTTGCTGCGGCCCAGCGCCAGCAGCCGCAGCACGTCCTGCTCGCGAGCGGTCAGCGGCGAGACCGGCGTGTCCGCCGGCGCCGACCGGCGCAGCAGCGCGTCGGCGCGCGCCAGCAGCGGCCCGGCCGCGAGCGCCGCCGCCGTCTCCCGGGCCGCCCGTGCCTGCTCCGCGGCCTCCGCATGCCGCCCGACGCCCGCCAGGGCCTCGGCGTACCGCAGCCGCACCCGGGCCGCCTCGTACACATCGCCGTACGCGAACGCGGCCACCGCCTGCTCCCAGGCCGCCACGTCCGGCCCGGACACGGCTCGGGCCCACTCCGCCTCGGCCCGCGCCAGCCAGGCCTGCCCCTCCGGACCCTGCCCCGCGGCCGTCGCCCGAGCCAGTTCCAGCAGTTCACCGGCGACCTGGGCCCAGCGGTCCGCGCTCCCGTCGCCGCGCCGTTCGGCCGCCGCCCGGTCCGGGAGCGCCCCCAGCGCGAGCGCGGCGAGCCGGACCGTCACGTGCGGCGCCCGCCCCAATGCGTCGGAGAGCACCGCGACCGCGTCCCGCGCCCGGGTCACGGCCTCCTCCGGATCACCCCGCAGCGCGGCCGCGTCCGTCAGCACGATTCCCCCGACGAACGTGCCCATCCAGTCGAACGGCTCCCCGAGCAGCGCCGTTGCCCGCTCCACGACATCCGGTTCGCCCCGGGCCAGCGCTATGTACAGGACGGCCGCCTCGGCGAAGCCGGGCGCCGGATCCGCGCGGGCCACCCGCACACACTCGTCCCACTGCCCCAGCGTGAACAGGACCAGCAGCCGCAGGTACCGCATCTCCAGCGCGTACGGCGAGGACAGCAGCCCCGACCGCCGGGCCCGGTCGAGCCCCTCGGTGATCCACGGCAGGCACTCGCGCAGCTCACCCGACTCGAAGCAGCTGATGGCCAGGCTGAACAGCGCCCGGATCTCCACCGGCGTGTCCCCGGCCGACCTGGCCAGCTCCCGCGCCTCCCGGAGCCGCTCCCGCCCCTGCGGGCCGCGGCGCCCGCCGCCCTCCAGCCGGGCCAGGGAGATCAGCAGGTCGGCCCGGGCGGCGGTTGCACCGATCCGCTCGGCGACCTCCAGGGCCTGCCGCGCGACCCGCAACGCGGTCGCGTCGTCCCCGACCTGCCGGGCCGCCATCACATGCGTGGCCGCGGCCCACACCCAGGTCCTGGAGGGCGGTTCGGCGGGGATCATCGCCAGCGCCTCGCTGCTGTAGGCGAACGCGGCGGTGAGGTTGTCGACGGTGATGAGGTTCCCGGCGAGCGTGTAGCGCACCCGGGCGGCGAGTTCGGGATCCGCGTCCTGGCCGGCGCCGGCCAGTGCGGCCCGGGTCAGCGACACGGCCCGGTGCGCGTCCCCGGAGTGCGCGGCCGCCGCCGAAGCCCGCAGCGTCAGACTCACCGGGTCCAGCCCCTCGCCTGCGGGCCGCGCCTCGCACGGCACGGCCGGCCACAGGTCCAGGGCCGCCTCCAGATGCCGCAGCTCCTCCGCCGGGGCACCCATCCGCCGGGCGTGACCGGCGGCTTCCACGGACGCGGCCAGCGCCTCGGGCAGATCGTGACTCTCCCGGTAGTGGTGTGCCCGCTCGGCGGCCGTCGCCGCCCCGCCCCCGCGTGCGGCGAGCAGCCTGGCATACGTGCCGTGCAGCCGCGCCCGCTGCCCGGGCAGCAGATCGCCGTAGACGGCCTCGCGCGCCAGGGCGTGCCGGAAGGCGTACGTGTCCCCGTCCCCGGCGACGAGCAACTGCCGTCCCACCGCCTCCCGCAGGGCGGCCTCCAGCTCCTCCTCCGGAAGCCCGGCCGCGTCCAGCAGCAGATCGTGCCCGACCCGGCGCCCGGCCACCGCGGCCGTCCGCAGCACCTGCTGGGCCGTCTCCGACAACTGCTCGACCCGGATCAGCAGCAGATCGGCGAGCCCGGTCGGCATCCCGTCCGCGTCGGCGGCGGCCACCAGCTCCTCGGTGTAGAAGGCGTTGCCCTCGGCCCGCTCCACGATGTCGCGCACCGTCGCCTCGGACAGCGGCCGGTCCTCCAGCGCCCGCACCAGCCGCGCCACCTCGCCGTCCGCCAGCCGCCGCACCTCCAGCCGCTCCACCCCGGGCAGCCGCACCAGCTCGGCGAGCAGCGGTCGCAGCGGATGCCGCCGATGGAGATCGTCGGCACGGTAGGAGGCCAGCACCGCGAGCCGCCGCGGGAGCACACCCCGGCTCAGCAGAAACCGCAGCAGGTCCCGGGAGGACTGGTCGGCCCAGTGCAGATCCTCCAGGATCAGCAGCAGCGGCGCGGCGGCCGCCAGCTCGGCGAACAGCCCGGCGACGCCCTCGAAGAGCCGCAGCCGCGCATCCGCGTCGCGGGAGGAGTCCGACCCGGCCCCGAGCAGCCGCTCCACGACAGGATGCGCGGCGAGCACCCCACCGAAGCGCTCGTCACCCGCCAGCACCCCGAGAATCTCGGTGAACGGCAGATACGGCAGCCCCACGGCCCCGAGATCGACACAGTGCCCGGTGACGACACGGGCCCCGCCTCCGGCCGCCCGAGCCGCCACCTCATCGAGCAGCCGCGTCTTGCCGACCCCCGCGTCCCCGGAGACCAGCACGGCCTGCCCACGCCCGTCGCGGGCTCGCTCAAGCACTTCGCCGAGGCGAAGCAGTTCCTCGTCCCGCCCGATCAGAGGGCTACCGAAAGATCTCTGCGACACACCCTCATCCTGACAAAGGCCCGGCGGAGAGACCAGGGGCGCTGGGGGTACCCCCGGCCGAAGGCCGGGGGAGGAACTGCGCGACCGGCCACGACGAACCCGCAGCCGCCGTCACCACAGCACCCCCACCCCCCTGGGCGCTCAGCCCCGCAGCACCCGCGCCCAGTCCTCCGGGACCCGCTCCGCCGGCCCCGGCACGGACTGCTCCGCAGGATGACTCACCGGCGGCGCCAACTCCGGCCCGGCCTCGAACAATTCCTCCGACTCGTAGTTCCAGAACCAGCCCTCGCCCGGCTCGTAACTACGGATCACCGGATGCCCGGACTCGTGGAAGTGCGCCGTCGCATGCTTCGCGGGCGAGTCGTCGCAGCACCCGATGTGCCCGCACTGGGCGCACCGCCGCAGATGGAACCACCAACCCCCCGCCGCGTCGCACTCCACGCACCCGGCGCCGCTCGGCGGAACGTCCGGGGCTATCGCGGTGTCGCCACTCATACTGCCTCCACAGGTGTCTCGGATTCCTCGGGCGCCTCGGCGGTCAGCGGGAGCAGCACCTGGAACCGGGTGTCGCCGGGCTCCGACTCCACCCGCATGCTGCCGTGATGCTTGTTCACGACGATCCGCCAGGAGATGTCCAGACCGAGCCCCGTGCCCTGCCCCACGGGCTTGGTCGTGAAGAAGGGGTCGAAGATCCGGTTCTTGATCTCCGGCGCGATCCCGGTCCCGGTGTCCCGGAACTCGACCAGCAGCTGTTCGTGGTCGAGCGCGGTCCGCACGGTCAGCGTGCCGTGTCCGCCGCCCGCGCCGCCGCCGTCCCTCATCGCGCAGACCGCGTTGTCGATGAGGTTGGTCCACACCTGGTTGAGCTCGGCGGGGTAGGCGGGAACCGGCGGGACCGTACGGTCGTACTCCTTGACCACCCGGATGTCCTGCCCGATCTTCGCGGACAGCATCAGCAGGGTGCTGTCGAGGAGTTCGTGCACGTCCACCTCCCGGTACGGCGCCCGGTCCAGCTGGCTGTACTGCTTGGCCGCGTCGACGAGGTTCGAGATCCGGGTGGTCGAGTCCTCGATCTCGTTCATCAACAGCTCGGTCTCGATGGTGTAGTTGAGCCAGCCGATCGAGTTCGGCAGGATCTCCTCGTCCACGGCCACCGCGACCTGGTCCAGCCAGTCGACGTCGAGACCGGCCTGTACGAAGGTCGGCGCGATCTGCCAGGCGTTGTCGCAGCCGTGGTCCTCCAGCCAGTCGGTGAGCGTGTCCTCGCGGTCGGAGGCCTCCAGCGGACTGAGCGCCGGCGCCTTGGCGACGCGCTCGGCGGTGCGCTCCTGGATCTCGATCAGCCCGGCCAGCTGCTCCCGCGAGAAGGGACTCCCGGCGATGATCGCGAGCTTGTGCCGCATCTTCGCCACCCGCTCGCGCAGCGTCGACGTGGCCCGCACGGCCGCCGCGGCCGGGTTGTTGAGCTCGTGGGTGAGCCCGGCGGACAACGAGCCGAGCGCCAGCAGCCGTTCGCGCTGCCCGATCGCCGCCTGGGTGTTCTTCGAACCGAAGAACAGGCCCTCCAGGAGGTGCACGGCCATCGGGAACCACTCGCGCATGATGTCCGCGAACGTGTCGGCCGGCAGCACGAAGAACCGGGTCGGCTCGGTCACCCGCATCGAGTTGTTGTACGCCTGCCGCACCCGGTCCCCGAGGTAGGCCTGCATGGCGCCCGCGTACACGCCGGACTGCGAGGTCCGGGTGACCTCGACGTCGTCCCCGCCGACCTGCCGGGAGAGCACCACCGTGCCCTCGACCATCACGTAGAAGCAGGTGGCCGGATCACCCTCGGTGTAGACCGGGCCCGGCTGGAACAGCTCCACCCGGCCCGCCGCGCACAGCCGCCCGAGCTGCTCCGGCTCCAGCTTCTCGAACAGGAACAGCGCGCCGATCTCCTTCGGGCTGCACGGCATCAGCTGCCCGCTCATGACTGCTCCAGGTACCGGTGGACGAGCATCACTGCCATGGCTCCTTCTCCGACGGCGGACGCGACACGCTTGGCGGACTCGGCGCGTGCGTCGCCCGCCACGAACACGCCGGGAATGCTGGTCTCCAGGTGGTACGGCGGCCGGTCCAGCTCCCAGCCGGCCGGTGGCCGTCCGTCGACGGTCAGGTCCGGCCCGGCCAGGATGAACCCGCGTTCGTCCCGCAGCACCGTGTCACCGAGCCAGCCGGTGAGCGGTGCCGCCCCGATGAAGACGAACATCCACTGGGCGTCGACCTGTTCCCGGTCCCCGCTCTGCACATGGCGCAGGGTGAGCTGCTCCAGCCGCTCGACGCCGTGCGCGGCGTCCACCACGGTATGACTGCGCACGGCGATGTTCGGGGCCTCGTTGATCTGCTGGATCAGGTAGTACGACATCGACGCCGACAGGTCGGCCCCGCGGACCAGCAGGGTCACCGACTTCGCGAACCGGGACAGGTACATCGCCGCCTGGCCGGCCGAGTTGGCGCCGCCGACGATGTACACGTCCTGGCCCTGGCAGGAGGTCGCCTCGGTGAGCGCGGAGCCGTAGAACACCCCGCAGCCGGTCAGGTCGATGCAGCCCTCGGCCTCCAGCTGCCGGTACTGCACCCCGGTCGCCAGGATCACGCTGTGCGCCGCGACCGCCGAGCCGTCCGCGAACCGCACCACCCGGGCGGCGCCGTTGATCTCCAGCCCCGTGACCTCGCGGGCGGTCAGGATCTCCGCGCCGAACTTGGTGGCCTGCCGCCGGGCCCGGCCGGTGAGCTGGGCCCCCGACACGCCGTCGGGGAAGCCCAGGTAGTTCTCGATCCGCGAGCTCTGCCCGGCCTGCCCGCCGGTCGCCGACCGCTCCACGAGCACGGTCCGCAGCCCCTCCGACGCCCCGTACACGGCCGAGCCGAGCCCGGCCGGGCCGCCGCCGATCACCACCAGGTCGTAGAAGTCCGCCGTCGGGGTCGTCGCCAGGCCCACGCGCGCGGCCAGCTCGGGTGCCTCCGGCTCCACCAGGGGCGTGCCGTCCGGTGTGATCACCAGCGGCAGCCGCGTCCCGTCGGCATCCGCCGCGGCCAGCAGCCGCTGCCCCTCCGGCTCCTCCACCGAGTACCAGCGGTACGGCACCTGGTTGCGCGCCAGGAACTCCCGCACGTCCGAGGAGCGCGCCGACCACCGGTGCCCGACGACCTTGGTGGCCGGCACCGGCTTGTAGTCGCTGGCCCGCCAGGCGTCCAGCAGGTCGTCGAGGACCGGGTAGAGCTTCTCCTCCGGGGGATCCCAGGGCTTGAGCAGGTAGTGGTCCAGATCCACGACGTTGATCGCGTCGATCGCCGCGTTGGTGTCCGCGTACGCGGTCAGCAGCACCCGCCGCGCGCCCGGGTACACGTCCAGGGCCTGCTCCAGGAACTCGATGCCGTTCATCTGCGGCATCCGGTAGTCGGCCAGGATCACCGCCACCAGGTCACCGCGCAGCTTCAGCTCCCGCAGCGCGTCCAGCGCCGAATCCCCGGACTCGGCGCGCACGATGCGGTACGAGGCACCGTAACGGCGCCGCAGGTCCCGGGCGACGGCACGGGAGACCCCCGGGTCGTCGTCCACGGTCATGATGACGGTCCGTGCTGCGTCGGCAGCCTGTGCCATACGTCTCCCACCCCGAGCCGTTGGTTCCACGGGACGGCGGAACCCTCCCTGAGGAGCGCGACCGCCGCACCGGTTCCCGCCCATCGTATGTTCGATCGTCGGCCTTCGCTCTTGTACGACGGTGTACAGCGGGCACCCGCCGGTGCGGAAGACTGATCACGCGGAAGCGGAACGACGAGGAGGCCTGCGCATGACACGCCCGATCACGGCAGGGGTCGACGGTACGGAGGAGAGCCTCGCCGCTCTCGACTGGGCGGCCCGGGAGGCGGTGCGCCGGGGGCTGCCGCTGCGGGTGGTGCACGCCTGGCGGTACGAGGAGCACGAGGCGCTCGGTGGTGACCGGGAGGCCCAGCTGGGGTGGGTGTCCGACGCGGTCGCCGAGTCGGTGCGGACCGTCACCGGGCGGTGTCCGGAGCTCGCGGTGCGCGTCGACGTGGTGGAGGGCGGCCCGGTCGAGGTGCTCACCGACGCGGCGGCCGGGGCCGAACTGCTGGCGCTGGGTTCGCGCGGGCACGGCCGGGTCGTCGGGTTCCTGCTGGGCTCCGTCGGACAGCAGGTGATCGCCGGGGCGGCACGCCCGGTCGTCCTGGTGCGCGCCGGTGACCGGCCCGCCGCCGAGGCCGCCGGACGGGAGGTCGTCGTGGGCCAGCAGGGCGGCCCGCAGGACAGCGCGGCCGCGCTGGAGTTCGCGTTCGAGACGGCGGCGGCCCGCGGCGCGACGGTCCGGGCCGTGCGGGCCTGGACCCTGCCGCCGGTCTTCGCCTACAGCCCCGGCTCGCTGAAACTGCTGGACGAGTCCGGAGGCATGGAGCCCTACGAGCAGAAGGCGCTGTCCGAGGCCCTGCGGCCGCTGCGCGAGCGGTTCCCGGACGTGCCGGTCGCCGAGCAGGTGGAGATGGGCAGCGCCGGGCAGGTGCTGCTCTCGGTGGCCGGACGCGCCCAGCTGATGGTCGTCGGGCGGCGCGCCCACCGCACCGCGGCCGGCGCCCGCGTCGGCTCGGTCGCGCACGGCGTGCTGCACCACGCCGACTGCCCGGTGGCCGTCGTCCCGCACGACTGACCAGAGGTCCGGCCCGGCGGGGTCACTCCGGGGTGACCGGCTCCAGGGTCTCCCGCGCCTTGGGCAGCACGTTCTCGATGTAGTCCTCGACCGCGTTGTCCAGGCCTATGTCGTGCTGCGCCCGCTCGGACAGGTACCAGCGGTGTTCGAGCAGCTCGTGGTAGATCTCCGCCGGGTCCATCGAGCCGCGCAGTTCGAGGGGCACGGCCCGCACGGTGGGGCGGAAGACGTCCCGCACCCACCGGTGGGCCAGCACCTCGGGGCGGGCGGCGAGGGGGTCGCCGGGGGCGTAGTCGTCCTGGGTGGCCATCCAGCTCTCCAGGTCGTTCAGCAGCCGCCGCGCCTGGTTCTCCTCGGCGTCCAGGCCGGTCAGCCGCAGCAGCTGGCGCTGGTGGTGGCCGGCGTCGACGACCTTCGGCACGAAGGTGACCGTGTCGCCGTTGGAGGAGTGCTGGATCTGCATCTCCGCGACGTCGAAACCGAGGTCGTTGAGGCGCCGGATCCGGCGCTCGATGTAGTGGTACTTGCCCGCCGGGTACACCGAGGTCCGGGTCAGCTCCTCCCACAGCTCGCCGTACCGGGTGCAGATCTCGAACCCGAACTCGATCGGGTCCAGGGAGGGATGCAGTGCCCCCGAGGCCTCCAGGTCGAGCAGCTCCCCGCTGATGTTCACCCGGGCCAGGTCGAGGTCGTACTCCCGCTGCCCGTTGCTCAGCTGCGTGTGCAGGTCGCCGGTCTCGGCGTCCACCAGGTACGCCGCGTAGGCGCCCGCGTCCCGTCGGAACAGGGTGTTGGACAGCGAGCAGTCGCCCCACGCGAACCCGGCCAGGTGCAGGCGGACCAGCAGCACCGCCAGGGCGTCCATGAGGCGGTGCATGGTGGCCGGGCGCATGGTCGTCTCGAACATCGAGCGGTACGGCATCGAGCCGCCCAGGTGCCGGGTGACCAGCACCGACTCCAGGGGTTCGCCCTCGGTGTCGGTGCGGCCGGTGATCACCGCGAGCGGGTCGACCGCGGGGATGGCGAGCCGGTCCAGGTCGCGCAGCAGCTCGTACTCGCGCAGCGCCGGGCGCTCCGCCAGCTCCTTCACCGCGATGACCTCGCTGCCGGCCCGCGCGTAGCGCACCACGTGCCGCGAGATGCCGCGGGGGAGTGGCACGAGGTAGTCCTCGGGCCACTCCTCCAGCGGGACGTCCCAGGGGAGTTCGAGCAGGAGCGCGGGGTGCTCCGGATTGGTGGCGTTGATCTGCAAGGCCATGGGACGAACCTTAAGGCCGGCAGGTTACGAGGCCAGCTCCCGGGCCCGGTCGGCAGCGGCCCGCACCGAACCCCGGTGCAGGGGGCCGTGTCCCGGCAGCAGGGCGTCGCCGTCGAGGGCGCCGATCAGGTCCAGCGAGGCGACGGCCCGGGCCCGCTCGTGGTGGAACATGTCGGGCAGCAGCTGCGGGCCCTGGATCCGCGCGGTGCGGTGGCCGCTGACCAGGGCGTCCCCGGAGATCACCAGACCGGCCTCGGGCAGGTGGTAGACGGTGTGTCCGTCGGTGTGGCCGGGAGTGTGCACCGGGACCGGGCGGCCCGGCAGGTCGAGGGGGCCGTCGGCGACCGGGAACGCCTCGGGGGCCTTGACCGGATGCTGCTCGGTGCCGCCGACCCGCAGCACGTGCACCAGCCACGGCACCACACCCGGCCGCCAGGCGTTCTTCACCACCTTGCCCACCGACACCTGCTGGAGGAGGTCCGCCGGGCGTGCGGGACTTCGGCCTCGTGGAGATAGACCGGCGTGCCGTGGGTGTCGCGCAGGTACTCGGCCGAGCCGAGGTGGTCGTTGTGCGCGTGCGTGATCAGCACGGCCGCGACCGCCTCCGGAGAACTGCCCACCTCCGCGAGGGAGTCGAGCAGCCCCTGCCGGTCCCCTGGGTAGCCGGTGTCCACCAGTGTGACGGCGTCCCCGTCCTTGAGGATCACCCAGTTGGTGTGCTGGCCGTGCACCAGATAGGCGCCCTTGCCGACTTCGTGTACCTCTGCCCGCATGATCACTCCGGCTTGCGCGTTCGTGCCGATCGAAACGGAGGACAGCCAACCACATGCGGCGGGCGGCCCGTTGCCGAGGCCCTTGTCACCGTACGCCCTGTGGCCGGAACTGGATGCTGATCCGCGGCCCGGCGGCCCGTGCCGTCTTCGGTACGCAGTGCTCCCAGGTCCGCTGGCAGGAGCCGCCCATCACGATCAGGTCGCCGTGGCCGAGCGGGCGGCGGACCGAGGGGCCGCCGCGCAGCGGGCGCAGCAGCAGATCGCGGGGCGCGCCCACGGAGAGGATCGCGACCATGGTGTCCTCCCGCGCGCCCCGGCCGATCCGGTCGCCGTGCCAGGCCACGCTGTCCCGGCCGTCCCGGTAGTAGCAGAGCCCGGAGGTGGTGAACGGCTCGCCCAGCTCCTCGGCGTAGTGCCGGGTGAGCGCCGCGCGGGCCTCGGTGAGGACGGGGTGGGGGAGCGGGTCGCCGGCGCCGTAGAAGGCGAGCAGGCGCGGTACGTCGACGACGCTGTCGTACATCTGCCGGCGCTCGGCGTGCCAGGGGACGTCCGCCGCCAGCTCCTCGAACAGCGCGTCGGCGCCGCTCAGCCAGCCGGGCAGCACGTCGATCCAGGCGCCGGAACCCAGCGTGGTGCGGCCGATGCCGTCGAGGGTGCCGAGCCGCAGTTCGTCGGTCTGGTCGAACAGGGAACCCTGGAGGTGCGTGGCCATGAGCCAAGCGTACTCCGTAATCGAAAATCTGTTCCTATTTGATCTCCGGCGGGTCGGCGACACCGATGTGCGGTCGGCCTCTTTCGATACACCGATGTATTCGATACATTCGCGTATCGAACGGAGGTCGGCACATGACGGTGGACGGCGGCGCGCACCGGCGCGTGACCCGGCGGCGGGTGCAGACCCGTGCCCGGCTGCTCGACGCCGCGTTCACCGTGTTCGCCGCCAAGGGGTTCGGCCGCGTCTCCATCGAGGAGGTCTGCGAGGCCGCCGGGTTCAGCCGGGGCGCCTTCTACTCCAACTTCGCCACCCTCGACGAGCTGTTCTTCGCCCTGTACCGGGAGCGCGCCGACCTCATCGCCCAGCAGGTCGCCGACGCGCTGGCCGGTGACGGCCCCGACCTGGACGTACCGGCCTCCGTGGACCGGGTCACCGAAGTGCTGCTCCTCGACGTGGACTGGCTGCTGGTGAAGACCGACTTCCTGGTGCACGCCGCCCGGGACCCGGCCGTCGCCGGGCTCCTCCTCGACCACCGCGCCCGGCTCCGCGAGGCCGTCGCCGACCGGCTGCTGCGGGCCCGCGGCCACACCCCCATCCCCGCCGTGCTCGGCGAGGTCGAGGGCGCGGCCCACGCCGTGGTCGCCGCCTACGACGGGGTCACCGTCCAGCTGCTGCTCGACAAGGACGTGGACCGGGCGCGTGCCTGGCTCAAGCAACTGCTCACCGCGCTGCTGACCGACGGCAGCACCCGACTCGGATAAGACCCCCGCTAAGACCCCCGCACAACACCCGGACAACACTCGGATCAGAAAGGCGTCGCCATGGACGCGGACGTCATCGTCGTCGGAGCCGGCCTGGCCGGCCTGGTCGCGGCGCACGAACTCACCAGCAGGGGCAGGCGCGTCGCCCTGGTCGACCAGGAGAACGCCGCCAACCTCGGCGGCCAGGCGTTCTGGTCCTTCGGCGGGCTCTTCCTCGTCGACTCGCCCGAACAGCGCCGCCTCGGCATCAAGGACTCCCTCGACCTGGCCTGGAACGACTGGCGGGGCAGCGCCCAGTTCGACCGCGAGGACGACGAGGACTCCTGGGCGGTGCGCTGGGCGCGCGCCTACGTCGAGTTCGCGGCCGGGGAGAAGCGGCCCTGGCTGCAGAGCCACGGCATCTCCCTGCTGCCGACCGTCGGCTGGGCCGAGCGCGGCGACCTGCGCGCCCACGGCCACGGCAACTCCGTGCCCCGCTTCCACGTGGCCTGGGGCACCGGCACCGGCGTGGTCGAGCCCTTCGTCCGGTACGCCAAGCAGGCCGCCCGCGACGGACTGCTCACCTTCCACCACCGCCACCAGGTCGACGAACTCGTCATCGAGGACGGCGAGGCACGCGGGGTGCGCGGCACGGTCCTCGCCCCCGACGACTCGGCGCGCGGCGTCGCCTCCAACCGCGACCGCATCGGTGACTTCGAACTCACCGCCCAGGCCGTCGTCGTCACCACCGGCGGCATCGGCGCCAACCACGACATCGTCCGCCGCTACTGGCCCGAACGCCTCGGCACACCCCCCGCCGAGATGGTCACCGGCGTCCCCGCCTACGTGGACGGCCGGATGCTCGACATCAGCGCCGGGGCCGGCGTCCGCCTGGTCAACCGCGACCGCATGTGGCACTACACCGAGGGCATCCAGAACTGGAACCCGGTCTGGCCCGGCCACGGCATCCGCATCCTGCCCGGCCCGTCCTCCATCTGGCTCGACGCCCTCGGCCGCCGCCTGCCCGACCCCTGCCTGCCCGGCTACGACACCCTCAGCACCCTCAAGCACCTGCGCACCACCGAGGACATCGCCGGGTACGACCACTCCTGGTTCGTCCTCACCCGCAAGATCGTCGAGAAGGAGTTCGCGCTCTCCGGTTCCGAGCAGAACCCCGACATCACCGCCAAGGACCGCAAGGCCGTGCTGCGCGACCGGCTGCTCGGCAAGGGCGCGCCGGGCCCCGTGCAGGCCTTCCTGGACCACGGCGCGGACTTCGTGACCGCGGGCTCCCTGGAGCAGCTGGTCGAGAAGATGAACGGCCTCACCGACAAGGCGCTCCTGGACGCGGCCGAGGTGCGCCGCCAGATCGTCGCCCGCGACCTGCAGATCGGCAATTCCTACAGCAAGGACTCCCAGGTCCAGGGCATCCACAACGCCCGCCGCTACATCGGTGACCGCCTCGGCCGGGTCGCCGCCCCGCACCGCATCCTCGACCCGGCCGCCGGACCGCTCATCGGCGTCAAGCTGCACGTCCTCACCCGCAAGACCCTCGGCGGCATCCAGACCGACCTGGACTCCCGCGCCCTCGGCGCCGACGGGCAGCCGATCGGCGGGCTCTACGCGGCCGGCGAGGTGGCCGGCTTCGGCGGCGGCGGCGTGCACGGCTACAACGCGCTGGAGGGCACGTTCCTCGGCGGCTGCCTGTTCTCGGGCCGGGCGGCGGGGCGCGCGGCGGCCAAGCAGACCGCGTGAACGCTGCGCCGGCCGGGCCGCGCTGCGCTGCGGGCGCCGTCTTCGTCTGCGGCGCCGTCGTGGCTGGTCGCGCAGTTCCTCCCGCAGCCTTCGGGCGCGGGGCCGGACTTCGGCTGACTGGCTCAGGTGGTGAGGAGCCGCGCCAGTACCGTGGCGTGGCTCTCGTCGGGGGTCTTGGACGCGGTGAGCAGGGTCACCGGTCCTTTACGGGTCGACTCCCGCAGGCCATCGAGGAGTTCGGCGGCCTCGGGGGCGGCCAGCTCCGCCTCGTAGCGGCCCACGAACTCCTCGTACGACCCGCCCGCGTGGAACCAGCGGCGCAGCTCGTCCGACGGGGTCAGCCCCTTCGGCCACTCGTCCACGTGCGCGACCTCCTTGGACAGCCCGCGCGGCCAGAGCCGGTCCACCAGGACGCGCACCCCGTCCGCCGGCTCGGGCGGCTCGTAGATCCTGCGGACGCGCACGCTCACGATCGATCGGCCTCCCGGCTCGCTGACGGTGCCGCGAGCGTATGCAGCATCCCCGCCCACGAGCTGCCGACGCGGCGCAGCTTGACCAGAATGAGGGGGAAACGCGGACGCCCGCACGCCTAGTCTGTGGGCCATTGATCATCGGCCACCCCCCCAAGGAGTCCATGTGCAGGGCGCAAGCAGACGTACCGCAGTCCTCCGCCGTGAGGCCGTCCTCGGCACCGTCCCGGTCGCCGTCGCGGCCCTGCTCGCCGCCGCCGGAACGGCCTCGGCGAGCACGATCGGCGCGGCGGGCGCGGGCGACCCCTACTTCCCGCTCAGCGGCAACGGCGGCTACCACGTCAGCCACTACGACCTGACGCTCCGCTACGACACCTCCTCCCGGCACCTCGACGGCAAGGCGGTCCTCACCGCCCGCGCCACCGAGAAGCTGACCCGCTTCGACCTCGACCTCAGCGGCCTGAAGGTCACCCGGGTGACCGTCGACGGCCGGAGCGCGCATTTCAGCCGCAGCGGACAGGAACTCGTCGTCACGCCCTCGCGGGCACTGGCGAAGGGCCGCGACTTCCGGGTCACCGTGGCGTACAACGGCACGCCCAAGCAGGTCACCGACCCCGACGGCTCGGCCGACGGCTGGATCCGCACCGACGACGGCGCGTTCGTCGCCGGCGAGCCGCAGGGCGCGATGACCTGGTTCCCGGCCAACAGCCACCCCAGGGACAAGTCGTCGTACGACTTCACGATCACCGTCCCCAAGGGGCGGACCGCCGTCGCCAACGGCGTCCTGGTCGCCCAGCACACGTCCGGGAACAGCACGACCTTCCGGTGGCGGCAGGCCGAGCCGATGGCCGCCTATCTCGCGACCGCCACCGTCGGCAAGTTCAGGGTGCAGCAGTACACCACCCGGGACGGGATCAAGGTGTACAACGCGGTCGACCCGCGCGAGGCGAGCGGGTCGGCGGCCGTGCTGAAGAAGCTGCCGTCGGTCCTGGAGTGGGAGAGCAAGCTGTTCGGGCCGTACCCGTTCCGGTCCGCCGGGTCGATAGTCGACCACGCGCCGGACGTCGGGTACGCGCTGGAGACGCAGGGCCGGCCGATCTACGACTCGGCGCCGGACCTGAGCACGCTCGTGCACGAGAACGCCCACCAGTGGTTCGGCGACTCCGTCTCCCTCACCGCCTGGAAGGACATCTGGCTCAACGAGGGCTTCGCCACGTACGCCGAGTGGCTGTACAGCGAGCAGCACGGGGGCGACAGCGCGCAGAAGTCCTTCGACGCGCTGTACGCGAAGCCGGCGGGCGACGAGCTGTGGGAGTACCCGCCGGGGGATCCGGGCAGCGGGAAGAACATCTTCGGTGAGCCGGTGTACGCGCGGGGCGCGATGGCCCTGCACGAGCTGCGGAAGGCGGTCGGGGATCCGGTGTTCTTCCGGATTCTGCGGGCGTGGGCCTCGGAGCACCGGTACGGGCACGGGACCACCGCGGAGTTCGTGAAGCTGGCGGAGGCGCAGTCGGGGAAGGACCTCGGTTCGCTGTTCCAGACGTGGTTGTACAAGAAGGGCAAGCCGTAGCGGGGGTTCGGCTGCGGGCCGGTGGTGGTTGCTCGCGCAGTTCCTCCCCCAGCCTTCGGCCGGGGGTACCCCCAGCGCCCCTGAAGGGGCGCGCTGTTGCTGACGGGCGCTGAAAGCTGACGAGTTTCTTACATTCGTCGGTCAGGGTCGGTCGCATGATCCATCGCAGAACTGCTGTTGCCCTTTTCGTCGCCTCCCCCCTCCTGCTCTCCGGATGCGGGGGAGGCGCCGAGGCCGCGCCGAGTCGGTCGGGGGACGACCGGCCGGTGCGGGTGACGGCTTCCCCCACACCTGACGAGAGCAGCAGCCCGCGGCCGAGCGGCATACCCGGGCTCGGGCCGAGGACGACCGCCGCGATACCCGGGCGGGCGGAGCAGCTCGTCGTCGCCCGCGGGCGGGGCAGGAACTCACCCGTGTCCTCCGTCGTCCTGTACGAACGGGACGACGACGTCTGGCAGGCCGGTGCCGTTTGGCCCGCGCACAACGGCAGGGACGGCTGGAGCGAGCACCACATGGCCGGGGACCTGCGTTCGCCCGTCGGTGTGTACGGACTCACCGACGCCGGGGGCCTGCTCGCCGATCCGGGGAGCAGGCTGCCGTACCACCACTCCTACGGGTTCACCTCGCCCGGCACCGGGTTCGAGGGCGAGCCGCTGGAAGGTTCCTTCGACTACGTGGTCGCCATCAACTACAACCGCGAACCGGGCACGTCACCGCTCGACTGGACCCGGCCGATGGGTGCGAAGCGGGGCGGCGGTGTCTGGCTGCACGTCGACCACGGCGGCCCCACGCACGCCTGTGTCAGTGTCGCCAAGGCGCACATGAAGGAGTTGCTGCGCGCCCTCGACCCGGCACGGCATCCGGCGGTCGTCATGGGACACGCCGACTGGCTCGCACAGTAGACGGTTAGGGTTCGAACTTGTGTGTGCGCATGTGCTGGTCGCCGAGGACGACGAGATGCAGGCCGAGCTGATCCGGAGATCGCTGCTCGCCGAGGGGCACAGCGCGACCGTGGTCCACGACGGGGCCGCCGCGCTGGACGCGGCCCGGCGGCTCGGTCCCGACCTGGTCGTCCTCGACCTGATGCTCCCGGTGATCGACGGCTTCGGCGTCTGCCGGGTGCTGCGCGGCGGCGACCCGGAGATCCCGGTGCTGATGCTCACGGCCCGCTCCGACGAGGACGACGTGCTGCTCGGCCTGGAACTGGGCGCCGACGACTACATGACCAAGCCGTACAGCCCGCGCGAGCTGATGGCCCGGATCCGGACGATCCTGCGGCGCAGCGGGCGGGCCGCCCCGGTCCGGGAGGAGGAGCCCGCCGTGACCGCCGCCGGGATCAGCGTCGATCCCGTGCGGCACGCGGTGCGCTGCGACGGCGAGCCGGTGGAGGTGACCCCGGCCGAGTTCCAGATCCTGCTCGCCATGGCGGGGGAGCCCGACCGGGTCTTCACCCGGCGGCAGCTGCTGCAGTGCACCCGGGGCTTCGACCGGTCCTCCACCGAACGGGCCGTCGACGTCCACGTGATGAACCTGCGCCGGAAGATCGAGGCCGATCCCCGGCGGCCGGTGCGGCTGGTGACCGTGTTCGGCGTCGGCTACAAGCTCAGCGGCGGGCGGCCGTGAAGCCGCGGATACCGTGGCGCAAACGGCTGCTGGTCCGGCTGCTGTTCACCTCGGTGCTGATCGCCGTCTGCTCCGTGGCCGCCACCGCCTGGCTCGCCGTGACGACCACCACCAGCGCGCTGGAGGAGGAGCAGGGGCAGGACCTCGCCGCCGACAACAAGATCCTCGCCGAGCTCAGCGGGTACGCGGCGGACCACTCCGACTGGGCCGGGGTCCAGGGCACCGTGCGGGAACTGGCGGCCAGGACCGGCCGCCGGATCGCGCTGACCACCGCCGACCGCACACTGATCGCCGACTCGGCGTCCCACGACACCCCGCTGCCCCCTCGGCCCGCGGCCGCCGTGGACCCCCTGCACACCGACACCTACACCGAGTTCGGCGCCCAGCTCAGCGGCATCGACCCGCGCGCGGTCGGCCCGTTCCGGCTCACCGCGCCCGAACGCAGGAAGATGGACCTGGTCGCGGAGAAGCAGAAGTCCTGCTTCGACCGGTTCAGCGCCGGCACCAGCGTCCAGCACACCCCGAGCGGGCGGCCCTACCTCGTCGTCGAGGACGGCACGGACACCTCCTACTACTACAAGTACGGCTGCGGCGACCCCGTCATGACCGGGGCCACCGGCCGGAACTCGGCGCTCGACTTCCCGACCTCCACCGAGACGAAGGCGCTCACCGAGCTGACGTCCCTGGCCCGCCCCTGCCTCCGGGCCAAGGACATGGACCTGGGCGGCAAGCTCTTCCTCACCTACGACACCACCGGGCGCAACCCGGTCTCCGGCGGATTTCTCCTCACCGAGAAGAAGGGCGTCAGACGGTCGGCGGACCAGATCGCGAAGAACTGTGTCCTCAACGCCCGGCGCACCCAGCTCGAACCGTACGTCGCCCCGGCCGCCGAACTCTTCCTCGGCATCGGCGACCAGACCGCACCCCGCTTCGACATGTCCCGCGCCAACAAGACGAAGATCGTCGGCGCGGCCGGTCTGGTCCTCGCCGTCACGGTCGCCGTCACCGCCGTGGTCGCCATGCGCCTGGTACGGCCGCTGCGCGCGCTGACCGCCGCGGCGCAGCAGCCGCCCGAACTGCACGTGCGGGCGCCGGTGCGCACCCGGGACGAGACCGGGCTGCTGGCCGAGGCGTTCAACGACCTCACCGAGCGCCGGGAGCGTCTGGAGGAGCAGCGCAAGGCGATGGTCAGCGACATCGCCCACGAACTGCGCAGCCCCCTCACCAACATCCGCGGCTGGCTGGAGGTCACCCGGGACGGCCTCGTCGACCCCGACCCGGCGCTGCTGGGCTCCCTGCACGAGGAGGCGCTGGTCCTGCAGCGGATCATCGACGACCTCCAGGACCTGGCCGCCGCCGACGCCGGCACCCTGCGCGTGCACCGTGAACCGGTGCGCGCCGGCGACCTGGTCGACCAGACCGCCGCCGCCCACCGCGTCGCCGCCGACGCGGCCGGGGTCACCCTGCTGACCGACACCGACGGCAGCGCCTGGCTCGACGCCGACCCGGTGCGGATGCGGCAGGCCCTCGGCAACCTGGTCTCCAACGCCATCCGGCACACCCCCGCCGACGGCACGGTGACCGTGTCCGCCCGCCGGGCCGGCGACGACGTCGTCCTCACCGTCACCGACACCGGTCCGGGCATCGCCGCCGACGATCTCCCGCACGTCTTCGAGCGGTTCTGGCGCGCGGAGAAGTCCCGCAGCCGCCGTACCGGGGGCAGCGGCCTCGGCCTGCCGATCGTGCGCCACCTGCTCGCGGCCCACGACGGCACCGCCGAGGTGCGCAGCGAACCCGGCAAGGGCGCCGAGTTCACCCTGCGGCTGCCGGCCGCACCGGCCCCGGCCGACGTCAGCTGAACCGGCGCTCCGCCCGCTGCCGGCGCCGGGTCAGCAGCCGGCGTTCCGCCTCGGTGGTTCCGCCCCAGACGCCGACGGCCTGCCCGGTCTCCATTGCCCAGCGCAGGCAGGGGTCCTGCACCGGACAGCGCTCGCACACCGCCTTCGCGCGCCGTGTCTGGTGCAGCGACGGGCCGGTGGTACCGATCGGGAAGAAGAGGTCCGGGTCCTCGTTGCGGCACTCGGCGTGGTCTCGCCAGTCGTCCATCGAAGTCACCTGCGATCCAAGTCGACTCTGCCGTGTCGTATGCGCGTTGCTCGGATCCGGGTCACCGGTCCGGGCGCGGCTGAAACGGCCGAGTCCCCCAGGATTCGCGGGCGTCACTGCTCGCGCACACCCCAGGGGGAGCCGTATTCGGTCAGCAGGTCGAGGAACGGGCGGGCCGGGAACGCCTCCGGGCCGAGGACGCCCGAGCCCGACCACACGCCGGTGGCCAGGAGTTCGAGGGCGACGACCGGGTTGAGGGCCGTCTGCCACACCACGGCCTGACAACCGTACTCCGCCATGGACCACTCGTTGTCGACAACGTGGTAGAGATACACCTCCCGCGGCCGCCCGTCCTTCACCCCGCGCACCCAGGTGCCGGCGCAGGTCTTGCCGCGCATGCGCTCGCCCAGGGTCGCCGGGTCCGGCAGCGACGCGGCGACCACGTCCCGGGGCGAGACCGCGACCGGGCCGTCGGCGCCGGGCACCGTCACCGGGGTGGTGCGGTCCAGACCCAGCAGGTGCAGCGTCTTCAGCGTCTCGATGAACTCGCGTCCGAGTCCGTACTTGAAGGTGACCCGCCGCGCGTCCACCCAGCGCGGCACCAGCAGCACCTCCTCGTGCTCGACGTTCACGCACTCGACCGGCCCGATCCCGTCCGGGAAGTCGAACACCTCGGGCTCGCTGAACGGCGCCGTGGTGAACCAGCCGCGCCCCTGCTCGTACACGACGGGCGGGTTGAGGCACTCCTCGATGGTGGTCCAGATGCTGAAGGAGGGTGCGAAGTCGTATCCGTCCACGGTCAGGTTCGCGCCGTCGCGGATGCCGATCTCCTCGATCCCGTCGAAGAGTTCGTCGGCCGCGTAGCGGGCGAACACGTCCGAGAGACCGGGCTCCACCCCCATCCCGACCAGCGCCAGGGCACCCGCCTGCTCCCACTCCCCGGCCAGCGCGAACTGCTCGTCGCCCAGCTTGACCCCGCACTCCTCGTAGGGCCGCTCGGAGTGCGGCCGGGACAGCGACATCGCCATGTCGAGGTAGTCCGCGCCGGCCTTGCGGGCGGCCCGGAACAGGGGCATGACGAAGCGCGGGTCGGTGGCGTTGAGCAGCACGTCGCAGCCGTGCCGGGCCAGCAGGGCGGCGACGGCCGCCTCGTCACCGGCGTCGACGCGCTCGGCGCGGAACCGGTCGTCGCCGACGGCCGCCACCGCCGCCTCGGCGCGGGCCCGGTCGTAGTCGGCGACCACCATCAGGTCGAAGAACGGCCGTCGGGCCGCGATCCGGGTGACGGCGGTGCCGACACCGCCGGCTCCCACGAGCAGTACACGCATGCCGGAATCTCCTTCTGGGACAGAGAGCGAGGTCGGGTACGGGCGCCTTGGCCGGAATGAAACGCCGTTCCGTCCCGTAAGGTCAATGGCGTTGGCATAAGAACGTCGGGGAGTGCGAGATGCCCAAAACGGTTGTACCGGAGGATAAGCGGCGCAGGCGTCGCCCCACCCGCAGCGGCACGGTGCTCTCCGAGCGGCTCATCGTGGAGACCGCGCTGCGCCTGCTGCGCGAGCACGGCAGCGCCGGCCTGACCGCCCGGCGCCTCGGCCTCGCCCTCGACTGCGACCCCAGCACCCTGTACCGCTACTTCCGGGGCATGGACGACCTGACCCTGGCGATCGGCGACGCGCTCATCGGGCAGGCGCTGGCCGGCTGGACCCCGACGGGGGAGTGGCGGACGGACCTGCGGACCATCGGCCTGCGTATCCACGCGCAGTACGTCGCCCACCCGCAGGCCGCCCTGCTGACCACGAACCGAGTGACCGGCCGGGCGCACGAACTGGCCGCGGACGAGGCGGTCCTGGACGTCCTGCGCACGGCAGGCTTCTCCCTGCCCGAGACCGTGCGCATCTACCACGCCTTCATCGACCAGACCCTCGCCTTCGCGGCCCTGGACGCGGCCTCCCTGACCCTGCCGAAGGACTCCCAGCGCGCCGACGAGGACAAGTGGCACTCGACCTATGCCCGTCTCCCGTACACGACCCACCCGCGCATCGCGGAGGCGGCGCCCCTGCTGGCGAAGCGCATGGTGACCAGCGCCTATCCGACGGCACTTGAGATGCTCCTGGACAGTGCCGCGCCCCGTCAGGGGCGCGGGGCTGTGTGAATGTGCGGCTCCGCCGCGTGGGCGCGACAAGCCCCCGCGGGCCGGCACGCGCGACCGGACGAGCTGATTCCTACGGCCGGCGCAACGCACCCCCCGCCGTCCGCACCACCGCCTCCGCCACCGCCCCCAAAGCCGGCGAATCCAGCTTCCACTGCTGCCAGTACAGCGGCACGTCGACCCACAGCTCCCGCCCGCCGACCCGCACCAGCCGCCCCTCCCGCAACCGCGGTTCCGCCTGCGCCTCGGGCACCATGCCCCACCCCAGCCCGGCCGTCACCGCGTCCACGAACCCCTCGGACGTCGGCACGTAGTGCCGCAGCGCACTCGCCCCCGCGCCGCCCAGCCGCCGTACGAACCCGTCCTGGAAGTCGTCGACCCGGTCGAAGACGACCACCGGCGCCCCGGCCAGCGCATCCGGCAGGGCCCCCGCGAGACGTGTCGCGGCGAACTCCGGCGCCGCCACCGGCAGGTACCGCATCCGCCCCAGCGCCCGCACCGAGCACCCCGGCACCGCGTCCGGCGACGAGGTCACCGCCGCCATCACCAGCCCCTCCCGCAGCAGCGCGGCCGTATGGTCCTCGTCCTCGCGGCGCAGCTCGACATAGACGCCCGGCAGCCCGCTGAGCGCCCGCAGGAACCACGTCGCCAGCGAGTCCGCGTTGACCGCGACCGACACCCGGGTCGGCTCCCCGGCGCCGCTCATGCCCAGCTCGCCGCGCGCGTCCCGCTCCAGCCGCGCCAGCTGACGGGCGAACCGGACCAGCACCTCGCCCGACTCCGTCGGCCGCACCGGCTTGGTCCGTTGCAGCAGCACCCGGCCCGTGCGCTGCTCCAGCGCCTTCACCCGCTGGCTGACCGCCGACGGCGTCACATGCAGGGCCGCGGCCGCCGCGTCGAACGTGCCCTCGTCCACCACCGCGAGCAGTGTCCGCACCTGGTCGAGCGGAAGCTCCACCGTCCCACTCCCCTCTTCAGTCGCGTTAATGGTACGTAAAAATCTTTAGCTGTACGCACAGTGATCGCTTCCGTAGCGTCAAGGGCATGTCCAGCTCTCTCGCCGCCGCTGCCGCGGGCTTCGGCAGCGGCCTCTCGCTCATCGTCGCCATCGGCGCCCAGAACGCCTTCGTGCTGCGCCAGGGCATCCGCCGTGACGCGGTCCTCGTGGTCGTCGGCATCTGCGCGCTCTCCGACGCCGCCCTCATCTCGCTCGGCGTCGGCGGGGTGGGCGCGATCGTCGTGGCCTGGCCGGGTGCGGTACGGGCGGTCGGGCTGATCGGCGGCGCCTTCCTGCTCTGCTACGGCGCCCTGGCCGCCCGCCGGGTCCTGCGGCCCGGCACCGGCGGCCTGCGCACCGTCGGCGAGGCGGCCGGGTCCCGGCGGCGGGCCGTGCTCACCTGCCTCGCCATGACCTGGCTCAACCCGCACGTCTACCTGGACACCGTGTTCCTGCTCGGCTCCCTCGCCGCCGACCGGGGCGACCTGCGCTGGACCTTCGGCCTCGGCGCCGCACTCGCCAGCCTCTGCTGGTTCACCGCCCTCGGCTTCGGAGCCCGGCTGCTCGGCCGGTACCTCGCCGGGCCCGCCGCCTGGCGGGTGCTGGACGGGCTGGTGGCGCTGACCATGGTCGGGCTCGGCCTGATGCTGGTGGCGGGATCCTGAGGCGCCCCGGTCCCCGCCGGGCCGCATCCTGAGACAACCGGTTCGGCGGCTGCCGAAGTTGCTGCGATAGTTGCCCTGCAACCGAAAAGATGTAGCGGGCATCGAGAAGAGCGGGACACCAGGAACTCCGTGGACACCAGCGAGAGCGGCACCCAGTCCGACATACAGACCCCCGACGACGCCACGGCCGCCCCGCCCCGGAGCGGCTGGCGGCGCTGGGCGATGGACACCCGCCCGCTGCGCGTCCCGGCCTACCGCAGGCTGTGGACGTCGACCATCGTCACCTCGGTCGGCAGCCAGTTGACGGCCGTCGCGGTGCCCAAGCAGATCTTCGACATCACCGGGTCGTCCGCCTGGGTCGGCGCGGCCAGCCTCGCCGGGCTGCTGCCGCTGATCGTGTTCGCGCTGTGGGGCGGCGCGGTGGCCGACACCATGGACCGCCGCAGGCTCCTGCTGATCACCAACACCGGCATCGGTGTGACCTCGCTGCTGTTCTTCGTGCAGGCGGCCACCGGGATGAAGTCCGTGGCCGCGCTGATGGTGCTGCTCGCGATGCAGCAGGCGTTCTGGGGGCTGAACGCGCCCGCCCGTACCGCCTCCATCGCCCGGCTGGTCCCCGAGGCCCAGCTGCCCGCCGCCAACGCGCTCGGGTCGACGGTCATGCAGACCGGGCAGGTGGTCGGGCCGCTGCTCGCCGGTGCCCTGATCCCCGTCATCGGGCTGTCCGCGCTGTACCTGATCGACGCGCTGGCGCTGTGCGTGACGGTGTGGGCGGTCTACCGGCTGCCCGCGCTGCCGCCGCTCGCGGGGGCGACGGCGCGGCGGGCCGGGGTGCGCGAGATCGTGGACGGGTTCCGGTACATCTCGATGCACAAGGTGCTGCTGCTGTCGTTCCTCGCGGACATCATCGCGATGGTCTTCGGCATGCCCCGCGCCCTGTTCCCGCAGCTGGCCGCGGAGACCTACGCCTCCTACGGCGAGGGGCTCGCGCTCGGCCTGCTGTTCGCCGCGATCCCGGTCGGCGCGGTCCTCGGCGGGCTCTTCTCCGGCACCTTCTCGCGGGCCCGCCGGCACGGCCTGATGGTGATCGGCGCGGTGGTCGGCTGGGGCGCCGCCGTCGCCGGGGCCGGGCTGAGCCGCAACCTCTGGGTCGCCGTGGCCTTCCTGGCCGCCGCCGGGGTCGCCGACATGGTCTCGATGGTCTTCCGCGGCGCGATCCTGCTGTCCGCCGCGACCGACGAGATGCGGGGCCGGATGCAGGGCGTGTTCACGGTGGTGGTGGCGGGCGGCCCGCGGCTGGCCGACGTGCTGCACGGCACCGCGGGCTCGGTCTTCGGGCCGCGCGCGGCCGTGGCGGGCGGCGGGCTGCTGGTGGTCGCGGTGATGCTGGCTCTGGCCGCCGCCGTCCCGGCCCTGCGCCGCTACCGCGTCTGACCGGACTGCGCGGCTACGCGGGCCGTCGCCCCACGTACGCGTCGAGCAGCTTGCCCCGGGTGACCTCCAGACGGCTCGCGAGGATCTCTGCGACGGTCCGCACCAGCGACAGACCGAGCAGCGGGTCCTCCACGCACAGCGCGAGCACGGCCGCGGCGTCGTACTCGTAGGCCCGTACCTGGCTGAAGGCCACCGCCCCGAAGTCCCAGGTGTACGGAGGGAACAGCCAGGACCAGCCGAGCAGGTCGCCGGCGCCCAGCGTGGCGACGGTGACCCGCTTGTGGGACGTCACCTCCTGGTCCAGGTTGACCGCGCCCGAGCGGATCACCCAGAACCGGTCGGCGGTGCCGCCGGCCTCGAAGATCCTGGTGTCCTCCGGGAAGGACACCTCGTGAGCCAGTTCCATGAGGCGCTCGCGCTGGGCCTGGGGCAGGGCGGTGAGCAGTTTGATGGCTTTGGTCATGGCGCGGGGCTCCTCGCCGGCGAGGGTACGGGGTGCTTTCCCTACGCCCATTTCAGCCGCTGCCGCCCCGCCGGGCACCTCGAAGAAGGTGAGAGCCGCCGTCGGGAACCGGTCCGGACGTGAAAAAGCCCTGGCTGGACGGGGGAGGCCAGCCAGGGCCGTCAGAGGTGGCGCGGGAGGACCTGCTGTCAACTCCTCGACCACTTATGGATGAACGGTAAACCATCCAGAGCGATTTCGCGTAGCCATGAACAGGCTACGTGACCCGTTTCACTTTGGGGAGCCCCTTGTCGCCCCCGAAGGGGTTTGACCGCGCCCCGACCGGTGAGCCGAAGAGAAGAGCCCCGTACGGACGGGACCGAGCCGATCCACCGGTCCACCACCCAGGGAGCGAAGGGATGTACGACAAGTACCGGACCGAGTCAACCATGGCACCACCCGCGTCCCGTCGGCCGCCGCTGCGGCCGGCCGACGCCCGCAGAGCGGTACGCGGCGCGGTCGCCCGACAAGCCCTGCCGTGCCCCGCCGAAGCCCTCGACGACGCCCTGCTCGTCACCTCGGAACTGACCACCAACGCGATCCTGCACGGCGGCGGGATCACCGGCTTCGCCGTCGACGTCGAGGGGTGCGCGGTACGGGTGTCGGTCAGCGACCGCAGCGACGAGATACCGGTGGCCGAACGCGCCGTCGACGAACGGCACCGGTGGCGGCCCGGCGGCCGGGGCTGGCCCATCGTCTGCCGGCTGGCCCGGGACGTCGAGGTCGCCGGACTGCCCTGCGGAGGCAAGCGGATCACCGCGGTCGTGCCCCTGGGCTGAGCCCGCGGACAGGCCCCGTGCCGGGCACGGTGTTTGGGCCCGGATCCAAGGGGCAGGCGGAGTGTCGTGCTTCGGACCGGAGGCGCGCGCCAGTGGGAGCGGTCGTACGACAGCCCCCGGGCCGGCAGAACGGTCCGGGCGGCGCTTCCGCGGCGACCCTGACATCGCAGTTCGGGCCCAGTCCCGGAACCACGTTCCGGTGACGCCCTGAAACCCACAGTTCAGGAGCGATTCCGCATGCCCACCGACTTGTCGACCAGCCGTTCCCGCACGCCCGACCGCACCACCCGCACGCCATCGCGCCGTACCCACGACGACGCTCCCGACACGGCGGCTCTCTTCGCCCGCCTCGCCCTGCTGGGCGAGGGCCCCGAGCGGGACGCCGTGCGCGACGAACTGGTCGGCGCCTGGCTGCCGATGGCGCACCGGATCGCCGGCCGCTTCCGCGACCGCGGCGAGTCCGTCGAGGACCTGCGCCAGGTCGCGGCCCTCGGCCTGGTCAAGGCCGTCGACCGCTACGACCCCTCCCGCGGCGCGTTCGAGAGCTACGCGGTGCCCACCATCACCGGCGAGGTCAAGCGGCACTTCCGCGACCGGATGTGGGCGCTGCGGGTCCCGCGCCGGGTGCAGGAACTGCGCAACCGGGTACGGGTGGCCCGCCGGGAACTCACCCAGAACCCGGGCTCCGCCGAGCCCACGGTCGCCGACCTGGCCGCCCGCACCGGGCTGACCGAGGACGAGGTCAGCGCCGGGCTGGAGGCCCTGGAGAGCTTCAGCACGCTGTCCCTGGACGCCGAACTCTCCGCCGGCGAGGACGGCTACAGCCTCGCCGACACCCTCGGGGAGGCCGACGGCTCCTACGACGTCGTCGTGGACCGCGAGGCGGCCAGGGAAGGGCTGCGGCGGCTGCCCGAGCGGGAGCGGGCCATCCTCTACATGCGCTTCTTCGAGGACATGACCCAGAGCCGGATCGCCGACAAGCTCGGCATCTCCCAGATGCACGTCTCCCGGCTCATCAGCCGCAGTTGCGCCCGCGTCCGCGCCGAGGCGCTGGGCCGTACCGCCGAGTGATCCCCACGGCCGCCGTGGAACCCTGCCGACCGACCGAGGAGTGAAGCCGTGCTGATGCCCCACCCCGCCACGCTGCGCCGGCTCGTGGACGACTACGAGCGTGCGCACGCCGCGCAGCCGGTACCGGACCCCGCAGCCCGCGACCTGGCCTACACGCTCTGCGTGATCACCGGAACCCGCGACATCGCCGCGGCCCTGGCGAAGGCCCGCCACCTCCTGGCCGCCACCGCGACCGCCGGCCTGCCTCCCGTCACCATCCCCGCCACGCCCGTCGTCCCGGTACCGGGCACGGCGGTTCCCGGGGACGCGCGCCACCGCGCATCCGCCCCCCTCGCGGCGGCGGAGTGACCCGGCGTCAGGGGGCGGGCCGCCGGACGGGGACGCCCAGGGGGCGGGCCAGGCCCGTCACCGACTCGTCCAGGCGCTGCAGATGGCGCAGCACGCGGTCGGTCACCCTGCCGTAGCGCGGGGCGCCGAGCGTGCCCGGTGCCAGCATCGAGGCGATGCTGGGGCCGGTCTCGATGCCCGCGTCCGACCCGTCGTCGGTGACATGGGCGGCGATCGCCCCGATGTTGTGCACGATCCGCCGTCCCGCCCCGCGCAGCCGGGGATCCGCCGCGATCGCCGGATGGGTGGGCAGCAACTCCGCCGTGGCCGCCAGCGACCGCGCGTGGTAGGCACAGGTCTCCAGGAGCGCCACCACGTAGCGGGCGGTGTCCCGGCGGGAGCGCAACGGGGTGATCGGATGGGTCAGCGGCTGGACGGCCGCGGCCAGATCGGCCAGCGCCTGGTCCAGGTCACGGGCCTTCTCCACCAGGTCGACCGGTGGTGCCCCGGCCAGCTGGTCGGCGGCGGCCCGGGTGACGTCGGCCAGCCGGTCCAGGGTCGTCACGAGCAGGTCGTCGGTACGGCGGTCGGTGTGCACCGGCAGCACGACCGCGGCCGCGATCACCCCGCACACCGCACCGAGCGCCGTCTCCGCCACCCGCAGCACCAGGACGTCCAGGCTGTAGGTGTTGAGCAGTGTGTACAGCAGACCCAGCATCGCCGTCACGAAGAACGACATCAGGGTGTAGGAGATCGGCGCCGAGTAGAACATCGCGAAGATGAAGAGCAGCACCAGCCCGAACGCCGTCCAGGTGTGGTGCCCGACCAGTCCCGCGAGCAGGATGCCCGCCACCACGCCGAGTACCGTGCCGAGCAGCCGCCGGTAGCCCTTCACCAGGATCTCGCCGGTGGACGCGGTGTTGAGGAACACGATCCAGCAGGTCAGTACCGCCCAGTACCAGCGCTGGGCGGACAGGAACTCGCCGCCCACGACGGCCAGCGACGAGCCGACCGCCACCTGCACCGCCGCCCGCGTGGTGGGCCGGCGCAGCCCGGTCGCCTCCGCCGTCTCCCGCTCGCCCTCCTCGACGCCCTCGATGGACGCGTCCTCCGCGTCCAGCTCCTCCCGGGACCGGGAGGTGGCCGGGGTGTCGTCGGACTCGTCCTGCGGCCCGTCCAGGGCGATCCGCAGCCCCAGCACCGCCCGCCCGGCCTCGCCGATGCCCCGGAAGACGTCCTGGACGGCGGGGGAGGCGTCCGGCAGGTTCTCCCCCTCGCGGTAGCCGAGCAGCCGGTTGCGCAGCCGGGCCAACGCGGTGCCCTTCCCGGGGCCGCCCGGCCGCAGCACCAGCAGTCGCAGCGCCTCCAGATCGAGCCGCAGCCGCTCCATCGCCTCGTCCCGCACCGGCTCCCCGACGGCCGACGGCAGCGGGGCGCCCGGCAGATGCAGGGTGAGCGTGTCCGCCCGCTCGGTGCCGCGGGCGGTGAGCAGCAGCAGCCCGAGCCGCTCGGCGGCGATCTCCGCGTCCGCGATCCGGCGCTGCACCAGCCTCGCCACCGCCTCGTCGGAGGTGCCGTCCGTGAGCCGCCCCTGGATCAGCAGGGCCGTCTCGTGCAGCCGGGCGGTCCTGACCCGGACCTCCTCCACCGCCCGGTCCAGCTCCTCCGGTCCGGCGTCGAGCAACTCGGCCTGTGCGGCCACCAGTTGGGCGAGTCGGGCGCGGAAGGCGCGCCGCAGCCGGTCCAGGATGCCCGCGGCGGTCTCCCGGACCAGCACGAAACGCGCCACGGCGGCGCAGCCGAACGCCACCGTGATCGTGAGGTACAGGCCGGGCAGCGCGGACACGGTCGCGTGCACGAACAGCGAGGCGAAGTACATCTGGAAGCCGATCAGCCCCAGCGCCGTGCCCCGGTCGCCGAAGCGGCGGCTGTAGACCGCACAGAAGATGAGCGCCACGAAGAACAGGTCGCCCGTCACCACGCGCGCGTTGAGCAACGCGCCCAGCGACATCGAGGCGAGCGCCACCGGCAGACCCAGCGCGAGCGTGACGGCCTGCTCCGGCCGCCCCTTCTCCCGGATCGCGAAGGTGGCCACCATCGCCGTGATGGCCCCGGCGACCAGATGGGTCACGCCGGTCCGTAGCGCCGCCAGCACGGCGAGCGTCAGCGCGATCGACGTGACGGTGCGCAGCCCGGCGGTGAACCGGAGCAGCCCGGGGTCGGCCGCCGCGAGCCGCCCCCGCAGCTCCGCCCACGCCGACCGCCCCGCCGTGCTCACTCCGCCGCGCTCTGCGTCACGCCGGCGAACTGCCGGGGTCCTCGGGTCCCTCGGCGCGCGCCCGCACCTGCTCGGGCGTCAGATAGGTGTCCGTGTACTCGAAGTCCTTGAGCCGGGCGGGCTTGCGGGACTGGAAGCCCGTGCGCACGAAGTCGTCGCCGGCCAGCGCGTTCAGCAGCCAGTTGGTCGCGACCCGGGTCTTGGCCACGTTGGTGCGCAGCGCCGACCAGTGGTAGCCGCGGGCCACCGCCTGGGCGGGCAGTCCGCGCAGCTCGATGCCGAGCGGCTTGGAGACCGCGTCCTTGCCGCCGAGGTCCACCACGAGCCCCAGGTCCTTGTGCACGTACGGGCGGAGCGCCCGGCCCCGCAGCGCCGCGATGACGTTGTCGGCGACCACCTTGCCCTGCCGCATGGCGTGCTGCGCGGTCGGCGGGCAGACCGCGCCCGGCTCGTCCTTCGCCTTGTCCGGTACGGCCGCCGCGTCACCGAGCGCGAACACCCCGTCGTGGCCGGGCAGGGTCATCTCGGCGGTCACCGCGAGCCGTCCGCGGACCGTCTCCGCGCCCATGGTGGCGATCAGCGGGCTGGCGACCACCCCGGCCGTCCAGATCAGTGTGTGGGTGGGCACCACCCGGCCGTCGGTGAAGGTGACCTCCTCGGCACCCGCCTTCTCGATCGACACCCCCAGCGAGACGTCCACGCCGCGGCGGCGCAGCACCTCCTGCGCGCTGCGGCCGAGCTTGTCGCCGAGCTCCGGCATCAGCTTCGGGGCGATGTCGATCAGGTGCCACCTGATCAGCTTCGGGTCCAGGTTCGGGTAGCGGTGCAGCGCGGCGTGCGTGAGCTTCTGCAGACAGGCCGCGGTCTCGGTGCCCGCGTACCCGCCGCCGACCACCACGAACTGCAGCCGCGCGGCGCGTTCGGCCGGGTCGTCGCTGGCGTCGGCGAGATCGAGCTGGGCGATGACGTGGTCGCGGATGTAGGCGGCCTCGGCGAGGGTCTTCATGCCGAACGCGTGCTCGGTCAGGCCGGGGATGTCGAAGGTGCGGGTGACACTGCCCGGGGCCAGCACGATGTAGTCGTACCGCTCGTTGACGAGCTGGTCGGTTATGGTGCGGACGACGCACACCTTGGACTTGAGGTCCACGCCGATCGCACCGCCGGGGAGGATCCGGGTGCGGTACCTCCTGCTGCGGCGCAGCGAGACGGCGATCGACTGGGGCGTCAGCACGCCCGAGGCGACCTGTGGCAGCAGGGGCAGATAGAGCTGGTAGGAGGTCGGCGAGACCAGGGTGACGTCGGCCTCGTCGGGGGAGAGTTTCCGCTCCAGGCGGCGCACGCACCCCACTCCGGCGAAGCCTGCGCCCACCACCAGGATCCTGGGTCGTGTCACGGTGTTTCCCTTTCCGCTGCTCCAGGCTGTCCGGCTCGACGCCGTCCGGGTGCCCGGGAACGCTTGCTTCGCACCACATCGATCCCACCGTGCCCGACGCCGTTCCGCCAGCCGGGCGGAGCAGGCAGACGAACGCGTGGGCTCCAGCATGCCCCTGGATCACCGGGAGAAACCGGCTGTCGCACAGATATACGCCGGACTGCCGTCCGGTCAAAGGCCGTCCCACGGCGATCACATACGCCAGTAGAGTGCCCGCCATGGCGCAGACCCAGCCCGGAACGGGCTTCCAGAAGCGGCACATCGACCCCGACCGCATCACCCCGCTGGTGGCCGCCCTGGACTCCCAGGACGCCAACCCGGGCGTGCGGCGGCTGCGGGTGTGGGCCGAGGAGGCACTGGCGGTGCGGCCCGGCGAGCGGCTCCTCGACGTCGGCTCCGGCACCGGCTCGCAGACCCGGGCCCTGGCCGCCGCCCTCGGCCCGGACGGTGTCGCCGTCGGCGTGGAGGTCAACCCGAGTCTGCGCGCGGTCGCCGAGGAGCGGTCCGCCGACAGCAGGGCCCGCTTCCTGCAGGGCGAGGCGGAGGCGCTGCCCGTGCCGGACGGCTCGATGGACGTCGTGTGGTGCGAGCGGGTCCTCCAGCACCTCCACGAGCCCGACCGGGCGATCGCCGAGATGGCCCGGGTGCTGCGCCCCGGCGGCCGGGTCGCCCTGCTCGACACCGACTGGGGGACCACCCTCCTGCACCCCGGCGACCCGGCGGTGGTCCGCGCCCTGACCGCGGCCGCACTCAACGGCGCCAACCCGTACTCCGGGCGCCGCCTGGTCGGCCAGCTGAGCGCGGCCGGGTTCGTGGTGGACGACCGCGGCTCGCAGGCCCTGCTCCAGGACCACGACTCGGTCGCCTGGCCGCTGATCCGCATGCTCGCCGAGGCGGCCGTGCGCACCGGCGCCGTCACCGGGGAACAGCGGGACGCCCTGTACGCCGATCTCGCCGAGGCGGCCGAGCGGGGCGCGGTGCACATGTCGGTGACCATGTTCGGGGTGGTCGCGCACCGGCCCGGGTGACCGCACCCGCCCCCTACCGGGCCCGCTCACCAGGGCAGAAAGGCGTGGACGTCCTTGCCCTCCGCGGTGACGACCACGCTGACCTGGTCGCACAGCGTGTGCAGCAGATGCCAGCCGACGCCGCCCCCGCCCCCGTCCGGGTGGAAGGGCCGCGGCTCGGGCCGGACCCGGCTGGAGTCGTGCATCGTGACGTGGACCCCGTCGTACGTGCGGCGCATCCGCAGTTCGAAGGGGCCCGGCGCGTACTGGACGACGTTGGCGGCCAGCTCCGTCACGACCAGCAGGATGTCGTTCCAGCAGTCCGGATGCGTGGGCGGCGAGGTGCGGGCGAGACCGGTCAGGTAGCCGTCGGCGGCGAGCCGGGCACCGGTCACATCGCTCAGCCGACCCGGGAAGGGGACCGTGCAGCCGTCGGTCTCCTGCGCGGATGGTCTGTCGTCCCGCTGCGGTCCGGTCCCCATCTCGTCTCTCTCAGTCCCGGAAGAGTGCCCTCGTCGCGCTGGTCGCTTCTCCTTCGCGGCGAGTTCCCACCATGGCACCGGATACGCGTGATCGGCTCACCGGAACACGTTGTCCGAGTCGTCCCAGTCGGCCGGTTCCGGCCGCCCCGGGCGGCCGGGCCGGCGTACCGCCTGCGAGCGGGCCTGGTACATGGCGTCGATCTCGGCCGCGTAGTGGCGCGCTATGGCGTCCCGGCGCAGCTTCATCGACGGCGTCAGCATGCCGTTGCCGGGGGCGAACGGCTCCTGGAGCACCCGGTAGACCCGGATCGACTCGGCACGGGACACCACGCTGTTGGCGGACGCGATGGCGCGGGCGATCTCCTCGCGCAGCGCGTTCTCCTCGCGCGCCTCGCGCCCGGGCGAGTCGCCCGGCAGCGCCAGCGCCCCCCGCCAGTGCGCGAGGAAGTCCGGGTCCAGGGTGATCAGCGCGCCCACACAGGGCCGGTCGTCCCCGACGACCACCGCCTGGTGCACCAGCGGGTGCATCCGCAGCCGCTGCTCCAGCGGGGCCGGGGCCACGCTCTTGCCGCTGCTCGTGATGATGATGTCCTTCTTGCGGCCCGTGATGGTCAGATAGCCCTCGGAGTCCAGCCGCCCGATGTCCCCGGTGGCCAGCCAGCCGCCGCGCAGCGCGGCCCGGGTCGCGTAGCCGTCGCCGACGTACCCCTGGAACACCGACGGACCGCGGACCAGGATCTCGCCGTCCTCGGCCACCTGGATCTGGGTGCCCGGCAGGGCCTGGCCGACCGTGCCCGACTTCTCCCGGCCCAGCGGCTGCATGGTGATCCCGCCGCTGGACTCGGTGAGGCCGTAACCGTCGTGGACGAACATGCCGATGCCCTCGTAGAACAGGGTGAGCTCACGGCTGAGCGAGGAGCCGCCGGACGTGGCCCGCAGCACCCGTCCGCCGAGTGCCCCCCGCAGCTTGCGGTACACCGTCCGCTCGTACAGGGCGTGCTGCAGCCGCAGGTCGAAACCCGGGCCCGCCCCGGTGCCCAGCCGCTGCCGCTCCGTGGCCGCCGCGAAGTCCCGCGCGGTCTCCGCGGCCCGCTCGAACAGGGCGCCCCGGCCGTGCTGCTGGGAGGTGCGCAGGAACGTCTTGTACAGCTTCTCCAGCACCGACGGCACGGCGTACAGATAGGTCGGCCGGAACGTGGCCAGCGCCGTGGCCAGCGCGGCCTCGGTCATCTCCGGCTCGTGGCCCATCAGGATCCCGCCGCGCAGACAGATCACCATGATCATCAGGCCGTACACGTGCGAGAACGGCAGGAAGGCCAGCACGGAGGCCTGCTCGCCGGGGCGCGCCGCGGTGTGCCCCCAGCCCGCCAGCAGGGTGTCGCACGGGTAGGCGAGCCCGCGGTGGCTCAGCGCGCAGCCCAGCGGACGGCCCGAGGTGCCCGAGGTGTAGGTGATGGCCGCCGTCGAGTCGGGCATCACGATCCGGCGCAGCGACTCCACCGTGGTCAGCGGCACGAACCTGCCCTTCTGCACCAGCTCGGGCAGCGCCCCCGCGTCCAGCTGCCACACGTGCTTGAGTCCGGGCAGCCCCTCGCACACCGTGCCGACGGTCATCACCGCCTGCTCGTCCTCGACCGCGACGGCCACACAGCGGGCGTCCCGCAGGATCCACTCGACCTGGTCCCGGGAGGACGTCGGGTGGATCGGGACGATCTCCGCCCCCACCGACCACAGCGCGAGGCCCAGCACCGTCCACTCGTAACGGGTCCGCGCCATCACGGCCACCCGCTGACCGGGCGAGATCCCCGACGCGATCAGCCCCTTGGCCAGGTCGACCACCTCGTCCCGCAGTTCGACCGCGGTGACCTCCTCCCAGCCCGCGGCGGCGCCCTCGGGCCGGCGCGCCAGCACCGGCAGGGTGGGGTTCCGGTCCGCCGTCTCGAAGACGCTGTCGGCGAGCCCGCCGGTCAGGGTCGAAGCGGTCGTCGGAGCGAGGGCGTAGTCGCGCATGCGCTGCTCCTGGATGTACGGAGGGTTACCCTCCCGATCGGTACTGTTGTCGACGCGGGTCGAATCTAGCCCAGGCGAGTGCGGCTCGTGTCGGGAACGGTCAACTCGTTTCCACCCGATGACAAAGCTCAGCCCCGGAGTTCAGCCCTGGGTGCGGCGCACGCACTCCACGACGACGTCCCGCAGACTCCCGGTGCGCTCCAGGAACGACCGTTGCTCGCGGGCGCCGGTGCCCCTGTGCAGCAACTGTGCGACGGCCTCCTCGGCGCCGACCGTGTCACCGCTGTCGGCGAGCGCCTGCGCGGTGTGCGCGAGCAGCGCGCGCACCACCTCGACGGCGGGCCGCGGTCGCATGGTCACGGGGTCGAGGAGATCCTGCTCCAGACCGAGGCGGGCGGCCTGCCAGGAAGCCAGCCGGAGCATGCTCACACTGAGGTCGAGCGGCGGCCGCCCGGCCCGCCAGTCACGCGCGGCGGTCTCCACCAGCGCGCGGATCAGCGTGGCGACGAGGACGGTGGTGTCCGCACGCAGGCAGACGTCGGCCACCCGGACCTCCACCGTCGGATAGCGCGTGGACAGGCGGGCGTCGAAGTACACCATCCCCGCATCGAGGATGACCCCGCTGGCCACCATGTCCGCGACCCGCCGCCGGTACCGCTCGGGCGAGCCGAACAGTTCGGTCGGCCCCGCCGACGGGCCGCGCGCCCACAGCCGGCTGCGGAAGCTGGCGTAACCGGAGTCCCGGCCCTGCCAGAACGGCGAGTTGACGCTGAGCGCGCGCAGCACCGGAAGCCAGGGCCGGATCCGGTCGAGGACGGCGACGCCCTCCTCGTCGGACTCCACCGACACGTGCACATGGCAGCCGCAGACGAACCAGTCCACCATGGCGGCCCCGTACCGCCCGGCCATCCAGTGGTAGCGGTCCTGCCGGGTGAGCGCCGGGTCGACCGGCAGCGGGCAGGTGGCGAGCGCCGCGACCGCGCAGCCGATCTCGCCGGCCAGCCGGCCCGCCTCCTTGCGGCAGCCGACGATCTCGGCGCCGAGCTCCGCCATGTCCCGCTGCGGACTGGTCGCGAGCTCCAGCATCTGCCCGAACAGTTCGGTCTGGAACACGGCCTGCCCGGGATCGTCCAGGGCGGCCCGGTCGACGACGGCGGCCGACCGGGGCATCGGCTCCCCGCTGTCCGGGTGGACCAGCAGAAGTTCTTCCTCCACTCCGACGGTACGCAGCACGGGGAACCGCCCTCCGGCCGGGCCGCGACCGGGCGCGGCGGGTCTTTCATCCCGGACTGCCCGGACCCGGCCGCGGAAACACGTGCCGGAGTCCTCGGCGGGCTACGGGGCGACGGGCTCCAGCCACACCGTGCCCAGCGGGGGCAGCGTGAGCCGCAGAACCTGGTCGTCGGCGAGCAGCGGCCCCCGGCTGACGACGTCCCCGCCGCCGTACCGGGCGCTGTCGGTGTTGAGGATCTCCTGCCAGACGGGCGTCCCCTTGGGCACGCCCAGCCGGTAGCCGGGACGGACCACGGGGGAGAGGTTGGAGACCGCCAGCAGTGGCCGGGCCTCGGCATCGAACCTCAGGAAGGCGAAGACGTTGTCCTCGGCCGCGTCCCCCAGGACCCACTGGAAACCCGCCGGATCGGTGTCCCGCTGCCACAGCGCGGGGTGCGTGCGGTACCCGGAGTTGAGATCGCGGACCAGATCTTGGACACCCCGGTGATCGGCCGCGGCCCCGTACTGCGGGTCGAGCAGCCACCAGTCCGGGCCGTCGGCGTGGGACCACTCGCCGCCCTGGGCGAACTCCTGCCCCATGAAGAGCAGTTGCTTGCCCGGATGGGCCCACATGAAGGCCAGATACGCACGGTGGTTGGCCCGCTGCTGCCACCAGTCGCCCGGCATCTTCGAGACGAGCGACCGCTTCCCGTGCACGACCTCGTCGTGGGAGATGGGCAGCACGTAGTTCTCGCTGTACGCGTAGACCATCGAGAAGGTCATCTCGTGGTGGTGGTACTTCCGGTGCACCGGCTCGTGCTCGATGTACTGCAGCGAGTCGTGCATCCAGCCCATGTTCCACTTCAGCCCGAAGCCCAGCCCGCCGCCGTCGGTCGGCCGGGTCACCCCGTCCCACGCGGTGGACTCCTCGGCGATGGTCACCACCCCGGGCGCCCGCCGGTACACGGTCGCGTTCATCTCCTGCAGGAACGCCACCGCGTCCAGGTCCTCGCGCCCGCCGAACACGTTCGGCGTCCACTGCCCGGAGTCCCGCGAGTAGTCCAGGTAGAGCATCGAGGCGACCGCGTCCACCCGCAGCCCGTCGACGTGGAACTCCTCGCACCAGTACACGGCGTTGGCGACGAGGAAGTTGCGCACCTCCACCCGGCCGAGGTCGAACTCGTAGGTCCCCCAGTCCGGATGCTCGGCCCGCCGCTCGTCCCCGGGCTCGTACAGCGGGTCCCCGTCGAAGCGGGCCAGCGCCCAGTCGTCCTTGGGGAAGTGGGCGGGCACCCAGTCCATGATCACGCCGATGCCGGCCCGGTGCAGCGCGTCGACCAGGAACCTGAGGTCGTCGGGGGTGCCGAGCCGGGAGGTCGGCGCGTAGAAGCCGGTGACCTGGTAGCCCCAGGAGCCGCCGAAGGGGTGCTCGGCGACCGGCATGAACTCGACGTGCGTGAAGCCCAGGTCGCCGACGTAGGCGGGCAGTTCCTCGGCCAGCTGCCGGTAGGTCAGGCCGGGGCGCCAGGACGCCAGGTGCACCTCGTAGACCGAGAACGGCGCCTCGTGGACGGGGGTGTCGCCGCGGTGCGCCATCCACTCCGCGTCGCCCCACTCGTACCGGGACGCCGTCACGATCGAGGCGGTCGCGGGCGGCACCTCCGTGCGCCGGGCCATCGGGTCCGCCTTGAGGAACCGGCCGCCGTACCGGGAGGTGATCTCGAACTTGTACCGGGCACCCTCGCCCACCCCCGGCAGGAACAGCTCCCACACCCCGGCCGCGCCCAGCGAACGCATCGGGAACTGCGTGCCGTCCCAGCACGTGAAGTCCCCGGCCACCCGCACCCCCTGGGCGTTCGGCGCCCACACCGTGAACCGGGTGCCGGCCACCCCGTCATGGGTCATCGGCTCGGCACCGAGCGCCTTCCACAGCTGCTCGTGCCGCCCCTCCCGGATCAGGTGCAGGTCGAACTCACCGAGCGCGGGCGGGAAGCGGTACGGGTCGTGGACCTCGTGCTCCCCGGTCTCGCCGCCCTCCGCCTCCCCCTCCTCATACTCGACGAGCAGGGTGTACGACGGGACCTCGGCGTAGGGCAGCACCGCCGCGAAGAGCCCGTCGTCCTCCGGCACCAGGGGGCTGCGCACCCCGTCGGCCAGTACGCTCACGGCGCGGGCGTGCGGGCGCAGGGCGCGGAAGAGGGTGCCGCCGTCCACCGGGCGGGCGCCGAGCAGCGCGTGCGGATCGTGGTGGCTGCCCGCGAGCAGCCGCCCGCGGTCGGCGGCGTCCAGGGGCGGGGCCGTGGGCCGGGAGGGTCCGGAGGGCTCCGGGAGCGAGGAGTCGCGCAGTGCCATGACGTCAGCCTCTCCAGCGGGCGAGCCGCTCGATCGCGGCCATCGGAACCGGAAGCCAGGCCGGCCGGTGCCGGGCTTCGTACACCACCTCGTACACCGCGCGGTCCGTCTCGTGGGCGCGCAGCAGTGCGTGCTTCTTGCGCGGGTCCCAGCCGGCCCGGGCAGCGTAACCCGCGCAGTAGGCCTCCCGGCAGCGGCGGGCCCACTCCGGGCGCCAGGGACGGCGCTGACGGGCCGCGTAGTCGAAGGAGCGCAGCATCCCGGCGACGTCCCGCACCGGCGACTGGGTGCTGCGCCGCTCGGCGAGGGGCCGGGACGGCTCGCCCTCGAAGTCGATGACGAACCATTCCCGGTCCGCCCGCAGCACCTGCCCGAGATGGAGATCGCCGTGGATCCGCTGGGCGAGCGGCCCCGCGTCACAGGTGGCGAGCGCCTCGAAGGCGCCGCGCAGCCCGGGGACGAACGGCCGCAGTGCCGGCACCGCGTCCGCGGCCTCGGCCAGCCGCGCCGACATCGCCTCGGCCGTGCGGCTGTGTTCGTCGTGGACGGCGGCCGGGAAGGCGGCGGCGAGCGCGAGATGCACGTCCGCGGTGGCCCGCCCCAGCTCGTGCGCCTCGGTGGTGAAGTCGTCCCCGGCCGCGAGCGCGCGCAGGGCCAGCGTCCAGCCGTCGGCAGCGCCCGGCAGGAAGGGCTGCAGCACCCCGAGGGTCGCCGGGCTCGGCTCGGTGGTGCGGAACCAGGCCACCGGCGCCGGCACCCGGGCGCAGCCCTGCGCGGCCAGCGCGCCGGGGACTTCCAGGTCCGGGTTGACGCCGGGCTGTATCCGCCGGAACACCTTCAGGATGTAGGAGTCGCCGTACACCAGGGAGGAGTTGGACTGCTCGGCGTCCAGCAGCCGCGGCGCGAGTCCGCCGGGTATCCGGGCCTGCGGGGCGGTCTCGAAGCACAGCGGGCCGGCCGTGCCGGGTATCCGCAGCCGTTCCAGGAGCAGTTCGGCGGCGCGTGGGTCGTGCAGGGCGTCGTAGACCGCGAGTCCGGCCAGCGAACCCTCCTCGGCCCGGCCTATGTAGGCCCGCTCCAGCCTGGGCGCGCGGTGTTCGCGGACGCCGAGCAGGAGCTGGTAGCAGTCACCGGACGGGGTGGTGCCGCCGTGGGGGGAGTGGTCGGCGTGGACCAGCAGGTGCAGGCAGCCGGGGAAGAGTTCGGTCATGGACAGCACGGACAGTTCGGTGACGGGCCGGTCCTTGCCCGCGAACCAGCGCTGCCGCGGCAGCCAGTCGCGCAGCAGCCCGCCCAGCGAGACCAGTGGCCGGTCGAGCCCGGCCGTCGTGCTCCGGGGCGGGTCAATGGTCTTCGTCATGGTGACGCGTCCTTTCCTCGGCTCCGCACGTTCAGCGCCGGCGGCCGATGCGGGAGGCGACTCGGGAGAGCCGGAACCAGTAGAAGCCGTGCCCCGCGAGGGTCAGCAGATACGGCAGTTCACCGATGGCGGGGAACCGCACCCCGCCGATCAGCTCGACCGGGTGCCGGCCGTCGTAGGCCCGCAGATCGAGCTCGGTGGGCTGGGCGAAGCGGGAGAAGTTGTGCACGCACAGCACGAGGTCGTCCTCGTACTCCCGCAGGAACGCGATCACCGCCGGGTTGGAGGACTGCAGTTCGGTGTAGGACCCCAGTCCGAAGGCAGGATTCTGCTTGCGGATCTCGATCATGCGGCGGGTCCAGTGCAGCAGGGAGGACGGCGAGGACATGGAGGCCTCGACGTTGGTGACCTGGTAGCCGTAGACGGGGTCCATGATCGTGGGGAGGTAGAGGCGTCCGGGGTCGCAGGAGGAGAAGCCGGCGTTGCGGTCGGGGGTCCACTGCATGGGGGTGCGGACGGCGTCGCGGTCGCCGAGCCAGATGTTGTC
>NZ_JBIVXP010000014.1:0-229911 GCF_044769305.1 Streptomyces sp. NPDC090499
TCTCGCCGACCCACTCACCCATCGCCACAAGACGAGTCTGGTCCTGCCGCTCACGCGGCAGGACCAGAACCCCAAGATCTTCATCAGCCTTCTAGCCGGTGGTGGTGACCCCGATGAGCAGCAGGGTGATGTCGTCCGTCATGGGGGCGGTGTGCCGGGCATGGTCGATCAGGGCCGTGGCGAGCCCGTCCAACGGCCGGGACCGGGTCTGGGCGAGCTGGGTGGCGAGCCCGGACATGGCGTCGTCCAGGTCGGCTCCGGGAGTTTCGACGAGTCCGTCGGTGTACAGGGCGAGGACGGTGCCGGGCGTCAGCGGGATCTCGGTGGCGGGGTAGTCCGCGTCGGGGTCGATGCCGAGCAGCAGCCCGGGGGCAGGGAAAGGACCTCGGCGTGTCCGTCGGGGTGGCGCAGGACCGGCGGGGGATGCCCGGCGGTGGCCAGGACGGCCCGGTGGCGTGCGAGGTCGAGATGCGCGTACAGACAGCTGACGAAGCGGCCCGGGTCCAGGTCGACCAGTTGGCGGTTGGCCAGGGTGAGGGCTTGTGCCGGTGTCGTTCCGGTGGCGGCGTGGGAGCGGAGGGTGGGGCGGATCCGGCCCATGAGCGCGGCGGCGGTGACGTTGTGGCCCTGCACGTCGCCGATGAACGCGGCCGCGGAGGTGTCGTTCACCCGGACCAGATCGTAGAAGTCGCCGCCGATGTCCATGCCACGGGCGGCCGGAAGGTAGCGGGCGGCTGCGTCCAGGCCGGGGACGTCGGGCAGCGAGTCGGGGAGCAGGGCGGCTTGCAGGGTCTGCGCGAGCTCCTTGCTGGTGTCGTACAGGCGGGCCCGATCCAGTGCCTGCGCGATGAGCCCCGCGAGCGCGGTGAAGACCACCCGTTCCTGTTCGGAGAAGGTGTGGGGGCGGTCGAAGGCGAACACGCACGAGCCCACCGGGCGCCCGGACGTGATGAGCGGCAGAAACGCCCAGGCGTGCAGACCTTCCTGACGGACGGCGGGCGGGTAGGCGCGGGACAGTTCCTCGAACGTGGTGAAGAAGCTGGGCCGGCCCGTGGCGAGGACCCGGACCGGGGGCGCCGGGCAGGTCAGCGGCGCTCCGTCGAAGAGTTCCAGGAGCTCGGGGTCGTATCCGCGACGGCCGATGACATGCATTCTGCCCTCCTCCACCGCGAGCAGGGCCACGGTCCGGGCGCCGAAGGCCGGCAGTATCTCTCCGGTGATCAGATCGACCACGTCGGACACGCCCACGGCTTCGGAGAGGGCGGCGGCCAGGTGCAGCACCTGGTAGACCTCGCCGAGAGGGATCGCCTGGCCCAGGAAGGTGCCCGTTTTCGGTGCGAACGGGCCGGGGCCGGTCGGCGAGATGCGGAGGCTTGCACCGGATCCGTCGGGGTAGAGCTCGAAGGCGAGCCACTGGTCCGGCGGACGCAGGGCGGTGAAGTAGGCGGGCCTGCGACTGACCAGGGCGGCGCGGAAGCACTCCTCGATGGGCGAGTCGTCGCACCAGGGCAGGGACTGCCAGGGACGTCTGCCGGTCAGCTCGGGGACGCTGCCGCCCAGCAGCGTCGCGGCGGTGGCGCTGACGTAGGTGAACGTGCCCTTGAGGTCGAGCGAGCAGCTGCCCTCCGGCAGCCGTTCGACGAGGTCCGCCGCGGCCAGCGCCTCGGCCGGACCACGGCTGCGGGCCGGCGGCTGCGGCAGGGTGCGCGGTACCGGTCCCGGACGTACGGCGTGGCCGGTGTCGGCGGCGGCGCACAGGAACCGCTCCAGGCGGCGACAGGCCGCGGCAACCCGGTCGGGTCGCGGAGCGGTGGCCCCGGCGGCCCCCTCGGCGTCGGCCCCGGACCACAGGAGCAGCAGTGTGCCCCAGGCTGTGGTGCCGGTGACGATCGGCGCAGCGGCTGATGCGCAGTGGTAGGGGAGTGCGATCGCCGTACGCGGATAGCGCCGGGCGAACTCCTCGGGATCGCTCAGCCAGACCAGCCGTCGCAGGCGCAGCGCCTCCGCCACCGCGACAGGGCTCGACAGGGCCACCCGGGACCAGGGCGCCAGATACTCCTCCGACAGCCCCGCGGTCACCTCCAGTTGCAGCGTCTGCCCGTCGGGCGCCAGCAGGAAGACCGCACCAGCGGGCACCCCCGTGTCGTGCACGGCGGACTCCAGCAGCCGGTCCAGCTCGGCCCGGCACGTCGACACGGAGGCGGTTGAGGACGGACGGGGCTCGTAGGGCGGTACCGCGCCGTCTTCCCGCGTGGCACACATACCAGCACCGTACGTCCGTACCGGCCGGCCCCGCGCGGGAGAGAGCCGTCCGTGGTCGACACGGGAGGGGACAGCGGCCTTGAGGGCACATGTGGCCTGCGTGGCCTGCGGCATGCCCGCACTGCCATGCCCGAGTGGCACGCTGTCGGGCAGGACCTAGTCATCGACGAAGGTGACCGTCTGTTCGAGCGGTGCCCGGCCCGTGCGGGTGTGGGGAGCGTCGGTGTCCTCGAATCCGATCGACATGCCGCAGAAGAGGATGAGGTCGTCGGGGGGCGACAGGACCTCCGCGACGGTCTTGCGGTAGACCGACCACGCCATCTGCGGGCAGCTGTGCAGGCCTTCCGCGCGGAGCAGCAGCATCACGGTCTGCAGATACATGCCGACGTCGGACCACTGGGGGCGGCCCAGGCCCCGGTCGATGTAGCAGAACAGGGCGGCGGGCGCGCCGAAGCAGTCCCAGTTCGCGGAAGCGGCCCTCTGGCGCGCCTCCCAGTCCTCGCGGCCGATGCCGAGCGAGCTGTAGCGCTCGGCACCGAAGGCGGATCGGCGCTCGCGGTAGGGGGACTTCAGTGTCTGCGGGTACATCTCGTATTCCCGCTCGTCCCAGGGATCGCACGCGGCCACGCGCTCGCCGGCGAGCTCCTTGAGTTCGCCCAGCGGTCGGCCGGTCAGCACGTAGACGCGCCAGGGCTGCAGGTTCGATCCGGAGGGCGCCCAGGCCGCAGCGGACAGCACGCGCTCCAGCACCTCCCTCGGGACGGGCCGGTCGGTGAATCCACGTACGGCTCGTCGGCTGGTCACTGCCTCGTAGACGTCCAAGATCAACCAGGCTCCCTTGTCCGATGCGGTGCCAGTGCCGCCTTGCCAGCCGGAAGGCAGCGAAATGAAATGATATGGGCGAAATGCTGAGAGCGGTCGCTCTCCCTTGCTCGGGGGCCTCTCCTCGGCGGGGGTCAGGGGCCGGTCGTGGCCGGTCGGCCGGATGCCGGTGGGGTGCTCGCCGGCAGGTGGTCCTCCGCCCAGAGGAACAGAACGGCCAGGGGGATGAGGAAGGCGCTGCCGTGCGGAGAGAGGGCGTAGCGGGTTCGCGATGACGGCTCGGGCCGGACGTCCTGGGTGACCAGATCGATCGCGGTCAGTTCCCGGAGCCGCCCGGCGAGCGTGCGGCTGCTGATGCCTGGGATGCGCTCGCGAATCTCTGCGGAGTCGGCCGGCCCCTTGGCCAAGGCCATGAGGATCAGGCCGTTCCAGCCGTTGCTGAGCAGGGCGAAGGCCCGGCTGATGGCCGGAGAGGTGTCGGCGGACTGCGGATGCTCGGTCCGGTGTGCCGGGGGAGGGTCCTGTCGGGCAGGCATGATGTGTGTCCGTTCCGGTACGGCGCGAGCCGTCGCGCGTGCGACAGCTCGCGCACATGAAGCGCTCGGTGTCAGTCCTCGCCGTCATGGCGACGGGCGTGCGCGTGGCGCCCGACCGTCAAGGCGGAGCCGGACGCAGGCAGTGCCGGGAGCAGCTCGACGGATGCCGGTGCACCGGTCTTCGTGCCGCGGGATTCCCTGGCGACCCAGTGCCCGCACATGACTGCGGTGAGCCCGCAGACGGTCCACAGGGCGAGGACGGCGAGGGGGCCGGTGTCGCCGTTGCCGTCGAAGTACGTGGTGTCGCGCAGCAGGCTGGCTCCGGCGCCCGGGGGCAGCCACTGGCCGACGTGGTCCGCCCCCTCGGGAAGCAGCTCCGGAGCGGAGGTGGCGCCGGAGAAGGCGTTTCCGACGAAGACCATGAGCGCGGCGCTGAGTCCAAGGCCGGCCGGCCCCAGGAGCCGGATCACGCCTGCGGCGGTGGCGCTGACGGCAAGCAGGTCGAGGGTCAGGACCGCCCATGTGGCCACGTGGTTGTGGGGCAGCGCTCCGAGGAAACCCTGGGCCACGAGATGGACGCCGAGAGCCGCGACGGCGCATGCGACGAGAAGCGTCAGCACCCGGTGCCGCGGGCGGGCCAGGCCGCGAGCCATCGTGACGAACGCCCCGATCAGAATGCCGCAGATCGTGAGCGGGAAGACCGACGAGCTGAACACCGCACCCCGGGGGTCGTCCGTGGCGACGGGTACCACGTCGACCGACTTCGCGAGGACCTGCACCGGGGCATCGGCGCCCGCGGCCCCCTGACGGGCGGCGGCCTGCTGGTGGGCCTTCGGGGAATGCGTACTGCCGGCCTTCCGCTCGGCGGCCTTCTGCTGCGAGGCCTTCTGTTCGGCGGCCTTCTGCCGGGCCGCCATCTGCTGGGTGGCCTTGTCCGCCAACTGCTGTCCGACATCGGTCAGAAGCTGGGCCACGGAAGGGCTCGCCGCACTGGCCTTGAGCACGGTGACGCTGTCGCCGGAGACGGCGAAGGCGCCGTAGACGTCCCGGTTCCCGATCGCCGACCGTGCCGCCTGCTGGTCGGGATAGAGGCGGAAGTCGAAGGCGCCGGGCCGCTGCCGGGTCAGTGCCTCCACCGCGTGCTGACTGGCCGGACCCGTGCCCACGATGCCGACCGGGACGTCGCGCGGCGAGATCCGCCCCGCCGGCCAGGCGAACGCCATCACCGCCAGGGCGATCGCCATGGGCAGCACCACGACGGCGATGGCTGCTTCCCGCCACGCCCGGTGTCCTGACAAGGGGTTCCTCACGGCCTGCCCTCTCATAAAAAAGAATGATCGTTTTTCTTGAGGGTCCAGTCTGGCCCGCCGGGTCGGGCAACGTCAACACGAATGTTCGTTTTCTTTGGTATCCTGGCCTCATGCCCAAGGTCACCCAGCAGCACATGGACGCCCGGCGCAAGCAGATCCTGGACGCGGCGCGCCGCTGCTTCCTCCGCGGCGGGTTCCACTCCACGTCCATGCAGGACCTGTTCGCGGAGTCGGGGCTGTCCGCGGGTGCGGTGTATCGGCACTTCACCAGCAAGGACGAGATGATCCTCGCGATCGCCGAGGAGAACATGCGCGACGTCCTCGACATCACGGTCGCCGTCGCCGTGAACCGGCAGGGTCGGTCCATGGGGGAGGTCCTGGCGGAACTGCTCGACGTGATTCGGGCCAAGTCCGCCGAGGAGGACGTGGCCGGCCTCGCGGTTCTGGTCTGGGGAGAGGCCATGCGCAACCGCTCGCTGGCGGACAAGCTCGATCACCTCATGGGCGGCATACGCGCCAACCTGGTCACGCTGGTCCGTGAGAACCAGGAGCGGGGCGGTCTGCCGATGAGTGCGACGGCCGAGGGGATCGCTTCGGCGATGCTCTCCGTCCTCCCCGGCTACATTCTCCAGGTGGCCCTGCTCGATCCGGCTGTCGTGGCCGAGGTGCCCGACGCGGTGCGGGCGCTGTGGCCGGCGCCGGGCGCGCCGACCGGTGAACGCTGAGCGGCCTCTTCCCCGGCCGGACCGTGTGTTCGCCAGGGGCCTCTGTGTCGAGACGGGTGCAGGGCTCAGGGGGGGGCGGGCGGCATGTGCCCGAGTGGGACCTATGTGGCCCACATATAGTGGCTTATGTCTCACTTCGGGCTTACTACCGGCGAAGGGGCATGTCATGAAGTTCGCAGTCATCGGCGGTACGGGACTGATCGGGTCGCAGGTCGTCAAGGACCTGAACGCCGCCGGGCACGAGGCAGTGCCGCACTCGCAGTCCACGGGAGTCGACATCATCACCGGACAGGGGCTGGACGAGGCGCTCACGGGAGCCGACGTCGTCGTCAACCTGACGAACTCCCCGACCTTCGACGACGCCTCCCTCGCCTTCTTCCAGACCTCGATGGACAACCTGCTGGCGGCGGCGGAGAAGGCCGGTGTCGGCCACTTCGTGATCCTCTCGATCGTCGGCACGGACCAGGTGCCCGAGATGGACTACTACCGCGCAAAGGCGCTCCAGGAGAAGATCCTGGCGGACGGGTCGATCCCCTACTCGATCGTCCGGGCCACGCAGTTCATGGACTTCCTGGATGCGGTTCTGTCCTGGACGGCCGACGCGGACAGCGTCCGGCTTCCCGCCACGCCCCTCCAGCCCATCGCCTCCGGGGACGTGGCCGACGCGGTGGCGGAGGTCGCCGCAGGCCCCCCGCTGAACGGGATCCGCAACATCGCCGGCCCCGAGATCTTCCCCCTGGACGAACTGGGCCGGATCACGCTGTCCCACAAGGGCGACCCCCGTACCGTCGTCACCGACCCCACCGCCGGCATGTTCGCCGTGGTCAAGGGCGACGTCCTCACCGACAAGAACGCCCACCTCGCCCCCACCCGCTACGCCGACTGGCTGTCCTGACCGCCTCGCGCCCACCGGCGGGGCCGGGGCGACCGGCGCATCCCCTGGCGGACGACGGCACCGCCATGGCCGGGACCATGGCGGTGCGGTGCATCACCGGCAGCCGGCCTGCGTGCCGGTGACAGGTCAGCCGGTGGGGCGCGGGGCGCGCAGGTGGGCCCGCTTCGCCAGTTCCGCGTCGTCGACCAGGGTGAGCATCGGCCGGCCCGGGGCGCACATCATGAACACGATGTACTTGGCCGGCTCGTCCTGCGAGGCGTTGCCGTTCTGGTAGTGGATCACCTCGCCGCCCGGCTCCCAGAACGTCTCACCTGCGTTGATCACGCGCTCCGGCTCGCCTTCGAGCTCCCACCGGACCGCACCTTCGAGGACGTAGCCGAAACACGGCCCCGAGTGCCGGTGCGGAGGAGTGCCCGGGTCGCCTGGCGGCCACTCGACGAGAACGGTCATTCCCGAAGCTCCCTCGGGGATGAAAGGCGGCTTGACGTCCGCCAGCATCCTGGGTCCGAAGCCGTCATCCGAGTGCGTTTCGTGCATGGTGCTGAACCTCCGTGGACCGGCCCGGAACGGATGATCTCGCGTCAGCCGATTCCGGGCTCACGACAACTTGCCCTACCGCGAGCCGGCGCTCGCCCGTCACCCGTTCGGCTGCCGGCTGCGACACCTGGTGTGCGGATCGGCTCAGCCGAACATGCCGACCTTGTAGCCGCCGGCCGGCTGCCGGGTGATGATGTTGATGCGGTTGTAGGCGTTGATGACGGCGACGAGGGTCGTCAGCGCGGCGAGTTGCTCCTCGTCGAAGTGCTGGGCGGCGTTCGCCCAGGCCTCGTCGGTGACCCCACCGGCCGCGTCCGCGACACGGGTGCCCTGCTCGGCCAGCTCCAGCGCGGCGCGCTCGGCCTCGGTGAAGACCGTCGCCTCCCGCCAGGCCGCGATCAGGTTGAGCCGCACGTCGCTCTCCCCGGCATGGGCGGCCTCTGTGGTGTGCATGTCGGTGCAGAAGCCGCAGCCGTTGATCTGGCTGGCGCGGATCTCCACCAGATGCTGGACGGTGGCCGGCAACGTCGAGTCCGACAGCGCCTTGCTGGTCGACAGGAGATGCCTGAGCACCTTGCCCGCGAAGGGATTGCCGTAGTAGTCGAGACGTGCGTCCATGAGCACTCCTTGAAGAATTGCTGGTACGCACTACTGACCGGACAGAGCGGCAAGGTGTGACACCGGAGCGGGGTGTGCCGTGGGTCTCAGTGGCCATGTCGTCTCCGTGACGGTCACGAAACCGGTGTGAGTGGTCCCGTTTGTTTCACACGCAACCGTATCGAATGAGCGTATAACTGGTAATCTGGGACCGTGACTGCCGACACTCCTCACCCCTCGGTCGGCTCGCGTGCGACCGACCGCCCCGGAGACGTTTCTCCTTTTGCCCTCGGACTGTTGCTGCGGCGGGCGCACTGGCGGGTGGCGGGGGTGATGGCGGAGGCACTGCGGCCGCTGGGTATCGAGTTGCGGCATTTCGCGGTGCTGCTGGTTCTGGTGGACCGCGGCCCGACGGTGCAGCGGGATCTGGGGCCGGCGACGGGGTCGGACAAGGCGGGGGTCATGAGGGTCGTCGACGACCTGGAGCGGATGGGCCTCGCGGTGCGCAGGCCGGTTCCGGGGGACCGGCGGGTGCGGTCCGTGGAGATCACGCCGCGGGGCCTGGAGCTGTTCGACGCGGCGCATGTGGCGGCGGAACCGCCGGCCGAGCGCCTGGTCGCCGGCCTGGAAGCGGGCGAGCGGGAGCTGCTGACGGAGCTGCTGACCCGGTTCGCCCATCCCTCCGATGACGGCAGGGCGTGAGCGCGTAGGTCCGGGCCTGGCCGGACTGCGGGGCAACGGTGGGTTCATGCGGTTCAGTCGCCTTGAGCGAAGACCGGCCGCCCCGGAGTCGTGAGTCGTGTGCGTCACAAGCCTGCGGTCTGTCCGGTCAATGGGTTGAACCGATGCATCGAGGAGGTGCGGCACCCTCCGTGTCCGCGGCCGCGTGCCGTGCTGAGCCCTGTCAGGGGAGAAGCCCCATGGACCATGCTGACGCGGTGCCGGTAGCGGAGCTGCTCGACGAGCGGCGGCACCTGCTGGACGTCGCCTGCTGGATGCTGGGCGACTCCCGCGAGGCGGAGGCCGTGGTCGCTGAGGCCTACCGCCGGTGGTACGGGCTGCCCGACGCGAAGCGCGGGCAGATCGCGGTTCCCCGCTACTGGCTCGCGAAGACCGCCGGCGCGATCTGTCTGGGCCTGCTCGCCCGCCCCTCTCGCGGCGCGACGGAGAAGGGCGCGGAGAGGGACCGGACCAAGGCGACCCTGGAGGAGGAGGTCGGCCGGGTGCTGCTGGACGCGCTGGACTCGCTGTCACCGGCCGAGTGGGCGGCGTTCGTGCTCCATGACGTCTTCGGGACGACCTCCGACGCGGTGGCCGGCCTCGTGGGACGCCCGGAGCCCGAGTGCGCCGAACTCGCCGACCGTGCCGGCCGCAGTCTTCGCACCCGGCGTTCGCACTCCACTCCGCCGGAGGTGCACGATCTCGTCGCCCGCACCGTCCGCCAGGCGTGCGTGGACGGGGATGCCGAACTGCTCGGGTCGCTGCTGTGTCCCGACGCCACGGCGTTCTTCGACGGCGGCGGCAAGGTCCGTGCACTGAACAGACCGGTGCACGGCAGCCGCCAGGTCGCCCACAGTCTGCTGACACTCCTGGCCCGCCACCCCCGCACCGCCCTGGCCACCCACCCTGTCAACGGGTGCACCGGCCTCATCGCCCGTTACGGTCACCAGGTCGCCGCCGTCATCAGCTTCGACATCGCTGAACGCCGTGTCGCACAGGTCTGGGTCGTCCTCAACCCCGACAAGCTGCGCTCCTGGAACCAGAACCAGAACCAGCCCCCCGCCCCTGGCCCCTGGCCCTAGCCGTCCACGAAGGTGACCGTCTCCCCGAGCGGCGCCCGGCCGATACGGGACCGACCTGCCGTGACGTCCTCGTGCCCGATCGACATGCCGCAGAAGAGCAGGAGTTCATCCGGAGGCGACAGGACCTCCGCGACCGTCCTGTGATACTTGGCCCAGGCCATCTGCGTGCAACTGTGCAGCCCCTCGGCGCGGAGCAGCAGCATGACGGACTGCAGATACATGCCCAGGTCCGACCACTGGGGTCGGCCCATACGGCGGTCGATGTAGCAGAACAGGGCCGCGGGCGCCCCGAAGCAGTCCCAGTTCGCGGCGGCGGCCCGCTGCCGCGCCTCCAGGTCCGCACGCGCAATGCCGAGCGCGCCGTAGCGCTGCTCACCGAAGGCGGATCGGCGCTCCTGGTAGGGGCTTTCGAGTACCGGGGGGTACTGCTCGTACTCCGGTTCGTCCCAGGGATCGCCCGCCGCTATGCGTTCGCCGGCACGCTTCTTGAGCTCGGCCAGGGGCCGGCCGGTCAGCACGTAGGCGTGCCACGGTTGAAGGTTCGACGCGGACGGAGCCCAGGCCGCGGCGGACAGTACGCGCTCCAGCACCTCCCGCGGAACCTGCCGGTCGGAGAATTCCCGGACCGCCCGCCGACTCCTGACAGCCTCATAGACGTTCATGATCGCGGGCACCCCTCTCCATCCGGTACACCCGATATCTTCTCGCTTGAAATAGTATCAGTCAATACCATATTGGGCGGGTGGCATGGGATGCGGCCGGGAAGCGGTCCGCGCTCCAGGGCGAGGAGTCCGCGTCCGGCGCCTGCCGGATCGGTACCGGACCGTGCGGGGCGCCCGGTACCAGGTGTCGCCGCAACCCTCCTCGTCATGCGCGGCAGCGGTGACGGGCAGGGCTCAGCCTGCGGCCGCCAGGCGGGTCGGCCGGCCGTGCAGCGCGGCCGAGAAGCGGTCCGTGACCTCGGCCAGCGCCTCGGCCGACGCGGGGGCCACGGTCAGCCGGCCGTCGGCGTCCGTCGTGATGTGCTTGTCGAGCGTGAACCAGCCGGGCACGATGTGCGCCGCGCCCATGGAGCTGAGGACCGGGCGCAGGGCGTAGTCGATGGCCAGGACGTGCGCCGTGCTGCCGCCGGTCGCCGGTGGCAGCACGGTCAGGAGCGCCCGGCGACGCCGCTGCGCACCCGGCTGCACCACGTCCGCGCCGACGCCCTCGACGGCGACACCGCGCAGACCGGCGGCATGCGCCGGTTCGCCGCCGTCAGCGGACGGACCGTGGGCTCCGAGAAGCTCTGGATGGGCCAGACCCACGTGGCCCCCGCGACCGCCAGCTCGGACCACCACCACGGCGAGTCCGAGACCGCGATCTACATCGTGAGCGGGCACCCCGAGTTCGTCTTCCTCGACGACACGGGCGACCGGCCCGCGGAGGTACGGCTGCGCACCTCGCCGGGCGACTACATCTTCGTCCCCCCGTTCGTGCCGCACCGCGAGGAGAACCCCGACCCCGCCGAGGAGGCCGTGGTCGTCATCGCCCGCACCACCCAGGAGGCCGTCGTGGTCAACCTGCCGGGCCTGTACGCCCTTCCGGCGGACGGCGTGTGACGGCCCGGCCCGTGTCCGGGCCCCCTCCGGCCCGCCGCCCGCCCGGGATCGCCGCCAGCAGCTCGCGGGTGTACTCGTGGCGGGGCTCGGAGAACAGGTCCGCCGGCGGGCCCGTCTCGACGACCCGTCCGCCCCGCATGACGGCGACCTGGTGCGCGATCTGCCGTATGACGGCCAGGTCGTGCGAGATGAACAGGTACGCCACGCCGGTGTCCGCCTGCAACTCGGCCAGCAGGTCCAGGACCTGGGCCTGCACGGACACGTCGAGCGCGGAGACCGGTTCGTCGCACACCACCAGGTCGGGGGAGAGCGCCAGGGCACGCGCGATGGCCACCCGCTGGCGCTGTCCGCCGGACAGTTCCGCCGGGCGGCGCTCCAGCGTCGCGGCGGGCAGCGCGACCCGGTCGAGCAGTTCGCGGGCGCGGTCCAGCCGGGCGGCGCGGTCGCCGACCTTGAACGCCCGCAGCGGCTCGGTGACCACCTCCCCGACGGAGAAGCGCGGGTCCAGCGAGGCGTACGGGTTCTGGTAGACGAGCTGGGCTCGCCGGCGCAGTTCCCTGACCGCGGTACCCCTGGCCGTGGTGACGTCGGTGCCGTCGAACAGCACCTGTCCGGAGGTCGCCCCGGCCAGGCGCAGCACCAGCCGGGCGGTGGTGGACTTGCCCGAGCCCGACTCCCCGACCAGAGCCAGGGTCTGGCCGCGCCGCAGGGTGAGGCTGACGTCGTCGACCGCGCGCAGGATCCGGGCCTCGCCGCCGGCCCGCGGCAGCCTGAACTCCTTGACCAGGTTGCGTGCCTCCACCAGGGGAGGCGCCGTGCCGGCCGGGGCTGCGGGGACCGGGGTACGGGGGCGGGCCGTGGTCGGGCTCGGGGCGGCGGCCAGCAGCCGCCGGGTGTAGTCGTGTTGCGGGTCGGCGAGGACGGCATGGGTCTCGCCCGCCTCGACGAGCCTGCCCTGCTCCATGACCACCAGGCGCTGGGCCCGGTCGGCGGCCACCCCGAGGTCGTGGGTGACCAGCAGGATCGCGGTGCCCGACTCCTCCGTGAGGTGCTGGAGATGGTCGAGGATGACCCGCTGCACGGTGACGTCCAGCGCGCTGGTCGGCTCGTCGGCGATGATCAGCCGGGGCTTCGCCGCGATCGCGATCGCGATGAGGGCGCGTTGCCGCATGCCGCCGGACAGCTCGTGCGGGTACTGCCGGGCCCGGACGGCCGCGTCGGGCAGCCCGGCCCGGTCGAGGACGGCGACCGCCTCGGCCGCCGCCGCGCGCCGGGTCGCCAGGCCGTGGACGCGCAGCACCTCGGCGACCTGCTCGCCGATCCGCTTCACCGGGTTGAGCGAGACGGTCGGATCCTGCGGGACCAACCCGATCTGCGCGCCGCGCACGGTACGCAGCTCCGCCTCGGAGAGGGCGGCCAGGTCGTGCCGGCCGAAGCGGACGGTGCCCGCGTCGATGGTGCCGTTCGCCGCCAGCAGCCGGATGACGGCGTGTGCGGTGGTGCTCTTGCCGGAGCCGGACTCGCCGACCACGGCGGTCACCTGTCCGGGCCATACGTCCAGGTCCACGCCCCGTACGGCCGGTACCGCGCCGCCCCGGGTCCGGTACGACACGGACAGGCCGCGGATCTCCAGGAGTGGTGCGGTCACGTTCTCACCGTTCTCGCGTGCTTCACCGTTCACGTGTGCGCCGCGGTTCTTGTGTGCGTCACTGTTCTCATGCGTGTCGTGGGTCATCGCTGTCGTGCCCATTCGCCGTCCAGCGCCCGCGCGACGCGGTTCGCGGCCAGCACGGTCGCGGCGATCGCCAGACCGGGCAGCGCGGTCAGCCACCAGGCGTTGGCCAGGTAGTTGCGGCCGTCGGAGATCAACGTCCCCCATTCCGGGGCCGGTGGCGGCGCGCCGTAGCCGAGGAAGCTCAGCGCCGACACGGCCAGGATCGAGGAGCCGAAGTCCAGGGTGGCCAGCACGATCACCGGCCCGGCGGCGTTGGGCAGCACGTGCCGGCCCAGCACCGAGTACCAGCGGGCCCCGCAGGACCGGGACGCCTCCACGAACACCGCCTGCCGCACCCGCAGCACCTCGGCCCGCGCCACCCGGGCGAAGGAGGCGACGCCGGCAGTGCCGACCGCGACCGCCACCTTCACCGTGCCGTACCCGAGCGCGGTGACCAGCGCCAGCGAAAGGAACAGCGCGGGGATGGCGAGGAGGACGTCCACGAAGCGCATCAGCACGTCGTCCACCCAGCGGCCCACGAACCCGGCGACCACACCGAGCAGTCCGCCGACCACGAACGCGACCAGGACCGCGATCAGCGTGGCCTTCAGGGAGAGCTGGGCGCCGTGGACCACGCGGGAGAAGACGTCGCGGCCCAGTTCGTCGGTGCCGAACCAGTGACTGCCGCTCGGGCCGCGGAAGTTCTGGGACGGCACCCCCTTCAGCGGGTCCTGCGAGGTGAACAGGTCCGGCCAGAAGGCGGCCAGCACCACCAGCACGAGGACGACCACGGACACCAGCAGACCGGGACGCCGCAGCAGGAAGCGCAGCACCCGGCGGATGCCGGCGGGCCCGCCGGGCGGCTCCGAGGAGGATCCGTTCTCGACCGGCCGGGCGAAGCCGAGGGCGGCCCCGGCCTGGTCGTCGACGAGGCTCTGACTCATGCGAAGCCTGCCCTTCTGTCCGAGGCCACCACGATCCGCGGGTCCAGCAGCGGATAGACGAGGTCCACGAGCAGGTTCGTCGCCACGAAGATCAGCGCGCCGAACACCACCACCCCCTGGACCAGCGGGATGTCCTGGGTGGTGACCGCCCCGGCGGTCACCCGGCCCAGACCGTCCCGGGAGAACACCGTCTCGACCACCACCGAACCCGCGATCAGCTGTCCGACCAGCAGGCCGACGACCGTCAGCACCGGCAGCGACGCGTTGCGCAGCGCGTGCCGCAGATGCACCCGCCACCGGCCGGCCCCCTTGGCGCGCGCGGTCTCCACGTAGGCCTGGTCCAGCGCGGTCAGCAGGCTCTTCGCCAGCACCTGGGCGACCTGCGCGCCGGTCGGGATGGCCAGCGTGAGCGCAGGCAGCACCAGCCCCTTGAGCCCGTCGTTGCCGAACGCCGGAAACCAGTGCAGGTTGAACGAGAACGCCTCGACCAGCAACAGCCCCACCCAGAACGCCGGGACCGACACCCCCAGCGGGGGCAGCGACAGCAGCAACTGCCGCAGCCACCGCCGCGAGGTGTACGTCGCCACCACCGCGAGGCCGCCGCCGAGGACCACCGCCAGCAGCAGTGCGGCCCCGGTCAGCTGGAGCGTCTGCGGCAGCGCGTCGGCCAGGGTGGAGGTCACCGGGCGGCCGGTGGAGACCGCGTCGCCGAAGTCCCCGCGCACCGCCCGCCCCAGATACTCCGCGTACTGCACCGGCACCGGCTTGTCGAAGCCGTACTCGTGCCGCAGCCTGGCCAGTTGGGCCGGATCGACCTGCCCCGTGTCCATCCCGGCACCCGCCATCGCGGAGACCGGGTCACCGGGCAGGAGGTCCAGCACCAGGAACGACACCGTGTACGCCGCCCACAGCACCCCGACCGCCTGCGCCAGCCGTTTGATCACATAGCGGCGCATGCGCTAGCCGATCCAGGTGTCGTGCAGCTGGACGCGGCTGCCGGAGTCGAATGTCAGGTCGTGCACCTTGTTCGAGACGCCCAGCTGGGTCTGGAGCTCCACCACCGGCACGTCGTACGCGTTCCGCACGATCAACTGCTGTGCCTCACCGATCAGTTGCTCACGCTTCGCGGTGTCCGTGGTCGCGGCCTGCGCGGACAGCGCCGTGTCCAGCGAACTGGTCGGGAGGTGGTAGAAGTTGGCCAGCCGGGTGGAGAAGGAGCTGCGCAGGATGTCCGGGTCGGCGCGGGTCGTGTTCCCCCACACCACGTCGAAGTCACCCGACTGGAGCGTCGTGGCGAACTGCGTGACCGGCAGCTGCTTGAGCACCACGTCGATGCCGACCGCCTTGAGCTGCTGCTGGACCAGCTCCAGCGCGGGCTGGTTGGTGGCCGCGTTGGGGAACCAGCTGATGGTCAGGGCCAGCTTCTTGCCGTCCTTGGTGCGGACGCCGTCGCCGTCCGCCTTCCAACCGGCTTGCTCCAAAAGGGACTTGGCCTTGGCCGTGTCGAGGGCCAGGTCCGCCGAGAGATCGGTGTAGTCGGGCGTGGTGTGCGCCAGGATGCTGGTCGCGGGCCGGGTGCCGGTCGGGTAGACCGTGTCGGCGATCTGCTTCCGGTCGACGGCGGCCGAGATCGCCTGACGGACCTTCGCGTCCTTCAGCAGGGGCCGCGCGTTGTTGAGCCCCAGGCCGAACACCACACCGGGGTTGGCGCGGCTCCGGAGGGTGACCTGGCCGCCCTTGAGGGACGCCTCGTTGGCCTTGCCGACGCTGCTGATCGCGTCCACCTGCCCGGACTGGAGACTGCCGGCCCGTACGCCCGCCTCCGGCACGACCTTGAACACCAGCTTGTCCAGGTAGGCCGCGCCCTGCTTCGACCAGAGCGAGGAGCCCCAGTCGTAGCCGGTGCGCCTGTCCAGGGTGACCGACTGGTTCTGCACGTACTGCTTGAGCACGAAAGGCCCGGACCCGACCACCCCGTCGCTGCACTTCTGCTGCGGGCTCTTCCTGACGCTCGCCGAGGACTCGATCCCCAGCGAGTGGGTCGAAGTCGCCTGCAGGAACTGGGCGTTGGGCTGCTTGAAGGCGACCTTGACGGTGAGCGGGTCGACCACGGTGGTGCTCTTGGCGCCGCTCAGGTAGCCCTCGGCGAGGGTGCCCAGGGCGCCGAGGCCCGGCACCGCGTCGAAGTTGTCCTTGACCACCTGCGCGGTCAGCTCCGAGCCGTCGCTGAAGGTGACGCCCGGCCGCAGATGGAACGTGAACGTCGTCGCGTCGGAGCTGATCTCCCAGCTCCTGGCGAGCCACGGCACGATCTTGCCGGTCTTCGGGTCCTGGTCGGTCAGGGAGTCCACGATCTGGCGCACCGAGTAGATGGTGTCGTTGCCGGCGACCTGCTGCGGGTCCACGCAGCCGGCGTCGGAGCCCACCGCGAAGGTCAGGGTGCCGCCGGACCTCGCCCGGCCGCTTCCGCCGCCGGAGCCGTCGTCGCCCGAACCGCATGCGGTCAGCAGGACGCTGGTGGTCAGGAGCGCGGCCAGGGGCGCCCATCGGGAGGGTCTGAAATCCGGAAGTGCAGTCACGGAGGGCTTTCTCCTACTCGTGTCACCGGGGCACGACCGCGCACGGATGCGCGGAGGCATGACGGTGTGTGCGGCCCCGGCGGATCGGGACTCCGGCCGGGGATGCGCTGTGCAGACAGGGGATTTGGCATGCGGACGACGCCGGGAACCGGCGGCGAGGGAGGGAACGGCGCGAAGGGGCCGGGACCGGTGACGGAACGTCAGCCGGCGGCAGCCGGGCCGGTCAGGCCCGACAGAGGCAGCTGGTCGAGCGCTTCAGGTCGATGTGGCGCCGGCGCGCGAGCCGGGAGTACGCCGTGGCGTCGGCGGGGGAAGCAGCGGAGTCATCGCTGTGCCGCATGTCGAACCTCCCCGTCTCCGGCCCCGGTCACGGGGCCACGCGCTTGCGGGAGTCATCGGTGATCCCGCCGGGCTTTCACCTGGAGCACCCCACCGCGCGGGAGGGTTGCCGGTCAGCGAGCCAGGGCCTGACGCTGACACTCAATGCCGTTGGCGATGCTACGGATCGATCTTGGCGTACGTCAATGCCGTCACGTGACGCCCTGTCCGGGGAACGCGAACACCTGGACCCGCCTCCGGCACCGGGCGGTGGCACCCCTGCCGGCCTTCGCCGACCCGGACGGCTCCGGCTTCGAACCCGTCTCGGTGTGGGAGCGTGCCCGTGGCAGCGTCGGGGAGTACCTGTGGTTGGTTCTCCGGCCGCTCCGGCAGTTCGCCGCCTGGCGGGAGAAACGCCCCTACGTCGCCGAAGTCACCGCGTGTCAAGCCCGAAGGAGAGCCGGTCATGACCACATTCCCCACCGCGCGAGCCGTGCGGACCACCCCCGAGGGGCTCCTGTGGGAGCCGAGCGAGCGCTGGGTGCGCGGCCGCAAGGGTGACGTCACGGTCGTCGACAGCCGGCACCCCGTCCTTGTCTGGGAGCCGGGTGTTCCCGTGCCGCTGTACGCGTTCCCGCGCGCGGAGGTGCGCGAGGAACTCCTGCGTCCCGCGAAGAACCCGCCGACCGGTACCCACACCGGCTCGCGGATCTTCTACGACGTCGAGGTCGACGGCGAGTTGCTGGCCAACGCCGCCTGGACCTTCCCGGCGGCCGACCTGGCCGACCACATCGCCTTCGAGTGGTTCCGGCGCGTCGGCCGGGGCCTCGACCACTGGTACGAGGAGGAGGAAGAGATCTTCGTCCACCCCCGCGACCCGCACAAGCGGGTGGACGCCATCCCCAGCAGCCGGCACCTCGTGGTCGAGATCGACGGCACGGTCGTCGCGGACACCCGTCGGCCGGTCCTGCTCTTCGAGACCGGCCTGCCCACCCGCTACTACGTCCCGCGCGAGGACGTCCGCCTCGACCTGCTCGAAGCCACCGACCACCACACCGGCTGCCCGTACAAGGGCACCGCCGAGTACTGGTCGTGGCGCGGCGAGGGCGACGTCCCGCCGAACGTCGTCTGGAGCTACCCGGACCCGCTGCCCGCGGTCGGCGCCGTCCAGGGGCTCCTCGCGTTCTACAACGAGGCGGTCGACATCACCCTCGACGGCGAGCGGGTGGAACGCCCCGTCACCCACTTCACCAAGGCGCTCTCGGAGCAGAGGCGCACCTGACGAGCCACGACCGCGGCGTCCGTCCCGACGGGCCTCGCCGGACCACGGTCGGCCGCACCGCGGCGGGGCCTGACGTGTCACCCGTGTACCCCGGCCGAGAACCGGCGCCGGCGGAACCCCGCGACACCGGCCTGCCGCCCGCGTCCTGCCGAGTCGCCCGCTGCGGGGTGCCGAAGGTCCGGACGCCATGGCCGGTCGTCTGGAAAGTGCGCTCTTGTCGTGACAGGGCGGGACGGCGGACTCTGACAGCAGGCACAGCGGTACGCGTACCGGACGTCGGATCCCCGACGGCCCTGAGGCGGCTCAGGAGGCTCCCGGATGTCGGTTTCACCGGAGTGCGGCGGTGACGGCCCCGCCGTCACCGAACGACAGGCGGAGGCGCTGGTCGAGGGGGTCTGCTTCAAGACGGGCCCGCCGCGCAGCGTCGGCGTCGAGGTGGAATGGCTCGTCCACCGGGAGCGTGCACCGCACGACTCCGTCGGCCGGGAGGAGCTGGCCGCGGCTCACGCCGTACTGCGCACCCTGCCACTGGTGTCGGCGCTCAGCGTGGAGCCCGGCGGCCAGGTGGAACTGAGTTCCCGGCCGGCCCCGTCACTGGCCGCCTGCGTCGCGGAGGTCTCCGCCGATCTGGACGCGGTGCGTACCGCACTGCGCGGGCACGGCCTGACCCTGGCCGGGATGGGCGTCGACCCCTGGCAGCGGCCCCGCCGTTTCCTGCGGGAGCGGCGCTACGACGCGATGGAGGCCTGCCTCGACCGTACCGGCCCGGCAGGGCGCACCCTGATGTGCACGTCGGCCTCCGTCCAGGTGTGCCTCGACGCCGGACGGGAGGAACCCGGCGTCATGGGATTCGCCCGCCGCTGGTGGCTGGCACACCACCTGGGCGCGGTCCTGGTCGCGGCGTTCGCGAACTCGCCCATGGCCGAAGGCCGCGCCACGGGCTGGCTGTCCACCCGGCAGCTGAAGTGGGCGGAACTCGATCCGGGACGGGCCGGCGGGCCCTCCCCGGCCCACGACCCACGCCGCGCCTGGGTCCGGCGGGTCCTCGACGCGCCGGTGATGTGCGTACGCCAGGACGGCCCCTGGGAGGTGCCGGACCGGGTGAGCTTCCGCGAGTGGACCCGCTCGCGCTCCATGCGCCCGCCCACCCACGCGGACCTCGACTACCACATCAGCACGCTGTTTCCGCCGGTCAGGCCACGCGGACACCTCGAACTGCGCATGATCGACGCCCAGCCCGGCGACGACGGGTGGATCGTCCCGCTCGCGGTGGTCACCGCCCTGTTCGACGACCCGGACGCCGCCGCGATCGCGCACCGGGCGGTGCGGCCCCTGACCGAGCGGGCCGCCGGGACCCCGGCACCGCACAATCCGCTGTGGACCGCCGCGGCCCGCCACGGACTCGCCGACCCCGGACTGCGGCGCGCCGCGGTCACCTGCTTCGACGCCGCACTGGAGGCCCTGCCCCGACTGGGCGCGGACACCAGGGTCGTGGACACCGTCGCGGCCCACGCCGACCGCTACGTCCGACGCGGCCGCTGCCCCGCCGACGACGTACTCGACCGGGCGGTGTCCGCGCGGCTCCGAGCGGAGTGGTGAGGCGCGTCGCGCCGCTGATCGAGAGGTGCCCGGGGTCGCCGGGCCGGCTGCGCGAGGGCGGGACGGTCCTGATCCACGCGGCGGCCGGCGGAGTCGGCTCGGCCGCGGCCCGGATCGCCCGGACGCTCGGCGCCTCCCGGGATGGTTCGGTTCCGGCGGCGGACGTCGTCGAGGTCCACCGCCGCCAGGAGGCAGGGCGGACCCACGGGAAGACGGTGCTCGCGTTCGCCGGGCAGGGGCACGAAACCGGCTGAGCCGGGTGGGGCGTTCCCGCGCCGCACCGGCGAACGGGCACCTGGTGCCGGTGCGGCGGGCCGGGCCGCCGACGTGCTCAGCCCGCCCGGCGTCGCGCGGGTGCCGACCGGTGGGTGAGGGGAGCCCGCAGGCCGAGGTGCTCGCGCAGCGTGCTGCCCGTGTACCCGGTGCGGTAGACGCCGCGTTCCTGCAGTTCCGGCACGAGCAGGTCGACGATGTCGTCGAGGCCGCCGTTCGGACAGGGCCGGCAGGGTGAGACGGGAGAGGACGGGCAGATCCTCGTCGAGTACGAGCGGATGGAGCCGTACCCCGTCCACGTGACGGCTCAACTCGCCGAGCACAGCGACCAGTCCGTCCGCGGACCCCTGCCGGTGTCAAGGACAAGCGACGCGGCCCACTCCGGTGCCACCGTTGCCTCCGCGATTGAAACCGTTCAATCGATCCTGACTCGCCACCCCATGCATCGATCCTGCCCGCGATCGCCGCGGACCAACCGCGTCCCGAAATCGCCTGCACGGCGATTGACCCCCGCCCCGCCCGGCTTTACGTTACCCACGCCCCTCAGTGTTGAATCGATTCAAGCAGCAACGATTCATCCCATCCGTGTGAGTGAGGAGTCGCAGATGATCAGCAGGAGGAACATGCTCGCGGGCGCCGCCGCCACGGTCGCGGCGGCCGCCGTCGACGGTGTGTCGGTGCCGGCGGCGTCGGCTTCCGGACGGCCTCGGGCGCAGGCACCGACACAGGCACGGACACAGCCCGGCACGGCGGGGGACGGGCTGAGCGTCGTCGGGCCGACCGTCGAGTACGTCCGGCACCCCCTGGGCCTCGACGCCCAACGCCCGCGGCTGAGCTGGCCGTTGGTCTCCGACGGGGTGGACGTGCGGCAGAGCGCCTATCAGGTCCGGGTCGCCACCACGGCGGCGGGCCTTGCCCGCCCGGACGTCTGGGACAGCGGGAAGGTCGCCTCCGGCGAGTCCGTCCTCGTGCCGTACGCCGGCCCCGCGCTGGAGTCCCGGACGCGCTACCACTGGTCCGTGCGGGTGTGGGACGGCGCGGACAGGGCCTCCGGCTGGAGCGCCCCCTCGTGGTGGGAGACCGGGCTCATGGGCACCGGACAGTGGACCGCCGACTGGATCTCCGCACCGGCGAGCCTCACCGACGCACCCTCGTTCGAGGGTGGTTCGTGGATCTGGTTCCCCGAGGGCGACCCGACCAGCAGTGTGCCGGCGGCCACCCGCTGGTTCCGCCGCACCGCCGAACTGCCCGCGGGGATCACCGCGGCGACGCTCGCCATCACCGCGGACAACGTGTACGCCGTGTCCGTGAACGGCGTCGAGGTCGCGCACACCGACCTCGACACGGACAACGAGGACTGGCGCCGCCCGGCCGTGATCGACGTACTGGACCGCGTACAGGCCGGTGACAACGTTATCGCCGTGTCGGCGACCAACGCGACCGTGGGCCCGGCGGGACTCGTCGCCGTCCTCGTGGTGCGCACCGCCTCGGGTGAGCAGAAGGTGTTCACGGACGCCACCTGGAAGGCGACGGACACGGAACCGGGCGACGGCTGGCGGGAGTCGGGGTTCGACGACGGGAGCTGGCCGTCCGCCGGGGTGGCGGCGGCCTGGGGCGGCGGGCCGTGGGGGAGGGTCGTCCCGGTGTCGTACGCCGTCACCCAACTGCGGCACGAGTTCCGGCTGCCACGCAAGAAGGTGGCCCGCGCCCGCCTGTACGCGACGGCGCTCGGCCTGTACGAGGCCCACCTCAACGGCAGCCGCGTGGGCAACGACGAACTGGCGCCCGGCTGGACGGACTACCGCACGCGGGTCCAGTACCAGACGTACGACGTCACCGCGCTCCTGCGGCCGGGCGCCAACGCCATCGGGGCGTACCTGGCGCCCGGCTGGTACGCGGGCAACGTGGGCATGTTCGGCCCCGGCCAGTACGGACAACACCCGGCTCTGCGGGCCCAGTTGGAGGTGGAGTACGCCGACGGGACGAGCGGGCGCGTCACGTCGTCCACCGGCTGGCGGGCCGCAGCCGGGCCGATCGTCGCGGCCGACCTGCTCAACGGCGAGACGTACGACGCGCGCAAGGAGACCCCCGGCTGGACCGCACCCGGCTTCGACGACACGGACTGGCCCGGCGCGCGCGGTGAGGGTGACGTCGGCCCCGGGCTGATCGTCGCGCAGGTGGACGGACCGGTGCGGGTGGAGCGGGAGTTGACCCCGAAGGGGGTGACCCAGCCCAAGCCCGGGGTGTACGTGTTCGACCTGGGGCAGAACATGGTCGGCTCGGTACGGCTGCGGGTGTCGGGGGACGCGGGCACGACCGTACGGCTCAGACACGCCGAGGTGCTCAACCCCGACGGCACGGTCTACACCGCGAACCTGCGGAGCGCGGCGGCTACGGACACGTACACCCTCAAGGGCGGTGGGGCGGAGGTCTACGAGCCGCGATTCACCTTCCACGGGTTCCGCTACGTCGAGGTGACCGGATTCCCCGGTACCCCCACGGTGCGGGCCGTCACCGGGCGCGTCATGCACACGGACGCCCCCTTCACCCTGGACTTCGAGACCGACGTGCCGATGCTGAACCAGCTGCACCACAACATCACGTGGGGGCAGCGCGGCAACTTCCTCTCCGTGCCGACCGACACGCCCGCGCGCGACGAGCGGCTGGGCTGGACCGGCGACATCAACGTCTTCTCGCCCACCGCCGCCTACACCATGGAGTCGGCCCGCTTCCTGTCCAAGTGGCTCGTCGACCTGCGGGACTCGCGGACGACGGCGGGCGCGTTCACGGACGTGGCGCCGGTGGTCGGCACCCTCGGCAGCGGCACGGCGGGCTGGGGCGACGCGGGCGTCACCGTGCCCTGGGCCCTCTACCAGGCCTACGGCGACCGCCAGGTCATCGCGGACGCCCTGCCCTCCGTCCGGGACTGGCTGACGTACCTGGAGCAGCACAGCGACGGCCTGCTGCGCCCCGCCGAGGGATACGGCGACTGGCTGAACGTCGACGACGAGACCCCCAAGGACGTCATCGCCACCGCGTACTTCGCGCACAGCGCCGACCTCGCCGCCAGGATGGCGGCGGAACTCGGCGAGGACGCCGACGCGGCGACCTACCGCGACCTCTTCGGCCGGATACGGACGGCCTTCCAGAGCGCCTACGTCACCGCCGACGCCAAGGTGAAGGGCGACACGCAGACGGCGTACGTCCTGGCCCTGTCCATGGACCTGCTGCCGGACGCCGTGCGTCAGGCCGCGGCCGACCGCCTCGTCGCCCTGATCGAGGCCAGGGACGGGCACCTGTCCACCGGCTTCCTCGGCACGCCCCGGCTGCTGCCCGTGCTGACCGACACCGGGCACACCGACGTCGCCCACCGGCTGCTGCAGCAGCGCACCTTCCCCAGCTGGGGCTACCAGATCGAACGGGGCTCCACCACCATGTGGGAGCGCTGGGACTCCGTCCGTCCCGACGGCAGCTTCCAGGACCCGGGCATGAACTCCTTCAACCACTACGCCTACGGCTCGGTGGGGGAGTGGATGTACACGAACATCGCCGGTATCGCGGCGGGCCGGCCCGGTTACCGCGAGATCGTCGTCCGCCCCCGTCCGGGCGGTGCCGTCACCACCGTCGACGCCCGCTTCACCTCGGTCCACGGCCCCGTCGCCACCCGGTGGCGGCAGCGGTCCGGCCGCTTCACCCTGACCTGCGAGGTGCCGCCCAACACGACCGCCGAGGTCTGGATCCCGACGGACACGCCGAAGCAGGTGACCCACACGCACGGCACCTTCCTGCGCGAGGACGACGGCTGCGCGGTCTACCAAGTCGGCTCCGGTACCCACCACTTCACCGCCTGACGCCCGCCCCGCCGGCCGGGTGAGGCGGACACGCCCCCCGTGCGTCCGCCTCGCCCGCACACACCCCGGTTGTGCTCTCCCGACCCATTGTGTTGAGCCTGACACCCCCTTACTGTTCGACTTTGCCCGAGTCTGTTTGGTGTTGATTGCTCAGTCGGTCTGGAGGCCGCGGTGCGGAGTGATCGGATCGGTTCAGAGGCAGCGAGACCCGGCTGGCGCCGATGGTGGCGGCCCGTCCTCGCGGCAGCCGCGACCATCGCCCTGGCCGCGGGCATGACCGCGCCCGCGGCGGCCGCGCAGGACAGCGCCGGGCAGCAGCCACCCGCCGCCACGACCGCGGCGGCCCCGCAGGCACACACGGTGAGCCTGGACGGCTACTCGTTCCTCGTCGACGGCAAGCGCACCTACCTGTGGTCCGGCGAGTTCCACTACTTCCGGCTGCCGAGCCCGGACCTGTGGCGCGACATCTTCCAGAAGATGAAGGCCGCCGGCTTCAACTCCACCTCCCTGTACTTCGACTGGGGCTACCACTCGCCGAAGCCGGGCGTGTACGACTTCACCGGGGTCCGGGACGTCGACAAGCTCCTCGACATGGCCCAGGAGGCCGGGCTCTACGTCATCGCCCGCCCGGCACCGTACATCAACGCGGAGGTCGACAGCGGCGGCCTGCCCGGCTGGCTGACCACCAAGGCCGGGAACAACCGCAGCGACGACCCGCGGTTCCTCAAGTACGCGGACGAATGGCTGACGCAGATCGACCGGATCATCGCCCGCCACCAACTCACCAACGGCACCGGGTCGGTCATCGCCTACCAGGTCGAGAACGAGTACTACAACGGCTCGGCGGCCGGGCGCTCCTACATGCAGCACCTGGAGGACAAGGCCCGCGCCGACGGCATCACGGTCCCGCTGACCGGCAACAACAACGGCACCTTCAACTCCGGTACCGGCGCCCTGGACGTCGACGGCCCCGACTCCTACCCGCAGGGCTTCGACTGCTCGAATCCCTCGAAGTGGAACGGCGTCCCCGACATCAGCTACGACCACCCGGCCGGAAAGCCGCTGTACTCCCCGGAGTTCCAGGGTGGCGCCTTCGACCCCTGGGGCGGTCCGGGCTACGACAAGTGCGCCCAGCTGATCAACGACCAGTTCGCGAACGTGTTCTACAAGCAGAACATCGCCGTCGGCGCCACCGCCCAGAGCTTCTACATGACCTACGGCGGCACCAACTGGGGCTGGCTGGGCATGCCGGAGAACTACACGTCGTACGACTACGGGGCCGCGATCCGCGAGACCCGCCAGCTCGATCCGAAGTACTACGAGGACAAGCTGATCGGGTACTTCACCCAGTCGGTCGCCCCGCTGACCGAGACCGAGGCGATCAGGGCCACCCCGCCCGACGACTCCGCCGTCGTCGACACCGCCCGGATGAACCCCGACACGAAGACCCAGTTCCATGTCCTGCGGCACGGCAACTCCACGTCCACCGCGGTCGACACGACGCACATCTCACTGGACTTCAACGCCCAGCCGGCCGCGGACACCACCTACACCTGGGACGATCCCGACTCCGTGCTCCAGTACGCCGGTTCGTGGTCGCACGTGGCCGACACCAGCTACACCGGCGGCGACTACAAGCACACCGAGTCGTTCTCGAACAAGGCCGGTGACTCGCTCACCGTCCCCTTCGACGGCACCGCGATCCGCTGGATCGGCTCGAAGACCAACAACCACGGCTACGCCGACGTCTACCTCGACGGCACCAAGGCGGCGACGGTCGACGACTCCGGCAGCGAGAACCAGGCCGTGCTCTTCCAGAAGACCGGCCTCGCACCGGGTGCGCACACCCTGAGGATCGTCGTCGACGGGACCCACAGCTCGGGGTCGACCGACAACTACGTGGCCGTCGACGCCATCGACGTACCGACGGGCGACTCCGCCGCGGAACCCACCTACCCGGTCGTGCCCCAGCAGCCCGGCACCGCGATCACCCTCGACGGCCGCGACTCGCACGTGATCGTGGCGAACTACCGGCTCGGTGACGCGCAGTTGCAGTACTCGACGTCCGAGATCATGACCAGCGCGACGATCGGCGACCGGGACGTCTCCGTCCTCTACGGCGACGCGGGCAGCGACGGCGAGACCGTCCTGCGCTACGCCACCGAGCCCACCGTCACCGCCACCGGCGGCACGGTCACCACCACCTGGGACGCGGCCACCGGAGACCTGCGCCTCAACTACACCCACAAGGGCCTGATCCGCATCAGCATCAGCGCCGACGGCAAGCGTCCGCTCCTGCTGCTCGTCGGCGACAAGGCCACGGCCGAGACCTTCTGGCGCCAGGACACGGCGACCGGCCCGGTGCTCGTGCGCGGCAGCCACCTGCTGCGCACGGCGACCAGCCTGGACGACGGCCGCACCGTGGCCCTCACCGGCGACAACGCCGACGACAAGAACATCGAGGTGTTCACCTCCGCCGACCGGGTCACCTGGAACGGCAGGACAGTGCGCGGCGGAGTCACCGACACGGCGAGCCGAACCGGGACGATCCCGACGGCCGCCCCGGTCCACCTGCCGGAACTGACGAACTGGAAGCACGCCGAGGAATCGCCCGAAGCGGCCCCCGGCTTCGACGACTCCGGCTGGCAGGTGGCCGACAAGGCGACCACCAACAGCGTCTCCGGCAGCGACACACAACCCGTGCTCTACGCGGACGACTACGGCTTCCACACCGGCAACACCTGGTACCGCGGCCGCTTCCGCGCCACCGGCAAGGAGACCGGCGTCCACCTGGTCTCCGACTCCGGCGGCGGCGCGCAGGCCTTCTCCGCCTGGCTGAACGGCACCTTCCTGGGCAGCTCCACCACCGGCGGCGCCGACCTCACCTTCCCCGCCGGCTCGGTGAACGCCAAGGGCGACAACGTCCTCTCCGTCCTCACCGTGAACATGGGACACGAGGAGGACTACAACTCCACCAACGGCAACAAGACCGCCCGCGGCCTGACCAGCGCCTCCCTCACCGGAGCGCCGCTGACCTCCGTCACCTGGCGGGTGCAGGGCGTACGCGGCGGCGAGGACCTCCAGGACACCGTCCGCGGCCCGCTCTCCACGGGCGGCCTGTACGGCGAGCGGGCCGGCTGGTCCCTGCCCGGCTACCCGGACCGGAGCTGGGACCAGGTGTCCCTGCCGGCCACCGACACCCGTCCCGGCGTCTCCTGGTACCGCACCGACGCCGAACTGGACCTGCCGCACGGCCAGGACACCTCGATCGGGCTGACGTTCACCGACGACCCGTCCCGCAAGTACCGTGCCACGATCTTCGTGAACGGCTGGCAGGTCGGCAACTACGTCAACTACCTCGGCCCCCAGCACACCTTCCCCGTGCCCAACGGCATCCTCAACACCAACGGCCACAACAGCATCGCCATCGCCGTCTGGAACCTGGACGGCAGCACCGGCGGCCTCGGCAAGGTCTCCCTCACCGACTACGGCAGCTACGCCTCGTCCCTGCGCGTCGCGCAGAACGACAGCCCCCGCTACGACGCCGGGAAGTACGCGATGCCACAGCGCCCGGGTGCGGACGTCGCCCTGGACGTGCCGGACACCGCGCAGCCCGCCGGGGCCTTCACGGCCGAGACGACGGTACGGGTGCCGGAGGACCGGCCGTCCGCCTCGCACCTGACGGCCTCGCTCGCCGCCCCCGACGGCTGGAGCCTGACCGCCACCAGCCCGGGTGCGGTCGACCGGGTACGGCCGGGCGGAACGGCCACCTTCACCTGGACGGTCAAGCCGCCGGACGGGACCCTGCCGTCCGCCTCGGCGCTCACCGCCACGGTGGACTACGTGCAGAACGGGCGTCGGACCACCGGCAGTGACGAGCGCATCGTCCGCGGGATCCCGCCGGTCCCGCCGGCCGGTCAGAGCGCGGTGGGCGACCTGCCGTTCCTGTCGTCCACCAACGGCTGGGGACCGGTGGAACGCGACACCAGCGTGGGCGAACAGGCGGCCGGGGACGGCCGTCCGATCGCGATCGCCGGCGTCGGCTACGCCAGGGGCCTGGGCACCAACTCGGTCAGCGACGTCCAGCTCTATCTCGCCGGACAGTGCTCCCGGCTGACGGCTGAGGTCGGCGTCGACGACGAGACCGGCGGCGCGGGAACGGTGACGTTCTCCGTGATCGCCGACGGCAGGACCCTGGTGACCACGCCGACGATCCGCGGGAAACAGGCCGCGGTGCCGATCGACGTCGACGTCAGCGGCGCCCAGGTGCTCGACCTCAAGGTCGGCGACGCCGGCGACGGCAACGGCAACGACCACGGTGACTGGGGGATGCCGACGCTGACGTGCGGCTAGCCGGACGGCACAGCGCGCCCGGCCTCCAGGGCAACGGAGGCCGCAGCACGGGCACTTCACGGTGTCCGTTCTCCTGGCCGGGCAGACCGTTTCGGAACGGGATGGTCGGCCGGGAGGGCTGCGTGCCGTGCAGGGGTGACCTCGATCGGGTGACGGGGAGGAAGACAAGTGGCCGCCCCTTCCAGGGAGTTCTTCCTCGCCGGATCCGTACGGGGGCGCGCCCGCCGTGTCCGGCCGTGGTGCGGAAGGCGCTTGGGGGCAGGCTGACGCGCCCGGGGGTACAGGGGCGGGCGGTTCGCGGCGGGGTAATGTGTTCAGGAATCGAACAGTTCCCCGTGGGAACCGTGTGGGCGGCTGCGATGGGAGAGCAGACCGTCCGGGCCACCCGCATGTGACCTCTGAAGATGGAGCCGATGAACGTGTCGACCCGTGGCAGACGGCTGCGGAGCCGGGCCGCCACCGCAGCCGTCGTCTGCGCGATCGCCGTTTTACCCGGCCCGAGTTACGCAACCCCGGGCTCACCGGATCCGCGCAACGACAGGTCGATCGAGGACATCCAGGACGAGTTGAACGGCCTCTACCGTCAGGCGGAGGTGGCGACCGAGGCGTACGACGCAGCCGACGTCAAGGCGGCCGAGCAGGAGAAACGGCTGGCGTCGCTCCACAAGGACCTGGCCCGTACCGAGAACAGGCTCGCCGACCTGCACGACCTGGCGGGTGCGGCCGCCCGCACGCAGTACCGCGGGGGCAATCTGGACTCCACGGGCCTCCAACTGCTGCTCGGCGACCACCCCGAGCACGCCCTCGACGACGCGGCGCAGGCCCGTCAGGCCCTGCGCGACGTGGTGACCGTGTCCGAGAGCCAGGCGAACGCCCGCGCGGAGCTGAGCCGGCAGACGGACGCCGCCGCCGAGAAGCTGCGGGAACTGAAGAACACCCGCACGGACAAGGCCGAGGCGAAGCAGAAGATCGAGAAGAGGATCGCCGAGGCCGAGCGGATCGAGGCGGGGCTGAAGAAGGAACAGACCCTTAAACTCGCCCAGTTGGAGAAGGAGCAGGCGAAGGAGGCCGAGGCCAGGTGGACGGGACCCGGTTCCGGCGGCGGCACCTCGACCGGCACCGGTTCGACCGGCGGCCGGACCAAGGTGAGCGGGGCGGCCGGCAAGGCCGTCGACTTCGCCCTGGCACAGATAGGCAAACCGTACGTGTGGGGCGCCGTCGGCCCGTCGTCGTACGACTGCTCGGGGCTGACCTCCACCGCGTGGGCGGCGGCCGGGCACCCCATACCCCGCACCTCGCAGGCCCAGTGGCAGGGGCTGACCCGGGTCAGCCTGTCCTCCGTGCAGCCCGGCGACCTGATCATCTACTACGACGCCACCCACGTGGGCATGTACATAGGCGACGGACAGATCGTCCACGCCCCGCGGCCCGGACGCACGGTCACGACCGCCCCGGCCGCCTCCATGCCCATCCTCGGCGTCGTGCGACCCGGAGTCTGACCGGATGACCTCCTCACTGACCCCCCGCAACGAGGGAAACCTGCCCGCGCTGAGCGCACCGCCGCTGATCCGGCTCGACGCCTACGTGGCCGAGGACGGCTCGACGGTCGTCAACGGCCATCTGCTGGAGATGGGCGGCACACGGCCCCCCAACGAGGCGATCCTCGACGCGATCGCCATGTTCGCCCGCACCCTGGGCGCCCCGGTGGCGGCCACCGTCATCGACCGCAGCGTGCTGCAGGTGGCACGGCTGCGGGTCTACCCCGACGGCTCCAGCCGGACCATCGCCGACGAGGAGGACCTGCCGCCCGGACGCGAGCGCACCGCCGCGGAGGAGGAGGCGTTCCCGCCGCTCGCCCGCGTCGAGCGCATCATCCAGCACGCGCAGCGCGGCGAGCTGCACGCCGCGTCCGTCCTCGCCAGCGCCCTGCGGGAACACCTCACCCTGCGCCGGGGCGCCGAGGACGAACTCTCGCTGGAGGCACGGGCGATCGAGGCATACCTGGCGTACCAGCGCGGCGACTACATGCTCTCCACCGTCCTCGCGCTGACCGTCGCCCGCATCCGCTGCCGCACCGACCTGATCCGGGCGGCCCCCGAGGTGGCCCGCGCCACCGCGGCGTGGCAGCGGCTGACGGACGACGGCCAGGTCGCCACCCGAGGGCAGGAACTGCTGCACATGTGGGAGCACCTGGTCGCGGAGGGCATCCCGCTGGAACCGTCCCACCAGGCCATGGCCCGAGCCGTCCGGAGCCGGCTCGAACGGGGCCCCCGCTCACTGCCGGCCCCCGCCCCGGCCACGGCACCGGCAGTGACGGTGGGCCAGGGGCCGCTCGCCCCCGAGGACACCCCCCTCAGCCCCACCCGCCGCGGGCTCCGCCGGTTCACCCGACGCCCCGGCCGCTCCGCCGGGTCGCAGTCCTGACAGCCACCGGTCACCTGCCCCCGGGATCCGCCCGACGGAACGTCGGGCGGCAACGGCTCGCATTCCGAGGCTGATGGCGCTCACCAGCACCGCCGCGCTGGTGGGGCCGATGGCCCTGGCCACGGTCACGGAGGTGCTGTTCCGTGTGAGGGTCGTCCATGGCCGTCAGCCGAGTCTGCGCCGCAGTTGCAGGATGTAGAGCAGCAGCAGCGACGGTGCGACCAGGATCGCCGCCACGCAGGAGACCACGAACAACTGCGACAAGGTCGCCGACGGGGAGGCCGCCTGCTGGATGGTCAGGTGCGTACCCAGGAGGTAGGGGTACTGCGCGACTCCCCAGCCCGCCACGACCGCGGCGATCGCGACGGCCGCGAGAGTGCGTACGACGACCGGGCTGTCCCGGCGCAGCAGAAGCAGCGCGGCCAGACCGCACCCGGCGGAGACGACCAGCAGCGGCGCGCCGACCCGGCTCAGCTGGTGGAACAGCCGGGGAGCGTCCGCACGCAGGATGAACACGCCTGCCAGCGCCACTACTCCCGCGACGATGCCGGCACCGAGGGCGCGGTGGCGGAACGCCGTTTCCAGCGAGGACTGTGCCCGCTGCCTGGCCTGTCCGGTCAGGAACACGGCGGCGAGATACGCACAGACGGTGACGGCGAGTACGCCGCCGAGAACGGACGTCGGATTGAGCCAGCTGGACAGTGGGGCACCGTGCCCCGCCGCGGGGACACGGCCGGAGGCGATCGCACCGGCGACGGCGCCGAAGAAGAACGGCGTGAGCACCGACGAGGAGGCGAAGACGACACCGGTGACCGCCTCGCCGCGGCCGCCCGCCAGGGCGTGGCGGAAGGCGAAGCCGGCGCCCCGCGCCACGATGCCCAGCGCCGCCAGGCCCAGGGGGATGTAGAGCGTGGTGGTGATGGCCGTGTACGCCTGAGGGAATCCCGTCCAGATCATCACCAGGATGAAGACCAGCCAGGTGTGGTTGGCCTCCCATACCGGGCTGATGGAAAGGTTGATCAACTCCCGTACGGGGCGACCGCGACGACGGCCACCGGCTGTCAGATCCCAGAATCCCGCCCCGTAGTCGGCACCCCCGAAAAGGGCGTAGGCGATCACGCCGACGAACAGGACCACGGCGGTCAGCGTGCTCATACGTCATCAGCTCCGAACCCGCGCTCGCTCGGCGCTGACACGGACACCGGCTCGGGACCGTACGGAACTGCGACGGCCTCGGTACCCTCACGCACCCAGCGACGATGCATCGCCCGCAGCACAAGTACCGCGCCCGCCCCGACGCAGAGGTAGATCGCGAGGACCGTGGCGAACAGCGGCCACAGGTTGCCCACCGTGGTGACCGCGTCCCGCGTCAGCAGGAGCCCCACCACGGTCCACGGCTGCCGGCCGACCTCCGTGACCACCCACCCGCTCCACAACGACAGGAGCGCGAGCAGTCCGCACACCGACGCACCGCGCAGGAACCAGCGGTTCACCGGGACCTCGCGGCGCCGCCACCACAGCCAGCCGAACCACAGCGACATCAGCAACAGCAGCGAGGCGGTTCCGACCATGACGTCGAACGCGAGGTGCACGACGCTCACCACCTCGTCGTCGGGACGCACGGCCGGAGGGACGGCGCCGAGACCCTTGATCGTGGTGGACGGCCTGAAGCCCGCGAGGATCGAGGCCACGTCCGGAAGGGGGATGCCGTAACGGACCTTGCCGTCCACGAAGATGCCGCCGAGCGTCTCCGGGACGTGGTCACCGGTCTCGGGGACCATTTCGATGACGGCGAACTTGCCGGGCTCCCGGTCGAAGACCTGCCGGGCGATCGTGTCGCCGACCAGGAACTGCAAGGGCATGGCGATCGCCCCGACCGTGAACGGCACCAGGAAGCCGAGCTGGTGGTAGCGGTCCCGGCGGCCATTGAGCAGGCCCCACGCATACACCCCCGCAACCATGAACCCCGCGACGATGTACGCCGCCAGGAGCATGTGCACCATCTCCCACCAGAAGGCACCGTTGAAGAACACCTTGGACGGGAACACCTGGACGACACGCCCGTGACTGACGACGATGCCCGACGGCTGGTTCATCCAGCTGTTCGCCGCGATGACGGAAGCCGTTCCGCCGACACTCGCCAGAGTCACCGCCACGCCCGTGAAGAAGTGCGGCCACGGTGGCAGCCTCTTCCAGCCGTAGATGTAGATGGCCACGAACACGGCTTCCAGAAAGAAGAAAAGCCCCTCATAGGCGAACGGAAACCCGAACGCCGCCCCGTACCGGCCCATGAGCCCGGGCCACAGCAGGCCCAACTCGAAGGAAAGCACCGTACCCGACACCGCCCCCACCGCGAACAGTACGGCGGCCACCTTCGACCAGCGTTGTGCGAGAAGCCGCGCCTCGTGATCGCCGCGACGCAGCGCCCGGTAGTGGCAGACCAGCATCATGAACGTGAATGCAACACCGAACGGCACCAGGACGACATGGAAGCCCAGGGTGAACGCCATCTGCTCACGCGCAGGGAGAAGCTGTGGCGGGTCGGCGGCTGCCAGCAGCACGGACAACGGCATGGATTCTCTTTCCGGCTCGGACAGCGGCGAACAATTCAACGGGCACCGAAAAACCTTCACAGGCGCGGCATCGATGCACGATGTCCCGCGGAATGGGCGCGCCTGTATCCGTCGATACCGTCACGCCCCTTACTTCTCCAGGCGATTCCGCGTCACGCGAGGATGGATCTCGCGCATGCTAGTCAGCACCCGGAGCGTCGCTTGCCGGGACGGGTGGCGGCGGCCGTCTTTTCCCCCGTTGGTGCCATCTCGCGAGTGCCAAGTAGACGAAAGGGTCCAGGGGCAGGCACGTGTCCGTCGGCCCGTCGGCGGACACACCGTGCCCGGTGGGAGCGGTGGGCAGCGTGCCGCAGGGCGACAGGTGCTTGGGCGGCGGCAGCGAGCATCGACGACGTTCCAAGTCCCGGTGAACGATCTCGCATTGATGGAACGAGAAGAAAACCCCTGCCGGCTCGCGCCTCCGAGGTGATCCGGGAGCACCTCAACGTCGGCGACAACGTGATGAACTCGCTCCGCAGCGCGGAGCAGCCGATCTTCCGCGCCTGGGACACGGACCCGGCAGGTTCCTGTGCCTTGGGCACGGTCACGAGGTGACCGTCCGGCCCTGGGTCAGCAGGGCCTCTCAGTAGGCGTGGTGGACCTGCCAGAACGCCCAGGCCTGGCAGGGGCTGCCGTACGTGGTGTTCATGTAGTTGAGGCCCCACTTGATCTGGGTGGCCGGATTGGTCTGCCAGTCGGCGGCGACGGAGGCCATCTTGTTGCCCGGCAGGGCCTGGACGAGGCCGTAGGCGCCGGACGAGGGGTTCACCGCGAGGTAGTTCCAGGTGGACTCGTGATCCACGATGTTGCTGAAGCACTGGAACTGGCCGCTGCCCACGATCTCCGCGGCCATCGCCTTGATCTGCGCCACGGTGTAGGAACTCCGCACCGGGAAGCCGGCGGTGGGGTCGCCGGCCGCGGCCTTGGCCTCTGCCCGCTCCTCGGCCGCGGCCTTCTTGGCCTTGGCGGACTTGGCCGCCGCGGTCCGGGCGGCCTGCTCGGCGTCCTTGCGGGCGCTCGCGTCCGCCTGCACCGCCATGGCATCGGCCTGCTGGGTCAGCGACGTCGTCTGCACCCGGGCCTGCTGCCCCGCGGGCAGGTCCGCGAGGAGGGTGGCGTCGGCCGCCTTCGCCTCCGCGTCGTTGTTCTGCGCGCTGCTGCCCGAGGCGACACCGACGACACTTCCGACAGCGGTGACCGCGGTGGCCGACGCCACTGCGATCCCCCGGACCGATATGCGGCTCACGCGCTTCTCTTCCTCTTCGCCCTGGGCCACCGTGTGCGGCGGTCGACGGAAGTGTCTCGCTTGACGGGTGGGACAGTTGGAACACTCTTGCGTGCCGGCCCGGCCGGCGCAATGCCGGAGGGAGTGCGGATGCTCACACCTTCGCCGGAGCGGGGCCCAGGGGCCACCATGAGGCCCGATGAAAAGTGACGCGAGCCAGAGCGAGGGGTGGGTCGTCGGCATCGACGCCGGCGGCACCCGGACCCGTGCGGTCCTCGCGGACGCGCGTGACGGGCGGGTCCGCGAGGAGGGCGAGGCCGGGCCGGGCAACGCGCTGACCGTTCCGGGGCCGGAACTCGCCGCGCATCTGGCCGAGGCGGTCGCGGCGGCCGTACCGGAGGCGATACGGAGGCGGGTCCGTGCGGTGGCCGGCGGTTTCGCGGGCGCCGCACGGGCGCCCGCGGAGGAGCGGGGCCGGGTACGGGCGCTGGCCGCGCTCGGTGCGGCCCTGTCACGGCTGGGGATCGCCACCGAGGCCGTCGAGGTCCACAGCGACGTCGAGGCGGCCTTCGCCGGGGCGCCCGGACAGCCGGCCGACGGACTCGCCCTGGTGGCCGGCACCGGAGTGGTCGCCGCCCGGATCGAGGGGCGTGTGCTGGCCGCCACCTCGGGCGGGGACGGCTGGCTGCTCGGGGACGACGGCGGCGGGTTCTGGATCGGCCGTGAGGCGGCCCGGGTGGCGCTGCGGGCCGCGGACGGGCGGGGCGGGGCGACCGTGCTGACCGGAACCGTCGGCCGGGCCCTGGGGGTTCCGGCCGACACGCTGCCGCCTGCCGACGGCGGGTGCTGGGCGCCCGCCAGGCGGGCCGCCTACCGGGCGCGACTGCTGCCCGCCGTGCTGGACCGCCCGCCGGTGCGGCTGGCCGACCTCGCGCCACTGGTGCCGCAGGCGGCGGCGGACGACGACGCGGTCGCCCGGACGATCCTCCGCGAGGCGGTCGCCCATCTCGCCCGGACCGTCGCCGCGTTGCGGCCACGCCCGGGTGAACCCCTGGTCGTCACTGGCGGCCTGACCGCCCCGGACGGTCCGCTGCTCACCCCGCTCGCGCAGCGGCTCGTGGGCCTCACGATCGTCCCGGTGGCGGACGGCCGGGCCGGAGCCGTGGCGCTGGCACGGCTGCTCACCACGGGTCGGCGGCCCGCGGACGGCCCGTGACCCCCCGCACCGGCCGGTCCCGCCGCCCGCCACGCCCGCGCGCCGGAAGCCGGTGGCTTCACCGGACGCGGCGCTCTCCAAGGCCCGATGACGGGGGTGCGGCGGAAAGGGCCGCCCCGGAGCAGGGGCCGGCCGGGTCGGCCGCCGTGAACTCGGCGCAGTGGATCAGGAGTCGGCCCATGCCCGCGTCCTCCACCGTCACGCTGATGCGGCGCCGGTCGCCGGGCTCCAGCAGCTCCGCGGACACCGGGACCTCCGCCCGTACGGTCCCGTCCTCCGCGGCGGTGGCGCGGTTCTCGCCGACGCTGCGCACCCCCGGCCCCTCGACGGCGAGCAGTACCGGCCGGCCGGGGATGTGCTCGGCCTGAACGACGACGACCTGCAGCGGTTTCTCAGGGGGGCCGGTGAAGAACTCGGTCGACTCGACAGAGGTCACACGCATGGGGCTCCTACGAGTGCTGGTGGAGCCTCATCCTGACACCGCCGGGTGGCTCGATCAACCAACCACCTGGTCTGTCGGTGGTTCATTCATTCCGGTCGTCGTGGTCGGCTCAGTAGGACCGCCGGGCCTTCACCGCGTGCTGCCCGGCGATGTGGTCGGTCAACGCCAGTGCGGCGCTGGCCCGTTGGTAGGTCAGCTGGGCGACCCGGACGTACAGGCAGTCGATCAGGAGCAGTACCGAGTGGCGGGCGCCGATGATGCCGGTGGGGAAGCTGGTCTCCGGGGCGGACGAGATGAGCCGGATGCCGGCGGCGCGGGCGAGCGGGGAACGCGGGTCGGCGGTGAGGGCGATCGTGGTCGCGCCGCGCTCCCTGGCCGTCTCGAACGGCTCGGTCGTCTCGCGGGTCGACCCGGAGTGCGAGATGCCGAGCGCGACGTCGGCGGGGGTGAGGAGCGCGGCGGAGGTGACCGCGGCATGCACCTCGGTCCAGCCGCGCACCGAGCAGCCGATCCGGAACAGCCGGGTCTCGGTCTCCTGCGCCACCGCGCCGCTGCCGCCCACGCCGTAGACGTCGATCCTGCGGGCCCGGGCCATCGCCTGCGCGGCCCGCTCGACCGCGTCCAGGTCGATCCGGTCCAGGGTCTGCTGGACGGCCCGCAGGTCCGCGGTGCCGACCACCTTCACCACGCGCTCCAGGCTGTCGTCCGGGGAGATGTCCGGACCGATCTCGGCCGTGCCCCAGTCGGAGACCTCGCCGCGGCCCCGCTCCTGCGCGAGCGCGATCAGCAGGTGCTGGTACGAGTCGAGACCGACGGCCCGGCAGAAACGGGTGACGGTCGCCTGGGAGGTGCCGGTGCGGCGGCCCAGCTCCGCGGCCGAACAGTGCGCGACGGCGGCCGGATCCGCCAGGATCAGCTCGCCCACCTTCCGCAGGGAGCCGGCCAGGCGCGGCAGCTCGGTTCGGATCAGTGTGGTGACGTCGGTCGAGGGCATGGGGAGACGGTACCCGGCACCTTATGAGCCGTCAGTTGAATACCGGGCGCGGAACGGCACGCCATTGCACCGGCCGCCGAGTGCGTGAATCATTGATTCGTCGATCGGGGTGAACCCGAGGCGGTTCGATCCACCGTCGGTTCCGGGTTCCGGCGGTTGCGCCCTCCCCGTGACGCGCCTCGGTCGTTCCGGCAGTGGGGAGTGTGCGCGTGTCCGTCGAGTCCGCCAGCGGGTCCGGGACCGGACCGGTGAGCGCCGAACGCTTCGCCCGCGAGGGCCTCGCCGCCCTCCACCGACTCACCGAATCCGCCCGCGGCGACGTCGCCAGGGCCGCCGGACTGATCGCCGACTGCGTCCGCGCCGACGGAGTGGTCCAGGCCTTCGGCACCGGGCACTCCCAGGCGCTGGTCCTCGAAGTCGCCGGCCGCGCAGGCGGGTTGGTCCCCACCAACCGGATCAGCATCGCCGACCTCGTTCTCTACGGCGGCGAGCACCCGAGCATCCTCGACGACCCGCTCCTGGAACGCGCGCCCGGCGTGGCCGCCCGCCTCTACGCCCTCGCCGCCCCGCGCCCCCAGGACCTCTTCGTCGTCGTCTCCAACTCCGGGGTGAACAACGTGATCGTGGAGATGGCCCTGCACGCCGGGGAACGCGGACACCGCCTCCTCGCCCTCACCTCGCTCGCGCACACCCGGGCGGTCCCGGCCGGCCATCCCAGTGGCAGGAAGCTCGCCGACCTGGCCGACGTCGTCCTCGACAACGCGGCCCCGCGCGGTGACGCCCTTCTCGAACTCCCGGGCGGCGGCGCGGTCTCGGCCCTGTCCACGCTGACCGGCGTGATGCTGGTGCAGATGGCGGTGGCCGAGGCGGCCGGCCTCCTCCTCGCCTCCGGCGACCGCCCGCCGGTCTACGTCTCGGCCAACGTGCCCGGCGGGTTCGAGGGCAACCTGGAACTGGAGAAGCGGTACGCCGGACGGATCCGGCGCACCGCGAGCTGACAGCACGTCAGCCGACGGGCCGGCCGCCCGGTCGCCTCGTCGTGGTGGACGGGGAGGGAGAGCGCCGGCCGCCCGGTCACGTGGCACACCGAGGTACACGTCGATCCCGTCGAGCGGCACGTCGGTGAGCACGCCGATCCGCGGCGGCCGGCCGACGCCTCGGCCGCCGGCGTCGCGGCGGACGGCCCGCGCAGGGACGGCGACGGTCACCGGGCACTGTCCGGATCACCGCTCCGGCCGTGCGGCGACGACGCGGGGCCAGGCCCCGGCCCCGCCCCCGGTGCCGGGGTCAGGCCGGCGGGCGCCCTCCCCGCTCGGCGGTGCTGTGCCCGTGCCCGTGCCTGGGCCCTGGCGGCCTCGGACAGGGTCGGCTGGAGGCGGCGGGCGGCGTCGACGTGGTCGTCGGTCCAGATGATCCGGACCGCGACGGGGGTGGCCCGGCCCTGGCCGTCGCTGAGTTCGGTGCGGACGGACTCCACGAGCCGCGCCGCCCCCTCGGGCCGGAGCGGGACGGCGTCGGGCACGGCCGTGCGGCCCCCGAGGCTCGCGGCGAAGTGGTGGTACCAGTCGGTGACCAGCGCCGCCGAGCCGAGGACGGCCCGATGGGCGTCGGCTCGGACGGCCTGGACCCGCGCCAGGTCCTCGCCGTGCCACAGCGAGACGACAGCGTCGGCGGCCAGCCGGAGCCCGACGACCCCGGTGACGAGAGTGGTCGCGCAGGACAGCGACAGCGGCTTGGCACCGCGTTCGGCGAGGTAGTTGCGGAACGCGTCGTCGAGGCGGCGGGCGGCGGCCGCCGCCGCCCGGCCCTGCGGATCGGGGGCGCCGGGAGCGCGGTGACCGAGCGCGTGGTCCACGGCGTGCCCGAGGTAACGGGCGCTGTCGTCGTACGCCTCGGCGAGGGCCTTGTGGACGGCGGCCCGGGCGCCGCGCGGCCAGAAGAACACCGCCACCAGCACGCTGACCAGGCACCCGAGCACGATGTCCTGGACGCGCAGCAGGGCGATGTGCCAGTTGGGGTCGTGGCCGATGTTGAACAGCACCACGAGTGTGACGGTGAACGCGGCCTGCCCGGCGGCGAAGGAGATCGCTGCGGGCGCGATCCCGGCGCACAGGACGGCCACCGGGAGCACGAACCACAGCGCCGTGCCGTGGTGGCCGATCAGACGCAGCAGCACGGCGCCGATCACCGAACCGGCGACCGTGCCGAGGACGGCGCGGACGGCGTTCTGGCCGGTGCTGAGCGCGTTGGAGCGGAGCACGGACATTGTGCCCAGCAGTACCCAGAAGGAGTGCCCCACACCGGTCACCCCGGCCAGGAACACGGCGATGCCCAGGCCCACGGCGCCGCGCAGGCTGTTGTGCAGCCACACCGAGTCGGGCTGGAGATGGGCGACGGCGCGTTCCCGCGCCGACGAGAGGGGTGCGGTGAGCGCGCCCGGTTCGAGGCCGAGGAGCCGCTCGGGCCAGCTGCGCTGCCAGGCGGTGGCCGCCATGTCGACGTTCTGGGCGATCTGCAGCACGGCGAAACCGAGTTCCTGGGCGCGGAAGGACACGTCGAGCGTGGCGATGAACCCGTAGACCTCCGCCGTGCTGGTGCCGCCGGGGTGCTCGGCGGGCACCTGGACGGTGGAGCTGTGCTCCATCCCGGCCAGGGCCGCCCGCAGGTCGCTCTCGCGGGTCCGCAGCGGACCGGTGTCCCCGTCCAGGTCGGTGAGCAGATCGCAGGCCGCCTCCAGAACGTGGGCGGCCGCGCCGCGCACGGTGTGCGCGGCCGGATCGCAGGCCGGAGGGTCGTCGGTGTACTCGGACCGGTCGACGAGGACGCCGCACAGCCAGGTGAGCTGGTCCACCAGCCGGACCAGGGCACGCGAGGTCGCGGACAGACCGGTCGGCCGGCACGTCGTGGCATCGAAGACCCCGCGCAGCTGCGTGCCGCTCCGGGCGATGTGCTCGGCCCCCGCCCGGCACCGCTCGGCGTCGGCCTCCGGCCCGTCCGGCCCCGGCAGGGCCGCGCGGATCCGCAGGTACCCGGCGGCGGCCCGGCAGACGTCCGCCGCCGGGGCGCTGAGCAGGTCGGCGACGGGACGCGGCCACAGCAGGGCGACGGCCGGCAGTGCCACCGCCGCCGCCAGGCCCGCGCCGGCCAGGCGCGCGGGCAGCTGCGACAAGGGCACCGGGGCGCTCACCGGCAGCACGAAGGCCAGCAGCAGCGCCGTCGAGCTACCGGCCAGGACCGAGCTGACCACGCCGGCGAAGAGGACCGCGAACCCGACCACGACCGTGCCCGCCACGGCGAGCCAGAGCCACGGCGCGGCCAGCGTACCGAGGCAGATCAGCACCAGCCAGGCCACCGCGAGCGCCACCTGCGCCCGCAGCCGCTCCACCATCGGCCCGGAGTAGTCCACCAGCAACAGCATCGAGAACGAGCCGAACGCGGCGTAGCTCGCCATCGTCGGGGAGTGCAGCACCTCGCTGCACAGGGCGAACAGGGCAGGCATCACCAGCGCCGTACGCCCGGCCCGCCGGGTCGCCGCGAGGTCCGGATCCCTGCCGCGCAACCACGTCACCCACCGTGGCGCCCGCCCCGACATGTCCACCTCCCGCCGGCCCCTGGGCGGCGGCCCCGACGCCGCACCGCCCACACCACCCATATGCCGTCACCGCCGGACGGCCCGCAACATTTACCCGGGCCGCCGAGTGTGGCCCGTGCTCAGCGGACCGGGAAGCCGAACACGTACCCGTGCTGCTTCAGCCACGGCAGCACCTCGCGCAGGGCGTCAACCGTCTCGGAGCGGTCGCCGCCGGCGTCGTGGAAGAGGACGGTCGGCCCGTTCGGCAGCTCCTCCTTGACGGTGGCGACGATGGCGGCCGTGCCGGGACGCTCGAAGTCCTTCGAGTCGACGTTCCAGCCCAGCGGGCGCATCCCGTGGGAGGCGGCGACCTTGCGGCTGTACGGGGTGAAGGCGCCGCCGGGGGCTCGGTAGTAGAGCGGCCGCACACCCCCGGACGCCTCGGTGATCATGCTCTCGGCGTCGAGGATCTGCCGGGACTGGTAGGCCTCGGACTTGGTGTCCATGGTGACGTCGTGGGAGACCGTGTGGTCGCAGAGCCGGTGCCCGGCCGCCACCACCGCCCTGACCAGGTCCGGATGTGCCTTCGCCTGCGGCCCGATCATGCAGAACGTGGCCTTCACGCCGTACTCCTCGAGCACCTGGAGGACCTTGGGCGTCCAGACCGGGTCCGGTCCGTCGTCGATGGTGATGTTCACGCCCCTGGCGCCGCGGTCCGAGGCGTGCGCGATCTCCACGGACACCGCGGCCGGAGCCGCCTTCGGCGCGGGATGGTGCACCGCGCTCCCGGCTTCGGCGGGGCCGTTGACGGGACCTGCCTGCGCGGTCCACAGCGAGGCGGCCACGGTCACGGCCGTGACCCCGAGCGCCGCCGCAACCACCTGGCCGTACCATCCCCGTCCGCCGTGCCGCGCCATGTCCGCCCCGATCCTTGCCGTTGAGTCGATCTCGTGCACCCGTCAGGACGGAAGACGGCGGGCACCGGATCCCTCCGTTACCGATCACGGACAATTCCGCGAGAGTTTCGCGACAGGCGCTCTGCGAGACCTTTAACGCCGGGTGGCGCGATCGGTGTTGGCGGTCCGCGCGGAACGGCGCACGGGGGACTCGGCACGGGGGACCCCGCTCTCCGTGCACCACGTCCGTACGGTGCGGCAGCCGGGCTCGAACACACGGGCCCGCCGCGCCGAATGCCGTGGCGCGGCGGGCCGCTCGGTGCGGTCGTGCCGGGGCGGATCCCCTCAGGCGGAGTGCAGGGCCTCCCTGATGGAGTCGACGGCGAGGTGGCGGGCGACGTTCGTGGCCTTCGTGTCGCGCAGGCTGTCGAGCATCATGAAGTCGTGCACCATGCCCTGGACCCGCACGGCGGTGACCGGGACGTCGGCCGCGCGCAGATGCGCCGCGTAGGCCTCGCCCTCGTCGCGCAGCACGTCGGCCTCGTCCGTGATCACCAGGGCCGGCGGCAGCCCCCTGAGGTCGTCGACGGAAGCCCGGAGCGGGGCCGCGTACCGCTCCTGGCGCTGGGCGTCGTCGCTCGTGTACTGGTCCCAGAACCAGATCATGCCGTCCCGTGTGAGGTAGTAGCCGTCCGCGAACTGCAGGTAGGACGGCGTGTCGAAGTCGGCGTCCGTCACGGGGTAGAGCAGGATCTGCGCGGCGAGGTCGATGTCGCCGCGGTCCTTGGCCATCTGGGCGAGGACCGCAGACATGTTGCCGCCGACGGAGTCCCCGCACACGACCATCCGGGACGGATCCAGGCCGTACTCGCCGCCGTGTTCCACGATCCACCGGGCGACGGCGTGGTTCTGCTCGATCTGGGTCGGGTACCTGGCCTCGGGGGCCCGGTCGTAGACGGGGAACACGACCGCCGCCTGCGCCCCGGCGGCCAGCTCCCGCACCAGGCGGTCGTGGGTGTTCTCGTCACCGAACACCCAGCCGGCGCCGTGGATGTAGAAGATCACCGGCAACGGCCCGTTGAGGCCCTCGGGCTTGATGAGGTGGGCGCGCACGGTGCCCCACTCGCCGGCGTCGACGTCGATCCAGCTCTCGTCGGCGGCGGGTTTGGCCACCCCCTCACCCGTCTGCAGACCGGCGAGGATGTCACGCCCCTGCGGGGGCGGTACCTCGTAGATCCGCGGGTGCGGTGCGGTGGCGTCGGCCAGTTCACGGGCCGCGGGCTCCAGGTACGGGGTGGGCGGCGGGGGCAGATCCTTCATGACGAACCTCCGGAGAGTGCCGATGCCGCGGCGGTGGGGTTCGGCCGGCCGCTCGTCTCCGCAGGGCACCACGTGCCGAGGGCGGCACCGCGGATGCGCCGGCGGCGGGGCCGGCCGGGCGGCATCGCCTTCCAGCCTGACACCGGACCGCGCGGGCGGCATCACCTGGCCGGCCTCGTACGGCGTGCCGGGCGGCACGGGCTGTGACGGCGACTGGACAACGGCCCCGCGCGCTGGACAGTATGGGCCGCGCGGACCCGGTGACCTGGCCCGCGCGTGGCGCAGCGCAGCGGGAGCCGCCCCTGTCGAGCATCCCGGGGTTGACCATTGGACGAGCTGTTCGGGCGGGACGAGGAACGCGGCCGGCTGACGGCGGCGCTCGACGACGCCCGGCGCGGGATGAGCGGTGTCCTGGTCCTCAGGGGCGGGCCGGGGAGCGGCAAGAGCGCCCTGCTCGACCACCTCGGGGCCGACGCGGACGCCGACTTCGAGGTCACGCGCTTCGACGCCGTGGAGTCCGAGGCCGAGCTCGGCTTCGCCGCCCTGCACCAGCTGCTCCGCCCGCATCTGTCCCAGCTGCCCAAGCTGCCCGACCCGCAACGTGCCGCCCTCTGCCAGGTCTTCGGACTCCAGGAGCGGACCACCCCGCCCGACCGGTTCCTGGTCGCCCTCGCCGCCCTGGGGCTGGTGGCCGCCCGCGCCGACGACCGGCCCCTGCTCTGCCTCGTGGACGACGCCCACTGGATGGACGAGGAGTCCGCCGCCGTGCTCGCCTTCGTGGCCCGCCGGCTGCACGCCGACGCCGTCACCATGGTCTTCGCCACCCGCGACCACCTGGACCGGGTCGACCACCTGGCCGGACTCCCCGAACTCGCCGTGACCGGCCTCGCCCCGGACGCGGCCGGACGGCTGCTGGAGTCGGCGGTCCCCGGCGCCCTCGACCCCGGGGTCCGCGACCGGATCGTCGCCTCGACCGGCGGCAACCCCCTCGCCCTCGTCGAGGCGGCCCGGGAACTGGATGCCGACCAGCTCAGCGGCGAGACGCCGCTGCCCGAGCCGATCCCGCTCGGCCGCGACCTGGAGCGGGTCTACCTGCGCGAGGCGCGGGCGCTGCCGCCGCGGACCCGCACCCTCCTGCTCGCCGCGGCCGCCGACCCCACCGGCGACCCGAACGTGCTGTGGCGGGCCGGTCCGCGGCTCGGTTTCGACGCCGGCGCCGCCGCGGCGGCCGAGGAGCGCAACCTCGTCGCCGTCCGCGAGACCGTCAGATTCCGCCACCCGCTGATCCGTTCGGCCGTCTACCACGGCGCCCCGCTCGCCGAACGCGCCCGGGTGCACGCCGTCCTCGCCGAGGTCGCGGCCGATCTCGGCGAGGACGACCTGCGCGCCTGGCACCTCGCGGCGGCCGCCACCGATCCCGACGAAGCCGTCGCGGCCGAACTCGACCGGGCTGCCGCACGCACCCGTGACCGCGGCGACTGGACCGGCAGTTCGTCGCTGCTCGCCCGGTCCGCCGCCCTGACCCCCGCCCCGACGGCCCGCGCCCGGCGGCTGCTGGCGGCGGCCGAGGCGAGCGCCGTCGCCGGCTCCCCGGGCCGGGCCCAGGCGCTGCTCGACGAAGTGGCCGCCCACCGCGCCGACCGGCACGGCAACGGCCTGGTCCAGCGCGTCCAGGCCCGCGTCCACCGGCTCACCGGCGCGCCCGCCGCGGCGACCCACGCTCTGCTGACCGCGGCGCGGGAGCTGGGTCCCGTCGACGTCCGGCTCGCCCGCGACATCCTCGTCGAAGCGCTCGTCCAGGCCCAGATCAGCGGCTCCCTGGCACCGCCCGGGGCAACGCGTCGCGACGTCGCCGAGACGGTCCGCGCCCTGCCGCTGCCCGCCGGGACGCCGGCCACCACGGGCGACGTGGTACTGGAGGCCGACACCGCGGTCCACCTCGAAGGGCTCGCCGGAGCGGGCCCGCTGCTCCGGCAGGCCGTGGCGGCGGTACGGCAGGAGCAGCCCACCGCCCCCGAGCTGTTCCAGCTGCTGGCCGCGGCCTGCTCGCACGCCACCCTCCTCGGAGACGACATCACCCTGCACGAACTCGCCCGGCGGCTGCACGCCGAGGCCGGCCGGCAGGGCGCCGCCATCCCGATGGCCCTCGCCCTCAGCCACACCGCCCTCTCGGAGCTGATCGCCGGCCGCCTCGACGAGTCCGAGCGCCTCTTCGACCAGCGGGCGGCGCTGGAGGAGGCCCGCGGCTCCCGGCAGTACCTCGGCGCCCTGCTGATCGCCGCCTGGCGCGGCCGGTTCGAGCAGGCAGACAGACTGGTCGAGGCGGTGCGCGAGCACGCCGCCCGCACCGGCCAGGGATATCAGCTGGTCTTCCTCGACTACGCGCGATGCGTGGCCGAGCTCAGCCGGAGCCGGTACGAGGAGGCGTACCTGAGCCTGGCGGGACAGATCGGGGACACCTGCCAGGCGAAGTTCGCCCTCGTCGACATGGTGGAGGCCGCGACGCGCAGCGGCCGCGCCGACGAGGCGCTGGGCCTGCTGGAACTCCTGACCCGGCTCGCGGACCGCACCCCGGTCCCGGGCCTGCTGGGCGACCGCGCCCGCGCCCGCGCGCTGACCACCGCCGACCCGTCCTCGGCCGAGGAACTGTACGTCCAGGCCGTCCGGTACCACGAGGACGCCCGCGGCCCCCTGCGCCGGGCCCGCAGCCACCAGCTCTACGGCGAATGGCTGCGCCGCGAACGCCGCACCAGGGACGCCCGGCACCACCTGCGCACCGCGCACGGGCTCTTCGACGCCATGGGCGCCCGGGGCTTCGCCGCCAGGACGGCACAGGAACTCGCCGCCGCCGGCGACCCCCTCCCGGCCGGGGCCGCCACGGCGAGGGACGGCGACCGGCTCACCCCCCAGGAGGGCAGGGTGGCCCGGCTCGCCGCGGGCGGTGCCACCAACGGGGAGATCGCCGCCCAGCTCTTCCTCAGCGTGCACACCGTCGACTACCACCTGCGCAAGGTGTTCCGGAAACTCGGCGTCCACTCCCGCCGGGACCTGACCGCCCACCGCGACCGGCTCACCTCGGGCCAGAGCGGAGAATGAGCTTCCGTTCGCGACGGTCACATGGAGATGTGCCGAAGTCCTCGGGCGGGTCTCGCTCCGCGCCGAAAGCGCCCCGAAACTGTCAACTGTCAATCGGCGGCGGCCTGTTCGAGCAGCGTGTGCGCCCAGAATCCGAGGGAGCAGTCATGACATCGCGCCTCCAGTGGACCCACGGCCGCGGAGAGCGTGCCGTCGTCGCGCCCAAGAAGGCGTACGCGGCCGAGATCCTGGTCAAGTTCCTCGTCCTGGTCGGACTGGTGTACCTGCCGGTCCTGCTCTTCCACTGGGGGGAGTGGATCCCGTTCGCCGTGGCCGGCGGCTACCTGCTCTGGGAACTGAGCCGCGTCAGCAGCGCCCTCGGCGAGCTCGCCGACCTCTGGAACGAGCAGCACCGGCAGCGGCAGGAGCCGGTGCGCGGCGACGCCCTCGGCTGACCCGGGCCGGGCTCAGACCGTCGCGCCGGCCTCGCGGACCAGCTCGATCGCCCGCCCCAGCGTGGTGAGCCGGTCCTCCAGGGTCGCACCGGCCGGGTAGAGGCGGACGGTGTCGACGCCGGCGTCGCGCCAGACCGCGAGGCGCTCGCGCACCATGGCCTCCGTACCGATCAGCGTCGTACCGAGCACCATCTCGTCGGTCACCAGACCGGTCGCGCCGTCCCGGTCGCCGGCCTGCCAGCGCTCGCGCACCTCGGCGGCGACCTCGGCCCAGCCCTGGCGGCTGTAGGCGTTGTTGTAGAAGTTGGTGGACGCCGACCCCATCCCGCCGAGACTGAAGGCGAGTTCCTTCTTGCGTCCGGCGACCATGGCGCCGAGCGCCTCTTCGTCGGCCGCGAAGGCGACCTCGGCGCCCTGGCAGACGTCCAGGTCGGCACGGGTACGACCGCTGCGGGCCAGGCCCTCGTCGAGGTGGGCGAAGTAGGCGTCGGCGGCGCCCTCGGGCACGAAGCTGGTGCCGAGCCAGCCGTCGGCGACCTCGCCCGTCAGCCGCAGCATGGCGGGGGAGAGGGCGGCGAGGTAGACGGGGATGTCGTGTTCGGCGCGCATCGACAGCCGCATCGGGACCGCCTCGCCGCCGGGCAGGGGCACGGTGAACTCGGCGCCGGAGTACGAGAGCCGGCCACCGGCGACCACCTGCCGGACGATCTCCACGGTTTCGCGCATGCGGCGCAGCGGCCGGGCGAAGGGGATGCCGTGCAGCCCCTCGATCACCTGCGGGCCGGAGGCGCCGAGACCCAGCAGGAAGCGCCCGCCGGACAGGTTGGAGAGGGTGACGGCCGTCTGGGCCACGGCCGTCGGTGTCCGGGTGCCGAGTTGCATGATGCCGGAGCCGAGCAGCATCCGGTCGGTGAGCGCCGCGTAGTAGCCGAGCGCCGAGGGGGCGTCGGAGCCCCAGGCCTCGGCGACCCAGCAGACGTCCAGGCCGAGCTTCTCGGCCTCGACGACGAAGTCGCTCGTCCGGGACCAGTGTTCGCCGCCCGAGGCCTCGATCGTGGTGGCGGTCCGCATCACGCCTCCGCCCGCTTCTTGATCTCGGCGAGCGTGGCGGTGATGCCACGCTCGAACTCGCGCAGCCGCACGAACACGATCTTCTGCTCCTTGTCGGGTATCCGGTCGATGGCGAGGGACAGCCCGGAACGCCCCGGACCCAGCTGCATCCACTCCGACAGCTCCGTGCCGCCGTCCTTCGAGTGCAGCCGGAACCGCCAGACCGCGGAGGGATCGGACGGATCCTGCACCGCCCAGGCGAACACCGACTCCGGCTCGCACTCGATCACATGGGAGGTGGTCTCCCACTTTCCGAGCGCCTCGTGCTCACTGCGGCCGACGAACCTGGCCCCGACCGCCGGACCGGCGGCCCCGTCCAGCCAGCCGACGGACCGGAGCTCCTCGCTCAGGTCCGGCATCAGACCGATGTCGCTGACCAGGGCCCACACCGTGGCCGGTGGGGCGTCGATCCAGGTCCGCACCTCGACCGTGGGTCTGTCCGCGTAGCGTGCGCCCGTCCACTCCAAGACCGTCGGCCTCCTTGCCGTACAGGTGTCTGACCTCAAGGGTTGCTAGATGAGACTTAGCTTGTCAAGAGGGCGACGGGGGGTGTCGTGCTCAGCCGGTGCCGAACCGCCGGCGGATGTCCGGCCGCTCCCTGAGCCGCTCGGGATAGCCGGGACCCATCCGCATCGAGGTCTCCTCGGACCTGAGCGGTGTGCGGCACTGGGCGCAGACGACCTCGGGCGTGGTGTCGTGGTCGCACGCCTCGTGGTGGAAGACCACGGGCACGCCCCGCTCGCCGGCCAGCCACCGGTCGCCCCACGCGGACATCGCGGCCAGCACCGCGAACAGGTCCCGGCCCTTCTCGGTGAGGACGTAGTCGTAGCGCGGCGGCTCGGCCTCGTACAGCCGCTTCTCCAGGATCCGCTCGTCCACCAGGTGGCGCAGCCGGTCGGTCAACGTGTTGCGGGCGATGCCCAGTTCCTGCTGGAACTCGTCGAAGCGGCGGATCCCGTAGAAGGCCTCCCGCACCACCAGCGGCGTCCAGTGGTCACCCAGCAGGTCGACGGTCCGTGCGATGGAGCACGGCCACTTGGCGAACGACGTCCGTTTCATGGCTCCACGATAGCGAGTCTTGTGAAGAAACTCTGCTGACGGCTACGGTCTCGGATGTGAGCGGCCCGCCCAGGCCGCAGCATGAGGCGGGGGGCCGGGCCGTCCGCCGGGCGGCCGTGATCCGTGGATCGAGGTGTCCGACCATGAAGATCGAGGGATCGGTCGCGCTGGTGACCGGAGCCAACCGGGGGATCGGGTTGGCGTTCTGCAGGGCCCTGCTCGCCCGGGGCGCGGCCAAGGTGTACGCGGGTGTACGACGGCCGGAGAGCTTCACCGAGCCGGGGCCGGTGCCGCTCCGCCTCGACGTCACCGACCCCGGGCAGATCGAGGCCGCCGCCCGGACCGCGTGCGACGCGAGCATCGTGATCAACAACGCGGGCATCCAGGCAGGGCCGCCGCTGCTGGAGGGCTCCCTGGAAGGCGCGCGGCAGGAGCTGGAGGTGAACTACCTGGGCACCTGGGCCGTCTCCCGGGCCTTCGCGCCGGTGCTCGCGGCCAACGGCGGCGGCGCCCTCGTGAACATGCTGTCCGTGGCGTCGTGGCGCTCGACCTGGCGGTTCCCGAGCTATGCCGCGTCGAAGGCGGCACAGTGGTCGGTGACCAACGCGCTGCGGGTCGCCCTGCGGGAGCAGGGGACGCTGGTCGTCGGCGTGCACGTCGGCTGGGTGGACACCGACGCCACCGCGAACGTCGACGAGCCGAAGACGGATGCGGCCGAGGTGGCCGCGCAGACCATGGACGCGATCACCCGCGACGAGCCCGAGGTCCTGGTCGACGAGACCGCCCGCCGGGTCCGGGCCGCGCTGTCCGGGCCGCTCGATCTCCTCTACCCGACCGGCTGATCGCGCGAGCCGATCGTGCGACCGTGGAGTCAGCAGAGCGACTCGACACAACGGTGAGGTGGAGCCATGCAGAACGACTTCGACGTCGTCGTCCTGGGAGCCGGGCCGGGCGGTTACGTGGCCGCGATCCGCGCCGCCCAGCTGGGCCTGCGCACGGCCGTCGTGGAGGGCCGCTTCTGGGGAGGTGTCTGTCTGAACATCGGCTGCATCCCGGCGAAGGCGCTGCTGCGCAACGCCGAGGTCGCGCAGCTGATCCTGCACGACGCGGAGAACTTCGGCGTGAAGATCAGCGGAGAGGTGGCCCTGGACTACCGTGCCGCCTACGAGCGCAGCCGGGTGGTGGCCGACGGGCGCGTCAAGGGCGTCGGCTACCTCATGCGCAAGAACAAGATCGAGCAGTTCGACGGGCAGGGCACCTTCCTCGACCCGCACACCCTTCAGGTGCGGATGCGCGACGGCGAGACCACGCTCTCCTTCCGCTCCTGCATCATCGCGACCGGCTCGACCGTGAAGCTGCTCCCCGGTACGACCCTGGGCCGCCGCGTCGTCACCTACGAGGAGCAGATCCTCTCCGACACCCTCCCGTCGAGCATCGTCATCGCGGGTGCCGGGGCCATCGGCGTCGAGTTCGCCTATCTGCTGCGTTCCTACGGTGTCGACGTCACGCTGGTGGAGTTCCTGGACCGGATCGCCCCGCTGGAGGACGAGGAGGTCTCGGCCGAGCTGACCCGGCGCTTCAAGCGGCAGGGCATCAGGGTCCTGACCTCCACCGCCGTGCAGTCCATCGAGGAGACCGAGGACAACGTCCGCGTGACCGTCCGCTCCGGCGACTCGGAGCAGGTCCTGGAGGCGGAGAAGGTCCTCCAGGCCACCGGCTTCCAGCCGCGGACGGCGGGCTACGGCCTGAACAGCACCGGGGTACGGCTCACTGAGCGCGGTGCCATCGACATCGACGGGTACTGCCGGACCAGCCAGTCGCACATCTACGCCATCGGCGACGTCACGGCGAAGCTCATGCTCGCGCACACCGCGGAGGCGATGGGCATCGTCGCCGCGGAGAGCATCGCCGGTGCGGAGACCATGGAGCTGGACTACCGGATGATCCCGCGCGCGACGTTCTGCCAGCCGCAGATCGCCAGCTTCGGCTGGACGGAGGCCGAGGCCCGCGCCCAGGGATTCGACGTGCGGGTGGCGAAGTTCCCCTTCACGGCCAACGCCAAGGCGCACGGCCTCGGCGACACGGTCGGGTTCGTGAAACTCGTCAGCGACGCCCGGTACGGCGAACTGATCGGCGGCCACCTGATCGGACCGGACGTGACGGAGCTCCTGCCCGAGCTGACCCTCGCCCAGAAGTGGGACCTCACCGTGCATGAACTCGCCCGGAACGTGCACGCCCATCCGACGCTGAGCGAGGCGGTCCAGGACGCCCTGCACGGGCTCGCCGGACACATGATCAACCTCTGATCGATTCCTGATCGGCCTCCGGCCGGCCTCCGCAGGGCCGTACCGGCTCCCCGTCCCGACGCCCCTACGCATCCCACGTGCACGGACTACGTACGGCACGGGATCTCCCGCGGTCCCGTGCCGGACACGATCGGCATGACGAGTCCGACGTGAAGAGTCCGACGCGAGACGGAGCGAGGATCCACCGCATGCCCATGATCGACGTGTACGCCGCCAAGGGGACCATCAAGGACCGCAAGGCTCTCGCCCAGGACCTCGCGCAGGCGATCATGCGCTGGGAGAAGGTCCCGGTCATCCCGTTCTTCTCGGACAACACCGCGGCGTTCGTGCACGAGCTGGACGCCGACGCCTTCGCCACCGCGGGCGGCGGCAACGACCACGTGCGCGTCACCGTCACCACCAACGCCGGTGCCCTCGACCGGGAGCAGCAGCTCGGCCTGGTCAGGGAGGTCTCGGAACTGGTGGCCGCCGCCGCGGGCGACCCCTCCCTCGCCGAGCGCACCTGGGTCGCCCTGACCGAGGCGGTGCCCGGCGGGTGGGGAATCGGGGGGCACGCCTACACCAACGAGGAGATCGTCCGGCACGTACGCCAGTTGCTGGGCAAGGCCTGAGGCTCCGCCGGACTGTCTCGGGGCCGGGGGCGGTTGTGAAGGCGGCCGTACCATGACCTGACCGCCCAGCAGCCGCCCCGAGGAGTCACCGTGGCCCGCCCCCGCACCACCGCCCGCACCGTGGAGCACCCCGAGCTGTCCGAGGTCTCGCTCCAGCAGGTGCTGGAGGCGCTGGTGGACCCGGTGCGGCGCATGGTGGTGTCCCAGCTGGCCCACGCGGGCGAGGACCTGAGCTGCGGGACGTTCGTCGCCCCCGTCTCGCTGTCGACGCTGACGCACCACTTCTCCGTGCTGCGCGAGGCCGGCGTGATCCGGCAGTACTACGTCGGCACGACGAAGATGAACACGCTGCGCGCCGACGAGATGGAACTGCGCTTCCCCGGTCTGCTCTCCGCGGTGCTGGCCGCCGCGGCGGCAGAGGCAGCGGCAGAGGCGGAAGTGGGTGCGGCCCGGAACGGCCGGTGACCTTATTTCGATCGCAGTCAAAATTTGACGGTCATCGAACCTTGGGGGAGGGTGGGTGGAGACGCCGGGCCGATCCGGCGCGTCCCCTTCCCGATCCCTGCCCCTAGGACGGATGCACCATGGCAAGACTCGTTCAGTTCGACCGGATTGGCGGACCCGAGGTCCTCACCCTCCGCGAGGTCGAGGTCGGTGCGCCCGGCGCGGGCGAGGTCCGGATCCGCGTCGACGCGATCGGCCTGAACCGCGCCGAGATCATGTACCGCGAGGGTGCCTACTTCTACGCCCCGGTCTTCCCCTCGCTTCTCGGCTACGAGGCCGCCGGTGTGGTCGAGGCGGTCGGTGAGGGCGTGGCCGGTCTCGCCGAGGGCGACCCGGTGGCGGTCGTACCGCAGTTCCTGCAGACCGACTACGGCACCTACGGCGACCACGTCATCGTCCCGGCCTCGGCGGTCGTGCCCCGCCCGGCCGGCGTCGACCCGGTCCGGGCCGCGGCCGTGTGGATGGCGTACATCACCGCCTACGGTCCCCTCGCCGAGAGCGGCCGGGTGCGCCCCGGCGACCACGTCCTGATCACGGCGGCCTCCAGCAGCGTCGGACTCGCCGCCATCCAGATCGCCCGCCATCTCGGCGCGGTCCCGGTCGCCACCACGCGCGGCACCGGCAAGCGGCAGCGCCTGCTGGAGGCCGGCGCGGCCCATGTGATCGTCACCGACGAGGAGGACCTGCCCGCCCGGATCGAGGAGATCACCGGCGGCGCGGGCGTCCGCCTGGCCTTCGACCCCGTCGCCGGACCCGGCGTGGAGACCCTCGCGCAGGGGATCGCCCCGGGCGGCTTCCTGGTGGTCTACGGTGCCCTCGACCCGCGTCCCACCCCGCTGCCCAACGCCCGGTCCTTCCCGGCGCTGACCAGCAGCACGTACACCCTCTTCGAGATCACCACGGACCCCGAGCGGCTGCGCCGCGCCGTCGCGTTCGTCAACGCGGGCCTCGCCTCCGGCTCCTTCGACCCCGTCGTCGACCGCACCTTCGACCTCGCGGACATCGCCGAGGCACACCGCTACATGGCGGCGAACGAGCAGGTCGGCAAGATCGTCGTCACCGTCGGTCACGAGGAAGCGGCCTCCTGAGCCGCCTGCCGCCGCGGCCCGGCCGACCGACGGCGGACGCGGGTCCGCGGCGCGGGCGGGAGGGCCGTCAGCGTCCCGCCCGCGCCGCCATCCGGGCGGCCGCGTCGTGGATGAGCCGGGCGTGCAGCTCGAACAGGGCCACCAGGTCGACGGAGTCGCCCTGGACCTCCCGGTGCACGAACAGGCCGTCGGCGCCGGCCACCGCGTAGGTGGTGAGGGTGTGCACCTCGTCCTCGGTCAGGGCCGGGAAGAGGGCGGTGACGATCTCGGCGATGCGCCGGTGGGAGACGGCGCGGACCTGGAGGAAGACCGCACGGCCGCGAGGTTCGGTGGGGCGGCGCTCCAGCGCGAGCATCAGTCCGAGGCGCAGGAAGTCCGGGGCGGCGAGGAGGGACCTGGCCACGTTCGCGGCCATCAGCACGACCCGTTCCAGCGGGGTGCCGGCGTCGTCACCGGGCAGTTCGACGGCCTTGAGCCAGGTCTCGAAGCTGCGCTCGATGACGGCCGCGATCAGGTCGTCCTTGTCCTTGAAGTGCCAGTAGATGGAGCTGGCGGGCAGCCCGCACTTGGCACTGACGGCCGCGATGGAGGTGCCGTCGTAGCCGCGCTCGCCGGCGATCTCGACGGTGGCGTCCAGGATGCGCTGGCGCGACTCCACCCCGTTCGCACGCTTCCTGCGTGTCGTCTGCGGCCCGGTCATCTCTGCGCCTCTCGGGGATCCCGGCGGCCGGATGGCGGGCCGCCTCTGCGTTGACCACTCTAATTGGAACATCCCCTACAGCAGGCACCGGCCGACTGGTGTCAGCCCCGGTCCGCGCGGGCCTCCATCGCCGCCACCAGCCGGCGCAGCGCCTCGGTCACCCACTCGCGGTCCTCGCCCAGACCGTGCAGCAGCCCGGTCTCGACGGAGAGCTGCCGGGGGAAGAGTTCGTCGACCGCCTTCGCGCCGGCCTCCGTGATGGTGACCAGGGCGGCACGCCGGTCGGCGGGGTTGGGGGTGCGGGCGATGAACCCCCGCTGCTCCAGCCTGCCGAGGGTCTTGCTGACCCCCGCCCTGGACAGCCCCAGCCGTTCGGCGAGACTGCGGGCGATGAAGGGCTCGGTCGCGTGCCGCAGGGGGATCAGCATGTCGAGCTCCGGCGCGGTGAGCGGCGCGCCCGCGTAGAGGGGCTCCACGGAGCGGTTGAGCAGACCGGTCGCGTGCTTGAGCAGCCCGATCAGCTCCATGGGGGAGGTGTCCAGGCCGGGATGGTGGGCGGCCCACTGGGTGCCGACGTCCGCGGCGGACGGGTTGGCGGAGGCGGAGAGGGGGGCGGAGGCGGGGGAGTCGGGCGCGTCGGGAGAGTTCGGGGCGGGGGAGGGCATGTGGCTCGTCTTCTCGCAGTTCATATTTGTTAGCTAGTGAACTATCGGCTACCTTTATTTCCATGTCAGCTCCGTCATCCTCGCGCAACCGCGCCGACGCTGTCCCCGACACCCCCGGACCTGCGCCTTCGGGTCGCACGGTCACCGCCCTCATCGCCGTGCTCGGCGCCCTCACCGCCGTCGCCCCGCTCGCGACCGACATGTACGTCCCCGGATTCCCCGCTCTGGGGAAGACGCTCGGCGCGAGCGGCTCGGCCGTGCAGCTGACCATGACCGCGTTCCTGGCCGGACTCGTCGTCGGCCAGCTCCTCATCGGCCCGCTCAGCGACGGCCTCGGCAGGCGCCGGCTGCTCATAGCGGGGTCGGCCGGATTCGTCCTGTGCTCCGTGGGCTGCGCCGCGGCCCCGGACATCGCCGCCCTCACCGGGGCCCGCTTCCTGCAGGGCGTGGCGGGCGCGGCCGGCATGGTGCTCGCCAGGGCCGTCCTCACCGACCGCTTCCACGGCGCCGAACTGCCGCGCTACTTCGCGGTGTTGTCACAGGTGATCGGCGTGGCACCGGTCGCCGCGCCGGTGCTCGGCGGGGCCGTTCTCGCCGTCTCCACCTGGCGGGCGGTCTTCGCCGTACTGGCCGTGCTCGGCGTGCTGCTGCTGCTCGCCGTGGTGCGGGCGGTGCCCGAGTCGCTGCCGCCGGAGCGGCGCCGGTCCGGTGGACTCGCCGGGACCTTCCGGGCCATGGGCACGCTGCTCGCGGGCCGTACGTTCATGGGATACGTCCTGGTGGTGGCTCTCGTGTCGGCCGCCCTGTTCGCCTACATCAGCGGCTCCAGCTTCGTCTTCGAGAACCTGCACGGCGTCTCCGCGACCACGTACTCCCTCATCTTCGCCACCAACGCCGTCGCCATGCTGGCCGCCGGAGCCTGTTTCGCCCGCCTGGCCGGGCGCGGCACCCGCCTGAACACGCTGCTCTCGGCCGGGGTCGGTATCGCCCTGCTGGGCGCGCTGGCACAGGTCCTGCTGCTGGTGACCGTGGGTGAGACCCTCGCGGGCACCTGGACCGCCCTGTTCGTGACCGCCGGCGGCATCGGCCTGGTCTTCCCGAGCGCCATGAGCATCGGCCAGGCGGTGGGCCGCGCGGCCCCGGGCGCCGCCTCCGCGCTGCTGGGCGGCTTCCAGTTCCTCTTCGGTGCGCTGGCCGCTCCGCTGGTGGGCGTGTTCGGGGAGGGCAGCTCCCGGCCGATGGCGCTCGTCATGCTCGGCGCGCTGGTGGCGGCCGGGGTGGCGCTGGTGGTGCTGGCCCGTCCCGGGGAAGGGCACGGCGAGCCGGTGCCCGCGGTGTAGCGGGCGAAGTTCCTTCGGGCCCTGCTGTGCGGCCGGGGCGCGTTCTCCGTCGTCCCGACCGTCCAGTTCCGCACCACCGCCCACCGGGCGGGCGCGTGCTGGCCGGCCGTCGCCCTGATCAGCGTCGTCGCCACCCTGATCAGCGACAATCCCACCGCCGGCTTGGGCGTCCCGCCGGCGACCGGCACCACCGTCCTCGCGATAGTCCTAGCGGTCGTGTTCGTGATCCGGTACCGACGTGAGCGGACCCTGTCCGTCCATCACATCGACACGACCGCCCGCGAGTCCCTCCACTGGCCCACTGGCTCGCCCCCGTCCTGTTCGGCCTGGCCACCGCCGTCACCCTCGCGCCCTCGCGCTGAACGCGGTGTGGAGCTTCTGGCTCGCCCCCGTCCTCCCCGCCCGCTCGGCGCCTCCGTCTGCGACCACCTCGCCCACCGGGCGGAGACGGCGGCTTGGGCCTGGGCGCCGTCGTCACCGGCACCCTCTCTCCGGCCCTCATCCTTCGGCTCGTCGTCTTCCTCTCGGTCACCCGGAAGGACGCGACACGCGCGCGGCAGCCCAGGGGGCACACGGCCTGACCGGAACGCGGGTGGGATGTTCAGGATCCGTTCAGGCCGATGCTGCCAAAGTCGGTCAAAGCGGCCGCCCTGTGCGGCCGCTCATGCCAGGGCGCGCGTCTCCTCGTCCACTCGTGGAGCGTGCGCCCTGCGCCACCACCGAACAGGAGCCCCCCACCTTGGAGCAGTCCCAAGCTCTCACCGGCCCCGCGGCGCAGGGCAGGATCACGTCGGCGACGAAGAAACTCCCGGAGGTGACGCTGGCGTTCTGGATCATGAAGATCGCCGCGACCACCCTCGGTGAGACGGCCGGCGACCTCTTCGCGCAGACGCTGAAACTCGGTTACTTCCTCACCACGATCGCGCTGTTCCTGCTGTTCGTGGTGACGCTGGCCGCCCAGCTCCGGTCCCGCCGCTACCACCCGTTCTTCTACTGGACGGTCATCCTGTCCACCAGCATGGCCGGCACCACCATGTCCGACTTCATGAACCGCGACGCGAGCGCCAGGTACCTCTCGGGCGGCGCCACCTCACTCGGCTGGGGACCCCAGGGCCTCGGCCTCGGCTATCCGGTCGGCGCGGCGATCCTGATCTCGATGCTCCTCGCCATCTTCGCGATCTGGAAGGCGACCGGCATGACGTTCCAGATCCGGCAGATCGTCACCCTCCGCGGCGAGGCCCTGTTCTGGTCGGCGATCCTCGTCTCCAACACCCTAGGCACCTCAATGGGCGACTTCCTCTCCGACAGCTCCGGCCTCGGCTATGCCGGCGGCGCGCTGCTGGTGAGCGGGGCGCTCGCCGTCCTGGCCGCACTGACGAGGGTGCCCGCGGTGTCCAACGTCCTGCTGTTCTGGTTCGCGTTCGTCCTCACCCGCCCGCTGGGCGCGACCGCGGGCGACTTCCTGACCAAACCGGCCGCCAAGGGCGGTCTCGACCTCGGTACGGCCGGCTCCTCGGCCGTCCTGCTGGCCGTCCTGCTCGGCTTCATGGCCTACGCGCAGGTCCGGGAGCGCAGGATTTCCTCCCAGGCGGCGAACTAGGGCACGGGAAAGGGGTTCCGGGGCGGCTCACCCGGCGGGCAGGTCGGCCAGGAAGCGGGCGCCGGTGGTGTGCGCGGGGTCGTGGCTCACCTCGCCGCCGACGGACCGGGCCAGGCGCCGCGCGAGCGGCAGTCCGAGGCCCGCGCCGTCGTGCCCGTCCCCGGGATCGGCCCGGTGACCGGGCTGGAAGAGGTCGCCGAGGAACGCCTCCGGCACGCCGGGGCCGTCGTCGGTGACGCTGATCCGGACCCCGCCGGGCACCGGACACGCGGACACGGTCACCGTGGAGTGCGCGTACCGGACCGCGTTCGCCAGCAAGGGGCTGACGATGCGTTCGATGAGTGCGGGCCGGACGCCCGCCGCGGGCTCCGGACCGGCCGTGTCGACGACGGCCGTCACCCGCTGCGGCGTCCCGAGGCGGTCGACCAGCCGGTGCAGGACCGGTACGACGGCCGTGGCGCCGGGGGCGGTGCCGGCGGTGCGCGCCTCCTCGCGGGCGTCGTCCAGCAGGGTGTCGCAGATGGTGCGCATGGCCTGGGCCGCCTCGGCGATCACCTCGTGCGTCGCCCGGGTCTCGGCATCGGAGCGCGGCCGGGCCCGCCACCAGTCCAGCTCGATGATGATCCGGGTGAGCGGCGTGCGCAGCTCGTGGGACAGCTCCCCGGTCAGCTGCCGCTCGTGCCGCAGCACGGTCCGGATGCGGTCCAGCAGCGCGTCCAGCGAGGCGCCCAGGCGGGCGAGCTCGGCCGGCTGGCCGGCGGCGCCGAAGCGCTCGTCGGAGCCCGCCGCGCTCCACTCGGTGGCCTGGTCCGTCATGGTGCGCACCGGGCGCAGCGCCCGCCCGACGGCGAGGCGGGTCAGTGCGTAGGTGCACGCGAGCATGACGGAGTCCAGGACCAGGGACCCCAGCAGCACGGCGTCGGCCGAGTTGCGGTACGGGGCGAGATCGAGGGCGGTGACGACCGTCGCCGTGCTGCGAGGCCCGGCCACGGAGTGGGCGCACAGCCGCACGGACCGGGGGTCCCGGGCCGTCACGGTCGTACAGACGCCGTCTCCGTCCGCGGCGAGCCGGGCGGCGGCCTCGGTCAGGGTGCCGCCGGCGGTGGTGGACGGGGGCTTCTCCAGCAGCCGCGCCCCGCTGTAGATCCAGACGTTGGCGTCGAGAAGCCGGTCGTTGACGGTCTCCAGTACCCGTACCCGCGAGCCGCTGGTGTCCACGGTGGTGGCGACGGCGGCCGCGCGGCTGCCCAGTTCGGCGTCCGCCTGGTGCTGCAGGTGCCGGTCCATGACGGTGTTGAACGCCACGGTCAGGACGGTCATCAGGAGGGCCGCCGTGGTCACCGCCACGAGCGAGAGCCTGCCGCGCAGCGTGCGCGGGGCCAGGTGCCGTACGAGGCCGTTCATGACAGCCGGTGGCCGATCCCGCGCGCCGTCCCGAGGCTCAGGCCGCTGCCCGCCTCGCGCAGCTTGCGGCGCAGCCGGCTCAGGTACTGGTCCAGAGTGTTGTCGCTGACCTGGGCCCCGTCCGGCCACGCGGTCCGCACCAGGTCCCGGCGGCTCACGATGCCCCCGCCCGCGGCCACCAGCGCGGCCAGCAGCCGGAACTCCGTCGGGGACAGCTCGACCCGGGCCTCGCCGACGCGCGCGCTGTGCCGGGTCGCGTCCAGGACCAGGTCACCGGCCGCGGACACGGCCGCCGGGGCGGACCGCTTGAGCGCGGCCCGCAGCCGGGCGACGAGTTCGGCGAGGTGGAAAGGCTTGGGAAGGTAGTCGTCGCCCCCCGCCGAGAATCCGGACAGCCGGTCGGTGAGGTGGTGGCGGGCCGTGAGGAAGATGATCGGGGCCGCGAAACCGTTGGCGCGCATCGCCTGGCACACGTCCCGGCCGTCCGCGTCCGGCAGCCCGACGTCCAGGACGACCGCGCCGATGCCGTCGCCGGTCAGCCGCAGGGCGGTGGCGCCGTCGGCGGCGGGCACGGGCTCGAAACCCTCGTCGGCCAGCCCGCGGCGCAGCACGTCCCGCAGGGCGTGGTCGTCCTCCACGACCAGGATCTTGTGAGGCATGGTCCTCCGTCGGAGCTACAGCCGTACCGCGGCGCGGGCCGGCGTGGTCACCCGCGTCCCTCCTCGGCCCTGGCGGCCCGGCGCCCCCGGTACACCTCGGAGACCACCGGAATCAGGGACACGACCACGATCAGCGCCACCAGCGGCAGCAGGTAGCGGTCGACGTCCGGGATCGACGAGCCCAGCGCGTATCCCGCGAGGGTGAGGCCGACACTCCACGCGAGTCCGCCGACGACCTGCCACTGGGTGAACGTCCGCACCGGGACTTCCAGCGCACCCGCCATCGGGTTGAGCACCGTGCGCACCACCGGCACGAAGCGCGCCAGGACGATGGCCTTGGCGTGGCCGTACCGGCCGAGGAAGTCCTCGGCGCGTTGCACGCCCTCGTGCAGGCGCCTGGAGCGGCTGCGTGCCAGCAGGGTGCCGCCCGCCTTCCGGCCGAGCAGGTACCCGAACTGCGCCCCGGCCAGCGCGCCCACGGCCGCCGCCACCAGGAGCGGCCCCAGGGACAGGTGGAGGCTGCCCTGCGCCGACCCGGTGCACAGCAGGCCGGCGGTGAACAGCAGGGAGTCGCCCGGCAGGAAGAACCCGACCAGCAGCCCCGTCTCGGCGAACATCACCACCCCGACGCCCAGCACGCCGAAGGCCGACAGCAGCGAGTGGGCGTCGAGCACGTTCACGGCCAGCTGTGACGCCGCGAGGATCGGTGTGGTCATGAACGGGGCCCTTTCGGCGGACGGTCTCACCTGAACACCTGAACGACTACACCTTTGTAGACGTCGTACGGAACTCTAGACGATCGCAGGCGGCCGACGGGGCGCCCACCGTCGTGGCACCCGGGTCCGAACAGACCTGCCTAGCACCTTCCCGACCACCGTGACCAGGGAGTTCGCCGTGGCGTTCAGGTTGCGTTCAGGCCCGGCGCGCGGACCTGAAACTCATGCACCAGAGGCGCCAAAACATTGGCAAAGACATCTGTGGCACCGAGTGCACGGCGTGCCATCGTGCCGCCCATGACCACAGAGCACCTCCTCGACGACCGCTCCCGCGTTCCCCTCCGCACCATGGCGAACAAGGTGCCGGAAGTCACCGTCTACTTCTGGATCATCAAGGTGCTCACCACCGGGATGGGCGAGACCGCGTCGGACCTGCTGGCCCGGGTCCTCGGCCCGATACCGGCCGTCGGCCTCGGCGGTCTCGCCCTCGTGGTCTCCCTGTCCGTGCAGTTCGCGGTCCGCCGGTACATCGCCTGGGTGTACTGGACCGCGGTCGTCATGGTCAGCGTCTTCGGCACGATGGCCGCCGACGTCCTGCACGTCGGGCTGGGCGTGCCCTACACGCTGTCCACCCCGTTCTTCGTCGTCGTGCTGGCCGCGGTCTTCGCCCTCTGGTACGCCGTCGAGCGGACGCTGTCCATCCACGGCATCCGCACCCGCCGCCGTGAGACCTTCTACTGGGCGACCGTCCTCGCCACCTTCGCCCTCGGCACCGCCGCAGGCGACCTGACCGCCACCGCCGGCCTCGGCTACTTCGGCTCCGCGGTCCTCTTCGCCGTCGCGATCTGCCTGCCCGCACTCGCCCACCGCGGCGGCGCCCTGAACGCCGTGGCCGCCTTCTGGACGGCCTACGTCATCACCCGCCCCCTCGGCGCCTCCCTCGCCGACTGGATGGCGGTCGGCCACGGCCGCGGCGGGCTCGGCCTGGGACTGGCACCGGTGACCCTCGCCTGGACGGCCGCCATCGCCTGCTTCGTCGGCTACCTCGCCGTCTCCCACCGGGACGCGACGCGTCCCGATCCGGCCTGAGCGATCGCGTTCCGCGCGTGCGCCGCGCAGGCCGGGAATTCGCTGTTCCGACTCGGTGGTGCGGCGCTCGGGCGACTCGATGCCGGCCGGGTGCCGGGTCCGGCGGCTTTCCGGGTCGCCTGCCCAGGGCCTCGGAGAGCCGCCGTTCGAGCCGGGGGAGGTGCGAGAGAACGTCGGAACGTCCGACGCAGCCATGAGCGCGTTTTCTGCGTCCTGTCCTCCGGGGAACGGGTTCGACTTGGGGGGACGGACGTTGCGCCGTGGGTACAAGTGGGTGGACCGGGAGCTCGCCGGGCTGGATCCGGAGGCCGACTGGGAGCGGATGATCTCGCTCTATGTCGCGTACGGAATCCCGGAGTTCGCCCTGGCGGCGACGCTCTACCCGGGCACCATGCGCATGATGCAGCCCGGCGCCACGGCCGCGACGCTGGCGCACACCGCGAAGCTGACGACGAGACCCGAGCGGCGGTACCAGGACGCCAACCGGTTCCTGATGGCGTGGATGGTGGACGGCCTGTCCAGCGAAGCGGGGCGCGCGGCCGCCGACCGGCTCAACCGCATCCACCTGGCGATCGCGGCGGCCACCCCGCACCTGCCCGGCAACTTCGACGACACCGACGACTTCGTCTACCCTCTCGTCCTGCTCGCCACCTACGGCGACCGCCTGCAGACCTCGCTGGGACTGCCCGGCACGAGTGACGCCATGAAGACCGCGTGGCACCGCTGGGCGCAGACCCTGTTCCGCCTCCTGGAACGCGAGTCGGGGCCTCTCGCCGACGAGTGCTTCCCCGAGAGCTGGGAGGCGATGACCGAGTTCGCCCTGGAGTTCGACGGGCGGCCCTACGAACCGACGGAAGCCGGACATGCCGTGGCGACCGCGATGATGGACTACTTCGCCGAACGATGGTTCCCGGCGCCCTTACGGGCGTTCGGCAGGGACCTGACCCGCTGTCTGGCCGGCGAGCGGGTCTGCCGGCTCCACCGGATCGGACGGCTCGGCCCCGGCCGCGAACGTGTCGTCCGTCTTTTCCTGAAGTCCGCGTTTCGTGCCCTGCGCCTGCTGCCCGACTACCGGACCCCGCTGCCCGAACGCGTCCGGCGCCGCGAGCGCACCCGGGCAACCGGTCTCAGCTGCAGGTGAGGCGGCCCGCGTTCGCCTTGGCGGTGAGGATGCGGTGCACGGAGGCGGCGACCTTGGTGCGGAACGACGCGTCCTTCGCCATCTGGGCCTGCACCCCCTGGACCATCGCCGGTACGGTCGACGCCTTGACCGTGAGGACCATGTCGCCGCCGGCGCCTATGAACTGCACCGCCCGCTGGGCCGGGGTGTAGGCGCGGACCGCGACCGCCTGGCCGAGGTCGTCGGAGATCACGACTCCCTTGAAGCCGAACCTGGTGCGCAGCAGCGAGTTGATGACGGTCGGGGAGAACGCGGCGATGTGCTTCGAGTCGATCTTCGTGTACTTCGCCGACGAGATCATCACGAACGGCGCCCCTGCCTTGATCCCGCTCTGGAACGGCTGCAGGCTCGAACTGGACGCGGTGGTCACCGAGTCGACGACGTTCGCGGTGGTGTCGGTGTTGCCGATCACCTGGCCCAGTCCGGGGAAGTGCTTGAAGGTGGTCATCACCTTGGCCGTGCGGAAGCCCGCCGCGAAGGCGCCGGTGTGCGAGGTCACCACGGCGGGGGTGTGGCCGTACTCGCGGTAGAAGTGGCCGATGGGGGCGTTGCGGGTGCCGAGACTCGCGGGCACCACGTCGGCGACCGGGGCGAGGTTCAGGTCCAGGCCCGCCGCCTTGAGCTGACCCGCCCAGGTCGCGGCGCGGCTGCGCAGAGTCGCGGTGCTCCACGTGCCCTGGGTCAGGGCGTTGGGGATGACCGAGAAACCGGGTCCGCTGAGCACCTGGACCTGGCCGCCCTCCTGGTCGGTGGAGACCAGCAGCCCGACCCGGTGCCCGCCGACCGTGTCGGCCTGCGTGCGGAACGCGTCGACCACCTTCCGCGTCGCGGCTGTCCCGGCGGTGCTGCGGCCGGTGAGCATGACGGACCCGACGTGGTAGGTGCGCAGCGTCTTCAGGTCCGTCGCACTCGGGCGGGTGGCGTTGACCCCGCCCATGAACAGCTGGCCCACGCGCTGGGCCTGGGTCATCTTCGCGTAGACCGTGTCGGCGCAGCTGGCGGCGGAGACGGCGGATGCGGCGGACACGGGCCGGCCGGCCGCGTCCGCGGCCGGCACGGTGCACACACCGGCGGCGAGCGCGGCGGTGACGAGTCCAACAGTGGTGCGCCGGGCGGCCGGACCGCCACGCGCGCGTCGACGAACAGGTGTCCCCACGATGCGCTCCTGACTGATGCGGGTGCACGTCACGGAGACCAACGGGCCGACGGACGACATCGGACCGCATGGTCCGCGACCGGTTCATTCCCACCACACGTTACGCCGAACGGGTGCTGTCAGCACCCGGGCGGACCCGTTGTGGGGGGGGGGGGGGGGGGGGGCCCCCCCCCCCGGGGCGGGGCCCCCCCCGGGGGCCCCCCCCGGGGGGGGGGCCGGGGGGGGCCCCCCCCCGCCGCGGGCGGCCCCCGGCCCCCCCGGCCCCCGCGGGGCCCCCCCCGGGTCAACCCCCCCCCCCCGCCCCCCCCCCGGGGGGGGCCCCCCCCGGGGGGGCCCCGGGGGGGGGGGGCGGGGGGGGGCCCCCCCCCACAACGGGTCCGTGCAACCGGCCGGGTCACCGGCCGGGGTAGGGCTCAGGGGATGAGCCGCCACTGCTCGATGTAGCCGACGTCGATCGCGGCATGGTCCTGGACCCGGAGCTTCCAGGTGCCGGTCAGGGGCTGCGCGGAGGCGTCGACGGTGAACGTCTGGTCGACGTTGTCGGCGGAGCCGCCGCTGCGGTTGAGCAGCGGGTAGACCGTTCCGGTGGGGCCGACCAGGTCGACCGTCAGGTCACCCCGGTAGGTGTGGATGATCTTCACGTAGACCTGGGTGGTCGCCGAGGCGTTCCCGGTGCGGTCGGTGACGGTGATCGGGGACTCCACCGCCGTGCTGTTGTCGGGGATGTCGACGCGGGTGGCGCTGGCGTAGACGTACGCCACCTCCCAGGAGAAGCTCACGGTGCTGCTCGCCCCGGTGGCGTCGGTGACCGTGACGGTGACGTCGCTGGTGCCGAGGGTGGTCGGGGTGCCCGAGATCAGGCCCGTGTCACTCATCGTCAGGCCGTCCGGCAGACCGGTGGCCGTGTAGGTCAGCCCCGCCCCGGAGTTGGTGGTGTACGCGTCGGTCTGCAGGGACACCGCCTGCCCGATGCCGCTGATCTGGTCCGCGACCGGCGCGATGTTGACGCCCAGCGCGATGCGATGGCCCACGTTGATCGCCGCCCACGCGTCCGCCACGGCGAGGTAGGAGGGGCTGTAGGCGCCGAACAGGTCGGCCGCGGCCTGGAGGGTGGCCGTGCGGGCGCCCGCGTAGTTCGTGCTGGACGTCATGTAGGTGGAGAGCGCCCGGTACCAGACGCGCTGGGCGTTGTCGATGCCGATGCCGGTCACCGGCACGCCGTCGTAGGTGGGGCTGTCGTAGGCGACCCCGTTCACGGTCTTCGCCCCGCTGCCCTCGGAGAGCAGGTAGAAGAAGTGGTTGGCCGGACCCGAGGAGTAGTGGACGTCGAGGCCGCCCAGGGAGGAGCTCCAGTAGTCGCTGGACGCCCCGTCCTTGCTCGGCTTGTCCATGTAACGCAGCGGGGTGCCGTCGCCGTTGATGTCGATCTTCTCGCCGACCAGGTAGTCCGGGACGTCGGCCGGCAGGTTCTCGTAGAACTCGACGGCGGCGGCGAAGATGTCGGAGGTCGCCTCGTTGAGACCGCCCGACTCGCCGGAGTAGGTGAGGCCGGCGGTGGCCGCGGTGACACCGTGGCTCATCTCGTGGGCGGCCACGTCGAGCGCGGTGAGCGGGTGGGTGTTGCCCGAACCGTCGCCGTACGTCATGCAGAAGCAGCTGTCCTGCCAGAAGGCGTTGACGTAGTTGTTGCCGTAGTGGGCGCGGCTGTAGGCGGCGACGCCGTCGTTGCGTATGCCGTTGCGGCCGAAGACGTTCTTGTAGTAGTCCCAGGTGGCCGCCGCGCCGAAGGCCACGTCCACGCCCGCGGTCTGCCGGTTGGCCGGGGTGCCGTCGCCCCAGACATCGTTGTCGTCGGTGAAGAGCGTGCCGGTGCCGGAGGTGCCCTGGTTCAGGTCGTAGGTGCGGTGTCCGGCTCGGTCGCCGTCCACGAGCTGGTACGTCGAACCGGAGAGCGTGGTGCTGAGCGGCACGGTCCCGTTGAACTGGCCGGTGCCGGTGCCGGTTTCGACGCCCTGGTAGCGGAAGAGCTGCTTTCCGGTGTCCGCGTCGGTGATCACGTGGAGTTCGTTGGGGGTGCCGTCGTCCTGGAAGCCGCCGACCACGGACTCCCAGGCCAGGGCGGGGTGGCCGGAGGCGGCCCAGACCACGAGACGCGGGGCGCCGTTGAGCGCGGGACGCTCGGCGCCTGCCTGCGCGGCGGTGCTGAGCGCCTGGGCCTTCGCCGTGGCCGAGGAGGTCTTCGCCTTGGTGGACGGGAGTGCGAGGGCCGCCTTCGTGGCCCGCGACACCGTGAGGCGGCCGGCGCCGTCGTGGACGATCAGGTCGCCGCCGAGAACGGGCAGGCCCGCGTAGGTGCGTTCGTAGCGGGTGTGTGTCGTGCCGTCGGCGTCCTGTGTCACGTCCTTGACGAGCAGTTTCTCGGCGCTGCCGAGGCCCAGGGTCCTCGCGGTGTCCGGGGCGCCGGCCGTGGCGGCCTTGAGCAGCGCGGCGTGCTTCGCCGGCGAGAGCGCGGCGGGGGCCGCGCCGGCGTCGGGGGTGGCCAGGATCTTGGCGGGTGCGTGGCCGTCGGGTGCGGCCACGGCGGTGCCGTGCTGGATTCCGGTCACGAGCAGGGCACTTGCGGCGGCGAGTGCCAGGGCCGCGCTGTGTCTGGCGCGGCGGTGGTGACGGTCCTGCCGGAGCATGCGTTCTCCTTCTGTGGGGTGGTCGGGCCCTGGTGGGGCCCGGGAGAGCGGGTCGGCCTGGTGAGGCCGTCCGGCGGCGCGCGGGTGGGTGGCACGGCTCGGAGGCGGGTCGGGTCCTCGCTGCCGTGCGGGGTGAAGTCAGTGATTGGGCAAGGGAGTTGTGTGAGACACCTGTGAGCAGGCGGTGAACTTTCGGAGAGCAGATTGACATCCGCGAGACGCGAATGTCATGACCGCATCAGAACAACGGCTTGAACTGGCGGTTGCGAGCGGCCAGTTCGAGCGTCTGATCAGTGCTTTTCGGCCGGGCGGTCGGACTGCTCCTCGGCCCCCGCGTCATAGCGCCCGCGTGCCTCGTGGACCTCTTCGATGTGGGTCTCCGCCCAGTCCTTCACGCCCGCCAGCAGCAGGGAGAGGCTGCGGCCGAGCGGGGTGAGCTCGTAGTCCACGCGGACGGGGACGGACGGGGTCACCGTCCGGGCGAGAATGCCGTCGCGTTCCAGGGAGCGCAGGGTCTGGGTCAGCATCTTGGGGCTGACGCCGGCGATCTTGCGGGCGAGTTCGCTGTACCGCATGGAGCCGGGGGCCAGCGCGCAGACGACCAGGCTGACCCATTTGTCGCTGATCCGGTCGAGCAGCTGGTTGGTGGGGCAGGCCCGGAGGAACGCGTCGTACTCCACGCGCGCCTGCTCGCGCCGCTGGGCCGCCGTCGTCGTCGGCATCGCTCACCCCTGGGGGACCTAGGCACCTTCAGGTAACTACTTTCCCGTGGATAGTAGCTCTTCCTAGGGTTGCAGACAGCTGAGGAGAGACCGCAGCGGGAAAGACGTAGAGGGAGCCAGGCGTCATGCGCGCAGCAGTGGTGAACACGTTCGGCGGACCGGAGGCCGTGGAGGTCGTGGCGACGGAGCGGCCCGAGCCGGGCCCGAGCCAGGTACGGATCAAGGTCGCGGCGGCCGCGCTGAACCCCGTGGACGCGGGTGTGCGGGCCGGTTTCTTCGGTGGCGCGGGCAAGCGGATCGGGCTCGGCTGGGACGTCGCCGGAACCGTGGACGCGGCCGGCTTCGCGACCGCCTGGGGCGTCGGCGACCAGGTGGTGGCGCTGGACCCCGGCATCGTGCGGCCGCTCGGCTCGCACGCCGAGTACGTCGTCGTCGAGGCGGACGCGGCGGCCACGGCACCGGCCACGGTGGACGCCGTGCACGCGGCGACGCTGCCGCTGAACGGGCTGACCGCCGCACAGGCCCTGGATCTGCTGGAGCCGGCCGAAGGGCAGTCCCTCCTGGTGACCGGTGCGGCGGGCGCGGTCGGCGGCTTCGCCGTCCAGCTCGCCGCCCACCGGGGGATCTCGGTCACCGCGCTGGCCCGCGCGACCGACGAGGAGCTCGTACGGTCGCTGGGGGCCGCGCACTTCACGGCGGGCGCCGTCGAGGCCAGGAGCTTCGACGCGGTGCTGGACGCGGCGGTGCTGGGCGAGCCGGCCCTGGAGTGGGTGCGGGACGGGGGCGGCTACGTCGGTGTCCGGCCCGGCGGTGAGCCCGCCCCGGTGCGCGGGGTGCGGACGGCCGCCGTCGGCGTGACCGCGGACGGGGCACGCCTCGCGGAGCTGGCGGGGCTCGTGGACGAGGGCGTGCTGACGCTCCGGGTGGCCGAGACGTTCTCCCTGGACGACGCCGCCAAGGCCCACGCCCGGCTGGCGGCGGGCGGGGTCCGCGGGCGGCTGGTGCTCGTCCCCTAGCCGGTCCGGGGCGGCCGGCAGGATGCCTGCGGAGTCGGATCAACGCACCGCCGATGCCCGGAAGTTCACCTGCGCGGCCGATCCACTAGCCTGCGTCACCATGATGCGTGTCTGGACCCTGCCGGTGGTGTTCGTGCTCTGCGGCTCGGCCTTCGCGACCGGGCTGCTCGTCAAGGGGAGCCCCGGTACGGCGGCCGCGCTCCTCCTGGCGTTCCTGGCGCTCGCCGGCGTGAACTCGCCGCTGGTCTTCCCCAGGTCGATCGGTGCGGGGGAGGCGCAGCGCCGCAGCGCGGCGGACGGCCGGCCGGTCGTCTTCTGGCGGCCGGGCTGCACGTACTGCATGCGACTGCGCATCCGGCTGGGGCGCAGCGCCCGGCAGTTGTACTGGGTCGACATCTGGCGTGATCCGGCGGGAGCGGCGGCGGTGCGGGCGGCCAACGACGGCAACGAGACCGTGCCGACCGTCGTCGTGGCGGGGCAGCCGCACACCAACCCGGACCCCGCGTGGGTGCGCGCGCAGGTGGCTCCGCCCGTGTGATCCAGAATGGCCGGATGGTCACACTCGAGACTCCCCGTCTGGTCCTGCGCCGCTGGCGCGAGGAAGACATCGCGCCCATGGCCGCCGTCAACGCCGACCCCGAGGTCATGCGGTGGATCCGCGACGGCAGCGTCCGTGACGAACAGCAGACGCGCGACGGGGTCCGGGCATGGGAGAGCGAGTGGGAGTCACGGGGGTTCGGCCTGTTCGCCGTGGAGATCCGGGCCACGGGCGAACTGGCCGGGTTCACCGGCCTTTCGGTGCCCGAATTCCTGCCGGAGGTACTGCCGGCGGTGGAGGTCGGCTGGCGGCTGGGCCGTGCCCACTGGGGGCAGGGCCTGGCCACCGAGGCCGCTGCGGCGGCCGTACGGTTCGGGTTCGGGGAGCGGGGGCTGGAGCGGATCGTCAGCATCGTCCAGGTGGGCAACGACGCCTCCGAACGGATCGTGACCAAGCTGGGGATGCGTCCGGTCCGTGAGACCGTGAATCCCACCTCCGGTCGGCACGTTCGGGTGTTCGGGCTGTCGTCGGAGCAGTACGCCGCAACCGGGCGGCGCCCGGGGTGAGTCAGGGGCGCGACACGTCGAGCGGCGGATCCCGGTGGAAGTCGGCCACCGCGGCCGGCGGGATGTGTGTCCCCGTGCCGACGATCATGGCAGGCGCCCCGGCCGTTCCGGGGGACCGGTGGTGGCGAAGCGTCTGCGGTAGTGGGTCGGGGTGGTGCCCAGGTGGCGGGCGAAGGCGCGGCGGAGGGTCTCGTCGGTGCCGAGGCCGCTGTGCCGGGCGGCCGCGGTGACGCTGTGGCCGGCCAGGAGTAGCTGCTGGGCACGGTCCAGGCGGACGCGCTCGACCCAGCGCGCGGGTGTGGTGCCCAGTTCGGCGGTGAACAGCCGGGTGAGGTGCCGGGGGCTGACTGCGGCGGACGCGGCCATGGCGGGCAGCGTGTGGTCGGCGGTCGGATCGGCGAGTACGGCCGCGACCAGGGTGCGGAGCAGGTCGCTGCGGGCGGGCGGGGTGGCGATGGCCGTGGAGAACTGCGACTGGCCGCCGGGGCGTTGCAGGAAGACGACCAGTTCGCGGGCGACGTCCCGCGCCACGTCCGCGCCGTGGTCGTCCTCCACCAGGGCGAGGGCGAGGTCGATGCCCGCGCTGATGCCGGCCGAGGTGACGTACCGCCCGTCGCGGATGTGGATGGCGTCCGGCTCGACCCGCACCCCCGGGTAGAGGCGCGCGAAGGTGGCCGCGTGCCGCCAGTGCGTCGTCGCGCGCCGGCCGTCCAGCAGGCCCAGCTCGCCCAGCACGAACGCGCCCGTGCACACCGAGGCGACCCGGTGCGCCCCCTCGCTCAGGGCCCGAGCCGTGGCGAGCAGCGGCTCCTCGACCGGCCGCTCGGCGAGCCGGTCACCGCCGGCCACCAGGACCGTGTCCACCGGGCCGGCGTCGGCCGCCCGGACCGTGCCGCTCAGCGCGAGACCGGCGGACGTGGTCACCGTGCCGCCCTCCGGGGAGACCAGCACCAGCTCGTAGGGGTCGGCGAGCCGGCCCGCCTGGTGCAGCACCTCCGAAGGACCGCTGACGTCGAGCATGGTCACCCCCTCGAAGACCACAAAGCCCACCCGATGCGTCATGTCCGAATCCGTGGTTTTCCTGGCAGCAGGGACATGGTCCAGCCTACGTCCCCGGCGGATCCTGGACGTACATCACCTATCCGGCACGGAGGCTGAGAACGATGAGCGAAGAGATCGCAGGCGTGCGCATCCCGGACACCGCCCTGGTCCGGGATGCCACCGAGATGGTCCGTGACGTCGCCACCCCGGTGGTGTTCGACCACTCCCGGCGGGTCTTCCTGTGGGGCTCGCTGCGCGGCCGGGCCCTGGGGCTGGGCTTCGACCCGGAGCTGTTGTACGTCGGCGCGATGTTCCACGACCTGGGGCTCACCAAGAGCCTGCGCCGCACCGACCAGCGCTTCGAGATCGACGGCGCCGACGAGGCCCGTGCCTTCCTCCGGGCCCGCGGCATCACCGGCGAACCCGCCGACCGGGTCTGGACGGCCATCGCCCTGCACACCACCCCGGAGATCCCGCTGCACATGGCACCCGAGATCGCCCTGGTCACCCGCGGGGTCGAGCTGGACGTGCTGGGCCTCGGCTACCACGACGTCACCGACGAGCAGCGTGCGGCGGTCGTCGCGGCGCACCCCCGCCCCGACTTCAAGAACCAGATCCTCGCCGCCTTCACCGAGGGCATCCAGGACCGCCCCGACACCACCTTCGGCAACGTCAAGGCGGACGTGCTCGCCCACTTCGTCCCCGGCTTCCGGCGCGGCGACTTCGTCGAGGTCATCAGGAACTCCGCCTGGCCGGAGTGAATCCCGCGAGCGGGGTGTTCAGCGCGGCGGCGGTCCGAGCAGACCCTCCACGACGTCGTGGAGGGGGCCCAGGAGGTCCTCGGGTGTCGCGTCGGCCAGGGGACGCAGGCCCACGGCGGAGCGCAGGACGGCGACCCCGACACCGAGGGCGACCAGGAGCTCCGCCCGCAGCTGGGCGTCGGGTGCCGACGAGGCGCCCGACGCTTCGAGCACCTGGCGGCCGAACTCCTCCAGAGCACGCCGACGCACCCCGGCCACCTGCTCGTCCCCGGAGTCCCGCAGCAGCATCAGCACCGGATGCTCGCCGAACTCCGCCCACGCCCCGGCCGCCAGCTGCCGGCTCAGTGCCTCGGCCAGCGCCGCCCGGTCGCGCGGGACCTCCCCGTCACCGCCCAGGAACCGGGGCGTCGACGCCAGCGCCGCCTTGAACAGGCCCTCCTTGGAGCCGAAGTACCGCTTGATGAGCGCAAGGTTGACCCCGGCGTCCGCGGCGACCCCCCGCAGCGTCGTACGGTCGTAGCCGAGCTGCGTGAACCGGGCACGGGCGGCCAGCAGCAGGGCCCGCCGGGTCGCCGCGGCGTCCCGGCGACGGGTCCCGCCGGCGGCCTGGCCGGTCACGTCGTCCGACGACACAGCGGCTCCTCTCCTCGACGCCACCCTGGGCCCTTCGACGGACCGGGACCCCGTGAATCCGCCACGAGGTAATCATGCGTTGACATGATCCCGCAGCGCGGTCTACGTTGCCAAGTAATCGCTTGATGACCAACGGGGCCGCGTGGAAGGAACAGAGACAGTGCCTCAGCAAGCCCTGCTCGTCATGGACGTCCAGCAGGTCGTCGTCGACCGCTTTCCAGACGCCGACTACCTGCCCCGCCTGGCCAAGGCGGTCGACGCCGCCCGGACCGCCGGCGTCCCGGTGATCTACGTGGTCGTCGGCTTCCGCCCGGGGTACCCGGAGGTCAGCGCCCGCAACAAGACCTTCCGCGGCCTCGTGGGCGCCGCGCAGCGGCCGGCCGGCGACGACCAGGCCACGCAGGTCCACCCGGACGTGGCCCCCGCGCCCGGCGAGCCGGTGGTCACCAAGCGGCGGGTCAGCGCCTTCGCCGGCAGCGACCTCGACATGGTGCTGCGGGCCGGCGGGATCGATCACCTCGTCCTCACCGGCATCGCCACCAGCGGTGTCGTGCTGTCCACCCTGCGTCAGGCCGCGGACCTCGACTTCGAGCTCACGGTCCTGTCCGACGGCTGCCTCGACTCCGACCCGGAGGTGCACCGGGTGCTCACGGAGAAGGTGTTCCCGAAGCAGGCCGAGGTCACCACGATCGACACCTGGGCCGCAGCGCTCTGAGCGGGTGACTCCGTCCGGCCGTCAGGCGAGGGTCACCTCCACCGGCAGCCGCTTGATGCCGTTGACGAAGTTCGAGCGCACCCGCGGCACTTCGCCGACCAGCCGGATGCCGGCCAGCCGCGGGATCAGCTCCTCGAACATGATCCGGATCTCGGTACGCGCGAGCAGGTTGCCCAGGCACAGGTGCGGGCTGCCCTTGCCGAAGCTGACGTGGTCGTTGTTCTGCCGCGCCACGTCGAAGTCGTAGGGGTTGCCGAAGACCTCCTCGTCGCGGTTGCCCGAGGCGTACCACATGACGACCTTGTCGCCCTCCCTGACCAGCCTGCCGCCGAGTTCGACGTCGCGGGTCGCGGTGCGGCGGAAGTGGTAGACCGGGGACGCCCAGCGCAGGAACTCCTCCACCGCCGTCGGGATCAGCGACGGGTCGTCCCTGAGCCGTGCCAGCTGCCCCGGGTGCTGGAGGAGGGCCAGCATCGAGTGGGTGATGGTGTGCCGGGTGGTCTCGTTGCCGGCCACCACCAGGAGCAGGAAGTAGTTGTCGAAGTCCCGCGCGGAGAGCGGGACCCCGTCGCGCGGGGTGGTGTTGACCAGTGTGGAGACCAGGTCCGTGCCCGCGCCGCCGCGCCGCTGCCGGGCCAGCTCCCGCCCGTACTCGAAGACTTCGAGCGAGGCGGGGGAGCGGAACGGCAGGTCGCGGTACTTCTCGCTCTCCGCGCTGTGCAGCAGGACGTCCGCGTAGTCGGGGTCGGTGTTGCCGATGATGCGGTTTCCCCACTCGATGAGCTGCTGGTTGTCCTCCGGCGGCACGTCGAGGAGCCGGGCCAGGACGTTGATGGGGAAGTCCGCGGAGACCTCCTTCACGAAGTCGAAGGTCCCCTTGGCCAGCGCCGCGTCCAGGGTCTTCGCCGTCAGCCCGCGCAGGAAGTCCGTGTAGCTGTTGATGACCCCGGCTCCGAACTGCCGCTGGATCACGCTGCGCAGGGCGCGATGGCGCACTCCGTCCAGCTCCAGGATCGAGGCGCGTCTGCGGATCTGGTCCTCGTCGAGCTCCTCCAGGTTCACGAACCGGGTGGAGGTGAAGGTCTCGGCGTCGCGGTCCACCCGCGCGATGTCGGCGTGCCGGGTGACCGCCCAGAAACCGGAGTTGGGCGCCTCCTCCGGCTGCCAGTGCACCGGATCCTCGTGCCGCAGGGTGTGGAACATCCGCCAGGGCGTGACCCCGTCGGTGAAGTTGTCGGGGTTCGCGAGGTCGACATCGGCGAGACGCATGGGCTCGACGTCGGTGGCAGTGGTCATCGTCGATCCTTCGGAGGTGGTCACAGGTGGTAGGCGTACTCGGTGAACTCCCAGTCGGTGACGTACCGTTGGAAGCGTTCGACCTCGTTGCGCTTGTAGGAGAGGTAGGAGTCGGTGAAGTCCTTGCCGAGGAGTTCGGCGAGTGCGGTGTCCGACTCCAGCGCGTCCAGCGCGGCGGACAGGTCCGTCGGCAGCAGGGCCGCCTTCGTGGTGTCGTAGCCGTAGCCCTCCAGCGGGGCGGGCGGCTCCTCGGCGGCCATGACGCCGAGCAGCGCGGCTGCCGTGGCCGCGGCGATCGCCAGGTACGGGTTGGCGCTCGCATCGCCCAGGCGCAGTTCGAGCCGGGCGCCGGCGCCGCGCTCGGGCGGCACCCGGACCATCGCGCTGCGGTTGTCCAGACCCCAGTCGATCAGCCAGGGGGCCAGGGTGTCCGGGCCGAAGCGCTTGTACGAGTTGACCGTCGGGTTCAGCAGCGCGGCCAGCGCGGGCGCGTGTGCGAGGACGCCGGCGATCGCGTGCCGGGCGGTGGCCGACAGGCCGTACGCGCCGGACGGGTCGTCGAAGGAGTTGCGGCCCTCGGCGTCGGTGCCGTCGGTGCCGTCGGTGCCTTCGGTGCAGGAGAGGTGCAGGTGGAAGCCGGACCCGCCCGTGTCGTTGAAGGGCTTCGCCATGAAGGTGGCCAGCCGTCCCTCGCGCCGGGCCAGTTCCTTCACCGAGGCCTTGAAGCGGAACGCCCGGTCGGCCGCGGACAGCGCCTCCGAGTGCAGCAGGTTGATCTCGAACTGCCCGCCGTCGAACTCGTGGTTCCCGCTCAGCACCCCGATGCGCAGGTCGCGTGCGTGCCGCAGGGTGCGCAGCAGGTGGTTGTCGGGATCGGCCCGCAGTCCGGCGGTGTATACGACACCGGGGACGCTGCCGTAGCGCCGCCAGCCGCCGGCCGGGTCCGGCTCGCACAGGAAGTACTCCAGCTCGGGTCCGACGACCGGGCTCAGCCCGTGCTCCCGGCACCGCTCCAGGACCGACCGCAGCAGGTCCCGCGGTGACTCGGCGGCGGGCGCCCCGGTGGCCGGATCGGTGACGTCGGCGAGGCAGGCCGCCACGCCCGGCTCCCAGGGCAGCGCGACCAGGGTGCTGAGGTCCGGCCGTACGCAGACGTCGGGCAGTCCGGCGTCCAGACCGCCGCTGACCGGCACCACGTCCCCCTGTGGACTCGTGTGGTACACCGCCCGGCAGAAGGCCAGCCCGTGCTCCAGGGCCCGGGGCAGCTCCTCCACCAGCACGTCACGCGCCCGGTCCGTGCCGATGAGGTCGGGATACGTCACCCGGACGACGTCGATGCCGTCGGCCGCGAGCCGGTCCAGGTGCCGGCGGACTGCTGCGGGGTCTTGATCGCTCACCGTTGTCTCCTTGGGCGGACGGACGTCGGGACACCACGTGGAACCAGGTGGTGTGTGAGGTGGGAGCGGGCGGCCGGGGTGCGGCGGCAGAGGGCCTCGACGCCACCCCGGTCTGCTGTTTGAAGCCAAACGGTAGGCAGGGCGGCACCTTGCCGCAAGAGGGCGGTGCAAAGAATTTATCCATCCGGATAGGTATTGACCGGGGAGTGCCCGCTGCCTACCTTGTTTGAAGCCAAACGAGTCCGGGATGCGGTCCGCCGCAACCCGTTGGCGGGGCCCGGTCGGTACGGCCGGCCGGGCCCACTTCCCCTCCCTCTCCCTTCGCTTCCGCTCCCTCAGGAGGACCGGCCATGAAGGTCGTCGTCGACATGAACAAGTGCCAGGACCACGGCCAGTGCGTCTTCGCGGCCCCCGACGTCTTCTCCCTGGACGACGCCGGCCACCTCGTGCACGTCTCCGACCCGGACGACGCGCTGCGCGACGAGGTCGAGGAAGCGGCCGACGTCTGCCCGCTCCAGGCCATCCGGATCGAGGCCTGACGGTGCACCCGCGCATCGTGGTGGCCGGCGCCTCCATGGCGGGCCTGCGCGCCGCCGAGCAACTGCGCGCGGCGGGCTGGACCGGCGCCGTCACCCTCGTCGGAGACGAACCGCACATGCCCTACAACCGGCCGCCCCTGTCCAAGGAGGTCCTGGCCGGAAAGGCCTCCTTCGAGTCCCTCGCCTTCCGGCCGCGCCCCGCCGTGGCCGACGTCGAGTGGCGGCTGGGCCGGAAGGCGGTGGCCGCGGACCTGGACGGGCGCACGGTACGGCTCGACGACGGCACCGAGCTGTCGTACGACGGCCTGGTCGTCGCCACCGGGATGCGCCCCCGGCGCCTGGGCTGCCCGGGGCCGTCGACCGGTCGTCACACGGTCCGTACCCTCGACGACGCCCGGGGGCTGCGCGAGGCGCTGACCCGGTCCGGCGCGCGGGTCGTCGTGGTCGGTGCCGGTTTCATCGGCTGCGAGGTCGCCGCGACCGCGGTGGGTCTCGGCGTTGCCGAGGTCACGGTCGTCGACCCGCTGCCGCTGCCCATGGCCGGGCCGCTCGGAGAGCTGCTGGGCCGGGCGCTGCTGAAGCGGCACCAGGAGCGCGGGGTGCGCTTCGCACTGGGCACCGGGGTTACCGGGTTCGCGGGTGAGGACCGGGTGACCGGGGTGGAGCTGAGCGACGGTTCCGTGCTGCCGGCCGACGTGGTGGTCGAGTCGGTCGGCTCGGTCGCCAACACCGAGTGGCTCGACGGCAACGGGCTCGACCTGACCGACGGGGTGCGCACCGACGCCTGCCTGCGGGCGGGCGGGCGACCGGACGTGGTGGCGGTCGGAGACGTGGCCCGGTTCCCCAACGCCCGCTACGACGGTGTGCCGCGCCGGGTCGAGCACTGGTCCATCCCGACCGACACGGCCAAGCACGCGGCGAGGACGCTGGTCGCCGATGCCGATCCGGCGCCCTTCGCGCCGCTGCCCACCTTCTGGAGCGACCAGCACGACTTCCGGCTCCAGTCCTTCGGGGCGCCGGTGCTCGGCAAGGAGGACGTCCGCGTCCTCGACGGCGACCCGGAGGGGGACGTGCTCGTCGGCTACCACCACGGCGGCCGCCTCGTCGGTGTCGTCGCGCTCGGCGGCCAGGCCGTGGCCGCGTCCGCCGCCCGTTACCGCGCCGAGCTGCTGAAGCAGCCCGCCCTCACTGTTTAGGGAGCCCCAAGTGGCCAGTCCCCGTGGTTACTTCCATCCGAAGACGGCGAGCGGTGCCTCGTCGCTGATTCCCTCGCCGCCGTGGCGGTACTCCGGTGACCTGCTGACCGTCGAGTACCGGACGGATCCCGCGCGAGTGCGTGAACTGCTGCCCGAGCCACTGGAGTTGGCCGACGAGGATCCCGGCGCGGTTGCCCTGATCTGGGCGGACTGGCAGTCCTGCGCGGCGGACGGGGTGGAACTCCTCGATCCGGTGCGTGCGCAGTACAAGGAGGCCTTCGCGGTCGTGCGCTGCAGGTACCGGGGACAGACGTACTCGCGGTGCGTCTACATCTGGGTCGACAAGGACTTCGCGATCGCGCGCGGGCTGCACCAGGGGTATCCGAAGAAGCTCGGGTCGATCCATCAGACGCGGCCGCATCCGTACGGGCCCGCTCCGCGGATCGAGGCGGGGGCGCGGTTCGGGGCGACGCTGGCGGCGGCCGACCGGCGGCTGGCCCACGTGGTGGTGACGCTGCGGGAGCCGTCCGGGACGAACGGGTTCGTCAACGGGCATCCGATGGCCCATCACCGGTGGCTGCCGTCGATCGAGAAGGGGAAGGGGCTGGCGCTGGACGAGCTGGTCGAGTCGGGGGCGGCGGAGTTCGAAGGGGGGCAACCGTGGGTCGGGGAGGCCGAGTTGGAGCTGTTCGAGGCGCCTACGGAGGAGCTGGCCCGGCTGGAGGTGCGGGAGCCGATCGCCGCGTACTACCGGCAGGTGGGGGTGGTGTGGGACGGCGGGCGGCTTCTTGAGTCCGGAACATCGGGAGTGGTGGCCGAGTGAGGTGCGTGCGTGGGGGTTGGTCGCGCCCACGCGGCGGTAGCCGCAGATCCAACACAGGCCCGCGCCCCTAGGCAAGCGGCAGTAACCTCAGTCGAGATTGGACCCTTGCTCATGTCTCACAAGATCATTGTCGCCGGAGTCCCCGTCGACACCCGGCACTGGATCGGCGGTCAACGCGTCGCCTCTGCCGGGACCTTCACCGACAACTCGCCCATCGACGGGCAGCCGATCGGCGAGATCGCCCGTGGCGGTCCCGCCGAAGCCGCTGCCGCCGTCGCCGCGGCCCGGGACGCCTTCCCCGCCTGGGCCGCCACCCCCCGCGCCGAGCGCGCACGCCTTCTCCACGCCGTCGCCGACGGGGTCGAGAAGCGGATCGAAGAGCTCGCGATCGTCGAGACCACGGACAACGGCGCGCTGCTGCGGTCCCACCGCCGTGGGGTCATGCCCCGCGTCGCCCACAACTTCCGGTTCTTCGCGGACTGGCTGCTGACGCTGGAGCACGACGACTTCGAGACCCGCGGGCACACCAACCACGTCAGCTGGGACCCCGCCGGCCCCTGCGTGCTGATCACCCCCTGGAACGCCCCGCTCATGCTGGCCACCTGGAAGGTCGCCCCGGCCCTCGCCGCCGGGAACACCGTGATCCTCAAACCCGCCGAGTGGTCCCCGCTCACCGCCTCCCTCCTCGCCGACATCGCGGCCGAGGCCGGGCTGCCGGCCGGGGTGTTCAACGTCGTGCAGGGGTACGGCGCCGAGATCGGCGACGCGCTCACGTCCCATCCGGACGTGCGCCGGATCAGCTTCACCGGCTCCGTGCCGACGGCCAGGCGCATCGCCGCCTCCGCCGCCGCCAACCTGACGCCTCTGAGCCTCGAACTCGGCGGCAAGTCACCCCTGTTGGTGTTCGCCGACGCCGATCTCGACCTGGCCGTCGACCTCGCCGTGGAGCAGTACGACAACGCCGGGCAGGTCTGCCTGGCCGGCACCCGCCTGCTCGTCGAGGAGTCGGTCGTCGAGGAGTTCACGCGGCGGTTCGTGGCGAAGGCCACCGTGCTGCGGCAGGGCGACCCGCGTGACGAGGCCACCGACATCGGGCCCAACATCCACGCCCGCCAGCTGGAGAAGATCGACGGGTTCGTGCGGCGGGCGATCGGCGCGGGGGCGCGGGCCGTGATCGGCGGCCGGCGCCTGGACGGGCAGTTCTATGCGCCGACGCTCCTCACCGACGTCGCGCAGGACAGCGAGGTCGTGCAGGAGGAGGTCTTCGGGCCCGTGCTCACCCTGCAGGCCTTCGCCGACGAGGAGGAGGCGGTCCGGCTGGCGAACGACACCCGGTTCGGGCTCGCGGCCACCCTCGCCACCGGCGACCCCGAGCGCGCCGAGCGGGTCACCGCGCGGCTGGTCGCCGGGACCGTGTGGGTCAACTGCTTCTTCGTACGGGACCTCCAGGCGCCGTTCGGCGGCTCCCGGCTCTCCGGGGTCGGTCGCGAGGGAGGCACCTGGAGCTTCGACTTCTACTGCGACCTGAAGAACACCGTCACCGCACCGAAGGGCTGGAAGGACCATGGGTGAGATCGTCGGGGCGGGGCTCCTCGCCCATGTCCCCACCATCGTGCTGCCGGAGGCCGACCGGCTGGAACTCAACGAGGGCAAGGAGATCACCCTCGTCACCGGCCTCCGGCAGCTCCGTGCGGACGTCTTCGAGCGGGACGACTACGACACCGTGGTCGTGCTTGATTCACACTGGGCGACGACCGTCGAGTTCGTCGTCACGGCACAGCAGCGCAGGGCGGGCCTGTTCACCTCCGAGGAACTGCCGCGCGGGATGTGCCGGATGCCGTACGACTTCCCCGGCGACCCCGAACTCGCCCGCAACGTGGCGAAGTCCGCCGACAGGCACGGCACCTGGATCACCGCGATCGACGACGACTACCTGCCGATCTACTACGCGACCATCAACCTCTGGAAGTTCCTCGGCGAGGGCCTGCCCGACAAGCGGTGGGTGAGCATCGGGGTGTGCCAGACCGGGGACATGGAGGACCATCTGCGGCTCGGGCGGGCGCTCGCCGACGGTATCGCCGCGACGCCGGGGCGCCGGGTGCTGCTCATCGCCTCCGGCGCCCTCTCGCACACCTTCTGGCCACTGCGCGAACTGCGCGACCACGAGGCCAGCGACCCGGCGCACATCCGCACTCCGCAGGCCCGGGAGGCCGACCACGAGCGCATCGCCTGGTTCAAGGAGGGCCGTCACGACAAGGTCCTCGACACCATGGACGCGTTCTGGAAGGTCAGGCCCGAGGCGAGGTTCGCCCACTACCTGATGCTGGCCGGCGCCCTCGGCGAGCAGGCCTGTGCCGCACCCGCCCGGCAGTACGGCGAGTACGAGAACTCCGTCGGCACCGGCCAGGTCCACCTCTGGTTCGACCGGCCGGCCGACGGCTGGACCGGCACCGGCACACCCGCCCCGCGCACCCCGCACAGCCGCCACTAGGAGCCCCCATGCCCGAGTACCGCCGCATCCTCCTGGACGGCGCCGCCGTCCAGGTCACCGTCGACGGGGGCGAACTCGTCGCCGGGGACGGGCGCCGCGTCAAGACCGAGGAGGCGCGGCATCTGCCGCCGGTCGTCCCTTCCAAGGTGATCGCCGTCCATCTCAACCACCGCAGCCGGGTGGAGGAGTTCCGGATCGGGCTGCCCGACACCCCGACCTACTTCCACAAGCCGACCTCCGCCCTCAACTCCCACCGGGGCGCGGTCGTCCGGCCCGAGGGCTGCAAGTGGCTCAACTACGAGGGCGAGGTCGCCATCGTCATCGGGAGGACCGCGCGGAACGTCCCGCCCGCGGAGGCGGGGGAGTACATCGCCGGGTACACGGTCGCCAACGACTACGGGCTGCACGACTTCCGGGACACCGACGCCGGCTCCATGCTGCGGGTGAAGGGGTCGGACACGCTGTGCCCGCTCGGGCCCGGCCTGGTCACCGACTGGGACTTCCACGGCAAGCGGCTGCGCACGTACGTCAACGGCGAGGTCGTCCAGGACGGGTCCACCGACGAGATGAAGTGGGACATGCACTATCTCGTCGCCGACATCGCCCGCACCATCACCCTGTACCCGGGCGACGTACTGCTGTCCGGCACCCCGGCCAACTCACGTCCCGTGCGGCCCGGCGACGTCGTCGAGGTCGAGGTGGAGGGCCTCGGACGGCTCACGAACCACATCGTCACCGGGCCCACCCCGATCCGCACCGACGTCGGCGCCCAGCCCACCGAGTCCGAGGAAGTGCTGTCCACCGCGCTCGGCGGGGACTGGGAGTTCCGTGGCATCCGCGCACCCCGCAGGTAGCCGTCCCGGCAGGCGCCGCCAACCGGCGGGTAGGGTCGCGACCATGACCGAATCCGCCGAGACCCCGCACCGGCCCGACGACCGGCCGCAGGACCGGTCGCGCAGGCGGCTCGGCTACGGCGAGGGGCGCGAGGCGCTGCTCAAGGCCGCCGTCCGGGTCGTCGGCGCGCGGGGGCTGCGGCACCTCACCTACCGTGCCGTGGCCGAGGAGGCCGGGGTCACCCACGGCCTGGTCGTGCACCACTTCGGCTCCCGGGACGCGCTGGTCGAGGAGTCCCTCGCCTACGCTGTGCGCCTCAGCCTCAGCAGCAGCCTGCTGGAGCCCGGCACCGGGAAGCCGGAGGACTTCGTGGCCGGTCTGACGGACATGGTCGAGGACGACGCGGACGGCCAGGCGTACCAGTACGAACTGCTCCTGGAGGCCCGCCGCCGCCCCGAACTGCTCCCGCAGGTCCGCGCGCTGTACGACGAGTACTTCGGCGCCTCCCGGCGCGAGCTGGCCCGCATCCTGCCCGGCGGCGCGAGCCCGGCCCTCAACCGGCTGGTCTTCGCCGCGCTGGACGGCCTGGTACTGCACCAGCTCACCGGCATCGGCGACCGCGCGGACACCGAGGGGGCCCTGACCGAGCTGCGCTCCCTGCTGCGCACGCTGGGCGAGCGGCCGCCGGAGGGCCGCGACTGAGCGTGCCCGGCCCAGGACCCCCCGTCGCCGACGCGCCGGGGGGTTCGCCATGCCCTGGGCACGGCGGTTTCCCCGGCGTAAATTCCCTTCCCCACCCCCTTGTCAGATGGATAGTTCCGGCCCACCATGAGGCAACTCGTTTGGCTCAAAACGAAAACTCTCCCTTCCCCTCAGCAGGTGATCCGAGTGGACAGTCAGACGGTCGACGCCTCTCCACAGGCCGGAACGGGCGCCCAGCCCGCCACCACCCTCAAACGCAACGCCCTGGGTGTCCTGGGCATCCTCTTCTTCGTCCTGTCCGCCCAGGCACCGCTCACCGGCATCGCGGGCGCCGTGCCGATCGCGGTCGCCGTGGGCAACGGCGCCGGCGCCCCGGCCGCCTACGCCCTCGCCGGAGCGGTGATCCTGCTGTTCTCGGTGGGCTTCGTGGCCATGGGCCGGCACGTCGTCAACGCCGGCGCCTTCTACACGTACATCGGCAAGGGACTCGGCCGGACGACCGGCAGCGGCAGCGCCGCCGTCGCGCTGTTCGCCTACTGCACGGTCCAGGCCGCGATGTACGGCCTGTACGGCGCCACCGTCGGCGGGCTCGTCGAGCACTACTCCGGCGCCCACATCGCCTGGTGGGTGTGGACCCTGGTGACCATGGCCGTGGTCCAGGTGCTGGGCGCCGCCGGGATCGAACTGGGCGCCAAGGTCCTCGCCGTGTTCGTGCTGGCCGAGTTCAGCATCCTGCTCGCCTTCGCCGTGGTCACCTTCGTCAAGGGCGGCGGACCCGAAGGACTCGACTTCGGCGGTACGTTCGCGCCGCACGCGGTGCTCCAGGGCGCGCCCGGCGTGGCCCTGATGTTCGCCGTCGCCTCGATGTTCGGCTTCGAGGCCACCGCCATCTACGGCGAGGAGGCCCGCGAACCCCGCAGGACCGTCCCTCGCGCCACCTACCTCTCGGTCGCCGTGGTCACCGGCTTCTTCGCCTTCGTCTCCTGGATGCTGGTCTCCTCGTACGGCCCCTCGAAGGTCACCGCCGCCGCGGGCAAGGCCCTCGCGGGCGGCGACTCCACCGTCTTCGTCTTCGCGCCGATCGCCGACCAGTTCGGCGGCTGGGTGAACGACGTCCTGCCGATCCTGCTCGCCACCTCCCTCTTCGCCGGCATCCTCGCCTTCCACAACTCCGCCAACCGCTACCTGTTCTCCCTCAGCCGCGAGGGCCTGCTGCCGGGCCGCCTGCGCACCCTCAACCACCGGCACTCGCCGTGGGCCGCGGGCCTGGTGCAGACGGCGATCGCGGTGCTCCTGGTGACGCCCTTCGCCCTCGCCGGCAAGGACCCCGTCCTCACCCTCTTCTCCTGGTTCAGCGGCGTCGGCGTCCTCGCCTGCATGCTGCTGTACTTCCTGACCTCGGTCTCGGTGATCGTCTTCTTCCGCCGCGAACGCCTCGACACCCGGCTCTGGAACACACGGATCGCCCCGGCCCTCGGCGCCCTCGGCATCGCCGCCATGATCTGGGTGATCCTGGCCAACTTCACCACCCTCATCGGCGGCGCCACCTCCACGGCCGTCTGGCTCGTCCTCGCCGTCCCCGCCGTCCTGCTCCTCGGGGCGGGCACCGCACGGCTCGTCCACCGCCGCTGACCCACCCCGCCGGGCCCGGCCGCCGCGCACGGCCGGGCCCCGACCCTCGATTGGGAACCCCATGCTCGACCTCACCCCCGACGAGCTGATCGGCCGGGCCAAGGCCCTCGACCTGCCCGCACACCACCACATCGACGGCACCGACGAACCCGGCGGGGGAGCGGTCTTCGCCGTCGTCTCGCCCCGGGACGGACAGCTCCTCGCCCAGGTCGCCGACGCAGGACAGGCCGAGGTCGACCACGCCGTGGCCGCCGCCCGCCGCGCCTTCGACGCCGGGCCCTGGCCGCGCCTGGCACCCGCCGAGCGCGGCCGGATCCTGCTGCGCCTGGCCGAACTCCTCGAAGAGCGGCGGGAGGAACTCGCCCTCACCATCACCCTGGAGATGGGCAAGCCGATCACCGAGGCGTACGCCGTCGAACTGCGCGCCGCGATCACCACCTTCCGCTGGTACGGCCAGCTGGCCGACAAGCTCACCGACGAGTCCCCGCACACCGCCGCCGACGCCCTCGCCCTGGTCACCCGCGAACCGACCGGTGTCGTCGGCGCGGTGGTCCCCTGGAACTTCCCCCTCACCCTGGCGAGCTGGAAGGTGGCCCCGGCGCTCGCGGCCGGCTGCACGGTCGTCCTGAAGCCGTCCGAGTCCTCCCCGCTCTCCGCCCTGCTCCTCGGCCGCATCGGCACCGAGGCCGGACTGCCGCCCGGCGTCCTCAACGTCGTCACCGGCGACGGTCCGACGACCGGGCGGGCGATCGGCCTCCACCCCGACGTCGACGTCCTCGCCTTCACCGGCTCCACCGCCGTCGGCCGCCACTTCCTGCGCTACTCCGCCGACTCCAACCTCAAGCGGGTCTGGCTGGAGCTGGGCGGCAAGTCGCCCAACATCGTCCTCCCCGACGCCCCCGACCTGGACCGGGCCGCCGCCACCGCCGCCTGGGGCATCTTCTTCAACCAGGGCGAGATGTGCACCGCGCCCTCCCGGCTCCTGGTCCACTCCTCGATCGCCGAACGCGTCACGGACGACGTCGTCCGCCGGGCCGAGGAACTCCGCATCGGCGACCCGCTCGACCCGGCGACCGAGATGGGCGCACTGGTCGGGGAGGCACATCTGGAGCGCGTGCAGGGGCAGGTGGCGGCCGGGCGCGCGCAGGGGGCCCGGCTGCGCACGGGCGGCGAACGCACCCTGGCGGAGAGCGGCGGCAGCTATCTGCAACCGACGGTCTTCGACCGCGTCGACCCGGACATGCGCCTTGCCCGCGAGGAGATCTTCGGCCCCGTCCTGTCCGTCCTCGCCTTCGACGACCTCGACCAGGCGGTCCGGCTCGCCAACGCCACCGAGTACGGGCTCGCGGCCGGCCTGTGGACCTCCGACCTGTCCACCGCGCACCGGGTCTCCCGCGCCCTGAAGGCCGGCACGGTCTGGGTGAACTGCTACGAGGAGGGCGACCTGACCGTGCCCTTCGGCGGGATGAAGCAGTCCGGCAACGGGCGGGACAAGTCCGCGCACGCCATCGACAAGTACACCGAACTCAAGACGACCTGGATCCAGCTGTGACCCGCCCGAACCGTCGGCTGCGCCCGCTCATCGCCGTGCCCGCCCGGTTCTCCGCCACCACCTCCGCGCTGCGCTTCGCCGCCGAGGTCAACGCCCGGGCCCTGATCGAGGCCGTCTGGCGGGCCGGCGGTGAACCCGCGAGCATCCACCCCGCCGACACCGACGTGCCCGGCCGGCTCGCCCGCTTCGACGGCGTGCTGCTGCCCGGCGGCGGCGACCTCGCCCCGCACCGCTACGGAGCGGCGGACACCCACGACACCGTCTACGACGTCGACGACCGCCAGGACGCCTTCGACCTCCAGGTCGCCCGCCACGCACTGGAGTCGGGGCTGCCGCTGCTGGCGGTCTGCAGGGGACTGCAGGCCGTGAACGTGGCGCTGGGCGGCACGCTGGAACAGGACATGGGCGGCCCCGACCGCACCCACCGGCACCGGCGTCATCCGGTGACCGTCCGCCCCGGGTCGCTCGTCGAACAGGCGCTGGGAGCGGAGAAGGCGGACGCCTCCTGCTACCACCACCAGCGCGTGGACCGCCTCGGCACCGGCCTCACGGTCACCGCCACGGCCGAGGACGGCACGGTCGAGGGACTCGAACTGGCCGATGGACCGGGCTGGTTCACCGCTGTCCAGTGGCATCCCGAGGACACCGCGCACGAGGACCCCGTCCAGCAGCGCCTGTTCGACGCACTGGTACGGGCGGCCGCCTGATCAGGCCTTGGGACGCCGTCCGCTGCGGCGCGGCGCGGGCTCGGCGCCGCCGAGCAGCTCCCGGCGCCGCTCCTCGCCGTGGTCCTCGACCTGGAGGACGACCCGCCGCAGCAGCTCCGCGAGGGTCCGGCACTCGGCGTCGCTGAGCCCGGAGGTCACGAAGGCCTCCTCCGCGTTGAACTGCGGGAACACCCGCTGCATCAGCTCCTCGCCCTCCTCGGTGAGGCTGAGCAGCACCAGACGGCCGTCGTCCGGGTGCCCGGTACGGCCGAGCAGGCCGCGCGACTCCAGGGTGCGCGCCACACCGGTGAGCGTGCCCTTGGAGATCCCGGCCTCCTCCGCCACGTGCCGGGTCTCCGACTCGCCCCACACCCAGACCACCCACAGCACCACGAACGCGGTCCAGGTGAGGTCCGAGCCGCGCAGCACGGAGTTCTCCAGGTGCTGGCGCACCGCGGAGGCGGCCCGGTGGATGTTGGCCACGGCCGCCATCTGGTCCCGGCGGACCGGGATCCCGCCGAGCTTCGCCGAGGCGAGCTTCTCCGCTTCGGTGATGGACCGATGACCGGGCACGGGTGACTCCTTCTCGACTTTCGTTCGGCCTCAAATTGTACGGAACGGGGTGTGCCGTCAGCGCGCGGCCGGGTGGGGCAGGTCGTGGGCCTCCAGGCTGATCAGCTGCTCCGCCGTCGGGGCGGTGAGCTCGGCGACGCGCTGGGCCTGCCGCTCGGTCATCTCCTGGAAGATCTGGCGGGCCGAACGGCCGTTGCCGAACCCCTCGCCGCGGGGCATGGCCGCGAAGAGCGAGAGCAGTTCGGTACGGGCCGTGGGGGTCAGTTCGTAGCGGTGCTGCCCCGCCTGGAACTCGACGATCGACACCAGCTCGTCCGGCTCGTAGTCCTCGAAGAGCAGGGTGCGGCCGAACCGGGAGGCGAGGCCGGGGTTGGAGCCGATGAAGCGGTGCATGTCACCGGGGTAGCCGGCGGCGATGACCACCACGTCGTCGCGGTGGTCCTCCATCAGCTTCACCAGGGTCGCCACGGCCTCGGTGCCGAAGTCGTTGCCCGCGAAGGCCGGGGCCAGCGAGTAGGCCTCGTCGATGAAGAGCACACCGCCGAGCGCCCGGTTGAAGGCGGCGGTGGTCTTCGGGCCGGTGTGGCCGACGTACTCGCCGACGAGCGCGGTCCGGTCGACCTCGATCAGATGGCCCCGGCGCAGCAGGCCGAGCGCCTTGAGGAGGCGGCCGTAGAGGCGGGCGACCGTCGTCTTGCCGGTGCCGGGGTTGCCGGCGAACACCAGGTGGCGGCTGAGCGGCGGGGCCGGAAGACCGGCCTCCTCGCGGCGGCGGACCGTCTGCATCAGCTTGACCAGGGAGCCGACGTCCTGCTTCACGCGGTCCAGGCCGACCAGTTCGTGGAGTTCGCCGAGCAGGTCCTGCAGGTTCTCCTCCTCCGGCTCGTCGGAGTCGTCGGCCGTCCTCGCGGCGGAAGGGCCGGAGGGGGCCGCACCGGGCCTGCCGTTCGCGGCGGCCGCGGCCGGGGTGCCGAAGGTCAGCGGGGTGCCGTCGGCCGTGCAGTCCTCCAGGACCGGCCTGGCCCCGTCGTCGGTGCCCAGCGCCTCCGCGCAGTCCCGGATCCGGCAGTGCCGGAAGACCGGGTCGGCACCCTTGGCGACATGCAGGGCGGGGAAGCCCGCACGGGTGACCTCGACCGCGGTGAACGTGCCGCCCGCGCCCTCGGCCAGGAACACCCCGTTCTTCCCCGGCCGGTCGATGTGCAGCCCGGTCACCTCCGGCCTGGCGCCGGTCCACACGACGGCGCCGGAGCCCGCGCAGTCCTCGACCCGGCCGCCCGCCACCGTCGCCTCGGCGCCTTCGTCGACCACCAGACCGGCCGCCCCCGCACCGCTGATCCGGATCCCGGCGAGGGAGACGGCGGCGCCCTTGGCGACCTGCACGCCGATCTCCTTCGTCCCGGTCACCGTGGTGTCCGCGACCGTGCTGCCGGCGGACGAGCCGATGCCGATCCCGGCGGCGGTCCCGGCGACCCGGCAGCCGGTGAGCGTGGCCGCCGCCCGCTCCAGCACGCTGACACCGGTCATGGCGACGTCGGTGATCCCGCAGTCGGTCAGCTCGATCCGGGCCTCGCCGGTGACGTGGACCCCGTGCTCGGAGCCGCCCCGCACCCGGCAGTCGGCGAGCCGCCCGACGGCCGTACCGGCCAGGTGGACCGCGCTGAAGGTGCTCCGGTCGATCCGGCAGTCGGCCAGCTGGGCCTCGGCCGAACCCGTGACCAGGAGCCCGTTGGCGCCCGCGTCGGCCACGGAACACCCCGAGGCGCTGAGCCGCGCGGTCTCCTGGACGACCAGGCCGCTGGCGGCGGCGCCCCGGATCCGGCAGTCGGTCAGTTCGGCCCGCGCCGAACCGGTCAGATGCACTCCCGCCGCCCCGGGCGTCTCGATCCGCGACTCCCCGGCCGTGGCCTCGGTCGAGTCCTCCAGGAGCAGCCCCGCCCGGCCGCTGCCCGCCAGCACCGAGTCGGTCAGCCGCAGCCGGGACCGGCCGCGCAGCCGCATCCCGGACCCGGTCGTACGCTCCAGCCGCAGCCGTACGGCGTCCAGGCTCGCCGTGCCGGACAGCACCACACCCGTGCCGTCGACGCCGGTCACCGCCGTGTCCTCCAGGCGGGCCCGGACACCGCCCGCCAGGTGCAGGCCGGCCAGCCTGGCCCCCTCCAGACGGCAGCGGCGCAGCACGACGGCCGTCGTGCCGCCCTCCTCGTCCTCCGGGCCCTTCACCTGGACCCGGCCGCATTCCACCGAGCACTCCTCCAGGACCAGCCCGGCGCCCGGCGACACGCTCACCGCGGGCAGGCCCGCGTCCGCGCCCCACACCGTGATGTTGTGCAGGGCGCAGTCCGGCCCGTCCACGGTCACCGCGGGCGCCTCACCGGGCGGCGCCGCGATCACCACACTGCCCCGGCCGTGTTCCGCCGTGAGCACGACCGCGCGGTCCAGGACCAGGTTCTCGGTCCAGGTGCCGGGGGCGATCACCACCAGATCGCCGGGCGAGGCGGCGCGTATCGCCTCGCCGATGGTCCGGTAGGCGCCCCGGCCGCCCTGCCCCTTGGGCGCCACGGTGTGACGGGTGGTCATCTGTGTTCCTCAGTCCTCGGTGCGCGCCGCTGCCCGGTCACGGTGCCTGGTAGTACGTCGGGTTGATGCTCGCACGATACGTACTGGTCAGGTACAGCGACTGGATCGTCTTCTCGAAGATCTTGAAGGGTAGCTGGATCCAGAAGTCGGCGAAGCCCTGGCGGTGGAATAGCCGGCCGCCCGCGCTCATCACGAACACGTTCTTGACCAGGCCGGTGGTGGCGGCCGTGGTGACCGAGGCGGCGGCGTTGATCCCGCCCTCCCAGACCGCGTCCCCGCCGTGCAGCTTCACGGTCTGCCCGTCGGCGTTGGTCACGCCCCACACGGCCGCGTTCATGCTGCCGTTGACCCAGCCGGACAGCGCACTGCTCAGGACACCGAACGAGAAGTCGTACATGCCGCCCCGCCAGCGGGTCGGCGTCTCGTTGCCCGCCCACTCGTTGACCCACGTCTTGTCGTGGTTGAGCGGACGGCGGGTCCACGGCTTGCCGCCGTCGATGTTGGCGATGCCCGTCTTGAACTGGCCGAGCTTCTCGAACCCGAGAGCCCGGTTCTCGTGCACCGCCGTGCTCAGACCGGTCTTGATGCTCGCGCCGACCGCCGCGTTGGCGAACGACTTCAGCGCGTCCTTGCCGGTGAACGGCTTGTTCTGGACGGCGGCGACGATCCCGTTGACGGCGAGGTTCGCACCGAACTCCAGGATGAACTCCTGACCGAACTCCAGCGCCGCCTTCTTGGCCACGGTCTGCCAGTACGGCTCGTAACGCGCTTCGCGCAGCGCCGCGTTGCCGTCCGGCACGACTGTGCCGGACCACGGCATGCGCTGGGCCTCACGGGTGGTGCGGCCCCAGCCGCGGATCTCGGTGAGCGCGCCGCGGAAGTCGTACTCGTTGCCGACCAGCCGCCACGTGTTGAACGTGTCCCGCTCGAACACCAGGCCGCTGTCGGTGCGCTGACCGATCAGCTCGCCGTTCCTGCTGTAGCGGTTCCACTGGCCGCGCCAGGCGTCCGTCTCCAGGAACCCGCCGCCGTCGGCCTTGCGCTCCCGCACCACACTGCCGTGGTCGAACTCCTTCCAGACCGAGCCGGCCGGGGTGTTCTGCGTGACGGTCGTGCTGTACGCCCGTACCCGCAGCGGTCCGCCGTTGTGCAGCGGGGTCTCGCGCAGCACGGTCGGCGCGGCCTGGCCTGGCACGCGCAGTTCGTCACGGAAGTGGCGGGCGCCGTCCGTCCACCGGTCCTGCCAGGCACGGCCGTCCCACCAGCGGCGGACCTGCTCGCCGTTGCCCACGGCGACGGGCGTGCCGTTGCGCTCGTGGGCACTGACGCGCCAGTCGCCCTGGTTGTCCCGCCAGGCGTCGACGTACCGGCCGGAGTCCAGCATCCGGCGCTCGCGGACCAGGTTCCCGTTGCCGTCGTAGTCCCGGTAGGAGTCGTCCCAGGGCAGCCGCGAGTCGTTCGAGCCACGGAAGAACTCCCGTCGGCCGCTGCCGAGTTCGGCACCCTGCGCATCCAGCTCACGCCAGGTCCAACGGCCCGAGTCGGCCCGGCCGGAGCCCTCGACCACCCGTCCGGCGGCGCCGTCCGGGTTGGCGTGGCTCTGCCCGACCAGGTTGCCGTGCGGGTCCCGGTCAACCCAGGTGCGGTCACCCGTGAACTCCCGCACGACCCCGTGCGGACGGCCCTCGCGGGCGGTCCGGGTGACACCGCCGGCGTCCTGGTACACGTCCTGCCAGAGCCTGCCCTCCGGGTCGTTCGCGAGCGGTTGCCGGTACCCCCTGAGATCGCCTGCCTGCCAGGGGTGGTCGGCCGCGTCGGCCGGCGGGTGGCCGGGGCGCGCCGCGTGGTCGCCGACCTTCAGGGACGTGCCGTCGTGCAGCTTGCCGCTGAACCGCGCGAACGTGCCGTCGGCCGCCAGGTCCAGAGCGCTGCCGTCCATCCCGACGTACCGCACCCCGGAGGTGGTGGCGCCGTCGCCCGCCTCCTTCGTCCAGGTGAACAGCTGGTAGGTGTCGTCGCCCCGGACATGCGCGTACGGCGGCCGGGTGTGCTCGGCGCCGGCCAGCCAGCGGGTGCGGATCAGAGTGGGCGGGCGCTGCTCGCGCCAGCGGTCGGTGGTCAGGAAGCCGTCGCCGAAGGCCTCGTGCTTGCCGACCTCCTTGCCGTGCGGGGAGTGCCGCTCCCAGGTGGTCCGGAGGGAGCCGTCGGCCGGGTTCACGGCGTGTTCCTGGTACTGGCCGGCCCGCTCGGGCCACTCGGCCATGCCCCACTGCTGCTGGGCGATCCGGCCGTCCCCGGTGCGGTCGGTCCAGCCGCTGCCGACGCGCTCCCGGGTCCGGGGGCCCGAGGCGATCACCTTGCCGTCGCCGTCGTAACGGTGCCAGGTCCAGGCCCCGTTGCCGTCGTCGACGCCCAGGGTGTGGCCGGTCCGGCCGTTGAACTTCTGCAGCCCGTCGCGGTACTCGCGGACCGTGCGGCCCCAGCCGTCGGTGTCGCGCCAGCCGGTGCCCGCCGTGTCGTAGTGCCGGCCGCCCGTGCCGACCGGAGTGCCGCTGTCGTCCCAGCGCACCCAGTGGGTACGGGGGTTGGTGCGGGCGAAGTCGATCGTGTCGGTCCGCCGGAAGGAGTCGACCACGCCTGCGGAGGCACCGGGCAGCACCCGGCGCTCGAAGACCGGAACCTGCTTCTTGGTCGAGCTGAGCAGCTTGATGTGGCCGCCCGCCGCGCCGGACAGGTCGGCGGTGCCGTGCTGGAAGGACCCGGCCGCCACCGGCGCACCGGACCTGGTGGTCCGCTCCCAGGTGCCCGTGGCGTGGTCGACGACGTACCGGTACTGCGTCCGCCGCCCGTTGTCCAGCACGTTGAAGCCCTGCCGGGCCACGCTGCCGTCGGCGGCCAGGTGCACGAACTCGCCGTGCCGCGGGCTGGTCCGGTCGTCGAACACGATCCGCGTGGTGCCGTCGGGCCGCCGGACGGCGTCCCAGTGCGCGAGCCTGTCGCCCGCCGCGTTCTCCAGCCAGGCGCCTGGGTGCTCCGCGGTCGGCGGGTCGACGACGAGGTGGCGTCCGCCGTGTCCCACGGGCAGCGGGGTACCGGTGGCCGTGACGGCGCCCTGGTGGTCGTAGCGGGTGAACGTCCCGTCGGCCAGGGTGGTCCGGTGACCGCCGCCGGGCAGCGGGACCGTCTCCTGGATGAACCGTCCGGTGTTCTGGTCGAAGATCTGGTTACCGCCGCCGGGGCGGGCGATCTCGATGCGGCCGGCCGGGTCGAGGGTGACCGCCCGCGCCGGGTCCGGCGCGAAGGTGTCGTCCAGCCAGTGCGGAGCCCTTCCGAGCGGCCGGTCGAGATGCCCGGCCGGTACGCCGTCCCGTCCGGTCAGCCGCAGCCCGTCGCCCGCGAGGTCGCCGTTGGGCGCGAAGGTGTGGTGACCGGTGTCGTGGACGGCGCGGAAACCGCCGTTGCCCGGGAGCGCGGTGACGGTGTCGGGAAGCCGGGTGCCGTCGGCGTCGGTGAGACGGAGGCCGCCGGCGCCGTCGGGCTCGGCGAACCGGGCGCCGCGTGGCCCGCCGGCCGGGTCGGCCAGCGCGGTCGAGGTGCTCACCGGGCGGCCCTGGGTGTCGTACAGCACGGACTCGCCGGTGACGTCGTCGATCGTGCGCGGCCGGTTGCCGCCGACCGCGACGACCCGCTCGGGCAGTGGCTGCCCCGCTGCGTCGGTGAGACGGTGACCGCCCGTGCCGTCCGGTACGACGATCCGGCCGCCGCGCGCGTTCGCCGCCGGGTCGAACAGCGCGAGGCCGGTGTCCCGGTAGCCGCCGTCGGCCGTGAACCTGCTGGTCGCACCGCTCGTCTCGTCGGTCACCCGGAAGCCGGAGCCGTCGGGCAGTGCGGTGACCGTCTGGGGCTGCCGGGCACCGGACGCGTCGGTCAGGGTGAAGCGGCCCGTGCCGTCGTCGGCCAGGAACCGCTCCCCGCGCGTGCCCCGCGGGTCGGTCAGCGCGACACCGGTCTCCTGGAGGCGGCCCTGGCCGTCGTGGCGTACGGACACCCCGGTCGTGTCGTCGGTGACCCTGACGCCGTTCCCGTCACCCAGGTCCTGCACCCGCAGGTCCAGACGGTCGCCCGCGAGATCGGTGACATGGACGCCGCCGCCGTCGGTGACCCGTACCCGGTCGGTCGCGGTGGGGACGCCGTCCCGGCCGGTGAGCTGGACGCCCTCGTCGAGATGGAGGCCCCGGGCGTCCACGCGCCGGGTGAGGCCGGTGTCGAGACGGGTGATCCGGGTGGCGTCGCCGGGCAGCGGGAACGCGGTCAAACGGTCCGCTCCGGGGCCGTTCACGGTCAGGGTCCCGCGCGTACCGTGGCCGTTGATGTCCGTGTGCAGGCGCAGCCCGGTCGGCCGGCCGTCCGCCCCGTGCAGCGACAGCTCGTAGCCGGTCCGGTCGCCGTTCGCGGTGTAGGTCTCGACGGTGTCCGACTGCGTGTTCCGGACGTCGAAACCGCCGCCCTGCCGGGCGACGACCGTGTACGCCGGGTCCGGGTGCAACTGCTGGTCGACCATCCGCAGCGTCACCGCGTTGTCCTGGCCCACGCTCCGCTCGATGGTCAGGCCGTTCGGCCCGCTCACGCCCGAGTTGTTCAGAGCGATGTGGTCGACCGCGGGCGGGGCGGTGTCGGGCAGCGTGTCGTGCTTGCCCGCGCCGAGCGTTGCGCCCCGGCGGGTGGCGTCCGTCTCGATCTCGCGGATCCGGGCCTCGATCTCGGTCGGACGGACACCGAGGTCCTCGAGATTCGTGTAGGCGGTGCGGAACCGCTCCTGAGCGGAGACCAGCTCGTGGTTGAGCTGGACGCCGTACTCGCTGACGCCCCGTGAGGTGCCGGCTCCGCCCGGCGCGGCGCGCAGGTCCTCGACCCGGTTCAGTTCGACCCGGGCGGACGACAGCTCGACCCAGGCCTCACGGAACGGCCGGCCGTCACCGCCCAGCAGTTCGTCGAACCGCGCCGAATCCTCCGCCCACGGCGTCTCCCCGGGCTGCCGGGCCGGTGCGGTGAGGGTGGTGTCACCGGTGTTCCGGAGCGGCGGGGTGCCGTCCAGCAGGCTCAGGGCGTCGTTCTGCCGCTGGGCCTGCGCGGACCGGTCCATGCCGTCGAGCATCGTCTGGAGCCTGGTCTGTGTGTGCGGGGTCGTGCCACCGGTGGCGAGCGCGGTACGGATGCGACCGGCCAAGCCGTCCCCGTCGCCGCCGAGCCGCCGGAAGTCGTCGAGCAGCCGGTAGGCGTGCGCCTCGGCCCGCACCTGGCTCAGCAGCTGTTCCACTCCGGCCCGGCGGACCGAGACCGGGCGGTCCCGCAGGAAGCGCTGGGCGGCTTCGGCCAGGTTGTCCAGGGCCTCGGCCCGTCCTGCCAACTGGTCGGCGGGGACGCGGTGGAAGGCGTCCAGAGCACGGTCGACGTACCGGATCTGCGAGCGGGCGCGGATGCCGTTCTCCCGGTACGTGCTACGGCGGAAGGCGGCCCGGTCGAGGAGGTCGGGCGCCGCCGGGTGAGCGGTGGCGGGCGCCGGTGTCGCGGTGGTGTCGCCGGTCCGCCGGGGCGGCCTCAGCATGTCGTCGAGGACGGAGTCACCGAGCCGGGTGCCGTCCCTCGGGGGCACGGGGGCGAAGTCGCCCGCGTCGCCGTGGTGGGGCGCGGCCGGGTGGACGTCGTCGAGATGCGCTGCCAGCGCATTGGGTTCGGTGGGGTGGGGTGTGCGCGTCTCGGTGTCGGCGAGGTGCGGTGTGGTCGTGTCGGCGTCGAGCGGGTGCGGCTGGAAGGTCTCCGTCTCGGTCTCGGCGGGACGGTGCGCCGGGGTCGTGTCGGCAAGGTGCGGCGGCGCGGGCTCCACGTCGAGAGGGTGCGTGGCGACGTCGTGGTTCGTGGTGTGCGAGACGGTGGTGTCGCCCTCATTGATCAGCGGCGGGGCCGTCTCGGAGTCGAGGTGGTGCGGGGCCGGAGACTGGGTGCCGGTGTCGCGCGGTGCCGGGGACTTGGTGTCGAGGTCGCGCGGTGCCGGGGACACGGTGTCCGTGTCGGAGTGGTGCGGCGCCGGCGACTGGGAGCCGGTGTCGTGCGGTGCCGGGGACTTGGTGTCGAGGTCGTGAGGTGCCGGGGACACGGTGTCCGTGTCGGAGTGGTGCGGCGCCGGCGAGCCGGTGCCGAGGTCGTGCGGCGCCGGAGCGGCGGTGTCCAGGCTGTGGGGCGGGAGGCCGTCGCCGGTGAGCGCGGGGGCCTTGGTGTCGGGGCTCGACCGGGTGTGGGGGAGCTGGGGTTCGGAGTGGGACGGGGCCGTGTGGAGGTCGGTCGCACCGGACACCGACGGTGCCGCCGCCTTGGAGTCGGAGCCCGGCGGCAGGAACAGCCGGCGGCCCTCCTCCGTGAAGCGGAGGCCCGCGGCGTCACCCTCGACCAGTCCCGCCTTGGACAGATGCCTGTACGCCTTGTCGAAGTTCGTCCTGCCCAGGTCGACGGCCGCCGTGGTCTGCGCGCCGACCCTGGAGTCCGGCAGGGACCGGAAGCCGTCCGAATTGCCCAGCGCCCGGATCATCTTCTTCATGTGGTCGGTGATGCCCGCTACGCCCTTGAGCGCGTCCTCGGCCGCCTGCGGAAGTTCGCGGAGGTCGGGGCCGTTCGCCACGGCGGTCGACGAGGAGGCCCCGGCGCCCTGGTTCTTGCCCGGCCTGGGCTGCGCCTTGGCGCCCTCGGGCCTGTTCTGCGGCTTCAGCGCGTCGAGGCGGGTGTTGATGTCCTTGAGGAGCTGCTCGCGCTGGTCGAGCAGGGTCTTCGCCATGTCCTTGCGTTCGCCGACGGCGGCCCCGTGGAACTCCCGGGTCAGCTTGACCGACTGCTCGGCGTGCGGCTGCGCCTTGTTCAGGTTGTAGCGCAGCGCCTTGTTGTTCCCGCTCTTGACGGCGTTGTCCGCCTGCCGCACCTTGTCCGACGCCTCGTCGAAGGCCTTGCCTGCGGCCCGTGCGGCCGGGTCGACCGTGCCGTCGGCGAGATAGCGTCCGTCGCCGTCCGCGTCATGGACATCAAGCGGCGACGGCCATTCGCTGGTGACACGGCTCCCGCGCGGGTTGATGGGCAGCCCCGAGCCGAACTTCGCCTCGGGTCGGTACAGCTTGGAGATCACCGAGCCCAGCTCCTCCGGGTGGGCGGTGTCGGCGAGCAGCCTGAAGACGTCGTCCTTGAAGGCACCCCCGATGAAGTGGACCTCGCGCACCACCGACAGGGCGAGCGCCTCCCGCACGTGCTCGCCGTGGAAGACCTCCTGCTCGAAGGAGACCTGCCGAGGCGGGTGGTCGGGGTACTCGTACGTCCAGCGGCCCCGCTTGCCCACCTCGTCGAAGCCCTGGTCGTACTTCGCGCTGCGGACGACGTCGTCGCCGAACTTCAGCTGGTTCATCGTGTCCCGGTCCAGCGGGTGCAGCTGGTCGTGGAGCGAGACCCAGCCGCCCTTCTCCTCCAGGACCTTGGCGTCGAAGACGAGCGTGGTCGGCCCGTACCGGGTCGCCATCGGCTTGTCGCCGACCTCCATGCGGAAGAACACGAAGTCGTCGTTGCCCAGGTTGGAGATGTTCTTCGCCGAACTCTTGCCGGACGCGAGGAACCTGACACCCCGGCGGGCCAGGTCGCCCTGGGAGGACATCACACCGCTGTTCGCGATGGCGTGGTAGGCGGGAGTGGCGTGCTTGATCCGGTACGGCAGGTCCTGAAGCCTGTCCCGCAGCTCCTGGAACTTCAGACGGTCCGCCTCCGGCATCTCCTTCAGCAGCCTGTCCACGTCGGTGCGCAGGTCCGCGATGTTCCGCTCGGACAGCGTGCGCACGAAATCGTGCTGCTGGGACCTGGACAGCTTGTCGAAGCCGTCGAAGTCGTCGAACACCCGCCGCCACTGGTCCTCGGTCCCGGGCAGTACGGCCTTCCACTGCTCCCCGGTGTGCACCTCGCCGAACGCCTGGTTCTCGCGATAGCGCCGCAGGAGGTCCGGCAGGCCGCGCTGGATCCGTTCCACGGAGGCGTCGGTGCCGAGGAAGCCCTTGAGTACGAGGTTGTCGCCCGGCTTCGCCGCCTTGACGGCGTCGTCGACCAGCTCGGAGAGATGGTGGGCCACGGCGGCGACGGGCGTGTGCTGGTTGCGCAGGGTGTACGTGCCCCCGAAGCGGGCGGCGTCCGTGACATGGCCCTGGAGGGCCGCGTCCAGGTCCTTGGCGGCCTGTTCCAGGCCCTCGGCGAGGCCCTTCAGCTCGCTGTGGGGAGCCGTGCCCGCCCGCACCAGGGACTCGAGTTCGTTGGCGAGCCGCCGGACGGTGACCGACTGCGACTCGATCTCCTCGCCGGTGCGGATGAACTGGTCCGCGCGGACGGGGCCGTCGCCCGCGCCGCGGGAGCCGGCGTCCAGATCCCGTGCGTGGTTCTGCAGCTTCCGGGCCCGGTCGATGTCGCCTGCGCCCGCGAACTGGTCGACGAGCTGGTTCAGTTCACGCTGCGAGAGCACGCGGTTGTCGAGTTCGTGCTGGAGTGCCTCGTCGAGTTCGCGGGTGATGCCCTGGAACTTCGTGTCCGCCTCGGTCACGTTCGCCCGGGCTTCCGCGATCTTGTCGGTGTCCTTGCCGGCCTGCGTCTGCTTGATCTCCGCCTGCTGCAGGTCCTGATGCGCCTTGGTCTGGTCGGCGAGGATGTCGTTCAGCCGCCTGGGCGGCGTCACGGAGGCCGCGGCGCTCTCGCCGTGGGCGGCGGGGACGGCGGCCGCGGGCGGGGGAAGCGCGTCGTTCGCCGTGGTGACCGTGCCGCCGAGCAGCCGGGGCCGTTCCTTCAGACTGAGCTGACGCAGCGCGTTGAGATCGGCTTCCATCCGTACCGGGTCGATGCCGAGTTCGGTCAGACGGTGGTGCGTGGCGTCGTACCGCTGCTGGGCGATGTCGACGTTCTCGCGGGCGCGGATCTCGTCGGGCGTGGGGCCGCGGGAGCTGCCCGCGTGCCCGTTGTGCGGCACCAGATCCTCGGCCCGGCCCAGGTCGTACCGTGCCTGGACGTGGTTCCGCCAGGCCTCGCGGCGGGCCCAGCGCGACGGGTCGTCCACGTGGCCGAAGAGCGCGTCGACGCGTTCGCCGTCCCGGAACCATGCCTGCTCGATCTCGGCAGGGGTGAGCCGGGGCCCGCGCCCGGGCAGCTCCTGGCCGCCGGGGTGCGAGGTGTCCGGGCGTGCCGTCGGCGTCGTGTCGGGCATGCCCCGGGACGGGCTCGGGACGGGTGTCTCCGTGTGTGCCGCGGTGGGGTGGGCCGGGCTCGGCAGCTCCTTGCCCCAGGACGTCGGCGTCGGCAGGGAGCTGAGCAGTTCGTTGTTGTGCAGGACGTGTCCGCGCAGGTCGGCGGCGAGGTCGTTGAAGCCGGTGCCGCTCCACTCCCTGGTGAAGGTGCGGTCGCCGCCGGTGATCGTGACGGAGACCGCGTTGTCGTCCACCTTATGGGTGACGGTGATGGTCATCTCGTCCGCGTAGCCGGGCCGGCCGACGGTGAACGTCCGCACGTCGGGGCCGTCGCCGCCCTCCCGTACGACCGCGTCGCCGAGCCCCTCCCAGCGGCGTACCGCGTCCTGCCCGAAGGCGCGGCCGAAGTCCTCGAACGCCTCGCCCGAGGGCAGCCCGGACCACTTCTCGTTGATGAGCTTGTCGAGCTGACCGTCCGGGATCTGCTCGGCGCGGATCGGGATGACGGTGATGCCGTCCTCGACCCGGGCCGGTCCGGTGCGTTCGAGCCGGGTCGGCGAGAGGGTGATCTCCCACTGGTCCTGGTTGAGCGCCAGGGCGTCGTCGGCGGCCTTCCCGTATCCCGGCGGGTACGCCATGGCGAGCTTGCCGTGGTCGGCGGGGACGTCGATCTCGAAGACGACGCGGTTGCTGTTGACGCCGTTCTTCGCCCACTCCGCCTGGAAGGCGCGGTTGTTGGAGGTCGAGGCGGGCAGCCGCTCCACGAACACGTCGGCCTGGGCGGCCCGCGGGTCCATGGAGACGCCCCGCCACACCGTCATGCGCTGGTTGGGACCCTCGAACATCAGGTCGTCGGCGACCTTGTTGAACTGCTTGACCTTGCCGACCAGGCCCGGATTGGCCTCCAGAGCGCTGGGGTTGACGAAGCCGCCGTACCCCTTCTTCGAGGTGTAGGCGCCGCCGATGACGCCCTGCATGAAGAGCTTGGTGTCGTTGTCGGCGGCGGCCTTGCCCATGTGGCCGCGGGCCGCGTGGGCGGCGGCGTCCCAGCTGTCCGCGGCCGGACCGGTGAACTCCGCCGGGCGCGGGGGCAGGGCGACGTCCGGGCCGGCCGAGCGCAGCAGGTCGCCGGTGGACCGGCTGTAGACGTGGCTGCCGGAGGCGGAGGCGACGACGATCTCGTCCTCGCCGCCCAGCTTCGCCGGCCAGGTACCGGCGCCGTCCTTCACGGAGTCCACGGACTTGCCCGCGACCTTGACGCTCACCCCGCTGAAGGGTCCGTCGCCGAACCGCACGGTCTCCTCGGCGAGGCGGATCCCGCCCAGCCGCTTGAACGTCCAGCTGTGCACCACGGTGCCGCCGACGGCGTCCAGCTGCCGTACGACGAAGCCCGTGCCCTGCTTCTCCACGGTGTACAGGCCCGACCCGACCGCGCCGCCGTGGAGTTCGGGCGTGCCGTTGCGCGGCGCCTTGACCGCCAGCTGGTGGTCGCCGGGCACCCGGACGACGTTGGGGTCCTTCAGGAGCTCGTCGAAGCCGTCGGAGTGGGCGGCGGCCGGCGCGGCGTCGAAGGCGTCGCCACCGTGACCGGCGGAGCCTGACGGCATGTCGATCCTGAAGCCCTGCTTCTCGACCGTGTCCACGAAGTCGATGGTCGCCCCGCTCAGGTAAGGGGCGCTCATCCTGTCGACGACGACCTTGACCCCGTCGAAGTCGTTCCCGGCATGGCCGAGGGCGGACTCGTCGACCTGCAGCTTGTACTTGTCGGCCGAGGACGAGGCGGAGGCCGTGGCCGAGGTTCCGGCGCCCTGCTCCGGCAGGTGCTCCGGGGTGTGCCCGGACGTGCCGGTGGCCGAGCCGGCCAGGCCCTTGTCGGTGTCGGTGTGGGCGGGGGTGCCGGCGAAGGCGGGGCTGTCGGTGGTGCGGGCGCTGCGGCCGGTGTCGACGAGGTCGAGGGCCGAGCGGCTGTGGTCGCCGCCCGGGCCGGGGTGTCCGGAGCCGCCGACGGGCGCGGGAGCCGGCTCGTGGGGGCCGGTGTTGACGGTGAGCCGGTCGGAGGTGACGGGGTTCGCCGGGCTCGTCGTCGGACGGTCCGGGGAGACCGGGGTGATCGTGAGCCGGTCCGGCGTCCCGGGCGCCGGGGACGGCGAGCCGTGCGGGAGCCGCTCCGCCGGGGTGCCGGGGCGCGGGGACCCCGGCTGGTGGACGAGTTCGTCGAGGTGGAGGCGGGTCTGGTTGGCGTGGAGGGCGCTGGTGGTGCGGTCGGCGAGGGCGTCGCCGGTGCCGGGCGACACCGGGGAGTGCGGGGTGTTGTGACGGGTGCCGGCGAGCAGGTCGAAGGCCGAGACCCCGGTGTCGACATGGCCCGGCCCGCCGTGCCCGAGGCCGGTCGGGGAGGGGTGGGCGACGGTCGTGGGCCCGGTGAGCAGGCTGTGCGGCGCCGTCACGTCGTGCGGGGCGCCGGGCGCCGGGGCCGAGTCGAGCGCGGTGTGGGCGATGTTCGTGCCCGGGGTGCCGGTCAGCGCGGTGTGGGCGGCGCCGATGCCGGGAGTGCCGGGTGCGTGGACCGCGCCCACGCCCGGGGTGCCGGTGAACGCGGAGTGCAGGGTGCCCGCCGTCGGGTTGGCGGTCGACAGGTCGCCGAGCGTGGCCGCGACCGGCGGCGGCGCGGAGTGGGTGCCGGTGAGGACGGTGCTGCCCGGCACGTGGGTGGCGTTGTGCGCGCCGCCCGGCAGCAGCACGTCCGCGTGGGAGGTGAGGTTCCCCGGCGCCGGGGGCAGCCCGGTGAGCGTGGTGTGGGCGCCCCCGGAGACCGCGGTGACCGGCGTGTTGGTGATGCCGTGGGTGGCGCCCGGGACACCGGCCGAGGCGGGCACGTGCAGGCCGGACGCGGTGGTGACGGTCGGCGTGGCGCCGGCGCTCACCCCGAGTTCCGAATGCCCGCCCAGCGCCCCGAAGTTCTCCACGCGCACGTTGCCCAGCTGTACGTGCGGCATGTCGACGAGCGCGTCCACCGTGCGCGCCGCGTGGACGCCGAAGTTGCCGCGGTGGGCGATCGCGCCGACGTCACCGAGGTTCAGGGACGGCGGCCGCAGCGTCGAGGTGACGTCCAGGTGCGTGCTCGGGATGTTGAGGTCGAGGTTGCGGATGCTGCTCTGCCCCGAACCCGCCCCGAACCGCACCTCGTTCAGCTGGATGCGGGGCATGTCGACCAGGGCGTCGACGGTGCGCGGGTCGACCGGGACCGAGCTGATCGTACGGCCGATGCCGCTGGTGATCGGGGCGCCGAAGACGTGCTGGCCGAGCACACCGCGGTCGAAGAGGCTGATCCGCAGGGCGCGCGCGAAGCCGTACTCGCCGATCTCCGCCGCGTCCACCGGCAGGAAGATCCGCAGCCACTTGGTGCCGCCGAACTCCTGGCCCACCCACTCCTTGGTGGTCTGCCAGCCCCGGGAGAGCGTCTCGGGCAGCCCGCGCACGAACCCGGGGATCGCCTTGAAGCCCTGTACGACCGTCAGGCTGAGGGAGTTGACGCCGTGGCTGATGATGTTGGGCAGGTTGTGGATGCCGTCCAGCACCCACAGGCCGCCCTTGTAGACCCAGGTGCTGCCGAGCCGCACCAGGTCCTTGAGGCCGAGCAGCAGGGTGGTGGGGCGGAAGCCGTTGGTGAACAGGTTGCGCAGCGCCTGGAAGGTGCCACGAGCGATGTTGGCGAAGCCCTTCGCGAAGGCCGTCGTACCGACGCTCTTGATGATCTGAAAGATCGGCAGCGCCTTGGTGGTGGGCGCCAGGATGCCCAGTCCGGCGAGGAAGAGGTCGAGGAAGCTCGCGTTGCCGTTGGCGAAGTCGACGATCGTCTTGATGAAGAGGGTCAGGTTGACGCCGAGGGCGAGCAGCGCGATCGGGCCGCCGAAGATCAGGGCCGGAATGATCAGGATGATCGCCAGCCACTGGAACGCCTCCCAGAAGATCTGGCACTCCGAGATCGGCAGCTGGATGTTGGAGACACCCGAGATGCTGCCCGCCGCGGCGGAGGCACCCTCGCCGTGCTCGGTGCCGGCCTGCCGGGCCGTGGAGGCGTAGGTCTCCCGGTCCGGGTCGTCCTCGGAAAGACCGCGGCCCGAGTTGAGCGCGCCGTCGGCACGGGACTGGAGGTCGACCAGCTTGTCCGCCCAGGTGGTCAGCGCGGTCGCCGCACTCTCGAAGGACTGCGCCACGTCCTCGATGTGCCCGCGCAGCCGGTCGTTGACCTTGCCGCGCAGGGCGTCGGCGGCCTCGCCGACGAAGACACTGTCACCGGCGGTGTTCATCACCGCGTCGATCGCCGTGCTGATGCGGCGCGCCTCGGAACCCAGGTGGTTCAGCTCGGTGGACAGCGTCCGGATCTGGTCGGGCTCGCCCGGCGTGGGGTCGCTGTCCAGCCCGATCGCGTTCCAGTCGGTCGGGCGTGGCATACGGGTTCCTCCCGGAAGCATGCGGGGCTCGGGGCGGTCACTCCCCAACTGACCACGCCACAGCGGCCGCTGCGGTTCACGTGATCTGGGTTACAGCCGCCGTTCCGGGTGAACCGGCGGGACGTGTGCGGCGTGGTCCAACTGACCGGAGTCACGACTGGGAGGCCCACGCATGGCCGATGGCCTGAAAATCGAATACAACGTGCTCAACGACGCCAAACGGGACCTGGAGAACCTGGCCGGCGACATCGGTCCGCTCCTCGACAACAGCACGTTCTCCCGGCTGGGCCAGACGGACTACGACGGATACACCTCCAGCGAGGCCCTGACGGTCCTCGGCGACCAGACCCTGGCCGACGCGCTCTCGGGCTTCTACTCCAACGCGAGCAGCACCATGTCCCACGCGGACAAGGGCCTCAAGGAGCTGGCGGGCGCCTTCGGTTCGGTGGGCGAGGCGTTCCTGTCGTTCGACTCCGAACTCGCCCAGGGCATGGGCATCACGGGCAGCAACCTGGGCCTGCAGAACTACTTCCGGGACAAGGACCTGTGGGACTACAAGCAGTCCCACCTCGATCAGTGCGTGCCGGGACCGGACGGCAAGATGCCGGACTTCTGCTCCGCCACCGACCCCGGGGCCCCGCCGCTGGACCAGACGATCACCACCGACCGCGGCAGCGTCCACACGCACCTCACGCTCGACGACCAGCGCCACGTGATCAAGGAGGAGTCCACCGTCACCTACGACGGCAAGACGTACACCTCGGTCACCAACTACTCCAGCGACGGCAACCACTACACCACGGACACCTCGTACCCGGACGGCAGCACCGTCCACTCGGAGACCAACCTCAACTCCGACGGCAGCGGCACGATGGTGACCACCGGCAGTGACGGCGACACCACCCAGTACACCCGCGGCCCCAAGGACGCCAACGGCAACCAGCCGGACTGGCAGCAGGTGGGCGGCAACACCGATGACGACGACGGCGGCGGGAACGACGACTACAACTCCACGCCCGCCGCCTGGTGACCACCCCACAACCGCATCGCGACCGACAGGAACGGACAGGAACCCCATGGCCAGCTACAACGGCATCAACCTCGACTACCACAAGATCGAGGAGGTCGTGAGCCTGCTGCACGACGCCCACGAGAACCTGCTGCCGGTGCTCAGCAACCTGCGCAACCGGGTCAACACCCTCGTCGACGACGGCATGGTCTTCCAGCAGTCCAGCGAGGTCATCCGCACGACCTACAACAACTTCGACACCAGCCTGCTGGCCGCCGTGAAGGGCATCAACGACTTCTCCGAGATGTTCAACGGCATCAAGGAGAACGCGATCCAGTTCGACCAGGGCATCAGCAGCAGCCTGCAGAACAACTCGTAGTACCCGTACGCGAGAAGGGGCCTTCCCGGGAAGTCCGGGAAGGCCCCTTGTCGTGCCGTGGGGCGGGGGTCAGGCCCGCAGCGGGGTGAGCGGCACCTGGAGGGCGAGCAGGGCGCCGCTCGGGCCGGCCGTCCACGCCCGGCCCGGGTGCGTCGTCGCCCGGACCACGCTCGGCATCAGCCGTACGCCGACCAGGTCGCCCTCGGTGAGGTTCTTCGGCGCGAGCAGCAGACCGCGCCGAGCCCGGCGGGCCGCGAGCGTCCAGCCGCTCATCCCGCTCTGGAACCCCTCCGCCGAAGCCGCGTAGACCAGCCCCAGACCCCGGTCGCGGCCCGAGACGGCGATCTCCTTGAGGAGCTTGTCCGCCGCCGAGCCGGTGAGCAGGTCGGCGTCGTCGATCACCACCACCTTCGGCCCCGGCAGCGCGTCGAGCGCCGCCTGCACGGTGTCCGCCGACGGGTCGTTCTCGGTGAGCACGGTCGCCGTGGCGTGCCGCTCCAGGACGCGCAGCGGCGACTCGCGCGGCGTGAGGACGACCAGCGAGGTACCGCCGGCCAGCAGGGACACCGCGACCGAGGCGAGGGTGTTGCTGCGCCCTGACCCGGCCGGGCCGAACACACCGAACGCCGAGGCGGAACCCGCCAGGTCCGTGCCGACCGGGCCGCCCTCGTCGCCGCCGACGCCGAGCAGACCCCACATCGGCCGCCGGTCGGTCTGCGCGACCTTCTCGTAGGCCTCGGCGAACTCCACGGAGCGCGGCAGCACCGCGACCTGGAACGGCCGCCGGGCGTCCGGCACCTTCGCGTCCCGCTTGCGGGCGGCCTCGCCGATCGCGCGCAGCGCCTCGGCCTGCTCGGTGCCGCCGCCGGCCGTCAGCTGCGCCACCTGGGTCTCGGTGCCGCTGAGGACGTGCCAGCCCCGGCCCGGCGGGATGTCGGCCGGGATCTTGTTCGGCATCATGCCGACCGCCTGGTAGTCGCTGCGGTCACCCTGCCGCAGCAGCAGCTTGTGATCGTTGTGCGCGGCCATCCGCCCGCCCAGCAGGGAGCGTTCGGAGGTCGCGACGACATGGATGCCGGCGGCGGCACCCTCGCGGATGAGCCGGGTGACCTCCTGCACCAGCTGGCCGTGGTCGTGCTCGTCGAGGATGACCGAGAGCGAGTCCCAGCCGTCGATGAACAGCATGATGTGCGCGGGCCGCTCGGCCTTCGGCAGCAGCTTGCGCAGCTCGGCGATGCCGGTCGCACTGTGCGTCTGCGCCAGGTCCTGCCGCTCGGTCAGTTCCCGGTTCAGGCGGTGCAGCATCCGGCCCAGCCGCTCCAGGTCGTGCCGGGAGACCACGCCACCGCAGTGCGGCAGCGCACCGAGCGCGGTGAGTCCGCCGCCGCCCGCGTCGATGCCGTAGATGTGCACGTCGGCGGTGCTCGCCGCGCGGGCCGCCGACCCGGCGATGGTCCGCAGCACCTGGGTACGGCCCGAGCGCGGGGCCCCGATCACGTACAGGTGCCCGAAGGTGGCCAGGTCGGCCACGGCGACCCGGCGCTGCTGGAGCTGCGGCACGTCCTCCAGGGCGTACGGGATCACCAGCCGGCCCTCGCGGGTGGCGCCGAGCTCGTCGAGGTCCTCCAGGGTCAGCTCGCGCTGGAGCGGGGGCAGCCAGGGGCTGGGCTGCGGGGTGAAGTCGTCCAGCAGGTCGGCCGCGGTGCGGATCTCCTCGACGAGCGCCTGGAGGTCGGTCGGGGCCGGGCCCTGCGCGGACGTGGTGGTCACCGTCCGCGTCTCGGCGGGCAGTTCGGCGGGGCGGCCGAGCGCGTCCCAGCCCACGTCCACCGCGCGCACCGGCTTGCGCGGACCCGCCTCCGGCTCGGCCGCGGCGGCCGGGGTCTCCCGGGGCCGTTCCGCGCCCACCCACGCGGTCTGGAACGGGTCCGCTTGCTTCGGCCCGCGCCGGACCAGGGCCCGCCCGGGGGTTCCGGAGGAGATGTCGACGGCGTCCTTGACGTCGATGATGTCCTGGCTCTCGGTCATGTCGGTGACGCGCAGCGCGATCCGCAGGTTGGTGTTGGCGCGGATGTCACCGGTGACCACACCGGCCGGGCGCTGGGTGGCCAGGATCAGGTGGATGCCGAGCGAACGTCCGCGCTGCGCGATGCTGATCAACCCGGGCACGAAGTCCGGGACTTCACGCACCAGGGTGGCGAACTCGTCGATCACCAGCAGCAGCCGGGGCAGCGGGGCCAGCGACGGATCGGCGGCCCGCTTCGCCCGGTACTCCGGGTGGTCCTTGGCGTCGGCCGCGGCCAGCACCTGCTCACGGCGGCGCAGTTCGGCGCCGAGCGACTCCAGGGCCCGCTCCACGAGGTGGGCGTCGAGGTCGGTGACCATGCCGAGGGTGTGCGGCAGGCCGGCGCACTCCTTGAACGCGCTGCCGCCCTTGTAGTCGACCAGCACGAAGGTGAGTTCGTCGGGCCGGTTGGCGGCGGCCAGCGAGGCCACGAACGTCTGCAGCAGCTCCGACTTGCCGGAACCCGTCGTACCGGCGACCAGGCCGTGCGGTCCCTCCTGCACCAGGTCGAGGGAGAGCGGACCGTCGAAGCCGGTGCCGATGAGGAAGGACGTGGAGGCGGGGTCGGCCTGCCAGCGGTCCAGCAGGGCCTGCGCGTTGGGCGGCTCCTGGTCGAGAAGGTCCAGGAGCCGCACCCGCTGCGGCAGTCCGGCGTCGTGCTCGGGGCTGACGTCCCGGATCGGGGCCAGCGCGCGGGCCAGCTGCTCGCACCACTCGGGGGAGACCCGGTCGGCGCGCACCGCCGGCAGGTCGGGCGCGCCGGGCCGCCGTACGGTCAGCCGACCGTCGGCGGCCAGCACGACACCCGTGCTCTCCTCGGGCAGCAACCGCTCCTGCTCGTCCAGGCAGACGCTGAAGATCCGCACCCGCGGCCCTTCCTTCAGCACCTGCACCATGCCGGGCACGTCCCGCAACCGCCGCGCCCCGTCCGCGATCACCAGCACGTCGGGGTCGGTGAAGACCACGTCACGCTCGTTGCCGGCCTGCCGGCGGCGCGACTGCACCTGGGAGACCAGTTCGCTGATCCGGGCGGCGGTGGACTCCGGGTCGTTGCCGATCAGGACCACGGGACCGCCGGCCGTGCCGGGCCGCAGATGCGGCAGCCAGCGCGTCCACGCCCAGTCCGCGACCCGGTCCGGCTCGGTCAGGACGACGATCCTCAGGTCGCGCGGGCTGTGCAGCACACCGGCCTGCGCGACCAGCCAGCGGGCCAGCGGCTGCACCTCGGCGGCCGGGCCCGCGACGCCCACCACGCCGTGCGCGGTGATGTCGACGCCGATCGGCGTGTCGGGGATGTTCCAGCGGATCGAGCGGTGGTTCTCGTCCCGCGCCGGATCCTCCAGCTCCCGCACCGACGGCTGGTCCACCGTGCCCAGGCGCAGCACCAGATGGTCCGGGTCGCGGCGCCGCCGCTCCCAGAGCCGGCCGCCGGGACCGGTCGCGATCAGGGCCACCGACGCCGGGTCCGGGCCGGTCTTGTCCCGCACCCGCCGCTCGCCCACCACCGCGTCCCGGACCTGCTCCTCCAGGACGTCACGGCGCCGTTCGTAGGCCGCCTCCGACTCCAGGAACTGCTTGCGGGCCGCACGCCGGCCGGTCGCCCAGTTCGACAGCATCATCATCGGGCTGAGGAACAGGAACACCAGGAAGTAGTACGACTTGAAGATGCTGACCATGAACAGGCCGAGGACGATCGGGGAGATCATCATCACGGTCGGGAACGGCCGCTTCTGCGGCGGCGACGGCGGCTGCGGCAGCCGGACCCGCTCGGCGTCCAGGTGCGGGGCGATCCGCGGCGGCCGGTTGTAGTCCACGCCGTAGCCGTCGGCGGACGGCGTGACGGCGGCGTCCGCCTCCACCGGCCCGGTCATCCGCAGGAGCACCGGCCCCACCGTCAGGTCCTCACCGGCCGGCCACGGCACCGGGCCGGGTCCCGCCGGGCGTTCGCGGGGCGGCTGCGGGCGGGGGCGGCGCAGCTGGGTGATGGCGTCGTCGGGCGGCGGCGAGGCGAGCCGGGCCCGCACGGCGGCCTCGGGGTCGCTGTCGATGCGCTGCCAGACCGCGGTGCCGTCCGCGCCGACGGTCACCCACAGCCCGTGCTCCGGCACGCCGTCGGCCGCGTCCAGCCGCAGCGCGCACAGCGGGTCGGTGCCGATCTCGTGGCTGCCGGGGCCGAGCCGCCAGGTGCGCCCGGCGCCCGGCCCGGAGACGAGGTGCACCTCGGCGAGCACCCCGTCCAGGTCGGCTTCGTCCTCGACCCGGACCAGGTCTGCCGGGCGGGCCGGGCCGCCGAGCCCGACAAGACCGCCGTCCCGGATCCCGCTGCCGGACACCGGCGTGCCGGGATCGAGCCGGTGGCCACCGGCGTAGAGGTTCCGGGCCCGCGGCGCACCGGCCGCCGCCCAGTCGGCACCGCCGGTCGCGGCGGCCTCGTCCTGGGTCAGGGCGGCGGCGAGATCGCCGACGGTCGCGTTCGAGGGCAGCCGGACCTGGTGGTCGCGGCGCTGTCCGTCCGTGGCGTCCACGGTGGTGATGGTGAGGTTCACGGCTCCCAGCCGGGCATTCGTTCGTACGGGAAGGGGACGGGTACGGCGGTCGAGGGACACGACCGCCGACGGGTACGGCGGTTACGGCGTCACGGCGCCTGCGGTGAGGTCGCGGAGACCCCGGCCGCCTCGGAGGTGCTCGGTTCCGCGAAGTCGTCGTCGCTGTCGGGGGCCGCGGCCCGAGCGGGCACCGGCACGGCGGCCGACTCGGGCGCAGGGGCCGGCCGGGTGGCGGAGACCCCGGTCGGCCCGGCGACGGGGGCCGCGCCGGCGTCGAGGTCCGGCTCGTCCGGCAGCAGGTCGGGGTCAGCCGCGGACACGGCGTCCGCCGGACTCACGGCTTCGTCGTGCGGGAGTTCCGGGCACGGCGGCAGCGTGGCCAGCGTCCGGGCCACGGCCCGCGACAGCGGCAGCACGTCGACCCGGGCCGCGGCGGGCGCGCCGTGCACCGTGAGCACCGCGTCCGGGGCGATCTCCAGCAGCCGGGTCCGGCCCCTGGCCACGCCCAGGCTCAGCAGCCGGACACCGGACGGCAGCGGGCGTTCCAAGGGGTCGGCGCAGACCGTGACCTCGATGCCGGGCTGCCCGACGGCCGCCGCGGCCGGCATCCCCGGGTGCCGCGGGTGCACTCCGGCAGCGATGGCGACCCGGCCCTCCGGCAGCCGGGCGTCCAGCTGCGCGGCCAGTGCCTGGAGCACGGCGCGGGCCGAACGGGCGGCGCGCGCGGGGCCGTACACGGACAGCGCGGGCGGACCGGAACGCACGTCGAGCAGCACGGCATGACCCATGTCGTGCCCCACGCACACCAGCAGCGGCACGGCGGACTCCACGCCGTCGTCCGTCAGGTCGGCACGGTCGATCCACCACAGCCTCGGGTCGCTCTCGTCCGCCGCCCAGGGCTCCGGCGGCTCGCGCAGCGCGTCGCCGTCTGCCGCGACCAGCACGGCCATCCACTCCGGTCCCGCCAGCACGCCGTAGGGCCGGACCCCGGGCCGGACGGCCGCGGCCAGCGCCGTGGCCCGCTCGGCGTCGGCCCAGACGGCCGGGTCGCGCAGCAGCCGCACCAGCAGGCGCAGACCCCGCCGGTAACGCAGCTCCGTGCGGACCGGACCGGTGAACGCCTTCACGGTCAGGCGGATCTCACGGCCGAGCCGGCGCCACAGGGCCTTCCAGCCGCCGCCGCGCCGGACCAGCCAGTGCGTGACGGCGAGGACCAGCACCAGGACGCCGACGAGGCCGAGCAGGGTGGTGATGGTGTCGGAGGTCATGAGGTCGTCTCTCCCCGGAGATGCTCGGTCCCGGCCGGGCGGCAGCCGTGTGAGTCGAGGGTGGCGCGCAGCGCGCGGATGCCGTGATGGGTGCGGGACTTGACCGTGCCCGGGGGCAGCCCGAGCTGGCGGGCCACGTCGGCACCGGGCTGGCCCAGCAGATGGACGCGGGCGACGGCCTCCCGGTGCGCGGGAGCGAGGGTGCGCAGGGCGGAGACCAGCACCCGCCGGTCACCGACCCGTTCGGCGTGGTCGGGCACGGGCGCGGGGGCGGCACCGCCGAAGTCCGCCGCAGTGATCCCCACCGGGATGCTCCGGTCCCGGCGCCGGCCGTCGACCACGAGGTTGCGGGCCACCCGGAACAGCCACATCCGGATGGGCCGGTCCCGCCAGTCCAGCCGGCCGGCCGACTGCCAGGCCCGCAACAGGGTCTCCTGGACGACGTCCTCCGCGCCGTGGGGATCGCGCCCCATCATGCCGGTCACGAAGCGGCGCAGGCTGTCGCGCTCCGCGAGAAGGAGGCCGAGCGTCCGGTCCGCGCCGTCGGCGCGGTCATGGTCGATGAGGCTCACGGCCTCCGCCTTCCGGTGTCGGTGCTGCTGTTGTGCCGTTCTGCTGTCTTGCCGTGTTGCTCTGTGTCACTGTGAATCGTGTCAGGCACGAACGCTAGCGCGAATAACGCCAGTTCCCGAAGCCGCGCCCGCCCCGGACTTCAACAGATCTGTCACAGGCAACTCCGCATAGGTGGACGGAAGGTGACGTTCGGCGGGATCTTCGTGGGCGGGCGGGCGGATCGGTGCCGTGCCTTGGTTACTGTTCCTGTGCCCCAGGTGTTCCGGGCGTTCCGAGACCTTCACGAGACCTTCAGGAGACGACGTGCCGCCCCTTCGCAAACCCCGGCCCTCGGCGGAACGGCCCGGCACCCCGGCGGGACGTTTCAGCGACACCTTCGCGCGCCGTCCCGCCATGCCCCGCCGTGGGCTGGTGCCGGGGGCGCGGGTGTGGGCGACCGTCGGCGCGGCGGCCGGACTCACCGTCGTCGTCGCCCTTGCCGTACCGCTGCTGAGCCGGGTGGACCTCTTTCCCGACCCGGACACCACACCGGCCGCCGTGGTGGCGGCCGGGGAACCGACGACGCTGTCCAGCACCACCGAATCCGCGTCCTCGTCGCCGTCCTCGTCCCCGACGCCGTCGCACACCGCCTCCCACAAGCCAGGGAAGACCACCTCCGGCGGTTCCGGGTCGGCCGGCGGCACGGGCACCGGTTCGACCGGGCAGCAGTCGGGAGGCGGCTCCGTCGGCTCCGGTTCGAACTCGAACTCGGACACGAACTCCGGCTCCACGTCCTCCGGTTCGAAGTCGGGCGGCTCCAAGTCCTCCTCGTCGGGCACGTCCTCGTCCGGCGGAACCTCGTCGGGAAGCAGCGGTACGAAGACACCCACCGTCCCCGGTGTGAAGCTCGTCGGCACCGGATCCGGCCGGTGCATCGACGTCACCGGCGCGGGCGGGGACGGCACCCGGCTGGAGATCCTGGACTGCTCGGGCGCCGCCAAGCAGAAGTGGGTCTTCCAGTCGGACGGCTCCATCCGCTCGCTCGGCCTGTGCATGGACCTGGCCTGGGGCGACACCGCCAACGGCACCGCGATCCAGGTCGCCAAGTGCAGCGGCAACCGCGCCCAGCTGTTCTACCTCAGCGCGCAGGGCGACCTGGTCAGCGCCCTGGCCGACAAGTGCGTCGACGTCACCGACAACGGCACGGCCAACGGCACCAAGCTCCAGCTGTGGACCTGCTCGGGCACGCCCAACCAGAAGTGGCACAAGAGCTGACCTCGGCCGGTCATCTGGTCCAGTAGCGGAGGTTGCGGAAACGGGCCTCCGCCCGGCCGGAACCGTGGTTGTAGACGCCGTTCTTGAAGTAGCGGGTGGCCGGGCCCCGGTCGTCGACGGTCAGGGCGAGGGAGTCGTCCAGGTAGACCTTGACGGTCCCGGTCCCGGTGCTCGCCTGATGGGCGACCTTGACGTTGAACCAGGTGTCGTACGCGTCCGTCCTGAGCACCGTGCCGTCGTAGCGCCGCACGGTGCCGCCGCCGGTGTCGTAGACGTCGAGCATGATGTCCGTGGCCGGGGTGCCCGAGGGACGGACGCTCCGCAGGATCTGCACGAAGGTCGCGCCGTCGGTGCCGGACGGCAGGTAGACGTCGGCGTCCCACATGTGGTCGCCCGTGCCGTAGTCGACCTTCCAGCGCATCTCCGTGCGCGGGTCGGTGTCGCTGCCCTCCTCGAACGGCTCGTCGGTGGCGTACACCCACATCCGCTCGATGCCACCGCTGGAGCTGTGCCGGTCGCTCAGATCGAGGTTCCAGGGCTTCTGCCAGCTGTAGGTGAACGACGTCTGCGTCCACCCGTCGGTCGGGGCGGCGGCCGTGGCGGCCACGGCATCGGTCAGGGGCAGGGCGACCAGGGCTCCGGTGCCGGCCCGTAAGAAGGATCTCCGGTTCATCGACTGTCCTTTCCTGCGGAGGGGTCGGGAGAGATTGACGCGACCGCAGGCAACTCCAATACATCGGAGGAGTCAAGGACTTGGGTCAGGGTTATTGATGTGAACGCTCAGCTCAAGCCTGCTTGATGACCCAAGTCGGCGTGATCTTAGCCATGTTGAAGTTGTTGACAGGTGCAAGCCGGGTCCCTAGGTTCCCGATACACCCGATGTATCGATGATCCGTCAGGTCTGGAGGACGATGATGACCTCGCACCCGGAGCAACGTCGGCCGGTACCCCGCAGGGCCGTGCTCGGCACCGCCCTCGGCGGGGCGGCGGCCGTGACCCTGCCCGGAACCGCCCACGCGGCGTCGACGGAACCGGCCGCCCAGGGAGCCCGGCACCCCTGGAAACTCCGCAACACCATGACCACCGACGGCGCGTGGGACCGATTCCTGCGCGGCCAGGACCTGCTGTGGACCAGGCTGCCGACCCTCTGGTACGAGGGGCCGTTCCTCGGTGACGGGCTGCTCGGCAGCATGATCTACCAGGAGCCGGGCGCCAACCGGATCCGCCTCACCGTGCAGCACGGCCGGGTCCAGGACCACCGCCCGGAGTTCGGCAGCGGCTGGGGCACCGCCCGGCTGCCGGTCGGACACCTCACCCTCGAACCGGCCGGCACCATCACGGCCGTCGACTGGCGCCTGAGCCTGTGGAACGCCGAACTCACCGGCACCGTCACCACCACCGCCGGCACCCTCACCCTGGCCGCCCTCATCCACGACGAGGTCCTCGCCGTCCGCGCCACGGCCACCGGCGGCGAGCGCGTCACCTGGACCTTCCACCCCGAGGAGGCCATCAGCCCCCGCAAGATCCAGGAGGCACCGCCCGCCGGGTACACCGCCAACCCGCCCTGGACCACCCGGACCGCGGCCGACGGCACCGAGCAGGTCCTCCAACCTCTCACCGGCGGCGGCCAGACGGCCACCTCCTACCGCCGTACCGGCGACGAACTGCTGCTGAGCGTCGGGCACAGCTTCCCCTCCGACAGCGCCGCCGAGGCGGACTCCCGGCGGCACCTGCGGAGTGCTATGTCATACAGCACACTCCGACGACGCCACACCCGCTGGTGGCACGCCTTCTACCGGAAGAGCTTCGTCTCGTTCCCCGACCAGCGCCTCCAGAGCTTCCACTGGATCCAGCTCTACAAGGTCGCCTCCGCCAGCCGCGCCGACGGCCCGGTCATGGCCACCTCCGGGCCCTGGCTGGAACCCACCCCCTGGCCCGCCGTCTGGTGGAACCTCAACGTCCAGTTGGAGTACTGGCTGATCCACGCCTTCAACCACCCGGAACTGGACTCCCTCGCCACCACTCTGCGCCAGAGCCAGGAACAGCTCACCGCCAACGTGCCCGCCGCCTACCGCCCGGACAGCTCCGGCATCGGCCGCAGTTCCGACATGTTCGCCACCCGGGAGATGGGGCAACCGGGAACCGGCGCCGAGACCGGCGACCTCACCTGGGCGCTGCACAACGTCTGGCTGTCGTACCGCCACTCCATGGACAAGTCCCTCCTGCGCGACACGATCTACCCGCTGCTGCGCCGCACGATCAACTACTACTGGCACTTCCTCACCCCGGGCAGCGACGGCAGGCTGCACCTGCCCAGCACGCTCTCGCCCGAGTACCCGGTCGTCCCGCCGCAGGACACCAACTACGACCTCGCCCTGATCCGCTGGGGCTGCCAGACCCTCCTCGACTCCGCCGAACTGCTCGGCGTCGACGACGAGTTGAAGCCCCGCTGGCAGGAGATACTGGCCCGCCTCACCCCGTACCCGGTCGACGCCAACGGCTTCATGATCGGCGCCGACACCCCGTACGACCAGTCCCACCGCCACTACTCGCACCTGCTGATGGTGTACCCGCTGTACCTCGTCAACTGGGACCAGCCGGAGAACCGCGACCTGATCACCAAGTCCGTCGTGCGGTGGCACGCGCTGACCGGCGCCCACCGCGGCTACAGCTACACCGGCGCCGCCTCGATGTACGCCATGACCGGCGACGGCGACACCGCCATCGGCTACCTGCGGAAGTTCTTCGACCCCACGACCCGCTACCCCTGCCGGGCCAACACCCACTACACCGAGGCCGGTCCGGTCATCGAGACCCCGCTGTCCGCCTCGCAGTCCCTGCACGACATGTTCTGCCAGAGCTGGGGCGGGATCATCCGCGTCTTCCCGGCCGTCCCGACCGCCTGGGCCGACCTCACCCTGCACGACTTCCGCACCCAGGGCGCCTTCCTGGTCAGCGCGGTACGGAAGGCCGGCAGCACCCGCTTCATCCGGATCCGCAGCCTGGCCGGCGAGCCGCTCAGGCTCCGGCACGGCCTGACCGGCCGGCTCACCGTCCTGCTCGACGACGGCACCCCCGCCCGCACCCACGACCTCGGCGACGGGACCCTCGCCATCGACCTCCCCCGCGGCCGCGAGGTCCTCGTGTACTCCGGCTCCCGCCCAGACCTCGTCATCGCCCCCGTCGCCGTCAGTGAACCGGGCGCGGCGTGGGGACTGCCGTAACCACCGACCGGAAGGCAGGGTTCTCATGGCCGTTCCCCGCACCAGAACCATGGCCGCCGCGCTCTGTACCGGGCTGGCGGCCACCCTTCTCGCGACCGCGACCGGGCCCGCACGGGCCGAGCAGCCGAAGCCGCACACCTGGACCGTGACCGAGGCGGCGCACGCGCCCCGTGCCCGGATAGCCCTCGACGACACCACCGGCACCCTCAGCCTCTCGGTCTCCCGCGCCGGCCGTACGGTCATCGAGCCGTCGCCCGTCGGCATCGTCACCCAACAGGCCGACCTCTCCCAGGGGTTGCGCTTCCTGTACCGCAAGGACCGTACGGTCGAGGAGCACTACCAGGCCAGGTCCGGCAAGCGCCTGGACCGCCGGGTGCGCATGAACGAGACCCGGCTGTCCTTCGCCACCGCCGCCGGTGCCCGCCTCGACCTCGTCGTCCGCGCCGCGGCCGACGGCATCGCCTACCGCTACGTCGTGCCCGCCGGGTACGGCGACGTCCTCGGCGAGACCTCCGCGTTCAACCTGCCGGCGGACGCGGGCGCCTGGCTGAGCACCTACCGGGTCGACAACGAGGGCCAGTTCAACCAGTACACCGCCGCGACCGCGCCGACCGGCGAGTACTCGGACCAGGCCCTGTTCGCCACCGACGGCGGCTACACCCTGCTCGCCGAGTCCGACCTCACCGGCACCTACTCCGGCGCCCGGCTCGCCCACACCCGGGGCACCGGCACCTACCGCGTCAGGCTCGCCGACAGCCAGGTGCACACCGACGGGTCCCTGACCACCCCCTGGCGGGCCATGATCACCGGTGACCTCGCCACCGTCACCCGGTCCACCTTCACCGACGACCTCGCCCCCGCCTCGAAGGTCGCCGACACCTCCTGGATCCGCCCCGGCACCGTCCTGTGGACCTGGCTGGCCGGCGGCCGCACCGCGGGCCAGAGCCTCGACGCGCAGAAGGCGTACGTCGACTACGCGGCCGCGCGGCACTGGCCCTACGAGGCCGTCGACGCCGGCTGGTACTTCAAGACCGACGCGTGGGACACCACCGACCCCGACTGGCAGACCGACAGCTGGATGCCTCAACTCGTCGACTACGCAAGGGCCAAGGGCGTCGGGATCGTCGTCTGGATCCACCAGCGCGACCTCGACACCCCCGAGGAACGCGCCCAGTGGCTGCCCACGCTGGAACGCTGGGGCGTCAAGGGCGTCAAGATCGACTTCATGAACTCCGAGGCCCAGTCCATGCTCCAATGGTACGACGCCATCCTCCCGGAGACCGCCGCGCACCACCTCATGGTCGACTTCCACGGCGCCACCCTGCCCAAGGGCATCCAGCGCACCTGGCCTCAGGTGATGACCATGGAGGCCGTCGGCGGCGAGGAGAAGCGCACCAACACCGCGGCCCACCTCACCACCCTGCCCTTCACCCGCAACGTCATCGGCTCCATGGACTTCACCCCCGGCGGCTTCCAGCGCGTCGGGATGCGCCCGAACTCGGACGCGGCCGAGGTCGGTCTCACCGTCGCCTACGAGTCGGGGCTCCAGATGTTCGCGGGCACCCCCGAGTCGTACGACCAGCGGCCCCCGGCCCGGGACTTCCTCGACCAGGAGCCCGCCGCCTGGGACGACACCCGGCTGCTGGCCGGCAGTCCCGGGCAGGAGGCGGTGCTCGCCCGCCGCAGCGGGGACCGCTGGTTCCTCGGCGGGGTGTACGCCGGTGCCGCCCACACCGCCACCGTGCCCCTGACCCTCGGCCCGGGCCGATGGCTGGTGCAGACGATCCGGGACGGCGCCGACGGCCTCGTCCAGGACAGCCAAGTCCTCCGTGGCGGTGCCGAGTTGAGTATCGACGTCGTCGACAACGGCGGTTTCGCCGGGATCGCCTGCCGCTGGCACCCGGGCATCACCACCTGCTACCGCTGAGCGCGAACCGCCGCCCGGCGGGCACCGAGCAACAGCCTCAGGGTGCCCGCCGTGGACGGTGACGCCGAACCCCGCAGCACCCCCGTGCCGCGGGCCAGTACCGCCTCGGCGGTCATCAGCTCGATCTCGATGAGGGCGCTCACCATCGGCCGGTGGGCGGGCGGCATCAGACCCAGCACCTCCCGCCCCGACCGGAGATCGGTCCGGGCCGCCTCGACCTCGTGCTCCACGAGGGAACGCAGCCCGGCGGAGGCCCGGCCCGCTTCCAGGTCCTCCACCGTGACCGAGAATCGCTTCAAGGTCTCCGCCGGGATGCCCAGATGTCCCTCCCGCAGGTCCTCGGCCAGGTCGTTGACGAAGTCCAGCCGTTGGCTGCCGTCGATGAGCGTGCGGCAACCCGCCCGGAACCGCCCGTCGGTGTCGCTCTCGGGCCCGAGGAGCCCGGCGATCGGCAGGAAGGCGGGCAGTGAGTAGGCGTCCACGTAGGCCTGGTAGTCGGCCTCCGTGGCGAAGCCGTCGAACGCCAACTCGGCAGCGGCGGTGGCCAGATACGCTTCCACGGCCTCCCGGTGCCGGGGGTACGCGGTGACGGTGTGCAGCAGGGTGCGGATCAGCGGGTCGTCACTGGTGCCGGTCTCCAGCGCGGTGCGCACCCGCTCCTCCCAGGCGTCCCAGGCCGCCGCCCGCTCCGGCTTCGGGCCGGAGTCCAGGAGTGTGTCCCCGTGGTGCATCACCGCCGTCGCGGCCACCACATGGGGCAGCACGGCGGGCGGCAGCAGCACCCGGCAGGCCAGGTAGGCGCTGCGCCGGTACTGCCGCACCAGCCGACGCTGGACGCCGTAGTCCCGGCGCAGTTCCGGGTCCGTGATGCCTGCCGCGGTCAGGGTCTTGTTCCACGCGCTCACGCGATGATCGTAGAGGCCCGCTGCTCCCCGTCCCCACGTCACCCGGTCGTCGCGGTGAGGAACTGCGTCTGGATCCCGACCTGTCGGCCGGTCACGGGCAGCTCGAAGTGGTCGACGGACGTCGGCTCGGCGGCGCTTTCCACCTGCCAGCCGTGCTGCTGGAAAAGGGCCAGCCAGGCTTCGCGGTCCTTGATGGTGTGCAGGGGACCGGCGCCGCCGAACATCACGTCGTCCACCGTCGAGACGACGAGCGCGGAATCGAGGCCGGCCGGGTGCACCTCGACGGTGAGGGCCAGGGAGCTGCCCTTCGCCGCGCGGCTGGAGACGCCGGTCAGGAGGCGCTGCACGGCGGCGGGTCGCAGGAACAGGACGAGGTGTTCGCCGATGAAGAGGGTCGGCTGCCGGGCGTCGTGCCCGGCGTCGGCCAGGACCTCGGCGACGTCGTCGGCGGCGAAGTCCACCGCGGTCAGGGCGACGCCGGTGGTGTCGGTGTCCAGGTCCCGGAGACGGCGGGCCTTGTCGGCGATGACGTCCGGCAGGTCCAGGTCGAAGAACCGGACGCCGGAGTGCCTGAACCGCAGTGCGCGGTCGTCGTGGCCGGCCCCGAGGTTGACGACCTGCCGGGTTCCGGCCGCGACGGCGTCCAGCACGAGCCGGTCGAAGTACGGGGCGCGGGGCGCCAGCAGGTCCATGGACAGGGAGATGTCACTGGGCTCGCCGTCCGGGTCGACGGCCTGAAGTCCCCGGACGAGGGCACGTCCGGCGGCGGTGTCGCCCTCGGCGGTGTGCGGGCGGTCGAACTCGACACGGCCGAGCGCGCACACCTCGCGGATCATGGTCAGCGTCTGTTCCGGCCGGGTCGTCATGGCGGGTGCTCCGCTTCCTTTTCGTGCGCGCTCGTCCGGGCAGGGGCGAGCGCGGGTCGGCCGCTGCCGACGTGGTGGCACGAGGTCGTGGTGCCGGTGGCTTCGACGCGCGGATCAGGACGTGCCGAGGTGGGGCAGAGCAGCGGTGACCTTGTCGAGCAGTGCCTGGAGAGCGGCCCGCTCCGCGGCGGTGAGGGGCGCGAGGATCGACTCGTCGACGGCGAGCATCGCCTCGTGGTGTCCGGAGACGAGCTCGGTGCCCGCGTCGGTGGCGAAGACCCGCTTGCTGCGTTCGTCGCCGCCTTGGAAGCGGCGCTCGACGAGGTGACGCGCTTCGAGGCCGCGCAGGACGCCGGAGACGTTCGCGGCCGTCGTCCGCGTCGCCTGTGCGATGTCGCGCTGGATTGCTCCGGGGTGGTCGGCGAGGTAGCCGAGCACGAAAGCCTGCTGCACGGTGAGTCCCCGGGAACGGATCCACTCCTGCCCTGCCTGCGCCTGGGCCCAGTTGATCACTTTGAGCTGTTCGAGCGGGCCGGTGGAGGTGTTCCCGGGACTGTCCATGCTTCGAAGTTAATCGTTAAGGACCTAACGGTCAAGCCATTAACTGATGGGTCGTGTGCAGACGCTCAGGCGAGGGGCTTCAGGAACTCCAGGAGCGCCGCGTTCACCTCGTCCGGGCGCTCCTGCTGGGTCCAGTGCCCGCAGCCCGCCAGCCTGACCGGCTCGCGTACCAGGTTCGGCATCAACTCAGGCAGGCGGGCGATGAGTTCGGGCGTGCCGGGGAACGCCGGGACCAGGTCGCGGTCGCCGTAGACGTAGAGCGCGGGCGGGGTGACGACGGCGCCCTGCCAGGGGGCGGTCAGTTCCCAGTTGCGATCGAGGTTGCGGTACCAGTTGAGGGCACCGGTGAAGCCGTGGGAGAAACTCTCGGTGAGCGCGTCGAGGTCCGCCTCGGTGAACCACTGCGGCAGGGTCTGCGGATCCGGCATGTCCGCGAGCCAGCCGCGCTCGGGGTCGACCAGCGGCTGCCGGACCTCACCGGCCCCGGCGCCCTCCCCGGACGCCATGGTGAAGAACTTCCGCAGCGTGGTGCGCGGGTCGCGGCCGAACTCCGCGTCGGCGACCCCCGGGCGGTTGAAGTAGTTCCAGTAGAAGCGCCCGCCGAACCGCTGCTCCATGGTCCGCAGCGGCGGCTGTGCCCCGCGGAACGGCGGCGGCACGCTCAGCCCGGCCACCCCGCGCACCAGGTCGGGGCGGAACAGCGCGGTGTGCCAGGCCACCGGCGCGCCCCAGTCGTGCCCGACGACGAACGCCCGCTCCTCGCCCAGCTCCCGGACCAGCCCGACGACATCGCCGACCAGCTGGGAGATGTCGTACGCGCCGACGTCCTCGGGATGGTCACTGCTGCCGTACCCGCGCTGGTCGGGGGCGACCACGTGGAAGCCGGCCGCGGCGAGCGGGCCGAACTGGTGCTGCCAGGAGTGCCAGGACTCGGGGAAGCCGTGCAGCAGCACGACCAGCGGGCCGGAACCCTCCTCGGCGATGTGCAGCCGGATCCCGTTCACGTCGAGCATTCGATGCTGAACCATGTGCACGAGCGTACGCGCAATGATCTTCGGCTACCCGTCCTGCCCGGCTCCGGACGCGGGGGAGACGTCCGGAGCCCGCGGCGGCGGTGCGGGGGCCCGGCGGCCCCGCACCGCGGCGACGGCGGCGTCGAAGGCGTGCGTGGCCTCGGGCGTGGTGCCGGGCAGCAGGTAGGACCGGGCCTGCTCCTCGATGCGCCGGTCGGTCACGGTCTGGCGGGTGTGGTGCTGGGCGAGGTGCTCCGCCCACGACCCGACGAGGTAGTTCTCGATGAACCGGCCGGGTTCCGTGCCGTCCTCGTACAGACCCCAGGTGAGCGCCCCCGTGCGGCGCCGGGAGCGGGCGACGTTCTCCATGGCCCCGGCGAAGGCCGCCCGGTCGTCGGGGGAGACGTGGTAGACGATCGAGACGAGGACCGGCCCGTCGGCCGGTCCCGGCTCGTAGACCAGGGGCGGGACCGGCCAGTGGTCGGACGGGGACGGGTCGATCCGCGCGGCGTCGTAGAGCGGCCACAACGGCACGCTGACGGCGGTGAGCACGAGCAGCCCCGCCGCCACGAGCAGGGCGGTGCCGAGCCCCGCGCCCTGGGCCAGCGCACCCCACAGCGGGGCGGCGAGGGCCTGGCCGCCCTGGAAGACCAGCAGGTACACGGCGAGTCCACGGGCCCGCACCCAGCCGGGCAGCCGGGTCTGGGTCGCGGCGTTCAGCGTGGACAGGACCGCGATCCAGGCCACCCCGGCGGGCAGCAGCGCGACCGCGACCACCCAGGTGACGTGGACCGTGGCCAGGACAGCCAGGACCACCCCGAAGGCGACGGCACCGGCGGCCAGGACGCCGTTGGCGCCGAGCAGCTTCTGCAGCCGGGGGAGCAGGAACGCACCGCCCACCGCGCCGAACCCGACGGCGGCCAGCAGCAGGCCGTAGCCGCCGGAGCCCAGGTGGAGCGAGTCGCCGGCGACCAGCGGCAGCAGCGACCACACGGCGGCCGCACCGGGGATGAACAGCGCGGTGCGCAGCAGCACCCGCCGGACGCCTGGCGCGTTCCACACGTAACGGCGGGCCGCGTACAGGGCGGTGAAGAACCCCTCGCCCTCGGCGGCCGGGACGGACGCGCCCGCGGGACGCTTCCACAGCAGCAGCACGGCCACGATGCCCAGGTAGGACACGGCGTTGAAGGCGAACGTCCACCCCGCGCCCGCCGCCGCGACCAGCACACCGCCGACGGCCGGTCCGATGGCGCGGGCCAGGTTCATGTTGACCGCGCCCAGCGCGGAGGCCTGCCCGAGCTGGGCGCGGCCGACGAGTTCTGGCTGGATCGCCTGCCAGGCCGGGCTCATCAGGGCGGTGCCGCAGCCCAGCAGGAACGTCAGCGCGAGCAGCGCACCCGGCGTGAGCGCGCCGGTGAAGGCCAGCACCGCGAGGACCGTCGCCACCGCGCACATGGCGACCTGGGCGACGACGAGCAGCCCCCGCCGGTCGAACCGGTCGGCCAGGACCCCCGACGGCAGCGCCAGCAGGACGACGGGCAGGCTGGACGCGGTCTGCACCAGCGTGACCAATGTGGCCCCGTGGCCCAGCAGCAGCCACTGCGCGCCGACCGTCTGCATCCAGGTGCCGATGTTCGACACGAACTGCGCGATCCACAGCGCCCGGAACACCGGCAGCGCCAGCGGCGCCCAGGCCGAACCGGGGGCCGGGGAACCACTGCCGTCGCCGTCCTTCGTGGTCCCTGCCATGCCGCCGCCGCTCCCCGAGAGGTGAACACCGGGGCCGGGCGCCCCCGGCCCCCGCCTTCCCGGCTTTCCTACGCCGCTTTCTTACGCGCCGAAACCGCGCCCCCGCAAGCAGAGGGCCCCTCCAGGCTCGCCCCCTGCCCGAACGGGCAGTCCCGAGGGGCCGACCGGGCCGGCGCGCCGCCCACGCCGATGGATCTGTCAGGCACATCGATTGACGGCCATGCATCGGCAGGGAAGATTGATCCCATGGAGCTGCGGCATCTGAAGTACTTCCTGGCGGTCGCGGACACCCGCAACTTCACCCAGGCCGCCGCCCGCTGCTATGTCGCGCAGTCCGCGCTGAGCCAGCAGATCGCCCGGCTGGAGAAGGACGTGGGAGCCCCGCTCTTCCACCGCACCAGCCGGTCGGTACGGCTGACCGCCGCCGGTGAACTGCTGGAACCGCTGGCCCGGCGCATCCTGGCGGACGTCGACAACGCCCAGGCCGCGCTCGACGCGCTGGCCGGGGTGCGCCGGGGCCGGCTGCGGCTCGGCCTGGTGCAGACGATGGCCGTGTCCCTCGACATGGTCGAGGTCGCGGCCGAGTACCGCGCCCGCCACCCCGGCGTCGACCTGCGGGTGTCCAACGCGCCCAGCTCCCGGATGGCCGCCGCGGTCCTCGCCGGCACTCTCGACGTCGCGGTGGTCAGCATGGCCGCCCGGGAGGTGCCGGAGGGCTTGGACCACCGGGTGCTCGGCAGCGCCCCGCTGGTCGCCCTCGTACCCCGGGAACACGCCCTCGCCGACCGGGAGGCCATCGACCTCGCCGACCTGCCGGACAGCCACCCGCTCATCCAGTTCTCCCGCGGCAGCGGCCTGCGCCGGCAGGTCGAGGCGGCGTTCGCGCGGGCCGGCGTCGAGGCGGGCCAGGACTTCGAGGTCGGCCAGATCCACGACATGATCAGGCTCGCCGTACGCGGGGTGGGGGTGACCGTCGTACCCCGCTCCTCCGTCGTCGGGCCCGACTCCCTGCTGGGGCTCGGCACCGCCGCCGAACTGCCCCGCGGCGCCCGGATGCTGCGCCTCCTGGACGACCAGGCCGTGCACCACATCTGCGTGGTCTACGACGGCACCCGCCTGGCGCCGGCGGGCGCGGTCTTCCTCGACGTCCTCGACCGGCACGGAGCCGGTCGATCGGCATGAGCGATCGCTGCATCCGGATCCATATGTTGGACGGCACGACCGGGGCGGCCGGACGCTGGTGGTGACGCACGCCACCGGGCGTGTCCCCGTTCCCGACCCGAATGGACCACCATGTCGATCATGGATGCGGTCCGGCCCGTAGTCCGAGACGTGCGGGCCGCCATACGGCCCGACCCGGCCGACCGGCACGGTCCCCTGCCCCCGGTGATGCTCGCCCTCACCGTGGTCACCGGACTCGTGGACGCCTTCGGCTACCTGGCTCTCGGCCATGTCTTCGTCGCCGACATGACCGGCAACGTCGTCTTCTCCGGCTTCGCGCTCGCGGGCGCCGCCGGTTTCTCCCTGGCCGCCACGCTGGCCGCGGCGGCCGCCTTCGGGGCGGGCGCCCTGCTGGGCGGCCGGATCGCCCACGGGTGCCGGGCGCACCGCGGCCGCGTCCTGCACGTGGCGCTCGTCCTGGAGACGGTCCTGGTCCTGGCGGCCTACGCCGTGGCCCGCTACCACGCCCCGCTGGGCGCGGACGGGGCCCGGTACCCGCTGATCGCACTGCTCGGCCTCGCCCTGGGCATCCAGAACGCGACGGCCCGCGCCCTCGCCGTACCGGACCTGACCACGACCGTCCTGACCATGACCATCACCGGCATCGCGGCCGACAGCAGGGCCGCCGGTGGCCCCGGAGGCAGGACGGGCCGCCGCGCCCTGCCGATCCTGGCGATGTTCGCCGGAGCCCTCGCCGGCGCCTCCGCGGTCCGCTTCGGCGACCCGTCCCTGCCGCTGCTGCTCGCCACCCTGCTCCTGGCCGGCTGCACCCTGACCGCGTTCACCCTGACCCGCTCGGACGAGAGCTGGACCGACCCGCTGTGACCCCGGCCCGCAGCCGGGCCCCTTGGGTGAGAACGCGGCCCACAGCGGGCGCGGCGTTCAGAACGGGAAGTGCGCCTGCTGGGTCGCGAGGGTCACCCAGCGGGTGTTGGAGAACGCCTCGACGCCCCACCGGCCGCCGAACCGGCCGTACCCGGAGGCCTTGACCCCGCCGAAGGGGGCGTGCGGCTCGTCGGCCACGGACTGGTCGTTGATGTGGACGATCCCGGTACGGATCCGGCGTGCGACCGCCAGCCCGTGCGTCGCGTTCTCGGTGATGATTCCGCAGGTCAGACCGTTGTCCGTGTCGTTGGCTAGAGCGATCGCGGCGGCGTCGTCGGCGAACGCCTCGACGACGCCGAGCGGCCCGAAGGCCTCCGCGTAGTACAGCTCGGCGTCCTTGGGGACGTCGGCCAGGACGGTCGCCGGATGCACCGCGCCCTCCGGCCGGCCGCCCCCGGTGAGCACGGTGGCACCCCTGCCGACGGCGTCCGCCACCAGCCCGGCAACCCGCTCCGCGGCGGAGGCGGTGACCAGCGGGCCCACCACGGTGTGCGGGTCGGCCGGATCGCCGGCCGGGAGCGCGGCGACCTTGGCGCTGAGCTTGCGGGTGAACTCCTCGGCGAGGGACTCGTGGACGAGGATGCGGTCGCCCGACATGCAGATCTGCCCGGAGTTCATGAACATGCTGAAGGCGACGGCGTCCACCGCGTAGTCCACGTCGGCGTCCGCGAGGACGAGCACCGCGTTCTTCCCGCCCAGTTCCAGCACCGCCGGCTTGAGGTGCCGGGCCGCGTGGGTGCCGATGATCCGGCCGACGCCGGTGGAGCCGGTGAAGTTCACCGCCCGCACCCGCGGGTCGGCGATCAGCGCCTCCGCGATCTCGGCCGCGTCCTCACGGGCGTTGGTGACCACGTTCAGCACACCGTCGGGCAGCCCGGCCTCGCGGAGCACGTCCGCGACGAGCAGCCCGCAGGCGATCGGCGCGTCCTCGCTGGGCTTGACGACGACCGTGTTGCCGGCGGCGAGCGGCGCCGCGACCGCCCGGACGCCGAGGATGACCGGAGCGTTCCACGGCGCGAACGCCGCCACCACCCCGAGCGGCTCCCGTACCGCGAGGCCCAGGGTGCCCGCCTCCTGGGCGCTCAGCACCTCACCCCGCGGCGCGGTGATCGCGGCCCCCGCCTCGCGCAGGATGTTCGCGGCGAGCCCCACGTTGAAGCCGGCCCACGGCCGGGTGCCGCCGACCTCCTGGGCCATCAGGTCGGCGACCTGCTCCGCGCGTGACTCCAGCAGGTCGGCGGCCTTCAGGAAGATCGCGCGGCGGGCGAAGGGGGCGAGCGCGGCCCAGTCCTCGAAGGCCGCGTCGGCGGCGTCCACGGCCCGGGTCACGTCCTCGGGCCCGGCCGCGGCGACCGTGGCGTAGACCTCGCCGGTGTAGGGGGCGATGTCCTCGGTGGTGCGGCCGGACAGGGCGGGGACGTCCTTGCCGCCGATCAGCAGTTCGCGAATGAGGGGCATGGGCGCAACCGTAGGCACCGCATGTTTATGGTTCAAGCATTCGCGCTCTACTTTTCGGCGGCCGCCACCCGGGTCGGCCGGCCCAGCGCCCAGAACAGGACCCCCAGGAGCATGAAGCCGACGAGCGGGATCAGCTCCGTCAGCAGGTACTTCCCGCGCTCGGCATGGGTCCAGCCGTCCGGCGCGTAGTCGGCGCCGAACCAGTGGTCGCCGGCCCCGGGCGCCACCAGCTGCACGCTGGCGAAGAGGATCAGCAGGGTGAGGACCGTGCTGATGACCCAGGGGAGGGGAGCCCGGTACGGGCGGGGCGTGTCCGGGTACTTGCGGCGCAGGAACGGCAGCGCCGGGAAGATGCCCAGGTAGCTGACGAGGGTCGTCGACACGGCGAGGCCGAGGACCGCGCCGAAGAGCTTGGCCCCGCTGCCGCCCGTCAGCTGGTGGGCCAGGATCAGGACGCCGGTGGAGACCAGGCCGCTGAGGATGTTCACCCGGACCGGGGTGCCGAACCGGCTGGAGATCACGCCGAGGAAGCGGGGCGCGGCGCCGTCGTAGCCGGAGACGGCCAGGGCGCGGTCCGAGCCCATGATCCAGGTGACGCCGGAGGACAGCACCGTGAGGATGAACATGATCGCGGCCAGGTCGCCGAGCACGGTGCCGAACCCGCTGAGCGTGGGCGTGCCGTCGGCGGCGACGTGCCCGCCGTACACCGTGAAGACCTGCCGGATCGCGTCGACGAACCCGCCGAGGCCGGTGATCGCCTTCACCGGCAGGACGAGCAGGATGCCGAGGATCGGCAGCGCGTAGAGGAGGACGGAGAGGACGGCGCTGCGGAAGATGCCGTAGGGGACGTCCTTCTGCGCGTCCGTCATCTCGTCGCCCGCCGTGTTGGGCAGCTCGAAACCGACGTAGTTGAACATCAGGACCGGTACCAGGCCGACGAATCCGGCGTAGGTCGGCGAGAAGTCGCCGATGCCGAAGCCGTGCAGACCGTGCCGGATCCCGTACACCACGACCGTGACCGTGAACAGGCCGAGCAGCACGAACCGGCTCCAGGCGCCGATGGTCGGGATCCATTTGCCGACGTCGAAGGAGAGGATCGCGGCGAGCACGCCCACCCAGACGAAGACGAGGGTGAAGACGTAGAAGGCGGGCGTGCTCAGGTCCTTCCCGCCGTTGAAGAAGGTGGTGTACGCCGTGACGGCGGAGACGGCGAGGGTGCCGCCCAGCCACACCGGGTTGGTGATCCAGTACAGGAAGTTGTTGACGGCACCGGCCAGCCGCCCGAAGGCCCGGCTGGTCCAGATGTAGGGGCCGCCCTCGTCGGGGAACGCCGCCCCGAGCTCGGCGATCAGCAGCGCGGACGGCACGAAGAACACCACGGCCAGCACGATCAGCCAGGTGAACGCCTCGGCACCGGACGAGGCCACGGCACCGATGGTGTCCACCCCGACGATGGTGCACAGCAGGAAGAACAGGATGTCGAAGCGGCCGAAGTGCTTGCGCAGCTTCTGCCGTTCCGCCTGGGCAGCGGCCGGCGCGTCGACCGGTTCGGGTGCGATGGGGGCAGCGGTCACCGGTAGCTCCAGCGTGCTCGGGAGGGGCGCGATTCGGCCATGGTCCACGGCACCGCACAACCGCACAAGCGCTCGGACCCAACTCGTGACCATCGCTTCCGGCACTCACAGCCGCCGGAAATCTCCCGGAAACCGAGGTCCGCTGCTTGTGTTCGTTTTGCGACTGTCGCGACGGGGCCGGCGGTGCGATGCACCGGCCGACGGCATCATCGCCGACCCGCTGGCCTGCACCTGGGACCCGGCGAGCATCCAGTGCAAGGTAGGCCAGACCTCGACGTCCGACAACTACTGCCTGACCGCCGACCAGGTCACCACACTGCGCCGCATCTACTCCGGCCCGACCGACGAGCACGGTCGACTCCTCTATCCGGGCTACCAGTTGCGCGGCTCGGAACTGAACTGGGCCGGCATCATCGTGCCCACGACGGCGACCGGCACCACCGGTGACCAGAACTTCGTGCGCGAAACCCTGCGCTACCAGATCTTCGACAGCCCGCAGCCGGCCCTCACCTACAAGGACATCAAGTTCACGGCCGCCTACTACAGGAAGGTCATGGAGCTGGGCGCGGGCATCTACGACGCCACGGACCCCGACCTCAGCGCCTTCAAGAAGGCCGGCGGCAAGCTGATCCTCTGGCACGGCCTGGGCGACCAGCACATCCCGGCGGTCGGAACGATGGCCTACTACAAGGCGGTTGAGAAAGCCATGGGCGGCGAGGCGGCCACCACCGACTTCGCCCGGCTGTTCCTGCTCCCCGGCGTCGCCCACTGCGGCGGCGGCCAGGGTCCGGACAAGCTGGACGCGCTGACCGCGATCACCGACTGGGTCACCCAGGGCAAGGCCCCGGCGAGCCTGCTGACTTCGACGGTCGACAGCACCGGCAAGGTCACCTCGTCCCGGCCCACGTACCCCTTCCCGGCCATCGCCGAGAACACCACGGGCGGCTCGGCCGACGACCCCTCCAGCTACACCTCGGTCGAGTCCACGGCCGAGGCGAACCTGACCCTGGACTGGCTCGGCTCCTTCCGCTCCGGCTACGAGCAGGTCGGCAACTGGATCCACGGCAAGTGGGTGATCAGCAAGGGGAAGGCCTGACCCTGCTGGTCGGCCCGGCCCCAGGACGACGGATCAGCACGGGACATCGCCCCGCGCGGCTACCCACGGATCACCCCAACAGCGTCACCGTCCACGACGTCGTGATCGAACGTGGCACGCCGTGGACGGTGACGCGGTTCGTCCGCGGCCGCTCGCCGGCCGCACCTCGCGTGACCTCGGTGCGGAACTGGACCTTGTAGAACGTCCCGCTCATTTCACCGACTCCACCCAGGGAAACACGATTGAGTAACTGATACTCATCTTCCTCACCCCGGCTTCGGCTACCCTCCGAAGGATTTCCAGGTCCGTGCAGGGGCCTCCGGAGCCGGCTTCGCCCGACGGCCGGGCGACAACTCGCCGGGCGGAGTGCCGTGTTCTCCTCCCCGTACGCCGATCGTGCCCGACGGTCTTCCCGGATTCTCGAAGGAGCATGAATTGCGTGTGAATGAGCGTGTTCGGCGCCGCCCGCGACTGACGGGGTTTCGCGCAGTAGCAGCAGTTGCGGTGGCCGCGGCCCTCGTCGTGCCCCTCGCTGCGACCCCGTCGAGTGCGCACACGATCCACGTGGGGGCGGCGGTCCGACAGGACGGCACTGCCACGACACGCGGCCACCTGCGTGAGTTGGCGAGGAAGCTGGTGGAAGAAGGGGTGCCTGGGGTGATCGTGCGGGTGGACGACGGTCATGGCAGGCCCATCGAGATCTCCGAGCAGGCCGCCTGGACGAAGAAGGACCATCGGCTCAGGGCGGACGACGAGGTGCGAGAGGCGTCCAACACCAAGACGGTGATGGCCACCCTCGTCCTGCAACTGGTCGCCGAGCACAGACTCGCCCTCACCGACCCGGTCGACAAGTGGCTGCCCGGCCAGGTGCGCAACGGCCAGGCGATCACCCTGCGCATGCTGCTGAACCACACCAGCGGGTTGTTCGACTACACCGAGGACCCCGCCCTCGCACCGGCCCTCACCGGCCGGGACTCCCATGTATGGACGTCGACGGAAATCCTGAGCCTGGTGAGCAGACACCCGGCACTGTTCGAGCCCGGCACCGAGTGGTCGTACAGCAACACCAACTACATCGCGATCGGCGCCGTCCTGGAGAAAGCCACCGGCAAAAGCCTTGCCGCGCTGGTACGGGACCGGATCGCCGGACCCCTGGGGCTCCGGCACACCTTCTACGCCACCGGCTCCGCCTGGCACGACCGGCACGCGCACGGCTACGAACCGGACGCCGCCCACATGCCGCCGGACGTCCCCGAGGAGTTCAGGAACTACGCCGGACCGCAGCACGACGAACACGTGGACGTCACCGGCGACTACGTCACGGCCGACGGAGCGGATGCCGCGATCGTGTCCACCGCCGGTGACTGGTCCCGTTTCTACGGCGCGCTGATGTCGGGCCGCCTGCTGCCCGCCGCCCAACTGGCCGAGATGCGCACCACGGTGCCGGAGGACGGGTCGGGGGACCCGGACGAGCTCGCCTACGGTTTGGGCATCGAGACGGCGAAGACCTCCTGTGGCACGGTCTGGGACCACGTCGGCGTCGTCCCGGGTTATGCGACCTACAACGTCACCGACTCCACCGGCCGTCGCACGGCCGCATTCTTCTTCGCCACGTCCACTCTCCCCACCAAGCAGGCGCACCAGACCGGCGCGGCCCTGATGGACGCGATCAACTGCGCCATGTTCGACTGACCTGCGCATCTCCGTGGAGAGACGGGCTGTCGACCAAGGCCTTCGTCATCGAGGGTGCGGCGGTGGTCGGTCTCCGACGTTCGACAAGTCCGACTGCAGCGGGCGCCACGCCGTCGACTGCGGCAGCAACCGCCTCAAGCGCAACCGGGCGGTGGCCACCAGGTACGACAGGATTGCCGTGCAGTCGAACGGGTGGGCGAGGTTCGCGTGCCGGAGGTCCGGCCGGCCGTCACAGGGGCGGCGGGCCGGACCTCCGGACGGAGCGTCGGTCCCTTCTGCCGGCCGGCGGTCAGTTGGTGTACACGGCCGGGGAGCCGCTGACGCTGCTGTCGACGACCGGCGCGTAGGCGGCCGTGAAGTATCCGCTCGCCGCGCACAGGGACGAACCGGACGCCTTGGTGAAGGCCTGGTTGGTGAAGGTCAGGCTGTTGGCGGTGTTGGAGCTCACCGCGGAGAGACCGGACGCCCGGTAGACACAGTTGACGGTGCCCAGCAGGGTCGAGAGGACCACCGTGGTCTGGATGGTGCTGCCCGAGGCCGGGGTCACGGTCACGGCGCCGCCGGAGGCGGCGGACGTGGTGTAGGGCAGGTTGTTGACGGTGACGCTCTGCACGCCGGTGACGCCGAAGACGTTGCTGGAGCAGCCGCTGAAGGTCTGGGAGGTCGCGGACTCGGTCGCGGTGCCCGGGGCGGCGGGGTTCGACGTCACCGTGGCGGACAGGGACGAGCCGGTGCAGGTGATGCCGGTGGAGCCACCGCTGGCCGTGGCGAGGGTGGCCTTGGTGCCGCTCGCCAGTGACGCGGTGAGTACGTCGCCCACGGAGACCGCGTTGCCGCCGGCGCTCCCGTAGGTGAGCACGGAGCCGGCCGCCGACACCGAGGCGGCCGGAAGGAGGGTCAGGGCGGACAGAGCGGCGGTGACGGCTAAGGCGGAGACACCGATTCTGCGCATGCGGGAGTCCTCTTTCGGGCGTGCGGGTGGTATGACGAAGGGGCGCCCGTCCCGGACATGGCGAAGGACGGGTGGCCCGGGCATGGCGGTCCCGGGTGGCGGACTGCCGGACCGGTGCGCGTTGCTGATGGCTGACCCGGCGTCAGGGACGCCGGTGCACTTGTTGGCGCCTTGCGGGTGCGTGACACTGACGGCTCCAGCAGGTCGTCCACCGCAGGTCCGCGTGAGAAGAAAACCTGTGAAGGTTGTAAACCTGACGAGTATTCAACGTCAAGGCATGACACGTGACGTCGTGAGAAGGGGCCTGGGATGGCAGCAGGTTCGCCGGTGCCGCCTCCGCTGGTGTTGCCCGGTACCCGCAGGGGGCGCGACCCGGAGCGCTCGCTGCGGCGGGGTCCGCGCCGTACCTCGCCGGAGGCGGTCGCCGCCAACCAACGGGACCGGCTGCTCGACGGGTTCGTCCGCACCGTCGCCCAGGTCGGCTACGCCGGCACCCGGGTCAGTGACATCTGCCAGGCCGCCGGCGTGACCAGACCGGTCTTCTACGAGCTCTTCAAGGGGAAGGAGGACGCCTTCCTCGCCGCTCACCATCACGGCACCTCCCTGGTTTTCGCCGCGATGGAGGAAGCCCGTGCCCAGGCCCGCGACTGGCCGGGGCAGGTGCGCGCCGGCCTCGGCGCGCTGCTGGTGATCCTCGCCGAGGCACCCGCGTTCGCGGCGATGGCGATCGTCGAGATCGACGCGGTGGGCCCTGCCGGACGAGAGGCCCGCGAACACCTGCTGACCCGCTTCCGGGACTGGTTCACCGACCTGCCCGTCCTGGAACTCCCCGTTTCTGAGGAGGAGTTGGTCGACACGGTGGTCGGCGGTGTGTACTCCGCGATATACCGACGCATAGCCACCGGCCGGACCGCTGAACTGCCCGCACTGCTGCCGGGCCTGGCCTTCTCCGTGCTCGCTCCGTTCCTGGGCCCGGAACGTGCCGCCGCCTGCCTGGCCGCCCCGCCCCCTGCCGCGGGCCCCCTGCCGTCCTGCCTGAACCCGGAGCCCTGAGCCGACCACACCCACGGCGACCGGGACGCCGACGCGGCCCGTGCCCGGACAGCCGGCACCGGTAGGCGCCGGAGGAACGCGGCACTAGAGGAACGGCGTCCCGGCGTCGAGCCCTGACAGCACCCTGCCGTACAACTCCAGGTTGGCGGCGGGATTGACGAACGAATGCAGGTTCAGGGCGTTGAGGTCCCGCACGATCCGCTGGATCGGCACCTCCCGGTGCAGGGAAGAGGCACCCGAAGCGGACCCGACCAGATCCGCGGCCTCCTTGCACAACCGCGCCAGATATCCGCACTGCGCCCTGATCCGGGACCGCTCCTGGGCCGTGTAGGGCTCTCCGCCGGTCACCCGGGATTCGATCAGCCCCACGAAGTCGGCGGCGAGCAGTTCCGCGGCGGAGACCTTCATCGCGGCCTCGGCGAACTGGAGATGCGTCACCGGGGCCTCGTGCTGGCGCTCGTAGAAGGTGTACGTGATCCCGCGCTGATGGATGCGGTCGCCGAACTCCGCCAGAGCCGCCCGTGCCAGACCGAGGGCGTTCGCGGCCGTCCAGGCGCAGAACAGCATCAGCACCGGCATGTGGTAGAAGGGGTCGGCGCCCGCGCGCCGCGACGGAAACGCGCCCGCCAGCAACGGCCCGACCGGCAGTACGCGATGGGCGGGTACGTGAACCTCCTGGGCCACGACGGTGTTGCTGCCGCTTCCGGCCAGGCCGGAGACGTTCCAGTCGTCCAGGACCTTGAGATCGGTCATGGGGACCGCCAGCCACAGCATCTCCGGCGGCCCCTGTCCGGTGTCGGCCGACGCGGTCAGCAGATGCCACTCGGCGTCCTGACAGCCGGTCGCGAAGGGTGAGTTCCCGCTCACCACATAACCGCCGTCCACCGCAACGGCCTTCGAGCCGGGGATGAGCGTGCCACCCACCCGCACATCGGGATGGGTGAAGATCTCGTCCTGTGCCTGGTCGGGGAACAGGGCCGCGATGAACGCGCACCCGGCCTGGATCAACGCCATGAACCCGGCCGACCCGCACGCGGCGGAGACCTCGCTCAGCGCGTCGACCTGCGTGCGCAGCGAGCTCTGGTAACCCCCATGGCGGCGGGGGACGTTCATACGGTGTATCCCGGCGCCCGCGAGAGCCTCGACGACCTCCTCGGTGACTCGCCCTTGCTGCTCCGCGCGCAAGGCGTGCGAGCGGATGAGGGGTTGGAGCGCGCGTACGCGTTCGACGAGATCGGTGTCCGAGCGAGGTGCTGACGAACCGGCCAAGTGACGACCTCCGCTCTCGGGGCCCAACACGAACCCTCACCGTCGCGCCGATCCCGCCCACTGTCAACGCACCGTCGCAGCAACGAAGTTGAGCCGAACCGCAGCCCCGCGACACCGCGAGCTGCCGCCGACCGCCAAGGCGCAGGAACCCGTCACGAACACGGAACGCCTGCTGCGCACATGCGGCGTCGGCTGCGGCCTGGAACACCGCAGCCACGGGTACGTGGCGAAGCGACGGCGCGCGGGCATCGGGGAGATCGCGCGGTGCGGATGTCCGAAGCCTGGGGGCCTTGCCGACCTGGTGCCGGCAGGCCCGCCGCACGACGGCATCCCGGAGTGGACGGACCGGGCGTCGCGGTCGTCGAACGATCGGGAGGCGCCGCCGGTCGCCGCGAGTGAGCGACGGAGAACGTTCAGCCACCTCGGAGGCCCCCGGCTCGTGCGCCCCGGCTCCGCGTCAGGCGCGGGTCGGAGACGTCCGCGAAGAGGCGGCGCGGGCCCCGCGCGAGGTGCCGTCCGGCACCGCCCGGGGCCCCGCTGATCGGCCGTGCCGTTCAGGCCACCGTGCGGATCAGCTTCTTGTTGGTGAACTCCTCGATGCCGAGGCGGCCGAGTTCCCGGCCGAAGCCGGAGCGCTTGACCCCGCCGAAGGGCAGCTCGGCGCCTTCCGCGCCGACGCCGTTGACGAAGACCATGCCGGCCTCGATGCGGTCGGCGACCCGTGTGGCCTGCTCGGGGTCGGTGGTGAAGACGTAGGAGCCGAGGCCGTAGGGGGTGTCGTTGGCGATCCGGACGGCGTCGTTCTCGTCGGCGGCCGGAAAGACCATGGCGACGGGTCCGAACAGTTCCTGGCGGGCCGCCGTGTGCTCGGTGGTCAGGCCGGTGAGGACGCCCGCCGGGAAGTAGGCGCCCTGCCGCTCGCCGGAGCCGTGGAGGGTGGCGCCCTCCGCCACCGCCTGGCCGACCTGCCGGGCGAGGGTCTCGGCGGCGGCTGCCGAGGAGAGCGGGGCCCCGGTGGCGGAGTCGAGGAGCCGGGCCGTGAACTTCTCCACGAACGCGTCGTACAGGTCCGCCACGACCACGAACCGTTTGGCGGCGTTGCAGGCCTGGCCGGTGTTGTCGAGGCGGGCGGCGACCGCGGCCTCGACGACGGTGTCCAGGTCGTCGGTGGACAGCACCACGAACGGGTCCGAGCCGCCGAGCTCCAGGACAACCTTCTTCAGGTGCCGGCCGGCGATCTCGGCGACGGCGGCCCCGGCCCGCTCGGAGCCGGTGAGCGAGACGCCGTGCACGCGGGGGTCGGCGATCATGTCGGCGATCTGCTCGTTGGTGGCGTACACGTTGACGTACGCGCCCGTCGGGAAGCCGGCCTCGGCGAACAGCCGCTCCAGCAGCGCCGCCGTGGCGGGACACTGCGGGGCGTGCTTGAGGACGATGGTGTTGCCCACGGCCAGGTTGGGGGCCGCGAACCGGGCGACCTGGTAGGCCGGGAAGTTCCACGGCATGATGCCGAGCAGGACGCCGACGGGACCACGCCGGACGACGGCGGTGCCGGGGCCGGAGGTGACGTCGAGAACCTCGTCGGCGAGGAACTCCTCGGCGTGGTCGGCGTAGTAGTGGTAGATGTCGACGCAGAAGCCGACCTCGCCCTCCGCCTCGGCGAGCGGCTTGCCCATCTCCCGCACGATGCTCGCGGCGAGTTCGGCACCGTGCTCGGCGTGCAGGTCGCCCAGGCGGCGCAGCAGCGCGGCGCGTTCGGCCACGGAGCTGGACCGGCCCCAGGCGCCGGCGGCGTGCGCGGCATCGAGGGCCGCGGCGATCTCGGCGTCGGTGGCGGTCGGGTAGGTCTCGACGATCTCGCCGGTGGCCGGGTCGGTGACGGCGTACATGGTGCCTCCAAGTGGCAGGGGGATGGGGGGGGAAGGAAGCTGGTCAGGGTTGGAGGACGGTCCGCAACCCGGCGGAGGACCTGAGGTCGTCGAACGCCTGGGCGGCCTCGCTCAACGGGAGGGTTCGGCCGACGAGTTCACTGCGGCGCCGCCGGAGGCGAGCATGCCGGGCAGCGACTCGATCACCTTCGGACTGCCGATGGCCTCGAACGCGTGCTCCACACCGCCGAGTTGTTCCTGACGCCAAGCCGCGAGGTCGTCGCCGGCGCCGTTGAGGGTGTGGGTGGCGCCGAGCAGCGGATCACGGCGAGCCGTTCGGTGTGCAGGGCCGGTGCGAGGTCTGCGAGCTCGCTGCGGGGCCGGGGGAGGCGACGATCACCGCCCGGATCCACGCGGGCCCACGAAGACGGCCAAGCTCACCGGCATCGGTGGGGGAGTCGGTCACGTGGATCTCCTGACAGTGCTGCGCCGGCCGCGGTCCGCAGCGAGCGGCGGTCCCGGGCGGACATCGACCCGCTTATTGGGCATACGACCAATTGCTTTATTGGTCGCCCACTCAATAGCATTGGCCGTATGACGTCAAGAGCCCCGGGCAAGCGCGTCCGCAAGGCGCCGGCCGAACGCCGCAACGAGATCGTCGCCACGGCGTCGCGGATCGGGCTCACCGAAGGCCTGGAGTGCGTCACCCTGCGCCGGGTCGCCGACGAGCTCGGTGTCCAGCCCGGACTCGTCGGCCACTACTTCCCCGCCGCGGACGAGCTGGTGGCCGAGGCGTTCACCCACGCCACGATGAAGGAACTCGACAGCCTGCTGCCGCCCGAGCCGGACGACCCTCTACACGCCTTCCGGAGGCTCTTCGGCCTCACGTCGAGCGCCGATTTCGACGACGTGAGCAAGCTCTGGCTCAACGCACGGCACCTGTCGCGCTACCGTCCGGTGCTGCGCGAGCACGTGACGAAGCAGGAACTGCTGTGGTGCCGGCGTCTGGAAGAGCTCATCGCCGCCGGGGCCGCGGCCGGGCTCTTCGCCTGCGCGGATCCCTGGGGAGCCGCCACCCGCATCCTCGTCGCGATCGACGGCGCCAGCGCGTACATCAACACCAGCGCCGACCACCGCAGGGTGCCCACGGCGGACATGCCGCGCACCGTGGCCGAGGCCGAGCTCGGGCTGCGACGCGGCATGTTTCTCACGGACTGACCCCTCCCGCAGGCCGGGACGGCCCACGGCAACCTCGGCCCTCTACGAACCGGCCGCCTGGGCGAGTGCCGCTCGGCACGGGGCCCGTTCTGGATGGTCGGCCTCGGGTCCGCCGACCGCCAGGTCCCAGGAGCTGTGGGGGTCGGCCGGTGCGGCCAAGGTCACGCCCGGAACTCCGTCAGGTCGATGGAGTGAACGCGGAGGGGATGGGCGTAGACCGGGTGCACCGTCTCTCGCTCGGGAACCATGCCGAGCTTGCGGATGACGTTCTCCGAGGCGCCGTCCCCCACCCGGCTGATGCTGATGACGCGGTCGAGGCCGCGGTCCTGGAGGGCGAACTCCAGCGTGGCGTGGGCGGCTTCGGACGCGTACCCCTGGCCCCAGAACTGGGAGCCGAACCGCCAGCTGACCGCTACGGCGGGCATCACCTCCGGCAGGAAGCCGGGCACGGACAGACCGGTGAAGCCCGCGAGCTCACCCGAGGCCAGCAGTTCGACGGCGAAGAGCCCGAACCCTTCCTCGTCCCACTCCTCCTCCCACTCCTCGATGGCCGTGGCCGTGTCCTCCAGGTCGAGCACCGAGCCGTCGTCGATCCAGCGCATGACGCGCGGGTCCGCGTTGATGTCGGCCATCGGCGCGAGGTCGTCGTCGTACCAGCGACGAAGGAGCAGGCGGGGGGTGCGGATCTCGGTCATGGCGCCCATCCTGCCGAAGGCGGGGGCCACGTCGGTAATCCGGTGCCCCGCATCGTGCCGCCCCGCCCGCGGACGGCTGACCTGTTCCTCCGTTGTCCACGAGGGTATGAACCATTTGATCGCATTTATGGTGTTTCATGTCTGGTATCTGCGCAGGTGAGGAGGGCTGGTGAACGCGGTCGTGGAGAGCGTGTCGATATGCGTGGCCGGGGTGCGGCTCGACGCCGACGTGGGCGTCCCCGAGGCGGCCGCAGGGGTCGTGCTGTTCGCGCACGGCAGCGGCAGCAGCCGGCACAGTCCCCGTAACCGCTTCGTCGCCGGCGAACTGCACACGGCCGGGATCGGCACCGTCCTCGCCGACCTGCTCACCCGCGAGGAGGAGCGGGCCGACGCGGTCACGGGGGCGCTGCGGTTCGACATCGGCCTGCTCGCCGCCCGCCTGACCGGCCTCGCCGACTGGGTCGGGGAGTACGAGCCCACCGCGGGCCTGGGGTGCGGGCTGTTCGGCGCCAGCACGGGGGCGGCCGCCGCGCTCGTCACCGCCTCCGCGCGTGCGGAGACGGTCCGCGCGGTCGTCAGCCGGGGCGGACGGCCGGACCTGGCCGTGGACGCGCTGGCGTCCGTCCGTGCGCCGACGCTCCTGATCGTCGGCGGACGCGACCGCGAGGTCCTGCGGCTCAACCGGGCGGCGGCGCGGCGGATCCCCGGCGAGACCCGCCTCGAAGTCGTCCCCGGCGCGACCCACCTCTTCGAGGAGCCCGGCACCCTGGAGCGCGTCGCACACCTGGCCCGCGACTGGTTCATCCACCGGCTGCCGGTCTGACGCCGCTCAGGGCGTCGACGGGCGGGTCTCCGTCCAGTCGACCAGCAGCCGGCGCTCGGCGAACAGCCACTCCCCGTCCTGCCTGACGAACTCGTCGAGGTAGCGGATGGACGCGACCATCAGCGTGCGCCGCCCGTCGTCCCCCACCGAGAGATGGTGGGCCAGGCAGTAGCTCTCACCGGTCGCGCGGTCCCCGTCCAGGGCGACGGTGCTCTGGCCGTTGAAGTGGGTCGTCGTCCGGTACGTGTTGAGGTTGTCGAACACCGGGGCGAGCGAGTCGCGGCCGTGCAGCTCCTGCGTCGGCTCCGCCGCCGTGGCGTCCATGAACACCAGGAAGCGGGTGTCCTCGGTGAACAGGCTCATCTGGCCCTTGGCGTCCCGCCGGTCCGCGCAGTGGGCGTAGGCGTCGACCAGCTCGCGGATGGCCAGCCGGTCGGCGGCCTCCTGCGGTGAGACGGAGGTGTGGGCGGCCATGAGGGGTGCCTCCAGCGGTTGCGCCGATCTATTTGACAGATGTATAAAAGCATCGTCGCAGTGGCCGCGCAACGGCCCGGCCCAGGAGGGCGGCACCAGGAGGGCAGTGCTCTGAACGACCGGACCGATCCGCGCGTCACCCGAACGGTCCGCGCCTTCGAGCAGGCCGTCGTGGAACTGGCCTCGGCGCGTCCCGTCTCGGGGATCACCGTCGCCGAGCTCGCGGACCGGGCGGGCGTCACCCGGGCGACCTTCTACAACCGCTACAGCACCCCACTGGACCCGCTCATCCAGGTGCTCCACGCCGACCTGGAACGCGGCCACCGCCGGGAGGCCGAGCTGCGGGCCCAGGGCGGGCACTCCGACCGGGAACTGCTCCGCCTCGCCACGGCGGAGGTCGCCGACCACGTCGAACGGTTCCTGGACGTCTACCGCAACTCCCTCGCCGACCCCGCGGACAGCGGTGTCTACGAGGCACTCGTACGGCACTTCGGCGAGTACACCCTGGCGTTCCTGGCCCGCGCGGGGCAGCCCGGCCCGCACGGTGCCGACCGGCAGGTCGTCGCCCAGTTCATGGCCCACGGGTTCGCCGGGGCCATCAGGGCCTGGCTCGACGACCCGTCCGTCACCAAGGACGACCTGGTCGACGCGGCCGTCGCCTGCGCCCCCGCCTGGTGGACGTCCGGTCCCGCGCCGGACACCGCCTCCCAGCAACGGAGATCTTCGTGAACGTCGTCGTGTTCGGTGCGTCCGGCATGGTCGGACAGGGCGTCCTGCGCGCCTGCCTCCTGGACCCCACCGTCGGCAGTGTCCTGGTGGTGGGCCGCCGCCCGCTCGGCATCACCCACCCCAAGCTGACCGAGGTCGCCCACGACGACTTCACCGACCTGTCCGCCCTCGACGGCCGGCTGTCCGGCCTGGACGCCTGCTTCTACTGCCTCGGCGTCTCCTCCGCGGGCATGACCGAGGCCGAGTACACCCGCGTGACCCACGACTTCACGCTCGCCGCCGCCCACGCCGTACTCGCCGCCAGTCCCGGACCGACCTTCACCTACGTCTCCGGCGAGGGCACCGACAGCACCGAGCAGGGCCGCACCATGTGGGCACGGGTGAAGGGCCGCACCGAGAACGAGCTGCTCGCCCTGCCGATGAACGCGTACATGTTCCGCCCCGGCTACATCCAGCCCCGCCACGGAGCGGTCTCCCGGACCCGCTCCTACCGCGTCATGTACACCCTCACCTCCTGGCTCTACCCCCTGCTGCACCGGCTCCTGCCCGCCCACACCACGACCACCGAGCACCTCGGCCGCGCCATGCTGGCCTTGACCCGCCCGGGTGTGACCGAGAGCAGGGTGCTGTACAGCAAGGACATCAACCGCCTGGGCGCCTGACGGGCCGTCGACCGCACGGCCCGGAGGGAGCAGCGGCCCGGCACGCGGCGACGGCCATGACGGTCAGCGCCGCCAGGGTGAGCGCGGCGCCGGTGTACAGCGGCGCCGTGTAGCCGAGGCCGGCCGTGATGACCAGGCCGCCGAGCCAGGCGCCGAGGGCGTTGCCGACGTTGGACGCGGACACGTTGGCGCTCGCGGCCAGCGCCGCGCCGCCGGCCGCGTCCGTCACCCGGGTGATCATGCCGGGTACCGCGGCGAACCCGGTCACGCCCATCAGGAACACCAGCGGCACGGAGGCGGGGGCGCTGCCGGCCAGCAGACCGAACACGGCCAGGGTGACGGTCAGCGAGAGCAGCGCGAGAACCAGCGCGCGGTCCCGGTCCCGGTCCGCCGCCCGCCCGCCGACCACGTTCCCGACGACCAGGCCGACGCCGTACACCATCAGCAGCCAGGGGACATCGGCCGAGGAGAAGCCGCCGACCTCGGTGAAGGTGTAGGCGATGTAGCTGAACGCCCCGAACATCCCGCCGTAGCCGAGCGCGGTGGCGGTGAGGGTGAGCCACACCTGCGCGGACCGGAACGCGCGCAGCTGCTCCCGCAGACCGCCGCCCGTCACGTCCCCCGGCACCGCCCCCGCCCCGGCCGGCACCAGGGCGGCGATCCCGGCCAGTGCGAGCACGCCGATCCCGGTGACGGCCCAGAACGCCGCACGCCACCCCCAGCGCTCGCCCACCAGCGCGCCGAACGGCACACCCAGCACGTTCGCGACCGTCAGCCCGGCGAACATGACGGCCACCGCCCGGGACCTGCGCTCCGGGGCGACCAGGCTCCGGGCGACGAGGGAACCGACGCCGAAGAACGAGCCGTGGCAGAGTGCGGCGACGATCCTCCCGAGCAGCAGCACGCCGTACGTGGGCGCGACCGCGGACAGCAGGTTGCCGACGACGAACAGCACCACCAGGCCGACCAGGACCCGCTTGCGGGGCAGCCGTGCCGTCGCCGCGGTGAGCACGATCGCGCCGACGGCCACACTCAGCGCGTACCCCGAGACCAGCCGACCCGCCGCCGCCTCCGACACCGAGAGACCCGACGCCACCTGCGGCAGCAGCCCGGCGATCAGGAACTCGGTCAGTCCGATGCCGAAGCCGCCGAGCGCCAGCGCGACCAGCCCGCCCGGCATCCGCTCCCGCATCGGCCGGTACCTGTCCTCGACCGCGGATCCACCCATGCACCGACCCTCGCCGCCGACGGCTGCGCCGTCCATGGACAAAGACCGGCGGCCCTTGGACGAACGGGCGAACGGGCGAACGGACGAACGGGGGTGGGGGCGGGGTGGCGGGCGGGGAAATCCGTTGGACGCGTGCATCCCTGCGTGCGTAACGTCCGTGGGGCCGTGACGTCGTCCGAGGAGGTGACACCCATGAACGCTGTATCCGCGTGGGTGCTCCCTCGCTCCGTCACGGTCGGGCGATCGACGTAGGTGTCGCCGGGAGCGCCTGAACGACAAGGCCGTCCCGAAAGGCAACACCCCATGCATTCTGTGCAGTTCACCGCCGAGACGTCGTCCGGCGGAGTCCTCGAACGCGACTTCACCGTCGGCGGGATCCCCGGCGTGCTCTGGTCGCCCGCGTCCGCCTCCGGGCGCGCGCCCCTGGTCCTGATGGGCCACGGCGGCGGCACCCACAAGAAGTGGCCGGCGATGCCCGGCCGCGCCCACCGGATCGTGCACGGCTGCGGGTTCCACGTCGCCTGCATCGACGCGCCCGGTCACGGCGACCGGCCGCGCACACCGTACGACGAACAGGAGATCGCCGCGCTCTACCGGGCACGCGAGGCGGGCGAGCCGGAGGGCCCGATCGTCGTCCGCTACAACGCCGACCTGGCCGAGCGCGCCGTGCCCGAGTGGCAGGCGGCCCTGGACGCCCTCCAGACGCTCCCCGAGATCGGCGCCGACGGACCGGTGGGCTACTACGGCCTCAACATGGCCACCGCGATCGGGGTACCGCTGACGGCGGCCGAGCCACGGATCACCGCCGCGGTCCTCGGCCTCCACTGGCCCGACGCCCTGGCCGCACCGGCCCGGCGGATCACTGTCCCGGTCCAGTTCCATCTCCAGTGGGACGACGAGCACATCCCGCGCGAGGCCGGTCTCGCCCTGTTCGACGCCTTCGCCTCCGCGGAGAAGACCCTGCACGCCAATGCGGGCAGGCACAAGGAACACCCCAGGTTCGAGGCCGACAGCGCGGCCCGGTTCTTCGCCCGGCACCTCACCCGGTCCGTACCGGCACCGGCCGCGAACTGACGGCCCGCCGGCGCCCGGCGGCCTGCCGGGCGTCGGCACCGCTGCTCCCGAAACCCTTTCTTCACACCTTGACTTAACATCACGGATATTGCTTGGATCGCAAGTCGTCGTCCACTCGGAGGAGTTGCTGTGAGACGTACGATCACCGCGATCGCGGCCGTTACTGTCATGACCCTGCCACTCATGGGTGCGAGTCCGTCCGGGCGGGCCGGGACCGGCGGCACCGGGCACGGCCAGGTCGTGACCGGCACCTACTCCACCGGCGCCGCCCTGGCCTGGCAGCCCCTGCCCGTCGTCAGGACCGGCACGGACCCGGGCGGTGCCGTCGACGCCACCGTGGTCGCCGACCCGGCCGCGCTGCGGCAGAAGTACACGGGCATCGGCTTCTCCCTGGACGAGACCAGCGTCTCCAACCTGTGGAAGCTCACCCCCGCCGAGCGGGCGAAAGCCGTCCGGCTCCTGGTCGACCCCGAGCACGGCGCCGGACTCGACCGGTTCCGGCTGACCATCGGCAGCCCCGACCTCATCGAGCACCTGCCGTTCTGGTCCGAGGACGACCTGCCCGCCGGCGTCACCGAGGACTTCGGCCTCAAGCACTTCTCCGTGCAGCGGGACATCGACCTGCACATCATCGACACCGTCAAGCTCATCCAGCACTACAACCCGCACGCCACGTTCTTCGCGTCGGCGTGGAGCGCCCCGGCCTGGATGAAGACGAACGACCGCTTCCTCGGCGAGGTCGCCCTCAAGCCCGGCAGCAGCACGGACTACTACCAGGTCGGCAAGTTGCGGGACGACTGCATCGAGGTCTTCGCCCGGTACTACGTCAAGTACGTCCAGGCGTACGCCAGGCACGGCATCCGCGTCGACGCGCTCACCCTCCTCAACGAGCCCGGCATGGACGTCGTCTACCCGGCCATGGACATCAGCGTCGCCCAGCAGCAGAAACTGGCCCTCGCCATCAAGCGCGAAGTGCGCGCCGCCCGCCTGGACACCCAGCTCTACGTGCACGACTTCAACTTCTGGGACTGGCACGACCCCAACAGCACGGCGACCAAGAACTACTACCGCATCTTCCAGGACGCCCCCGACGGCTCCGTGACCGGCGCACAGGTCCGCAAGGCGGCCGACGCCATCGCCTTCCACCCCTACTGGGGCGACCCGACCGTCATGCGCGACGCGTTCGAGGAGTTCGGCAAGCCCGTCCAGCTCACGGAGACCAGCGACCTGTCGCCCGCCACCGTCCTCGACGACTTCCGGCTGGACGCCGGCTCCTACATCCTGTGGGCCCAGACCACCGACCAGGACGGCGGCACCCTGCACTGGACACCGGCCCGGGACAACAACATCGACTGGGACCAGGTCGCGGCCACCACCAAGTGGAAGGACCGGCTGGTGACCGTCGACACCGGCACGAGGAAGTTCACGGTCCGCGACGAGCTGTACGGGCTCGGGCAGTTCGCGAAGTACCTCTCACCCGGTGACGTCCGCCTGGAGTCCAGCGCCACCGGACACGGCATCAGCAACGTGGTCTACCGCACCCGTGACGGCGGCTACGTCACCGTCCTCGGCAACGGCAACAGCACCGACAGCAGGGTCCGGGTCACCGTCGGCGGCCAGAGCTTCGTGACGACCGTACCGGCGGGCTCCTACGCCACCTACCGGTGGCAGGGCCGGGCGTAGGGCTAACCCCCCGGGGTGACGACAGGCCTGCCGGATGGTGGCGGCCGGGCCCGTCCACAAAGCTGGGAGGAGTCGCCGAACACGTGCGGTCCGCGCGGCCCGTGCCGGCCGCGCGGACCGCACGGCCAAGGAGGAACGCCTTGCTCACCCGCCGCACCGCCCTGCTGTCGACCGTCGCCGCCACCGCCCTGTCCGCCGTCTCCGCGCGCACCGCGTCGGCCACGCCGCTCGCGGCGTCCGCGGCGGGGCCGGTGCGGCTGACCCTGCCCGCGCCCGGCGGCCCGTATCCGGTGGGGACGGTCTCCCTGCGTCTCGTCGACACGGCACGCGCCGATCCCTGGATCACGGCACGGCCGTACCGGGAGCTGATGATCAGCATCCGGTACCCGGCGCGGGACACCGGCGGCCACCCCCGGGCACCGCAGATGCTGCCGGGGGAGGCCGCCGGCTTCACCGCCGTCAACAACCTCGCCGACGTGCCCGCCGACAAGGTCGACTGGGCCGCCACCCGGACCCACGCGCACGAAGCCGCCCCCGCCGAACGCGACCACGGCCCGTACCCGGTCGTCTGCTACTCGCCCGGCACCGGCGACCCGCGCTCCCTCGGCACCACCCTCTGCGACGACCTCGCCTCCCGCGGCTACGTCGTGGTGATGCTCGACCACACCTACGACGCCACCGCCGTCCAGTTCCCCGGCGGCCGCGTCGAACGCACCGTACTGCCCGCCGAGTACGCCAAGGCCTACCCGGACGGGAAGCGGATCAGGGCGCTCCTGAAGAAGACGATCGACGTACGGGTGGCCGACACCCGCTTCCTGCTCGACGAGCTGCCGCGTGCGCTGCCCCGAGGACTGCGCGGCACCCTGGACCCGGACCGCATCGGCATGTTCGGGCACTCCGCAGGAGGCTTCACCGCCCTCCAGACGATGCACGACGACCGGCGCATCGCGGCCGGGGCCAACATGGACGGCGTCGTCGCCTACGTCCCGGACGACAGCGACTCCGGCCACCTCTCCACCGTCGCGGCCGAGGGCCTCGACCGGCCCTTCCTGCTGCTCGGCAAGGACGGCAACGACCTGAGCACGGTCCCGTCCTGGAACTCCCTGTGGCGGCACAGCCGCGGCCCGCGCGAGGGCCTGACCGTGCGCGGCGCCGAGCACGCCACGTTCACCGACGAGGAGGCGCTGATCCCGCAGATCGCCCACCGGCTCGGGCTGTCCCGGACGACGGTCGTCAAGAACATCGGCACCGTCGCCCCGGCCCGCGCGATCTCCGTCGAACGGGCCTGCCTCACCTCCTTCTTCGACCGGTGGCTGCGCGGTGGGAAGGCGGAAGGCCTGTCGGCCCCCGCGCCGGAGGTGCGCCCGTTCGGCCGGTGAGCGCGCCTCGCGTCACGCCCGGCGCCAGGACAGGCCGTCCTCGGTGACCCCGAGGCGGCCGGGGCCGGACGGTGCGGGGGCCGGGCCGTCCAGCGGAGCGCCGTACAGGGCCTGTTCCTGGAGGTCGTTGCCGGTGCGGAAGGTCTCGGCGACGACCCGGGTGGTCAGGAGCGGGTTCACGCGATCGCCGGCGGCGGTCAGCCGGCCCACCGCGCCCTGCAGTTCGGCCGCCGCGCCGCTCCAGCGGACACCGAGACCGCCGGCGCCGGGAATCCCGGTGTCGCCCGACGCCACGCCCCCGGCCAGCTCGGCGAAGGCGGCGGCCTCGTCGACGTCCACCCGGGTGATCTTCTTCGCCGACCAGAAGTACGAGTCCTCGTCCCGCTCCATGTCGTAGAACGCGACGAGGAACTCGTAGAACACCCCGTACTCCCGGCGGTAGCGCGCCTCGAACTCGGCGAACCCGCGCTCCTCGGGCACCGTGCCCTCCAGCGCCGCGTTCACCGCACGGGCCGCCAGCAGGGCGCCGTACGTGGCCAGATGGACGCCCGAGGAGAGCACCGGGTCCACGAAGCAGGCGGCGTCGCCGACCAGCGCCATGCCCGGGACCCACAGGGACGTCTTCCAGTAGGAGTAGTCCTTGCGCACCCGGACCCGGTCGTAGGGCGGCTCGGTCGCGACCGGTACGCCCGTGAGCAGCCGGCCGACCTGGGGGCAGGCTTTGATCATGTCCTGCCACGCGGCCTGCGGGTCGCGCTGGACGGCCGCGTAGTGCTCCGGCGCGATCACGGCACCGACGCTGGTCAGGTCCTTGCGCAGCGGGATGTACCAGAGCCAGCCGGCGTCGAACGCGGCGCAGAAGATGTTGCCGTCGTTCGGTGCCGGCAGGCGCCGGCCGCCCGCGTAGTAGCCGAACACGGCGAGGTTGCGGAAGAAGTCCGAGTACACCCGTGCCCCGCCCACCCGGCCGTGGATCCGGCTGGTGTTGCCCGACGCGTCGATGACGAACCGGGAGTGCGCGGTACGCGGGACGCCGTCCCGGTCCGTGTACTCGACACCGCGCACCCGCTCGCCCACGGTGAGGACCCGGCGCACCGCACTGCCCTCGCGTACCTCGGCGCCGGCGCGCTCGGCGTTGCGCAGCAGGATCTCGTCGAAACGGGAGCGCTCCACCTGGAAGGCGGTCGCGGTGGGCTCCGGCAGCCGCGGTGTCGTCGCGAAGGAGAACTGCCAGGGTTCCGGGTCGCGGCCCCAGCGCAGGGTCCCGCCCCGCTTGAGGGTGAACCCGGCCGCCGCGACCTCGTCGGCGACGCCGAGGAGGCGGCACAGGCCGTGGACGGTGGCGGGCAGCAGCGACTCGCCGATCTGGTAGCGGGGGAAGGTCTCCCGCTCCAGCACGAGCACCCGGTGCCCGCGCCGCGCCACGGCCGTCGCGGCGGTCGACCCGGCCGGACCGCCGCCGACGACGATCAGGTCGTACTCCCCGTACTCCCCGTACGACCCGTACGCCTTGGGCCGCACGTCTCGCGCAGTCATCAGCGAACTCCTCTTCCGTTCTTGTTCTGTTCGGACGGGACGGTCACTCGGCCGGGCGGGCACGGACGGCGGCGGACGCCTCGGTCTCCGTTCCCGGCAGGGCGCCCGCGTCGAGCAGTGCCCCGTGGACGTGTGCCGTCAGCTCGGGCAGCGTCGGGTGCTCCAGAACGACGGTCGGCGACAGGCGGACCCGGATGAACGCGCTGAGTCGGTTGCGGACCTGCACGGCGGACAGGGAGTCGAAGCCGAGCTCGGTGAAGGCGCGTTCCGCGGGGAGGTCGGACGGGTCCGTGAAGCCGAGCACAGCCGCGATCTCGGCGCGGATCAACTCGGCCAGCAGAGGCGCGCGTTCGGGTGGCGCGACGGCGGCGAGCCGCTCCCGCCAGGCACCGGGCGTCCGGGCGGTGCCGTCCAGGGGTGCCGCGTCGGCCGTGGCCGGGCTGCGCGGCAGCAGGTCGGCGAGGACGGGCGGCGCGCCGGGTCCCGCGGCGGCCCGCACGTCCAGCGGCACCGGCACCAGGACCGGTTCCGGATGGCGCAGCGCGGCATCGAGGAGGGCGATGCCCTCGCGCTCGCCGACGGGCAGGACACCGCCCTCCCGCAGCCGGTCCGGCGCCACCCGCCCCGCCATGCCCTGCGCGCCCGCCGTGGTCCACGGCCCCCACGCCAGCGACTGCGCGGGCAGGCCACGGGCCACCCGGTACCGGGCGAGCGCGTCGAGGAACCCGTTCGCGGCGGCGTAGTTCGACTGCCCCGGCCTGCCGAGCACGCCCGCGGCCGAGGAGTAGAGCACGAAGGCGGCCAGCCCGAGGTCCTTCGTCGCCTCGTGCAGATGCCAGGCACCGTCCGCCTTCGGTGCGAGCACGGCCGCGAGCCGCTCGGACGTCATGGCGTCTGCCACGCCGTCGTCCACCACCCCGGCCAGATGGAAGACCGCGGTGAGCGGCTGCCGACAGGACGCGACCAGCGACTCCACGGACGCCCGGTCGCTCACGTCGCACGCCACCACGCGTACGTCGGCGGCCAGTTCGCCCGCCCAGTCCGGGACCTTCCCGTCGCGGCCGGCCAGCAGCAGGTGCCGGACCCCGCGCTCGGCGACCAGGTAGCGGGCCAGACTCGCCCCGAGCGCCCCCGTGCCGCCGGTGACGAGCACGGTCCCCTCGCCGTCCAGGCGGGCGGCATCGGCGGTCGGCGCAGCCACGGGAGTTAGCCGGGGCGCCGTGGCGACCCCGTCGCGCAGGGCGAGTTCCGGCTCACCGGTGCGCAGCGCCGCCGTCAGCTCCGCCGCCGTTGCCGCGACGCCCCGCCGGTCGACCAGGACGATCCGGCCCGGATGTTCCGACCCGGCGCTGCGGACCAGCCCGGCGACCGCGGCCTCGGCCAGGTCGGGGGCGTCTCCGGTGGCGTTCCCGGTGAGCACCAGCAGCCGCCCCGGCCGTGTGCCGGCCGTCCAGTCCCGCACCCGCTCCAGTACGGCGCCGAGCAGCCCGCGCACCCGCTCGGGCAGCGGCGCGTCCGGGCGCAGGGCGGCGGCCAGCCGTGCCACGTCGAGCAACTCGTGCTCCGGGCTCGCGGTACCGGTCGGCACCTGCCGCCAGGCGAGACGGTAGGTCTCGCCCGGCGGTGGCCCGGCCGCCGGGACCGCCCGGGTGACCACGGACTCCACGGCGGCCAGCGGCAGCCCGGCCCCGTCGGTGAGGGTGACGCGGAACTCGTCCGGGCCGAGCCGCCGTACGACCGCGCGCGCCGCGGCGGCACCGGTCGCGTGCACCGTCACCCCGGAACAGGTCAGCGGTGCCCTCGGCTCGCCCGGTTCCTCGGCCAGCAGCGCGGCGTGCAGGGCCGCGTCGAACAGGGCCGGGTGCAGGGTGTACGAACGCGCGGTCGCCGCCTCCCCGGGCGGCAGCGCCAGTTCGGCGAAGGTCTCGCCGTCCCGGTGCCACAGAGCGGTCACCGCACGGAAGGCGGGCCCGTAACGATGGCCGCGGCCGGCGAGCCGCTCGTAGTCGACGCCGACCCGCTCCACGCCCGCCGGCGGCCAGGCTGCGGGGGCGTCACCGGGCGGCGCCGCCACCGGGGCGGTCGTCGCGGTGGCGTGCCGGGTCCACGGGCCCGGCGTGCCGGCCGGGCGGCCCCAGACGGTGACCGGCCGCCCGCCCGTCCCGTCCGGTGCCCCGGCCACCACCTGCACCTGCGCCCCCTGCCCCGCAGCGAGCACGAGCGGGGCGTGCAGGGCCAGTTCGGCCAGCCGGACCGGCCCCGCGGAGCCGTCGGCGCGGGCGGCCAGTTCGGCGAAGACGGTCGCGGGCACCACGACCCGGCCGTCGATCACGTGGTCGGCAAGCCAGGGCTGGCGGTCGAGGGACAGCACGGCGGTGTGCCGGATCGAGGGCCCGTCGGCATCGGGCACCGGCTCGCCCAGCAGCGGATGGCCGGCCCCGGCCGGCCGCCGCACGGAGTCCAGCCAGTAGCGCTGCCGCCGGAAGGGGTGGGTGGGCAGCGGGCGCCGCCGGGCACCGGAGCCGGCGTACACCGCCCGCCAGTCCACCCCGGTCCCGTGGACGTGCAGCGCGGCCAGCGTCTCCAGGGTGGTCCGGGAGTCGGCGCACGACGCGAACACCGCGCCCGCGTCCGGCCCGACGCAGTCCTCGGCCGCCGCGCCGAGCGCGGCGGACGGCCCGGCCTCGACGAAGGCCGTGACGCCGTCCTCGGCGAGCACGCCCACCGCGTCGGCGAACCGGACCGTCTGGCGCGCCTGCCGCACCCAGTGCTCGGCCGTGGCCAGCGCGTCGGTCTCCGCGCGTCCGGTGAGCGTGGACACGACCGGCACGGACGGCGGCCGGTAGGTCACCGACTCGGCGACCGCGCGGTACTCGGCCAGCACCGGGTCCAGCAGCGGCGAATGGAAGGCATGGCTGACCCGCAACCGGTGCTGCGGCCGTCCGACGGCGGCGGCCAGCGCGGCCACCGCGTCCTCGGGCCCGGAGAGTACGACCGAGTCCGGCCCGTTGACCGCCGCGACCGCGACCGTCCGCCCGGGTACCCCGTCGAGCAGCGGCGCCACCTCGGCCAGCGGCGCCCGGACCGCGATCATCGCGCCGCCGGCGGGCAGGGCCGCCATCAGCCTGCCGCGCGCGGCGACCAGCCGTACCGCGTCGGCACGGGAGAACACCCCGGCCACCTGAGCGGCGGCCAGTTCGCCGACGGAGTGCCCGGTCAGCCGGTCCGGGCGTACGCCGAGGCCGGCGAGCAGGGTGTGCAGAGCCACCGCGTAGGCGAACAGCGCGGGTTGTGCGTAGTCGGTCCGGTCCAGCAGGCCCGGGTCGTCGATCGCCTCCAGCAGCGGGCGGTCCAGCCACGGGGTGAACTCCTCGCACAGGCCGGTGAACGCCGCGTCGAAGGCCGGGAAGGCCGCCCGCAGGTCGCGGCCCATGCCGGGGCGCTGGGCTCCCTGGCCGGGGAACAGGAGGGCCACCTTCGGGCGCGGACGCGCGGTGCCCCGCAGCAGTGCCGGACCGTCGGTGCCGGCGGCCAGGTCACGCACCCCCCGGAGCAGGCCTTCGGCGTCCGGAGCCAACACGGCCGCCCGGTGGGCCATCGGTGCCCGGGTCGTGGCCAGTGAGAACGCGACGTCCAGGGCCTCCGCGTCCTCCCGTACGCCGGCCAGCTCCGCCGCCAGCCGCGCGGCGTGCGCGCGCAGTCCGGCCGCGTCGTTCCCGCCCACCAGCCAGGGCATGAGCGGCAGCCGGCGGGCCGGTGACGGGGCCGGTGCCGCACCGGTGGTCGCCGTCGCGCCCGCCGTGTCGGCGTCCGCCGGCTCCTCGATGATCACGTGGGCGTTGGTGCCGCCGATGCCGAACGACGAGAGCGCCGCCCGGCGCGGCCGGCCGCGGCGCGGCCACGGGCGGGCCCGGTCGAGCAGCCGTACCGCCCCAGCCGACCAGTCGACGTGCGGAGAGGGCCGCTCCGCGTGCAGCGAGGCGGGCAGCCGGGCGTGGCGCATGGCCTCGATCATCTTGATCAGGCCCGCCATCCCCGACGCCGCCTGGGTGTGGCCCAGGTTCGACTTCACCGAGCCCAGCCACACGGGGTCGGCCGGGTCCCGGTGCTGTCCGTACGTCGCCAGCAGGGCGTTCGCCTCGATCGGGTCGCCGAGCGCGGTGCCCGTGCCGTGCCCCTCGACCGCGTCCACGTCGGCCCCGTCCAGCCCCGCGTCGGCCAGCGCCCGCCGGATCAGGTCCCGCTGCGCCGCGCCGTTGGGGGCGGTCAGCCCGTTCGACGCGCCGTCCGAGTTGACGGCCGAACCGCGCAGCACCGCCAGCACCGGATGGCCGTTGCGGCGGGCGTCCGACAGCCGCTCCAGCAGCACCAGACCGACGCCCTCGGCCCAGGCGGTGCCGTCCGCGCCCGCGGCGAAGGACCGGCAGCGCCCGTCCGCAGACAGCCCGCGCAGCCGGCTGAACACCACGAACGGCTGCGGGTTCGCCAGCACCGTCGCCCCGCCCGCCAGTGCCAGCCCACACTCCCCGGCCCGCAGCGACCGGGCCGCCAGGTCCAGCGCCACCAGCGAGGACGAACACGCCGTGTCCAGCGTCAGCGCGGGACCGCGCAGCCCCAGGGTGTAGGCGATCCGGCCGGACGCCACGCTCGGCGAGGAGCCGATGCCCAGCTGGGCCTCCAGCTCGCCGGGCACCCCGCCGCGGCCGTACCCGCCGGCGTGCATCAGGCCGACGAACACACCGGTGTCGGTGCCGCGCAGCTGCGGTGCCGGGACACCGGCCCGTTCGAAGGTCTCCCAGGCGACCTCCAGGAGCAGCCGCTGCTGGGGATCGGTGGCCAGCGCCTCGCGCGGTGACATGCCGAAGAACAGCGGGTCGAAGTCCGCGACCCCGTCCAGGAACCCGCCGCGACGGGTGTACGTCGTCCCTGGCCGGTCCGGGTCGGGATGGTGCAGCGACGCCAGGTCCCAGCCCCGGTCGGCCGGGAACTCACCGGTGGCGTCGCGCCCTTCGGCCACCAGGCGCCAGAGGTCCTCGGGGGAGCTCACCCCGCCCGGGAAGCGGCAGCCGGCCGCCACGATCGCCACCGGTTCGGCCTCCGGAGCGCGGCGCGGCGCCGCCACGGGTTCCGCCGTCCCGTGCAGCCGCGCGTCCAGGTGGGCGGCGACCGCGGCGGGGCTCGGGTGGTCCCAGACCAGCGTCGCCGGCAGCCGCAGCCCGGTGCGGGTGCCGAGCCGGTGCCACAGGGTCATCGCGTCCATCGACGTCAGCCCGAGATCGGCGAACGCCGTGCCCGGATCGGCGGTGCCGCCCCGGATCGCCGCCGTCTCCGCGCACACCAGGTCGGTCAGCGCGGCCCGCCGCTCACCCGGGGTCCGTCCGGCAAGCCCGGCGAGTCCCGGATCGGCCGGGCGGTCGGTGAGCGCCCGGCGCAGCAGGGCCCGGCGCGGCTTGCCGCCGGAGGTGCGCGGGACCGCCGGGATCGGCAGCACCTCCTCGGGCACCTTGTGCGCGGAGAGCACCGCGGCGCAGGCGCGCAGCAGCGGCACCGGATCGAGGTCCGGCCGGTCCGGTACCACGAACGCCACCGGAACCTCACCGAGCAGCGGATGGGCCCGCCCGACCACGGCCGCGTCCCGCACCCCGGGCAGCGCGCACAGCACCCGCTCCACCTCGGCCGGGTCGACGTTCTCGCCGCCGCGCACGATACGGTCGCCCGCCCGGCCGGTGACGGTCAGGAACCCGTGTTCGTCGAGCCGGCCCAGGTCACCGGTGCGGTACCAGCCGTCGCGCAGGGCGGCGGCGGTCTCCTCGGGCCGGTCGTGGTAGCCGAGCATGACGCCCGGGCCGCGGACCCAGATCTCGCCGTCCCCGCCGGCCCCCTCCGCCGGGGCGATCCTCACCTCCATGCCGGGCAGCGGCAGCCCGCTGCCGCCGCGCGCCCGTGGCCCGGCCGGCGCCTCCACGGCGATCTTGCCGCAGGTCTCGGTACTGCCGTAGCCGTCCAGCAGCGGGGCACCGAACCGTGCCTCGGCCTCCTCCCGCAGCTCCGGGTCGCTGGGCGCGCCGGCCGTGACGCACAGCCGCAGCGAGGGCACGGCCCCGAGCCCGGCGTCCAGCAGCTGCCGGTAGGTGAGGGGGACCCCGGCCAGGACGGTCGGTGCGTACGCGTCGGTCAGCCGGACCAGGGCGGCCGGTTCCCGGGCCGTGGTGATCCGGGCGCTCGCCCCGGCCATGGTGGTGCCGAGGACGCAGAGCGAGTGGGCGTAGGCATGCGACAGGGGCAGCGGCCACAGGAGGCGGTCGGCCGCCGACAGCCCGAGCCGGGGCAGATAGCAGGCGGCGGCGGACCACAGCGCCGACCGCTGGCTGGAGACGACCGCCCTGGCGGTGCCGGAGGTCCCGGACGTGTAGAGCAGCCAGGCCGGCTCGTCCAGGCCGAGGTCGTCCGGGGGAGCGGACGACGGCCGCGTGGCCAGCGCCTCCCAGGCGGCGACCCCGTCGGGCACCGGCCCCTCGCCGGTGACCAGCAGCCGGACGGTCCGGTCGGCCGTCAGCCGCGTGATCCGTGGCAGCTGGTGCCGGTCGGTGACCAGTACGGCCGGACGGCAGTCGGCCAGCAGCCCGGCGAGTTCGGCGTCGGTCGCACGGGAACTCAGCGGCACCCCGACCGCACCGGCCCGTACCGTGGCGAGCAGCCCCTCGACCAGTTCCACGCCGTCGTCCAGGCAGAAGGCCACCCGGGCGGCGCGGCCCACGCCCAGCCCGGCCGCCAGCCGGCCGGTCCTGCGCTCCAGGTCCGCCCAGCCCACCGCACGCCGGTCGTCGGCGAACGCGACCTTCCCGCCGTGGCGCACGGAGTTCTCGACGAGCAACTCCGAAACCGGCCGCACGGCCACCGCGCGCTCCACTCCCACCGGGCCCCCTTGGTGCAACAACCCTGCCGGCCACCCCTGTCGGCGAGGGTAGGGACGACCGCGCCGCAGCCGTCCGCGGCTCGCTGGGCCGGGCACTTTCCCAGTAGGAGGGTGTCGTCGGGGCCGGGGTTGCAGCGCCTGCCCGACCGGCGTTCTCTGGAAGTATCCGATGGTGAAACCAGAGCGCCCAGAGTTGCGGCACGGACCGGGGCGCTGCCCCGGCCGTCTCTCCTGGCCAGGCCTCCGGCCCGCGCGGTCCGCCTCGTGCGGCGTTCGACGCGGAGGTGAACCAGGTGAAAGCCGTCGTCTACGAGAAGCCCTTCACCGTCACGGTCAGGGACGTCGACGATCCACGCATCCAGCACCCGAACGACGTGCTGGTACGGGTCACGTCGACCGCTATCTGCGGATCCGACCTGCACATGTACGAGGGGCGTACGGCCGCCGAGGCGGGCATCGTCTTCGGGCACGAGAACCTCGGCATCGTCGAGGAGATCGGCTCCGGCGTGACCTCGCTGTCCGAGGGCGACCGGGTGGTCATGCCCTTCAACGTCGCCTGCGGCTTCTGCAAGAACTGCCTGGCCGGCAAGACCGGCTTCTGCCTCACGGTCAATCCGGGCTTCGCCGGCGGAGCCTACGGCTATGTGGCCATGGGCCCCTACAAGGGCGGCCAGGCGGAGCTGCTGCGGGTGCCGTTCGCCGACTTCAACTGCCTGAAGCTGCCGCCGGGCAACGAGTTCGAGACCGACTTCGTGCTGCTCGCGGACATCTTCCCGACCGGCTACCACGGCTGTGAGCTGGCCCGGGTGTCCCCGGGCGAGAGTGTCGCCGTCTTCGGTGCCGGCCCGGTCGGGCTGATGGCCGCGTACTCGGCGCTGCTGCGCGGCGCGTCCAAGGTGTTCTCGGTCGACCGGGTGCCCGAGCGGCTCGCCAAGGCCGAGCAGATCGGGGCGATACCGATCGACTTCACCAAGGGCGACCCGGCCGAACAGATCACGGAACAGACCGGGGGCGAGGGCACGGACAAGGGTGTCGACGCCGTCGGCTACCAGGCCCAGGCACACGACGCGAGCCACGAGGAACCCGCCGTCGTCCTGAACGCCCTCGTCGACACGGTACGGCCGACGGGCATGCTCGGCGTTCCGGGCCTGTACGTCCCTTCCGACCCGGGCGGACCCGACGAGCACGCCAAGCACGGCCTGCTGCTGGTGTCCATCGGCCGGATGTTCGAGAAGGGGCAGCAGATGGGCACCGGTCAGTGCAACGTCAAGCAGTACAACCGCCAGTTGCGCGACCTGATCATCGCCGGGCGGGCCAAGCCCAGCTTCGTGGTCTCCCACGAGCTGCCGCTCGAGGACGCACCGGGCGCCTACGAGAAGTTCGACCAGCGGATCGAGGGCTACACCAAGGTCGTCCTGCACCCGGGGCACGCTCTCGCGGCGTAGCAACGGCGACGGCGCGGCGCGGCGGGAGAGCGCGACGAACGCCAGGAATCGCCCTGTCCGGGGGATGGGGTCCGGGGTCGGCTTCACACCGTCCCCGGACCCCATCCGTACCCGGCAGCGCCCCGGCAGGGGCGCGAGGAACTGCACGACCGGCCACGACCGCGCCGCAGCCGGCACTTCCGGCGCAGTGCCTAGCCGCGGCGCCCCGCCGGAGCGTTCCGGTCCTCCCCGGCCGACGGCGTGGCATCGCCGTCTCCCTGCCTCGGGACCGCCGCCGGTTCGGCCCGGTCGGCATGCCCCGGCCACCAGGCCGCGTGGCCGATCAGCGCCGTGAGGCTCGGCGTGAAGAACATCGCCATGACGAAGGCGGCCACCGCGATGCCGAAGGAGACAGCGAAGCCCATCTCCGTGAGCAGCGCGTTGCCCGCCAGCATCATCGTGGCGAAGGTCGCCGCCAGGATGAAGCCCGCCGCGGCCACCGTCGGCCCGGCGTACCGCAGCGCCATACCGGCCGCCTCGCGCGGCTCCCGGCCCTCGCGGGCCTCCTCACGGAGCCGGGCGATCATGAGGATGTTGTAGTCCGTGCCGATGGCGACCACGAAGAGATACATGATCACCGGGAGCATGAACATCAGACCCGGCTTGTTCTGCGCCTCCTGGAAGATCCAGACCGTGGCGCCGAGCGTCGAGCCGAAGCCGAGCCCGACCGAGGCGATCAGGTACCAGGGCGCGACCACACTGCGCAGCAGCAGCCCCAGGATCACCATGATCAGCAGAGCCGCGACCGGGAACACCGTGCGGTAGTCGTGGTTGACCGCCGAGTCGATGTCCTTGTAGATCGAGGACATACCGCCGACGAGCGCCTCGGTCCCCTCCGGAGCACCGGCGTGCGCGACGTCCCGCACCCGGCCCACGGCGTCTATCGCCTTGTCCGTGGACGCCTCGTACTTGAGGGTGACGGTGAAGTCCGCCGTGGTCCCGGCCTTGTTGACCTGGGCCATCCGGGCGCTCGCGACGCCGTCCACGGCCCCGAGCTTTCGCGCGTACGCGTCGAAGGAGGACGTGTCCAGCGGCTTGCCGTCGGTGCTGGAGAGGTAGACGTCGGTGGGCGCGGCGGCCCCGGCCGAGTACGCCTGCTGCATCTGGTCCTGGACGACCATGGACTCCTTGGTCTTGGGCATCGAGCCCGACGCCAGGTCGAACGTGGCGTGAAAGCCCAGCGTGCCCAGCGACAGCACGACCAGGACCAGGCCGGACACCGCCGCGGTCAGCCCCGGACGGCGCTGCACCCCGCGGCCCAGGGCCGCGAAGCGGGCGTTCGACGGCTCCTGCTGCCAGGACTTGGACGGCCAGAACACCTTCGGGCCGATGAGCGAGACCACGGCCGGGATCAGCGTCAGCCCCGCGATCAGGGTGACCGAGACCGCGATGGCCAGCGCCGGACCCATCTGCTTGAGGAAGCCCAGCGTGGAGAGCACCAGCGCGAGGAAGGCGATGATGACCGCGCCCGCCGCCGAGGCGATCGCCTCACCGACCCGGCCGACCGCGTTGACCATGGCCTCCTTGGGTTCGTCACCCGCGCGCAGGCGTTCGCGGTACCGGAACATCAGGAACAGGAAGTAGTCCGTGCCCACGCCGAACAGCACGACGATCAGGATCGACGACACGGAACTGTTGGCCTGCAGACCGAACAGCTTGGTGGCGTACGCGATCAGCCCGTTGGCGATGGCCGACACCACGCCGATCACCACCAGGGGCAGGAACGCCAGGATCGGCGCCCGGAAGATGATCAGCAGAGTGACCAGGATGATCACGAAGGTGCCGATGCCGATCAGCGCCTCACCGCGTTTGGACGAGTCCTGCTGGTCGAGGGCCTGCGCGGCCGAACCGCCCAGCTTGACCTCCAGGTTCGTGCCCTTGGCCAGTTGCTTGACGTCGTCGCGCAACACCTTGGCCGCGTCCGCCTGTACGGGCTGACCGGCGTTCTTGCTGTCCATCTGCACCAGGATCAGGTCGTACCTGCCGTCCTTCGACGGCTGGCCGGGGACGACCTTCTGGACCTGGTCGATGTGCTTGCCGCCCAGTTCGGTGGCGAACCGGGCGACGTCCTTCGTGTCCGCGGCGGTGAGCTTGCCGCCGTCGGTGCGCTGGTACAGCGCGATCGCGGACGGGGTGAAGGCGCTGGGGAACGCCTTCGCCTGCAGATCGGCCGCTTTGATGGACTCGTAACTCTTGGGCAGGAAGCTGCTCTCGTCGCTGTTCGAGGGCAGGCTCGGGGCGGTGGCGACGATCGCCACCGCCGCGATCAGCCATGCCACGATCGTCCAGACAGGATGTCGGACGACGGCACTGCCAATTCGTCGGAACATGCGGAAGGTCCTCCTGGGTAGGAAGATCACCGCAGCCCGGGGAGCGGACCCTGGCATCGGCGACCCCGACCGGCACGCATCCGACGAGCCGGTCGCTTGGTTGTCTTGACGCCATATGTTAGGGATCAGCTGTGAAGATCGGTCCAGTGGGTTTTCCGCACCGCCCGTAGCTGCGGCTTTCCCGCCGCCCGCGGGCGGCCCTGTCATCTGTACGGCGGCGGCCCGGTCGGCGACCATCGACGTGGTGATCGCCGTCCCGTCGCCGACCGAAGGGCCGAACCATGCCGACGACCGGTCAATGGCAGCTGCGGGCCGCGTTCGCGGCGCGGCTGTCGGAGATGTACGGGCGGGAGGTCCCCGCCTACACCACGCTGGTGGACGTCTCCCGCGAGGTCAACGAGGACGTCCTGGGCGCCCGCGGAGCCGACGCCGAACGCCTCGGTTCCATCGGCAGGGTCACCGCCGAGCGGCACGGCGCCATCCGCGTCGGCACACCGCGCGAACTGCGGCAGGTCGCCCGCGTCTTCGGCGCCCTCGGCATGCACCCCGTCGGCTTCTACGACCTGCGGGAGGCCGCGGCCAGCGCGGTTCCCGTCGTCTCCACCGCCTTCCGCCCGGTCGACGGCGAGGAACTCGCCCGCAACCCCTTCCGGGTCTTCACCTCCCTGCTCACCCCCGCCGACCCCCGCTTCTTCGACGCGGACCTGCGCGCCCGCCTGGAGACCTTCCTCGCCGCCCGCGAACTCTTCCCGCCGGAACTGCTCACGCTCGCCGACCGCGCCGCGGCCGACCACGGACTGCCGGCGGAGGACGCCGAGCGCTTCCTGCACCTGGCCGTGCACGCCTTCGAGTTGTCGGCCGAACCGGTGGACCGCGCCTGGTACCGGACCCTGGAGCAGGTCTCCGCCGTCGCCGCCGACATCGGCGGCGTCCGCAGCACCCACATCAACCACCTCACCCCGCGCGTCCTCGACATCGACGAGCTGTACCGCCGGATGACCGACCGCGGCATCGAGATGATCGACACCATCCAGGGACCGCCGGCCTGGCACGGCCCCGATGTTCTGCTCCGCCAGACCTCCTTCCGCGCCCTGGCCGAGCCGCGGGCGATGCGCACCGAGGACGGCAGCGTCGTCAGCGGCGCCCTGCGCGTGCGCTTCGGCGAGGTCGAGGCCCGCGGCATCGCCCTCACCCGGGCGGGCCGCGCGCTGTACGACGAACTCCTCGGCCGCGTCGACACACAGGCCGCCCGGCACCCCGCGGAAGCGCGCGCCGACATCGCACGCGCCGTGTGGGAGCGCCACCTGCCCGGCAGCGAGGAGGAACTGGCGGCCCAGGGGCTCGCGTACTTCACCTACCGGATCGCCGACGACCGGCCGCTCGACGGGCGCACCCCGCCCACCGGCATCGCCGAACTGGTGCGGCAGGGCTGGGTGCGCGCGGAACCGGTCGTCTACGAGGACTTCCTGCCCCGCTCCGCCGCCGGCATCTTCCAGTCCAACCTCAGCGGCGAGGGCACCCGCCACGACGGCCGGCAGGGCACCGCCTACGACGCCGACTGGCTCTCCGGCGCCATCGGCCGCGACGTCCTCGACCCCTTCGCCCTCTACGAGCGGCAGCAGAACCGCTCCCTGGCCCGGACCGCCCGCGCCCTCGGCCTCACCGAACCCGTCCGCTGACCCCGCACACCCCCGGAGGATCAGGATGACCAGCACCGTGCTGCCCACCACGGACGAACTGCGCACCCGTGCTCGGACCTGCCTGCGCAACATCGGTGCACAGGTCACCGAGGGCGACGACTTCCCGGCCCGCACCCCCGTCACCGGTGAACACCTCTTCGGCCTGCGGGCGGCCACCGCCACCGACGTCGAGGACGCCCTCGCGGCCGCCCGTGCGGCCTTCCTGACCTGGCGCACCACCCCCGCCCCGCGCCGCGGCGACCTGGTCCGCCGCCTCGGCGAGCTGCTGCGCGAGCACAAGAGCGACCTCGCCGACCTCGTCACCGTCGAGGCGGGCAAGATCCGCTCCGAGGCGCTCGGGGAGGTCCAGGAGATGATCGACATCTGCGACTTCGCGGTCGGCCTCTCCCGCCAGCTCTACGGCCGTACGATCGCCTCCGAACGCCCCGGCCACCGTCTGGCCGAGACCTGGCACCCGCTCGGCGTGGTCGGCGTCGTCTCCGCCTTCAACTTCCCCGTGGCCGTCTGGTCCTGGAACACCGCGGTCGCCCTGGTCTGCGGCGACACCGTGGTCTGGAAGCCCTCGGAACTCACCCCGCTGACCGCCCTGGCCTGCCACCACCTGCTCGCCCGCGCGGCCGGGGAGACCGGCGCCCCGCGCGACGTGCACCGTCTCCTGCTCGGCGACCGCACGGTCGGCGAGCGGCTCGTCGACGACCCGCGGGTGGCCCTGGTCAGCGCCACGGGCTCCACCCGCATGGGCCGCGAGGTCGGTCCGCGCGTCGCCGCCCGCTTCGGCCGCAGCCTGCTGGAGCTCGGCGGGAACAACGCCGCGATCGTCGCCCCCTCCGCCGACCTCGACCTGGCCGTCCAGAGCATCGTGTTCGCCGCGGCCGGCACGGCGGGCCAGCGCTGCACCACCCTGCGCCGGCTCATCGTCCACCGCGACCTCGCCGACACCCTCGCCGAGCGCCTGACCACCGTCTACGGCAGGCTCCCCGTCGGCAATCCGTTCGATGCCGCGACCCTGGTCGGCCCGCTCATCACCACCGCCGCCCTCGACCGCATGCGGCACGCCCTCGCCCGCGTCCAGGCCGAGGGCGGCAAGCTGCTGGCCGGCGGGAACCGGCGCCTGGCCGAGACGGCACCCGCGGCGGCCTACACCGAGCCCGTCCTGGTGCGCGTCGACGAACAGACCGACGTCGTACGGGAGGAGACCTTCGCACCGATCCTGTACGTCCTCGCCTACGACACCCTCGACGAGGCGATCGCGCTCCACAACGACGTCCCGCAGGGCCTCTCCTCCAGCATCTTCACCCGCGACCAGCGCGAGGCCGAGCTCTTCCTCTCCGCCGCCGGCTCCGACTGCGGCATCGCCAACGTCAACATCGGCACCTCCGGAGCCGAGATCGGCGGCGCCTTCGGCGGCGAGAAGGACACCGGCGGCGGCCGCGAGTCCGGATCCGACGCCTGGAAGTCGTACATGCGCTCCGCCACCAACACCGTCAACTACTCCGGCGAACTCACCCTGGCCCAGGGCGTCAGCTTCCTCTGACCCAGGTGGTACCGGGCGGGCGGTCGTGGAGCCGCGGAGGCCCGGCCGGGGTGGCTGTGGCCTCCCCGGCGAGGGCCCCCGGTCGCGTCACGGCTGCGGCTCGCCGAACTCCTCGGTGACCGTGTCGTCCCGGCCGGGACGAGCTGTCCCGGCCGTCTCCTCGGGCAGCAGGAAGGCGGTGAGCGCGGCCGTGTCGTCCTGCAACTGGTCGTGGCTGTAGTCCAGCAGGTCCTGATGGAGCCGCTCCAGCAGCTCCGGGGGCGGCATCGGACCCCACGAACGCAGCTGCTGGAGCAGCGGGTAGAAGGTGCCGTCGGGATCGCGGGTCTCGGTGACACCGTCCGTGTACAGGAGCAGTTGGTCGCCGGGGCCGAAGGAGTAGGTCTCGACGCGGTAGGGATCCCCGACGAGCATGCCGAGGTTCAGCGGCGGGCCGGGCCGCCCCCGGTCCAGTTCGCTCACCTCGCCGGGGCGGATGAGCAGCGGCGGCGGATGGCCGCAGTTGAGGATGCGCACGATCCGCTCGCTCGCCGGGATCTCCGCGAAGACGGCGGTCACGAAACGCTCGCCCAGTTCGGTCCCGCCGAGCCGGTCCGCCCGGCGGGTCATGCTGATGTCCACCCGTTCCACCAGCGCGCGCAGGTCGGGTTCGTCGTGCGCCGCCTCGCGGAACGCGCCCAGCATCGCCGCCGCCGTCTCCACCGCGAGCAGCCCCTTCCCGCGCACGTCCCCGATGAGCAGCCGCACCCCGTACGCGGTCGGCACCGCCTCGAAGAGGTCGCCGCCGATGCGTGCCTCCGCGGCGGCGGACAGGTAGAAGCTCTCGAGGAGCAGGTTGCCGATCCGGTGCGGGACCGGTTTGAGCAGGACGCGTTGTGCGATCTCGGCCACGAACCGGACGTCGGCCAGGGTGCGTTCCCGGCGGATCCGGTGCGCCGCCAGGATCGAGCCCAGGGCACCCACCAGAGCCGTACACGCGTAGGCGGCCACATAGTGCCGTTCCCAGACGTAACCGACGGCGCGTCCCGCACAGCACGCGGTTCCGGCCAGTAAGAGTTCGAGGCCGATGCCGAAGACCGTGGCGACGGCGACGACGACGGGCGGGTGCGCGAAGGCGGTCACCAGAGGCAGTGCGATCAGGACGAAACTCACCGGCCACTGCACCGGAGTGACCGGTTCGATCAGCAGTACGGCGGCGACGTACAGGACCGGTAGCCAGCGCATCCACGCGGGCGGCGCGGGCAGTGGTGGGTTGGGACCGTCGTGCCTCACCCGGGACTCCTGGCATACGAATCTAGACAAGACACCCAGCCTCCCCGGCGGACGCACGGAACGCGGTGATTGCTCCACTCAGCGGCATGTTCCGAGACCCGCAGCAGCATTCGGGCCATAGACCGAAACATTCGGAGATCTGAGACGCGAAAATGGATCTTGTTTTCCGTGCATCTCGGGATATTCGATCTTCGACTTGCTCACCGATTGAACTAGCTGCGGAGATGTGTGGCCCGGTGAACCGAAGGTTTCGAAACAGTCACCGAAACTGTTGACGGGTGACATGGGCAGACCAATACTCCCCACCAGGCCGCACCCGCACAGGCCACACGAGGAGGCATCCCATGAACCCGCTCGACCACGCCCTGAGCCGCAGGAGTGCCGGCGCGCTGCTGCTGGGCGCCGCCGCCGGGCTGGCGCTGCCCGGCACCGCCCGCGCCGCCACCGTCGTCACCACCAACCAGACCGGCACGAACAACGGCTACTACTACTCGTTCTGGACCGACGCACAGGGCACGGTCTCCATGACCCTCGGCTCCGGCGGCAACTACGGCACCAGCTGGAGCAACACCGGCAACTTCGTCTGCGGCAAGGGCTGGAGCACCGGCGCCCGCCGCAATGTGACCTACTCGGGCAGCTTCAGCCCCTCCGGCAACGGCTACCTGTCCCTCTACGGATGGACCTCGAACCCGCTCGTCGAGTACTACATCGTCGACAACTGGGGCACCTACCGGCCCACCGGCACGTACAAGGGCAGCGTCACCAGCGACGGCGGCACCTACGACATCTACCTGACGACGCGGTACAACGCCCCGTCCGTCGAAGGCACCAAGACCTTCAACCAGTACTGGAGCGTCCGCCAGTCCAAGCGGACCGGCGGCACCGTCACCACCGGCAACCACTTCGACGCCTGGGCCCGCGCCGGCATGTCCCTCGGCAGCTTCAGCTACTACCAGATCCTCGCGACCGAGGGCTACCAGAGCAGCGGCAGCTCGAACATCACGGTGGCGTGATGAGCGCCTCAGCGGCACGCCCGTCACGACCCCTCATCGCGACCGCCGTCGCCGTCGCGCTGGCCGCCGCCGGCACCCTCGCCGTCGGTGCCGCCCCCGCCCACTCCGCCACCTGCGCCGGCTACGTCGGCCTCACCTTCGACGACGGGCCGTCCACCGCCCACACGCCGGGCCTGCTCAGCGCCCTGCGGGCGAACGGGCTGCGGGCCACCATGTTCAACGAGGGACAGTACGCGGCCGCCTACCCGGCCCAGGTCAAGGCCCAGGTCAGCGCGGGCATGTGGGTCGGCAACCACAGCTACACCCACCCGCACCTCACCCAGGAGACCCAGGCGCAGATCGACTCGGAGATCTCCCGCACCCAGTCGGCCGTCGCGGCGGCCGGCGGCGGGACACCGGTCCTGTTCCGGCCGCCGTACGGCGAGACCAACGCCACCGTGCGGGCGGTCGAGGCGAAGTACGGGCTCACCGAGATCATCTGGGACGTCGACTCCCAGGACTGGAACGGGGCGAGCACCGACGCGATCGTGCAGGCCGTCTCCCGGCTCACCGCCGGCCAGATCATCCTCATGCACGAGTGGCCGGCCAACACCCTGACCGCGATCCCGCGCATCGCACAGACCCTTGCGGCCAAGGGGCTGTGCTCCGGGCGGATCTCCCCGCAGACCGGCCGCGCGGTCGCACCCTGACAGACCCGGGGGAGCGGTGGCACGAGTGGCGCGGCGGCCCGTCAACCGCCGCGCCACTCTCACGACTTCGGATGAACGGGGATCGCCCGCCCGCCCCGCGTCGATAGGTTCGCCACCGTGGACTACTACGACCTGGGCAGTCACCGCAGGCGCGTGACGACTTCGTCCGCCGCCGCACAGACCTGGTTCGACCGGGGGCTGAACTGGACCTACGCCTTCAACCACGAGGAGGCCGTCCGCTGTTTCGAGGCGGCAGGCGCGGCGGATCCGGACTGCGCCATGGCCGGCTGGGGCGTCGCCTACGCCCTCGGCCCCAACTACAACAAACCCTGGGAGTTCTTCGACCCGGCCGACCTGGCGGACACGGTGGAGCGGACCCACGCCGCCGTGGAACGCGCCCATGCCAAGGCCGCGCACGCCACCCCGGTCGAACGCACCCTGATCGAGGCGCTCCGCGCCCGCTACCCGCAGTCCGCGGTCCCGGACGCGGCGGCCTGCTCCGTGTGGAACACCGCCTACGCCGACCGCCTGCGCACCGCCTACGAACTGGCTCCCGACGACCTGGACGTCGCGGCCCTGTACGCGGACGCCCTGATGAACCTCACCCCCTGGCAGCTCTGGGACATCCGCAGCGGCCGCCCGGCCGACGGCGCCCGCACGGAGGAAGCGCGCGCCGTGCTGGAGCGGGCCCTCGGGAGCGAGGCCGGCACCCGGCACCCCGGGCTGCTGCACCTCTACATCCACCTCATGGAGATGTCGCCCACGCCCGAGACCGCCCTGCCGGTCGCCGACCGGCTCCGCGCCCTCGTGCCCGACGCCGGGCACCTCCAGCACATGCCCTCCCACCTGGAGGTTCTCTGCGGCGACTACCGACGCGTCGTCTCCGACAACGCCGCGGCCGTCGCCGCCGACGAGAAGTACCTCGCCCGCGCGGGTGCGATGAACTTCTACACCCTCTACCGCTGCCACAACCTGCACTTCGGTATCTACGGCGCCATGTTCCTGGGCCGCCTCCAGGACGCCCTCGCCGCGGCCGGACGGCTCGAAGCCGCCGTACCGGAAGAACTGCTGCGGGTGCAGAGCCCGCCGATGGCCGACTGGCTGGAGGGGTTCCTGGCGATGCGGGTGCACGTCCTGGTCCGCTTCGGCCGCTGGGACGACATCCTGCGCCTGCCGCTGCCCGCCGACCCCCGGCTGTACTGCGTGACCACCGCGATGCTCCACTACGCGCGCGGGGTCGCGCACGCGGCCACCGGCCGGATCGCCGAGGCCGGGACCGACCGGGCCCGGTTCCGGGAGGCGGCCGCCGCGGTCCCGGAGACCCGCATGCTGTTCAACAACACCTGCGTCGACATCCTGGCCATCGCCTCCGCCATGCTCGACGGCGAACTCGCCTACCGCAAGGGCGACTTCGACACGGCCTTCGCCGAGCTGCGCCGGTCCGTCGACCTGGACGACAACCTCCCGTACGACGAACCGTGGGGCTGGATGCAGCCCACCCGGCACGCCTACGGCGCCCTGCTCCTCGAACGCGGCCGGATCGCCGAGGCCGAGGCGGTCTACCGGGCCGACCTCGGCCTGGACGACACCCTGCCCCGGCCGTTGCAGCACCCGGGCAACGTGTGGGCGCTGCACGGCCTCCACGAGTGCCTGCGGCGGCTCGGCCGGGAGGGTGAGGCGCGGATCGTGGGCCAGCAGCTGAAGCTGGCGGTCGCTCGCGCGGATGTGCCGATCAGGGCGTCGTGCTTCTGCCGGGCGGAGTGCTGCGGCCCGCTGTAGGCGGTGCGATGGACCGTCGTCCGTCTGCGGCCGGGTGGGGGCTGGTCGCGCAGTCCCCCGCGCCCCTTCGGCGCGCGCCGCCTGTCAGAGGGCCCGGGCTATCAGGAGGGCCACGTCGTCGTGGTCGTCGGGGTGGCGGAGGCCGTGCAGGAGGAGGTCGCAGGTCTCCTCCAGCGGGCGGTGGGGCTCGTCGAGGAAGCCGAGGAGGACGTCGAGGCGGTCGTCGATGGGGTGGCGGCGGGTCTCGACCAGGCCGTCGGTGTACAGGACCAGCAGGTCACCCGCTTCGAAGCGGACCGTCGTCGTCTCGAAGGCAATGCCGCCGACCCCGAGCGGGGCGGCCGACGGCAGTTCCAGGAGGGCCGGCGGGCGGTCGGAGTGCACCAGCGCGGGCGGCATGTGGCCGGCGTTGGCGATCTCGCAGCTCCCGGTGTGCGGGTCGTACACCGCGTACAGGCAGGTGACGATGTAGTGCTCCAGGTCGCAGGTGATCCGGTCCAGGTGCCGGAGCACCGAGTCCGGGGGCAGCTCCAGGTCCGCGTAGGCGCAGGTTGCGGTGCGCAGCCGGCCCATGGTGGCGGCCGCGTCGATGCCGTTGCCCATCACGTCGCCGACGACCAGCGCCGTCCTGTCCTGCGACAGCGGGATCACGTCGTACCAGTCGCCGCCCACCTCGCTCGTCGCCTGCGCCGGTTCGTAGCGCGAGGCCAGCTCCAGGCCGGTGTGCTCGGGCGGATGGTCGGGCAGGAGGCTGCGCTGGAGGGTGAGGGCGGTGTTGCGGACGCTCTGGAACCAGCGGGCGTTGTCGATGGCCACGGCCGCCCGCCCGGCCAGCTCGGTGGCGAGGACGACGTCGTCCTCGTCGAAGGGGAGCGGATTGCGGGTCCGCTTGAGGTCGAGGGCGCCGAGCACCTCGCCGTGCGCGATCAGCGGCACCGCCAGATACGAGTGCACGCCCGCCTCCTCCAGCAGCGCCCCGGCCTCCGGACTGCGGGCGATGCGCGGCAGGTCCTGCTTGCCGACCCGCGGGACCAGCACCGGGCGTGCGGTGTGCACGCACAGCGTGACCAGCCGGTCGCCCTCGTAGGAGGCGAGGTCACCGGGCGTGTCGGCGGCCCGCAGGGCGACCGTGGGATGGGCGGCCTCCAGGGCGAGGGCCCGGAACAGCTCCGAGCCGTTGTCGGGGCGGCGCGAGCGGCGCAGGGCCAGCGCCGCGTCCAGCACGTCCACCGCGACCACGTCCGCGAGCACCGGGGTGGCGATCTCGGCCAGCTCGTGCGCCGTGCGCTCCACCTCCAGCGAGGTGCCCACCCGGGCCGAGGCGTCGGCGATCAGGGCGAGGCGGCGCCGGGCCCGGTCGGCCTCGGCGGCCGCGCGGTGCCGTTCCGTCACGTCGACCACCGAGGCCGCGGCGCCCAGGACCCGGCCACCGTGGTCCTCGAGCCGGTAGAACGACAGCGACCAGGCGTGCTCGTGCTCCGGGTCGGCCGGCGTACGTCCCACGTGGTACTGGTCGAGCAGCGGCGTGCCCGTGGTGAGCACCTGGCGCAGCGCCGACTCCACGGTGTCGATGTCGGGCAGCGGCAGGGTCTCGCGCAGATGGCGGCCGATGTGCTCCTCGGCGGGGACGCCGTCGATCCGCTCCAGCGCCGGGTTCACCAGGAGATAGCGCAGATCGGGGTCGAGCAGGGCCAGGCCGATCGGGGACTGGCTGATCAGCCGCTCGCACAGCGCCAGGTCGGTCTCCAGCCGCTGGAGCAGGGTGTGATCGGCGACGATGCCCAGGGCGTAGACGTCGCCCAGGTCGTCGAGGAGCCGCATGGTGCGGAACTCCATCAGCCGGCTGCTGCCGTCCCTGTGCCGGACCGGGAAGGCACCGGCCCAGCTGTGCCCGGTCTCCAGCACGTCCACGAAGACCTTCACCGCGGCCTTCAGGTGCTCCGGCTGAACGAGCAGCCGCGCCGCGTTCTTGCGCAGGGCCTCCTCGGACGTGTAGCCGAAGAGTTCCTCGGCCTGCGGGGTCCAGAACACGATCCGGCCCTGCGAGTCCAGCGCCACCGCGGCCACGCTCAGCAGGTCCAGCAGGCCGGTCGGACGCGGTATGCCGGAGCCGTACTCCTCGGCGCCGGAAACGCTGGAACCGCCGGGACCGCCGGAATCTTCGGCGTCACCGGACCGCAGGGAATCCACAGCCATCCCTCAACCACCTCCACCGGCGCCGGGGCGATGCCGCTGCCGCTGCCACGGTCCTTCCATGCTGCCCCGGCGCGCGGCTCGCCCCCAACTCCAGGCCGGGTACCCCGCTCCGCGCCCGGTCTCACGCACCGTGTCGAGGCGCCCGTCCCGGTCCCGTCAGGGCCGTGCGCAACGCGTGGACAAGCAGGAACATTGGGGTACGTACAGGATGTAGCCAATGGATTCTCCGCGAGAAGATACCGACGTGCCGACCACCGTGGGGCCGCACGACCTCCTGGACGCCTCCAGCGACGCTGCGGCGGTGCTGTCGGCAGCGGGCGACGTGATCGGCTGGACCCGTGGCGCCGAGGCCCTGCTCGGCCATCCGGCCGCCGCGGTGCTGGCGCGCCCCGCGGCGCGGCTGCTCGCCATGCGCGTCGACCCGGCCCGCGCCGCCGGCGTCGCCGAGCGCTGCCGCTCGGGCATGGGATGGAGCGGCCTCGTCCCGCTACGGCACCTCGACGGCCGCAGCGTCGTCGTCGACCTGCGGGTCTCCGCGTCCTTCCGGATCGGCGGCGCCGATTGCTTCCTGGTCTCGGCGCGGGAGCAGCGCCCGCAGTGGACCGTGGGCCAGTCCGTCCTCGACGGGTTCCTCACCCGGTCGCCGATCGGCATGGCCGTGATGGACCTGGAGCTGCGGTACGTCTGGCTGAACGACACCCTGGAGCAGTTCGGCGGGGTCCCCCGCGAGCAGCGCCTGGGCCGCCGGCTGAGCGAGCTGCTGCCCGGTCTGCAGGGGACCACCATCGAGGGCCTGATGCGCAAGGTGCTGACGACCAGGGAGCCGGTCACCGAATACGAGTACCTCGGCTGGAGCTGGTCGGATCCGCACCGCCAGCGCGCCTACTCGACGTCGTTCTTCCCGCTCGTCGACCCCGACGACTCGGTGACCGGCGTCTGCTACATGGTCTCCGACGTCACCGAACGCTGGAACGCGCGGCAGCGGCTGTCGATGGTCAACGAGGCCGCCACCCGCATCGGCACCACCCTCGACGTGCTGCGCACCGCCCAGGAACTCGCCGACTTCGCCGTCCCGCGCTTCGCCGACTTCGTCATCGTCGACCTCCTGGAACCCGTCCTCAGCCACGAGGGACACGGCGCCTGGCTGCCCGACGCGGGCCCGGTCCCCGCACGGGCGGTGATGCGGCGCGCCGCACTGCGCACGGTCCGCGAGGGCAGCCCCGAGGCCGTGGCGCGGATCGGCGACCGGGTCGACTTCGTGCCCCCGCCGCACGGCGTCGGCCTGCTCATCGACGGCGAGCCGGTCCTCATCCCCGAACTCGACCCCGACGACCACCTGTGGATCACCGAACAGCCCGCGCGGACCGCCCGCATCCGGGAGTTCGGACTGCACACCCTGATCTCGGTCCCGATGCGGGCGCGCAACACCGTCCTCGGGCTCACCACCTTCGCCCGCTCGCTCAACCCGCTCTCCTTCGAACCCGACGACGTCCTGCTCGCCCAGGAACTGGTCGCCCGCGCCGCCCTCTGCGTCGACAACGCCCGCCGCTACACCAGGGAGCACACGGCCGCCGTCACCCTCCAGCGCAGCCTGCTGCCCCAGGCCCTGACCGGCGGCACGGCCCTGGACGTGGCCTCCTCCTACCTGCCCGCCGACGCGACGGACGGCGTCGGCGGCGACTGGTTCGACGTGATCCCGCTCTCCGGCGCCCGGGTCGGGCTGGTCGTCGGCGACGTCGTCGGGCACGGCCTGACCGCGGCGGCGAGCATGGGCCGGCTGCGCACCGCCGTGCAGACCCTCGCCGACATGGACATGCCCCCGGACGAACTCCTCGCCCACCTCGACGACCTCGTGCTGCGGCTGGGGGAGGAGGGGACCGCGAGCGCGCCGGCGGAGGGCGGTGCGGACACGTTCGTCGGGGCGACCTGCCTGTACGCCGTCTACGACCCGGTGACCCGGCGGTGCGCGATGGCCCGCGCGGGGCACCCGCCACCGGTCCTCGTCTCGCCCGACGGGCACGTCCACTTCCCCGAGATCCCCGCCGGACCGCCGCTCGGACTCGGCGGCATGGCCTTCGAGGCCACCGAGATCGAACTCGCCGAGGGCAGCCTGTTCGGCCTCTACACCGACGGCCTCATCGAAGGCGCCGACCAGGACGTCGAACTGGGCATGGCCCGCCTCCGCGGTGCGCTGTCCGCCCCCGGCGCCGATCTCGACACGCTGTGCACGTCGGCCGTGCAGCAGCTGGTCCCCGTTCCCCAGCCCGACGACATCGCCCTGCTGCTGGCCCGCACCCACGCCCTGGGCGCCGACCACGTCGTCTCCTGGGAGGTGCCGGTCGACCCGGCCGCCGTCGCCGACGTCCGCGCCGAGGCGGTCCGCCAGGTGGTCGCGTGGGGCTACGACGAACTGGCGACGACCACCGAACTCATCGTCAGCGAACTGGTCACCAACGCCATCCGCTACGCCGAACCGCCCATCCGGCTGAGGCTGTTGCGCGACGCCTGGCTGACCTGCGAGGTCGCCGACGGCAGCAGCACCGCACCCCGGCTGCGGCACGCCCGGAGCACCGACGAGGGCGGCCGGGGCCTTTTCCTGGTGGCCCAGCTCGCCCACCGGTGGGGCGCCCGCTACACCGGGGAAGGCAAGATCATCTGGGCCGAGCAGGAGATCCCCGGGGCGTGACCGGGCGTGTACTGACCGTCCTCGCCCCCCTGTCGAATTCGCACGTATGGCCGTACGCTGTCAATTCACAAGGATTCGGCAGCAATTGGGGGAGCCGCCATGTCCGGGGACGGCGTGTACGGTCCGCACCAGGAACCACCGCACCAGGGCCCGCAGAACCACGGCTTCCCGGGCCAGGGCCCACCGGACCAGGGCTTCCCCGGCCCGGGTTTCCCGCCTCCTGGCTCGTTCGTGCCGCCCATGCCGTCGGCTCCGCCGCCCGCGCCGCCGGACCCCCTGCGGGCCACCGCCGTCGCCCTGCTCAACCTGAGCGGCCTCGGCCTCGGCTACCTGCTCCTGCGAAGATGGATTCCGCTGGCCGTGTGTCTGGCGGCCACCGTCGTCCTGCTGGTCGTGGCCCTGCCCGCGGACGCCGACGGCGTGTCCGGCACCGCGCTCGTCCTGTACGCCGTTCTCCTCCTGCTGGCCGCCGTCCACGGCTGGTTCGCCGGGCTGCGCACCCGCCTGGTGTGGCCGGGACAGCGGCCCCTCGCGCTCGTGCTGGGCGTCGCCCTGCTCGCCGTCCCGGTGGGCGGTGCGCTCTGGTACGACAGCGCGCACAAGGAAGCCGTCGAACGCGCCCTCCTCGACCGGCTCGACCGCGCCGACCGGCAGGTCGGCGCGGCCTCCGGACAGGATTTCGGCACCGCCAGGTCCGGTTACCGCAACGCCCTGGCCGTCTACCGCGACCTCGCCGTCCACCACTCCGGCTCGCGCGCCGCCGCCCAGGTCCCCGACCGGCTGAAGACCTACTACACGACGGTCGCGGCGGCCTACAGCCACCGCGACTACTGCTCGGCCGTCGAACCGCTGCAGTTCCTGCGGACGGTGCCCGACTCCATGCCGAAGGACCAGCTCGGCACGCTCGCCCACTGGCCCGACGACCGGCTGGCCACCTCGCTCTACGAGTGCGGCGCGCAGGGCCTCGCCACCGGCGGGACCGACTGGGTCGACCGGTTCGGCGACCTGCTGGGCACCTTCCCCGACTCCGGCCAGGCCGCCAAGGTCGTACCCGCCGTGGACGCCGCGGAGAAGAAGGCGGCGAAGGCGGTCTCCGGGAAGGACCCGTGCGGTGCCGTCGAGCAGCTGGGCACGCTGAACACACAGATCATCCAGCTGTCGAACGGGTCCGGCGCCCAGGCCGACGGACTGGTCGGGGTCGCCGGCCGGGCCGACCGCAGCGGCGACGCGGGGAAGTACCAGTGCGGCGTCAAGCAGTACCGGGACGGTGACTACGCGCAGGCCCAGCAGACCATGCAGAAGTTCGTCACCGACAACCCGCACGACAAGAACCGCGACCGCGCCCGCAAGATCGCCATCGGCGCCGAGGTCGCCCAGACCCTCCCGGCCGCCGGCAAGAAGCTGCCCACCACCGCGTCCGGCGGCGGCATCTCGGTGACCGTCAAGAACGACAGCCCCGACGACATCACCGTCCTGTACACGGGCCCGGTCACCGGCAGCTTCACCCTGGACGCGTGCGGGAGTTGCAAGGCGTACTCGTTCGCCAGCCCGCTCATCAGCGGCTGGGAGCCGTGCAGCGACAGCGGCAAGAACTACCCGCAGCGCACGATCAGCCTCCCGCCCGGCACCACGTACTTCGTGCACAAACCGAAGAACGACAGCACCGCCACCCCGGGCTCCGACACCGCCAAGCTGCGCTACGGCTACATCTACACGGAGTGCGCGTACACGACGCAGACACTGGGGTCCACCTACTGAGCGCGGTGCGAGGCTGTCGGACCGGCCAACTAAGCTCCCGCGCATGAACGACGAGGGCAGGGACGACCCCGCGAGACGGGTCGTCGACGGGCGGTTCGAGCTGGTGGCACGGCTCGGTGGCGGCGGCATGGGCACGGTGTGGCGGGCCACCGACCTGGTGCTGCGGCGCAGCGTGGCCGTGAAGGAGGTACGGCCGGCCGACCCCGGGCTCGCCGAGTGGGACCCGGAAGCCGCACGGCTGCTGCGGGAACGCGTGCTGCGGGAGGCCCGCGCGCTGGCGCGGGTCGACCACCCCAACGTGGTGACGATCCATCACATCGTCGACGGCGGCCCGGGGACCTACCCGTGGATCGTCATGGAACTCGTGACGGGCGGCTCGCTGGCCGACCGCCTCGCCGCCGGGCCGATGAACCCGGTCGAGGCCGCGCGCATCGGCCGCGAGGTGTTGGCCGCGCTCCGCGCCGCCCACGCGGCGGGCATCGAACACCGCGACGTGAAACCGGCCAACGTCCTACTGCGCCCCGACGGGCGCCCCGTGCTCACCGACTTCGGCATCGCCGCGGTCCGCGAGTCGACCGCCCTCACCGCCACCGGCTCGGTCATCGGCACCCCCGACTACATGGCGCCGGAACGCGTCTCCGGCAAGGACGGCGGGCCGGCCGCGGACCTGTGGTCGCTCGCGATGATGCTGTACGTCGCCGTCGAGGGCCACCATCCGCTGCGCCGGGGCACCACCCTCGCCACGCTCGCCGCGGTCCTCGCCGAGGACGTCCCGCCACCGGTCCAGGCCGGGCCCCTCACCGACGTCCTCACCCGTGTCCTCGTCCGCGACCCCGCGGCCCGCCCCGACGCCGCCGCACTGGAGCGGATGCTGGCCCGCGCCGCCCTGCAGACCGAGTCCCCCACGTCGTTCCCCCTGCAACCCCCGGCCGCGCCACCACGGGACGCCGGGCCGCAGGACGTGCGGCCGCGGACCACGGCGCCCATGTCTCCCGGACCCGCCCCGCGCCGCCGCCGGACCCTGCTGCTCCTGCCGGTGGCCGCGGTGGCCGTGGCCGGTGCGCTCGCGTGGAACCTGCTGCCGGACTCGGGCAGCCACGCCTCCGGGGCCACCGACTCCGGCACGGCGCACGCCACGACCTCGCCCCCGGCCGGGAGCACCGCCGCACCCACGGCCGCGCGGCAGACCGCAGGCACCGACCTGCTGACCCCGCAGGGCATCCGCACCGCCGTCGCCGCCCTGGAGAAGCAGACCGGCCGGAACCGCTTCGGCAAGCTCACCGTGTACCCCGAGTACGTCATCGCCTACCTGATGGTGAAGGGCAGCGACACCGCGTACGACCAATACACCTACCGCTCCGGCCAGGGCGTGCAGAAGGACATCATCTCGGGCAGCCTGACCGGCGACGGCAGGCCCGTCAGCCTCGACGGCTTCGCCTGGGACAAGGTCCCCTCGCTGCTGGTCCAGGCCCGCAAGCAGCTCAAGGTGCCCGATCCCACGAGCCGCTACCTGGTCGTCGTCCTGCCGGGCAACGCCTTCGGCGACCCCGCCGGGATGTCCGTCTACCTCAGCAACAAGTACAGCCAGGGCGGCTACTTCCAGACGGACAGCCAGGGCAAGGTCGTCAAGGTGATGCCGTACGACGGCTGAGCGGACGCGGGGCACTCAGCCCGTGAGGGTCCGCACCGGCGTTCCGGCCCGCCACGCCGCGATGTCCTCGACCGCGTCCCGGTAGAACACCTCGTACAGATCCCGGCTGACGTAGCCGATGTGCGGGGTCACCACGGCGTTCGGCAGGGTACGCAGCGGGTGGTCCGGCGGCAGCGGTTCGCGGTCGAAGACGTCCAGCGCCGCGGAGGCGATGCCTCCCTCGGTGAGCGCCCTGATCAGCGCCGCCTCCTCCACCACGGGCCCGCGTGAGGTGTTCACCAGGATCGCCGTCGGCTTCATGAGGCCCAGCTCGCGGGCCCCGACCAGACCCCGGGTGCGCTCGCTGAGCACGACGTGGACGCTCAGCACGTCGGAGCGCTCGAACAACTCGTCCCGTGCCACGTAGGTCACCCCCTTCGCCTGGGCGTCCGCCGGTGTCAGGTGCTGGCTCCAGGCGATGCACCGCATCCCGAAGGCGCGCCCGACCTCCGTCACCGCGGTACCCAGCCGGCCGAGGCCCAGCACCCCCAGCGTGGCGCCCCGCAGGCTCGTCCCCAGCCCCTGCTGCCAGCCGCCCCGACGCACCGAGTCCACCTGCTGCGGGATCAGCCGCGCCGCGGACAGGATGAGGCCCCAGGTGAGCTCGGCCGTCGGGTGCGAGAAGTACCCGGTGCCGCAGACCGTGATCCCCAGCCGGCGTGCCGCGTCCACGTCGATCGCCGCGTTGACCGGCCCGGTCGTGACCAGCAGTTTCAGGCGCGGCAGCCGGTCCAGGGCCGACGCGGGGAAAGGCGTCCGCTCGCGCATGGCCACGACCACCTCGAAGTCGGCGAGCGCGGCCACCACCTCGTCCTCGCCGTCGAAGGGCTCCGGGAAGACCCGCACGTCGGCGCGGAGCGACGCCCAGTCCGCCAGACCCAGCGCCACGCCCTGATAGTCGTCCAGGATCGCGATCCTCATCCGTGTTCCTCTCGCTCTCGGCCCCGGTCCTCAGGGTGTCATCCCGGCCGTGCACGTGGCGTTCAGACGTAACGGAGATCGCTCAGGTCGATACTGACCATGAGGTGGTCGTGGTCGGGCCGTCCGTCCGGCCGGCGCAGATACGCGCGGCGCCTGGTGGGGAACCTGATCCCGTCCGCCTCCCGGATGTCGTGCACGTACTGTGCGGCCGCGAAGCCTCCGGCGATGTCGACGTGGTAGTCGTGGCGCCTGAGCAGGCGGTCCTCCCCGAAGTAGAAGTGCTGGACCGTGCTGTGGCTGGCGATGTCCTCGGGAAAGGTGACCCGCAGACAGCGCCAGCGCTCGGTCGGCGACTCGTCCCAGGGGTCGGCCTCCGCCACGCGCATGCCGGGCATCAGGGTGAAGAACGGCGTGGTCAGGTACGTCCACAGGGCGTACCCGTTGAAGTAGGCGCGGTCCAGCGGATCCCAGGGAGTCTCCAGGGCGTGCCCGGCGAACGCCGTGCGGGGAGCGAGGCGTTCGGCCACGACCGTGCCGTCCGCGCGTTCGATCGCGATGCGGCCGGGGGTGAAGTCGGTCCGCTGGTCGGCGGCTCCGAAGGGAAGCACCGAAGCGTGTTCGTCGTGCAGGGCGACGGTCATCCGCCGCGGCTGGAGATCCTGGGGCAGGCCCTTGGCCGCGAACAGCTCCCCGTCGCTGACGATCGTGGCGGTCACGGTCCTCAGCCGCTGCCAGCGAGCGGCCCCGCCGTGCGCCTCCAGAACCTCCGCGAGCAGGTCGGTCATGTCTCCTCCAGTGATGTCCGGGGCGCGTACCTGCGCCCGAACCGCACAAGCGAGTACGGCTTCCGCATGGCACCTCCGGGAGACGCCGTCATGTCCACGGTCCTGCACCCGGCGGCCCGCGGCATCCCGTGCGGTCCGTGGTCCGCGGCCGTCCTGATCCCGCGTGCCGTCCCGCTCGGGCGTCCACACCCGCCGCTCGCACCTGGCCTGCACCATCGACTTGGTCTGCACCATTGACATGTACGCGCGCCGGGGCCTTCAATGCGGCTCACCCGCATATGTATCCGACGGTCACGTATGAGGAAGGTCCCCGCATGCACACCCCCCACCCGCACCTCGCCTGGCCCCGCACCCTGTTAAGACTGCTCGCCCTGGTCGCCGTCGTGCTCGGCGTCCAGGCCGGCCCCGCCCACGACGCCCGCGCCGCCACCACCGTCAACGTGATCGCCTTCTACGACGGCACCTACGACGCGGCACACATCAGCTTCGACCACGAGGCCAACAGCTGGTTCCCGCAGGCCGGCGCGCAGAACGGCTTCACCTACACCGCGACCACGGACTGGAGCCGGCTCAACGCCTCCACCCTGGCCGGCTACCAGGTCGTCATGTTCCTCGACAACTACCCCCACACCGCCTCCCAGCAGGCCGCCTTCCAGACCTACATGGCGAACGGCGGCGGGTTCATCGGCTTCCACGTCTCGGCGTACAACGACGACACCAGCGACTGGCCCTGGTACCACAACACCTTCCTGGGCACCGGCACCTTCAGGAGCAACTCCTGGGGACCCACCCAGGAGACCCTGCAGATCGACGACCCCTCGCACCCGGCGACCGCGAACCTCCCGTCCACCATCACGTCCTCGGTGAGCGAGTGGTACAGCTGGCAGAACGACCTGCGGCAGAACCCGGCCATCGACATCCTCGCCTCGATGGCCCCGTCCACCTTCCCGGTCGGCACCGACCCCAACCAGACCTGGTACAGCGGCTACTACCCGATCGTCTGGTCCAACCGCAACTACAAGATGGTCTACAACAACTTCGGCCACAACGCGATGGACTACTCGACCAACACCACGCTGTCCTCGACGTTCGCGAGCGCACAGCAGAACCAGCTCCTGCTCCAGGAGATCAAGTGGGCGGCCGGCCAGTCCGGTCCGGTCACCCCGCCCACCGGCGCCACCGGCCCGATCCACGGGTACGGCGGCAAGTGCGTGGACATCGCGGGCGCCGCCACCGCCAACGGCACCGCCGTACAGCTCTACGACTGCAACGGCACCAGCGCCCAGAACTGGACGGTCGGCAGCTCCGGCACCCTCAGCGCCCTCGGCAAGTGCATGGACGTGACCGGGGCCGGCACCGCCAACGGCACCAAGGTGCAGCTGTACGACTGCAACGGCACGGCATCGCAGGTCTGGCAGTCCGGCGCGAACGGCTCCCTGGTCAACCCGCAGTCGGGCAAGTGCCTCGACGCCACCGGCCCGAGCTCGGCCAACGGCACCCGGCTGCAGATCTGGTCCTGCTCGGGAGCCGCCAACCAGAACTGGACCCTCCCGTCCTGACCCACCCGCCACCCGAGGGCGACGCGGGCATGCCGGCACCCGGCATGCCCGCGTCGCACGTGTCCGCCGGGATCGGCACCTCCGCGGCGGCGGCAGGACGGACAGCGGGCGGCAGGCGTCAGCGCCGTTCACCTTAGGTTGCAGGTCCAAGGGCATCTCCGCAGGCGGCACGTCGGTATACGGTCCGAAGCGCTTGCCCCGACAGAAGTGGCTCACGTCAACGGAGATTCCGGCCGAACCCGCCGCGCAGGCGCCGCGCGGACGGCAGCCGGGACCGACCTGACGCGGCTCCCGCTGTCGGCCCGGCGGCAGAGCCGCGGTGCACCCGTCGATCGGGAGTCGACAGGTCACCCAGCGCCGCCCCCGGACGTCGCCCTGTCACTCCACTGCCCCGAGGTGCCCCGTGGCCATGCCTTCTCCTGCCTCGTCCCCGTCGTCCGCGCCGCCCGACACCGGCACCCGGCACATCACGGCCACCGTCGTGCTGGCCTGCCTCGGCGTGTTCGTCTCCTACCTGCCGGTCGTCGGTGTCTCCGTCGCACTGCCGGTCATGCAGCAGGCCCTCGACGCCTCCACCGAGGGCCTGCAGTGGATCACCGACGCCTTCATCCTGCCGACCGCGGCCCTGCTCCTGACCTGCGGCATGGTGGGCGACCTGTACGGCCGCAAGAAGACGTACCTCGCCGGGCTCGCCCTGTTCTGCCTCGGCTGCCTGGTCTGCCTGACCGCCGGCAGCGTCGTCCAGGTCTGCGTGGGCCAGGCCCTCACCGGCGTCGGCACCGCCGCGCTGCTGCCCTCCACCCTCGCCCTGATCGGCCACGTCATCCCGGACCCACGCAAACGGCGTCACGCGATAGCCCTGTGGACGGCCGCCCTCGGCCTCGGACTGACCCTCGGCCCGGTCGTCAACGGCGTGATCGTGGCGCACACGAGCTGGCGGTGGATCTTCCTGCCCTCGCTCGTCCTCGCCGTGGTCACGGCCGTGATCGGCGCCGTCGTCCTCACCGACTCCCGGTCGGACCGCGAACGCCACCTGGACATCCCGGGCCAGCTGCTGGCCGTCGTCGCCATCACCGGCCTGGTCTACGGCGTCATCGAGGGCGGCAGCGCCGGCTGGTCCTCGGCCCAGGTCGTGACCGCCTTCGTGGCCGCCGCCCTCGGCGCGGCCGGCTTCGTCCTGGTGGAACTCCGCTCCTCCTGCCCGATGCTGGACATGCGGCTCTTCAAGTCGTCGGCGTTCTCCGGCGCGGCCCTCGTCATGGCCGTCACCCTGTTCGCCCAGGTCGGTCTCGTCTTCGCACTGAGCGAGTACTTCGGGCTCGTCCACCACGCCTCGACGCTGGACATCGGCATCCGGCTCATGGCCATCAACGGCTTCACGGTGGTGCTCGGCCCGCTGGTCGGGCGGCTGATGAACCGGGCCACGCCCGGACTGCTCCTGGTCACCGGCCTGGTCGTCGGCGGCATCGGCGCGCTGCTCATGAACGCCTTCCAGGCCGACACCGGCACCGGCGAGGCCGCCCTGGTCATCGGCGTCCTCGGCATCGGCATCGCGCTCGCCATGGCACCGATCACCACCATCGCCATGGACGCCCTGCCGCACCGCCTCGGGGGCACCGCAGCCGCCGCCAACAGCGCGCTCCGCCAGATCGGCAGCGCCCTCGGCCCCGCCGTCTTCGGCGTCATCCTCACCCACCGCACCCTGGCCACCCTGCCCGGCCACCTCGCCTCGTCCGGGCTGAGCCCCGCCGACCAGGGCCAGGTGAGCGGCCTGGTCTCCGGCGTCGGTATCCAGGCAGGCGCCTTCCTGCACCTGAAGACCCCGGCAAGCACCGGCCAGGCGCAGGCCGCCTACGGCGCGAGCTTCACCGACGCCCTGCACACCTGCGCCCTCGTCGGCGGCATCGGGATGCTGGTGGCCGCGGTCATCGCCGTCGCCCTCATCGGAATCCGTCCGGCGCGCGCCCCGCAGGCGGCGCCGGAGGCGGCGGCACACCCCGCCGGGGCCGCGAGCTGACGCACGACGCGGAGCGATCGGCCACCGTACGGCGGCCGATCGCTCCGGACCTGTCGACGCCCGTCAGCGCGCCAGCAGTTCGAGCGTGTCGATCACCCGGTTCGAGAAACCCCACTCGTTGTCGTACCAGGCGACCACCTTGACGTGGCGGCCGTCGACGCGGGTCAGGGCCGAGTCGAAGATCGACGAGGCGGGGTTGCCCGTGATGTCCGAGGACACCAGCGCGTCCTCCGAGTACTCCAGGACGCCCGCGAGCGGCCCCTCGGCCGCCGCCCGGTACGCGGCCAGCACCTCGTCGCGCGTCACGTCACGGGACACGGTCGTGTTGAGCTCGACGATCGAACCCACCGGCACCGGCACCCGGATCGAGTCGCCCGACAGCTTGCCGTCGAGGTTCGGCAGCACCAGACCGATCGCCTTGGCGGCGCCCGTCGTGGTCGGCACGATGTTGACACCGGCGGCACGCGCCCGCCGGGGGTCGCGGTGCGGGCCGTCCTGGAGGTTCTGCTCCTGCGTGTAGGCGTGCACCGTGGTCATGAACCCGTGCTCGATCCCCGCGAGTTGGTCGAGGACGGCGGCCAGCGGCGCGAGCGCGTTGGTCGTGCACGAGGCGTTCGAGACGATCGTGTGCACCTCCGCGTCGTACGCGTCGGTGTTCACGCCGTACGCGAGCGTCACGTCCGCACCGTCCGACGGCGCGCTGACCAGCACCTTCCGGGCGCCCGCGTCGAGGTGGGCGCGGGCCGCCTTCGCCGAGGTGAAGCGGCCGGTCGACTCCAGCACGAGGTCCACGCCGAGGTCGGCCCACGGCAGCTGCGCCGGCTCGCGCTCCGCGAGGACCTTGATGCGGCGCCCGTCGACGACGAGGACGTCCCCGTCGACGCTCACCGGACGCCCGAGGCGGCCGGCCGTGGAGTCGAAGGCGAGCAGCCGCGCGAGGGCGGCCGGCTCCGTGAGGTCATTGACGGCGACGATCTCCAGGCCGCTGTCCCGCTCCAGCAGGGCGCGCAGCACATTGCGTCCGATGCGGCCGAATCCGTTGACGGCGATACGAGTCATAAGTGGTGTCCCTTCGCTACGCCACCAGGTTCGCGGCCCGCCCGCGGCCGGGACAGCGGCGAGAACGCCATGGTTCGAAAGGATCCCGCCAGGGCGTCACCCGGGCGGCCCTACTCGCCCTTGGTGAAGGTGCGCCGGTAGTCGCTCGGCGTCGTGCCGAGGATCCGCTGGAAGTGCAGCCGCAGGTTCGCCCCGGTGCCGAGGCCGACGTCGGCCGCGATCTGCTCGACGCTCCGCTCCGACCGTTCGAGGAGCTCCCGGGCCAGGTCGATCCGGGCGCGCATCACCCACTGCATCGGCGTGTACCCGGTGTCCGCCACGAACCGCCGCGAGAACGTCCGCGCCGACACCCCCGCGTGCCGGGCCAGCACGTCGAGCCCCAGCGGCTCGCCGAGCCGGTGCAGCGCCCACTCGCGGGTCGCGGCGAACCGCTCACCCAGCGGCTCGGGCACGCTGCGCGGCACGTACTGCGCCTGACCGCCGCTGCGGTAGGGGGCCGCCACCAGCCGCCGGGCCGCGTGGTTGGAGGCGGCCACCCCGAGGTCGCCGCGCAGGATGTGCAGGCACAGGTCGATCCCCGAGGCCGCGCCGGCCGACGTCAGCACGCTGCCCTCGTCGACGAAGAGCACGTTCTCGTCCACCCTGACCAGCGGATGCCTCTCGGCGAGGGCCCGCGTGTAGTGCCAGTGCGTGGTGGCGCGCCTGCCGTCGAGCAGTCCGGTCGCGGCGAGCGCGAAGGCCCCCGTCGAGATCGCGGCCAGCCGCGCGCCCCGCCGGTGCGCGCCGAGCAGCGCGTCGACGACGGCCGGCGACGGGTCCTCCCGGTCCGGGAACCGGTACCCGGGCACGAACACGATCTCCGCCCACTCCAGCGCGTCGAGTCCGTCGGCGACGTGGTACGACAGCCCGTCGCCGCCGGTGACCAGACCGGGCGCCGCACCGCACACCCGTACCTCGTACGGCATGCTCGCCCGGGTCGTGAACACCTGCGCCGGGATACCGACGTCCAGGGGTTTCGCCCCCTCCAGCACGAGGACGGCGACACGATGCAGACGGACGGCAGACACATCGGACAGGGTACGAGGCCCTGCCCCCGCCACTCGGCGTGGGCGGGCACTCGTTCGGGTGCATGCCCGCGGTCGGTGTCGGCGGCCGGCCGCCGGGGCCCGATGATGGAGCCATGCCTGGAGCGGACGCAGCGGTGCCGGTGCTGATCGTCGGCGGAGGGCCGGTCGGGCTCACCGCGCGGGCGCTGCTGGGGCGCTGGGGGGTGCCCTCCCTGCTGGTCGAGAAGCACCGGGAACTGTCCCCGTTTCCGCGGTCCCGCCTGGTCAACGTGCGGTCCATGGAGATCTTCCGCCGGCTCGGGGTCGCCGGCAGGATCACGGCGGACGCGTTCGCACCCGAGTACGGCCGGGTGCGCTTCCGTGACACCCTGTGCGCGCCCGACTTCGCCGGCGCCGCGATGGTCGGGGTGCGCGCGGCGGTCGCCGAGAGTCCGGTCGTCGGGGTGGTCACCTCGCAGGACCGGCTGGAGCCCACCCTGCTCGCCGCCGCCGGGGGAGAGGTGCGGTTCGGCACCGAACTGGTCGCCCTGGAGGAGGACCCGGAAGGTGTCGTCGCCGTGCTCGCCGACGGCGTAGGCGGGGCGCGGACCCGCGTCCGGGCCCGGTACATGGTCGCCGCGGACGGCGCGAACTCCACCGTCCGCCGGCGGCTGGGCATCGCGGCCACCGGTCCCGGAGCACTCGGCGACTACACCACCGTCGTGTTCGACGCCGACCTGGCCCCCTGGTGCGCCCGCCAGCCCGCCGGGGTGTACTTCACCGCGTTCGGCACCTTCACGCCGCTCTACCCGGAGGGCGGCTGGGCCTGGTTCGGCCCCACGCCCGACGGCAACGGGCAGTCCGACTGGTCCGGCCGCGTCTCGCACGCCCTGGGCGGCGGCGCCGACGTCCGTGCCGACGTGGTGCGGGTCCAGCACTGGTCGATGACCGCGTACGTCGCCGAGAGCCTGCGGCGCGGCCGGGTCCTGCTGGCCGGCGACGCCGCGCACGCGGTCCCGCCGATCGGCGGCCTCGGCATGAACGCCGGCGTCGCGGACGCGCACAACCTGGCCTGGAAACTGGCCGGCGTGCTGCAGGGCTGGGCCGAACCCGCCCTGCTGGACACCTACGAGACCGAGCGCCTGCCGGTGGCCCGCGAGACCCTCCGCCAGGCGGTCGCCAACACCCACCTCCTGCTCCAGGTGCAGAACCTGCGCAAGGAGCAGTTGCGCAGCGGCTCCTCGGCACCGGTCGAACTCCCCTGGTCGGACAGGTACTTCGCACAGCTGGGCCTGGTGCTCGGCACCGCGTACGACTCCGCCGCCGTCCTCGGCGACGGCGATGGCGATGGTGATGGCGATGCCCGTCGTGAGGTCCCCGGCACCGAGTACGTGCCCTCCGCGCGGCCGGGCCACCGCCTGCCCCACCACTGGCTCACCCCGGACCGCTCCACACTCGACGCGCTCGGCGAGTGGTTCACCGTGCTCACCCCGGACCCCGGCCGCTGGCGGCAACACGCCACCGGACCCTGGCCGTTGCGCGTCGAGGCGCTGCCCGGTGACCACGCCGACCGGTACGGCCTGAGCCCGTACGGCGGTGCGCTGCTCGTCCGCCCCGACGGCCACATCGCCGCCCGCTGGGACGCACCCCCGCCGGCCGGCCCGGCCCTGCGCGACGCCCTCACCGCCGTCACGTCGTGCGCGGCGGGGCGGTGCTCTCCCTGACCACCAGACGGGCCGGGACCAGGTCGGTGCCGGGTCGGGAGTCGTCGCCGGTGCGGATCTGACGCAGGACACCCGCCACGCAGCGGCGGCCCACCTCGGCGAAGTCCTGGTGGACGGTGGTGAGGGGCGGGATGAAGAAGGCCGCGTCCGGGGTGTCGTCGAAACCGACCACGCTGATCTCCGCGGGCACGGACCGGCCCCGTTCGTGGAAGGCGCGCAGCAGGCCCAGGGCCATCTGGTCGTTGGCCGCGAACACCGCCGTACAGGCCGGCTCCTCGGCGAGCGCGAGCCCCGCCGCGTAACCGGACTCGGCCGACCAGTCACCGCGCAGGGGCGTGGGGACCGGGCACCCCGCCTCCGCCAGCACCGTCCGCCAGGCCTGCGCACGGCGCTGGGCCGCGTACGAGGACGCGGGACCTGCCACGTGCCACACCGTGCGGTGGCCCAGGTCCAGCAGGTGCCGTACGGCCCCGCGCGCGCCGTCGGCCTGGTCCGTGTCGACCACGCCGTAGCGGTCCCCGGCGTCGGAGTCCACGACCACCACATGGACGCCGGGCGGCAGTTGCACGGTGGCGGTATCCAGCAGGTGGATCTCCATGATGACGATGACGGCGTCCACTGCCAGCTCACCCATCCGCGTGAAGGCGCCCAGCACGTTGTCCTGCGTGGCCACGTCGATGGGGATGAGCGTGATCGCGTAGCCCTCGGCCGCCGCATGCGTGGCGATCGCCTCGACGGTGCGGCTGCTGCCCGTGGAGGAGAGGCTGAACAGGATCACGCCGATGGTGTTGAAGCGGCCGTAACGCAGGGCGCGGGCCGCGCTGTTGGGCCGGTAGCCGAGCTCCCGCATCGCGGCGAGCACCTGCTCCCGGGTGGAACTGACCACTCCGGGATGCCCGTTGGAGACCCGTGAGACCGTCTGCGAGGAGACACCGGCGAGTTCGGCGACGTCCGCCATGGAGACACGCTGCTTGCGGCGCCCGCCCGGCACCTCGGAACCACCTCGCCGCGCACCGCCCGCGGCGGGTACGACCGGCTGCCCCGGTTCGTTCAGGCCCATCGCCCCACCCCTCAAATCTCCTTCATGCACGGGAAGTCGGGACCGGGAATCTTGACGGCCGCAGGAGCGGGTGCCACGATTCCGACGCTTTCGAGTTTACGTAAACATCGCCCCGTGACCAGCCCCGGCGGAGATCCCGCGGGCAGCGTCACCGAGGAGATGTTCACGTGAACGTGCCGCGTCGATGTTTACGTAAACACGCGGTCGGGCCCGTGGGCCCCCGCGTCGAGCCGCCGTCTTCCGAAAGGGCACGTTGATGCGCAAGACCCCCGCCAGCACCCGGATCGCCCCCCGCACCCGTGCCGCCCTCGCGGCGGTCGCGATCGCCGCGGTCGGCGCCACCACCCTCGTCGGCAGCCCGGCCACCGCCTCCGCCGCCGCACCGGGCCACGGCACCAGCCAGTTCAAGGGCGTCAACTGGGCCGACCCGCGCGACAACTACGCCGACGACCCCGTGGTCCTCTCCGGCCTGTCGCTCTCCGACAGCTACGCCCAGACCTACGCCAAGGCGACCCGGGTGATCGCGGCCTTCCGCGCCAACCTCGGGGCCAACACCGTACGGCTGCCCATCAACCCGTACACGGTGAACGGCTCCTACTGGAAGTCGTACCGCGGGGTCATCGACGCGGCCTCGGCCCAGGGCTTCAAGGTGATCGTCTCCTACTGGGAGGGCACCGGCGCCAACAAGGACGGCTTCATCGACGACGAGGCCACCTACTGGCCCATGTGGAACACGGTCGTCAAGGCCTACCGGCACGACCCGCACGTCTACTTCGAGCCGATGAACGAGCCGCACGGCTACACCGACACCGAGTGGGCCGACCTCGCGGCGAAGTGGCTGGCGACCTACCCGTCCGTCCCGCACGACCGCGTCTTCGTCAGCGGCGCCGGCTACAACGACCACGTCACCACCGTCTGCGCCGACCCGCGCCTGAAGGGCACCTACCTGTCCCTGCACCACTACGGCTTCTGGAAGAGCTACGCGACCTACGACCAGTGGGTGGCCGACCTGAAGGACCGGCTCGGCGACTGCGCGAGCCGCACGGTCGCCGACGAGTTCGGCGCCCCCATGACCACAGGCCTCGACTACGACAAGCCCGCGCCCGACGACAACTCCGTCAACTTCATCCAGGCCGACACCGACACCTTCCGCAAGCTCGGCATGGGCTCGGTGTACTGGCCGGGCCTGCGCACCGACGACACGTACTCGATCCAGAAGCTCGTCGGCGACGCGTCCCGCCCCTGGCTGGCCACCACCAACCAGTCCGGCGCCGACCGCCTCGCCTGGGCCTGGGGCCGCGGCAGGCCGGTCAACGGCTGACCGCGCCACCGGAGCGGCCGCGGCGCCCACGAGCGCTGTGGCCGCGCCCCTTCAAAGGCGCTGGGGGTGCCCCCGGCCGAAGGCTGGGGGAGGAACTGCGCGACCAGCCACGACGGTGCCGCGGACGAATGACTGCGCGTGACGGTATTCCAGCGGAGCGGCTAGGGCTGCAGACGCAGCACATACGTCAGCCCCGGACCACGGGAGAGCCGCGTCTGACCGTTCACGGTGAACCCCGTCCGGGCGAGGACGGCCCGGGACGCCGCGTTGCGGAGGTCGGCGGCGGCCCGCAGGGTCGTCAGCCCGTAGGTGTCGACGGCGCGTCGGCACACCTCGCGCACGCCCCAGGTGGCGAGCCCCCGCCCGGTGGCCCGCTCCGCGATCCGGTACCCCAGGTCGGCGCCGCCGTCCGCGACGTCCACCAGGTTGACCCGCCCCAGCACCTCGCCCGCCGGATCGACCAGCACATGGAAGTAGCAGGTCCCGGTCTCCTGCTCGGCCAGCCGCGCCCGGTGCACCTCGTCGAACCGGGCGAAGTAGTCGTCGCCGCGGTCGGGGATCGCCGCCGCGAAATAGGCGCGGTTCTCCGACTCGAAGGCGAGCAGGGCCGCGGCGTGGTCCGCGCGGAGCAGCTGGAGTTCGGGCATGGGCAGGAAGGTAGGCACTCCGGCCGCCCGCCCGCCAACGCATTAGTCCCTGCGCAGGTCCTTCACCCGGCGCAGCTTGCCGAGCGAGCGCTCCAGCGTCTCCGGTTCGACGACGGCGACCTCCACGGTGACGCCGACGCCGTCCTTGATGCCCTGGGCGATCGTCCTCGTGGCGGCCGCACGGTCGTCGAGGCCGGCGTCGGGCCGCGCCTCGACCTGGACGGTCATGTGGTCCATCCGGCCCCGCCGGCTGATCTGGATCTGGAAGTGCGGGGCCACCCCCGGCGTCCGCAGCACGATCTCCTCCACCTGGCTGGGGAAGACGTTGACCCCCCGAAGGATGATCATGTCGTCGGACCGGCCGGTGATCTTCTCGATCCGGCGGAACCCGGGACGCGCCGTGCCGGGCAGCAGCCGGGTCAGGTCCCTGGTGCGGTAGCGGATGATGGGCAGCGCCTCCTTCGTGAGCGAGGTGAAGACCAGTTCGCCGCTCTCGCCCTCCGCCAGCACCTCGTCGGTCAGCGGATCCACGACCTCCGGGTAGAAGTGGTCCTCCCAGACGTGCAGCCCGTCCTTGGTCTCCACGCACTCCTGCGCCACCCCGGGGCCGATGACCTCGGACAGCCCGTAGATGTCGACCGCGTGGATGTCCAGGCGCTCCTCGATCTCGCGGCGCATCTCCTCCGTCCACGGCTCCGCGCCGAAGATGCCGACCTTCAGGGAGGTGGAGCGCGGGTCGATGCCCTGGCGCTCGAACTCGTCCAGCAGGGTCAGCATGTAGGACGGCGTGACCATGATGATCTCGGGCCGGAAGTCCTGGATGATCTGCACCTGACGTGCCGTCATGCCGCCGGAGGCGGGGATCACCGTGCAGCCGGCCCGCTCGGCGCCGTAGTGGGCGCCCAGGCCGCCGGTGAACAGGCCGTAGCCGTAGGAGACATGGACCTTGTGCCCCGGGCGGCCGCCGGCGGCCCGGATGGAGCGGGCGACGACGTCCGCCCACATGGACAGGTCGTTGTCGGTGTAGCCGACCACGGTGGGCCGGCCGGTGGTGCCGCTGGAGGCGTGCACGCGCCGCACCTCGGACATCGGCACCGCGAACATGCCGAAGGGGTAGGTGTCCCGCAGGTCCGCCTTGGTCGTGAAGGGGAAGCGGGCGAGGTCCGCGAGCGTGTGGCAGTCGTCCGGGCCCACGCCGGCCGCGTCGAACTTCTTGCGGTACAGCTCCACGTTGTCGTACGCGTGCCGCAGCGTCGTGCGCAGCCTGGTGAGCTGGAGTGCCTCGACCTCCGCGCGGGACATCCGCTCGGCCTCGTCGAGGAGGGCCTCGGGGAGCGGCTCTCCCCGGCGGGTGCCCCTGGGTTCGGGCGCGATCACTTCGCTGCTCATTGCGGCTCCTCATTCTGCGTGCGGAGGGTGCGACTGCGGCCGCGGAACTCCGCGATCACCTCGTCGCCGCGCACGACACTCACGTCGTAGACACCGCTGCGGCCGAACCGGACCCGCTCCCGCGCGGTGGCGACCAGTACGTCGCCCTCGTACGCGGGCGCGACGAAGTCGATGTCGGCGCCGGCGGCGACCGTCACCGGTCCGTGGCTGTTGCAGGCACAGGCGAACGCCGTGTCGGCCAGCAGGAACACGTGTCCGCCGTGGGCGATCCGGTGTCCGTTGACCTGCGAGGCGGTCACGGTCATCCGCAGCACGGCCGTCCCCTCGCCGTGCTCCAGCAACTCGATCCCGAGCCGCCTGGACGCCTCGTCCGCGGCGAACATCGTCTCGACGGGGCCAGGTGTCGTCCCGGGTACCTGGGTCGTCATTTCCACCACCTTGTGAACCGACCGAACATTCGGTTAGCGTGCGGTTCGGTCAAGGTAATCCAGCAACACACCTGCATGTCAAGAGGCGGACCGCAGGCCGCCGAAGCGCCCCGCGCCGCCCTGTCCGACGCCCTCTTCGCCACCGGCCGCTGTGCCGTCCCGAAGCCGCGGCGACCCGTCCACCCCGAAGCCGAGGAGACCGCCCGATGCCCGACGTCTACCTGATCGACGGGGCCCGCACCCCGCAGGGCCGCTACGGCGGCGCCCTCGCCGCCGTACGGCCCGACGACCTCGCCGGCCTCGTCGTCGGCGAGGCCGTCCGGCGCTCCGGCGTCCCCGGCGAAGCCGTGGACGAGGTCGTCCTGGGAGCCGCCAACCAGGCGGGCGAGGACAACCGGGACGTGGCCCGGATGGCGGTCCTGCTCGCCGGACTGCCGCACACCGTGCCCGGCTACACCGTCAACCGCCTGTGCGCCTCGGGTCTCACGGCCGTCGCCTCGGCCGCCCAGACGATCCGCGCCGGCGAGGCGGACCTCGTGGTCGCCGGGGGAGTGGAGTCCATGACCCGGGCGCCCTGGGTGATGGAGAAGCCCGGCACCCCGTGGGCCAAGCCCGGGCAGGTGCACGACACCGCCCTCGGCTGGCGCTTCACCAACCCGCGCTTCACCGCCGCCGACCGGGACGTGCCCGCGGACGCCGGGCCCGAGGCGGTCAAGGTCACCCTGTCCATGGGCGAGACCGCGGAGGAGGTCGCCGCCCTGGACGGCATCACCCGCGCCGACTCCGACGCCTTCGCCCTGCGCAGCCACCAGCGGGCCGTGGCCGCCCAGGAGGCGGGCCGCTTCGACCGCGAGATCGTGCCCGTACCGGTGCGCGACGGCGAGGTCAGCCGGGACGAGGGCCCCCGCCCCTCCACCACCCTGGAGAAGCTGGGCTCCCTGCGTACCGTCTTCCGCGCGGACGGCATCGTCACGGCGGGCTCCTCCTCACCGCTGTCCGACGGCGCGGCCGCCCTGGTGGTCGCGAGCGCCGAGGCGGTCGAGCGGTACGGCCTGACCCCGCGCGCCCGGATCGTCGCCTCGGCCTCCGCGGGCGTCCAGCCGAACCTCATGGGTCTCGGCCCGGTCCCCGCCACCGGCAAGGCCCTCGCCCGCGCCGGCTGGCAGCCCGGCGACCTGGACGCCGTGGAGCTCAACGAGGCGTTCGCCGCCCAGGCCCTGGCCGTGATCCGCCGCCTCAAGCTCGACGAGGACAAGGTCAACGCCGACGGCGGCGCCATCGCCCTCGGCCATCCGCTCGGCTGCTCCGGCGCCCGCATCCTGCTCACCCTGCTCGGCCGTCTCGAACGCGAGAACGGCCGCCGCGGCCTGGCCACGCTCTGCGTGGGAGTCGGTCAGGGCGTCGCACTCCTTGTGGAGCGGGTGTGACCACTTCACCGTCTTCACCGTCGTACGACACCCTCCTCGTCGAGGAGCGCGCCGACCGGGTCGTCGTCACCCTCCACCGGCCCGCGGCCCGCAACGCCATCAGCGGCCGGATGATCAGCGAACTCCACCAGGTCTGCGAGCGGCTGGAGCGGGACCCCAGACTGCTGCTCCTGACCGGCCACGGCGGGGTCTTCGCGGGCGGCGCCGACATCGCCGAACTCCTGGAGCGGGGCCGTGACGAGGCGCTGCAGGGCATCAACAGCCGCCTCTTCGAGAGAGTCCGCCGGCTGCCCATGCCCACGCTGGCCGCCGTCGAGGGCTGGGCCCTGGGTGGTGGGGCCGAGCTGGCCTACGCCTGCGACCTGCGGATCGCCGGCCCCGGTGCCGTCTTCGGCAATCCCGAGCCCGGCCTCGGCATCCTCGCGGCGGCCGGCGCCTGCTGGCGGCTGCCCGAACTGGTCGGGGAGTCGGTCGCCAAGCAGATCCTGCTCGCCGGCCGCACCCTCGACGCACCGGCCGCGCTCGCCGCGGGCCTGGTCATCGACGTCGTCCCCGCCGAGGAACTGCTGACGGCGGCACACGCCCTGCTCGACCGGATGGCCCGCTCCTCGGCCACCGCCCTGCGCCTGACGAAGCTCGTCGTCGACTCGCCCGGCGCCCACCCGGTCGCCGACGACCTGGCACAGGCCGTGCTCTTCGAGGGGCAGGACAAGAAGGACCGCATGACACGTTTCCTGGAGAAGAGGAGCCGCGCATGACCTCGGCATCGGCACCCGAGACCGTCGCGGTGATCGGCGGTGGCCGGATGGGCGCCGGGATCGCCCAGTCCTTCGCCACCGCCGGCTCGGCCGTCACCGTGGTGGAGAGCGGGGCGCAGGCCGCCGCGGCGGCGCTGGAACGGATCGGTGGCAGCCTGCGGCGGGCCGCGGAGCGCGGTCACCTGACCGAGGACGCGGAGCGGGTCGCCGGCCGGGTGACCGTCGTACCCACGGTGGCGGCGCTGCCGGCGGAGGCCGAGCTGGTCGTGGAGGCCGTGCCCGAGGACGCGGCGCTCAAGGCCCGCGTCCTGAAGGCCGCCGAGGAGGCCGTGGGCGACACCACCGTCCTGGCCACCAACACCAGCTCCCTGTCGGTGGCCGACCTCGCCGCGGTCCTGCGGCGCCCGGACCGCTTCCTCGGCATGCACTTCTTCAACCCGGTGCCCGCCTCCGCGCTCGTCGAGATCGTCGTCGCACCCGAGACCGCCCCGGGCACCGTGGCGGCCGCCCTGGAGTGGACCAGGGCACTGGGCAAGCAGGACGTGGTCGTCACCGACTCGCCCGGCTTCGCCAGCAGCCGGCTCGGGCTGGCCCTCGGGCTGGAGGCGATCCGGATGGCCGAGGAGGGCGTCGCCGCGCCCGAGGCCATCGACGACGCCATGCGGCTCGGCTACAAGCACCCCATGGGCCCGCTGCGCCTGACCGACCTCGTCGGGCTCGACGTACGGCTCGCCATCGCCGAGTACCTGCACGCGACCCTCGGCGACCGGTTCGCCCCGCCGCAGCTGCTGCGCGACAAGGTGGCCCGCGGCGAACTCGGACAGAAGACGGGACAGGGCTTCTACACATGGTGACGCCGGGCCGCGGCACCTCCTGCGGGCCCGTGACAGCCGTACCGCTCGCCGCACTGATCGGCGTAGCCCCTTGCCAGACCGGGGAGGGCGCACCTTATGATGAACCGAACGAATGGTCGGTTGGGAGTTGGTGGAGATGACTGAAGCGGCCGGGAGGGACGCCGAGCACGATCTGGAGTCCCGTTTCGAGGCGACGATCTCGCGGGACCAGCGGATCGAGCCGCGCGACTGGATGCCGGAGGGCTACCGCAGGACGCTGATCCGGCAGATCGCCCAGCACGCGCACTCGGAGATCATCGGCATGCAGCCGGAGGGCGAGTGGATCACCAGGGCGCCCTCGCTGCGCCGCAAGGCGATCCTGTTCGCGAAGGTCCAGGACGAGGCCGGCCACGGCCTGTACCTGTACTCGGCCGCCGAGACCCTTGGCATCGACCGCGCGGAGCTCACCGAGCGCCTCCTCGAAGGCCGCCAGAAGTACTCGTCGATCTTCAACTACCCGACGCTCAGCTACGCGGACGTCGGCGTCATCGGCTGGTTCGTGGACGGCGCGGCCATCTGCAACCAGGTGCCGCTGTGCCGCAGCTCGTACGGCCCCTACGCCCGCGCGATGGTGCGGATCTGCAAGGAGGAGTCCTTCCACCAGCGGCAGGGCTACGAACTGCTGATGACCATGATGCGCGGCACCGACGCCCAGCGGGAGATGGTGCAGGACGCCGTGGACCGCTGGTGGTGGCCGTCCCTGATGATGTTCGGCCCGCCCGACGACGACTCGCCCAACTCCGCCCAGTCCATGGCCTGGAAGATCAAGCGGCACAGCAACGACGAACTGCGCCGGCGCTTCGTCGACATGACCGTGCCGCAGGCGGCCAAGCTCGGCGTGACCCTGCCCGACCCCGAACTGCGCTGGAACGAGGAGCGCGGCCACCACGACTTCGGTACCCCCGACTTCTCCGAGCTGAAGGACGTCATCAGCGGCAACGGCCCGTGCAACGCGGAGCGCATGGAGCGCCGCCGGGCCGCCCACGAGGAGGGTGCCTGGGTGCGTGCGGCCGCCGGTGCCCACGCCGCCAAGCAGGCCGCCCGCGCCCGCGAGGAGGCAGTGGCATGAGCGACACCGGGAACTGGCCCCTGTACGAGATCTTCATCCGCGGCAAGCGCGGCCTCAACCACGTCCACGTCGGCTCACTGCACGCCGCGGACGACCAGATGGCCCTCACCCACGCCCGCGACCTGTACACCCGCCGCAACGAAGGCGTCAGCATCTGGGCCGTGCGCTCCGAGCACATCGCCGCCTCCACCCGGGACGAGAAGGACCCTTTCTTCGACCCCAGCGCCGACAAGGTCTACCGGCACCCGACCTTCTACGACATCCCCGACGATGTCCCGCACATCTAGGAGCCGGCGATGAGCGACGACGACCACGTCTACCTGAGCCTGGCCGAGGGCCACGACGACGGCGACGCGCGCTGGGCGTTCGGCACCGGCTTCGAGGACCCGCTGCACGGCGTCGACACCGCCGTACCCGAGGGCGTCGACGCCGCCGCACTGGCCGCCGCCTGCCTGGCGCTCGGCGACGACGCCCTGGTCCTGGCCCAGCGGCTCGCCGAATGGGTCACCCGCGCCCCCGAGCTGGAGGAGGAGGTGGCGCTGGCCAACATCGGGCTCGACCTGCTGGGCCAGGCCCGGCTGCTCTACTCCCGGGCCGGCCAGACCGACGGCACCGGCCGCACGGAGGACGCCTACGCCTACTTCCGGGACGCCGCCGAGTTCCGCAACGTACGCCTCGCCGAACTCCCCAACGGCGACTTCGCCTTCTCCGTCCTGCGCCTCCTGGTCTTCGCCAGCTGGCGGCTCGCCCACTTCACCGAACTGTCCGCCGCACCCGACCCGGTGCTCGCGGCGATCGCGGCCAAGGGCGTCAAGGAGCTCACCTACCACCGGCAGTACGCCGCCGAGTGGGTGGTACGCCTCGGCGACGGCACGGAGGAGTCCCATGCCCGGATGCTGACCGCCCTGGAGGCGCAGGCCCCGTACTGGGCGGAGCTGTTCGCCGCCCACGACGTGCGCGACGCGGTGCTGGCCGACCTCCACCAGGCCCTCGACGCGGCCGGACTCCCCATGCCGAGCGTCCCGCCACTGCCCGGCCAGGGCCGCGAAGGCGAGCACACCGACCACCTCGCCCCGCTCCTCGCCGAGCTGCAGAGCGTGGCCCGCGCCCACCCGGAGGCGACGTGGTGACCGTCCTGACCGACGCCCGGCGGGCCCGGCACATCGCCGAACAGGTCCCCGACCCGGAACTCCCCATGCTCACCCTCGCCGACCTCGGCGTGCTGCGGGACGTCACCGTCGAGCCGGACGGCACGGTGGTCGCCGACCTCACCCCGACCTACTCGGGCTGCCCCGCCATGGCCGAGATGCGCGCCGGGGTCGCCGCCCGCCTGCGGGACGCCGGCTTCGGCCGCGTGGAGATCCGCACGGTCCTCGACCCGCCGTGGACCAGTGACTGGATCACCCCCGAAGGGCGCCGCAAACTCGCCGACCACGGCATCGCACCGCCGGGCACCGCGCCCCGGCGGCCCGCGGGTCCCGTCCCGCTGGACCTGGCGCCGACCCGGCGCACGGTTCCGTGTCCCCGCTGCGGATCGGCCGCCACCGAGGAGACCTCCCGGTTCGCGGCCACCTCCTGCAAGGCGCTGTGGCGCTGCCTCAGCTGCCGGGAGCCGTTCGAGTACGTCAAGGAGATCTGATGGCAGAGCTGACGGCACCGACCGCCGGTGCCCCCGCGACGACAGCACGCCGGCGCCGCCCTGCCTTCCACCCCCTGCGCGTCGCCGCCGTCCAGCCCCTGTGCGAGGACGCCGTGGCGGTCACCTTCGACATCCCCGCCGCCCTCGCGGCGGAGTTCGCCTTCGGCCCCGGCCAGTCCCTCACCCTCCGCCGCGACGTCGACGGACGCGACGAGCGGCGCTCCTACTCGATCTGCTCGCCGGCCGGCACCGCGCCCCGCATCGGCGTCCGCGAGGTGCCCGGCGGACTCTTCTCCTCGTGGCTGGTGCACGAGGTGCGCCCGGGCGACACCGTCGAGGTGATGGCCCCCACCGGAGCCTTCACCCCCGACCTGACCGTCCCCGGCCACCACGTGCTCATCGCGGCCGGCTCCGGCATCACCCCGATGATGTCCATCGCCGCATCGGTCCTCGCCGCCGACGACCGCTCGACGGTGACGCTGTTCTACGGCAACCGCCGCACCGACACCGTGATGTTCGCCGACGAACTCGCCGACCTGAAGGACGAGTACCGCACCCGCTTCCACCTCGCCCACGTCCTCTCCCGCGAACCCCGGGAGGCCGAACTCCTCTCCGGCCGCCTCGACGGCGACCGCCTCGGCGCGCTCGTCGACGGCCTGGTCGACATCGAGACCACCGGCCACTGGTGGCTGTGCGGCCCGCACGGCATGGTCGTCGACGCCCAGAAGGTGCTCGCCGGACTGGGCGTCCCCGCCGGCCGGATCCACCAGGAGCTCTTCTTCGCCGACGAGCCGATCGAGCCCGTCCGCCACGAGGACGCGGTGGCGACCGGCCCGGCCAGCGAGGTCACCGTCACCCTGGACGGCCGCTCCACCACCGCGCGCCTCCCGCGCGAGCGCACCATCCTCGACTCCGCCGCCCGCCTCCGCCCGGACCTCCCCTTCGCCTGCAAGGGGGGCGTCTGCGGAACCTGCCGCGCCCGCATCACGGACGGCGAGGCCGACATGCGCCGCAACTACGCCCTGGAACCCGCCGAGGTGGCCGCCGGCTACGTCCTGACCTGCCAGTCCTACCCGGTCTCCGAGTCGCTGACGGTCGACTACGACAGCTGACCGGCCCCGGCCCGGAAACCCCTGGCGCCCCGCTCGGGCGGGCCGACCGCCCCCGCCCGAGCGCAGCCGGAGCCGGCCGCACCAGGCCCGTCGCCGGGCCCTGCCGTCCGGGTCAGGACCCACCGCGCTCGCGGGGGATCTTCTGCCCGGCCTCCACCGCCACCGGCAGCCGGTTCCCGGCGGGCGGCAGCGGGCAGGTGGCGAGGTCCGTGTAGGCGCACGGCAGGTTCGCGGCGCGGTTGAAGTCCAGGAGCACCGTGCCGTCGGCGGCGGGCGGTCCGACGGCCAGCGACCGGTTCGCGGCGTAGGTGGTGACCCCCGAGGTCGCGTCGGTGAACAGCACCATCAGTCCACCCGGGCCGTGTCCGGGGAACGCGGTCAGGGACAGCTGCCGCCCCGCCAGCTCGAACTCGATCCGGCCCGGGGCGTCGTAGACGTGCTCGAGGCCCTCCACCGCGGCGCCCACCGTGGTCGGCCGCGGCTCGTCGAAGGGGACGTACCGGCCCCGCACGGCCCAGCGCGGGTCGGGGGCGTAGGCGGGGGTTCCGGTGAAGGCGGTGCGCAGCGGGGCGTCCGGATGCCGGGGGCGCACGATGTCGTTCCCGCCGCGCCTGGCCACCTCGATGACGGCGTCGCCCCAGACCGCTTCGGCGCCGCCGCGCTCGGGAAGCACACCGAAGCGGTGCTCGCCGCGCACCGGCGTCCCGTCGACGACCAGTTCCTCCCGGTCGTCGAGGGTGACGACCACCCCGTCGGGGCCGGTGTGCCAGGCGCCGGGAGCGTCCGGGAAGCGCTGCGGGCGGTCGTCGAGCCAGTGCAGCCCGGTGATGGCCAGGAACCCGTGCGGCGCGGAGATCCGGGCCTCCTGGGCACGGTGCCAGTCCTGCCAGCTCTCGGTGAAGACCTGGAGATCCGCGGTGGTGGCCTCAGTCGTCATGCGTCCGTCCTCTTTCGTCGGGCGAGGCTCTGCAACAGCCGTACCCGTCAGAACGGGGGCGGACGAACCCGCATTCCGGTCCGCGTGTGACAGCTTCTTGTCAGCTGTGTGTCGTGGGAGCCCGGGTCCCGGAGCCGGGCCCCGCGCTCACGCGGGAGGGAAGCGGCCGGTGTCGAGCAGGCTCAGCCGGCCGGCAGTGTGCCGTAGAAGTCCAGGTGACGGCGCGCGGCCTCGGCCCAGGTGTGCCGGGCGGCGAGGGCGTGTCCCGCGGCTCGCCGGAACGGATCGTCGGTGGTGAGCGCGGAGCCGAGCTCGGCGGCGAGGTCCTGCGGAGTGGCCGCGAAACGGGCCGCGGACCCGAACACCTCACGCAGGACCGGCAGTTCCCGTACCACCAGCGGGACGCTCGCGGCCAGGGCCTCCATCGCGGCGAGTCCGAAGCCCTCCTTCACGGACGGGAAGGCGAAGGCACCGGCGGCGGCGACCAGCGAGGGCAGCTCCTCCTCGGCGACCTGCCCCAGTACCACGGGGCGGATGCCGAGTTCGGCCGCCCGTTGCTCCCAACGGGCCCGGTAGTCCCGGTAGTCGAAGAGCGTCTCGCCACCGGCGATCACCAGCCGGAGGCCGGGGTGTGCGGAGCGCAGCAGCGCGTACGCCTCCAGCAGGTCCAGGGAGCCCTTGCGGGGTTCGATGCCTCCGACGGTCAGCACATAGCGGCCCAGTCGCGCGCGCCAGCTCTCCCGAGCGGCCGGGTCGGTGGTCGCGAAGCGGTCGTAGGCCACGCCGTTGGGGATGACGGCCGGCTTCAGGCTCCAGCCCACGGCGAGTTCGTCGGCGACCGACCGGGAGACGCAGATGTGCGCGTGCGGCTCGACGACGGCCCGCTCGTGGCACGCGGCCAGTTCGGGGGTGGTGAAGTGGTCGACGTGGTGGACCGTGCGGACGCAGCGGCCGTCCACCGCGTTGGCACTGATGCAGTCCTGGGCGTGGACGACGTCGTACGGCGCGGGGTCGAAGGCCGCGCGCAGGACCCCGATGGAGCGCAGGATCCGCTCGCCCACCGGCTCCCCGCCGGGGCCGTCCGGGAACGGCACGATCCGCAGCTGCACGCGGGCGTCCACCGGCCGGAAGAAGCCCCCGTCGCCGCCGCGGCCCAGCGTCCACACGGTGACGTCCTCGCCCAGCGCGGCCAGCGCCTCGGCGAGGGCGAGGGTGTGGACGACGCCGCCGCGGGGCTTGGTGGAGTAGCTGAGCAGGGCGATCTTCACGTGCGGTCCTCCCGGTAGGCCTCGGGCCGGCGCTCGTCGAGGTGGCGCAGGACCCGGCGCGCCCGGTCCAGTTCGGTGGCGATGTCGACCTCGGCGACGGCCAGGCCGGCCTTGGACCAGGTGCGGGCCAGGATGTCGCCGCCGGGACCGACGACCTTGGCCTGGCCGAGGAAGCGCATGCCGCCCATGGCACCGGTCTGGTTGGAGGAGGCGAGGACGACCTGGTTCTCCGCGGCGCGGGCCTGGTCGTACAGGTCGAAGAGCCTGGCCTGGCGGTCCTGGGCCATGCGCGGGGCGCGGTTGGTGATGGACGTGGGCCAGGCGGACAGGCAGGCCAGGATCTCCGCGCCGTCCAGGGCCAGCGAGCGCGCCGACTCGGGGAACGTCTTGTCGTAGTCGATGAGCATCCCGATCCGGCCGACCGGGGTGTCGAAGGCGTCGAAGCGGTCGCCGGGGGAGTAGGCGGCCGTCTCGCCGGCGGGGAGGTGGACCTTGCGGTGACGGCCCAGGACACCGTCGCCGCTGACACAGACGGCGGCGTTGTAGCGCTCGTCGCCCGCGTCCTCGCAGTAGCCGAGGCAGACCACCATCTCGGCGGCCAGGCGGGCGACCTGGAGGATCAGCGGGTCGTCGGGCTTGAGGGCGGGCGGCAGGGCCTCGGGGTCGGGGTGGCGGAGATCGGCGAGGTAGCCGCCGAGGGCGGCGTCGGGCAGGACCAGCAGGCGGGCGCCCGAGGTGCGGGCGTCGTCGACGAGTTTGGCGATGCGGGCCAGATCGAAGTCCAGGTCGCGGCCGAAGTGGGCGGCCGCGGCCGCGATCCGGATCGTGCTCATGCGGTGACTGCTCCTGCGGGTGTGTAGGTGTCCGGCCGCCGGTCGCGCAGATGACCCATGGAGCGCCGGGCGGTCTCCAGGGCCCGCACGACGTCCAGTTCGGCGACGGCCGTACCGGCCGCCACCCCCGTGTCGGCGAGGATCTCGCCGCCCGGGTCGACGACCTTGGCGCTGCCGACGAAGCGTAGCGACCCGAAGGTGCCCGCCTGGTTGGCCGACAGCCACACGATCTGGTTCTCCAGCGCACGCGCCCGGTCGAACAGGTCGAAGCGCCGCTTCCAGCGGTCCCGTTCGAGGTCGGCGGAGGCGTTGGTGCGGGCGCCGGGCCAGGCCGACACGCACACCCCGATCTGCGCCCCGTCGAGGGCCAGCGCCCGCGCGGACTCCGGGAACGCCTTGTCGTAGCAGATCATCATGCCGATCCGGCCGACCGGGGTGTCGAAGGCGTGGAAGCGGTCCCCGGAGGCGTAGGAGGCGTCCTCGCTCAGCGGCTGGTGGACCTTGCGGTGGTTGCCGAGGACGCCGTCGCCGGTGACGCAGACGACACTGTTGTAGCGGTGGCCGTCCGGCCCCGCCTCGCAGTAGCCGGCGACGACCGTCGTCTCCCCGGCCAGCGCCGCCAGCCGGCGGATCTCCGGGCCGTCCAGGGCCAGCGCGGGCGGGCCCGCGTCGAGCTCCGAGGAGTCGTCGAGACTGAGCAGATAGCCGCCCAGGCAGGCCTCGGGCAGGGCCAGGAGCCGCACGCCCTGTTCCCGGGCCGCCCTGACCAGCCGCTCTGCCGTCAGGAAGTCCTCCTCCAGGTCGCGGCCGAACTCGGCGGCGACGGCGGCCATGCGCAGGGTGTTCATGCGGGTCCCATCCCGGTCACCGCGGAGGCGACCGCTTCGGTGATCTCGCCGTCGGGCCAGCGCAGCCCGACGCCTTCTCCAGTGGTCAGTTCGCCGCAGACGGCGCCCGTGGCGGGCCCGGCGGCGGGCGGCGGGGCGTCGGGCGCGTCGGCGGTGAGCATCGCGAAGCCCGGGAAGCAGGTCAGCCAGTCGCCCGTCGTCGCGCCTGCCGGGCGGGGGACGGCGGCCACGTCGAGGACGGCCCGGCAGCCGCTCGCCTCCGCGAGCATGCCGAGCGTCCCCGCGATCCCGGCCATCGACACATCCTTCGCGGCGGCGGGCCGGGCCGCGGCCACCGCGCCGGTCATGGCCCGCAGTTCGTCCGCACGACGGTGCGTGGACGAGTCCCACTGCCGGCCCCGGTATCCCGCCCGCCAGCCGCCGCCGAGGTCGGCGGTGAGCCGCACGGCATGCCCCGGACGCCCCCCACCCCCGGGCACCGGATGCGGGGTCCGGCCCAGCGCGGTGACCGACAGAGCGGCGGGGACGCCGAGCTGGGTGTGCCCGCCGAGCACCGGGACGCCGTACGCGTGCGCGGCCCGCCGCAGTCCGTCGAGGATCCGCCGGGCGTGGCCCGCGTCCCGCGCGCCGACGGCGTCCAGCAGACCGAGCGGTGAGGCGCCCATCGCGGCCAGGTCGTTGACGTTCACCAGGACCGCGCACCAGCCCGCCCACTCCGGGTCCCGTTCGACCATCGACGGCACGATCGCGTCGCAGGCGGCGATCACGTCGGTGCCGGGGACGGGCGCCCCGTCGTCACCGACGAACCCCGCGCCGCCGAGGACGGCCGGTGCTCCCGCCGGGCGGACGTGGACCGGCGGTTCGCGCAGGCCCGCCAGGAGGGGGCCGAGGGCCGACTTGACGGCGTCCGCCTGGGCCGCGATCCGGCCGATCGGCCACCGCATCAGCACATGCGGGGCGCCCGCCACGGTGACCCGGCGTACGGACCGCCAGCCCAGGCGCCGGAAGAGGGGCTCGTTGCGAACCTGGACCGCGGCGTCGAACCGCAGAGCGCCCGCGGTCTCCGCATGGGCGCAGGCCGCGCGGACGAGGGCCGCGCCGACGCCGAGCGGACCCCGGGCCCGGCGGTCGACGACCAGCCGGCCGCCCGCCCACCAGCCCAGGTCCGGTCCGTCGTCCACCGGTCCGAGCCGCACGCCGCCGACCACCGTGCCGTCACCGGTCCTGGCGACGAGGACGACCGTGCGCTCGTCGAGGTCCCGGCCGTCCAGGTCGTCACCGGTGAACAGCCCCTGCTCGGCGACGAAGATTTCGCGGCGCAGCCTGCGGTAGGCGGCCAGCTCGGCCTCCGAGGACGCTTCCCCGATACGGAAGGCGGCCTGGCGCTGGAGGGTGCTGCGGTCGCCGAGCAGGGCCAGGATGTCGAAGACGTCGTCCGTCGCCGCCGCCGTCGCGGATCCGTCGAGCAGCATGCCCGTCACCCGCCCGCCGCGGGCAGCACGCTGCACGCCCCGCAGGCCGCGCAGCCGGCTCTCTGGTCGCCGCCCCGCATCCCGGCGGCGCGCAGCTTCCCGGCGACGCCCTCGGTGACGTACCGCAGCAGCTCGGCACTCGGTGCCCCGATCCCGTCGCGGGCGGCGAGGGTGCCGGTCATCGGGCGGAAGGGGACGACGAAGGGGTACACGCCCCGCTCGATCAACTTCCCCGCCCCCGCGACGAGTTCATCAGGATCCTCGCCCAGCCCGACGAGCAGGTAGGTGGAGACCCGGTTGGGTCCGAACACCCGCACCGCCTCGTCCCAGGCGGCCTCGTACTCGGCCATCGGCACGGTCGACTTGCCGGGCATCCAGCGCCGGCGCACCTCGTCGTCGAGGGACTCGGCATGGATGCCGATCGAGGTCGCCCCGGCGTCGTGCAGGGCGCGGATCCAGGAGAGGTCACCGGGTGGCTCGCACTGCACCTGAACGGGCAGTGCGGGGACCGCCTTCAGTACGGCCCGCACCGAGCGGACCAGGTTGCGGGCGCCCCGGTCGGGGCCGGTGGTGGTGCCGGTCGTCATGACCATCTGCCGGACGCCGTCGAGCCGTACGGCGGCCTCGGCGACCTCCGCGAGCTGCGCCGGGGTCTTGGCGGCGACCGTCGCGCCGGCCCGCAGCGACTCCTCGATGGTGCAGAAGCGGCAGCGGTCGGACTCGGCGTAGCGGATGCAGGTCTGCACGACGGTGGTGGCGAGGACGTCCGCGCCGTGGAGGCGGGCGATGTGCTCGTAGGGGGTGCCGTCGGCGGTGGTCAGGTCGTAGAACTTCGGGCGGTGTACGGCGGTGAGCGTGAGGCCGGTGTCGGTGAGACGTCCGGACTCGTCGCCGAGCCATACCCTGCCGTCGCGGACGGTGTAGGGGCTGTCGGGATTGCGGGGGAGCGCGGCGTTGGCACCGTCGACGAGGACGTGTCCGTCGTCGCTGGGTCCCGCGCCGTCGGGCCTGCGCACGGGGGTGTCCAACGCAACCCCGCGGAGCGCGAGTTCGGCGCGGGTCATGATCCGCACATTCACCGCCGTACCGCTGCTGCCGGTGCCAACGCTCACGTCGTGCTCCCTACAGCTGGTAGGTGGAGTTGATGATGGCGCCCTTGCGCGCGTAGTGGATCAGCGCGTCCTGGACGTCGAGGGGGTGGGTGGGGATGACGCCCTCGATGAGGTCCTCCTCGCGGGCGCCGTGCAGCGACAGGCCGAAGCGGCAGCAGTAGACCTTGCCGCCCTCGGCGATGAACGTCTTGAGCTGGTTGTTGATGTTGTGCTCGCCGGGGAAGGCGGAGTTCCCGGTGGTCGGGAAGCCGCGGGTGGCCAGGCAGTTGAGGGAGCCGGGGCCGTAGAAGTAGATGGCGGTCTCGAAGCCCTTGCGCAGGGCGCGGGTGGCCTGCAGGACGGCGACGAAGGACACCGACGACTCGTGGGCGATGCCGTGGACGAGGGTGAAGTAGGTCTCGCCGTCCTCGGCCCGGTAGTCGGGGAAGACCTTGGTGGAGCCGTAGATGCTGGAGCCTTCGGGGAGCGAGGGGTGCGGGATCTCGTCGAGGGACTTCTGCTCGACGTCGCTGAGCTGGACGGCTTCGGACATGGCTGTCTCCTTGGACGCACTTGTGGATACCGGAAGGGTGGTGCGGTCAGTCGTAGAGCGCGGCGAAGGTGTCCCGGAAGACCAGGTCGCCCAGGGTGCCGCCGCCGGTCGCCGCGGCGAGCCGGGCGTACTCGCCCGCGAAGTCGCCCCACGGCTGGTCGCTGGCGAAGAGCACCCGGTCGTGGCCGAGGCCGCGGCGCTCGATCTCCCGGGCCAGCCAGCGGGGAGTGAAACCGATGGCCCAGGAGAGGTCGGTGTAGACGCGTTTGCCGGCGCCGATCCAGTCGAAGAACCGGGAGCCGGCGAGCTTGATGTGGCCGCTCATCCCGCCGCCGAAGTGCACGAGGTGGACAGGGACGTGATCGGCGTACCAGTCCACGAGGTGGCCGACCTCGTCGATGTCGGAGGCGGCGCCCGGGGAGGTGTGCACGTGGACGACGAGGTGGTGCCGGGCCGCCGTGGCGAAGATCCGGTCCAGCTGGGGGCGGCAGTCGGGGTCGGTGGGACGCCCGCCCAGCAGGAAGCTCAGCTTCAGGGCCCTCACCCCGGACTCGCCCGCCAGCGCCAGGGCCCGATCCGTGAGGTGGGCGTCCTCGGAGCGCGGTGAGACCCACAGCCCCGCGCGGATGCGGTCGTCGCTCTGCGCGGCCTCGATCGCCAACTCGTTGAAGGAGAAGGCGATCGCGGGGTCGGGGACGCCGTAGTTGGGGATCACCAGGGCGCGTTCCGTGCTCTCCGCGTCCAGGTCGGCGATGAGCTGCCTGACCGTGGCGCGGGCCGTGGTGTCGGGGCTGACGGGCGGGCCGCCGTAGAAGGGGTACGCGGGCAGGACACCGATGTGCCGGTGCGCGTCGTGGACCATGGGCGTCAGCCGATCGGGAGGGCGGAGGCGAGTTCGGCGGGCGCGCCGGTGAGGGTGCCGCACACGTCGGCCAGGCGCCGGGAGGCGTCGATGTGGCCGGCCAGGAACTCGGCGTCCCGGCCCACCGCTTCGAAGCGTCCCGAACCCCACGAGTACTGCCAGGGCAGGCCCAGGAAGTACAGGCCGGGCACGTTGCTGGCGCCCCGCCAGTGCATCGGGTAGCCGCGGCCGTCGAAGGCGGGGATCTCGATCCAGCGGTGGTCGCGGGTGAAGCCCGTCGACCAGACGACGGAGGTGATGCCGGCCTCGGTCACATCGAGGGCCCGCGGCTGCTCGGCGGGCTCCCATACCGGCACATAACGCGGCTCCCGGGGCGCCTCGACTCCGACCGCTTCGATGTGCGCGTCGATGGCGTCCTTGATGCCCTCCGCGACGGCGTCGGCGTGGTCGAGGTTCACCTTCAGGTCGTCGGCGAACTGCAGTGCCGGACCGCTGATCCCGGTCAGCCGCCCGTACAACCGCATTCCGTCGCGGGCGAAGGCGCGCAGGTCGATGTCCCGGCCGCCGTCACGCCCGGTGACGTAGTGGTTGACCCGCAGCCGAACCGCGTCGGCGTCGTCGAACTCGTCGATCGGCTTGTCGTAGTGGCCCATCTCGTCCAGCCAGGCCACACAGTCACGGCCCCGGTAGAAGCGGGCGACACGCGGTGCGCCGCCCACGGCCAGATGCACCTGCCGGCCGGCGAGGTGGAGGTCCTCGGCTATCTGGCAGCCGGACTGGCCCGTGCCCACCACGAGTACGCCGCCGTCCGGAAGCTGGTCCGGGTTGCGGTAGCCGGAGGAGTGGAACTGCTCGACGGCGGCGGGCAGCCGCTCGGCCGTCCGCGGGATCCTCGGGGTGTGGTAGGGCCCCGTCGCGACGACCACCTGGTCGGCGGTGAACTCCCCGGCCGCGGTCGTGACGTCGAAGACTCCGTTCGGCGCCCGGCGCAGCCTGGTCACCGACACGCCCTCCACCAGCGGGGGCCGGAAGGCCGCGACGTAGTCCTCCAGATACCGCACGATGTCGTCGCGGACCATGAAGCCGTCCGGGTCGCCGCCGGAATAGGGGTGGCCGGGCAGATTGCACTGCCAGTTGGGGGTCACCAGGCAGAAGGAGTCCCAGCGGCGTTCCCGCCACTCGTGGCCCACCCGGTTGGCCTCGACGACCACGTGGCCGATGCCGCGTGCGCGCAGGCAGTGACTGACCGACAGTCCCGCCTGGCCGCCGCCGATCACGGCCACGGTGTAGTGGGCCCCGGCGAGCCGGGGTACCGGGCTCACCGGGCCCTCCCGCCGGCGTACAGCAGCGCCTCCACCGTGACCTTGCTGCCGGCGGGAAACGCACGGACGCGTACCCTCTCCTCGATCTGCTCCAACTGGCCCGAAGCGCCGGTGCAGGAGAAGCCGAATTTCTCGCGCACCCGCTCTCCGGCGATTCCGAGCGCCGTCCGGCTGCGTTCAAGAAAGTCGGCCAGTTCGTATGTCTCACCGGCCGTGAGGAAATCTTCGATGACCGTGGAGGGGGAATAGCAGCGCTGGGTCGTATGATCGGGCCAGCGCACGTCGAAATACATCTCGGGCATGACATCCTCCATGCCGGGCGCCGGGGTTTTCGCCCTTCGCCGCTGCGTGTGACCACCACTTCAGCCAGCGGCGATTGCCGAACGAAGTCATCGGGAATAAGGGGGAGTTACGTAGCCCTCACGGCGTGCTGCAGGTGGTGGACACGGGATTGTCTCCGAGGCAGGAAATCCTTGTTCCGGAGTGTCCGGGACCCGCGGGACCTACGATTTCCTTCTTTGCCCGGGTGCTCTGCGGAGTCTGCCGATTCCCGCGGGTCGGGGGATCCGGCCCCGCCCCCCGGTCACGGCGGCGGGGGTTCGCAGACCTCCGAGCCCTCAGCCACTCGGTCAGGCGGCCTTCTCGCGGGCCGCCGCGAGGTCCAGGGCCACGTCGGTGATCATGTCCTCCTGGCCGCCGACCAGCTTGCGCCGGCCGACCTCGACCAGAATGCTGCGCGTGTCGAGGCCGTAGAGCGCGGCGGCGGTCTCCGCGTGGCGCAGGAAGCTGGAGTAGACGCCGGCGTAGCCGAGGCTGAGGGTCTCGCGGTCCACCCGCACCTCGCGGTCCTGCAGCGGTCGTACGAGATCGTCGGCGGCGTCCATCAGGGGGAAGAGGTCGCAGCCGTGCTGCCAGCCCATCAGGTCGGCCACCGCGATGAACGCCTCCAGGGGGCAGTTGCCCGCGCCCGCACCCTGGCCCGCGAGGGAGGCGTCGACGCGGGTGACGCCCTCTTCCACGGCCGCCACGGTGTTCGCGACTCCCAGGGCCAGGTTGTGGTGGGCGTGTATGCCCAGTTCCGTCGCCGGGTCCAGGACGTCGCGGTAGGCGCGGAAGCGGTCGCGGACGCCGTCCATGGTGAGGCGGCCGCCGGAGTCGGTGACATAGACGCAGTGAGCGCCGTAGGACTCCATGAGCCTGGCCTGGCGGGCGAGTTCCGCGGGCTCGGCCATGTGGGACATCATCAGGAACCCGGCGACGTCCATGCCCAGCTCGCGTGCGGCGGCGATGTGCTGGGCGGAGATGTCGGCCTCGGTGCAGTGGGTGGCGATGCGCACCGAACGGATGCCCAGGGAGCGGGCCTGCTTGAGCTCGTGGATCGTGCCGATGCCGGGCAGCAGCAGTGTGGTGGGCACCGCGTGGTGCGCGGCGTCCGTGACGGCCTCGATCCACTCCCAGTCGGTGTGCGCCCCGATGCCGTAGTTGACGCTGGAGCCGGCCAGCCCGTCGCCGTGGGCGATCTCGATGGCGGCCACACCGGCGGCGTCGAGGGCGGCGGCGACGGTGCGGGCCTGCTCGACGGTGTAGCGGTGCCGGACGGCGTGCATGCCGTCCCGCAGGGTGACGTCCTGGACGTAGAGCGGCTGGACGGTGGTGGTCATCGCCGGGCTCCCTGGGCGCTGGTGAGGGCGGCCATCCGCTCGCCCGTGCGCAGGGCGGCGGAGGTCATGATGTCGAGGTTCCCCGCGTACCTGGGCAGGTAGTGGGCAGCCCCCTCCACCTCCAGGAAGACCGAGACGCGCAGGGCGGGCCGGGTGTGCTCGCCCGCGGGCAGCAGGGAGCGCAGCGGGTCGTCGTCGGCGACCGGTCGGTACTGGACGTCCTGCTTGAGCCGGTAGCCGGGGACGTAGGCGCGGACCTTGTCGGCCATCTCCTCGACCGAACGGGTGAGCGCACCGGTGTCGCAGTCGGAGACCAGACAGTGCACGGTGTCCCGCATGATCAGCGGTGGTTCGGCCGGGTTGAGGATGATGATCGCCTTGCCGCGGGCGGCACCGCCGACCTTCTCGACGGCCGAGGACGTGGTCTCGGTGAACTCGTCCATGTTCGCGCGGGTGCCCGGTCCGGCCGAGCGGGAGGCGATGGAGGCGACGATCTCGCCGTAGTGCACGGGCGTGACGGCCCCCACGGCGGCGACGATCGGGATGGTGGCCTGCCCGCCGCACGTGACCATGTTGACGTTGGCCGCGTCGAGGTGCTCCTCCAGGTTCACGGGCGGTACGACGAAGGGCCCGAGCGCGGCGGGGGTCAGATCGATCACCGTGCGCCCGTGCTCGCGCAGGACCTCGTCGTGACGGCGGTGCGCGCCCGCCGAGGTCGCGTCGAAGACGATGTCCACCTCGGCGAACTCGTCCAGCTGCACCAGCCCGTCGATGCCGTCGTGAGTGGTGGCCACCTTCAGCCGGCGGGCGCGGGCCAGACCGTCCGAGTCGGGGTCGATGCCGGCCATCGCCGCCATCTCCAGGGTGTCCGACAGCCTCAGCACCTTGATCATGAGGTCGGTGCCGATGTTGCCGGAGCCTATGACGGCGACCTTGGTGCGGTTCCCGGTCGTCATGCGGAGGTCCTTTCCGGTGCGGTGGCGGGGGCGAAGCGGACCGAGACCGAGCCCAGGCCGGTGACGTCGGCGAGGAAGGCGTCGCCCGGTGCGGCGGGGGCCATCGGGCCGAGCGCGCCCGTCAGAACGATGTCCCCGGCGCGCAGCGGGTCGCCCATGGCCGCGAGGGTGGACGCCAGCCAGACCGCGGCGTTCAGCGGACTGCCCAGGCAGTCGGTGCCGGAGCCCGTGGAGACCTCGGTCCCGCCCCGGCTCATGGTCATCGTCACGCCGCGCAGGTCCAGGTCGGCCAGGAGGCGCAGGGGACCGCCGAGGACGAACAGGCCGCTGGAGGCGTTGTCGGCGATGGTGTCGGTGATGCTGATGTCCCAGTTCTCGACCCGGCTGTCGACGATCTCCAGGGCGGGCAGCACGAAGTCGGTCGCACGCAGTACGTCCGCGAGCGTGCAGTCGCGGTGCGGCAGATCGCTGCCGAGGACGAGGGCGACCTCGGCCTCGACCTTCGGCTGCAGCAGCCGCCCGGCCGGCACCTCCCCGCCGTCGGGTACGGCCATGTCGGCGAAGAGGACACCGAAGTCCGGCTGGCCCACGCCCAGTTGCGCCTGCACGGCCGGGGACGTCAGGCCGATCTTGCGACCGACGACGCGGCGCCCCGCGGCGAGCGCGTGTTCCGTGTTGACCCGCTGGGCGGCGTAGGCGGTGTCGAGATCGTCGGAGGCGAACAGCTTTCGCACCGGGGGACACGGGATCCCGGTGCGCTCGGCCTCGGCGAGCGTCTCCGCGGCGCGAACGGCCGCGGGCGTCGGAGGGGTGGAGACGGACATGTGGCTCCTCGGAACGGGGGGGACGGGCAGCTGCCCCGGCGGGCGCCCGCGTGCTCCGGTATAGGCCGCCGCGATCCCGGGTGGCAAAGTCTGTTCCATGCCACGGAACACTTCCTCGGGAAACATGCTGGAGAAAGCGGTAGCCCTTCTGGACTGCTTCGCGCCGGGTGACGGCCCCCTTCGGCTGTCCGAGCTGGCCCGGAAGGCCGGCCTGACCAAGACCACCGCGTTCCGTCTCACGGGCGATCTGGTCCGGCTCCGGCTCCTGGAGCGTGACGGCGACAGCTATCGGCTGGGCGGCAGGCTCTTCGAACTGGGCTCGCTCGTCCCCCGGCGCAGCAGTCTGCGGGAGACGGCGCTGCCCTACCTCCAGGACCTCTTCGAAGCAACCCACGAAACCGTGCACCTGGGGGTCCGCGAAGGCCACGAGGTGGTCTACGTCGAACGGATCCACGGGCACGGTGCGGTGGAACTGCCGTCCCGCATCGGTGGCCGGCTTCCCCTCACCTGCACCGGCGTCGGCAAGGCGCTCCTCGCCTTCTCGGAGGCGGAGCTGGTCGAGGAGGTCCTGGCCGCTCCGCTGCAGCGGCTCACCCCCCACTCGATCAGCGACCCGCTGCGCCTGCGCACGGTCATCGAGCAGGTCCAGGCATCCGGGCTCGCCTATGAGGAGCAGGAAGCGACCGGGGACGTGACCTGCATCGCCGCCCCGGTCTTCGACGGCGGCGGGATCGCGGTGGCGGCCATCTCGCTGGCGGTTCCCCTGGCTCGGTTCCGCCCCGCCCAACTGGCTCCGGCCGTGCGAACGGCTGCGCTGGGGCTGTCACGAGCCCTGCGTGAGGGGAAAGGACGGCATCTGACCGGCCTGGTACGGCCGCCCGCCGGTCCGGGCGGGAGTGAGCCGGGCAGCGGCAAGGACCTGCCGGCCTGACGACGTGGTGGACGCCCGCTCCCGAGCACGGCAGGGACCGGCTTCCCGGATCACGTCGGTCAGGCTTCTTCGCCGTCGCCCAGGGCGTCGCGCAGTGCCGCGCGGGAGGCCACGCCCAGCTTGGGGAAGAGCTGGTGGAGGTGGGTGGAGACGGTACGCGGAGACAGGAAGAGCCGTTCGCCGATCTGCTTGTTGGTGAGGCCCGCCGCCGCGAGCAGGGCGATCTCACGCTGCTGCGGGGTGAGCGAGGCCGGCCCCGTGCCGCCGGCCGGCCCGACGGCCAGCCCCGTGGCGCGCAGCTCGTTGCCGGCCCGGGCCGCCCAGGGGCGCGCGCCGAGGTTCTCGAAGGCGTCGAGCGCGGCACCGAGGTGGCTGCGGGCCGCGGTGGTGGACTTCGCCCGCCGGAGCCGTTCGCCGTGCGCGAGCCGCACCCGGGCCAGGTCGAACGGCCAGCGGTCGGTGCCCGGTATTGAGAGCGCCTCCTCGAACAGCCCGACCGCCTCGGTGTCGTCGGCGACGAGCGCCGCCGACGCCTTGGCGATCATGGCGAGCCGGGGCGAGATCCCGGCGACACCGGCGTCGTGCACCGCGGCGACGTGGGCCGCCGCCTCCCCGAGACGGCCCGTGCGGACCGCGGACTCGACCAGGTCGAGGACCACCTGCAGCGCGGCCGGAACGTGCGAGGCCAGCTCGCCCGCGGGGCTGATGGCGTACGCGTGCCGGTAGGCGTCCTCGAACCTGCCCCGGCCGAGCGCGGCGAGCGCCCGCGCGTGCGCGGCGCCGGACAGCAGGAAGTCCATCCCGCGCGGTCGCGCCCACAGGACGATCTCGTCTGTCAGCGCCCGGACGGCCGCCTCGTCGCCGCGCGCGGCCGCGACCAGCGCCTGCTGGTACCGGAACTCCGCCGACATCAGCTGGTAACTGTGCGCCTCGCCCAGCCGGCGGCCCTGGTCGGCCTGCCGCTCCAGCTCGTCCCATCCGCCGGACGCGAAACAGTCCCGGCCCAGGAACACCAGCGCCTGGATCTCCACGGTGACCGAGCCGCTGTCCCGCCCCTCCCTGAGCACCCGTCGCAGCGCGGTCCTGCACTGCGGCAGCCGGTCGACGTAGAGGGAGGTCACGGCGGCCCGGATGACCCGGACCGGGTCCCGCTCCCGGTCGAGCGAGGCCAGCAGCGCGTCGAGCCTGTCGAGCGCGGTCCGGCCCGCCCTGGCCGGGTCGGCCAGGGTGCCCACACTCACCGCCAGCAGGTCCGGGACCGCCGGCTTCAGCAGGCCGACCGCCCGGTGCACCGGCTCCCACACCTCGGCACGCTCACAGGCGTGACACACCCAGGTCAGGTTGTGCAGCGCCTCCAGCATCGCGGTGTCGGCCGCGTCGTACGGCTGGTGCTGCATCTCGATCGCGCCGACCAGCAGCCGGTGGGCGGTGCCGAGGTCGCCCTCGCCGCTGAGCAGGATGTGATGGGCCGCCGCGACGGCGGCGACCAGCGGCCCGGCCCGTCCGCCGTCGGCCCTGCGGGCCTCCTCCAGCAGCCTCGGCACGTCCCGCAAATCACCGGTCAGATCCGCACCGAGATACGCGGCCTCGGCGATCCGTCGGCTGCGGTCGTAGCCGCGCGGACTCAGCTCCGCGGCGCGCAGCAGCGCGGCGACGGCACCGCCCGCGTCACCGCGCCGCACGACGTCGCGCGCCACCTGTTCGAGGAGCGCGGCGACGTCCTCGCTGGGCTGGACCGTGGCGTGGGCGAGATGCCACGCCCGGCGCTCGGGCCGGTCGGCCCGGATCTCGGCCAGGGCACGGTGTACGTCACGGCGCTGGGCGCTCGTCGACAGTTCCACGACGGCCGAACGGGTGAGGGGGTGGCGGAACCTCAGCCGGCCGGCACCGTCGTCGACGTGCACCAGCCCCGCCCGCTCCGCGGGGGCCAGGTCCCGCACGCCCGTCGGATCGGTCCCGGCCGCCGCCAGGACCTGGAGGTCACCGCTGCCGTCCAGGGCCGCGTACAGCAGTAGCGACCGGGTCGGGGCGGGCAGCGCCGCCACCCGGGACGCGAACACCGCCTGCAGCCGGCGGCTCAGCGGCAGCACCTCCGGGACCCGGGCCGCGGGGTGCCGTGTGTCGCTCAGGGCGATGGGCAGCTCCAGCAGGGCCAGCGGGTTGCCCTGCGCCTCGGCCAGCAGCCGCTCCCGCACCCGCGGCGCCAGAGCCGGGAAACGGTCCTGGATCAGCACTGCCGCCGCGGTCGCGTCCAGCGGCCGTACGTCGTGGCCGGGCACCCAGCCGGATGCGAAGAAGGTCCCTTCGTCCACCCGGTATGCGCCGAGGAAGCCGACCCGGCTGCCGTTCAGACGGCGGGCGACGATGCCCAGCACCACGGCGCTGGCCCGGTCCAGCCACGGCAGGTCGTCCACGACCACCAGCAGCGGGCGCTCCTCCGCGGCCCGGACGAGCAGCGTCAGCGCCGCGTTCGACACCAGCAGCTGGTCGGACGGCGCCCCCTGCGCCAGCCCCAGCGCGACACTCAGCGCACCGCAATAGGGCTCGGCCAGCCGCTCCAGCCCGGCCAGCAGCGGATGCAGGACCTGATGCAGTCCCGCGAAACTCACGGTGCTCTCGAACTCCACACCGGCGGCACGGACGACCTGCGTGCCCACGTCCCGGGCGTACGAGGCCGCGGCGTCCAGCAGCACCGTCTTGCCGACACCGGCCTCCCCGGACAGCAGCAGCGCACCGCCCGAACTGCGGGCCTCGTCGACGAATCCCCGGATCAGGCCGAGGTCGTACTCGCGCCCGACCAGCCGCCCCGCCGACCCCGCCGGCGGATGACCGGCACCGTCCATGCGCGTCTCCTTACCGACCCCCGTACCCTACGCCGGGACGGGGCCGCCGGGCATGCGCCGGCCGGGACCGCGGGCGCCGCATGCCCGGATCCGGGACGTCCGTCCGAGGCCGCGGGATCAGCCCGCCGCGGCCCGCTTGATCAGTGCGGCCACCTCGGCGGGCTTCGACACGTACACCGCGTGGCTGCCGGGTACCTCGACGACCTGCGATCCCGCCCGCTCCGACATCGCCCGCTGCGCCGGCGGCGGGATCATCCGGTCGTCGGCGGCGACCAGGTACCAGCTCGGCTTCACCCGCCAGGCGGGCTCCGACACAGCCCCGCCGAGGGCGTCGACACCCCACGGGACCTGCGAATCGGCCATGAACGCGGCCAGTTCGGCGGGCACGTCGGCGGCGAAGGAGTCCGCGAACCTCTCGCGGTCCAGGAAGAGGAAGCCGTCCTGCGGCGGCAGGATGGGCGGCACCGGAGCGTCGGGCGGCGGGTCGGCGATGAGGGAGTTCACCGACTCGCCCTTGTCGGGCGCGAACGCCGCGACATACACGAGCGCCGCGACCTTCGGGTGGTTGCCCGCCTCGGAGATCACGGCACCGCCGTAGGAGTGCCCCACCAGGACCGCCGGACCGTCCTGGGCGTCGAGGGCCCTCCGCGTCACGGCGACGTCCCCCTCCAGCGACAGCGTCGGGTTCTGGACGACGGTCACGTGGTACCCGTCCCCCTTGAGGGCGTCGTACACCCCCTGCCATCCGGACCCGTCCACGAAGCCTCCGTGGACGAGCACGACGTTCCTCGGTTCCGTACTCATGGCCCCTCCTCCGTCGCGGCCGGCCGTCGCGGCCGCACGGAGAAAGCTAGACGCCGGCCGGCGTGATCGATTCCGTCAACTGACGTAGTTGGCCGAACACCCCGCCGCCGTACGGTGCCGACACCCTTGCGACCGCGTGCGGAAGTTGCCACGCTGGACGTTCACACCGCTTGCTCCCGCTCTACGGCGTTCGCGAGACCGCCGGCCCCGACCAGTCCCGGCTCGATACGTTCGTGCGCGCAGCTCTCCCTCCCGGCGCCGATGCGCGTACCCCGCGACCGGCCGGACAGCCGCCGCCTCACCTGTGGAGCACACCATGGACACGAGCGAGGAGGCCGCCCGCGGCCTGACCGACATCCAGGACTACCTCTACCAGCAGGCCCATCTGAGGGCGGCACGCCGGCGCGTCTCGGCGTTCGTCGCCCGCGAACCGGGGCTCACCCGGGAGCAGAAGGCGGACATCGAGCGCTGGTACCTCCAGGAACAGGCCTACGTGGCCCACATGGTGACGGAGCACATCGCCGCCAGTGTCAGCGCGGTGGAACAGCGGCACCACGCCCGCTTCGGACGGTGGCTGCGCGGCACGCTGACCGCGATGCTCCTGGTCACCGCGGCGATGGCGCTGTGCGTCACCATGGTGCTGGTCGGCGCGTCGTAGGCCGCCGGAACACCGAGCAGGGGCCCGGCGTCCGCACCGGACCCCCGCGGGGCAGGCCCTACCGCTGCCCGGCGAGCCAGTCGGCGAACCTGACCTCGCCGAGGTCCGCGTCCGGGCCCGGCAGGAGCGTGTCCTCCTGGAGCTCGGCACCCCAGTACGTCGCCTGCGGGTCCGTGACGATCTTGCGGGGGTCGTCCTGGGCGGCGAGCCCCATCCGGATGAACTCCTCCAGCTCGAAGCTCTCCGGGCCGCCGGTCTCCACCACGCCGTTCACCGGGGCGCCGGCCGCGGCGCGGGCCACGGCGGCGGCCACGTCGTCGGAGACCATCGGCTGGATCCGCCCGGCGGGCAGCCGCACGGTGTCGCCCTCGGTGACCCCGTCGGCGAGCCCCTTCGCGAACTCGAAGAACTGGGTCGCGTGGACGACGGTGTAGGGGATGCCGGACGCCTCGATCAGCTCCTCCTGAACCTGCTTGGCCCGGAAGTACCCGCTGCCCTGCAACCGGTCGGTGCCCACCACGGACAGCGCCACATGGTGCCGCACCCCGGCCTCGGCCTCCGCCTTGAGGAGGTTGGCCGTGGAGGCACGGAAGAAGTCCATGACGGCCTGGTCCTCGAACGACGGGGAGTTGGACACGTCGACCACGACCGCGGCGCCCTCCAGCGCCTCGGCCAGACCCTCGCCGGTCAGGGTGTCGACGCCGGTGCTCGGTGCGGCGGCGACCGCCTCGTGCCCCTGCTCGCCGAGCCTGCGGACCAGCTTCGAGCCGATGAGCCCGGTACCACCGATGACTACGACCTTCATGACGGGATTCCTCTCGCGATCCTTCTGGTGTTTCCGACAGAAGAGACCGGGCAGCCCCCGCAGCTGTGACACACGCGCTCCGGGAATCCGGGGAAACGGGTGCGTCACCCGTCCAGCGACGCCACGTAGGGAGCGAGCTTCGCGGGGTTCATCACCCACAGGAGACGTTCGATTCCGCGCGCCGACACGTCGGCCGACAGCAGCGCCACCGGGGTTCCCGAGGCCGAGACCAGGACGGCCGGGCTGCCGTTGGCCTCGACCCACCGCACCTGGGCCTGCGGCCAGAACCGCGGGGCGAAGGCGACCAGGTACCGGGAGACGTGCGCCAGCCCGGACACCGGGATCTTCGACGCTCCGCGGATGCCGCCCCCGTCGGTGTAGCTGACCACGTCCTCGGTGAGGACCTCCTCCAGGACCGACAGGTCGCCGTTCTGCGCGGCGGCGAGGAAGACCTCCAGGAAGCGCCGGTGCTCGGCGGAGCCGACCGGCTCCCTGCGCTCCGCCGCCAGCCGCTTGCGGGCCCGGCTCACCAGCTGGCGGGCGTTGGCCTCGCTGGTCTCCACGATGTCCGCGATCCGCCGGTACGTGTAGTCGAACGCCTCCCGCAGCACGTACGCGGCCCGCTCCACCGGGTTCAGCTTCTCCAGCAGGAAGAGCACCGCCATGTCGAGCGCCTCCGCGCGCTCGGCGCCCAGCTGCGGGTCCTGCCGCGTGTCGACGGGCTCGGGCAGCCAGGGCCCGACGTACGACTCCCGGCGCACCCGGGCCGACTGCGTGAAGTTGATCGCCAGCCGGGTGGTCACCGTGGCCAGGAAGGCGGCCGGCTCGTGGACGTCGGTACGGTCGGTGTTCTGCCACCGCACCCACGCCTCCTGGACGATGTCCTCGGCCTCCACGGCGCTGCCGATCACACGGTAGGCGATGCCGAAGAGCTGCGGACGCGCCGCGACGAATTCCTTCGTCGCCCGGTCGAGGGAGTCGGCGTGGTCACCGGCGCGCATCCATGTCCTCCAGGGTCGGACCAGCATGTTACAAGCCGGTCCGGCCCCGGCCGGCGCACGTCAGGTGCCGGGGTGTCGGACCCCCCGGAGGTCAAGGGCAGGGCGGCGGCCGGTAAAGGTACGGGCAGGAGCCGGTCCGGTCGGCCGGATGCCTGACATGTGATGGCCAGGTGGCCATGTGGTGTTCATGTGGCAGCAGTTGGGCTGGGCAAGGGTGCGGTCGTTGTCTGCTCAGCTGCTCGTCGGGAGGGCGTCATGACCACACACACAGAGTCGACAGAGGACAGATCGGCGGAGGGCCCGGAGGGGCTCAGCCGCCGTCACGCGCTGGGCCTGCTGGGTACCGCGGGGGCCGGCGCGGCCGCCACCGGCCTGCTGGGGGCGGGCACCGCACAGGCCGCCCCGCTCGCCGCTCCGGCCTTCCACCTCACCGCGGACTCCTCCGGCGCGCCCCCCGTCCAGGGCCTGCACCTGACCTTCGGGGCGGACCCGCGGACCCAGATGACGGTGTCGTGGATCACGGACCGCCCGGTGACCAAGCCGGTCGTGCGCTACGGCACCCTGGAGCACGGCTTCGGCTCCAGCAAGAAGGCCCAGACCGTCACCTATGTCGACGGCACCTCGAACCGCACCGTCTACGTCCACCACGCCCTGCTGAAGGGGCTCGCCCCGGACACGGACTACCTCTACCTCGCCACGCACGAGGGGGCGACCCCCGACAGCGGCACGTTCCGCACGGCTCCGCAGGGCCGCCGGCCGGTCACCTTCACCAGTTTCGGCGACCAGTCCGCCCCGCAGGTCACCTGGGCGGCCGACGGCAGCGTCGGCCTGGACGCCAACTCCACGCCCGCGACGAAGGACATCGTCACCGGCATCGAGCAGGTCGCCCCGCTGTTCCACCTCCTCAACGGCGACCTCTGCTACGCCAACCTGGACGTCGACCGGGTGCGCACCTGGAACAACTTCTTCACCAACAACACCCGTTCGGCGCGCTTCCGCCCCTGGATGCCGGCGGCCGGCAACCACGAGATCGAGAAGGCCAACGGCCCGCTTGGCCTCGGCGCCTACCAGGCGTACTTCTCGCTGCCCTCCACCGAGACCGACGCCGAACTCGCGAACCTGTGGTACGCGTTCACGGCCGGCTCGGTGCGGGTCATCGTGCTGCAGAACGACGACAACTGCCTGCAGGACGGCGGCGACGTCTACATCAGCGGCTACTCCGGCGGCCGCCAGCTCGCCTTCCTGGAGAAGGAACTGAAGGCGGCGCGCTCCTCGAAGGACGTCGACTGGGTGGTCGTGGCCATGCACCAGGTCATGGTCAGCTCCTCGGACGCCAACGGCGCCGACCTCGGCCTGCGCGAGAAGTACGGCCCGCTGTTCGACCGGTACGGCGTCGACCTGGTGCTCTGCGGCCACGAGCACAACTACGAGCGTTCGCTGGCCGTGCGCGGCGTGGTGAACGGCAGCGAGACGCTGACGCCCAACCCGGTCTCCCAGGCCACCGACGACATCGACGCCAACCTGGGCACCGTGCACATGATCCTCGGCGGCGGCGGTGTCTCGGGCACCACGAACCAGAAGTTCTTCAACGACGGCACCGGCAAGGTGATCACCGCCGTGTCGGCGACGGCCGGCTCGAACGGCAAGCGCACCTCCACCTACGTCCAGGAGAAGGCGGTGTGGGTCGGCGTCCGGGACGTCGAACACCCCTACGGCTTCGCGGCGTTCACCGTCGACCCCGGCCGGCACCCCGGTGACACCACCCGGATGCACGTCACGTACTACAACGTGAACAAGCCGAACGGCGACCTGTCGGTCTTCGAGACCTTCAGCCTGCACCGCAAGCGCTCGGACGGCCACGCCGGCTGATCGCACGACCGGCGGGACACGCGGGCCGGGCGGTGACCGCCCGGCCCGCGTCGCGTTCCGGTCCGGACGGCGGCTCCCGCTGCATGCCTGGCCGAAAAGGCGAACTCCCGCCGCGCCGACGCGACATCGCAGCGTCGCGCCCACTGGAACTGCTTGGCTGCGCAAGTATAAGCTCCCGGATGGGGGCGAATTGGTGAGGAAGGCCGGACGCCGCCAGGAGAACCGTGGCGCCGTCGCAATCGATCGACCTCACGGTTCGACAACATGTCAAGCGTGTCGCTGTTCCGCCGGTTGACTGCCGCCCGGCGTGGACGTGCGTGGCAGTGTCCGGCGGTGCCGCAGTGATGTCGAGATCAATGACTCCTGGAAGGAAGTGCCGTGGCACCGGTGCTGGTCGGGCTCGAAGGTCTGCTGGCGGGGGAGCGCATCCCGGTCCTGGACACCCGCGTCACCTTTGGGCGCAACTCGGAGAACACCGTCGTCATCTCCAGTCTCAGCGTCTCCCGTTTCCACGCGGAGATCGTCTTCGACGAGGACAAGGGTTACGTACTGCACGACCTGGAGAGCAGCAACGGCACTCTGGTCAACGGGGAGGAGGTGGAGTCCCGGCTGCTGCAGCCCGGTGACGAGATCGCCCTCGGCGACCAGGAGTTCCGCTTCGAGGTGGCGGACGCCATGGAGACGCTGATGGCGCTCTCCCTGCCCCGGTCCGTCACGCACGCCGGGCAGGCGAGCGAGAAGGGACCCGTACTCCAGGTCACCGTCGCCGGCGGCGGCCCCGTCGGGCTGTCCCTCGCCCTGCTCCTGGAGCACTTCCTCGGGTCGCAGGTGAAGATCACCGTCTATGACGGCAGGTGGCGCAAGCAGGGCCGTACCGTCGTCTGGAAGAGCAAGGACGAGGGCAACGTACGGCGCCAGCAGGTGGTGACCGTGCAGAGCCGCCAGTACCTCGCGTGGCCCGAGGAGGTACAGGCCCGCCTCTTCGACCCGGACCACTTCACGGAGATGTGGCCCTCGGGCCCCGACTCGGTCGGCGAGCACAGCCCGCGCAACATGCGCATCGCCTACATAGAGGACCGCCTGCTGGAGCTGGCCAACGAGAAGCGGGACCGGATACGCCTCGTACCCGCCCGGTTCGACCCGGCGGAGCAGCAGGAGGCGCTCGCCTCCCAGCACGTGCTCGCGATCTGCGACGGCGGCCGGTCGCGCACCCGCGAGCACTTCGCCGCCCGGTTCGGCAAGGCCGACGAGTCGATCTACTCCCTCGACGGCCGCCACCTCCAGGACGTCGTCCTCGGCCTGCGCGTGAAGTCCGGCCTGACCGACCCCATGGCGGTCCTGCTGACCGTCGCCCAGAACCGCTTCCTGCTCAACTCGCTGCGCGGCGAGGGCTTCCTCAACATGCGGCTGACCGACGCCGAGGCGGCCGAGGTGATCGGCCTGGACCCGGTCCGGCGCGTCTTCGAGGAGTGCATCGCCTCCCGGCCCTGCCTGATGGACCGCGACGAGTACGGCGACTTCCAGTGCTCGACGCACGGCACGCTGTTCCTGCCCGCCCTCGTCAAGGGCTCTGCCCTGTGGCGGCGGGTGCAGGAGGGGCTGCTGCTGTTCGGCGTCGAGGCCGACGACCTGTCCGCGGTCACCAGCTTCCGCCTGGACATGGTGCAACGCCCGCGGTTCTCGGCCGAGCTGCTGCCGCCCACCACCACCTCGCCCGGCACGTACGGCTTCCTGCTGGGCGACGCCGCCAACTCGATCCACTTCTGGCCGGGCCGCGGCCTCAACAGCGGTCTCGCCTCAGCCATATCCCTGGCCCGCTCCCTCAACGGGGCGTGGAACGGCAGGTCGTTCCGGGACGCCGACTTCCTCCGCCACGAGGCGGCGATGTCCATGCTGCAGTACCGGCACAAGAGCCGGGCCTGGAAGGCGATGGTCACCACCGACGACCGGGGCGTCACCTGGGCGATCAAGGACATCATCGGCCACGGCATCGACGGGATCCCCGAGGACCCGGACCGGGAGGCCGACACCAAGACGCTGCTGGAGCGCATGCAGGCCATCCGCGACCGGCTGGCCGCCCGTCTGTCCGGCATGCCGGACGACGAGGCGATCCTGGAACGACTGCGCACCCTGCAGCCCGCGACCCTGCGCATGCTCGTCCTCAGCGGCGCCTGGGACACGCTGACGATGGGCGGCGAGGAGGTCGACATCGACATCTTCTACGGCCAGGACTCCTCGGCGGCCGCCGCGGCCGCCGCGGCACTGGAACCGGCCGCCCAGGCCTAGCTCGCCGGGTGCCCCCGGGTGTCCCGGGTGGTCCGGATCCCCGGCACCCCGCCCACCGGAGCGTTCGTACCGGCGGGCGGGGTCGGCCCTCGGTCCTGTCTTCGTGCACAGGACGGTCGTGCACAGGACGTCGTGACTGGACGTCGTGCGCGGGCGGTCAGACGTGCGGGCGGTGGCCCTTCTCCTGGCGGGGGAAGGACTGGTCGGCGCCGGGCAGGGTCGGCTTGGGCAGCGTGGCCACTTCCTCCTGCGCCTTCTCCAGCTGCTCGGCGGTGTCGTCGGGGAGCCGGGGCGCGCGCGGGCGGGCGTCGCGGAAGCGGAACGCGGTGGTCAGGTCGCCGAAGGTCTCCCGCCGCCAGTCGCTGACGTTCGGCTCCTCGACGCCGGTGAACCGCTCCAGGAACTGCAGCGCCGACGTGTGGTCGAAGGCCTCCGAGGCCACCCAGCCGCCCACGGTCCACGGGGAGACGATGATCGCCGGGACCCGGAACCCGCCGCCGATCGGCAGCCCCTGGATGAACTCGTCCTTCGTGCCGGCGGGCGGGGTCGGCGGCGCCACGTGGTCGAACAGGCCGTCGTTCTCGTCGTAGTTGAGGATGAAGGCGGTCTTCCGCCAGACTTTCGGGTTCGACGCGATGGCCTCGATCTTCGACGCCACGTAGTCGGCACCCGCGGCCGGCAGGTAGTCCGGATGCTCCGACTGGTAGCTCGTCGGGCAGATCCACGACACCGTCGGGAGCCGGTCGTTGCGCGCGTCGTCCTCGAACGTGCCGTGCGGCTGCGGCCGTACCCCCCGCTCGTACAGGTCGGAGCCGGGCTGCGCGTTCTTGAACGACGCGAACTGCTCCAGCATGTTGGTGCCGTAGTCGTCTTCCTCCTGGTACACCTTCCAGCTGATCCCGGCGGCCTGGAGGCGCTCGGCGTACGTGGTCCAGCGGTACGGCGTGGGCGCCACGTTGCTGATGATCGGACCGCCCTGAGTGCCGCCCGGGTCGATCGAACCGGTCATCCACATCAGGCGGTTGGGCCAGGTCGGGCCGAACACCGAGCAGAAGTAGTTGTCGCAGATGGTGAAGGTCTCCGCGAGGGCGAACTGGAAGGGGATGTCCTTGCGGGTGTAGTAGCCCATCACATAGGGGCCGTTGACGCCGTCGGCCTTGCGGTGGGCGGGCAGCCACTGGTCCATCTTGCCGTTGTTCCAGGCCTGGTGCTGCACCGACCAGGCGTGGCTCGTGGAGGGGATGGCCTGGGCGCTCGACTTGTGCGTGTCGAGGTGGAAGGGCAGCAGGTAGCCCTTGGGGTTGACGGCGTCGGGCTGGTAGAAGACGGACCGTCCGTCGTCCAGCTTCAGCGCGTGCGGGTCGGCGAAGCCGCGGACGCCGGAGAGGGTGCCGAAGTAGTGGTCGAAGGACCGGTTCTCCTGCATCAGCATGACGACGTGCTCGATGTCGTGCAGGGAGCCGTTCTTCGGCGGCTCGGCGGCGACGGCCTTCTGGACGCTGGGCGGCAGGAGGGAGAGGGCCGCGGCGCCGCCGAGCGCGCCGGCGGCGGAGCCCAGGAGTCTGCGACGGGTCAGTTCGGCCATGACTGCTCCTTTCTCGGGCCCTCCGGCAGGAAGGCCTTTGCGGGAGTGACGGCAGGCCCGGCCACCAGGACGGGCCGCCGTTCACTGTGGGCCCAGGGCGGTGCGGTGCGTCAGGTGCGGCTGGTGAACTCCGGGCCAACGCACGGAAGGAATTTGCCGAGCTGTTACGTCCAACACCTGTCGGACGTACGGGTGTTGCCGGACGTTATAGAACGATGGCTGCTACATGAATCGCGCGTCCGGGTGGTGCGCGCCGGGGCGGGGGCGGGGCCGGTGACGACGGACCCCGTGGCGGGCGCCCGGCACTCCTGATTCGCTGCCGCGCATCTCCGCGCACGGCGCCGGCCGGACCGCGCCGGTCGCCGTCCGTCCGATTCTTGATCCATGTTTTACGTCCCCCGGGGAACTGGAACCCGTGCTGCAGCAGTCTGACGGACAGTGGGGCCTGTAGAGGCCGCAGAGCGAGACGAGTGAGTGGGGCAGGGTGTGGGACGGCGCAAGGGCGGCATAGGCATCGCAGTCGGTACGGTCGCAATGCTGGTGGGGGTGACCGCCTGCGGCGGCGGGGGCGGCAGCGACAAGGCGAGCGGGGACGACGCGAAGGCGTCCGGGACGCCGAGCACGAGCGCCTCGCCCAGTCCCACCAAGCCCGCGGGCCCGCCGATGCTGCTGGACACGATCACCCCGCAGACGGGCACCACCGTCGGCGTGGCCATGCCGATCTCGGTGATCTTCACGAACCCGGTGGCGGCCAAGGCACAGGCGAACGTCGAGAAGCACCTGAAGGTCAGTACGTCGCAGCCGGTGGTCGGTGCCTGGCACTGGATGGGCGACCGGCGCGCCGACTGGCGGCCGAAGACCTACTGGCCCTCCGGTACGAAGGTGAAGATCGACGCCGACATGACGGGCGTCAGCAACGGCAACGGGCGCTACGGCGTGCACGGTTACACGCACACCTTCACGATCGGCGACGACGTGCGGGCGGACGTCTCGGTGACCGGCCACACCATGAAGGTCACCCGCAACGGCCAGACCGTGCGCACCCTGTCGATCAACGCGGGCAGCGCCCAGTACCCGACGTGGGACGGCACGATGGCCGTCATCGACAAGCAGGAGAAGGTCCACATGACCTCCTGCAGCGTCGGCATCAGCTGCGACAAGGGCAGCCCCAACTTCTACGACCTGACGCTGCCCTGGGACGTCCACCTCACCCAGTCGGGCACCTACGTGCACTACTCGACGGGCGACCCCAACCCGGGCAGCGGCAGCGCCCGGGGTTCGCACGGCTGCGTCCACCTGTCGCTGTCGGACGCGAAGTGGTTCTACGGCCAGGTCAAGCAGGGCGACCCCGTCACCATCACCGGCTCGCCTCGGGGCAAGGCCCCGGCCGACAACGGCTATGCCGACTTCAACCTGGGCTGGGACCAGTGGCTCACGGGCAGCGCGTCAGGAGAGGAGACGTCCTCGGCGCTCTGACCCGTGGCGGGAGGGCGGCCGGCTCTCTTCCCGGAGAGGCGGCCGGTTCGCTTCCCGGAGAGGCGGCCGACTCGCTTCCGGGAGGGGTCGGCTCTGCCGCCCTGGCCGGCCCAGGACGACTCCGGCCAGGGCCAGCACGAGTCCGCACAGTTGCCGGCCGGTCAGCACCTCGCCGGCGAGCGCCGTGCCGAGCAGGACGCCCGTGACGGGGTTGAGCAGGCCTATCAGTCCGACCGTTCCCGCCGGCAGGTGCCGCAGCCCGGTGAACCAGGCGACGAAGGCCAGCGCGGTGGCGACCAGGGAGACGTAGCCGAACGCGAGCAGCGCCGGTGCGGAGAGCGCGGGCGGCGGACCCTCCACCGCCGCGGCGACCGGCAGCAGGAAGAGGCCGCCGGCCGTGAGCTGCCAGGCGGTCGAGGCGAGCACGTCGGTACCGGCACTCCACCGCTTGGTCAGGACGTGCCCGAAGGCCGACACCAGCATGGCGGCGGCCGAGGCCAGGACCCCCGGCCCGCTCGTGCCCTGCACCCCCGTGAGCAGCATGAGGCAGACCCCGCCGAGTCCGAGCACCGCGCAGGCCAGTTGGGCGGGCCGGGGCCGCTCGGACACCAGGGGCCAGGCCATGAGCATCATCGTCAGCGGGGACACCGCCATGACGGTCGAGGCCACGCTCGTCGCAAGCAGCTGGGAGGCCGCGTAGACGAGGACGAAGAACACGCTCATGTTGAGCAGCCCGAGCACCGCCGACCGCCACCACCACGCACCGCGCGGCCGCTGCCTGCGCAGCGCCAGCAGCACGAGCCCCGCGGGCAGCGCCCGCAGGGCGGCCCCGTAGAGCGGGCGGTCGGCCGGCAGGAACTCGTGTGTCACGTAGTAGTTGGCACCCCAGGCCACCGGCGCCACCGCGGTGACCGCTACCCAGCGCAAATTGGCTTCCATGGAAACTAATATAGCTTCCCGGGAAGGTATTGTGGGGGCATGAAGCACGGTGAACCCATCGACCGCGTGGCCCGCATCCAGGCCGACTGGCGTCGCGAGCGGCCCGACGTCGACGTCGGCCCGCAGGGGGTGATCGGCCGGCTGCACCGCCTGGCCGGCCGGCTCACCGAGGAACTCTGCCTCGTCTACGGCCGCTACGGCCTCAGCGAGGGGGAGTTCGACGTCCTGTGCGCCCTGCGCCGTGCCGGGGAGCCCTACGAGAGGGCGCCGGGCGAGCTCGCCGCGCACACCATGGTCACCACCGGCGCGATGACGAAGCGGATCGACCGCCTCGAACGGGCCGGACTCGTCACCCGCCGCCGCTCCGACGACGACCAGCGCGGCCGCATCGTCGCCCTGACCACACCGGGGCGCGAGCTCGTCGACCGGGCCTTCACCGACCACATGCGCAACGAACGCCGCCTGGTCGACCTGCTGACCCCCGCCGAGGCCGAGTCGCTCGAAACGCTGCTCACCACCTGGCTGGCCCGCATGGACGACCAGGACACGACCGGCGGCGAGTGACCGGCCCCCGGTATGCGGTCACGATCACCGGTTCACTCGGAGGGGTGAACCTCGCGCGCTCATGGCAGGGCTCGTTCCAGAGTAGAGGCCGGGGGAGCGGGGGACGTGGCAAAGCCCTGACCGGATCACCGCGCGGCGGCCCGCCAGGAGGATGGGCGCATGGTGTGGATGATGTGGGACGCGGAAACCTCCTTCGTCGGCCGGGTGGCTGAACTCGACCGGATCGCCGCGGCGATGGGCGGGAACAGGCTGGTCACCCTCAGCGGCGCGGGCGGTGTCGGCAAGACCCGGCTCGCCCAGCGGGTCGTGGCCCTGGGCACGGCGGCCGGGGCAGGCACGGAGGTCGCCTGGGCGGACCTGTCCCCGGTGCGCAACGCACACCTGCTGGCGGCCAGCGTCGCCGACGCGCTGGGTCTGTCCGACCACACCCCGCGGCTGCCGGCGGACGCGGTCTGCGCGTGGATCGGCGACCGCAGGACGCTCCTGGTGCTCGACTCCTGCGAGCACCTGCCCGCCGAGTGCCGCGACCTGGCCGGTGATCTCCTGACGGCCTGCCCGAACCTGCGCATCCTGGCCACCAGCAGGGAGCCGCTGCGGGTGCGCGGCGAGGCGGTCGTCGAGATCGAGCCGTTCGCCTCGGCCGAGGAAGCGGTCGCCCTGTTCGCCGACCGTGCCGCGGCGGCGGACAGCCCGCTCGTCGACGACAGCGACCGGCAACTGGCCGCGAGCCTGTGCGAACAGCTGGAACGGCTGCCGCTGGCGCTGGAGCTCGCGGCCGGGCAGTTACGGAGCATGTCGCTGCCGGACCTCTGCGCGGGCCCGTACCGGGCGGTGGACCTGCCCCCGGCGCCGACGCGCAGATGGCCGCCCCGGCACGCGGCCCTGCGCACCACCATCGGCTGGAGCCACGAGCTGTGCACCCCGCAGGAGCGGCTGCTGTGGACGCGGCTGTCCTACCTGCCCGCCTCCTTCGACGACGAGCTCGCAGGACAGCTGGCCGGCGGCGGCCCGCTCTCGCCGGGCGATGTCGGGTGGACCCTCGTCTCGCTGTGCGACAAGTCCGTCGTCGTCCGCAAGGACGGGGCGTACCGGATGCTGGACGCGGTGCGCGAGTACGGCCGGATGTGGCTGGCCGAGCTCGGCGCCGAGCAGGAACTGGCCCACCGCCACGCCCAGTACGTGCTGGCCCAGACCCGGCAGGCCCATCGCGAGTGGTTCGGTCCGGCGCAGCGCAACTGGTACCGGCGGATCGGGTTCCTCCACTCCGACATCCGGCTGGCGGCCGACCACCTCCTGGCGACCGACCCGGCCGCGGCGCTGGAGATGCTCGGCAACGTCACCTTCTTCTGGGTCTGCTCCGGCTACCTGTACGAGGCCCGCCAGTATCTGCAGACCGCGACCGTGCCGGCCGCCCGGGACCGGGACGAGACCTGGGTGCAGGGGCTGTGGAGCCTGGGTCTGACCCTCACGCTGCAGGGCGAGCAGGCCGCCGCGCACGAGACGGCCGCCGCGTGCCGGCGCGCCGCCGCCGAGGCCTTCGACGCCGAAGGGCTGTGGCGGGCCGCCTACCTGGACGGCCTGCTGCACCTGCTGGAAGGGCGCCCCCTCGCCGCGGTGAGCGGCGTCGAGACGACGGAACCCGCCGCCACCGGCACCCGCCCGGAACAGCTGACCGCGCCGACGGCGCTGTGCCGCCTGGTCCACGTCTTCGGGCTCACCGGCTCCGGCCGACTGGACCAGGCCCGGCACGAGGCCCTCGAACTCCGCGACCTCTGCGCCGCGCTGGACGAGTACTGGACCCGTTCCTACGCGGAACACCAGCTGGCCCTCATCGCCTTCCTCGCCGGCCGGCCGCACGACTCCGTACGGCACGCGCGGGCCGCTCTCGACGCCAAGCAGCACATCGGGGACGCCTTCGGCATCGCCATGGTCATGGACCTCCTCGCCATCGCCCTGGGCGACGCGGGCGAGGAACCCGCCGCCGCCTACGCCTTCGGCGCGGCGGCCCGCTTCTGGGAGACGGTCGGCCATCCGCAGCGCGGCACACCGGAGATGGCGGCGCTGCGCGGCGAGTGCGAGGACAGGCTCGTACGCCGCATGGGACTGAAGCGGTACGGCCAGACCTTCCGCCGGGCGGTCACCGGTGACGCACGCTCACTCGTGTCCTGGGGCGCGTACGGTGGCCCGCTGCCCGAGCAGTGACACCGCCGCCGGCGGCGCCCCGCCGTCGGCAGGGCGCGCCGGAACCGGCGCTCAGGTCAGCCCGAAGGCCTGTGCGCCGGAGCCGTTGCAGTCCCAGATCTGCAGGCGGGTGCCGTTGGCGGTGGCGCCGCTGGGGGAGTCGAGGCAGCGTCCGGACTGGGGGTTGAGGAGGGAGCCGTCGGCCTGCTGGACCCATTTCTGGCCGCCGACCCCGTTGCAGTCCCACAACTCGACCTTGGTGCCGTTCGCCGTGCCGTTGCCCACGATGTCCAGGCAACGCCCCAGCGTGGCCAGGGAGTTGTCCGATCCGTGGTACCAGTGCTGGTCGATCGCGTACGACTGGCAGCCCCACAGCTGGACGGCGGCGCCGTCGCCCCCGGTGTCGTCGGCGGCGACGTCCACGCACGTGCCGCCCGGGCCCTTGACCGGCCCGCCGCCGTTCACCGCGAACTTCTGTGCGCCGGAGCCGTTGCAGTCCCAGATCTGCAGGCGGGTGCCATTGGCGGTGGCGCCGCTGGGGGAGTCGAGGCAGCGTCCGGACTGGGGGTTGAGGAGGGAGCCGTCGGCCTGCTGGACCCATTTCTGGCCCCCGACCCCGTTGCAGTCCCACAGCTCCAGCTTCGCCCCGCCGGCCGTGCCGTTGCCCTCGATGTCGAGGCACCGCCCGAGGGTGGACAGCGAACCGTCGGGGTTGTGCGTCCAGTGCTGGTCCTCGGCGTACGTCTGGCAGTCCCACAGCTGTACGGCGGCCCCGTTCGTGCCGGTGTCGTCGGCGGCGGCGTCGACGCACTTGCCGCCGGGGCCGGTGATCGTCCCCTGCGGGCCGTTCGGCACGTCCGTCCCGCCGTCGTAGCCGACCGAGACGATGTTCGCCTGGACGGCGTTCTCGGCGGCGTCGGTGGGATAGCCGGAGACCATCACGCCCTCGAAGAAGGTCCCCCGGTTCCAGTTGCTGTTGTCGCCCCCGATGCCGAGGATGATGCCGCCCTCCTGCTGCATCGGCTGGTATCCGCCCCGGGTCGGCAGCGCCCCGTCCCACCAGGTGGAGAGCGCCCCGGACCGGGAGTCGCCGCCCTTGAGCGCGTACCTGGTCTGGCCGTTGTTCTTCAGCACGGCGGTGACGAAGGTGGAACTGTTGCCCCGGTTCGCCGTGTTGGAGCCGTTGTCGCCCTGGAACATGCCGTTCTCCAGGTCGGCCTCCACCCACGGGCCGTTCCCCGTGCACGGCGCGAAGTAGCAGGTGGTGGCGATGGAGACGGCGTCCATGTGGCCGTTGCCGGTGTCGGCCGGGGTGCGCTCGGCGTTGCCGTAGTCGAAGCAGCAGGCGGATCCGGCATGGGTGCCGCTGGCCACCATGTAGGCGCCCTCGGGCTGCCCGTTGACTGCGACACCCGAGGCGACACCGGTGTAGCGGTAGCCCACACCGGGCGAGATCCAGAGCCCGTACACCTTGTGGCCGCCCGCCGTGACGGCGATCTCGGACGCGTCGGCACCCCGGTCGGCGCCCGTTCCGGAGGTGCCGGCCGGCCCGGGTGTGAGGTCGTTGTGCCGGCCGCTCTGGTCGTAGATCCTCGTGATCCGGCAGCCGCCGTCCGCGGCGCAGAAGGCGTCCTGGGCCGCCGCGTCGGCGTACCCGCCCTGGGCCAGCGGCCCGATGTCGGCGGTGGCCCCGTCCGACACGCGGGTCACCTGGTACAGCGGTCCGTCGTAGGAGGAGAGCAGCGCGCGGGTCACGCTGTGCGCGGCCACGCACGGGGTTCCCGCTGCGGCGTAGATGTCGCAGGGCAGCGAGCCGGCTGCCTGCGAGGCGGCCGGGAACCCGAGCAGCAGCCCGAGTGCGAGTGCGAGGGCGGCCAGCACGGCCGAGACCCGCGGACTCCGTAACCAGACTCTTGGTGAGGTCATGACATTCCGGGCGGACGGGGATCCGGGCATGGACGTCCCTTCGAAGCTGGAACGGGGGAGGCCGCACCGGGGTGCGGCGGCACAGCTCTCAGTTCGGCTCGGCCCGGAACTTACGCACGCTGTTCGAGTCCGTCAACATTTGTTTCCTTTTTTGGTTCAGACCAGGGCTGGGAGCCGGTGGTTGCAGAAGCACAGACCGCGCGTGTGGCATCGCCGTTCCGGGGCAGCCGGTTGTGGTGCGAGGTGTTCGCATCCGCCGCGGAGTTCGCTTCGGTGAACCTCGGCCGGTGGAACCCTCGGACGGTGGCACGGGGAGGCAGTGTGTCCGGCGCCGCGTGCCTGCGAAACCGGGCGGGCGTCAGGCGCTCAGCAGCCGGTCCGGGCCGAGCGGGACCTCGTGCAGCAGCAGGCGGCTGCGCGCCTCCCGCACCCCGAGGTCGGCCTTGAGGCGGTCGACGACGGTCTCGAACTCGCGGGCGTCGGCACAGGCGACGCGCAGCTGGTAGTCGTAGTCCCCGGTCAGCCGCATCGCGGCCACGACCTGCGGGACATCCTGCAGCCGGGCCTCGAAGGCCGTGCGGTCGACGCCCTCGCGCAGCCGGATGTCACTGAGCAGCGCCATGCCGCGCCCCAGCGCCGCGAGGTCCACCTCGGCCCGGTAGCCGCGCACGATCCCGTCCGTCCGCAGCCGGCGCACACGATCGGCGACCGTGTTGGCCGACAGCCGCACCCGGCGGCCCAGGTCCTGGTAGGTCGCCCGGCCGTCCGCGAGCAGGATGGTCAGGATCTGCCGGTCGATACGGTCCACGGCCCGCCCCCAGGAAAACTCGGTCGAGTGTCGATGTCGCCGATTTTTCCACAGCGGCAGGCCGTGAAGTGCCGAGAAGTCCGAGCCAATGTCGGCGCGATCGGTGCCAGGCTCCAAAGCATGGAGATCCTGTTGCGGACCGCCCTCGCCCCCTGTCTCGTCCTGCTCGTCTCCGCCGTCGCACGTCGCTCCGGCCCGCGCCTGGGCGGGCTGCTGCTCGGAGTGCCGGTGACGTCGGTGCCGTTCGTCATGCTCCTGTGGCTGGACTCCGGGAGTGACGCCGCCGCCCGAGCCGCGCGCGGCCTCGTCGCGGCCCAACTCGCCGTCGCCTGCTTCTGCCTCGCCTACGGGCGCCTCGCCCCCGCCCTGCGGCCGGCCCGGACGCTCGCCGTCGCGCTGACCTCCACAGCCGTGGCCGCCGTGGCGGCGGCCACCTGCCCGAACGTGTGGCTGACCGCCGTCGGCGCCCTGGCCGTCACCTGCGCCGGCCTCGCGAGCTGGCCGCCCCTGCCGGCTGCCGCCCGGCCCGTCACCCGCCGTGCACGCCGCGGCCGCGAGGTCGGGACGAGGATGGCGGTGTCCGCCGTCACGGTCCCGCTCGCGATGACCGCCGCCCGCGCCCTGGGCCCGTTCCCCGCGGGCGTCCTGGCCGCGTTCCCGGTCCTGCTGGCCGTGATGGCCCCGGCCGTCCACCGCGCGACCGGCCCGCAGGCCGCCGCCGTGATGATGCGCGCCGCGCTGACCGTCGTACCCGTCACCCTCGGCTTCCTGCTGCTGCTCTGCACGGCCCTGTGAACGCCCCGCGGCAGCCGGTCAGGTGACGCGCTCCAGGTGGGTCGGTGAGCCCGCCGTCTGGCTGCCCTCGTCGCCGAGCGCCAGGGTGTCCGCTCCCTGCTTGGACAGGGTGTAGACGTTGCCGGACCTGCACACCACACCCAGCGAAGGGTCCGTGGGAGTGCTGGTGACGGCCTGGAACACCATCGACGTCGCGTGCGTCTCCTGCAACCGCAGGGTCTCGGTGCAGCCGATGTCGTCCCCGCTGCCCGCCTCGGTCACATGACTGACCTGCCGGCCCACGAGGTCGCCCCGTCCGGCCGCGTGCAGGGTGAGGGTCACGGACACCTTCGTCGTACGGGCGCTGAACACGCCGTCGCCCGCCGTGCTGCCGGGGCCGGTGCCCTGCCAGGTCCCCACCCAGGACGCGGGCAGCGCGTTCGCCGCGGCCGGGCGGGAGGACGGCGCGGAGGGCGAGGGCGTCGCCGACGGGGACGTACCGTCCGTGGCCTTCCCGTCTCCGGCCCCGCCCCACCAGACCGCCACGGCGACGGCAGCCGCGACGACGGGCACTCCGACGGCCACGAGCGCGGTCCGGGTCCGCGCCGGCCCCCTCGGGGCGGCGGGGGGAGCGGTGCCGATTCCGGCCGCAGGACCGTACGCCGGCGGCGGACCGAACCCCGGCGGCAGTGCGGGCGCAGGCGGCGGTGCGGGCGCGATCCGCGGCGGCTCGGCGGCGGTCGACGCCGCCAGCAGGGCCCGCAGTTCGGCCTCCCGCGCGGCGAGGTCCTCGGCCAGACCCGGCGGCGGGACGGCGGCCCACTCCGGCGTGCCGGTCCCGAACCGCGCCGGCAACTCCTGCGCGGTGGGGCGCGATTGCGGCGACTTGTGGAGACAGGCCGCGAGCACCGGCAGCAGGGACGGCGGCACGCCGTCGAGCCGGGGTTCCTCGTGCACGATCCGGTAGAGCAGCTGCGCCGCCGAGGGCTCCTCCCCGCGGCGCAGGAAGGGGCCTTCCCCCGTGGCCGCGTAGACCAGGACCGCCGCGAGCGCGAACACGTCGCCGGGCTCCGCCGCGGCCCCGTCCGTGACCTGCTCGGGGGCCATGTATCCGGGCGAGCCGATGACGCCGCCCGTGCGGGTGTGGCGGGTGTCGTCGGCGGCGCGGGCGATACCGAAGTCGATCAGGAGCGGATGACGGCGGCCGAGCAGCACGTTCGACGGCTTCACGTCCCGGTGCGCGAGCCCGCTCCGGTGCACGGCCCGCAGTCCCTCGGCGAGTTCCGCTCCGAGGGCGCGGACCGCGGCCTCGGGCAGCGGTCCGTGCCGGTGCACCCAGTCGGCGAGGGTCGGCGCCGCGACGTACTCCGTGGCCAGCCACTGCGGGTGCTGTCCCGGCGCGCTGTAGTCGACGACCGCGACCGTCCACGGTGACCGTACCTGGTCACTGCTGGCGATCTCACGCGCGAACCGGTCCTCGAACCCCGGATCCCGGCCGAGTTCGCTCCGCACCGTCTTCAGCGCCAGCGGCCGGCCGGAGGACGTACGGGAGAGGAAGACCTGCCCCATGCCTCCCTCCCCGAGCCGTGCCAGCAGCGGGTAGCCGCCGACGGCGGTGGGATCCGTGGGATCGAGACTTCTCATGAACGTCTCCGGGCGGTGAGCGCGTCGTGACCGGGCGGCCCACCACCTGCGCACGGAGCCCCCCTTGGCATCCGCGTGGACATGGCCTGCGGTGAGGTATTCATATCAGTCGGTGCGCTGTGTACGTGGACGCCGGGTACGCAGAGGTGGGGGGGGGGGGGCCGGGCCCCCCCCCCCCCCCCCCCCCCCGCCGCGGGGGGGGGGGGGCGCCGCGCCCCCCCCCCCCCCCCCCCCCCCCCCCCCCCCCCCCCCCCCCCCCCCCCCCCC
>NZ_JBIVXP010000015.1:0-219463 GCF_044769305.1 Streptomyces sp. NPDC090499
AAACGCCCGGTTACATTCCGAACCCGGAAGCTAAGCCTTACAGCGCCGATGGTACTGCAGGGGGGACCCTGTGGGAGAGTAGGACACCGCCGAACTCCCTTTAGAGCTCTGGCTCTTGGGCAACTAGCCCAAGAGCCAGAGCTTTTTTGCGTTGAGGTAGGGTCAGGGAGCAAAGTTGGCTCGTTTCCCACCACAGGAGGCCCCCGGGTGGAGGTACAGGAGACGCGTGTCCAGACGGATCGCGTCCTCACCATCCCGAACATCCTCAGCATGGCGCGTCTGGTCGGCGTACCCGTCTTCCTGTGGTTGATCCTCAGGCCCGAGTTCGGCGGGCCCAAGAGTGACGGCTGGGCCCTGTTGGTGCTGCTCTTCAGCGGCGTCAGCGACTACCTGGACGGCAAACTCGCCCGGCGCTGGAACCAGATCAGCAACCTGGGCCGGCTGCTGGACCCCGCCGCGGACCGGCTCTACGTGCTGTCGACCCTCCTCGGACTCACCTGGCGCGGGATCCTGCCGCTCTGGCTGACAGCCGTGCTGCTGCTGCGCGAGCTGGTTCTGCTGGTGATGGTGGGGATCCTTCGCCGGCACGGCTATCCGCCACCCCAGGTGAACTTCCTGGGCAAGGCCGCGACCTTCAATCTGATGTACGCGTTCCCGCTCCTGCTGCTCAGTGACGGAAGCGGCTGGATCTCGTCACTCGCTGCTATTTTCGGATGGGCGTTCGCAGGGTGGGGTACAACGCTCTACTGGTGGGCAGGAGTGCTCTACGTGGTGCAAGTCCGCCGCCTCGTCCGCGCGGATGCCACAGCCGATTGAGCTCGGCGATTGTCCGGACGTGGTGGCCCCTCGATTGCCTTCGATGGCCCGCGGCGGAAAAGTGCGGGACAATCTGGACGGGTGAAGTCGGCTAGACCGTCATCTCTTAGAGGAGGACGCTTCCGACATGAAGGCCGTCGTGATGGCCGGTGGTGAAGGCACACGCCTTCGCCCCATGACCTCCAGCATGCCCAAGCCACTCCTTCCGGTCGTCAACCGGCCGATCATGGAGCATGTGCTACGGCTGCTCAAAAGGCATGGGCTCACCGAGACCGTCGTCACTGTGCAGTTCCTGGCATCGCTGGTCAAGAACTACTTCGGGGACGGCGAGGAGCTCGGTATGGAGCTCACCTATGCCAACGAGGAGAAGCCACTCGGTACCGCCGGAAGCGTCAAGAACGCCGAAGACGCGTTGAAGGACGACGCTTTCCTCGTCATCTCCGGCGATGCGCTGACCGACTTCGACCTCACCGAACTGATCAACTTCCACAAGGCAAAGGGCGCGCTCGTCACCGTCTGCCTGACGCGTGTGCCCAATCCGCTGGAATTCGGCATCACCATCGTCGACGAAGAGGGCAAGGTCGAGCGCTTCCTCGAGAAGCCCACCTGGGGCCAGGTCTTCTCCGACACGGTGAACACGGGCATCTACGTCATGGAGCCCGAGGTATTCGACTACGTCGAGGCCGACGTTCCCGTCGACTGGTCCGGTGATGTCTTCCCGCAGCTGATGAAGGAGGGCAAGCCCATCTACGGCTATGTCGCCGAGGGCTACTGGGAGGACGTCGGTACCCACGAGTCGTACGTGAAGGCGCAGGCCGACGTCCTGGAGGGCAAGGTCGACGTCGACATCGACGGCTTCGAGATATCCCCGGGCGTCTGGGTCGCCGAGGGTGCCGAGGTGCATGCGGACGCCGATCTGCGCGGGCCGCTGTACATCGGCGACTACGCCAAGGTCGAGGCCGGCGCGGAACTCCGGGAACACACCGTCGTCGGATCCAACGTCGTCGTGAAAAGCGGCGCCTTCCTGCACCGGGCCGTCGTCCACGACAACGTGTACGTCGGGCAGCACAGCAATCTGCGGGGCTGTGTCGTCGGAAAGAACACCGACATCATGAGGGCCGCGCGGATCGAGGACGGCGCGGTCATCGGTGACGAGTGCCTGATCGGTGAAGAATCGATCGTTCAGGGCAATGTCCGGGTCTATCCCTTCAAGACCATCGAGGCCGGTGCCTTCGTCAACACGTCGGTGATCTGGGAGTCCCGGGGGCAGGCCCATCTGTTCGGTGCCCGGGGCGTCTCCGGGATCCTGAACGTCGAGATCACCCCGGAACTGGCCGTACGGCTGGCCGGGGCGTACGCGACCACCCTGAAGAAGGGGTCCACCGTCACCACGGCCCGTGACCACTCCCGTGGTGCCCGTGCGCTCAAGCGGGCGGTGATCTCGGCGCTCCAGGCCAGTGCCATCGACGTACGCGACCTGGAGAACGTGCCGTTGCCCGTGGCCCGGCAGCAGACCGGGCGGGGCAGCGCCGGCGGGATCATGATCCGGACCTCGCCCGGGGTGCCGGACTCCGTCGACATCATGTTCTTCGACGGGCAGGGTGCCGACCTCTCCCAGGCCAGCCAGCGCAAGCTGGACCGGATCTTCGCGCGGCAGGAGTACCGGCGCGCGTTCCCCGGCGAGATCGGCGACCTCTACTTCCCCGCCAGCGTCTTCGACTCGTACACCGGGTCGCTGCTGCGGAACGTCGACACGACCGGGGTCGCCGAATCGGGCCTCAAGGTCGTCGTGGACGCCTCCAACGGCAGCGCGGGGCTGGTACTGCCCAGCCTGCTGGGCAAGCTCGGGGTGGACTCGCTGACCGTCAACCCCGGCCTGAACGAGGCGAGGCCCACGGAGACCGCCGACCAGCGGCGGGCCGGGCTGGTACGGCTCGGCGAGATCGTGGCGTCGTCCAGGGCCGCGTTCGGCGTGCGGTTCGACCCGGTGGGTGAACGGCTGTCCCTGGTGGACGAGAAGGGCCGCATCATCGAGGACGACCGTGCGCTGCTCGTGATGCTCGACCTGGTCGCCGCCGAGCGGCGCAGCGGCCGGGTGGCGCTTCCGGTCACCACGACCCGGATCGCCGAGCAGGTGGCGGCCTACCACGGCACCCAGGTCGAGTGGACGACCACCTCGCCCGACGACCTCACGCGCGTGGGACGCGAGGAAGGCACCATCTTCGGCGGTGACGGCAAGGGCGGGTTCATCGTTCCGGAGTTCAGCAGCGTCTACGACGGGACGGCCGCGTTCGTGCGCCTGATCGGTCTGGTGGCGCGGACGCAGCTCACGCTCAGCCAGATCGACGCCCGGATCCCGAAGGCGCACGTCCTCAAGCGGGACCTGGCCACACCGTGGGCTGTCAAGGGCCTGGTCATGCGGCGTGTCGTGGAGGCGGCCGGTGACCGGTTCGTGGACACGACCGACGGGGTGCGGGTCGTCGAGACCGACGGGCGCTGGGTGATGGTGCTGCCCGACCCGGCCGAGGCGGTCACCCATCTGTGGGCCGAGGGGCCCGACGACGCGTCCGCGCAGGCTCTGTTGGACGAGTGGTCGGCGACGGTGGACAGCGCCGGACGGTAAAACCGCTGCACGCGTGCGTGCCGGACAGGTGTCCCCACGGGGGCCGGTCCGGCACGCCGGTGGGGCCGTTCGGAGGTACTGGCCGCAACGTGCGACGATGTGCGGCATGCCGCAGCAACCCCCCGTTCGGAGCAGCGCCGCCCGGCCGTCGCGTCCGGACGCCTCCATGTCGTTGATCACCAACGTCATGGACCACAGCCTCGACGACGGGTACGCCGAGGCGGCCGCCCGGAAGCGGGCCCAGGGGGAGAGCGGCGGCATGCCGAAGACCCTCCGGGCCAGGCTGGGGCTGGCCGGCGGCCTGGTGCTGGCGGCCCTGGTGGTGACCGTGGGAGCGGCGCAGGCGCGTGTGACGGCGCCCGTGGTGGCCAAGGAGCGCCAGGAGCTCATCGACAGGATCGACCGGGAGACGGCGGCCGCGGACAAGCTGGAGACCAGTGTCGACAAGCTCCGGGACGACGTCAGCGCCCGCCAGCGTGCCGCGCTGAAGGAGAGCGGCGGCAGCGGTCAGGCGGACCTGGTGGACGTCCTGTCGGGTGCCACGGCGGTGCACGGCCCCGGTGTGAAGCTGGTGGTGAACGACGCCAAGGAGGCCTCCTCCGGTGGCGACGCCGGCAACCCCCGGGAGACCTCCGGGTTCTCCGACACCGGCCGGGTTCGGGACCATGACATGCAGCGCGTCGTGAACGGGCTGTGGGCCTCGGGCGCCGAGGCGGTCTCGATCAACGGGCAGCGGCTGACCGCCCTGTCCGCGATCAGGGCCGCGGGGGACGCGATACTTGTCGACAACAGGCCGCTGGTGCCGCCGTACACGGTGCTGGCGGTGGGGGACGGGGAGAAGCTCGGCTCCAGGTTCCAGGACAGCCCCGACGGGCTGTATCTGCATGCCCTGGAGGAGAACTTCGACATCCGGGCGACCATCTCCACGGAGAGTGACGTCCGGTTGCCCGCCGCGCCCAGCGTGATCGTACGTACAGCACAGCCGCACACCGAGAAGACGGAGAAGGGCACATCGTGATCGCCGTACTTGGCCTCGTCGTGGGCGTCGTGGCCGGACTGTTGGTCCGGCCTGAGGTTCCGGCGGTCGTCGAGCCGTATCTGCCGATCGCCGTCGTCGCGGCGCTCGACGCCGTCTTCGGTGGTCTGCGGGCCATGCTGGACGGGATCTTCGACGACAAGGTCTTCGTGGTGTCGTTCCTGTCCAACGTGGTGGTGGCCGCGCTGATCGTCTTCCTCGGCGACAAGCTGGGGGTGGGCTCGCAGCTGTCCACGGGGGTCGTGGTGGTCCTCGGTATCCGCATCTTCTCCAACGCCGCGGCGATCCGGCGCCACGTCTTCCGGGCGTGAGTGGCATGGGCGAGCACGAGAAGGAGCCGGAGCACCGGCTGCGCAGAGAACTCCCGGCCGAGGTGCCCCCCGCGGTGCCGGCGGCCGAGTCCGCCGCCGAGCCCGGGCCGGAGGCCAGGCTGACCGGCCGGGAGAGGCTGGTCCAGGGGCTGTGGCCGCCACGCGTGAGCCGGGCCCAACTGATCGTCGCCGTGCTGTTGTTCGGGCTCGGGTTCGGGCTTGCCGTGCAGGTGGCGTCGAACAGCGACAGCGACAGCGCGCTGCGCGGAGCCCGTCAGGAAGATCTTGTCCGCATCCTCGATGAACTGGACGACCGTACTCAGCGTCTTGAGGACGAGAAGACAGGACTCGAGAAGCAGCGCCAGGAGTTGCAGAGCAGCTCCGACCAGGCGGCGGAGGCCCGCAGGCAGACGGCCGAGAAGGAGCGGCAACTCGGTATTCTCGCGGGCACCGTGGCCGCGCAGGGTCCTGGCATCACGATGACGGTCGACGACCCGAAGGGGACGGTGCAGGCGGACATGCTGCTCGACGCGATCCAGGAACTGCGCGCGGCAGGCGCGGAGGCGATCCAGGTCGACGGGGTCCGGGTGATCGCCGGCACCTACCTCACCGACTCCGGGAAGAGTGTGAGCGTCGACGGGAACAAGATCACCCAGCCCTACGTTTTCAAGGTGATCGGCAAGCCGCAGGACCTCGAACCGGCCCTCAACATCCCCGGAGGCGTGGTGCAGACCCTGGAGAAGGAACAGGCGACTGTGAGCGTCGAGCGATCCACCAAGATCGTCGTGGATGCCTTGCGACCGGCGAAGCAGCCTGACTACGCTCGGTCGTCCTCACAGTGAACCGGCGGTGCATGGGGGACGTCCGGCGAGGGCATGAGGATGCGGGGGGTCGGCGCACCGGGGAACCGGAGCGTGGTGGAAACTGTCTGGTGGATACGGACGTTGTGTGGTTGTCCGGGTCGGCCGGTTTATTCAGTCAGGGTTCGTCCTGCCCCACGGGCGGGTCTGTTTCGGTCAAGGGGAATCGCCCGTGAAGTTGTTTGCGAAGTTGTTCGGCAAGAGCGCGCGAGAGGGTAGCGACAACGCGACCGCGCGCCATCGGGCACAGCCCGACGCGGAGGGCCAGCGCCCACTGTTCCGGGACCAGGTGGCTGGTCCGGGGGGTGACATTTCGGGAGGTCAGGGCGCGCCGTCAGTTGACCCGTCCCAGTCCGGCGGCATAGGTTTCGGGCAACCGTCAACCTCAGGTACGGGTGGAGGGTTCACCTCCGGCCCGTACGCGTCCAACGCCCCGGCGGGGCAGCCGCGGCAGGAGGATCCGTCCATGTCGGCCCTGGTTTGTACGAGGTGCGGTAACCGCAACGCGGAGAACGCCCGCTTCTGTTCCAACTGCGGAGCCCCGTTGCGCGCGGGCGCCGTACCCGAGCGTGCGTCGGAGACGACGTCCACGATCTCGATCTCCGGCCTGGAGGCCTACGACGCCGAGGTCACCGGCCAGACCCAGATGCCGTCGCTCTCTCCCGAGGCGCAGGCGGCGGTCGACGCGCTGCCGCTCGGCTCCGCGCTGCTGGTCGTGCGCCGGGGCCCGAACTCGGGCAGCCGGTTCCTGCTGGACAGCGACCTGACCACGGCCGGCCGCCACCCGCAGAGCGACATCTTCCTGGACGACGTGACGGTCTCGCGTCGGCACGTGGAGTTCCGGCGCCAGCCGGACGGCTCGTTCACGGTGGCCGACGTCGGCAGCCTCAACGGCACGTACGTCAACCGCGAGCGCATCGACCAGGTCGCTCTGTCGAACGGTGACGAGGTCCAGATCGGCAAGTACCGGCTGGTCTTCTACGCGAGCCGGCAGGGCATCTGACCCTCCGGAGCTCGCCTGGAGGACCCCAGGGAAGAAGGTCCATGCTGCACACACCGAGCGGCGGTACCGGTCACGGCACCGCCGCCACGGAATCCGGGCTGATGAGCATCGGCACGGTGCTGAACGTGCTGCGCGACGAGTTCCCCGAAGTCACCATCTCCAAGATCCGCTTTCTGGAGGCGGAGGGGCTCATCGAGCCGCGCCGTACCCCTTCCGGGTACCGGAAGTTCAGTGCCGGGGACGTGGAGCGTCTCGGACACGTCCTGCGGATGCAGCGGGACCACTACCTGCCGCTCAAGGTCATCCGGGAGTACCTGGAGGCCATGGAGCGCGGCGAGGTGGTGCGGCCGCCCGTGCTGGGGCGGCAGCGGGACGGTGAGGCCGTGCCGTCGGTTCCCGAGGCGCCCACGGTGGCGCGGATCGGCCGGGACGAGTTGCTCGCGGCCGCCGACATCGACGAGACCCGCCTCGCGGAGTGGGAGTCGTACGGACTGATCGCTCCGCTGGAGGACGGCGTGTACGACGCCGAGACGGTCACCGTGGCCTCGCTCGTGGCCGAGCTGGGCCGGTTCGGGATCGAGCCGCGCCATCTGCGGGCGATGAAGGCCGCCGCCGACCGCGAGGCCGGCCTGGTGGACCAGGTGGTGGCGCCGCTCAAGCGCCACCGCAATCCGCAGACCAGGGCCCATGCGGAGGCCCGTACGAAGGAGCTGGCGGCGCTCACGGTGAAGCTGCACGCCGCGCTGATGCAGACGGCGCTGGGGGTGCGGCTGCCGTGAGCACCACGACTGGACCCGGGCGGAGGCCGGATCGGGCGCGCGTTCCGGGCCCGACTACCCAAACGTCCCGGGCACGGCCTAGGGTTGCTGTGTGAACGAGCTCGATGTCGTAGGTGTCCGGGTGGAAATGCCCTCCAACCAACCGATCGTGCTCCTGCGCGAAGTGGGAGGCGACCGTTACCTCCCCATCTGGATCGGGCCGGGGGAGGCGACGGCGATCGCATTCGCCCAGCAGGGCATGGCGCCCGCCAGGCCGCTGACGCACGACCTGTTCAAGGACGTGCTGGAGGCCGTCGGCCAGGAGCTCACCGAAGTGCGCATCACGGACCTTCGTGAAGGCGTCTTCTACGCGGAGCTGGTCTTCGCCAGCGGAGTCGAGGTGAGCGCCCGGCCGTCCGACGCCATAGCGCTGGCGCTGCGCACCGGGACGCCGATCTACGGCAGTGACACGGTGCTGGACGACGCGGGCATCGCGATCCCGGACGAGCAGGAGGACGAGGTGGAGAAGTTCCGCGAGTTCCTCGACCAGATCTCGCCCGAGGACTTCGGCACCAGCAGTCAGTGAGTGACCGGAACGGCCCGTCATCCACCAGGAGGCCCGTGACGGGCCGGTTCGTGACAGAAGGCCCGTGACGGGCCGTTTCGGAGCTGGTCACGGCGGAAACTCATGGGCAATTGCCAGCGGCTATTGAGAGCGTCCTACGGCTTCCCGCCAGAGCATTCGGCTAGCCTTTCCCCGCGGTGGGGCACGGGAAACCACTCCTAGGGTGATTATCACTCGGCGTGCCGAGTGTGGCGATCGTTGACGCACCCCTGGTGACTGCCTACCGTCGAGAAGGCAGGTCAAGGACGGAGGTCGGCGTGAGAAGCAGCGGCGACGGTATGGCTGGGGGTGCCCCCGGACGCGGTTTCGGGGAGAGCGGTCCGTCCCCGCTTCACAGCAGCATTGCCGGTCACGCCCCGCAGCGGCCGACCGCAGTGCCGAGCGGCGGAGGGGCGGCGTCCATGGCCACCGAGGAGATCGGCTACCGGGGGCCCACGGCCTGCGCGGCGGCCGGCATCACCTACCGGCAGCTCGACTACTGGGCCCGCACCGGCCTGGTCGAGCCCAGTGTGCGGCCCGCCTACGGGTCGGGCACCCAGCGTCTGTACAGCTTCCGGGACGTCGTCGTCCTGAAGATCGTCAAGCGGTTCCTGGACACCGGGGTCTCGCTCCAGAACATCCGCACCGCCGTCCAGCACCTGAGGGAACGCGGTTTCCGCGACCTGGAGCGCATGACCCTGATGAGCGACGGCGCCACGGTCTACGAGTGCACCTCGCCCGACGAGGTGCACGCCCTGCTCCAGGGCGGTCAGGGCATCTTCGGGATCGCGGTCGGCGTGGTGTGGCGGGACGTGGAGAACGCGCTCTCCCAATTGCACGGCGAGCGCGTCGACACCGGCGAGACGCTCGTCGGCCACAACCCCGCGGACGAACTGGCCCGGCGGCGCAACCGGGCGGTCTGAAGGCTTGCTGACAATGCCCCGGCACGGTCTCCCGTGCCGGGGCATTGTCAGTGGTGTGGTGCAGCATCGGAGATGTGAGAAACGCGCCCACGATCCTGCATCTCGACATGGATGCCTTCTTCGCCTCGGTGGAGCAGGCGTCCAAGCCGAGCCTGCGCGGGAAGGCCGTGGTCGTGGGCGGGCTCGGGCCGCGCGGTGTGGTGGCCACCGCGTCGTACGAGGCCCGGGTGTTCGGGGTGCACTCGGCGATGCCGATGGGGCAGGCACGGCGGCTGGCGCCGAACGCCGCGTACCTGGTGCCGCGCTTCGGGCTGTACCGGTCGGTCAGCGAGCAGGTGATGGGGCTGCTGCGGGGGCTCTCGCCGCTGGTGGAGCCGCTCAGTCTGGACGAGGCCTTCGTAGATCTGGAGGCCGGTGAGATGGCCCGGGACGCCGCGTCCGCGCGGCTGGTGGGGGAGAGGCTGCGCGCCGACATACGGGCCGTCACGGGGCTCTCCGGGTCGGTCGGGCTCGCCGCCTCCAAGATGCTCGCGAAGATCGCCTCCGAGCAGGCCAAGCCCGACGGGCTGGTGCTGATCGAGCCGGGCACGGAGCGGGCGATGCTGGGGCCGATGACGGTACGGACCCTGCCGGGGGTGGGGCCTGCGACGGGGGACCATCTGCGGCGGGCCGGGATCACCACGGTCGACGAGATCGCCGAGGCGGGCGAGGACGAGCTGGTACGGCTGCTCGGCAAGGCCCACGGGCACGCGCTGTACGCGATGGCGCTGGCCCACGACGAGCGGCCCGTGGTGGCCGAACGGGAGACGAAGTCGGTGTCGGTCGAGGACACCTACGACGTGGACATCCACGACCGGCTGCGGGTGGGGATGGAGGTGCAGCGGCTGGCCGACCGGTGTGTACGGCGGCTGCGGGGAGCCGGGCTGTCCGGGCGGACCATCGTGCTGAAGGTGCGGCGGTACGACTTCTCGACGCTCACCCGCTCGGAGACGCTCAGGGGGCCGACCGACGATCCGGCGGTGGTGCGGGAGGCGGCCGCGCGGTTGCTGGACTCGGTGGACACGACCGGGGGCGTGCGGTTGCTGGGGGTGGGGGTGTCGGGGCTGGCCGACTACACGCAGGAGGACCTGTTCGCGCAGGCGGCGGCCGACGCGGGGGCGGCGGAGTTCGCGGCGGAGGACGAGGTCGCGGAGCCGGCCACCGAGGAGCAGGCGGTTGCCGAGCGGAGGTGGCCCGCGGGACACGACGTGCGGCACACCGAGTACGGGCACGGGTGGGTGCAGGGGAGTGGCCTGGGACGGGTGACGGTCCGGTTCGAGACGCCGGGGGCGGCGGCGCCGGGGAGAGTGCGGACGTTTCGGGTCGAGGATCCCGAGCTGGAGCCGGCGGAGCCGTTGCCGTTGATGCCCGGGGTTTCGGCGGACGGGGTGCGGGCGTGACCGTGGGTGGGGGCCGGGCGGGGGTGGGGAGGCTTACCGGCGCCTGCCGGGTGCCGCTGCGCCCACCCGTGCCGCCCTGCGGCACGCCTGCCCGCAGCCATGTGGCTACTCCTCCGTGCCCGCCAGCTTGCCGAAGTCGTGGTCGGGGCGGGCCTGGGGCGGGGGAGTCGTGTCCAGGCCGTAGTGGTGGTAGAGCTGGAGCTCCTGTTCCGGGGAGAGGTGTCGGCCCACGCCGAAGTCGGGGGCGTCTTTGATCAGGGCGCGGTCGAAGGGGACCTGAAGGGTGCCCTCGACCAGTTCGCTGGGCTCCAGGGGGACGAAGGCGTCCCTGGAGAACAGGCCGGTGCGTATGGCCGCCCACTCCGGCACGCCCGTCGCGTCGTCGAGGTACACCTCGTCGATCGTGCCGATCTTCGTGCCATTGCGGTCGAACGCCTTGCGGCCGATCAGGTTGCGCGGATCGATGTCGGTCTGCACGGGCCCTCCACTTGGTCGCAACTCATCCGTAAGCACTACAAAAGAGCACATTGAAGGAGGCGGCCACTCGAAGGCTCCGGTGTTGCCCCCGCTGGTAGGCTGGCAGGCGGCTGCTGACCCCGTGCGGGAGAGTCCTCCGGGAAACCGGAGGCGCCGAAGGAGCAAATCCTCCCCGGAATCTCTCAGGCTCACGTACCGCACGGACGAGGTCACTCTGGAAAGCAGGGCGGATGTCGACGGCGTCCGCTCTCACCGACGGTGCAAGCCGGTGGTCCGCAAGGGCGTACCGGCGAAGCTCTCAGGTCCGATGACAGAGGGGGAGGCCGTCGGGGTACCCGTGCCGGGGTACCCCTCGAAGGTCGCGTCAGACCAGGAGGCCTCCGCAATGACCGCCCAGCGCATCCCGCTCTCCGAGCTTGAGCAGGGAATCCCCTTCGAGCAGCGCCATATCGGCCCCGACCACGAGGCCCGGGCCAAGATGCTCGCCCAGGTCGGCTACGGCTCGCTCGACGAGCTGACCGCCGCCGCCGTGCCGGACGTGATCAAGAACGCCGACCGGCTGGAGCTGCCCGGCGCCCGCACCGAGGCCGAGGTGCTGGCCGAGCTGCGGTCCCTGGCCGACCGGAACCAGGTGCTCGGCTCGATGATCGGCCTGGGGTACTACGGCACCTTCACGCCGCCCGTCATCCTGCGCAACGTGATGGAGAACCCCGCCTGGTACACGGCCTACACCCCGTACCAGCCGGAGATCTCCCAGGGCCGCCTGGAAGCGCTGCTGAACTTCCAGACCGTGGTCGCCGACCTCACCGGGCTGCCCACCTCCGGTGCCTCGCTGCTCGACGAGGGCACCGCCGCCGCCGAGGCCATGGCCCTGTCCCTGCGCATGGGCAAGAACAAGAAGGGCGTCTTCGTCGTCGACGCGGACGCGCTGCCGCAGACCGTCGCCGTGATCCAGACCCGGGCCGAGCCGACGGGCGTGGAGGTCGTGGTCGCCGACCTCGCCGAGGGCATTCCGGCGGAGCTCGCCGGGCGGGAGATCAACGGGGTGCTCGTCCAGTACCCCGGCGCCTCCGGTGCCGTACGCGACGTCAGGGCCGTCGTCGAGCAGGCCCACGAACGGGGCGCGCTCGTCACCGTCGCCGCCGACCTGCTCGCGCTGACCCTGCTGACCTCGCCGGGCGAGCTCGGGGCCGACATCGCCGTCGGCACCACCCAGCGCTTCGGCGTCCCGATGGGCTTCGGCGGGCCGCACGCCGGTTACATGGCGGTCCGCGAGAAGTTCGCGCGCAGCCTGCCCGGACGGCTCGTGGGCGTCTCCGTGGACGCCGACGGGAACAAGGCGTACCGGCTGGCGCTGCAGACCCGCGAGCAGCACATCCGGCGGGAGAAGGCCACCAGCAACATCTGCACCGCGCAGGTCCTGCTCGCGGTGATGGCCGGCATGTACGCCGTCTACCACGGGCCCGAGGGACTCAGGGCCATCGCGCAGCGCACGCACCGTTACGCCACGGTCCTCGCCGCCGGGCTCACGGCAGGCGGTGTCGAGATCGTGCACGGCGCCTACTTCGACACCCTCACCGCGCGCGTGCCCGGCAAGGCCGCCGGGATCGTCGCCGCAGCCCGCCAGGGTGGCGTCAACCTGCGGCTCGTCGACGCCGACCACGTGTCCATGGCCTGCGACGAGACCACCACCCGCGCCCAGCTGAGCGCCGTCTGGACGGCCTTCGGCGTCGATGGCGACGTCGAGGCACTGGACGCCGTCACCGAGGACACGCTGCCCGAGGCGCTGCTGCGCACCGACGGCTACCTGACCCACCCCGTCTTCCAGCAGTACCGCTCCGAGACCGCGATGCTCCGCTACCTGCGCAGGCTCGCGGACCGGGACTACGCGCTGGACCGCGGCATGATCCCGCTGGGCTCCTGCACCATGAAGCTCAACGCGACCACCGAGATGGAACCGGTCACCTGGCCCGAGTTCGGCCAGCTGCACCCGTTCGCGCCCGCCGAGCAGGCGCAGGGCTACCTGACCCTCATCCGGGAGCTGGAGGAGTGGCTCGCCGAGGTCACCGGGTACGACAAGGTGTCGCTGCAGCCCAACGCCGGATCGCAGGGCGAGTTCGCCGGCCTGCTCGCCGTACGCGCGTACCACCGCGCCAACGGCGACGCGCAGCGGACCGTGTGCCTGATCCCGTCGTCCGCGCACGGGACCAACGCGGCCAGTGCCGTGATGGCGGGCATGAAGGTCGTCGTCGTGAAGACCGCCGAGGACGGCGAGATCGACGTCCCCGACCTGCGGGCGAAGATCGAGCAGCACCGTGACGAGCTCGCCGTGCTGATGATCACCTACCCGTCCACGCACGGGGTGTTCGAGGAGCACGTCGCCGACATCTGCGCGCAGGTGCACGAGGCCGGCGGCCAGGTGTATGTCGACGGGGCCAACCTCAACGCCCTGGTCGGGGTCGCCAAGCCGGGCCACTTCGGCGGCGACGTCTCCCACCTCAACCTGCACAAGACCTTCTGCATCCCGCACGGCGGCGGCGGTCCCGGTGTCGGTCCGGTGGCCGTACGGGCCCACCTGGCGCCGTACCTGCCGAACCACCCGCTGCAGCCCGCCGCCGGTCCTGAGACGGGTGTCGGGCCGGTCTCGGCCGCGCCGTGGGGCTCGGCGGGGATCCTGCCGATCTCGTGGGCGTACGTCCGGCTCATGGGCGGCGAGGGGCTGAAGCGGGCCACGCAGGTGGCCGTGCTCAGCGCCAACTACGTCGCCAAGCGGCTGGAGCCGCACTTCCCGGTGCTCTACACCGGGCCCGGCGGCCTTGTCGCGCACGAGTGCATCATCGACCTGCGGCCGCTGACCAAGGCGACCGGGGTGAGCGTCGACGACGTCGCCAAGCGGCTCATCGACTACGGCTTCCACGCGCCGACGATGTCCTTCCCGGTGGCCGGCACGCTCATGATCGAGCCGACCGAGTCCGAGGACCTCGGCGAGCTGGACCGGTTCTGCGAGGCGATGATCGCCATCCGCGCGGAGATCGACAAGGTCGGGGCGGGGGAGTGGTCCACCGACGACAACCCGCTGCGTGAGGCCCCGCACACCGCCGCCGCGCTCGGCGGGGAGTGGAAGCACGGCTACAGCCGTGAAGAGGCCGTCTTCCCGGCCGGGGTGTCCGCCGCCGACAAGTACTGGCCGCCGGTGCGCCGGATCGACCAGGCCTTCGGCGACCGGAACCTGGTCTGCTCGTGCCCGCCGCTGGACGCGTACGAGGACTGACGCACCGGGTGCGGCAGTACGGCAGAGGCCCCGCTTCGGCGGGGCCTCCCGCTTTTACGCCGGGTAGGCGTGCGTCTGGGTGGCCTTCACCGTCGCCCAGACCGTGGCGCCGGGGTGCAGGTCCAGTTCGGCCGCCGCGACCGTGGTGAGATCGGCGGCGAGGGCGAGTTCGCCGGTCAGGTCGGCGCGGATCTGGTCGCCGTGGGTCTCCAGTCCTGCGACCTCGCAGCGCCAGAGGTTGCGGGCGCTGGCGCCGGTCGGGCGGTCCCGGAAGAGGGTGACGGCGCTCGGCGGGAACGCGACGAAGACGTCGCCGGCGAGGACTTCGGTGGTGGTGACGGCGGTGGTGTTCGAGGGGCCCGCCTCCAGCTTGACGGTGTGGCCCTCGGCCCGGCCCCGGTAGAGGTTGAGGCCGACCAGGTGGGCGATGTAGTCGGTGCGAGGGTGGCGGGCGATGTCGGCGGGGGTGCCCTCCTGGACGATGCGGCCGTCCTCGATGACGATCAGGCGGTCGGCCAGCACCATGGCGTCCAGCGGGTCGTGCGTGACGAGTACCGCGACCGCCTCGAACTCGGCCAGGTGGCGGCGGAGTTGGGACCGTACCTCCAGGCGGGTGCGGGCGTCGAGGGCGGCGAGGGGCTCGTCGAGGAGGAGGAGCCGGGGGCGGGTGGCCAGGGCGCGGGCCAGCGCGACGCGCTGGGCCTGGCCGCCGGAGAGGCGGCGGGGTTTGACGCCGGCGTGCTCGGTGAGGCCCATGCGGTCCAGCCAGGCGGCGGCCTGGGCGCGGGCCGCGGCCTTTGACGCGCCCTGGCAGCGGGGGCCGAAGGCGACGTTGTCGAGGGCCGTGAGGTGGGGGAAGAGGAGGTAGTCCTGGAAGACGACGCCCACCGGGCGGGACTCGGGGGGTGTGCGGTCCAACTCCGTGCCGTCGAGGCGGAGGTGGCCGGTGGTGAGGGGGGTGAGGCCGGCCAGGGCACGGAGGGCGGTGGTCTTGCCGGCGCCGTTGGGGCCGAGGAGGGCGACGACCTCGCCGGGGGCGGCGGTGAGGGTGATGTCCAGGTGGAAGGCGGGGCGGGTGACGACGAGGTGGGCGTGGAGGCCGGTGGGGTTCGGGTGTGGGTGCGGGTGCGGGTGCGGGTCCGTGGGGGGTGCGACCCGGCCTTCGGCCGGGATTGGGTTCCCACCCGCACCACCCGTGCGGGCATCAGTGTCGGGTGCGGGTGGCCCCTGCGGGGGCTGAGCGCCGTCGGCGGCTGCGGGTGGTGCGTGACGAAGCTGCGCGTCGTCGACGGGCTCGGCTGGTTCCTGAGGGGGCCGAGCGTCGTCGGCGGGCGCCGCTGGTTCGTGAGGGGGCCGGGTGCCGTTGGTCGGCGAGGCTGGTTCGTGAGCGGGCCGGGTGCCGTTGGTCGGCGAGGCTGGTTCGTGAGGGGGCTGTGTGTTGTCGGCGGGTGTGGGGTGTTGGTCTGTCATCGGGGTGTCGTCCACCGGGTCGTCCTCATGATGCCGTCATCCAACGATCCCGCAACGCCGCCAGCACCGCGATCGACACCGTCAGCAGCACCAGGCTGAGCGCGATCGCCGCGTCGGGGTCGTTCTGGAGGGCGAGGTAGACGGCGAGCGGCATGGTCTGGGTGCGGCCGGGGAAGTTGCCGGCGAAGGTGATCGTCGCGCCGAACTCGCCGAGTGCGCGGGCCCAGGCCAGGACCGCGCCGGCCGCGATGCCGGGGGCGATGAGGGGGAGCGTGACCCGGCGGAACGCCGTGAAGCGGGAGGCGCCCAGGGTGGTGGCCGCCTCCTCGTAGCGGGGGTCGGCGGCGCGGAGCGTGCCCTCGACGCTGATCACCAGGAACGGCATGGCCACGAAGGACTCGGCGACCACCACACCCGCGGTGGTGAAGGGGAGGGTGATGCCGAACCAGGAGTCCAGCCACTGGCCCACCACCCCGTTGCGGCCGAGGGCGAGCAGCAGGGCCACACCGCCGACCACCGGGGGGAGGACGAGGGGGAGGGTGACCAGTGCGCGGACGAATCCCCGGCCGGGGAACTCCGTGCGGGCCAGCAGCCAGGCCAGCGGCACGCCGAGGACCAGGCTCACGGCCGTCGCCGCCGTCGCGCAGACCAGGGAGAGCTGGAGGGCCTGCCAGACCTCCGTGCTGGTGAGCAGGGAGGGGAGGCTGCGCCAGGGGGCCCGCACCAGCAGGGCGACCAGCGGCAGGAGCAGGAAGACCAGGGCTACCGCTCCGGGGAGGAGGAGCGGTAGCGGTACGGCCGACCGAACGCGCCGGCGCCGCGGACCGCCCGTGAGGGTGCCGGCCGCGGCGCCGGACTCGTCGGCCTTCGTCACGGCTTGAGGAACCCGGCGTCGTTCAGTACCTGCTGGCCCTCGGCGGACTGCACCAGGGCGATGAACGCCTTGGCCACCGCCGGGTTCGGGGCGTTCTTGAGGAGGGCGATCGGGTAGTCGTTGATCGCGCCGGAGGACTCGGGGAACTCCACGCCCTCGACCTTGCTGCCGGCGGCCTTCACGTCGGTCTGGTAGACGACGGCCGCGTCGGCCTCCTTCAGGACCACCTTGTTGAGGGCGGACTTCACGTCCTCCTCGTAGGAGACCGGGGTGAGCTTGAGCTTGCTGGCGTCCAGGGCCTTCTGCGCGGCGGCACCGCACGGCACCGTCCTGTCGCAGAGGACGACCTTGAGCGAGGACTTGGTGAGGTCCTTGAGGGAGGAGATCTTGTCGGGGTTGCCCGGCAGGGTGGCGATCTCCAGCTGGTTGCGGACGAAGGTGGCCGGCGTGGTCGCGGTGTCCTTCTTGTCCGTCACGATCGCCATGGTCTTGGCGCTCGCGGCGGCGAAGACGTCGGCCGGCGCACCGCTGGTGATCTGTGCGGCCAGGGTGTCGCTGCCGCCGAAGCTGAAGTTCACCTTGGTACCGGGGTGGGCCTTCTCGAAGTCGGCCTTGAGCGTCGTGAAGCTCTCCTGCAGCGAGGCCGCGGCGAACACGGTGATCGAGCCCGACAGCTTGGGCGTCGCCGCCGCCGACGTGTCCGACTTCGTCGTCGCCGACGAGTTGTCGTCGGAGGAGGAGCAGGCGCTCAGGGCCAGCAGGGCCGCGACCGAGGCACCGGCCACCTGGAGCGTGCGCCGGGTCCGGCGCACGGAAGGGGTCATCACGAGTGAACTCCTCTGGATCCTATGAACAATCTGTCGCGCCCTGCTGCGACCTGTCTATCAGTCCGCGTGGCGATGATACTGCCGCAATTGCCAGGCGTAAGTCTTCTGTCACATCGCATGAGCTGCATACTTTCGGACCGGGGCTGGCATGTGCGTTTGTACGGTGACCTGTCGCGGGTACCGTCATCCGGGAGGTGGCCGCACATGACGCTCGCCGAACTCGTCCTCACCGGAGACCTCGCACGGCCGGCCCGGCTGACCGTGCCCGACCTCCTGCGCCGGCCCCAGCACCGGGTTCGCGTCAGCTTCGAGTGCGCCACCAGCGGCATCCGGCACCACGCCTTCACCGGACCGCGGCTGTACGACGTCCTCACCGCCGCCGGACCCGGATTCGACCCCGGCCGGCGCAAGGACAGGCTGCGCTTCCTCATCGCCGTCTCCGGCGCCGACGGGCACCACGCGCTGCTCTCCTGGGCGGAGATCGACCCCGATTTCGGCCAGGCGCCCGTTCTGCTCGGTGTCACCATCGACGACACCCCGCTGGACCGGGCCGGTCCCCAACTGGTGCTGCCGCAGGACCGCTGCGGGGCCCGGCACATCAGTGGCATCAGGGAGATCCGGGTGGACGGGGGCTACGGCGGCTGGCATCCAGTGCCCGCCACACCCGGTCGCGCGTCAGCGGCAGCTCCGTGAACCGGACGCCCGTCGCGTCGCGCAGCGCGTTGGCCAGGGCGGGGGCGACCGGGTTGAACGGGCTCTCGCTCATCGACTTGGCGCCCAGCGGACCGATGGTGTCGGCGGTCTCCATGAAGTGCACCTCGGTGCGCGGGATGTCGGCGTACTGCGGCAGCCGGTAGCGGCGGAACGCGGCCGTCTCCACCTGGCCGCGCGCGTCCAGCCGTACGTTCTCGAAAAGAGTCGCGCCGAGCGCCTGGGCCACCCCGCCCTCCACCTGACCGCGGCACTGCATCGGGTTCATCACCTTGCCCGCGTCGGCGGCGTGCACGCTGCGCAGGATGCGGATCTCCCCGGTGCCGGGGTCCACCCCCACCCTGAACCACTGCGCGTTGAAGGCCACCGAGCGCGGGGTGCCGCCGAAGTGGCCGTCGGCGGCGCACTCGACGCCGACCGCGCGGGCGGCCGCGTACAGCTCCTTGAGCGGCAGCCGCCCGCCGGGGTGCAGGACGGCCTCCTCCGCCAGCCGGCACTCGGCGCGCGCCACGCGCAGGTGGGCGGCGGCGAAGTCGAGGAGCAGGTCTGCGAGGGCACGGGAGGCGCGCAGGGTGGCCTTGCCGGCGACCACGGTGCCGGTGGAGGCGAAGGCGCCGGTGTCGTGCCGTACGACGTCCGTGTCGGACTGACGGACGGTGATCCGGTCGACGGTGGTGGCGAGTTCACCGGCCGCGATCTGGCGGTGGACGGTGGTGGTGCCGTTGCCGAACTCGGCCGTGCCGACGGCGAGGTCGAAGCTTCCGTCGGGCAGCAGGGCGGCCCTGGCGTCGGCGATGTGGCCGCCCGGCGGGCCCGTCGCGATCATCGCCAGCGCCGCGCCCTCGCCGACCAGCCAGCCCTCGGGGGCCGCGGCGGCGGGTTCCGCCCGGGCCCGGCGCACGATGGAGACGCACTGGTCGAAGCCGTAGCTCGCGATGTGCAGGTCCTCCTCGTGGCCGCCGGGGGTGAGCATCGAGTCACCCGGGCCGATGATGTTGCGGGCCTTGAAGTCGACGGGGTCCAGGCCGAGTTGCCGGGCCAGTTCGTCCAGGGCCGACTCGACCGCGAACAGCACCTGGCCCAGGCCGTAACCGCGGAAGGCGCCGGCCGGGACGGTGTGGGTGTAGACCGAGTAGGCGTCGACCTTCTTGTGCGGAGCCCGGTACATCGCCATCGACTCGCCCACGCTGTGGAACATCACGGCCGGGCCGTGGTTGCCGTACGCGCCGGTGTTGGAGACCACCCGGAACTGCAGTGCGGTCAGCGTGCCGTCGTGGCGGGCGCCCGCCTTCACGTGCACGGTGAACGGGTGCCGGGTGGTGGCGCCGTAGAACTGCTCGGCGCGGGTGTACTCCAGCTTCACCGGGCGGCGCAGCCGCAGCACGGCCAGGGCCACGATGTCCTCGACCAGCATCTCCTGCTTGCCGCCGAAGCCGCCGCCGACCCGGCCCGCGACCACCCGGACCTGTTCCGGCGGCAGGTCGAAGAGGGCGCACAGGGCGCGGCGGGTGAGGAACGGGGTCTGCGAGCTGGTGCGGACGGTGAGACGGCCGTCCTCGTCGAGCCAGGCGACCGCGCCGTGCGTCTCCAGGCTGGCGTGCTGCACCCGCTGGGTGCGGTAGGTCGCCTCGTGGACGGCGTCGGCCTCGGCGAACCCGGCCTCGACGTCACCGATCTCGCCGTGCGCCTCGCCGACGACGTTGGCGTGCGGGCGGGAGATGCGGGCGGTGGCGGGGTCCTTGTCGTGGACGACGGGGGCGCCGGGGAGCATGGCCTCCTCGGGGTCCAGGACCGCTGGTGCAATGTCATACACCACCGAGATCCGCCGGCAGCCCTCCTCCGCCGCCGCCTCGCTCTCCGCGACCACCGCCGCGACCCGCTGGCCGATGTAGCGGACGGTGTCGTCGAGGAGGCGGGTGTCGGCCGGGTCCTCCTCGGGGTGCTCGTGGCGGGCGGTCGAGTACTGCCGTTCCGGGGCGTCGTGGTGGGTCAGGACGGCGTGCACGCCCGGTACCCGCAGCGCGGCCGAGGTGTCGATCGAGGCGATCCGGGCGTGGGCGTGCGGGGAGCGCAGCAGCTTCATGTGGAGCAGGCCGGGCACGTCGACGTCGAAGGTGTAGCGGGCGGTGCCGGTGACGACCTGCGGTCCGGCGGGGGCCGGCAGGTTGCGGCCGACGGACTCGCCGGCGGACGGCTCCTCGACGTGCTTCACCCCGCGCACCGCGTCCTCGATGGCCCGGTAGCCGGTGCAGCGGCACAGGTTGCCCTTGAACGCCCGGGGGAGATCGGTGAGTTGCTCGTCGGTGAGGGCGGCCGTGGTCATCAGGAAGCCGGCCGTGCAGAAGCCGCACTGGAAGCCCTGGGCGTCCAGGAACCTCCGCTGCACGGGGTGGAGTTCGCCGTCGGGGGAGGCGAGCCCCTCGACGGTGGTGACCGTGCGGCCGTCGGCGCGGAAGGCCGGGTAGAGGCAGCTGTGCACCGGTTCGCCGTCCACGTGGACCGTGCAGGCTCCGCAGTCGCCCGCGTCGCAGCCCTTCTTCACCCCGAACCAGCCGTGCTCGCGGAGATAGGTGCGCAGGCACTGGCCGGGCCGCGGTTCGTCGTCCTGTGACCGGCCGTTGACCTCGATCTTCATCGCTCTCCCAGCTCGCGGCGGATCTGCTCGGCGAGGTGATATGTCATATGGCACCGCCACTCCGGCAGGCCGTGGATGTCGTCGAACCACTCCCCGTCCCCGACCCCCGCCCCGACCCCCGCCCGCAGCGCCTCCGCCGAAGGCACCAGCGGGAACCACCGCCGCACCGGTCGCACGGTCGACGCGGTGACCGTCAGCGCGAACGAGCCGTCGACGGGGTCCAGGGTGCCGATCACCAGGACACCGGAGCGGCCCAGGCCGTAGAGGGAGGCCTGGCGGAAGGCGGTACGGCGGTCGAGTGCGCGGGCCGGGACGGTGACCGAGCGCAGCAGCTCGCCCTCGGCCAGGTCCCTGCGGCCCGCTCCGGTCACGAACTCGGCGACCGGGACCCGCCGCCGTGCGCCGTCCTGGGCGATCAGCAGGCACTCCCCGTCGAGGGCGGCCGTCAGGGAGATCATCGGGCCGGCCGGGAGGGCGTTGCAGAGGTTGCCGCCGACCGTGGCCATGTTCCAGATCTTGAAGGAGGCGAGGAAGGCCCGGCAGCACTGCTCGACGAGGGGAGCGGCCGCCGTGGGCAGGGTCCGCGCGTACCGGGAGAGCTGGGCGACGGTGCAGGTGGCGGCGATCTCCAGGGCGCCGTCGGCGGTGCGGTGCACGGGGGTCCAGCCGGTGCGGCTCAGGTCGACCAGGCGGCGCAGGTGCGGCTGGGGCTCGGAGAAGAGGTACGTCCCGCCGCCGAGCCAGGCGTCGCCGGGCCGCCAGGGGGCCGGGTCCCGGGCGTCGCGGATCTCCACCACCGTGTTCAGGTCCATGCCGGTCAGTGAAGCAACGCGCGCGTGCCCCGCACGACTGGTGCGGGGCACGGAAAAACCGAGCCGGGCAGGGCCGGTCCTGGATGATTCACCAAGGAACGTTCCGTGCGGAAAGACTTGCATTTACGATGCTGTAACTCGCACTCACCTGGTGAATGCGAGGCTGGCACGAGGAGTCTGAGTACATGCACGTGGAACACCTCCTGACGGACCGCACCCTCGGGCTGCGTCCCCTGTGGGCGCAGGACGCCCTGCTGGCCCGGGAGATCAGCGGGGTGACGGTCACCGACCTGGAGGACCCGGCCCGCTTCGTGCGGCCCGGGGAGGTGGTGCTCAGCGGGCTGGTGTGGTGGGCGCCGGGGAAGGCGGAGCGGTTCGTGTCGGCCCTCAAGGCGGCCGGGGCCGCGGCACTGTTCGCCGGGGAGGAGACCCACGGGGGCGTGCCCGGGGAGCTGGTGGAGGCCTGCGTCCGGCACGGCGTCCCGGTCGCCGGGGTGCCGGCGCACATCATGTTCCGGGCGATCACGGACACCGTGTACCTGGGGCAGTGGGGCGAGCTGAGCCGCCGGCAGGCGCTGCCGGAGAACGCCCGGGTCCGGCTGAGCAGACTGCTCGCCCAGGAGGCCGGGCCCGCGGACCTGCTCGCGGCGGCCTTCGCGCATCTCGACCGGACCGTCGCCCACGTCTTCACACCGTCGGGCCGGACCGTCGCGGCCACCGCCGCCGCACCGGGCGTGCCGGCCCGGGAGGCCGCGAAACTGGTCGCCGACGGGCCCGGGATGACGGTGTCCGTCGCCGCCGAGAGCGTCTCGCCGTACGAGCGCTGGCTGCTGTACCTGCCCGACCCGGACAGTGCGCCGGCCGGGATGCTGCACGAGGTGGCGGCCGCGCTGGGCCGCTGCCAGGAGACGGCCGTCCGGCACCGGTCGGCCGAGCGGCAGGCGGCCGACGAACTGGGCGCGCTGCTGTCCGGGGCCGGGGCCGCGGCGGCCGAGGGGGCGCTGCAGGCCGCGGTGCGGGAGTGCGGGCTGCCCGCCGACGGGCCCTACCGGGTGGTCGTAGCGGACACCGGGGCCCGGCGGCCGGGGCTCGCCGAGGGTGCGCTGGCGGAGGTCGCCGGGCATGTCGCGGCGCACGCTGCGGTGGGCCGGCTGCCGGACGGGGGCGCCTTCGCGGTGCTGCCCGCCACCCAGGACCCGCCGGCCGAGGCCTGGTCGCTGGTCGCCGGCTGCGATCTCGGCGTCCCGCTGCACGGCGGGACCGGGGTGGCGACGGCCGGGCCCGCCGGGCTGGCCGGTGCGCTGGCACAGGCCAGGTACGCGCTCACCTCCGCCCGTACCACCGCGCCGGACGCCTCCGCCCTCACCGACGCCGGCGCGCTCACCGGTCTCGACGCGCTGCTCACCGGGGTGCCCGCCGACGTCCGCGCGGCCTACAGCCGTACGGTGCTCGGCCCTCTGCTGACCGGCGGACGCGCCGCTTCCGCCGTGCTGCTGAGCACCCTGGAGACCTTCCTGGCCTGCGACGGCTCGTGGGCGCGCACGGCTGAGGCGCTGCACCTGCACGTCAACACCGTGCACTACCGGATGCAGCGGGTGGAGCACTTCACCGGCCGGGACCTGTCCCGGCTGAGCGACCGGCTGGACCTGTGGGCCGCCCTGCTGTGCAGGTGACCCGTCAGACGCGGTCGATGTGCACGTTGGTGGACTTCACCCGGGCGGTGGCCTCCATGCCGACCTCCAGGCCGAGTTCCTCGACCGCCTCCCGGGTCAGCAGGGAGACCAGCCGGTGCGGGCCGGCCTGGATCTCGACCTGGGCGGCGACGTCGCCGAGCTTGATCGCGGTGACGATGCCGGGGAAGGCGTTGCGGACCGAGGTGTAGGAGGCGTCCTCCTCGGCGGTGCCGGCCTTGGCCAGTTCGACGGAGAACGCGGCGAGGTCCGTGCCGTCGATGAGCCGCCGGCCGCCCTCGTCGCGGTGGGTGGCCATCCGGCCCGCGTCGGCCCAGCGGCGGGCGGTGTCCGGGCTGACGCCGAGCAGCCGTGCCGCCTGGCCGATCGTGTAGGAGGGCATGGGCTCACCATAGGGCCAGGTGGCGGGGTGCGAGGACGTGGGGTCGCCGGTCAGCTGAGGCCGGACGCCTCCAGAACCGCGCGGGCGTTCGTGTCGTCGATCTCGTGGCCGAGGCGGGCCAGTACCTCGGTGCCGCGGCGCAGCGTGCCCCGCTCCAGGGAGCGGCGGACGCCGGTGTCCAGTTCGTGCCAGAGCAGGGGGTTGGCATGCAGGACGCCCGGGTCGAGCTCCAGCCGGTTGCCCCGGGTGTCGCGCAGGACCAGATGCGCGGCGACGTCCCCGTACTGGCCGACGTAGACGAGGGAGTCGGTGCGGACGGTACGGCGGCGCAGCGGGCCGCGGACGGCCAGCCAGCCGGGGCCCGCCGTGACGCGGGCGGGCAGCAGCATGACGAGGATCGCGGTCGACAGGGTGACCCAGAGCAGGGCGCGGGCCGGGGTGAGGGTGCCGGCGTCCCAGTCCACGGCGAACGTCAGTCCGCCGAAGCCGAGGGCGGATCCCACGGCGAGGCGTGCGCTTCCGCGCCAGGTACGGTCACCGGCGGCCCGGCCTCCGGGTCTTCTGTCCTCCATGAGGCCGACGGTAGGCGGCGGCGAAGGCTCGGGAACGACCGCTGACAGGGTTCTTATGCGGACCGAGCGGTTATTGACGGGATTCTTACGCCCCGTGTCCGTCGCGTCGTGTCCCGCCTGCGGCCTGCGGCCTGCGGCCCTCAGCCCGTGTGGACGCGCGGCCGCCGGTCGCGGTCCGGCTCCGCCTCGCGCAGCACCTCCCGGGTGACCGGGGCGACCTCGCCCTGGCCGAAGAGGAAGAAGCGCAGGAAGTTGGCGAACGGGCTGCCCTCGGTCCACTCGAAGTAGATGTGCGGGATGCAGCGGGTCTCGTCCCGGACGTGCAGCAGCAGCGCGGCCAGGGCGTTGGGGATGGAGGCGGACTCCAGGGTCAGCACCCGGTAGCGGTTGTGCAGGACCTCGCCGCGGACGGTCAGGCCCGCCTCGAACTCGGAGGGGTCGGTGACCGTGACCTCGACGAAGACGAAGTCCTCCTGCTCGGGCATGTCGTTGTCGGCCCGGATCTGCTCGATCTTGTCGCGGTACTCGGCCTTGTCGCGCCGGTCCGGCTCATTGGCGATGAACCGCATCTTGCGACTGGCCATATCGCGGATGAATCGTTCCGCCATGTCGTCGAGGGTCACGCTGGTCACGCGCAGCTCGAAGGCGCGGGCGAGGCGGGAGAGCAGCGAGACGAGGATGATGCCGACGATGAAGCAGGCACCGATCTTCACACCGTCGGGGCGCTCGATGACGTTCACGACGGTCGTGTAGAGGAAGACCGCCGAGATGACCCCGAAGCCGATCGTCCACTTGCGCTGCCCGGCCTTGCGGGCGGCGATGGTCACCGCGACCGCCGCGGAGCTGATCAGCACCAGCACGCCGGTGGCGTAGGCGCCGCCCTGCGCGTCGACGTCGGCGTCGAAGATCCAGGTCACCAGGAAGGCGATCAGCGTGAAGACGATGACCATCGGGCGCACCGCACGGGCCCAGTGCGGGGCCATGCCGTAGCGGGGCAGGTAGCGGGGCATGAGGTTGAGCAGACCGGCCATCGCGGAGGCGCCGGCGAACCACAGGATGGCGATGGTCGAGACGTCGTAGACCGTGCCGAAGACGTTGCCGAGGTACTCGTGGGCCAGGTAGGCGAGCGCACGGCCGTTGGCGCTGCCGCCCGACTTGAACTCGTTCTCCGGGATCAGCAGCGTGGTGATGAAGCTGGTCGCGATGAGGAAGCAGCTCATGATCAGGGCGGCTGTGGTGAGCAGCTTCTTGGTGTCCCGGATCCGCCCGGTGGGCTGCTGCTCGGTGTCGCCCGGCTCGCCCTTGACGTGCGGCATGACGGCGACGCCGGTCTCGAAGCCGGACAGGCCGAGGGCGAGTTTCGGGAAGACGATCAGGGCGACGCCGATCATCACGAAGACGTTGCCGTGTTCCTGGGTGAGGGCGCTGGTCCAGTCGGTGATGACGTGCTCGGCGGTGATGACGTGATAGACGCCGACGATCACGACGACGACGTTCAGTGCGAGGTAGATGCCGACCAGGGCGACCGCGACACCGATCGCCTCCAGGAAGCCCTTGAGGAAGACCGCGCCGAGCAGGGCCACCAGGAACAGGGTGATGACCATCTGCTTGCCCTGCAGGAAGTCGGTCAGGTGCGGGTTCTCCACCAGGTGGGTCGAGGCGTCCGCGGCCGACAGGGTGATGGTGATCAGGAAGTCGGTGGCGGCGAAGCCGAGCAGGGTCAGCACGAAGAGCTTGCCCTGCCAGAAGGAGAGCAGCCGCTCCAGCATCGCGATGGAGCCCTCGCCGTGCGGGCTCTCCTCGGCGACGCGGCGGTAGACCGGCAGCGCGCCGGCCAGGGTGACGATGACGAGCACGATGGTCGCGATCGGCGACAGCAGGCCGGCCGCCAGGGCGGCGATGCCCGGCTGGTAGCCGAGGGTGGAGAAGTAGTCGACACCGGTCAGGCACATCACCCGCCACCAGCGCTGGCCCTGGTGCGCGGGTTCGGGCTGTGCGTGGGGGCCGGTGTGGCCGCCGCCCTTGCCCATGTCGGACAGCCCCTCCAGCATCCAGGCGCGCAGGCGACTGGGAGGGGGGTGTTCGGTCGTGGCCATGGGGTCGGCTCCTGGTGTCCGGCGCGGAGAGGTGCGGCGCAGTTCGATTCCGGCCATCACGCAGACGGCGGCACCAGCGTATGCAGAGAGTGACGCGTGGGCCCACGGATCGGAGGGAGCTGGGCGTCAAGCTTGCGTTAAGAATCGCCTGGCAGGAGGTGGCGGAGCATCAAGAAAAGGTGGCTCGGAGGCCGGAAGGAAGCGTTGGGCTGTACGGGGGACAGCGGGTGGGTGCCGGACTCCGGACACCGAGCGTTATGCCGTCCGGAATCCTGTGCGACGTGCGGCCTGCTCCGTCCGCGGCGCCGCGCAGGACGACGTGACCGGCGCGGGACGCGGCGATCGAGCCGGCCGCACCGCGCGGTCGGCCCACCGGCGGCCGATTCCGGTGGCCGGGACTCCGGCTTGTCCGGCGTTGCCGGGTGACGGGGCAGAGCTCGGGGAACGGCGACGGGGGCAGCGGCCTCAGCGCCGCTGCCCCCGTCGCCGTACCGCCGGAGGCGTCAGCCCTGGCCGGCCTTGGTGCCGTGGTTGGACTTCTTCCTGCGGCGGGCCTTCTTCTTGCGCGCTCGCTTGGACATGTGGGTCAACTCCGATGCACTGGGATGGCTTTCAGGCGGTGCGGCCGACCAGCACCTCGGCCAGCCTGTTCAGGCGCCTGACGGTGCGGTCCTCCGTCGCCGCCGGAGCGGGTTCGACGCGGGCGTCGCGGTCGTAGTAGGCCCCGTTGACGATCTCCACGGCCGGGTCGCAGAGCCGGACCACGTGTGCGGCTCCCTCGGCGGCCGGGGCGCCCTCGTGGGCGTAGAGCGGCAGCAGCGCGGTCTCGCACGCGCCGGGGTGCACGGAGACGGCGGTGACGCGCGGGTCGGCCGCGAACACGGTGAGGGCCAGCTGGGACTGGGCGTACGCGGCGAGCCGGGAGTAGCTGCGCGAGCGGTTGGGGTCGGACCACTGGATGGAGGCCGTGCGGTGCAGGGCCGAGGAGACGTTGACGACCCGGCCGCCGGGGGCGCTGGTGAGGGCCGGTTCCAGCAGGCAGGTGAGCAGGTAGTGGGCGAGGAAGTTGACCTGGAAGGCGATCTCGTTGCCGTCGGCGGTCACCGTGTGCCGCTCGGGCGCGGCGATGCCCGCGTTGTTGACGAGGACGTCCAGGTGCGGGTGCTCGGTGACCACCTTGTGCGCGAGGCTCTCGACCTCGTCGAGACGGGTGAAATCGGCCGCATACGTGCACAGTTGGCCAGCGTCGATCCCGGCGGTGGCGACGAGCCGGTCGGCGGCGGCGCGGGCCTCCTCGGCGGTGCGGCCGTGCAGCAGCACGGTGGCGCCCCGCTCGGCGAGCAGCCGGGCGGTCTCCAGGCCGATGCCGGAGGTGGCTCCGGTGACCAGGACGGTACGGGATGAAAGGGGGGACTCGGGCATGATCCCATCCGGGGTGCGGGCACGCGCCACGGCCCCGGAGGGGGGCGGCGGCGGGCGTGCGGGGTGAAAGACGGAAAGCGGGCGCCGGACCGGGTCAGGTCCCCTGGCGAGAGGGCGAGGGCCGGCGCCCGTGGGGCACGGAGGCCGCGTCAGCGGAACGCGACGGCTTCCGGGCAGCGCGGCACACGACGGAGCGGCCGAGCAGGACTCGGCGGCCGGTCGAAGAGGAGCCAGGCGCTGTTCACAGGCTCCATGGAAGCCGTCCCGCAGACCCCGGACAAGCCGAAGTGCCGTTCTCTGACGGGGTCCTGACGTTCGTGTACGGGTCCTTGGCGGGACCGTTCGGCCGAACCGGTGAGGCTCGGTCGGGGCCGGAACGGGCACCCCGGCCGCCGCACGGTCCGCAGCGGAGCCGTGGCCCGGGGCCGCTGACGCCCGCGGCCCGTCAAGGTCCCGTCAAACCGGCCTGAAGAGGCGTCAGGAGCCCATCAAGACCGACCGGTCGTGGCCGGATCCGGTCACAGACTGATCGGCGCGGGGGACGGGCGACCGTCCGTGGCGGGTACCTGGGAGGGGACCGTGACCATCACGGCCGGCACAGCACACAGACCTCCGGCGGAGGCTGTCGAAGAGCCGCGGCAAGTCACGGTCGTCCCGCCGCCCGTACCGACCCCGGGGTCCGCCGGACGCCCGGGGAAGCGGATCGTGGCCGCGCGGGCCGCTCTGCGCCGCCGTCTCCGGTCGACCGTACCGGCCCGGCTGCGCCTTCTGCGCGCGGCCACGGTCCTGCTTGCCCTCGCCCTGGGCGCTTTGCTGCTCGCCGCCGGCCTTGCCGCGAACGGCACCTGGGACGACGTGGCCGACCGCGACGCCCCGCGCACCACCAGTGCGGCCGGCCTCGAACTGGCCCTCAACGACATGGACGCGCAGGCCGCCAACATCCTGCTGTCCAGCGGGAACGGCGGACAGGGCGAACTGGAGACCCCGCACACCAAGGCGGTGAGCATGTACGGCGACGCCCGCCGCGAGATCGGCCACGACCTGCGCACCCTCGCGGCCGCCGCCCAGGGGGACCGCGCCGACGAGAAGACCGTGGAGTCGATCACCGACGACTTCGCCGAGTACCAGGAGCTCATCGGCCGGGCCCTGGAGAACGACCGCCACACCGGCGGCAGACCGGACGCGCTCACCGACTACCGCGGCGCCACCGACCTGCTGCGCGACAGCCTCCTGCCGGACGCCCGCAAGCTGGTCTCCTCCAACGACGGTGCCTTCGACTCCCGCTACACGGCGGCCCGCTCGGCGCTCTCCGCCCAGCTTGCCGCCGTGGCCGTCCTCGGCCTGCTGCTCCTCGCCGTCCTCGGTGTCCTGCAGTGGTACCTGGCCCGCAGCTTCCGCCGCATCCTCAACCCCGGCATCCTGGCCGCGACCGTGTGCACCCTGATCGCCGTCACGCTCGGCACCCAGCTCCTCTCGGCCTCCGCGGCACACCTGGAGGTGGCCCGGCGCGACGCCTTCGACTCCGTCGTCGCCCTCTCCCGCGCCCGCGCCATCGCCTACGACGCCAACGCCGACGAGAGCCGCTACCTCCTCGACCCGCAGCGCCGCACCCGCTACGCCGACTCCTTCCTCGCCAAGTCCCAGCAGCTGTACGGCATCCGGGGCGCAACCCTGTCCGGCTACGACGCCGGCCTCGCGGCCACCTGGCGGGCCTACCGCACCGACCCCGCCCACCCACGCTTCACCGGCGAGTTCCGGCGCGAGCTGGACAACATCACCTTCCCGGGGGAGCGTGCCGCGGCCGAGAGGACGGTCGACGCGTACGCCGTCTACCAGCGCGACGACCGGAAGATCCGCGCGCTGCTCGCGGCCGGGCGGGAACAGGAGGCGGTGGAGTTCTGCATGGGGTGGGAGCCGGGCACGTCGAACGCGCACTTCGGCACGTGGATGGCGGCGCTGGACAAGGTGACGGACATCAACCGCGCCCACTTCGACGAGTCGGTGACCGCAGGGCGCGGCGAGCTGACCGGCCGGCTCCCCTGGGCCTGTGGGCTGCTGCTCCTGGCCGTGGGGCTGACGGGGCTGGGGCTGCGGCCCCGGCTGGCCGAGTTCCGCTGACCGGGCGCTACGCGTCCGCCAGCCGCGCCTCCTCCAGGTCCAGGGACCGCTGGAGCCGCCTGCGGGTCGTGTCGCTGATCGTGTGCTCGTCGTACAGCCGCCGCAGCTCCGCCGTCTCCACCGCTATCAGGTCGCGGCGCAGCTGCCGGTAGACCAGGTCGGCCGACTCGGCGGTGCTGTCGGTGAGGCGGTCGCGGGCGTCGTCGAGGCGGGCGTTGAGGCCGCGCCGGAGCCGGTCGAGGACCACGTCCGGTACGGCCTCCAGCTCGGACAGCTCCTCCAGGCGCCGGATGCCCGCGTCGGCCAGCCGGCAGCGGGCGGCGGCCTCCTCGCGCTCGGTGTGGTCCGGTTCCAGGGCGATCCCCGAGCGGCGCACCACCGAGGCCAGCGAGAAGCCCTGCACGACCAGGGTGACCACGACCACCGAGGTGGTGAGGACGAGGACCAGCGGCCGCTCCGTCAGCGCCGAGCCGTCCTTCGCCACCTCCGGGATCGACAGCGCGGCCGCCAGCGGCACCACGCCCCGGGTGCCGGCCCAGGTCAGCACCACCGGCACCCGCCAGTTCGGCCGCTGTATGCCCCCCTTGCGCTGCACGACCGCCGACAGCGGCGCCAGCCACAGCAGCCGCACCGCGATCAGCGTGCCGGCCACCGCCAGCGCGTACAGCGGCCAGGCCCGGTCACCGTCGGACAGCGCCCGCACCTGGGCGGGCAGCGCGAGCCCTATCAGGCTGAAGACCACGCTCTCCAGCAGGAAGACCACCGTGCCGTAGACGGCGTGCAGCTGGAGCCTTATGCGGGCGTTGGTGAGCCGGTCGCCGCGGCCGCCCAGGACCACGCCCGCCACCACCACCGAGGTGACGCCCGAGGTGTGGGCCGCCTCCGCGAGGACGTACGCCGCGTACGGCGTGACCAGGGAGATCACCGTCTCCAGGACCGGGTCCTCGGTGCGCCGCCTGATCACCGCGACGACCCCGGCGACCAGCGCGCCGATCAGCGTGCCGCCGCCCGCGAGCAGCAGGAACTCGCCGCCCGCCGCCCCCCAGTCCGCCGCCGCCGAGGCCACCGCGACGCTCACCGCGACCCGGTAGAGGACCAGGGAGGTCGCGTCGTTGAAGAGGCTCTCGGCCTGGACCAGCATCTGCACCTTCGGCGGCAGGGCGAGCCGGCGGCCGAGCGCGGTCACCGCGACCGGGTCGGTGCTGGCCAGGATCGCGCCCAGCACCAGCGCCATCTGCCAGGACAGCGGGGTGACCATCGAGGCGACCGCGCCGACGGCCGCGGCCGAGGCAAGCACCAGGCCGACCGCGAGCACGCTGACCGGCTTCCACACCGCCCGCAGCTCGCGCCAGGAGAGGTCTTCCGCGCTGGCGTAGAGCAGCGGCGGGAGGACGACGAGGCCGATGACCTCCGGGCTGATCTGGATCGTCGGGGTGCCCGGCAGCAGGGCCACCGCGAGGCCCGCGACGACGAGGAGGGAGGGGGCGGGAATCCGCCATCGGCGGGCGAAGGTCGCCACCACCGTGGCCAGAACCACGAGTGCCAGAACCGTACCCACGCTGCGCATGCCGTCCCCCTGGGGCCCCTAGCGGAAGCCACTGTGACTCCCGGCCGACCAGACTTCCCGGCACACCGCCTTCACCCTATCCGGCCAAGGGCCGTCAAAACAGTGTCAACGTCGTCGTCAGAGGCGCCAGAGACGCGTCAAGAGACCGGACCCGCGGGCCCGCGGCGCGCTTGTCTTTGAGGTGATGAACGACGTACCGCGCGGACGACTGAAGGTCTACCTCGGGGCCGCCCCAGGGGTCGGCAAGACCTACCGCATGCTCGACGAGGCTCAGCGTCGCGCGTCCCGGGGCGCGGACGTGGCGGTGGGGTACGTGGAGTGCCACGGGCGCCCCTGGACCGAGTCGATGACCGACGGCCTGGAGGTCGTGGCACGGTTGCGCTGCGACTACCGGGGCGGCGAGTTCGAGGAGATGGACGTGGCAGCCGTGCTCGCGCGGCGCCCCGGGGTGGCGATCGTCGACGAGTTCGCGCACACCAACATCCCGGGCGGCGGCCGGCACCCCAAACGCTGGCAGGATGTCGAGGACCTGCTGGCGGCAGGCATCGACGTGATCACCGCCGTCAACATCCAGCACCTCGAATCACTCAAGGACGTCGTCGAGAAGATCACCGGGGTACCGCAGCACGAGACCGTCCCCGACGACGTGGTCCGCAAGGCGGACCAGATCGAGTTCGTCGACATCCCGCCCGAGGGACTGCGCCGCCGTATGGCGCACGGCAACATCTACGCCCCCGAGAAGGTCGACGCGGCGCTCGCCAACTACTTCCGTCCCGGCAACCTCACCGCCCTGCGCCAGCTGGCCCTGCTCTGGGTCGCCGACCGGGTCGACGAGGCCCTCCAGTCCTACCGCGCCGAGCACGCCATCGGCGGGGTGTGGGAGACCCGCGAGCGGGTGGTGGTCGCGCTGACCGGCGGCCCCGAGGGCGACACGCTGGTACGGCGGGCCGCGCGCATCGCCGACCGGTCGGCGGGCGGCGACCTGCTCGCCGTGCACGTGGCCCGCAGCGACGGCCTGGCCGCCGGCGTCTCGCACGCCTCGCTGGCCCGGCAGCGCCGGCTGGTCGAGGACCTCGGCGGCAGCTACCACTCGGTGGTCGGCGACGACGTGGCCACCGCCCTGGTGGACTTCGCCCGCGCCGAGAACGCCACCCAGCTGGTCCTCGGCACCAGTCGCCGCGGCCGCCTGGAGCGCTTCCTCACCGGACCGGGCACGGGGGAGACGGTCACCGCCCTCTCCGGCGACATCGACGTCCACCGGGTGACCCACGAGCGGGCCGGCCGCGGCACCCTGCTGCCGTCCCGCCGCCGCACCCTGTCCACCGGCCGCCTGATCGCCGGTCCGGTCGCGGGACTGGTGCTCCCGGTCCTGCTGACCGTCGCCCTCGCCCAGGTGCGCGGCACCGTCAACCTGACCAGCGAGGCCCTGCTCTTCCTGCTCGCGGTGGTCGGCGTGGCCTGCATAGGCGGGGTGACCTCCGCCGTGATCGCCTCCGTCACCGCGTCCCTGCTGCTGAACTACTGGTTCATCCCGCCCATCGGCCAGTTCACCCTCGACGACCCCAACGCCCTGCTGGCACTCGGGGTGTTCGCTGTCGTGGCCGCCACCGTCGCCGCCGTCGTCGACCGCTCGCTGCGGCTGTCGAGGCGCGCGGCCCGGGCCACCGCCGAGGCGGAGACCATGTCGTCGCTGGCCGGCAGCATCGTGCGCGGCGGCCAGACCATCCCGGCGCTCCTGGAACGCACCCGCGAGACCTTCGGCATGGACTCCGCCGAACTCGTCGACGAACCGCCGGACGGCGCCGACGTCACCGCCGTGCCCGCGGGCCCCGGCAACTACCTGGTCCTGCGCGGCCGTACACCCTCCTCGTCGGAGCGGCGGGTGCTCGCCGCGTTCGCCGCGCACGTCGGGTCGGCGGTGGAGCGGGCCCGGCTCGCCCAGGCCGCCGCCGAGATCGAACCGGTGCGCGCCGCCGACCGGATGCGCACCGCGCTGCTGCGGGCCGTCGGCCACGACCTGCGCACCCCGCTCGCGGCCGGCTGGGCGGCGGTCACCTCGCTGCGCAGCCGGGAGGTGGAGTTCTCCCCGGAGGACCGCGACGAACTCCTCGCCACCGCCGAGGAGTCCATGGCCCGGCTGAGCCGCCTCGTCGACAACCTCCTCGACCTCAGCCGCCTGGAGGCCGGCGTGCTCACCCTCAACCTGCGGGCCACCGCCCTGGAGGAGGTCCTCCCGACCGCCCTCGCCGACACCCCGACGGCCGAGGTGCACGGAGACCTGGAGGACATGCCCCCGCTGCTGGCCGACCCGCCGCTGCTGGAGCGCGTGATCGCCAACCTGGTGGGCAACGCGGCCCGCTACAGCCCGCCCGGCACACGGGTGCTGGTGACGGCGAGCGCGCTGGCCGGGCGGGCCGAACTCCGGATCATCGACCGGGGCCCCGGCCTGCCCCCGACCGGCCGCGACCGGCTCTTCGAGCCCTTCCAGCGGCTCGGCGACACCGACAACACCACCGGGCTCGGCCTCGGCCTCGCCCTCGCCCGCGGGCTCACCGAGGCGATGGACGGCACCCTGACCCCCGAGGACACCCCGGGCGGCGGACTGACCATGGTCGTCTCGCTGCCCCTGGCCGACCGGGCCCAGCCCTTCCGGACCCCGCAGCACGTAGGAGGTGCCACATGAACACCACGCATGCCGGTCCCGTACGAACGACCTTCGGGTGGCCCACGATGCCCGTCCGGGACCGGGCCGCTCTCGCCGCAGGCCTCGTCGCTCCCCTCCTGGTCTCCCTCGTCCTCGTCCCCTTCCGCACCGACCTGTCCCACACCAACGCGGCGCTGGTCCTGGTCGTGGTGGTCGTCGCCGTGGCAGCGCTGGGCAGCCGGCTCGCCGGGGCGGTGGCGGCGCTCTCGGCGGCGGCCTGGTTCGACTTCTTCCTCACCCGGCCGTACGAGACCTTCGACATCAGCGCCGGCGCCGACATCGAGACAGCCCTGCTGCTGCTCGTCGTCGGCCTGATCGTCGCCCAGCTCGCGGCCCGCGCCCGCAAGCTGGAGGTCATCACGGTGACCGACGAGGGCTACCTCGCCCGGATCCACACCACCGCGGACCTGGTCCGGTCCGCCAAGTCCGCCGACACCGTCGTCGACCATGTGCGCGGCGAACTCACCGCACTGCTCGGCCTGTCCGGCTGTCGTTTCGAGTACGGCACCCTGCTGGGCCGGCCGCCGCGGCTGGGCAAGGACGGCGCGATCAGCGTCGGGCGCCGGACCTGGGACCCGGACCGCGACGGCTGGCCGGAGGGCGAGACCGAGCTGCGCGCGTACGGCAACGGGCACTACCTCGGCCGGTTCATGCTCACCCCGGGACCCGGGCCGGTACCACCGTTGCAGGCACGGCTGGTCGCGGTGACGCTGGCCGACCAGACCGGGGCGGCGCTGGACACGGCGGGGCCGGTGGGCGCGGGCTGACCCGCGGGTCGGTGGCAGCCCCGCCGTCCGGCTTCCGCGCCTGTCTCGCTCCCGCTTCTTGACATGTTCTTGGCGGAGTTTTGAACGGCGGGCAGCGGTCCGGCCGGAACCGGCGTCACGGCCGGTGCCGTTCAGGCTGATGTGACGTCAACCCTGCTCGTACCAGCGGCATCCGGAGAGAGAACCGGCCACATGGTGATCTGCGGCGACGACGGCCTCGCACACCGGCTCGCCGTCGAACTGGACGCGGTGTGCGGCGAGGTCGTCACCGTGGTCCTGCCGAGCGCCGACGACGAGCACGGTGCCCGGGTCGCCGCCCTGCACCGCGACCCGGCGTCCGCCGTCCACCTGTACATCTCGGCCCGCCCGGACGAGGCCACCCTGCGTGCGGCCGGCGTGGCACGGGCCGCCGCGCTCGCCCTGACCTACCGCGACGACCAGGTCAACGTCACCGCGGCCCTGGTGGCCCGCGCGGTCAACCCCTCCGTACGGCTGGTCGTGCGGATGTTCAACCGGGAGCGCGGCAGCCATCTGGAACGGCTCCTCGACCGGGCGGCGGGCCTGTGCGACGCCCCCGCAGCGGACACCTCCACCACCGTGCTCTCCGACGCCGACACCGCCGTCCCGGAACTGGTGGCGGCGGCCGCCGTGGGGCACGGCCACACCCTCCAGGTCGAGGGCAAGGTCTTCCGCGGTCTCGTACGGCCCGCGGGGACCCCGACGCACGCCACCGACCTCGCCACCCTCGCCGTGCTCTCCGGTGCGCACGAGGACGACCCGGCCAGCCAGGACAGCGCCGAGACGCCCGGTGAGGACGGCACCCTGCTGCTGCCGGACGACCGGACCGCGTACCACCGGCAGTTCACGCACGGGCGGCTGATGCTGGAGGAGGTCGTGCACCTCGACACGGCCGAACCGGCCCGCCGCGCCTGGCGGTTCCGGCCGGTGCGGTGGCTGCGGGCCCGGCTCGCCCATCTGCCGTGGCGGGTCTTCCGCTCCCGACAACTGGCCGCCGTCTACGGCTCGTTGGCCGCCGTGGTGGTCGCACTGTCCACCGCCACCGCGCTCTTCGCGGACGAGCATCCCTGGTGGAAGAACTTCTACCTGCCCCTGCTCGACATCTTCACGATGGGGGATCCGGCGACCGAGGAGTCGCCCGCCCGCCGCATACTCCAGCTTCTCGTCGGCTTCGTCGGGCTCGCCGTGCTGCCGCTCGTGGTCGCCGCGACCATGAACGCGACCGAGGCGTTCCGCACCGCCTCGGTGAACCATCCGCCGGACGACGAGGTCAGCGGCCACATCGTCCTGGTCGGCCTCGGGATGGTCGGTACCCGGGTGCTGGACCGGCTGCGCAGCAGCGGCCACCAGGTCGTGGCCATCGAGCGGGACCCGCGTGCGAGGGGAGTCGCGCTCGCCAGGGAACTCGGCGTTCCGCTGGTTCTGGAGGACGCCACCGCCCCCGGCGTCCTCGAACTCGCCAGGGTCCGGCAGTGCGGCTCCCTGCTCGTCCTCACCCGCGACGACGGCCAGAACCTCGATGTCGTGATGACCGTCCGGGAGGCCAACCCCGCGGTACGGGTGGTCACACGGCTGTACGACGACGCCTTCGCCGCGACCGTCCAGCGCACGCTGCGGGCGTCCTACCCAGACGCGCTCACTCGGAGCAGGAGCGTTTCGGCGCTGGCCGCGCCGTCTTTCGCCGCCGCGATGATGGGCCGCCATGTGCTGGGGGTGATGCCCGTGGAACGGGGGTCGCTGCTGTTCACCTGCGTGGACGTGGCCGGGCATCCGGAGCTGGAGGGACGTTCGGTGCACCAGGCCTTCCGGCGGCGGGAGTGGCGGGTGCTGGCAGTGGGGCCGGTCGGCGGGGGAGCCCCGGGACGGCCTGCCTTCGACTGGCGGCCGGCGCAGGGGCGGGTGCTGGAGGCGGGGGACCGGGTGGTGATGGCCACCACGCGGCGCGGGCTCGATGTGCTGATGACGGGGGTGGGTGTCAATCCAGGTTCGACGCCTTGAAGACCCCCAGCGCGTTCTCGCGTTCGACCTGTTCGCCGAGGCGGGTCAGGACGATCGAGCCGCAGAGCAGGGTGCCGGCCGCGGCGGCCCTGCGGGCGCCCGCGTCGACGCGCAGCCACAGGTCGGGGTTGTCGACGAGGACCCGGGGGTCGATCTCCAGCCGGTCGCCGAAGGCGTCGCGGAGCAGCAGACGGGGCGAGATGCCGTCGAGACGGCGGACCGAGACCAGGCGGTCGGTGCGGACCCTGCGGGTGCGCAGCAGCCGGCGTGAGGTGAGCCAGCCGTCGCCGGCGCGGACCCTGGCGGGGCACAGGACGCCGAACAGGAGCAGGGCGAGGGCGGTCCAGAGGGTGCCGCGCCACCAGGTGAACGTGCCCGATCCCCAGTCGATCAGGAGGAGCAGGGCGAGGAGGGCGCCTGCGCAACGCGCCGATGCGTAGACGTCTTTGGACCAGCGGAGGTCCTCGGAGGGCGGCATGGGGTGAAAAGTAGGGAGTGGCGGGGCGCGACGTCAGTAGGTGCGGCCGGTCCTTGATGAGACTCTGACGGTGGTGGGCCCGTGCGGGCCGGTGGGGGCTTGTCGCACAGCTCCTCCCCCAACCTTCGGCCGGGGGGACCCTGCGGCGCCCCTTTCAGGCGCGCTGCAGCCACCCCTGTCAAGAAGTCATCAAAGTCGCACCCTCCTGCGCGAAGAACGCGCAAGGGATTGCCGGAACCGGTCGGGGCGGGACAGAACCTGGTCGCATCGCGCGCGGTACTCCCGCGCGCGAGATGTGGATCCCGTTCGTCAAGGAGCACCCGCCCATGTCCGCACCTACCGCCGCACCGGGGGCCGCGCCCGCCGGTGAGGAGCCGCCCGATACCGGGGAGCGGCATCGCCTCACCGCCGTGACCGGCCTCGCCGCGCTGTCGCTGGACGCGATGGCGTCGGTGGCGTACGGGCCGGAGGCCATCGTGCTGGTGCTGGCGGCCGCCGGTGCGCACGGGCTCGGTTTCACGCTGCCCGTCACACTCGCGATCGCGGCCCTCCTCGCGGTGCTCGTCGCCTCGTACCGGCAGGTCGTCGCGGCCTTCCCGGACGGTGGCGGGTCCTACGCCGTGGCCCGGACCCACCTCGGGACGCGGACCAGCCTGGTCGCCGCCGCCTCCCTGGTGCTCGACTACGTGCTGAACGTCGCCGTCGCCGTCACCGCCGGGGTCGCCGCCCTCACCTCCGCCTTCCCTTCGCTGTACCCGCACCGGCTGGTGCTGTGCCTGGCCGTGCTGGTGCTGGTCACGGGGGTGAACCTGCGGGGCATCGTGGAGTCGGCGAAGGCGTTCATCGTGCCGACGGCGGTGTTCGTCGGGTCGATCTTCGTGCTGATCGTGGTGGGGCTCTTCCGGTCCTCCCCGGCCAGCACGGTCACCGCCGCCGGGCATGCCTCGGTGCTCGCCGGCAACGCCTCCAGCGTGGGCGCGCTGCTCCTGCTGAAAGCTTTCGCCTCCGGTTGTGCCGCCCTCACCGGCGTCGAGGCCATCGCCAACGCCGTGCCCTCCTTCCGGGTGCCGCGGGTCAGGCGGGCCCAGCACGCCGAGGTCGCCCTGGGCGCGGTGCTGGGCGCGATGCTGATCGGGCTCTCCGTGCTGATCTCCCGGTTCCATCTGCAGCCGGTCGCGGGCGTGACCGTCCTGGCCCAGCTCGCCGACGCCTCCCTCGGCCACAACTGGGGCTTCTACGTCGTCCAGTTCGCCACGATGATCCTGCTGGCGCTGTCCGCGAACACCAGCTTCGGCGGGCTGCCCGTGCTGCTGAAACTGCTCGCCCGGGACAACTACCTTCCGCACGTCTTCGCCCTCAAGGCCGACCGGCAGGTGCACCGGCACGGTGTGCTCGCCCTGGCCGTGGTCTCGGCCGCGCTGCTGGTGTTCTCCGGCGGCGACACCAACACGCTGGTGCCGATGTTCGCCATCGGGGTCTTCGTCGGCTTCACCGTCGCCCAGCTGGGAATGGTGCGGCACTGGCGGCTGGAGCGGAGGCCCGGCTGGCGCGGGAAGGCGCTGCTCAACGGGTTCGGGGCGGTCCTGACCGGGGTCGCGACCGTCGTCGTGACCGCGAGCAAGTTCACCGAGGGCGCCTGGCTCGTCGTGGTCATGCTGCCGCTGCTCGTCGGTGCCTTCGTCGCCGTGCACCGTGCCTACGGGCGGATCGGGGAGCGGCTCGGGCTCGGACGGATCCCCGCCCCACCGCACCGGGAGCGGTCGGTCGTGATCGTGCCGGTGTCGTCGCTGTCCCGGCTCACCTCCCAGGCGCTCTCCGCGGCCGCCTCCCTCGGCGACGAGGTGCGGGCCGTGACCGTCTGCCACCCCGACCCCGAGGACCGGGCCCAGCTGCACGCCCTGGAGCGTGCCTGGGCCGAGTGGGACCCCGGGGTGCCGCTGGTCCGGCTGAGCTGCGAGCGGCGCACCCTGGGCCGTCCCATCGCCGCCTACGTCCGCGAGGTGACCGCGGCCGAGCCGGCCACCCAGGTGACCGTGCTGATCCCGGAGACCGAGCCGGGCCGGCTCTGGCAGCGGCTGCTGCAGAACCAGCGCGGAGCCGTCGTCGCGCATGCCGTGCGCAGGGAGACCGACGCGGTGATCTGCCGGCTGCGGTTCCGGCTGTCCTGATCCGCCTGCTACCCCCTGAGGCCGACGTTCCCCCTGTTCAGAGGGGTTTCCGCCGCCGAACGGCGGCCTCCGGTCGCGGGTTGGTCGCGGTCGCGTAAGAGTCCCGTCAAAGGCGTGAACACCGCCGTAAGGGACCCGTCAACGGCGGCTGAATCCGGCCAGAAAGACGCTTTCCTCTAACAGTCCGAGTCCGTTCCGAACCTCATCCAGGAGTTCACGATGGCCGATCTGGCCTTCGTCGTCACCGTGCTCGCGGGTTTCGCGCTGGTGGCCCTCGTCGCCAAGGGGGTGACCAAGCTGTGACCGCCGAGAACATCGTCGGCCTCGTCGTGGCCGTCGCCCTGCTGGGCTATCTCGTCCTCGCCCTGATCTTCCCGGAGAGGTTCTGAGACACCCATGGGTCCCGTAACCGCCGCCGTGCTCCAGCTCGTCGCGCTCATAGGCGCGCTGGCGCTCTGCTACATCCCCTTCGGCAACTACATGGCCAGGGTCTACACCTCCGACAAGCACTGGCGCGTCGAGAAGTGGATCTACAAGGGCATCGGCGCCAACCCCGACACCGAGATGCGCTGGCCCGCCTACCTGCGCGGAGTCCTCGCCTTCTCCCTGATCGGCGTCCTCTTCCTCTACCTCCTCCAGCGGCTCCAGGGCATCCTGCCCGGCTCGCTGAACTTCTCCTCGGTCAACCCGGCGCAGTCGTTCAACACGGCCGTCTCCTTCGTGACCAACACCAACTGGCAGTCGTACTACGGCGAGCAGACCATGGGTCACGTCGTGCAGACCGCCGGTCTGGCCGTGCAGAACTTCGTCTCGGCCGCCGTCGGCATCGCCGTCGCGGTGGCGCTGGTGCGCGGGTTCGCGCGCTCGCGCACCGGTGAGATCGGCAACTTCTGGTCCGACCTGGTCCGGGGCGTCATCCGCATCCTCGTGCCGTTCTCCGTGCTCGCCGCGGTCATCCTGGTCGCCTGCGGTGCGATCCAGAACTTCTCCGGCATCCACGAGGTCGGTCAGTTCATGGGCGGCTCGCAGCAGTGGAACGGCGGCGCGGTCGCCTCCCAGGAGGCCATCAAGGAGTTCGGTACCAACGGCGGCGGTTACTTCAACGCCAACAGTGCCCACCCGTTCGAGAACCCGACGCCCTTCACCAACCTCTTCGAGATCTTCCTGATCCTGCTGATCCCGTTCTCGCTGACCCGCACCTTCGGTGTGATGGTCGGCTCGGTGAAGCAGGGCTACGCGATCCTCGCCACGATGTTCACCATCTGGCTGGGCTTCGTCGCCCTGATGATGTGGACCGAGTTCGCCCACCACGAGGGCGCGCTGCAACTCGCGGGCGGTGCCTACGAGGGCAAGGAGGTCCGCTTCGGGGTCGGCTCCTCGTCGATCTTCGCGGTGTCGACCACACTCACCTCGACCGGTGCGGTGGACTCCTTCCACTCGTCGTTCACCGGCCTGGGCGGCGGGATCACCATGCTCAGCATGATGCTGGGCGAGATCGCGCCCGGCGGTACCGGATCCGGCCTCTACGGCATCCTGATCATGGCGATCATCGCGGTGTTCATCGCCGGCCTGATGGTCGGCCGTACCCCCGAGTACCTGGGCAAGAAGATCGGTGCCCGCGAGATCAAGCTGTCGGCGATCTACATCCTGATCACCCCGGCGCTCGCGCTCGTCTTCACCGCGGCCTCCATGGCCCTGCCGACCCCGCCGCACTCCATGCTCAACCCGGGCGCGCACGGGTTCTCCGAGGTGCTGTACGCCTTCACCTCTGCGGCCAACAACAACGGCTCGGCCTTCGCCGGCCTGAACGCGAACACCGACTGGTTCAACACCATGACCGGGCTCGCGATGCTGCTGGGCCGCTTCCTGCCGATGGTGTTCGTGCTGGCGCTGGCCGGCTCGCTCGCCGAGCAGAAGCCCGTCCCGGCCACGGCCGGCACCCTGCGCACCGAGAAGCCGCTGTTCACCGGCCTGCTCGTCGGCGCGATCCTGATCATCACCGGTCTGACCTACTTCCCGGCCCTCGCGCTGGGCCCGCTCGCCGAGGGGCTGGCGTCATGACCACCCGTACCCGGAAGTCAGAGGACTCCATGTCCACAGCCACCCCGACCCGGGCGCCGCACAGCGACGTCCCCACCGGGCACAAGCCCGCCGAAGGACGCGTCGGCGCGGGCCTGTTCGACCCCAAGCAACTGGTCAGGTCCCTTCCCGAGGCCTGCCGCAAGCTCGACCCGCGGGTGATGGTCAAGTCCCCCGTGATGTTCGTGGTGTGGGTCGGCTCGATCCTGACCACCGTCTTCTCCTTCAAGGATCCGGGCGACTGGTTCGGCTGGGCGATCAGCGCCTGGCTGTGGCTGACCGTGATCTTCGCGAACCTCGCGGAGGCGGTCGCCGAGGGCCGCGGCAAGGCCCAGGCGGACACCCTGCGCAAGGCCAAGACCGACACGGTGGCCCGGCGGCTGACCGGCTCCACCGAGGAGCAGGTGCCCGGCACCGAGCTGAAGATCGGTGACCTGGTCGTCTGCGAGGCCGGCGACATCATCCCCGGTGACGGTGACGTCGTCGAGGGCGTCGCCTCCGTCGACGAGTCGGCGATCACCGGTGAGTCGGCCCCGGTCATCCGCGAGTCCGGCGGTGACCGCTCCGCCGTGACCGGCGGTACGAAGGTGCTGTCCGACCGGATCGTCATCAAGATCACGACGAAGCCGGGCGAGACCTTCATCGACCGGATGATCAGCCTCGTCGAGGGCGCGGCCCGGCAGAAGACGCCGAACGAGATCGCGCTGAACATCCTGCTCGCCTCGCTCACCATCGTCTTCCTGCTGGCCGTCGCCACGCTGCCGCCGTTCGCGGACTACGCGGGCACCCACCTGACGCTCGTTGTCCTGGTCGCCCTCCTCGTCTGCCTGATCCCGACCACCATCGGCGCGCTGCTCTCCGCGATCGGCATCGCCGGCATGGACCGCCTGGTGCAGCGCAACGTGCTCGCCATGTCGGGCCGTGCGGTCGAGGCCGCCGGTGACGTCTCCACGCTGCTGCTCGACAAGACCGGCACCATCACCCTCGGCAACCGCCAGGCCTCCGAGTTCGTGCCGGTGCGCGGGGTCACCGAGGCCGAGGTCGCCGACGCCGCCCAGCTGTCGTCGCTGGCCGACGAGACCCCCGAGGGCCGTTCCATCGTCGTCCTCGCCAAGGAGAAGTACGGGCTGCGCGAGCGGCACCAGGGCGAGCTGGCGCACGCGGAGTGGATCGCCTTCACCGCCCAGACCCGCATGTCGGGTGTGGACGTCGACGGGCGCAAGATCCGCAAGGGCGCGGCCGGTTCGGTCATCGCCTGGGTCCGCGAGCAGGGCGGCACCGTCGCCGAGGACGCGGACACCGTCGCCAACGCCATCTCCGAGTCCGGCGGCACCCCGCTGCTCGTCGCGGTCGACGACGCCGAGGGCGCCCGGATCCTGGGCGTCATCCACCTCAAGGACGTCGTCAAGGAGGGCATGCGCGAGCGGTTCGAGGAACTGCGCCGCATGGGCATCAAGACCGTGATGATCACGGGTGACAACCCGCTGACCGCACGCGCCATCGCCGAGGAGGCCGGCGTCGACGACTTCCTCGCCGAGGCCACCCCCGAGGACAAGATGGCCCTCATCAAGCGGGAGCAGGCCGGCGGCAAGCTGGTGGCGATGACCGGTGACGGCACGAACGACGCCCCCGCGCTCGCGCAGGCGGATGTCGGAGTGGCGATGAACACCGGTACGTCGGCCGCGAAGGAGGCCGGCAACATGGTCGACCTCGACTCCAACCCGACCAAGCTGATCGAGATCGTCGAGATCGGCAAGCAGCTGCTGATCACCCGGGGTGCGCTGACCACGTTCTCCATCGCCAACGACGTCGCGAAGTACTTCGCGATCATCCCGGCCATGTTCGCCGTGGTCTACCCGGGCCTGGACAAGCTCAACATCATGCACCTGTCCTCGCCCAGCTCCGCGATCCTGTCCGCGGTCGTCTTCAACGCGCTGATCATCATCGCGCTGGTGCCGCTCTCCCTGAAGGGTGTGCAATACCGGCCGGTGAGCGCGGACAAGATGCTGCGGCGCAACCTCGGGATCTACGGTCTCGGCGGCCTGATCGCCCCCTTCATCGGCATCAAGATCATCGACATGATCATCTCCCTCATTCCCGGAATCGGCTGATCGCGATGAACAACTCCGTAACCAACACCGCCCGGTTGCTCTGGGCGGGCCTGCGGGCCCTCCTGGTGCTGACCCTGGTGACGGGCGTGGTCTACCCGCTGGTCGTCACCGGCATCGCCCAGGCCGCGTTCCACAACAAGGCGAACGGCTCCGAGGTCAAGGCGGACGGCAAGGTCGTCGGCTCCTCCCTGATCGGGCAGTCGTACAACCTGCCGCTGAAGAAGGGCCAGGAGACCCCGGACGCCGCCCTGCAGTGGTTCCAGGGCCGCCCGGCCAACGGGCTCGGCAGCAACAGCGTCAACACCCAGTACAAACTGATCCTTTCGGGTGCGACCAACCTCGCCGCCGACAACAAGGTCCTCATCCAGCAGGTGAAGGACGCCCAGGCCGCCGTCGTCAAGGACAACTCGGTACCCGGATACACCGTCAAGGTGTCCCAGGTGCCGGCCGACGCCGTCACCTCCTCGGGTTCCGGCCTGGACCCGGACATCTCCCCGGCCTACGCCGAACTCCAGGTCCACCGGGTCGCGGAGAAGAACAACCTCTCCGTCACCCAGGTGGAGAAGCTGGTCGAGGACCACACCTCGGGCCGCACGCTCGGCTTCATCGGTGAGCCCCGGGTGAACGTCCTCGAACTCAACATCGCGCTGAAGGACCTGACCAAGGGCAGTTGAGAGAACCGATGACCCGAGTGCTGGTCGTGGAAGACGACCCCCAGCTCGTACGGGCACTCGTGATCAACATGCAGGCACGCCAGTACGGAGTGGACGCGGCGCCCGACGGCGCCACGGCCCTCCGGCTGGCGGCCGCGCGTCAGCCGGACGTGGTGATGCTCGACCTCGGACTGCCCGACATGGACGGGGTCGACGTCATCAAGGCGCTGCGCGGCTGGACCCGCGTACCGATCCTGGTGCTGTCCGCGCGGCAGGCCTCCGACGAGAAGGTCGCCGCGCTGGACGCGGGCGCCGACGACTACATCACCAAACCGTTCAGCATGGACGAGCTCCTCGCCCGGCTGCGGGCCGCGGTCCGCCGCACCGAGGACACCCCGCTCGCCCCCGAGACCACCCGGGTGGAGACGGCCGACTTCACCATCGACCTGCTCGCCAAGAAGGCGGTCCGGGCCGGTCGTGACGTACGGCTCACCCCCACCGAGTGGCATCTGCTGGAGATACTGGTCACCAACCCCGGCCGGCTCGTCACGCAGAAGCACCTGCTGCGCGAGGTGTGGGGCGTCACCCAGAGCAACAAGACCAACTACCTGCGGGTCTACATGGCCCAGCTCCGCCGCAAGCTGGAGGCGGACCCCTCGCACCCCCGGTACCTGATCACCGAGCCCGGCATGGGCTACCGCTTCGAAGGATGACATGGCACGCGGCAGGCTCCGGATCTACCTCGGCGCGGCACCCGGCGTGGGCAAGACCTACGCCATGCTCTCCGAGGCCCACCGCCGGATCGAACGCGGCACGGACTGTGTCGTCGCGTTCGTCGAGCACCACGACCGGCCGCGCACGGAGGTGATGCTGCACGGCCTGGAGGAGATCCCGCGCAGGGAACTGGAGTACCGGGGCGCGGTGTTCACGGAGATGGACGTGGACGCCGTGCTCGCCCGCCGCCCCCAGGTCGCCCTCGTCGACGAACTCCCGCACACCAACATCCCCGGCTCCCGCAACGCCAAGCGCTGGCAGGACGTCGAGGAGCTGCTGGCAGCCGGGATCGACGTCGTCTCGACGGTGAACATCCAGCACCTGGAGTCGCTGGGCGACGTCGTGGAGTCCATCACCGGGGTACGGCAGCAGGAGACCGTGCCCGACGAGGTGGTCCGGCGGGCCGACCAGATCGAGCTGGTCGACATGTCGCCCCAGGCGCTGCGCCGGCGCATGGCGCACGGCAACATCTACCAGCCGGACAAGGTCGACGCCGCCCTGTCCAACTACTTCCGGCCCGGCAACCTCACCGCCCTGCGCGAACTCGCCCTGCTCTGGGTCGCGGACCGGGTCGACGAGTACCTGAACGCGTACCGCAGCGAGCACCGCGTCTCGAAGATCTGGGGTTCGCGGGAGCGGATCGTGGTCGGCCTGACCGGCGGCCCGGAGGGGCGGACCCTCATCCGGCGGGCGGCACGGCTCGCCGAGAAGGGCGCGGGCGGCGAGGTGCTCGCCGTCTACATAGCGCGCAGCGACGGCCTCAACTCGGCCTCCCCGAAGGAACTCGCCGTCCAGCGCACCCTCGTCGAGGACCTCGGCGGCACCTACCACCACGTCGTCGGCGACGACGTCCCGGCCGCGCTCCTCGACTTCGCGCGCGGGGTCAACGCCACCCAGATCGTCCTCGGCGTCTCCCGGCGCCGGAGCTGGCAGTACGTCCTCGGTCCCGGCGTCGGTGCCACGGTCGCCCGGGACTCGGGACCCGACCTCGACGTGCACCTCATCACCCACGACGAGGCCGGCAAGGGGCGCCTGCCGCTGGGCCGTTCGGCGCGGCTCGGCCGGTCCCGGCTGATCTGGGGCTGGCTGACCGGGGTGCTCGGGCCGGTCCTGCTCACCTGGCTGCTGACCTCCGCGGCACCGGAGGTGGGCCTCGCCAACGACATGCTGCTGTTCCTCGCCCTGACGGTCGCCGCGGCCCTGCTCGGCGGGCTGCTCCCGGCGCTCACCTCGGCGGTCGTCGGCTCCCTGCTGCTCAACTGGTTCTTCACCCCGCCCGTCCACACCCTCACCATCGCCGACCCGGAGAACATCGTCGCCATCGCGATCTTCGTCGGGGTCGCGGTGTCCGTGGCCTCGGTGGTCGACCTGGCGGCCCGGCGCACCCAGCAGGCGACCCGGCTGCGCGCCGAGTCGGAGATCCTGTCCTTCCTCGCGGGCAGCGTGCTGCGCGGCGAGACCAGCCTGGAGGCGCTCCTGGAACGGGTGCGGGAGACCTTCGGCATGGAGTCGGTGGCGCTCCTGGAGCGGGCGGACGACGTGGCGCCCTGGACCTGCGCCGGCAGCGTCGGACCGCGGCCCTGCCAGACGCCGGAGCGGGCCGACGTCGACGTACCGGTCGGCGACCACATGACCCTCGCCCTGTCCGGCCGGGTGCTGCCGGCCTCCGACCGGCGGGTGCTGGCCGCGTTCGCCGCGCAGGCGGCCGTCGTGCTCGACCGGCAGCGGCTCCAGCAGGAGGCGGACCAGGCGAAGGAACTCGCGGAGGGCAACCGCATCCGCACCGCCCTGCTGGCCGCCGTCAGCCACGACCTGCGCACCCCGCTGGCCGGCATAAAGGCCTCGGTGTCCTCGCTGCGCTCGGACGACGTCGAGTGGTCCGAGCAGGACCGGGCGGAGCTCCTGGAGGCCATAGAGGCGGGCGCCGACCGCCTCGACCACCTCGTCGGCAACCTCCTCGACATGTCCCGCCTGCAGACCGGCACGGTCACGCCCATCGTCCGCGAGGCCGACCTGGACGAGGTGGTGCCGATGGCGCTCGGCGGGGTCCCCGAGGACAGCGTCGAGCTGGACATCCCGGAGACGCTGCCCATGGTGGACGTCGACAAGGGGCTGCTTGAGCGGGTCGTCGCCAACGTGGTCGAGAACGCCGTCAAGTACAGCCCCGCGGACACCCCCGTGCTGGTGAAGGCCAGTTCCATGGCGGACCGGGTGGAGGTGCGGGTCGTGGACCGCGGGCCCGGCGTCCCCGACGAGGGCAAGGAGCGCATCTTCGAGCCGTTCCAGCGGTACGGCGACTCGCCGCGCGGCGCGGGGGTGGGGCTCGGCCTCGCCGTGGCCCGGGGCTTCGCCGAGGCGATGGGCGGCACGCTGACCGCCGAGGACACCCCCGGCGGCGGCCTCACCATGGTGCTGACCCTGCCGACCGCACCGGGCCGCAGACCGGGGCGGCCGGACCTGCCGGCGGCTGTCACCTCCTGAGGCCGCTCATCGGTCCGCCGGGCGGACCGCTACGACAACTGCCGTGAGTCCAGCGGCAGATGCCAGCTGTTGCGGCGGTGCGCGGCGGCCAGCACCTGCTCCAGCGGGGAGGGCGGCACGGCCAGGACCGGGCAGTGCGCGTGGGAGAGGCAGTAGCGGGTCACCCGGCCCGAGAAGGCCCGGTGCCAGCCACGCCGGCCCGCGCCGACGACCAGCACGTCGTCCTCCCGGTCCGCCACCTCCACCAGGGACAGCCCCGGGGTGCCGCGCACCACGAGTCCGTGCACCGGGGTGCCGGGGCCGGCGTCGCCGAAGACCTCCTCCAGCACGTCGAGCAACCGCTGCCGGGCCATCCGCTGCCACTCGTCGACCAGCAGCATCGAGGCCGGCGAGCGTCGCGTCGCCAGCTCACCGCCCGGCGGCTCCCACACCAGCACCGGCCACAGTTCCGCGTCCCGGCGCCGGGCCTCCGCGGCGGCCCGGGACAGGGCCGTGACGCTGCCCAGCGAACCGCTCACGCCGACCACGACCCGAACGGGCGCGCAGGCGCCGTCACCGGACATGACTTCACCGTTCTTCCGTAGCTGTCCCGTGGAACTCCCGGGCCGGACGGGTACCCCGATCCGGTTCCATGACACTGCGCCGAACGGGTGACGGCCAGCGGCGGGGCACTTTCTTGGCACGCCTCTGACGGCCGCTGTGACCGCCGCCACCAGCACCGAAGGGCGGTCCGTCAGCGTCCCGTCAACGTCGCCGCGATCACCGTCAGCGTCCCGTCATGGGGCATCGGAGAGGTGCCGGAGGCGGGCATAGCGTCTTGGCCAAGCCCCGGTCGGCGTCCCCGCCGCCGGGGCACCAGCTCCTTCCTGTGCCAGGAGGCATGTCATGCCAGAACTCTTGTGCGGTGACGACCCGGAGCCTTCCGATCGCTCCCCGGCCGGACCCCTGTTCGTACCGGTCCGGCCGGGACCCGCGGGATGCGCGGCCCGGCTCTTCCGCACCCCGCTCGGCGAGCGCACCGCGGTCGGTTTCACCTCGGCCCGCGGACTCGCCGCCACGCTCGGCCCCGACCAGGCCTGGATCCGGCTCGCCGAACCCGCGCTGCGCGCCCTGGCCGTACCGCTCGGCGTCACCACGGTGACGGTCGACCCGCAGCTGTCGGCACCGGCCCCCGCGCCGGTCGCGCCGCTCCCGCGTCCCGCGGTGTCGCTGCGGACCGTCCGCACCGCCTGAGCCGCGTGAACCGTCTGATTCGTCCGAGTCTGAGAGGGGAGCGGTCGATGACCACCCTGCACGAACCCGTCGTCACCACCACGCCCGCCGATCTGTCGGTGTGGCCCGCCTCCACCACCGAGCCCCGGCCCGGCGACCTCGCCGTCGGCGGGGTCCCGCTCGCCGAGGTCGCCGACCGCTTCGGCACCCCCGTCTACGTCCTCGACGAGAACGAGGTCCGCGAGCGCTGCCGCACCTACCGCCACGCCTTCCCCGACGCCGAAGTCCTCTACGCCGCCAAGGCGTTCCTGTGCCGGGCGATGGTCCACTGGACCGAGGAGGAGGGGCTCGGCCTGGACGTCTGCTCGGCCGGCGAACTCGAACTCGCCGTCACCACCGGGTTCCCGCCGGAGCGGATCGTGCTGCACGGCAACGCCAAGTCGCCGCGCGACCTGGAGACCGCGCTGCGGCTGGGCGTCGGACGGATCGTCATCGACAGCCCCTCCGAGATCGCCCGGCTCGCCGCCGCCGTCGGACCCGACGGACACCAGAAGGTCATGGTCCGGGTGGTGCCCGGCATCAGCGCGGGCGGCCACGAGAAGATCCGCACCGGCACCGACGACCAGAAGTTCGGCCTGTCCATCGCCGACGGCTACGCCCAGCACGCCATCGCCCGGATACTGGACCAGCCGCAGCTCGAACTCACCGGCCTGCACTGCCACCTGGGCTCCCAGATCACCAGCGTCAAGCCGTACCTCGCCGCCGTACGCCGCATGGTCGGGCTCATGGCCCGGCTGCACGAACAGCACGGACTGGTCCTGCCCGAGCTGGACCTGGGCGGCGGCCACGGCATCGCCTACCGGCCCGGCGAGGCCGCCCTCGACCTCACCGCCCTGGCCCGCAAGGTGCGCGCCGAACTCTCCGACGCCTGCGCGGCGGCCGGGCTGCCGGTGCCCCGCCTGATCATCGAACCGGGGCGGGCCGTCGTGGGCCCCGCCGGGATCGCCGTCTACCGCGTCCTCGCCGTCAAGAAGACCGGCGACCACACCTTCGTCGCCGTCGACGGCGGCATGAGCGACAACCCGCGGCCCGCCCTGTACGGCGTCCGGTACGCGCCCCGGCTCATCGGCCGCGCGAGCACCGCACCCGCCGCCCCGGTGACCGTCGTCGGCCGGCACTGCGAGGCCGGCGACGTCCTGGCCGCCGACGTCGAACTCCCCTCCGACCTGCGCCCCGGCGACCTGCTCGCGGTGCCGGTGGCGGGCGCCTACCAGCTCTCCATGGCCTCCGGCTACAACCTGGTCGGCCGCCCGCCGGTCACGGCCGTCCGCGACGGCCACGCCCGGCTGCTGGTCCGGCGCGAGTCCCTGGACGACATCCGCCGCCGCGACGTCGGGCTCTGACCGGGCCCGTTCTCCGACCCACCTCCGGGCGAGCGGCGGCCCGGCCCTCGCCCGGAGGTGCTCCAAGTCCCTTTCCGAAAGACGCCTTTGATGAAGAGGTCCCTGTGACGATCGAGAACATCGTCGGGCTGATCGTCGCGGTCGGCCTGCTGGCCTACCTCGTGGTGGCCCTGATCGAGCCGGAGCGCTTCTGATGACCGCGCCCGCACCCGTGCGCGAGAGACCCGCCGGCACCGTACGACCGCCCGACGCGCCCCCCGGCCGCCGGATAGGCGGCGGACTGCTCGACCCGCACCAGCTGTGGCGGGCCCTCCCGGCCGCGCTGCGCAAGCTCAACCCCGTGACCCTGGCCCGCAACCCGGTCATGTTCGTCACCGAGATCGGCGCGGCCCTGACCACGGGCCTCGCGATCGCGCACCCGTCCGGGTTCGGCTGGCTGATCACCGTATGGCTGTGGCTGACCGTCGTCTTCGCCAACCTGGCCGAGGCGGTCGCCGAGAGCCGGGGCCGCGCCCAGGCCGACACCCTGCGCGGCATGCGCCGGCAGACCGTCGCCCGCCGGCTGACCGCCGGGCCGGACGGCCGGCACACCGAGGAGAGCGTCGGTGCCGGGGAGCTGCGGCGCGACGACCTGGTGGTCGTCGAGGCGGGCGAGCTGGTGCCCGGCGACGGCGACGTCGTCGAGGGCGTGGCCAGCATCGACGAGTCGGCGATCACCGGCGAGTCCGCGCCGGTCATCCGGGAGTCGGGCGGCGACCGCTCCGCCGTCACCGGCGGCACCCGGGTGCTGTCCGACCGGATCGTCGTCCGCATCACCCAGGAACCCGGCGAGTCCTTCCTGGACCGGATGATCTCCCTGGTCGAGGGCGCCAACCGGCAGAAGACCCCGAACGAGCTGGCCCTCAACCTGCTGCTCGTGATGATGACCTTCGTCTTCCTGGTCGCGGTCCTCACCCTGCAGCCACTGGCGATCTTCTCCAAGGGCGTCACGTCGGCCGCGCCCGACACCCAGGCGCTCACCACGCACGGCGTCACCGGGATCGTCCTGGTCTCCCTGCTGGTCTGCCTGATCCCGACCACCATCGGCGGCCTGCTCTCCGCGATCGGCATCGCCGGCATGGACCGGCTGGTCCAGCGCAACGTGCTCGCCATGTCCGGGCGCGCCGTGGAGGCGGCCGGTGACGTCAACACGCTGCTCCTCGACAAGACCGGCACCATCACCTACGGCAACCGGCGGGCCGGCGCGCTGCTGCCGGTCGGCTCGGTGCTGGGACGCCAGCTCGCCGAGGCCGCACTGCTGTCGAGCCTCGCCGACGAGACCCCCGAGGGGCGGTCGATCGTCGAGTACGTGCAGGCGCAGTTCGGCATCACGGCCGCCACCCCCGAGGGCGCCGAGTGGGTCGCCTTCTCCGCCGTGACCCGGATGTCGGGGGCCGACCTGCCCGACGGGAGACGGCTGCGCAAGGGGGCGGCCGCCGCGGTCGCCGCCTGGGTCGAGGAGCACGGCGGCACGGTCCCGGCGGCCCTGGAAGCCTGCGTGGAGCAGATCTCGGCCTCCGGCGGCACCCCGCTCGCGGTGGCCGAGGCCCCCGGCGGCGGCCCGGCGCGGCTGCTCGGCGTCGTCCACCTCAAGGACGTCGTCAAGCCCGGCCTGCGCGAACGCTTCACCGAACTGCGCCGGATGGGCATCCGCACGGTCATGATCACCGGTGACAACCCGGTCACCGCGCGCGTCATCGCGGAGGAGGCGGGCGTCGACGACTTCCTCGCCGAGGCCACCCCCGAGGACAAGCTCGCCCTGATCAGGAAGGAGCAGGCGGGCGGCAAGCTGGTCGCGATGACCGGCGACGGGACGAACGACGCCCCGGCGCTCGCGCAGGCGGACGTCGGCGTGGCGATGAACACGGGGACGTCGGCCGCCAAGGAGGCCGGCAACATGGTCGACCTCGACTCCGACCCCACGAAGATCATCGACATCGTCGAGATCGGCAAGCAACTCCTCATCACCCGAGGCGCGTTGACCGCGTTCTCCATCGCCAACGACATCGCCAAGTACTTCGCGATCCTCCCGGCGATGTTCGGCGGGGTCTACCCGGCCCTGGACGCGGTCAACATCATGCGGCTGCACTCACCGGCCTCCGCGATCCTCTCCGCGGTGATCTTCAACGCGGTCATCATCGTCGTGCTGATCCCGCTGGCGCTGCGCGGCGTCCGCTACCGGCCCAGCAGCGCCGACGCCCTGCTCACCCGCAACCTGTGGATCTACGGCATGGGCGGACTCGTCCTGCCCTTCCTCGCCATCAAGCTCATCGACTTCGCGGTCGTCCAGTTCATCCCGGGGCTCTGACTCATGACCTTCCTCTCCAGGATGCCCTCCTGGATCGGCCACCATCTGGCGGCGATCCGGGTGGTCATCGTGCTCACGCTGGTGCTGGGCCTGGCCTACCCGCTGGCCATGACGGCGCTCGCCCAGCTCCCCGGCCTGCGGGACGACGCCCGGGGCCGCACCGCGCTGATCGGCCAGTCCTTCCTCGACAGCAAGGGCCACCCGATCCCGTACTACTTCCAGTCCCGCCCCTCCAACGCCGGCAGCGGGTACGACGCCTCGGCCTCCGCCGCCGGCAACCTCGGCCCGGAGTCGACCGTCGACGTGCTCGGCCCCGACGGCAAGCAGAGCCTGCTCACCCAGGTCTGCGCCCGCAGCAGGGCGGTCGGCGAGCTGGAGCACGTCGACGGCTCCCGGCCGTACTGCACCTCCGACGGGGTCGGCGCCGTCCTCGGCGTCTTCCGCGACGGCGGTACGACGGGGAAGGCGACCCGGGTCGTCAGCCTCGACCAGGCCTGCCCGGCCAAGCCGTTCCTCGCCGCCTACGACGGCGTGAGCGTGGCGTGCGCCAAGGCGGGCGAGGACTACGGTGCGGCCGTCGTCACCCCGGTCCGCGGGGACGCCCCCGCCCACCCGAAGGTGCCCGCCGACGCGGTCACCGCGAGCGGCAGCGGCCTCGACCCGCAGATCAGCCCCGCGTACGCGGAACTCCAGACCCCGCGCATCGCCCGCGAACGCGGCATGACCGAGGCGGCCGTGCGCAAGCTGGTCGCCGAGTGCACCAGCGGCCGGGCCCTCGGCATCCTCGGCGAACCCGCCGTGAACGTCGTCCGGTTGAACGCGGCCCTCGACCGCACGCATCCCGTGAAGGGGGCCTGACCCCATGTCCGTGTACGGCTGGCTCCAGGCCACCCTCGTCCTCGCCGTCGTCGTGGGACTGCACGTCCCGCTCGGCGACTACCTGGCCCGCGCCCTCGACGGCGGGCCGCACCACCGCGCCGAACGCGCCCTCTACCAGGTGTGCGGCGTCGACCCCGACCGTGAACAGGACTGGCGGCACTACCTGTTCGCCCTCCTCGCCTTCAGCCTGGTGAGCATCGCCGCGCTGTTCGCGCTCTTCACCCTCCAGGGCGGGCTGCCCTGGTCCACCGGGCATCCCGGCATGCCCTGGCGGCTCGCCCTGCACACCGCCGTCAGCTTCACCACCAACACCAGCTGGCAGAACTACGCGGGCGAGTCCACCACCGGGCACCTCGCCGTCATGGCGGGCCTGGGCGTGCAGGCGTTCGCCTCGGCGGCCGTCGGCATCTGCGCCGCGCTGGCCCTGATCCGGGGGCTCGTGCGCCGCGACACCGACCGGCTGGGCAACTTCTGGGTGGACCTGATCCGCACGATCTTCCGGGTCGTCCTCCCGCTGTCCATCGTCTCCGGGATCATCCTGATCGCCCTCGGCGTCCCGCAGAACCTCGCGAGCCCGCACACCGTCACCACCGTGGCGGGCGGCCGGCAGACCCTGCTCGGCGGTCCGGTCGGCTCCTGGGAGCCGCTCAAGCTGATGTCGGGCGACGGCGGCGGCATCTTCAACGCCAACAGCGCCCACCCCTTCGAGAACCCGTCCGCGTTCACCGACGCGATCGAGATCGTGCTCATGCTGCTGATCCCGACCGCCTTCATCCGCACCTACGGCCGCATGATCGGCTCCCTGCGGCAGAGCTGGACCCTGCTGACGGTCGTCGGCATCCTCTTCGGCCTGCTGCTGGCGGCCGGCAGCCTCGCCCAGAGCGCCCACACCGGCACGGTGACCGAGGCGGTCGGCGGACCGTACGAGGGCACCGAGACCCGCATCGGCGTCCCCGGCTCCACCCTCTTCGGCGTCGCCGCCACCGGCTCCGCCGACGGCGCGGCCAACGCGTCGTACGACAGCTTCTCCAGCCTCGGCGGCGGGGTGCTGCTGTCGGCGATGATGCTCGGCGAGATCGCGCCCGGCGGCACCGGCAGCGGACTGTACGGCCTGATCATGGCCGTGCTCATCGCCGTGTTCGTCGGCGGCCTGATGGTCGGCCGGACCCCCGAGTACCTGCGCAAGCGGATCGGGTTCCCGGAGATGCGGTACGTCGTGCTCTACGCGCTGGTCGCCCCGACCGCCATCCTCGGCTGCGCCGCACTCGCGGTCGCGCTCGGCGACGGCCAGTCGTCCATGGGGAACCCGGGACCGCACGGCCTGACCGAGCTGGTGTACGCCTACACCTCCAACGTCAACAGCAACGGCAGCGCCATGGCCGGCTTCAACGGCGCCACCGACTTCCACAACCTGCTGATGGTGGCGGCGATGCTGATCGGCCGTTACGTACCCATGGTGTTCCTGCTGGCCCTGGCCGGCCGGCTGGCCAGGCAGCAGCCCGGTGTGGTCACCGTCGGCACCCTCCAGGCCCGCGGCGTCAACTTCGTCGCGCTGGCCACCGGGGCCGCGATCATCCTGGCGCTGCTCAACTTCCTGCCCGCGCTGTCCCTCGGCCCGCTCGCGGAGGGGCTCCTGTAGGGACCGGGCGGGGAGCTCCCGCAGAGACTCCCCGGGCGGGCAGGCCTTTCTCACTCACACGCCGGCCGGCCCGCCCGGGGGACCACCACGGGCGCACGGACACGGCACGCAGGACACTGTTGCCGACCGTCCCACCGGCCGTGACGAGGTACCGATGGCGTATGGCCTGGCACGCCGTGAACTGCGACCGAGGGTTCCGCTGCGCCCGGGGGAGGGCGACAAGCGCCACCTGACCAGCCTGGAAGGGCTGGCCGCGCTGTCCCTGGACGCGCTCAGCTCCGTGGCGTACGGCCCCGAGGCGATCGTGCTGGTCCTGGTGGCCGCCGGCACCGGCGCCCTCACCGCCACCCTGCCCATCACCCTCGCGATCACCTTCCTGCTCGCGGTGCTCGTCGTGTCGTACGGGCAGGTCATCGCCGTTCACCCGGACGGCGGTGGCGCCTACGCCGTCGCCAGGACCGACCTCGGCGCCACCTCGAGCCTGCTGGCCGCCGCCAGCCTGGTCGTCGACTACGTCCTCACCGTGGCCGTCAGCCTCGCCGCCGGCGCCGACGCGCTCGCCTCCGCCTTCCCGGCGCTCGCCCACGACAAGCTGCTCGTCTGCCTGGCCGGCCTGGCCCTGCTGACGGCCGTCAACCTGCGCGGCGTGACCGAGAGCGCCCGGGTGCTGATGCTGCCGACGCTCCTGTTCATCGTCGCGATCCTCGGCGTCATCCTGCTCAGCCTGCTGCGCGGGCACCCGGTCGCCGTCGTCGGCACCGGCCAGCCCGTGCACGCGACCGAGGCACTGGGCGCGCTGGTGATCCTCAAGGCGTTCTCGTCCGGCTGCTCGGCCCTGACCGGCGTCGAAGCCATCGCCAACGCCGTACCGGCCTTCCGCGCCCCCAGCGTCAGGCGCGCCCAGCGCACCGAGCTGATGCTCGGCGCGCTGCTCGGGATCATGCTGATCGGGCTGGCCGTCCTCATCCACCGCGACCACGTGGCCCCGCGCGCCGGGGTCACCGTCCTCGCCCAGCTCACGGCGGGCGCCTACGGCAGCGGCTGGCCCTACTACGCCACCAACCTGATCGTCACCCTGGTCCTGGGCCTGGCCGCCAACACCAGCTTCGGCGGACTGCCGGTGCTGATGAGCCTGCTCGCCCGCGACCACCGGCTGCCCCACCTCTTCGGCCTGCGCGCCGAACGCCCGGTCTACCGCTACGGCGTGGTGGCTCTGGCGCTGCTGGCCGCGCTGCTCCTGCTGGCCACCGACGCCGACACCCACCGGCTGCTCCCGCTCTTCGCCATCGGCGTCTTCATCGGCTTCACCCTCAGCCAGAGCGGCCTGGTCCGGCACTGGGCGACCCAGCGCCCGGCCGGCTGGAAGCGCCGCGCGGTCATCAACGGCACCGGCGCCGTGCTCACCACGCTCGCCGGGGTCATCCTGCTGTTCACCAAGTTCCTCTCCGGCGCCTGGGTGGTCGTGATCGCCGTACCGCTGATGATGCTGCTGTTCGCCCGCATCCAGCGGTACTACACCGAGGTGGGCGAGGAACTGGGCCTCGGCCGCATCCCGGAACCGCCGGCCCGGCGCACCGCCAGCCTGGTGATCGTGCCGATCGGCGAGGTCAGCAAGCTCGCCCGGCACGCCCTCGGCGCCGCCCTCGCCCTCGGCGACGAGGTGGTCGCGGTCGCGGTGCACGCCGACCCGGCCAGGTCCCGGGCGCTGGAGGAGGCCTGGGCGCGCTGGAACCCGGGCGTGCGCCTCGACATCGTCGACAGCCCGCACCGCTCGCTGGTGCAGCCGGTCGTCGACTACGTGCAGCGGGCGGCGGCGGACGGCCGCCAGGTGGCCGTGCTCATCCCCGAGGTGGAGCCGAGGCACCGGCGCTACGAGATCCTTCAGAACCAGCGCGGCCTGCTCCTCGCCACCGTGCTGCGGGCCCGCACCGACGTCGTGGTGTGCATGCTGCCGTACCGGTTGAAGCTGTGATCGCCGTCTTGTCGGGCCCCGGGCGGGCTCCTACAGTGCGCCCGTAATGTTCGCCGACCTCGCCGAAACTTTCGGCGCGGCCTGGGGAGGGGCACACACATGCGCGGCACACACATGCGGACGTACGGCAACCCGGTCATCCCCGGCTTCCACCCCGACCCGAGCGTGTGCCGGGTCGGGGACGACTACTACCTCGTCTGTTCCAGCTTCGAGTACTTCCCCGGCGTCCCGCTCTTCCACAGCCGGGACCTGGTGCACTGGCGGCAGCTCGGCAACGTCCTGGAACGCCCGGGGCAGTTGACCCTGCCCGAGGACACCCCGGCCTCCGGCGGTGTGTACGCCCCGACGATCCGGCACCACGACGGGCTCTTCCACGTCATCACGACCAACGTCGGCGCGGGAGGCAACTTCCTCGTCACCGCCGAGCGGCCCGAGGGGCCCTGGTCCGACCCGGTGTGGGTCGACGTCCCCGGCATCGACCCGGACCTCGCCTGGGACGAGAACGGCGACTGCTGGTGCGCCGTGGCGGGGGTCGCGGTGGCCAGGATCGACACCCGGACCGGGAAGGTGCTGGAGGGGCCGCTGCCGATGTGGTCCGGGACGGGGCTGCGGGACCCGGAGGCACCGCACCTGTACCGGGTCGGGGAGTGGTGGTACCTGCTGGTCGCCGAGGGCGGTACCGCGCTCGGGCACGGGGTGTCCGTGGCCCGCGCCCGCTCGCCGCGCGGCCCCTGGGAGCCGGCGCCCGGCAATCCGCTGGTCTCGCACCGGGGCACCCGGGAGCCGATCCAGTGCACCGGCCACGCCGACCTGGTCCAGGCCGCCGACGGCAAGTGGTGGGCGGTGCTGCTCGGCACCCGGCCGCGCGGCTGGTTCCCCGGGTTCCACGTCCTCGGCCGGGAGACCTTCCTGGCCCCGGTGGAGTGGGCGGACGGCTGGCCGCGCATGGGCCCGGTACGGGAGCGGCACGAGGCCCCGGCCGCCTGGCACCCGGTCGAACAGCCGCCCGCACGGGACGACTTCACGGCCCCGGTCCTCGCGCCGCACTGGATCTCCCCGCGCAGCCGCCCGGCCGGGTCCTGGTCGCTGACCGAGCGCCCCGGCCGGCTGGTGCTCACCGCCACCGGGGACAGCCTCGACCGCGCCGGGCACACCTTCGTCGGCCGGCGCCAGCAGCACACCGACTGCCGGGCCGCCGCCCTGCTCGAACCGGGCCCGGGACGCGCGGGCCTGACGGTCCGGATCGACGAGGCCCACCACTACGACCTCGAAGTGAGCGGGGGAGTGGCGAGCGTGGTCGTGCGGATCGGTCCGGTGCGGCAGCGGGTCGCCGAACGCGCGGTGCCGCCCGGCCCGTTGACCCTGGCCATCGAGATCCGTACGACCCGGGTTCCGGCGCCCACGGCCACCGCGCCCGGGACGGACGGCGACGCGACCGGCGTGCGCCCCGCCGGGCCCGACGCCGTGACCCTTTCGATCGAAACGTCCGACGGTGTCGTCCGGCTGGCCGAACTCGACGGCCGCTATCTCTCCACCGAGGTGGCGGGCGGGTTCACCGGCCGGGTCATCGGCATGTACGTCACCGAGGGGCGGGCCGCCTTCGACTGGTTCGCCTACACGCCGACGAGCTGATGCGCGACACCTTGACGCTCCTGGTGCGCCTTTCTAGAGTCGCCGTTCGGAACGTTCGGTGATAACACCGAATGTTTCGAAAACGGCGGCCCCAGAGCACCACCGAACCAGGACGGCGTCGGTCGTCCCGTACCCCAAGGAGCGCATCATGGGCGACCCGGCACTGTCCCGGCGCGGATTCCTGGCGGCCACCGCGGCCGCCGGGCTGGGCATGACCGCCCTCAGCGGCTGCGGCGGCTCGGACTCGGGGACGTCGGGGGGAATCACCACCGTCGAGTGGTGGAACATCTCCACGACCGAGCCGGCGAAGGGCGTGTGGGCGGCCCTCGCCAAGAAGTTCGAGGCGCAGAACCCCAAGGTCAAGCTGAAGATCGTCCAGCTGGAGAACGACGCCTACAAGACGAAGATGACGGCCCTGACCGCCTCCGGGAAGCTCCCCGACGTCTTCCACACCTGGGGCGGCGGCGTGCTCCAGCAGCAGGTCGACGCCGGACTCGTCAAGGACCTCACCGACCCCACCAAGTCCTGGGCCGACGGCCTGCTCCCGGTGGCCAAGCAGGCGTACATCCTCGGCAACAAGACCTACGGCATCCCCTTCGACATCGGCATGGTCGGCTTCTGGTACAACAAGGCGCTCTTCAGGAAGGCCGGGATCAGCACGCCCCCGACCACCTGGAGCGGCTTCCTCGACGCCGTGAAGAAGCTGAAGGCCGCCGGTGTCACCCCGCTCGCCCTGGCCGGCAAGGAGAGCTGGACCGGGATGTACTACTGGGCGTACCTCGCGATGCGCACCGCCGGCATCGACGCCCTCAAGAAGGCGAACGACGACAAGGACTTCACCGGTGCCGGGTTCGTGGAGGCCGGACAGCACCTGAAGGACCTCGTCGCCCTGCAGCCCTTCCAGAAGGGCTTCCTGGGCGCCGCCTACTCCACCCCGACCGGCCAGGCCGCCGCCGTCGGCAACGCCAAGGCCGCGATGGAGCTGATGGGCCAGTGGGCCCCCAGCGTCGAGGCCGACGCGGGCAAGGGCATCGGCGCCGACCTCGGATTCTTCCCGTTCCCGGCCGTCGAGGGCGGCAAGGGCACCGTCACCGAGGTCTTCGGAGGCGGCGGCGGACACGCGCTGCGCGCCGACGCCCCGCAGGCCGCCGTCGACTTCCTGAAGTTCTTCGCCTCCGAGACGACGGACGCGGAACTGGTGAAGAAGACCAGCGTGCTGCCCGTCGTGCCCGCCGCCGAGAGCGCCCTGAGCGACGCCAACCTCAAGCTCGTACAGGCCCAGTTGAAGGCAGCCACCGGCTTCCAGCTCTACCTCGACCAGGCCTACGCGCCCGCCGTCGGCCAGCAGGTCAACGACAGCGTCGCCGGGCTGATCGCCGGGTCCAAGTCGCCCACGGACGTCGCCCAGGCGATCACCAAGACCGCGAAGGAAGAGCAGTAGGCCGCCCGATGACCTCGACCTACCTGCCCGGCACCCGGTCGGGACCGGACGCCGCACCCCGGCCGCTCCCGCCCGCGGGCCGAACGCGCACCAGGCGCCGGCTCCTGCACTGGCTCACCGCGGTGGGCTTCCAACTGCCCGCCCTGGCGCTGTTCGGCGTCCTCGTCCTGCTGCCGATCCTGTTCGCGCTGTACGCCGCGTTCTTCCGCTGGGGCGGCTTCGGCATGCCCTCCGACTACGTCGGCACCGACAACTTCACCCGGCTCTTCCAGGACGACGTCTTCCTCGGCGACCTGTGGCGCTGCCTGCTCCTGGTCGTGCTGTCGCTGGCGCTGCAACTGCCTTTCGCGCTCGCCATGGCGGTCCTCCTCAACCAGAGGATCCGCGGCCGGGCCGTCTACCGGATGCTGTTCTTCGCGCCGTACGTGCTCTCCGAGGCGATCACCGGCGTGCTGTTCGGCATGATCTTCGCCCCCGGTGACGGTCTCGCCGACCACCTGCTCGGCGACCTCGGCCTCGGCGCGCTCGGCGGGAAGTGGTTCGCCGACCCCTCCACCGTCATGGCCACCCTCTTCCTGGTCATGACCTGGAAGTACTTCGGCTTCCACATGATGCTCTACCTGGCCGGACTCCAGTCCATTCCGGCCGAGTTGACGGAGGCCGCGACCGTCGACGGCGCCTCGCCCTGGCAGCGCTTCCGGCACGTCACCCTGCCGCTGCTCGCCCCCACCCTGCGGATCAGCGTCTTCCTGTCGGTGATCGGCTCCATCCAGCTCTTCGACCTGGTGTGGGTGGTCACCGCCGGCGGCCCCGACCACCACTCGGAGACCATGGCCGTGACCATGTTCCAGTACGGCTTCAAGCGCTACCAGGTCGGCTACGCCAGCGCGATCAGCGTGGCCATGTTCGGCATCAGCCTCGTCTTCGCCCTCGCCTACCAGCGGTTCGTGCTCCGCCGCGACCTGGCGGGCGCCACCACGAACATGCGGGGGGACGGCGCATGAGCGACAGCCGCAAGACCGTACGCACACTTCCGCTGCACCTGGTCCTCGTCGTGGTCGGCGCCCTGATGGTCGTACCCCTGCTGTACGCCCTGCTCTCCGGGTTCAAGACGACCGGCGAGCTGTCCCGCAACCCGGTCGGGCCGCCCGAGTCCTGGGTCACCTCCAACTACACCGGCATCCTCGGCTCCGGCGCGTTCTGGCGGCTGCTCGGCAACAGCACGCTGATCGCCGTCGCCACCACCGTCCTCGTGGTCGCGGTGTCGGCGCTGGCGGCCTTCTCCTTCGCGCGGTTCGCGTTCCGCGGGCGGGAAGTGCTGTTCACCGTGTTCACGATGGGACTGATGTTCCCCTTCGCGGTGGCCGCCCTGCCCCTCTTCCTGCTGCTGCGCTCGATGAACCTGCTGGACAACCCGCTGGGCGTGATCCTCCCGCAGGCCGCGTTCGGGCTGCCGATGACCATCATCATCCTGCGCGGCTTCTTCCGCGAGATCCCGGGGGAGCTGGAGGAGGCGGCCACCCTGGACGGCTGCGGGCCGTTCGGCTTCTTCTGGCGGATCCTGCTGCCCATGGCCCGGCCGGCGCTCGGCACGGTCTCCGTGCTCGCGGTGGTCACCAGCTGGAACAACTTCTTCCTGCCGCTGCTGGTCTTCACCGACTCCACCTGGTGGACCATCCCCGTCGGCGTGCAGCAGTTCCAGGGCCAGTACGCCACCGACACCGCCCGGGTCTTCGCCTATCTGGTCCTCGCCATGGTCCCCGCCCTGGCCTTCTACTCGGTCGCCGAGCGCCAGCTGGTCGGCGGCCTCACCGCAGGCGCCACCAAGGGCTGAACACCCCTTCCACGGACAGGAGTCGCACCATGTCCCGCACCCGGCTCAGCCGTACCCGCCTCAGACTCGCCGGCGCCCTCGCGGCCGTACTCGTGGCCGCCGGGGTGGCCACCGGCCCCGCCGCCCAGGCCCACGACCGCCCGCCCACCCTCGCCGAACTGGCCCAGCGCCACGGCCGCTACTTCGGCAGCGCCACCGACAACCCCGAACTCACCGACACCGCCTACACGAAGCTGCTCGGCACCGAGTTCGACATGATCACGCCCGGCAACGGCATGAAGTGGTACGCCACCGAACCCCAGCAGGGCGTCTTCGACTGGACCGACGGCGACCAGATCGTCAACCTCGCCCGCGCGAACCACCAGCGGGTCCGCGCCCACACCCTGGTCTGGCACAGCCAGCTGCCCGCCTGGCTCACCTCACGCGACTGGACGGCCCCCGAACTGCGCGCGGTCCTGAAGAACCACATCCAGACGGAGGTACGGCACTACCGGGGCATGGTCTACTCCTGGGACGTCGTCAACGAGGCCTTCAACGAGGACGGCAGCTACCGCGAGACCCTCTGGTACAAGACGCTCGGCCCCGGCTACATCGCCGACGCGCTGCGCTGGGCCCACCAGGCCGACCCGCACGCCAGGCTCTACCTGAACGACTACAACATCGAGGGCCTCGGCGCGAAGAGCGACGCCTACTACGCGCTCGCCCGGCAGCTGAAGGCGGCGCACGTGCCGCTGGACGGCATCGGCCTCCAGGCCCACCTCGCCCTCCAGTACGGCTATCCGGCCACCCTGGAGGACAACCTCCGCCGCTTCTCCCGCCTCGGCCTGGACGCCGCGCTCACCGAGGTGGACGTACGGATGCAGCTGCCGGCCACCGACGAGAAGCTGGCCGAGCAGGCGACCTGGTACGCGGATCTGACCAAGGCGTGTCTCGCCGTGCGCCGGTGCGTGGGCATCACCGTCTGGGACTACACGGACAAGTACTCGTGGATCCCGGCGTTCTTCCCCGGCGAGGGCGCGGCCCTGCCCTGGGACGAGCAGCTCGCCCCCAAACCGGCCTATGTCGCGTTGCGCGCAGCACTCGGCTACACCGGGTGACCGACCCCGGACGCACGTCGGGGCCGGTGCGCACCGTGTGTGTGCGTCCGGCCCCTGCTGATCACCGGGCGGAGCGGCGGGGCCGCCCGGGGTGGTGCGACGGGTCCGTCAGGCGGCGGTCACCACGCGGGCGGCACCGAGCGGGCGGTGCGGCGCGATGATCTGGCCGTCGGGCAGGAGCTCACCGGTGTCCTCGAAGAGCAGAACGCCGTTGCACAGCAGGCTCCACCCCTGCTCCGGGTGGTGCGCCGTCAGGCGGGCGGACTCCCGGTCGGCGGATTCGGCTGTCGGACACGGCGGCTGGTGCTGGCACATGGATAGGGTCTCTCGCTCGGTCGTGGTCATGTCGTCCCCCGTGCTGATGAGTCGGTCGGAAACCAGTGTTGCCTTCCGGGCGTGGCTCCGCAGGGATTTCGCTGCACCGCTTCTCACAGGTTGAAGACGTGTCACCCACGCGGACGGTTCAGCTCCGCAGGGTTGCCAATTCGGATGGTTTCGCATGGCCGGATAGGGCTAGTCCGGACGGTGGGCCGGTATGGAGAGAAGGCGATTACCGGCTCTTAGGAGCGGTGAATTGCTCGTACGAGCGGCAGGAAAGGGAAACGTCCGTACGCGCCCGTACCCCGCCACTTGTCCGGCGGTGGCGGGGTACGGCGGTGGCGGGGCTCAGGCGGGCGTGATGAGCAGGGGGGCCGGGGTGATGCGGTGGGTCAGTACCGGGAGGAGTTCGGCGACCAGGTGCGGCCGGTGAGCCGCGATCCCGGGCGGGGCGGGGGCCAGCGGTATCAGCAGGTCGGTTGCGGCCGGGTGCCCCTCGGCGCCGTCCGCCGTGCAGTCGCCGTGCAGCCACAGGGTGAGCATGTAGAGACCCGGAAGGGACAACAGGCGCGGCTGGTACGTCTGTTGCAGGGCCTCGGCCTGGTGCAGGGCGCGTTCGGTGGAGGTGATGTAGGGGCCCTCGAAGAAGTGCGAGAAGGCCCAGCCGTCCGGGGTCAGCATCGTGTCCGCCGCGGCCACCGCCCGGTCGCCGCAGCGGATCAGGAAGCGCCAGCCGGCCAGCCGGGTGGCGGACACGCCCTCCGTGGTGATCCGGTCCATGACGTGCACGGGAAGGGGGAGTTCGGGGGTCGTGGGGCCCTGGGCGGTGCGCAGGGAGGGGGTGCGGGCCTCGCGGACCGCGGTGGGGGAACCAAGGGCGGTGAGGACGGAACGCAGTGCGGGCGCGGGGGCAGGAGGGACTTGCAGCGGCATGGTGGGTCGCCTCTCGTTCGACAGGCGCGGCGGCGCGAGGGCAGGGGCGGACGGCGCTGTCAGCTCACAGGAAGTCAGAGAGGCGGGGGCCCGGTTCGGTGACGAGAGGTGCGGGCGTTGCCTGCCGCACGTCGCTCGGGCGGCAGGAACCAGACCGTGGGCGCCAGCCTTCTGCCTTGTTCGCGGAGTTTATACGACGCCTGTTCAGGTGGTGTTTCACCGGGATGTTCCACAGAAGTGAGCAAGGCGCAATTCGGCCATTGATTGATGTGGAAACCTCCCGATTTCCAGCCCTTCGAAGCCCCGCTGACCTCGGAATACGAGGCTGTCGCGGTCGGCCGGATGTCGTCGGCGTTTTTCACGAGGAGAACGGGGAACCCGAAGTTGCATGCGGCGTCATGCCTCGTGAATGTGCCGCGGGACACATTCCAACAGAGTAGCGGGTGCAGGTGCGGCGCGCGACGTTATCGATCGCTTCCGCTGGGCATCATCCCACCTGGACTCGGGACACCGGCGGCCGGAAGCCCGGCCCGCCCATTCGAGGAGGGACGCTTCGATGGGGGAGAAGGTCGTGGCGGGCCGGTTCGACCTGTCCGATCGCCGGCACTACCGTGAAAAGCTCCAGGACTGCCTGACGGGGCTGGAGCGGCTGCTGGTGGAGAAGCGGTTCGACCGCCCCAAGAACCTCATGGGAGTCGAGATCGAATTGAATCTCGCGGGCTCCGACGGCATGCCGAGAATGTTGAACGGACAGGTTCTCGAACGTATCGCGAGCCGTGATTTCCAAACAGAACTCGCCATGTTCAACCTTGAGGTGAACATTGCTCCACACCGGCTCGACGGGCGGGTTTTCGACCGGCTCGCGGAGGAACTCCGCACCTCGCTGGCGTACGCCGACCGCAAGGCGGGCGAGGTGGACGCCGGGATCGTGATGACCGGCATCCTGCCCACCCTGGAGCGGGACGACCTGGTCTCCGCGAACCTCTCCGAGGTGGACCGCTACACCCTGCTCAACGACCAGATCGTGGCCGCCCGGGGCGAGGACTTCCTGCTCGACATCGAGGGCGTCGAGCACCTCGTGTGCACGTCGAAGTCGATCGTCCCGGAGGCCGCCTGCACCTCCGTGCAGCTGCACCTCCAGGTCACCCCGGCCCGCTTCGCCGACGTGTGGAACGCGGCGCAGGCGGCGGTCGCCGCGCAGATCGCGGTGGGCGCGAACTCCCCGTTCCTCTTCGGCCGCGAACTGTGGCGGGAGTCCCGTCCCCCGCTGTTCCTCCAGGCCACCGACACCCGCCCGCCGGAGCTCCAGGCGCAGGGCGTCCGGCCGCGCACCTGGTTCGGCGAACGCTGGATCGGCTCGGCCTTCGAGCTGTTCGAGGAGAACCTGCGCTTCTTCCCGGCCCTCCTGCCGATCTGCGACGAGGAGGACCCGCTGGCCGTCCTCGACGCGGGCGGGGTGCCGAAGCTCGCCGAGCTCGTCCTGCACAACGGCACGGTGTACCGCTGGAACCGGCCGGTCTACGGCATCGCCGACGGCGTCCCCCACCTGCGTGTCGAGAACCGGGTGCTGCCGGCCGGGCCCACCGTCACCGACATCGTCGCCAACGCGGCGTTCTACTACGGCCTGGTCCGCGCCCTCGCGGAGGAGTCCCGCCCGGTGTGGACCCGGCTGCCGTTCGCCGCGGCCGAGGCCAACTTCGACACGGCGTGCCGCGACGGCATCGACGCGCGCCTGGTCTGGCCGAGGCGGGCGCGGTACGGCGGCGGTACGGCGGAAGTGGACGCGGTCACCCTGGTCCGCGACGAGCTGCTGCCACTGGCTCACGCGGGTCTCGACGCCTGGGGGGTGGAGCCCGCCGACCGGGACTTCTACCTCGGCGTGATCGAGGAGCGGTGCCGCCGGCGGGTCAACGGGGCGTCCTGGCAGGCGGCGACGTTCCACCGGGCACTGGAGCGGGGGCTGCCGAGGGACGCGGCGCTGGCGGCGATGACGCGGCGGTATGCGGAGCTGATGAACGAGGGGGAGCCGGTACATACGTGGCCGGTGGGGTTATTGGAGCCGGTGCCGATGGGGTGAGGGCCGACGAGGCTGCGGGGCGGGGGGCGGCGCGTTGCCGGGTGCGGCGGCGTGGGGGCTTGTCGCGCAGTTCCTCCCCCAGCGTTCGGCCGGGGGACCCCCAGCGCCCCTTTCGGGGCGCTGCAGTCGGGCCCTGTCGTTCAGTCGTCGGGGTCGCGGTGGGGGTCGGTCGTGTCTGCTTCCGGTTGATCGGGCAAGCTGTGGTGTTCCGTGGTGAAGGTGGCCGTGGGGCGGGTTTGCTCGACTGGAGGCAGGAGTGCAGGTGGAGGCGGATCAGGTGGCCGGGGCTTATCCACTGGAGCGGCCCTCGCGGCGGATGTTCAGGGACGAGACGCTGCTCGTCCTGGGGCTTTCGCTCGGGGCGAGCGGAGTGTCCGCCCTGATCAGCTTCATCGGGTCGGTCACCAAACCGGGCGGCCTCAAGGACCAGGCGGCGACCCTCAACGCGTCGGCCGCACCGGGCCGCCCCTGGCTGGACCTGGCCTGGCAGCTCTTCGGCATCGCGACGGCACTCGTCCCCGTCCTCCTCGTCGCCCACCTCCTCCTGCGCGAGGGCGCGAGCCTGCGCACGCTGGGCTTCGACCGCACCCGTCCCTGGCCCGACCTCGGGCGCGGTGCCGGGATCGCCGCCGTGATCGGAAGCACCGGCATCGCCTTCTACCTCGCCGCACGCGGCCTCGGCTTCAACCTCACGGTGGTCCCGGAGGCCCTGCCCGACGTGTGGTGGAAGTACCCCGTACTGATCCTCTCCGCGATGCAGAACGCGATCCTCGAAGAGGTCATCGTGGTCGGCTACCTGCTGCGCCGCCTCGACCAGCTGGGCTGGACCGCCGGCACCGCGCTGGTGGCCAGTTCCGTCCTGCGCGGCTCCTACCACCTCTACCAGGGGATCGGCGGCTTCGTCGGCAACATGGTGATGGGCGTGGTCTTCGTCTACCTGTACCGGCGGTGGGGCAGGGTGGGTCCCCTGGTGGTGGCGCACAGCCTGCTCGACATCGGCGCGTTCGTCGGCTACGCGCTGCTCGCCGGCAAGGTGGGCTGGCTGCCTACGGCGTGAGCAGTTCGCCGTCGACGACGGTGACCGCACGCCCGGTCAGCAGCGTGCGGCCACCGCGCAACGAGGTCCGGACGAGCCCGGTACGACGGGAGGCCTGCAGCCCCGTGAGATCTGTCCTCCCCAGCCGCCCGGACCAGTGCGGCGCGAGGGCGGTGTGGGCGCTCCCGGTCACCGGGTCCTCGTCGATGCCGACGTTCGGGAAGAAGCAGCGGGAGACGTAGTCGTACCCCTTGGCCGGGTCCTCGGCGCGGGCGGTGGCGATGATCCCGCGTGAGGAGTGGGCGCCGAGGTTCCGGTGGTCCGGGGCGAGGCCGAGGACCGTCTGCTCGTCGGCGAGTTCGATGAGCAGGTCGCCGATGTTCGCCCCGGTGTCGAACACGGCGACGGGATCTGCCCCGAGCGCCTCGGCGACACCGTCGGGTGCGTCGACCCGGGTGAGCGGCGCGGTCGGAAGATCCAGCGTGATGGCTCCGTCCGGACCGGTCGAGGCGGTCAGCACCCCGCTCCGGGTGGCGAACCGCACGGGTCCCTCGTGCGCCCCCGTGGTGTGCAGCACATGCGCGGTGGCCAGCGTGGCATGCCCGCACAGCGCGACCTCCGTGACCGGCGTGAACCACCGCAACGCCCAGTCCGCGTCCCCGCCCTGGGACAGCGGGTGCGCGAACGCGGTCTCGGCGTGGTTCACCTCCATGGCGACGTTCTGCGTCCACCCGTCGTCAGGAAAGGAGTCGAGCAGCACGACCCCGGCCGGGTTCCCGGAGAACGCGCGCTCCGCAAAGGCATCGACGATTCGAATCCGCATGCCCCAGACGCTAGGGCGCCCGCACCACACCCGACCAAGGCCAATCCCGCAGCCCTGGCCCGATTTCCCCCAGGCCCTTCAGGCACTCGGGGAGGCACGACTGCCCGCGCCGAGTCACCGTAAGGGGCGCTGGGGAAGGAATTGCGCGGGCAACCACAACGGTGCTGCAGCGGCTCACGACGGGGCGCGCCCCTGAGGGGCGCGGGGGTCCCCCGGCCGAAGGCTGGGGGAGGAATTGCGCGGGCAACCACAACGGCGCTGCAGCGGCTCACGACGGGGCGCGCCCCTGAGGGGCGCGGGGGGTCCCCCGGCCGAAGGCTGGGGGAGGAATTGCGCGGGCAACCACAACGGCGCTGCAGCGGCTCACGACGGGGCGCGCCCCTCAGGGGCGCGGGGGTCCCCCGGTCGAAGGCTGGGGGAGGAATTGCGCGGGCAACCACAACGGCGCTGCAGCGGCTCACGACGGAGCGCGCCCCTCAGGGGCGCGGGGAACTGCGCGAAAACCCACGACGGCGCCGCACCTGCCCCCCGACCGCTCGTCCCACGGCGCTGACACCCCAGCGCCCCCGGCAAGACGAAAGGGCCGACCCGTCACCAGGTCGGCCCTCCTGAGCGGAACGCTCAGTCCGTGCCGAGTTCCATCGCTGCCCGGTCCAGCAGCTCGTCGGCGTCCGGCGTGGCCTCCCCGCGGGACGCGATCGCCTCGGCGCCGCCCTCCGGCATGCTGCCGATGAGGCCGGTGGCCGCCGCCTGCGCCGCCCCGATCGCCGGGTTGGCGGAGCCGATCAGACCCAGCCCCGCGTACTGCTCCAGCTTCGCGCGGGAGTCGGCGATGTCGAGGTTGCGCATGGTCAGCTGGCCGATCCGGTCCACCGGGCCGAACGCCGCGTCCTCGGTGCGCTCCATCGACAGCTTGTCGGGGTGGTAGCTGAACGCGGGACCGGTCGTGTCGAGGATCGAGTAGTCCTCGCCGCGCCGCAGCCGCAGCGTCACCTCACCGGTGACGGCCGCGCCGACCCACCGCTGCAGCGACTCGCGGATCATCAGCGCCTGCGGGTCCAGCCACCGGCCCTCGTACATGAGCCGGCCGAGCCGCCGGCCCTCGTTGTGGTACTGCGCGACCGTGTCCTCGTTGTGGATCGCGTTGACCAGCCGTTCGTACGCGGCGTGCAGCAGCGCCATGCCCGGCGCCTCGTAGATGCCCCGGCTCTTGGCCTCGATGATCCGGTTCTCGATCTGGTCGGACATGCCGAGCCCGTGCCGGCCGCCGATTGCGTTGGCCTCCATGACCAGCTCGACGGCGGTCCCGAACTCCTTGCCGTTGACGGTCACCGGACGGCCCTGGTCGAAGCCGATCGTCACGTCCTCGGGCAGGATCTCGACCTCGGGGTCCCAAAACCGCACGCCCATGATCGGCTCGACGGTCTCGATGCCGTTGTCCAGGTGCTCCAGGGTCTTCGCCTCGTGCGTGGCGCCCCAGATGTTGGCGTCGGTGGAGTACGCCTTCTCGGTGCTGTCCCGGTACGGCAGCCCGTGGGCCGCCAGCCACTCGGACATCTCCTTGCGGCCGCCGAGCTCGGTCACGAAGTCCGCGTCCAGCCAGGGCTTGTAGATCCGCAGGTGCGGGTTGGCGAGCAGGCCGTAGCGGTAGAACCGCTCGATGTCGTTGCCCTTGAAGGTCGACCCGTCGCCCCAGATCTGGACGTCGTCCTCCAGCATGGCCCGCACCAGCAGCGTGCCGGTGACGGCACGGCCCAGCGGGGTGGTGTTGAAGTACGCCCGCCCGCCCGAGCGGATGTGGAACGCACCGCAGGTGAGCGCGGCGAGGCCCTCCTCGACCAGCGCGGCCCGGCAGTCGACCAGGCGCGCGATCTCCGCGCCGTAGGTGTGCGCACGGCCGGGCACCGACGCGATGTCGGGCTCGTCGTACTGGCCGATGTCGGCGGTGTAGGTGCACGGGACGGCGCCCTTGTCGCGCATCCACGCGACCGCGACCGAGGTGTCGAGCCCGCCGGAGAAGGCGATGCCGACGCGCTCGCCGGCGGGAAGGGAGGTGAGGACCTTGGACATAGGAAGATTATGCATGAGAACGCATGGTCATGCAACGCCCCTGTTGGAGGCCTGTCGGGGGGATCGCGCAAGGGCGTAGGGAGGGCCTTGTCATTCGAGCGATTCCGATATATCGTCGAGGCATCGCGAAAGATACGCGACAGATCAACGATGGATGGAGTGATTGCGATGCGTTCCCACGGATTCGAGCGTGGACATGGTCAGGCCGGCCCTCACCCGCACGGGCGGGGCGGCTTCGGTGGACGTGACGGCAGGCGTGCGGCGTTCGGGCCCTTCGGCCCGGGGGGCCCCGGTTTCGGTCCCGGCGGGCCCGGTTTCGGACCGGGGCACTGGGGGCCGCGCGGACGCGGTGGTCCCAGGGGAAGGGCGCGGCGCGGTGATGTGCGGGCCTCGATCCTGGCCCTGCTGAAGGACCGCCCGATGCACGGTTACGAGATGATCCAGGAGATCGCCGAGCGCAGCGGCGGCGCGTGGAAGCCCAGCCCCGGCTCGGTGTACCCCACCCTTCAGCTGCTGGAGGACGAGGGCCTGATCACCAGCGAGAGCGAGGGCGGCAAGAAGCTGTTCTCCCTCACCGACAGCGGCCGGACCGCCGCCGACGAGGGCCCCGACGCCCCCTGGGAAGAGGCCTCCCGCGGGGTGGACTTCGAGGCCCTGAGCGAGATCCGCCAGGCCGGCTTCGGCCTGATGGAGGCTTTCGGACAGGTCTGGAAGACCGGCAGCAAGGAGCAGCGCGAGAAGGCGCTGGCCGTCATCAACGAGACCCGCAAGAAGCTGTACCTCATCCTCGCCGACGAGGACTGACCCTCGGGCGGGAGCCGGGACCGGGCGCGCCCCGCGGAGTGATCCGCGGGGCGCGCTGCCGTCTCCGCCGGACCGTCCCCCTAGGCGACCAGGCCGCCCAGCTTGCGCAGCGACTCGTTGAGGGCCGCCGTCGCCGAGTCCTTGAGCTTGCCCGCCATCAGCGACACGGCCGCGCCCGTGAACTCCCCGTCGATCCGCACCCCCGTCGCGTCCCCGTCCGGGGTCAGCGTGTAGCGGGTGGCGACGGTCACCGCCATCGGGCCCTTGCCGCGGATCGCCAGCACCCGCGCCGGCTCCAGCTCCTCGATGGTCCACTCGACCTCCGCCGGGAAGCCCATCAGCTTCATGTTCTCCTGGAAGGTGCCGCCCACCGCCAGGGTCTCGGGGCCGCCCTTGGGAAAGTTGGTGTGGGTCGCGTTCCACTCGCCGTACGCCGACCAGTCGGTGAGCTGTGCCCACACCTTCTCGGCCGGTGCCTGGATGCGTGCCTCCGCGCTGACTTCGGCCATCGGGCCACCCCTTCGTGTCGGGCTACGGTGTCGCGGAACGTAGCCGCAGGGCGTCGAACATTCAATACTGATGAACCGTCAGGAAATGTGCCGATCGGAGGGCACCCGGGCCGGTCAGCCGACCCGCCGTATCAGCGCCGCGTCGAACAGGTCCCACGCGCGCGGCAGCGCGCTCTCGTCGTGGCAGTGCCAGGCGTCCCAGAACAGGTCCGCGAGCAGTGCGTCCGCCGGCGCGTAGACCCGGTACACGTACTGCCTGCCGTCGACCGCCGGCAGGGCGACCAGCCAGCAACAGCACCCGCTCTCCACGTCAGTGGGGGACGTCCGGCGGGTGTGCGACGGTTGCGCATGGGGCGCGCGGCAAGACGGCGCGCGCCCCGATGGCCGGAATCGGCCTGATCTCATCCGCAAGGAGGAGATTCCGGCCACCCGTGTCCACTCTGCGTGGGACGCGAAGATGCTTCCCCCCGCCGATGACTCGGGCCCCTGGGATTGATGAGGTAAGGGGTGTGCAACCCCGTATTCCCCGCCAGCCCGCCCAGGACCAGGGCGGTATCCACGCGGACGACGATGCCGGGCTCGGTGCCGAGTCGGCAGCGGTGGTCGCCGGTGCCCGCCGCCGGGCCGTACGGGACGGGGACCGCCAGGTCGACACCGCCCATCTGCTGCACTCGCTGATCGAGTACGACCCCGAGGTGCGCGCCGTCATCGGCGACGCTCCGCAACTGGCCCGCCTGCTCGGCTACCTCGTGCAGCGCAGCATCGGCTACGGCCTGCGCTGGCAGAGCGGGGTCGAGGACTCCGGCGCGCTGCCCGTCCTCCCGCGCGCCGGGGGAAGGGCCGAGGGCAAGGGTGACGGCGCCTGGTCCCCGGTGGCCGCGGCCGCCCTGGAGTACGCCCGCAGCCGCGCCCGGCGCCGCGGCGCGGCCCACTCGGACGGCATCGACCTGCTCGCGGGCCTGGTCCTCGACCCGGAGTCCCGGGCCGTCGAGGTGCTGGAGCGGGCCGGGGTGGCCGCGCGTGAACTGGCCGTGCGGATAGACGGCGACGGGGCGGTCGGTCCGGCCGGAGCCGTCCTGGACGCCGAGGGGGAGCGTCGCCCGTCCAGCCGTTGAGACAGGTGTCATAGGGGATGACGCTCATGTCGCCTGCTGGCATCATGTGCCGGTGCACACCACTGACAGCAGCCATGGAAAGAGCCTCGGGCTCGCCCTCGCCCTCGGGTCGGCGCTCGCCTTCGGTGGCTCCGGCGTCGCGGCCAAGCCCCTGATCGAGGCCGGGCTGACGCCGCTGCAGGTGGTGTGGCTCAGGGTGACGGGCGCCGCCCTGGTGATGCTGCCCCTCGCCGTCCGCCACCGCGACCTGCCCCGCCGCAGGCCCGCGCTGCTCGCCGGATTCGGGCTGCTCGCCGTGGCCGGCGTCCAGGCCTGCTACTTCGCCGCCATCTCCCGGATACCGGTGGGCGTGGCGCTGCTCGTGGAGTACCTCGCGCCCGCGCTGGTGCTCGGCTGGGTCCGGTTCGTGCAGCGACGGCCGGTCACCCGTGCCGCCGCGCTCGGTGTCGTCCTCGCGGCGGGCGGCCTCGCCTGTGTGGTGGAGGTGTGGTCGGGGCTGCGGTTCGACGCGCTGGGGCTGGTGCTGGCGCTCGCCGCGGCCTGCTGCCAGGTGGGGTACTTCGTGCTGGCCGACCACGGCGGGGGCGAGGGGGCGGATCCGCTGGGGGTGATCGCCTACGGGCTGCTGGTCGGGGCGGGCCTGCTCACCGTGGTGGCCCGGCCGTGGGAGATGGACTGGTCGGTGCTGGGCGGCTCCGCGCGGATGAACGGTACGGACGTGCCGGCGGCCGTCCTGCTGGGGTGGATCGTGCTGGTCGCGACGGTCGTCGCGTACGTCACGGGTGTGGTGTCGGTACGGCGGCTGTCTCCGCAGGTGGCGGGGGTGGTGGCCTGTCTGGAGGCGGTGGTGGCGACCGTGCTGGCGTGGGTGCTGCTGGGGGAGCGGCTGGGTGCGGCGCAGGTGGTGGGGGGAGCCGTGGTCCTGCTGGGCGCGTTCGTCGCGCAGTCCTCGACGCCGGTGCCGGAGTCGGTGGTGAGCCGGAGCGCGGCGAAGGAGCCGGTCGGCTCGGCCTGAGCGCGCCGCGGCGGTTGCCGCGGCGGACCGGGTTCGTCCGCGGCACCGTCGTGACCGGCCGCGCAGTTCCTCGCCGGCCTTCGGCCGGGGTGCCCCCGGCGCCCCTTCGGGATGCTGTCGGGCGGCAGCGGACTTCACCTGCCCTGCCCGGACGCCCGCCCGCGCCCCGAAGGGGTGCGTCAGCCCGCGCCGGAAGTCGCCTCAGGCGCCCGTCAGGTACGACGGCACGGCAACGTCCGCCGCCAGGTCGCCGTTGGCCAGCGGAGCGTCGTACCCCTTGCGCAGCGGCAGTACGCCCGCCCAGTGCGGGAGGCCCATGTCCTCCGGTTCGTCGTTCGCGTCGCCCGTGCGGGTCTTGGCGGAGACCTCGTTCAGGTCCAGGCGGATCACCGCGGTCGCGGCGAGTTCCTTCTTGTTGGCGGGGCGGGAGTCGGCGGCCCGGCCCGGCACCACGTGGTCGACCAGGGCGTCCAGCGCGCGGCCCTTCTCCTCAGGGTCGGTGACCTGGTGGGCGACGCCGTGCACCACCACGGAGCGGTAGTTGACCGAGTGGTGGAAGGCCGAGCGGGCCAGCACGAGGCCGTCGACGTGGGTGACCGTCACGCACACCGCGAGTCCGGGGTCGGCCTGGCCGGTCATCCGCAGCGGGCGCGAGCCCGTCGAGCCGTGCAGGTACAGGACCTCGCCGACCCGGCCGTACAGCGTCGGCAGCACCACCGGCGCGCCGTCCCGCACGAAGCCGAGGTGACAGAGGTAGCCCTCGTCGAGGATCGCGTGCACCAGCTCCCTGTCGTACGAGGCCCGCTCGGCGGAGCGGGTGGGAACGTTGCGCTCGGTCCTGGCGTAGGCGGCGGGCTGGGCCGGGACAGTCCCCGGTGCGGCTGTCTCCATTGCAGATCTCCATTGCACTAGTGCATAATGTTGTTTGTGCTAGGAGAATATCGGATCGAAGGGCGCGGCGCAGCTGAGATTGCCGCCAGCGTCGAGCGCGCGGTGAGTGCCGGGGAGCTGGAGCCGGGGCAACTGCTGCCCCCGATGCGGGAGTTGGCGGGCAGGCTCGGGGTGAATCCCAATACGGTCGCGGCCGCGTACCGCACCCTGCGCGAGCGCGGGGTCATCGAGACGGCCGGCCGGCGGGGCAGCCGGGTCCGGCCGAAGCCGGCCACCACCGGACGGGACCTGTTCCCCGACGTCCCGGCCGGGGTGCGCGACCTGTCCTCCGGCAACCCCGACCCCGCGCTGCTCCCCGCCCTCGCGCCGGTCCTGGCGGCGGTGGCGGCCGAGTGCGACCGTGCCCCGGTCCTCTACGGCGCCGACCCGGTCGAGCCGGAGCTGGAGCGGAGGGCGAGCGCCGAACTGGCCGCCGCGGGCGTGTCCGAGGGGCCGCTCACCGTCACCTCGGGCTCCCTGGACGCCGCCGAACGCGTCCTGCTGGCGCACCTCAGACCTGGTGACGCCGTCGCTGTCGAGGACCCTGGCTGGAGCCGCACCCTGGACCTGGTCCCCGCGCTCGGTCTGCGGCCGGTCCCGGTGGCCGTCGACGGCGAGGGGCCGCGTGCCGACGCCCTCCGCCGGGCCCTGGAGTCCGGGGCGCGCGCCCTGATCGTCACGGCGCGGGCGCACAACCCCACCGGTGCCGCGGTGAGCGCGGCACGCGCGCGTGCCCTGCGGGCCGTCCTGAACGCGCACCCGCACACCCTGCTGATCGAGGACGACCACGGCCACGGCATCGTCGACCTCCCCCTGCACCCCCTGTCGGGCGTCACCCACCACTGGGCCTTCGTCCGATCGGTCGCCAAGGCCTACGGCCCGGACCTGCGCCTGGCCACCCTGACCGGCGACGAGGTGACGGTCGACCGGGTGCGGGGGCGCCAGCGCCTGGGTCCGGGCTGGGTGAGCCGCCTGCTGCAGCGCACGGTCGTCCGGATGTGGGCCGACGGCGTGGTGGACGGCCCGGCGGTGGCGGCGGCGTACCGGGCCCGCCGCGACCTCCTCGTCGACGCGCTCGCGGACCACGGCATCGAGGCGCACGGGCGCAGCGGCATGAACGTCTGGGTCCCGGTCCCGGACGAGACGGGCGCGGTGTCCCGGCTGCTGCTCGAAGGCTGGGCGGTGGCCCCGGGCGCCCGCTACCGCCTGGCGACCCCGCCGGGCATCCGCGTCACCGTCTCGACGCTGACTCCCGAGGAGGCCGGTCCGCTGGCTGCGGCGGTGGCGAGGGCCGTCACACCGGCGAGGGGCCGCGTCCAGGCGTAGGCGCTCCGCTGGAAGTGCCGCGGTGTGCGGTCTGCGGTCTGCGGTCTGCGGTCTGCGGTCTGCGGTCTGCGGTCTGCGGCGTGCGGCGTGCGGCGTGCGGCGTGCGGTCTGCCGCGCCGTCGTGGCTGGTCGCGCAGTTCCTCCCCCCAGCCTTCGGCCGGGGGGGTCCCCCAGCCGCCCCTGGCGGGGGCGCGGTTCCGCAGCCGACGTCACCAGGTCCGCTCAGTCAGCCGCAGCCTGCGTCCTCCCGGGTCGCTGCCGCACCTGGGTGAGGGCCGCTCCCGCGAGGACGATCACCGCGCCGACCGGCGTGCTCCACCGCAGCGACTCGCCCAGCACCGCGACCCCCGCCGCGGCGGCGATGACCGGGATGAAGTACGTGACCATCTGGGCGGTGGTCGGCCCCACCTCCGCCACCAGCCCGTACTGGACGAGCACCGCGAGCCCCGTCCCCAGCGCGCCGAGCGCGGCGATCGCCAGCAGCGGCACGAGGGCGAAGTGCCCCGGGAAGGACGTGAACAACGGCGTCACCACGGCCAGTTGCCCGGTCGCCAGCAACAGCTGCGCGCCGGTCATCGCCAGGTGCGAGTCACCCGTCCCGGCCAGCGTCCGCCGGACGTAGATCCATCCGACCGGATAACTCAGCGACGCCAGCAGCGCCATCACCGTCCCCGTGACGTCCAGGCCGTGGAAACCCTCCCAGGCGCCCAGCACCGTCAGGACACCGATGAACCCCAGGCCGAGCCCGGCGAACCGGACCCTCGTCGGCCGGTCCTCCGACAGCGCCACCAGCGACAGCACCATCCCCCACAGCGGCGAGGTCGCGTTGCAGATCCCGGCCAGGGTGGACGGAATCGTCAGCTCCGCGTAGGCGAAGAGGGAGAACGGCAGCGCGTTGAGCAGGAACGCGGCGACCGCGAGATGCCCCCAGGTACGGGCACCGCGCGGCAGCCGCTGCCGCTTCACGGACATCGCCGCCGCGAGGACCACCGTACCGAACACCAGCCTGCCGAGCGTGACCTGGAACGGTGCGTAGCCTTCCGTCCCGACCTTGATGAACAGGAAGCTGAAGCCCCAGATCAGGGAGAGGGCGCCGAAGCGCAGCCGCCAGTCGAGGCGCGGGCGGGAGGGGGCGGCGGCAAGCGCGGACTCGCCGGCCGCGGTGGTGGTCACGGTGCTCATGCCCGCAACGATGCTGGAGGCAACCTCGTAGCACAATCGAGATTTATCACTGAGTACCTCTTAGAATTGCTTACATGTTGAACCTGGAGCGCCTGCGAACCCTCGACGCCCTCGCCCGGCACGGCTCGGTCAGCGGTGCCGCCGAGGCCCTGCACGTGACCACGTCGGCGGTGTCGCAGCAGATGGGCAAGCTGGAGCGCGAGGTGGACCAGCAGCTCCTCGCCAAGAACGGCCGGGGCATCCGGCTCACCGACGCCGGGCGGCTGCTCGCCGAGCACGCGGCCCGGATCCTGTCCCAGGTGGAGCTGGCCCAGTCCGACCTGGAGGCGCACCGGGGCCAGGTCGTCGGCGAGCTGCGGCTGTCCGCGTTCCCGACGGCCGCCCGCGGCCTGTTCCCGACCGCACTGGCCGCGCTGCGCGCCCGGCACCCGGCGCTGCGCGTCCGCTCCAGCGAACTGGAGCCGGAGAACGGCATCGCCGGGGTCGTCCGCGGCGACCTGGACCTCGCCGTCGTCCTGGACTGGTACAACAAGCCGATGCCGGTGCCCGACGGGCTCGTCAAGGCACCCCTGCTGGACGACCCGGCCGAGGTGGCACTGCCGGTCGGACACCGGCTCGCCGACCGCGAGGAGGTGGACCTGGGGGAGTTCGCGGAGGACGAGTGGATCACCTGGGGCGAGGGCGAGTTCTGCCACGAGTGGCTGATGTTCACGCTCCGCTCCCGCGGCATCGAGCCCATCGTCGGGCACCGCGCGGCCGAGACGCACACGCAACTCAACCTGGTGGCAGCCGGGCTGGGCGTCTGCATCGCCCCGCTGCTGGGCCGCCACCCGGTGCCGGAGGGCGTGGTCATGGTGCCGCTGAGGCAGCGGGTGCGCCGCCATGTGTACGTCGTCTGGCGGGCCGACGCCGACCGCCGCCCCTCGATCCGGGCGGCGGTGCGGGAGCTGCGCGGCGCGGCCGGGGCGATCGCCTGAAGCGGCCCCCGCGAACCGCCTTACGCCGAGCCCAGCTTGCGGAAGTCCCAGGAGGCGGTCCTCGTCGGGGTGAGCCGCGCCCAGGCGTGCCGGCCGTCGTGCGGCATCTCGTCCAGGCCGAAGTTCTTGCGGGCGAACACCGTCTCGATGTAGTCGAGTTCGGCGACCAGTTCGCCGGTGCGCGGGACCTCGCCCACGAACTCGACGGTCCCCCTCAGCTCGACACCGCGCAACTGGTCGTACTCCTCACCGGAGTCGACGACGACCGCCACCCGCGGATCACGGCTGAGGTCCTTCCAGCGCTGGCTGCGCACCACCGAGTAGAGCCACAGGGACGTGCCGTCCCAGGCGAACCACAGGGCGCTCACGTGCGGGGCACCGGACGCCGAGACGGTCGCGACCCGGCAGGTGCGCTGCGTGGTGAGGAACTCGTCCAGTTCGCCGGGCGTCATCATGATCTTCCGGCCCCGGCGCTGAGTGACGGTCATGCGGCCCCCTCTTCTTCTGTCTCTTCTTCCGTTCCCGCGCGTTGGCGGTTAGTGTCACCCGCCCCGCACCAAGGTGGAAGGGGGCGTCATGCCGTCCTCGTACGAACGGCTCGCGGAACTCCTCGACCCCGTGAGCACCGTGCTGCTCACCGTCGAATGCCAGCAGGGCGTGGTGGGCCCGGACAGCGCGCTGCCCGAACTCGCCCGTGAGGCAAGGGCGTCGGGGACTCTCGACAACATCGCCCGCCTCGTCGCCGCCGCGCACGACACCGGTGTCCAGGTGATCCACGCGATCGCCGAACGCCGCCCGGACGGCCGCGGCGCGAACCGCAACGCCCGCCTGTTCCGCGCCGCCGAACGGCTGCCCGTCCAGCAGCTCTCCGGCACCGCGGCGGTCCGCATCGCGCCCCCCATCGAGGTCTCGGAGGAGGACCTCGTCGTACGACGGCTGCACGGCCTGTCGCCGATCCAGGGCACCGACGTCGACCCGCTGCTGCGCAACCTCGGCTGCCGCACCCTGGTCGTCACCGGTGTCTCGGCCAACGTGGCCATCCCCAATGCCGTGTTCGACGCGGTCAACCGGGGCTACACGGCCGTCGTCCCGGCCGACGCCGTCGCGGGAGTGCCCTCGGAGTACACCCCCGCGATGGTCCGCAACACCCTCGCGTTGGTCGCTACGGTCGCGACCACGGACGAGGTGCTCGGCTGCCTCAAACAACCGCGCCGGCGGTCCTGACGATCAGGCCAGCGAGATCTGGTCGCCGGAGACGGTGATGTTGGCCGCCGTCAGACCCGTGGTCGCCGGGCCCTGCTTCACGCTGCCGTCCGCTATCGCGAACTTGCTGCCGTGACAGGGGCAGACGATCTCGCCGGCGGCGATGCTGGTCACCGCGCAGCCGGCGTGCGGGCACTTCGTGGAGAACGCCTTGTACGTGCCCGACGTCGGCTGGGTGACGACCACGGCCTGGTCCTTGTAGATCGTGCCGCCGCCCTCGGGGATGTCCGTGGTCTTGGCGAGCGCGGTGCCGCCGGCCGCGGCCGTGGAGCCGCCGGCCGAGCCGTTGCTGTCCTGGGTGGTGGAGCCACCGCCCGCGTTGCCGTTCGTGGTGGTCGTGCTCGACGAGTCGTCGTCCGACGACCCGCAGGCGGTCAGCGCGGCGGCGAGCCCTGCCGCTCCGGCCGCCACCATGACGGTGCGGCGAGCCGGGTTGGCCGAGGGGTTGAGCGGTGCGCTGGTCATGTGAGGGATTCCCTTCCGCGGAGCTTCTCGTTGATCCGTCCAGGGGTACGGTCTTCGGGCACCACCTGTTCAGACGGCATCCAGATAGTGACCACCTGGACATGAGGCTTCGGTAAAACGGCGCTGTCGGTTCGCTGTCGGTCCTGACCTGCGACGCAACAGGGCCGGCGCCCCGCGGCGCCGGCACGCCGGACGGTCCGTGCGGAAGGGCACCGTGACCTGGCCCGCCGGGTCGAGGACTCCGCGCCGGACGGCCCGCGCCGGACATCGCCGCTGGATTATTCGGAGCCGTTCTCTTCGACGGTGAGGAGGACGACCAGTGACAGCTTTTCGTCATGGGCGTCGGCCATTTTCAGACAGTCCAGGTCGACACGTCCGAGCCGTGGGTGCCGCAGTTCCTTCCGGGCGGAGGCGAATCCGCCGACGTTCCGCTCGTCCCACAGCGCGCGGAACGTCTCGGAGGAGTCCAGCAGCGACTCCAGCAGCGCGGGGCCACGCGGATCGTCGGGGTACCGGGCGAGGGCCACCCGCAACTGCCCGGCCAGGGAACGTGCCTCGCCGGGCCAGTCGACGAACAGTTCCCGACCCCGTGCCTCTGTGAAGGTGATCCAGAGGATGTTGCGCTCGTCCGCCGGGCGCTGGTCGAGGCCGCCGAGCAGCTCGGCGTACGCCTCGTTGTACGCCAGCAGGTCCCACCACGGGTTCATCACGTAGGCGGGCTTGGGGGACAGTTCCCGTACCAGCCGTGCCAGCAGCGGATCGACCTTCACGGGCCCCGGACCGGTGGGCGGCGGCACCAGCGCGGCCAGGGTGAACAGGTGCGCGCGCTGTGGCCCGGAGAGCCGCAGCGCGCGGGCCAGACTTTCGATGACCTGCCTGCTCACGCTGATGTCACGGCCCTGTTCGAGCCACGTGTACCAGGTGACGCTCAGCCCGGCGAGCTGTGCCAGCTCCTCACGGCGCAGCCCCGGGGTGCGACGCCGCGGCCGGGACCGGAAGCCTGCCGCCGCCGGGTCGGTCGCCTCCCGCCGGGCGCGGAGAAAGGCGCCGAGTTCGTCGCGCTGGACCAGGTCTGCCATGGGCCGGACTCCTCTGGGACGGTGGTTCCGTCCCTCACCGTAGGAGGCTCGGTGACCATGACGCCAACGAGAATTGGGAACAGAAGGTATGCGTTGACGTCATGGAAGTCCGTTTCCCGGACACAGCGCTCTTCCGTCGCGGGCGGCGGCAGCGGCAGCAGCGGTGTCGTCGTCGGGGGGAGGGGCGGGGCCGGGCCGGCTTGCGCGGCCCCGCGACTGCTGTCGGTGGCCGCCGGTCAGCGGTCCTGGGCCAGGGCGTAGAGCTCGCCGAGCAGGCTTCCCTCGGTCGCCACGAGGTCGTCGAAGGAACCCTGTTCCCGGACGGTGCCCTGGTCAAGGACGATGACCCGGTCGGCCATCCGTACGTTGTCCAGCCGGTGCGTGACCACCACGGTGATCCGGTCCGGGGCCATGGCCCGCAGTTCCCGGAAGATCTGGTGCTCGCCGCGGGCATCCATCTCGCTGGTCGGCTCGTCCAGGACGAGCACGGCCGGCTGCCGGTACATCGCCCTCGCGCACGCCAGTCGCTGCCATTGGCCGCCGGACAGTTCGTGGCCGCCCCACACCGACCGGGCGAGCAGCGTCTCCAGCTGATCGGGCAGCTCACGCAGGACCTTGGACATGCCGACCCGGTCGGCCGCGTCCCAGATACGCTCGTCGCCGTGCTCCCGGGGCTGGCCCAAGGTGATGTTCTCCCGGGCGGCGAGCGGCCAGCGCCCGTTCTTCTGCGGGACCAGGCCCACGTGCCGCCACACCGTCTCCGCGTCGGCACCGGCCAGATCGGTGTCGTCCCACAGCACCTTGCCGGCGGTGGGCACGGTCAGTCCGGTGAGCATCCGGATCAGCGTCGACTTGCCGGCGCCGTTCTCCCCGACCAGGGCGACGACCTCGCCGCGGTTCAGCGTGAGGGTGATCGGCCGGACGGCCGAGGTCTCCTTGCCCGGATAGGTGTAGGAGGCGCCCTCCACCCGGATCTGCTGCGGGGCGGTGGCCTGCGCGGTGCCGCGGGCCGTGGTCATGGCACGGACCTCGTCGATGAATTCGTAGTAGTCGGAGAGGTAGAGGCCGTGGTGGAACATGACCGTGCTGTACCGGATGATCGAGTTCAGAGCGCGGCCCGCCGTCTGGGAGGCGACGACGGCGGTGCCGGCGATCGCCGTCGACATGGAGCCCGCGAGCACCAGCCCGGCGAGCGAGGCCCACATGCCGAGCGTGAACAGGCCGCCCAGCGAAGCGGCCAGCAACGTGATCCGCAGGTAGGGCTTCGCCCCTTCGAGCTCGCGTCCTTCGACGCGGTCGCACATGGCCCGGTACCAGAAATGCAGGTAGCCGCGCATGGTGTTGGCCCTCAGCTCGTCGGCGAGGTCCGCCGTCGTCAGCCACCAGCGCATCATTCCGCGGACATTGCGGGCGGAGATCGTCCGGTCGTGGACGCGGTAGTCGACCCGCGCGGCGATCACGCCGCCCAGACCGCGGGGGACGACGGACAGCAGCAGCACACCGAGCAGCAGGGGGTGCAGGGAGGTGAGTACCGCGGCCGCCGAGGCGAGCTGGACGAGCCCGTTGGTGAGGGTCTTGGCGTCGTCGGCGAGGTCGACGGCGCGCAGCGCGCCGATCTCCGCCGCCTGGCTCCGGTCGCCGAAGCCTTCCGCGTCGTACGCGGCGAGTTCGGCCCGCATGTGGAGATCGACGAGTTCCAGATCCGCGGCCGAGGCGATCTTCGGATTCAACCTCCGGGTCGCCCAGTCCGCGAGGATCCACATGGCCGCGCCGGTGGCCATCGCCACGACGGCGACGGCCAGCGCCGGCCACGCACGGGCAAGGCCTGCGCGGGGGTCGGCGACCATGAGCCGAGGCAGGGCCTGCGCGACGGCGCCGAGCATGACGGCCGTGCCGATGCCGGACAGCAGCTGGCACACGACGATGGTGAGGGTCATGCGCCGGTCGACCTTCCAGGCCAGTCGGGCTGTCTGTTTCAGCGCGGCCGGGATGCGACGGGCCATGTCCCACAGGGTGGCGTCGTCCATCGCCCGCCGGTGCTTGCGCCCGTTGTAGTCGAGTTCGGGCGGGGCGGACGGCTGCGGAACCCCCGGCCGGGCCGCGGGAACGGACGCCGCCGTATCGGACGCGTCCAGCTCGCCTGTTTCCGTCGGGGCCGCCTTCTCGTGTGATGCCGTCACGCGAACACCCCCGCGACCAGTCGGTCCAGGGTGCGCCGGCCGCGAGCGGTGACCTCGGGGTCGCCGAGCTTCGGCCCCCGGACCAGGCAGCTCACCGCGTCCAGCGCCGCCAGGCACTTCAGCGCGTACTGCTCCTCGGGCATGAGGTCACGGCCGTAGCCCTGCAGGCACGCGGCCCGCAGGTCGGGCCGGTCTGCCCAGGTCCCGCAGGCCATCGGCACGAAGTCCTGCACAGCGGCCGCGAACCGGGCCCGCTCGAAGTCGATCCACCCGGCCTGGCGCAGATCCTTCGACCACAGGAGATTGCGTTCCCAGGCGTCGCCGTGGATGAAGGCGAGCGGCAGCGGCGGAAGGCCGCGAAGCTGCTCGGCGAGGTCGCGCACCAGCTTCTGCTCCACCGCGGTCAACCGGTCCCCGGCCTTCCGCAGGTGGTCCTCGGCGCCGTCCGCCGCGGCCTGCAACGCCTGTTCGGCCTCGGCGCGCCGGGGGCCGGACAGGTCACCGGCCGTGTGGAGGCGGGCCAGCAGGGCGCCGCCTTGCCGGTGGGCGCGGACTTCCTCCGCGGGCGTCAGCGTCAGCTGTTCGAGCGGCCGTCCCGGGACCGCGGTCAGAAGCAGGGCCAGGTGGTCGGCGTTCGAGGCGCGCAGCTGGGGCGCGCGGCCGGCGCCGAGGGCCGGGACCGCATGGCGCAGGGCGAGGGTCTCGCGCTCGTACATCACGGGCCGAGGGGAGACCTTCAGGAAGAAGCGGACGCCTGACGGCAGGTCAAGCTGAAAGACGCGCGAGCTCTCTCGCGGGTGGGAGGCGTCCCGGACGCAGGGCCGCGCTCCGAGAGCCCGGCCGGCCCACCCGAGCAGGGCGGGGGAGGGGGTGCTCAGGTGGGTCATGCCCCCCACCCCGATGACGGTCGAGATGCGGATGCGAACAGGGCACGGCGCACGTCGACGGGACGCCGGAACGCGAGGGACCGGACGGCCTGAGCCGGAGGGTTCTCGAACACGGGGTGCAGGGCGACAAGAACGCGGACAGGATTCACGGCTTCTCCTCGGTAGTGACAGGCGGATAGAGCACCCGGACAACGTCCCTGATCACAGGGGCGATACGGGCAGCCTCGGGCGACAGGTCGAGCGAAGGTTCGATGCCGGACGGGTGGGGCATGTGCTGTCGGCCCCGGCGCCGGGCACCCGCCCGTTCGATTCACCCGCACGGGGACACCGGCGTGCGCGTAGCCCGAGCGGCGGATTGCAGGACGACATCGAGGGCACCGGTCTCCTTCGGCGAGGCGTGGCTGTGCTCTGCCGGGCAACCCTCATCCACGGCACTGACAATCAGCGGGCGCCGGCACCGTGATCCGGTCATTCGAACCGGCCGGCCGGAGGGGGGCCGGGCAGGCCGGAGCGGGCTGATGACCTGGGGCGAAGCCGGGAGAAAGGATTCTCGAAGATCCGCGTCGGGGCCCGGAATCGGGCGTCCGGCAAACTGGCTTGAACTGGCTTCTGGCCAGCTCCCCGGGCGGGGCGGCGACCCGCGAGCGGCCACGGCGACCGCTAGCATCAGCACCTTCGACGCGATCGGCCCGCACCGGGGCGTTTTCTTCGACCGCCCCGTCTATTATGGCCCCTACGCGCGTGCCGGGCCCTGGTGCACTCGCAGGGACGCTGCCGGTGGCTGGAGCGTGCGAACCTCACCGTCGCGTGCGCCGTCGCCGTCATGTACCTGGCGGCGTCGAACCTCCCGGTCGACCCCACGCGCGAACGGCTCGGCCCTGGCCCGCGAGCTGAACAGCCGTGCTGCACCGCCGAACAGATCGCCGCCCTGCTGCGCACCTGGTAACCCTGATCCGTTGCCGTGCCACGACGAAATGCCGTTCGCGAAGTGACGGAATACTGTTGTCGGCTGAACGGGTCGAGTCACCACCGATGCCCCTCGGACATGCGGAAAGAGGAGCCCGCTCCGACGGGATGCACGGAAGCTCCCCAAAACCGGAGGCTGTTATGGGCCGCTCGCTCTACCTCAAGATCTATGAGGGTGATGTCCCCGCCAAGGACAGCAGTCATCCCTACGTCGCCGTCACCGTGGGCGACGAGACGGCCGGCACACCGCTGGACGACGACGCCACCGACTGGGCCCACACTTTCGAGAACGTGGACCCCACCACGCGGATCAAGTTTCACGTACACGACCGACCTGATCTGGATGACGACCTCGGAGAGCTTCAGGTAACCGTGGGTCAGTTCTTGTACAACAACGAGGACAAGAGGCAGACGATCCGTGCCGGAGACTCCAGCCTCGAAGTCAAGGCCAAGTGGCAGGGCTGACGTCCGGCGACCAGCCCCGCATCCCGCCCTGCGACGACAAGACCGGTCCGCTCCGGACGCGCCTCGCCGACTCTCGCTACAACGGCCGCCCCTGCAGTCCTACTTGGAGAAGGGGTGGCACCACCAGATGTTCCTCATCAACCTGCACCGCCCACGGCAGGCGGCACGCACACTGCTGGCACAGACAGCCGAGCACTCAACACCCCACTCGGTAAAAGAACTTGGCCCGGCTCGTGGAGCCTTGAAGAATGACGGCCATGCAGATTCGACAGGCAGGGCTTGATGACGCCTCGGCCGTCGCTGGTGTCTACGTGCGATCGTGGCAGGCGGCCTTTGCCGGTCTTGTTCCGCAGCGCTATCTCGACGCCATGGACCCAAGCCGCGACGAGCCCGGTTGGAAGTCACGTATTGCAGAGACACGGTGGCCGTCGTCGGGAGTGCTGGTAACCGAAACCGAGACGGGGATCGTCGGGTTTGCAAGTTTCGGCCCGTCGGAAGAGGCCTCTGGCATCGCGGAAATCGGCACGCTCTACACGCTGCCCGAGTGCTGGGGCACGGGGATCGGCAAGCAGCTGATGCTGGCCATGTTGGCGACTCTCAAACAGGCCGACTACCCACAGGCTGCCTTGTGGGTACTGGAAGACAATGAACGCGCTCGGCGCTTCTACGAGGCAGCCGGTTGGCGCCCAGACGGCACGGTCGTGATGGACACCACCGGTGGGGCCTCTCTCAACAAGCTGCGTTACAGCCGCCCTCTTGGTTAGCCCGCTCACGGTCCTATACGTCGGTTGAGCCAGGAAGCCGTGTGGTCGCGGGTCGGCGTCGAACTCGTGGAACCAGCACCGTGAAGCACGACGACGGACCCTTGAGTTCCCACCCAAAACCATTCAGTTTGCATGAACCCGCGGGACTCTAGGGGTGCCGGCGACAGCAGGAGTAATTGCCAAACCCTGTGGATCTGAGCGGCGTTCATGTCGAGGTGGGCTTGTGGGCGAGGATCTGGATCCCCGTTGACTGGTGCCCGTTCATGGTGGGCACCGTGATGGTGCGGGTGTCGATGGTCTGAAAGCCGGCGAGCAGGGTGGAGAACCGCTCGCGGGGGTGGTGGCGGCAGACCGCACCGTCGCCGGTTTCGAAGACGCCGTAGCTGCCGTAGTGATCGGCGTGGCGGCTGTAACGGCTGCGGTTGCGTGCGTCGTCCTGCAGGAGAAGGTCGCTGATGTAGAGGATCCCGCCGGGCTTGAGGACGCGGTTCAGCTCGGTGATCAGCCGGTGCTGGGCTTGATCGCCGGGAATGCAGGTCAGCACGGCGAAGAGCAGAACGGCGTCGAAGCCTGTGTCCGGGCAGGGTGAGGCCGGTGGTGCGTCCAGGGTGGCAAAGCGCATGGTGGGGTGCAGGCGGCGTGCCCGGCTGATCATCGCGAGGGCTTCGTGGCCGCAGTCTTCGTGTGCTGGTGGGGCAGGCTCTTGTCGCGGTCGAGGTGCCCGTACATCGTCGAGCCGCGCTCGCTGAACGTGTCGGCGATCTGCCGGACGGTCTTCTCCCGCTCGTCGTAGCGCCGTTGGGCAAGCGCGGCCTGGTCCTCGGGGAGCTTCGGCCGGCGCCCTCCGGCACGGCCGTGGGTCCGCGCGGAGGTGGGCCCGGCGTTCGTATCCGCACCTCGGCGCGGTGGCTCGGGCGCTCCTCGTCTGCGATCACCCTCGGTTACTATGCTCACTTCATGCCGGAGGCTGGCAGCAAAGGGCGCACCGCCATCGACGGACTGCTTGGGATGCGGGGAGATCGGCATGCCGGCCGGAATTCCCCAGAGTCTCCCCAGGCTCGTCGACGCGTGATTCCCGTCGCTCCACCCCTGTCATGGCTGCCGTGGATTGCAAGGCTGAAGAGATGGATGGCCTGGGAAAGTGTTGAAAGCGGTCACTGTGACCCGCTACATCACGCCGTTGCGTGAGGGTGGCTCGCTGCCGGGGCTCGTCGAGGCCGACGACTTCGGGACGTACGTCATGAAGTTCACCGGTGCGGGGCAGGGCCGCAAGACGCTGGTCGCCGAGGTCGTCTGCGGTGAACTCGCGCGCCGGCTCGGGTTCCGGATTCCCCGGCTGGTCACCGTCGAACTGGATCCGGTACTGGGGCTCGGCGAGCCCGAGCAGCAGGTGCAGGACCTGCTGCGGGGCAGCGGCGGCACCAACCTCGGCATGGACTTCCTCTCCGGTGCCCTCGGCTTCGACCCGCTCGCCTTCGCGGTGAGCCCCGAGGAGGCCGGGCGGATCGTCTGGTTCGACGCGCTGGTCAACAACGTCGACCGCTCGTGGCGCAACCCCAACCTGCTGGTCCACCAGGGCGACCTGTGGCTCATCGACCACGGCGCCACCATGATCTGGCAGCACAACTGGCCGGCGGCGGAGGCGTCCGCGGCCCGCCCGTACGACGCCGCCGACCACGCGCTGAGCGGGTTCCGCCCCGACGCCGGGGCGGCTGCCGCCGAGTTGGCGCCCCTGGTCACCGAGGACCTGCTCGCCGAGGTCACCGCCGAGATCCCGGACGTCTGGCTCGCCGAAGAGCCCGGCTTCGCCACCCCCGACGACCTGCGGCGCACCTACGCGCGGCCGCTGCTCGCCCGGGCCGCCGTCATCCACGAGCGCATCACCGGCATCGAGGGGGCCAAGTGAGCGAGACCCACATCAACGTGGCCGGGCAGATGACCGAGCGCCACATCACCCGGGCGGGCCAGGGGGGCGGCCGGGACGTCTTCGAGTACGCCCTGGTGCGCGTCGTGCCCCGGGTGGAGCGCGGCGAGTGCATCAACGCCGGCGTGCTGGTGTACTGCCGGGCCAAGGGCTACGTCGGCGCCCGCACCCATCTCGACGAGGCCCGGCTGCTCGCCCTGGACCCGGACGCGGACGTCGCCGGGGTGCGGGCCGCGCTCGGCGCGGTGGAGAAGGTCTGCGCGGGCGGCGAGGGGGCGGGGCACGCGGCCGGGGACGATCCGGGACGGCGCTTCCGCTGGCTGGTGGCGCCCCGCTCCACCGTCGTACAGCCGGGACCCGTGCACACCGGACTCACCCGTGACCCGGCCGCCGAGACGGAGCGGTTGCTGGACCTCCTGGTGAGGTAATGGATCACACTGCGCGGCGTGACGTTGACACCGCGTGCCAGGGCTTCTAGCGTCACGTCTGTCGAAGGTACTAAGCGGTCGCTCACCATCACGGCCGGGTTCTCGATCAGGTGTTCTCAGGTTGAGCCAAGAATTCTCAAGGGCGAGGAGAAACAGCAATGTCCAGCACTGAGCAGCGGGTAGCCGTCGTCACCGGTGCCGCGCGTGGCATCGGCGCCGCCACCGCCGTACGACTGGCCGCCGAGGGCCGTGCGGTCGCCGTGATCGACCTCGACGAGGCCGCCTGCAAGGACACCGTCGAGAAGATCACCGCGGCCGGCGGCAAGGCCATCGCGGTCGGCGCCGACGTCTCCGACGAGGCCCAGGTCGCCGCCGCGATCGCGCGGGTCGTCGAGGAGCTGGGTGCCCCGACCATCCTGGTCAACAACGCCGGCGTGCTCCGCGACAACCTGCTGTTCAAGATGTCCGCGTCCGACTGGGACACGGTCCTCAACGTGCACCTGCGCGGCTCCTTCCTGATGACCAAGGCCGTCCAGCAGCACATGGTCGAGGCCGGCTGGGGCCGGGTCGTCAACCTGTCCTCCTCCTCGGCGCTCGGCAACCGCGGCCAGGCCAACTACTCCGCCGCCAAGGCCGGTCTGCAGGGCTTCACCAAGACCCTCGCCATCGAGCTCGGCAAGTTCGGCATCACCGCCAACGCCGTCGCCCCCGGCTTCATCGCCACCGAGATGACCAAGGCCACCGCCGAGCGCGTGAAGATGGGCTTCGAGGAGTTCAAGGCCGCCGCGGCGACCCAGATCCCCGTGCAGCGCGTCGGCGAGCCCGAGGACATCGCCAACGCCATCGCCTTCTTCACGAACGAGGCCGCGGGCTTCGTCTCCGGCCAGGTGCTGTACGTGGCCGGCGGACCGCTCGACTAGAAGAACACCGCAGAACACCGGGGAACCTGGGGAACACTGACATGACTGAACTGCCCGAGCTGTCCGGCAAGGTCGCCGTCGTCACCGGCGCGAGCCGCGGCATCGGCTACGGCGTCGCCGAGGCGATGGTCGCCCGCGGCGACCGCGTCGTCATCACCGGCCGCAACGAGGACGCCCTCAAGGAGGCCGTCGAGAGCCTCGGCTCCGAGCGCGTCATCGGCGTCGCCGGCAAGGCGCACGACCTGGCCCACCAGAGCGAGGTCGTCGAACGCGCCATGACGGCCTTCGGCCGCGTCGACTACCTGGTCAACAACGCCGGAACCAACCCGGTGTTCGGCCCGATCGCCGACGTCGACCTGGACGTGGCCCGCAAGGTGTTCGAGACCAACGTGGTCTCCGCCCTCGGCTTCGCCCAGAAGACCTGGCACGCCTGGCAGAAGGACAACGGCGGAGCCATCGTCAACATCGCCTCCGTCGCCGGCCTTTCGGCCTCGCCGTTCATCGGCGCGTACGGCATCAGCAAGGCCGCGATGATCAACCTGACCCAGCAGCTGGCGCACGAGTTCGCCCCCGGCGTCCGGGTCAACGCGATCGCCCCCGCGGTCGTCAAGACGAAGTTCGCGGAGGCCCTGTACGAGGGCCGCGAGGCGGAGGCCGCCGCGGGCTACCCGCTCAAGCGGCTGGGTGTGCCCTCCGACATCGGCGGCGCCGCCGCGTTCCTCACCTCGGAGCAGTCCGACTGGATCACCGGCCAGACGCTCGTCGTCGACGGCGGCATCTTCCTCAACGCCGGCATGGCCTGACGGACCGTCGGGCGTCGTTTTCGTCACAGACATCTGCCGCATCTGTGAGGAAAACGGCGCCCGTGCGGTCGTACAAGATCCGCACAGGAGGATGACAACGTCGTCATAGCACATTCGATCAACGCCCGTGTTTCCGGGGTGCTTCAACGCGCGCAACGCTGCGGTATGGTCTGCCGCCGACCCCTGGTACGGCGGATCGAGGAGCGTGCGCGTGTTCAACCGGAACCGAGGCCTGCGAAGAGTCGCCGCGGTCGCGTCCATCTCCCTGGTGGCCGGGTGCGGGGTGCTCTCCGGCAGCAGCGCGGACAACAGCGGCCCGATCGTCGTCGGCACCACCAGCGCCCCCAGCACCCTTGACCCGGCGGGATCGTGGGACGGCTCCTGGGAGCTGTTCCGGAACGTCTACCAGACACTGCTCGCCTATCCCGACGGCGCCACCACCCCGCAGCCCGACGCCGCGCAGAACTGCGCCTTCACCGACTCCGGATCCCGCACCTACCGCTGCGAGCTGCGCTCCGGACTGAAGTTCGCCGACGGCGACAAGCTCGACGCCCAGGCCGTCAAGTACTCCATCGACCGGATCCGGAGCATCAACGCGCCGAGCGGTCCGGCCGGACTGCTCGGCAGCCTCGACCGGGTACAGGCCACCGGCGACCGCGAGGTGGTCTTCCACCTCAACAAGCCCGACGCCACCTTCCCGTTCGTGCTCGCCACCCCGGCCATGTCGATCGTCGACCCCGGCGACTACCCCGCCCACTCGCTGCGCAAGGACGCGTCCGTGCACGGCTCCGGGCCGTACACCCTCAAGTCCTACGAGGACGGCAAACGGGCCGAGCTGGTCCGCAACGACACCTACCAGGGCTTCGCCGACCGGCAGAACGACGCGGTGACCATCCGCTACTTCCAGGACTCGGCCACCATGGTCAAGGCCCTGCGCTCCGGGGACATCGACGTCACCTACCGCGGCCTCGCCGCCTCCGACATCGTCGCCCTGCAGGCGCACCGCAGCACCGACCTGCAGCTGATCGACGGCACCGGCACCGACATCAGCTACCTGGTGTTCAACCCGAGGGACCCGTGGGCCAAGCTGCCCGCCGTGCGCAAGGCCGTCGCCCAGCTCGTCGACCGCGCCGCGATCGCCCACACCGTCTACAAGGACACCGTCGACCCGCTGTACTCCATGGTCCCGGCCGGCCTGACCGGCCACACCACCGGCTTCTTCGACGACTTCGGAGACCCCAGCACCTCCAAGGCCCACAAGATCCTCGCCGACGCGGGCATCACCCGGCGCGTCCCGCTCACCTTCTGGTACACCACCGACCGCTACGGCTCCGAGACCGGCCGGATGTTCCAGGAGCTCAAGCAGCAGCTGGACGACTCCGGCCTGTTCACCGTCACTCTCAGGAGCCGGCCCTGGAAGACCTACGTCGTCGGCTACCAGAAGGGCGAGTACCCGGTGTTCGGCCGCGGCTGGTTCCCGGACTTCCCCGACGCCGACAACTTCATCGCGCCCTTCGTCGGCGAGCAGAACGCCCTCGGCACGCCCTACCCGTCCCCCGTGATCACCGGCAAGCTGCTGCCGCAGTCCCGCGGTGAGAGCGACCGCGCCGAGGTCGTGAAGGACTTCGAGGAGGCCCAGCAGATCCTCGTCGACGACGCCCGGCTGATCCCGCTGTGGCAGGGGCGGCAGTACGTCGCGGCCAGCGACGACGTCTCCGGCGGCGAGCAGGCGCTCGACCCGTCGACGATCATGATGATGTGGGAGCTGCACCGCAAGACCAGCTGGTGAAACCGCCGTCCGGCACCGGTTGTCAGTGGTCGCCTGTAGGTTTTCCGGTACCGGCAGGATCTGCAAGTGACCGCAATTCGTGAGGACGTTGACGTGACCGACATCGCCATGCTGCCCGAGTCCTGGCGCGGGGTTCTGGGCGACGAGCTGCAGCAGCCCTACTTCAAGGAGCTGACCGAGTTCGTCGAGGAGGAGCGGGCGAAGGGTCCCGTCTACCCGCCGCGCGAGGAGGTCTTCGCCGCGCTGGAGGCGACGCCGTTCGACCAGGTCAAGGTCTTCGTCCTCGGCCAGGACCCGTACCACGGCGAGGGCCAGGGCCACGGGCTGTGCTTCTCCGTCCGCCCCGGGGTGCGGATCCCGCCGTCCCTGCGGAACATCTACAAGGAGATGCGCGAGGAGCTGGGCTGGGAGTCCGTGCCGGACAACGGCTATCTGATGCCGTGGGCCCAGCAGGGCGTGCTGCTGCTCAACGCGGTCCTCACGGTCCGCGCCGGTGAGGCCAACTCGCACAAGAACAAGGGCTGGGAGAAGTTCACGGACGCGGTGATCCGCGCGATCGCCGACCGGCCCGACCCGGCCGTCTTCGTCCTCTGGGGCGGCTACGCGCAGAAGAAGCTGCGGCTGATCGACGAGACCCGGCACGTGGTGATCCAGGGCGCACACCCGTCCCCGCTCTCCGCGAAGAAGTTCTTCGGCTCCCGCCCCTTCACCCAGATCAACGAGGCGGTGGCGGCCCAGGGCCACGAGGCGATCGACTGGCGGATCCCGAACCTGGGCTGAGCCTCCCGGCCGAGGGCCGGGGGAGGAACCGCGCGACCGGCCCCCACCGGCCCGCGCTCCCACGGCGCCGCCTGACGGGGAAATCCGGCGGCGCCGTCTAGCGTCGGCAGCACACAACGGCTTACAGCCCGGAGGGCCCCGTGGCGGAGCGACAGGAGCGCACGGCACCCGATGCCGTGCTCACGCGGATCGGGCAGGTCGTGATGCTGCACCACGCCGGGGACCGCGAGGAGGCCCGGCGACGCCTGCTCGACCTGTGGGCGGAGTTCGGCGAACACGGCGCGCCGCTGCACCGCTGCACCCTGGCCCACTACCTGGCCGACACCCAGGACGACCCGTCCGACGAACTCGCCTGGGACCTTCGGGCGTTGTCCGCGGCGGACGAGGCGGAGGAAGACGTGCGGCTGCGCGGTTTCTACCCCTCCCTGCACCTGAACCTCGCCGCCGACTACGTGAAGCTCGGCCGAACCGAGGCCGCCCGCAGCCACCTGCACCACGCCCGCGGCACGGCCGCCGCACTCGGCGACGACGGGTACGGCAACGGCGTCCGGGCCGCGATCAGCCGCCTGGAGCAACGGCTCGGCGACGCGGGCGACCCCGGCGGCGATTCCTGGGGCCCACCGCGACAGCGGCCGAAGTAGCACCGCGCCGGGCTCTCAATGCCCGTACGCCTGCTTGCAGACGCGTGCCTGCGTGCTGTCCGCGGCCCAGCCGCCGTACTGCTCGCCGAGGGCGCACACGTCCGGGGGCTTCGGGACGGAGCGGGAGAGACCCGGGAGGTCGGCCTGCGGGCTGTGCGACCGGCGGGCGGCGGGGGGATGCGGGGTGGCGGCACGCGGAGCCGCCGCCAGGGGTCGACGGTCGGCCGGGGGAGGGGGCACGGGTGCATGTGGCGCGGCCGGTGCGGCGTGGTGGGACGGGCGGGACGGGCCGACCATCTCCAGGGCCTCCTTGACCGGCGCCTGCACCACCCGTGGCTCGGCGCTGCCGTCCGGGCGGGGCACCGACGGCAGCGAGGGCGCCGTACCCGCAGGCGGGCCGGGTGCCGCCGGGTGCTGGACCGTCACACAGCCGGAGAGGGCCGAGACGGTCACGGTGACCAGGAGCGCTGCGGTGGTCGTCGTTCGATGCACCCGCGCAACTCTGCTGGTTCGGCGCGGGGGTTGACACCGTCGACAAGACTTTGGTGCCCCGCACGGGTGATCTCGTGCCCCGTACGGGGGACGGGTGGCTGTCAGGCTGACGTCATTCGCCGGTCGCGCCGTCGATCCGCTCCCGGATCAGGTCGGCGTGGCCGTTGTGCCGGGCGTACTCCTCGATCATGTGGGTGTGGATCCAGCGCAGGTTGAACCGTTCGCCGGTGCGGCGGTGACGGCCCTTGGACAGGTCGTCCAGACCGAAGCCGGCCGCGGCCCGCCGGGCGGTCTCGATCTCGGCCTGCCAGGCCCCGTACGCCTCCTGCCAGGTGTCCGCCTCGGTGAGGTGGAACTCGGCGTCCGGATCCTCCTCGCTGAAGTACAGCCACGGTGCCTCCTCCCCGGCGAGGACCTTGCGGTACCAGGACCGCTCCACGTCGGCCATGTGGCGCACCAGCCCCATCAGGGACAGCGGGGACGGCTCCACGGAGGCGGTCCGGAGCTGGGCGTCGGTCAGGCCCTCGCACTTCGCCGCGAGGGTCAGCCGGTGGAACTCCAGCCAGCCCTCCAGCATGGTGCGTTCGTCGGCGTCCGTGTCGGGTGCACGGCGTTCGGTCGTCATGCCCGGGATCCTGACGCACACCCGGCCGATCCCACCACGGATTATCGGCCCGTATGCTTTCGCACAGGTATGTGAGGGCAACCGCTAGGGGAGCGTCAGTGAAGGTCGGCTGCATCGGACTCGGCGACATCGCGCAGAAGGCGTACCTGCCGGTGCTGGCCGTCCAGCCGGGGCTGGAACTCCACCTCCAGACCCGCACCCCCGCCACCCTGGCCCGGGTCGCCGACAGCCTCCACCTGCCCGAGGACCGCCGGCACGCGACCCTCGACGACCTCCTCGCCCGGAACCTGGACGCCGCCTTCGTGCACGCGGCCACCGTCGCCCACCCGGAGATCGTCACCCGGCTCCTCGAAGCGGGCGTACCGACGTACGTCGACAAGCCCCTCGCCTACCGGCTCGCCGACTCCGAACGGCTCGTGACGCTCGCGGAGGCGCGGAACGTGTCGCTGGCCGTCGGCTTCAACCGGCGCCACGCCCCCGGCTACGTGCAGTGCGCCGACCACCCGCGCGAACTGATCCTGATGCAGAAGAACCGCATCGGGCTGCCCGAGGAACCCCGCACGATGATCCTCGACGACTTCATCCACGTCGTCGACACCCTGCGCTTCCTCGCCCCCGGCCCGGTCGAGGACGTGACCGTCCGCGCGCGGGTCGCCGACGGCCTGCTGCACCACGTCGTCCTCCAGCTCGCCGGCGACGGATTCACGGCGCTCGGCGTGATGAACAGGCTCAGCGGCTCGGCGGAGGAGATCCTGGAGGTCTCCGGGCAGGACACCAAGCGCCAGGTCCTCAACCTCGCCGAGGTCGTCGACCACAAGGGCCAGCCGACGGTCCGGCGGCGCGGCGACTGGGTGCCGGTCGCCCGGCAGCGCGGCATCGAACAGGCCGTGCTCGCCTTCCTGGACGCCGTCCGCGCCGGGAAGGTGCTCAGCGCCCGGGACGCACTGGCGACTCACGAGCTGTGCGAGCAGGTGGTACGAGAGGTTCGGCGGCGCTCCGGCGCAGCCTGACCGTCCGCAGCCCCTCGGCCAGGCAGTACGCGGCCAGCACCAGCAGCGCGCCGTCCACCGGCCAGTCGCCGTACCGCACGAACGGGGTGACCCCGCGGGCGATCGGCACCTCGTAGACCCGGGCGGTGCTCGCGTCGGTGCCGAGCCACGGGCCGATGCGCTCGCCGCCGGGTCCGTACACGGCGGACACCCCGGTCAGGGTGGCGTGCACCATCGTGCGGCCGGTCTCGGCGGCCCGGAGCGCGGCCAGCGAGGCGTGCTGCTCGGGGGCCCAGCTGTCCTGGAAGGAAGAGGTGGACGTCTGGCCGACCAGCACTTGGGCGCCGTCCTGGGCGAGGTGCCGGCTCATGTCGGGGAACGCCGTCTCGAAGCAGATCAGCGGGCCGATCCGCAGCCCGTGGCCGACGTCCATCACCACCTGCTCGGTGCCGCGCCGCCGGTCCTCGCCGGCCGCCCTGCCGACCGAGGTGGCCCAGCCGAGCAGGGAGCGGGCCGGTATGTACTCGCCGAACGGCACCAGGCGCATCTTGTCGTACCGGTCGCCGGTCGGGCCGTCGGCGCCGACCAGGATGGAGCTCTTGTAGATGCCGGGCCGGTCGGAGCGCCGCGCGTCGACGTTCACCAGGATGTCCGCGCCGGTCTCCCGGGAGAGGGCGGCGATCCGCCGCGCGAGATCGGGCCGGTCCCCGAGGTCGTACCCGACGCTGCTCTCGCCCCAGACGATCAGGTCGGGGTGCTGCCCGGCCAGCCGCCGGGTCAGCTGCTCCTCCCGGTCGAACCGCCGGTCGCCGCTGTCGGTGCCGTCGACGACGCCGGGTTGCACGACGGCGATCCGGACGTGACCGTCGACGTCCGGGCGCGGTGACCACACCCAGGCGGCCGAGGTCGCGGCGGCCGTGGCCACCAGCGAGGCCACCGCGGGGACCCGGGCCTCCCGCACGGATATCAGCACGGTGACCGCGACGTTGACGGCCACCACCAGGAAGCTCAGCAGCCACACCCCGCCGACCGAGGCCAGCCGCAGCGCCGGGGTCACCTGCCACTGGGTCGCGCCGAGCATCCCCCACGGCCCGCCGAGCCCCTGCCAGGACCGCACCAGCTCCACCATCAGCCAGCCCGAGGGCAGCACCAGTACCGCGGCCGCGGCCCGCCCCGGCGACGGCACCCCGCCCAGCAGCCGGCGCGTCACCCAGCCCCAGGGCGCCCAGAACACGCTCAGCAGACCGGCGATCAGGAAGATGAAGACGTGCAGGCTCGGCAGCAGCCAGTGGTGCACGGCGACCATGAACCCGAACCCGCCGCACCAGCCGTCGTACGCCGCCCGCCGTCCGGTCGGCGCCGAGCGCGCCAGCAGCAGCCATGGCACCAGCGCGACGTACGCGAACCACCACAGCGACGGCGCCGGGAAGGCCAGCACCGGCAGTGCGCCCGCGAGCGCCCCGACGCAGCAACGCCGCCACGGGGAGGTGAGCCAGCGCTCGACGGTCCTCATCCATCGCCTCCTGCCTGCGGGTCCTTCCAGTGTGCGGGACCGGGCGCGATCCCCGACAGGGGGCAGGGGCGCGGGCTCAGTCGGACACGGCCACCGCACGCGGGTCCGGCAGCCTGCGCCACCGCTCCTCGACGACCACCTGACGCAGCCGCCAGCCGTCCCCGGTGCGCAGGAACGCGAAGGAGTAGCGGCCGCCGCACACGAAGTCCGGGGCGGTGGAGGCGGCGTCGCCGCCCGCGAAGCGCATCGGGTTGACGTAATCGGCCTGCAGATGGGCGGTGTCGCCGGTGTCGTGGTCCAGGATCCCGAACCGCACCCGGCGGTTGACGATCAGATGCTGCCGCATCGAGAAGAGGGTCAGGTTCTCCGCGAGCCACCCGGCCACCTGACCGGCATCGCCCTCGATCCCGCCGGCGGAGCGGTAGTCGGCCCGCCCGTCCGCCGTGAACAGCCTCCGGTACGCCGCCCAGTCACCGTCGTCGACGGCCACCGCGTACTCGGTGACCATCTCGTCCACGGCCAGCCGGTCCATCACGGTCGCGAGCTCCACACGCTGCGTCATCGGCTCAGTGTTGGGCACCGGGCGGGCGGAGCCAAGGGGCACGGGCGATATTCGGTGATGTTCGAACAGGATTCACCGCCGCTCTCCGTCGAGCCGTGCAGCTGAGTCGAGTTGTGCCGACGAGCCCCGCGTGCTCCGGTGGTCCTGCCGTCGAACCCCTTACCGACGACGACTCCCGATGCGCAGCGTGACCCAGCAGGCTCTGCCCGGCCCTGGTCGGCGGCGGCATCCCCACTCAGGGCGGGGTGAGTACGAGCACTCATGCGCGAGGTCCTCGGCGTCCTGCACATTGCATGCATGCGATCAACATCCCTCCCCAAGCTCGCGCTGGCAGCGGCCCTCGGCTGCACGCTCCTGTCCGCCTGCGGCACTCAGCACAGCACCACCGGTCAGCCCCCGGCGGCCCGCGCCGTTCCGGCGGCGACTCCGCTGGACGCCTCGCCGGGTGTCAACGATCCGGAGACACGGTTCCTCGCACTGCTGACCCGCATCGCGCAGAGCTGCGCCCCCGACGACAAGGGCATGGGTGACGTGCCCGACCCCAGGGACCTGCCGGGCTGGGAGGACGCGCCCCCACCGAGATACGGGGCGGGCGAGACCCCGCCGGGTGCGCCGGACGCCACGGGAGACATACCGGTTCCCGTGGACGCCCCCGCGTCGCCGACCAAGTGATCGTCGACGCGTTCGGGGCCCCGGAGACGGAGGGCGTGAACGTGACCGGTGTGCTGCGGAGGTGCTGTGGCGTCGGGCGATGAGTTCCGCTGCGGCGGGAGGTCTTCCTGGGCGGATGTGCAAGCCTGACGACCGGTGAGGAAACCCCAGCGTGAGCGACATGGTGGTCCAGCAGATCGTTCGGCCCGAGCGTGTGATGTCGGGACCGTGGCCGGAGGTGATCGCCTCGAATCTCGACCACCACCGGGCGACCTTCCTGTGGAAGTGCGAGGGCCTCTCGGAGGAGCGGCTGCGGCAACGTCCGGTGCGGTCGTCGGCGCTGACCCTGCTGGGGCTCATGCGCCATCTGCAGGGGGTCGAGCGGGCCTGGTTCCAGCGGACGCTGGCCGGTACGACGCCCCGCTTCCCGCCCTATCGGACCTACGCCACCGCCGGCGGCGGCGAGTGGTACGACGAGTCGGACGCCACGCCGGCCGGGGACGTCTACGAGGACTACCTCAAGGCGTGCGAGGAGTCGCGGCAGGTCTTCGCGGAGGTGACCGCCGATCTCGCCCGCATCGTGCCGAACCCGGAGTTCGGTGACACCGATGTGCGGTTCGTCCTTGAACACGTCATCGAGGAGTACGCCCGCCACGTCGGCCACGCGGACCTCCTCCGTGAGGCCATCGACGGCGCCACCGGCGAGTAGCCTGCCGGTTGACCTGCCGCTGTACGTGACGTGAAAGGGGCCAGGGGGACCATGCAGGTGTCAGAGGCCGGGCGGGCGGTGGCCGCGGCCGTCTCGACCGCCGCAGCGCTCGGGCTGACCGTCGACGACGCGCGCGTTCTCCATGACTCCAACAAGTTGACTCTGCGGCTGCTGCCCTGCGACGTCCTGGCCCGGGTGGCACCCGCGGCGCATCGGGTCGCGCGGTTCGAGATCGGGCTCGCCCGGCGGCTCGCCGAAGCCGGGTGCCCGGTGGCCGTGCTCGAACCGCGGGTGGAGCCACGCGTCCATGAGCGTGACGGTTTCGAGGTCACGCTGTGGACCTACTACGAACCCGTGGCGCCTCGGCGGGAGGTCCCACCGGCCGACTACGCCCGCGCGCTGGCGCGGCTGCATGCCGGCATGCGTGAACTCGACGTCCCGACGCCGCACTTCACGGACCGGGTCGAGCAGGCTCAGCGGCTCGTGGCGGACCGCGACCGCACTCCGGCGCTCGCCGAGGCCGACCGGGAGCTGCTCGGCGGGACGTTGCGGGGCCTGCGGCGCGCGGTCGGCGAGCGCGGTGCCGCCGAGCAGTTGCTGCACGGCGAGCCGCACCCGGGCAACGTGCTCAGCACGGCCGACGGACTGCTCTTCGTCGACCTGGAGACGTGCTGCCGCGGGCCCGTCGAATTCGACCTCGCCCATGCGCCCGAAGCAGTGGGCGAACACTATCCGGGGGCCGATCAGGAACTGCTGCGCACGTGCCGGATCCTCGTGCTGGCGATGATCACCGCATGGCGCTGGGACGCGGACGACCAGCTCCCGGACGGGCGTCGGCTGGGCGCGGAGTGGCTCGCCCGGATCCGGGCGGCACTCGGTCCCGACGCCCAGGACACCCGGCGCTGAGAGCCTGCGGCGCGGGCCGGTGCGGGCCGGTGCTCGTGCCTGCGGGGTCGTAAGATCGTCGTCCGGTCGGTTCGAGGAGGTCTGCGATGGCACGTCCCGTCACGGTGGTCACCGGTGGCAGCAGGGGTATCGGCGCGGCGACCTGTCTGCGGCTCGCGGCCGACGGGCACGACGTGGCGATCGGTTACGTCCGGGACGGGGACGCCGCCGAGGCGGTCGCGGAGGAGGCGCGGAAGGCCGGGGCGCGCTGTGCCGTCGTCCGGGTGGACACCTCCGTGGAGGCCGATGTGGAGGGGCTGTTCGACGCGGCGGAGCGGGAGCTGGGGGCCGTCACCGGGCTGGTGAACAACGCCGCCGTGACCGGGCCGTTCGGGCGGCTGGCCGACGCGGAGGCCGCGGATCTCCGCCGGGTGGTGGAGGTCAACCTGCTGGGCGCGCTGCTGTGTTCACGCCGTGCAGCCCGGCTGATGGCGGCGCGGGGGAGCGGCGCGATCGTGAACGTGTCCTCGGCGGCGGCCACCCTCGGCAGCCCCGGGGAGTACGTCCACTACGCGGCGACCAAGGCGGCCGTCGACGCCCTCACCGTGGGCCTCGCCAAGGAACTCGGCCCCGACGGCGTGCGGGTCAACGCGGTGGCACCCGGCGTGATCGACACGGAGATCCATGCTGCGATGGGCGACCCCGGCCGAGCCGAACGGGTCGGTCACACCACGCCGTTGGGCCGTGCAGGGCGGCCCGAGGAGATCGCCGCCGCGATCGCCTGGTTGCTGTCGCCCGAGGCCTCCTACACGACGGGCACGGTGCTGCGCGTCTCCGGCGGCCGGTGAACACCGGGCCGGTCGGGGCCGGTCAGGCAGCCTCGATGATCTGTTCGCGGATCGCCGCGGCCCACTCGACCACCAGCAGCTCGTACTCCGACCGCTCCTGAGCCGACAGCGTTCCGCCCGCACGCAGCCACAGCGCCCGGATGTGCTCGTTGACCTCGGCAGCAGACCGCACGGAACCAGGGGTTCGGGAATCGGGGGACATGAGAAACAGCGTAGGGGCAAGAACTGACCGTGCGCTACCGGGCCACTACGCAGACCGTATGGGGTTGGTCACGGGCGATACGGCGGGCGGGTGGCCATGCCTTGGCATTTGCCAGGCGGCTCGTCCGGGCTCCGGCCGGGCGGTGCGCCCCTGGGCAGGACTTCGTCCTCGCCGGAGCGGGTGCGGCGGCCCCGAACCCCCGGAGAGCGGCGGGAGTCGGGGGTTGGCCGAGATGCGGCGCCCGGCCGTCATCGCGTCGTCGTTCCCGCGCCGTTCTCCCGCCGTCCCCCCGTCGTCACCCGGTCGGCAGCGCCGAGGCGAGCAGCGCGAGCTTCTCGGCGCTGCCGCTCCCCGGGTCCGGGTGGTAGACGACGAGGGTCTGTCCCGCCGCCCCGCTGACGCTCAGCCGCTCCCGGTTCAGCCGCAGCCGGCCGACCTGGGGGTGGTCGACGACCTTGGCCGCGCCGTCGCAGGACGTCACGTCGTGCCGGGCCCAGAGGCGGCTGAAGTGCGGGCTGGCGACGGAGAGTTCGCCGACGAGCTCGATGACGCGCGGGTCGTCCGTGTCGGTCCCGACGGAGCTCCGGAAACCGGCGACCATGCCGGCACCGGCCTCCTCCCAGCCGGGGTGGAGGGCCTGCTCGGCGGGGTCGAGGAAGATGTCCCGCAGCCGGTTGGCGCCGACCGAGAAGCGCGGTGACAGCGCGGTCGCGAGGGAGTTGACGGCGAGGACGTCGAAGTACCGGCCCTCCACCAGCGCGGGCAGCGGCAGAGCGGCGACGAGCTGGGCGACGCCCGGCGGGACGGTCTCCTGCCGGGCCCGGCGCCGGCGCCGGCGTGGCCGTTCGGTGCCGAGACGCAGCAGGTACGCCGTCGCGTCCTCGTCGAGCCGCAGCACGCGTGCGAGGGACTCCAGGACCTGCACGGAGGGGTTGCGGTCGCGGCCCTGCTCCAGGCGCAGGTAGTAGTCGGCGCTGATGCCGGCCAGCATCGCGACCTCCTCCCGGCGCAGCCCCGGCACCCGCCGCAGCCCCTGCACGGGGATGCCGACCTGCTCCGGCGTGACCAGCTCGCGGCGGGCCCGCACGTACGCGCCCAGCGGGTTCGGTTCGTCGGTCATCCCGCCACCGTAACGCCGGCCCCGCGCCCGTGCCTGGTCCTGTCACCCCCAGGATCACCAGGGCGCTGCCCCGTCCGGCGCCGGGCCGCCAGCGTGGACGGCGACAGCGAAGAGCAAGCCGAGGAGCGCGATCATGTCGACGTATCTGCTGGTGCACGGTGCCTGGCACAGCGGGGAGTGCTGGGAGCGGGTGGTCCCCCTGCTGGCGGCGGCGGGGCACCGGGTGTACGCACCCTCCCTGACCGGTCACGGCGAGAAGGCCGGTCTGCTCGGCCCGGACATCGGTCTCGACACCCACGTGGCCGACGTGGTCGGGCTGATCAGGGACGCGGACCTCACCGACGTCGTCCTCGTCGGACACAGCTACGCGGGGCTGGTCGTCTCGGCCGCCGCCAACGAGGTGCCCGACCGCATCGGGCACCTGGTCTACCTCGACGCGATGGTCCCGGAGCACGGCGAGACCGCGGCCGACGTCCAGCCCGCGGCCCGCGGCCTGATCGACCGGGCCCTCGCGTCCGAGAGCGGCTGGCGGGTCCCGCCGCTGCCCGAACTGCCGCCGCCCTACGGCCTGTTCGGGGTGACCGAGGCGGCGGACGTGACGTGGCTGCGCGGCCTGCTGTCCGACCAGGCGGTGCGCACCCTCCAGCAGCCGGTGCGCCTGGACGATCCCGCCGTGGGCGCGATCCCGCGGACCCACATCCACTGCGTGGCGAACGTCCCGGAGGGCATCGCCCGCCGACCGGTCCCCGCGACGGAGCCGGTGTGGGAACTGCCCACCGGCCACGACTGCATGATCACCATGCCGGCGGAACTCACCGACCTGCTGCTCAAGCTGGGCTGATCCCCGACGGGATATTCGCTGGGCCCGGCAGCCGCCTGTCCCTAGGGTCGGCGTATGACGGACGAGAACCAGCGGGCGGTACAGGCGGCCATCGACGCGGAGCTGCGGCTCCTCGATCCCGGGGTGCGGGGCCGCCCGGACCGCGTCCTGGAGCTGCTCGACCCGGACTTCACCGAGGTCGGGGTCTCCGGCCGCCGCTGGGACGCGACGTCGATCCTCACGGTGACCGGCGGCGGATCGGTGTCCCCTGAGTCACCGGTCGAGGTGACCGAGATGTCCGGGACCGTGCTGGCCCCGGGCATCGTGCACCTGACCTACTCCGCGGACAACCAGGGCCGCCGGGCCTGGCGCAGCTCCCTGTGGCGGCTCACGGAGACGGGCTGGCGCATGTACTACCACCAGGGCACCTTGGCCGTCGGCGACAGCTGAGCGCGGCTGAAGGCGCCGCACCGGGCCGTCGGTCCTCCGCGGCGCCGCCGTGGCTGGTCGCGCAGTTCCCCGCGCCCCTTTCGGGGCGCTGTTGAGTGGCCGGGACCGGCTGGGTGTGGCGATGGGTGTCGAGTTGTCGGTCCTCCGCGGCGCCGCCGTGGCTGGTCGCGCAGTTCCCCGCGCCCCTTTCGGGGCGCTGCCGACTTGGGCGGAGCTGCGCTGTTCGGGGCCTTCCGCGGAGCGTCTAGCTAGCCGACTCCGCCGCGTGCGGGCTCAGTACATCTGCGCTGACCAGGGCGATGATCACGATGCCGAGGGCGATGCGGTACCAGACGAACGGCATGAAGCTCTTGTTGGAGATCCACTTCATGAACCATGCGATCACCGCATACCCGGACACGAAGGCGATCACCGTCGCGAACAGGGTCGGGCCCCAGGCCACATGGCCCTCGCTCACCGAGTCCTTGACCTCGAAGGCGCCGGAGGCCAGCACCGCCGGGATGGCGAGCAGGAAGGAGTAGCGGGCCGCCGCCTCGCGCCGGTAGCCCATGAACAGGCCCCCGCTGATGGTGGCGCCGGAGCGGGAGACGCCGGGGATCAGGGCGCAGGCCTGGCAGAGGCCGTAGATCAGGCCGTCCTTCACGCTCAGGTTCTCGAGCGTCTTGCGCTGCTTCGGCGCCCGGTGCCGGCCGCCCGTCTCGTCGCGGGCGGCGAGCCGGTCGGCGATGCCGATGACGATGCCCACGACGATGAGCATGGTCGCGGTGATGCGCAGATCGCGGAACGGACCCTCGATCTGGTCCTTCAAGGTCACGCCCAGCAGACCGATCGGGATCGAGCCGACGATCACCAGCCAGCCCATCTGGGCGTCGTGGTTGCGCCGCATCGCCTTGTCGAACAGCGACCGGAACCAGGCCGAGACGATCCGCCCGATGTCCTTGCGGAAGTAGATCAGCACCGCGGTCTCCGTGCCGATCTGGGTGATCGCCGTGAAGGCGGCCCCCGGATCCTTCCAGCCGGAGAAGGCCGCGGTCAGCCGCAGATGCGCGCTGGAGGAGACGGGCAGGAACTCGGTCAGCCCCTGGACGAGGCCGAGGACCAGCGATTCAAACCAAGACATGAAGGTACGGCGTCCCAGGGGTGAGGTAGGGGCGGGCGGTCGCGCGGGCTCACGTGGTCGTGCGGGAACACGCGCTCGCGCAACCGCGCGCGAGCACACGGGCACGTGATCATGCGCGTCCCATCGCAGCGTATCGGGCCGGGGTGACAGTGGGGACACAGGGGGTTCGGCAGGTGGACCGGCGGCCACGGGGTGTTGACCGGTCAAGGTGCCGCCGCTTACGTTTCTGCAGGAGAAAGCGCTTGCTCCGCACATCGGGGTGCGGGTGCGGCGCGCTTCGGGCGGGAGTTCGCCCATCGCCGGTACACGCCCGAGGAGTGCTGATCACGTCCATGCCCCGCTCCCCCCGCTCCGCGGCCCCCTTCGCCGGCCGCCGCATCCGGGCCGCCGTCGTCGACGCCGGCGCCATCGGGCGCGGCTCCCGTCCGCCCGCCGTCACCCGGCCGGCCACGGGCTGGGCACCGGCCGTGCGCGAGGAGGTGTCCGCGTGAGCGGCGAACTGCGGATCACGCACACCCACGGCGACCGGATCACCGTGACCGAGCCGGTCACCGGGGTGCAGCTCTTCTCGTACGTCTACCGGCCGGAGACGGCCTGGGAGGCGCCGCGGCCCTATCTGCACCCGATCCGTACCCTCGCCGGGGACGTGGTCACCGACTACCGGCCCAACGACCACCGCTGGCACAAGGGCCTCTCCCTGACCGCCTCCCACCTGTCGGGCGCGAACCTGTGGGGCGGCAACTCCTATGTGCACGGCCGGGGTTACCTGGCCATCCCGGAGCGCGTCGGCTCGATGCGGCATGCCGGGTTCGACGAGCTGTCCTCGGCCGACGGCCGCCTCGTCGTCGCCGAGCGGCTGACCTGGCATCCGTACGACGGGACGCTGTGGGCGCAGGAGCGGCGCCGCATCGAGGTCCATGACGTGGATCCCGGGGCGCGTTCCTGGGCGCTGACCTGGACCAGCGCGATCACCAACCGCCGTACCGAACCGCTGCTGTTCGGCAGCCCGACCACGGCCGGGCGTGAACAGGCGGGCTACACCGGCCTGTTCTGGCGCGGCCCGCGCGCCTTCCGGGACGGCCGGATCGTCGGCCCCGAGGGGGAGGGTCCGGCGGCCATGGGCTCGCAGTCCCCCTGGCTGGCCCTGTCCGGCGAGCACGACGGCGCCGACGGCCATGCCACCGTCGTCTTCGAACACGCCCCGGAGAACGACCACCTGGGCACCCGCGGCAGCCACCCCGCGCACTGGTTCGTGCGCAACGAGCCGTTCGCAGGCATCGCCCCCTCGTGGGCCTTCCACGACGAGCTGGAACTGGCCCCCGGCGACACCCTCCGGCGCCGCTACCGGGTCGTCGTCGCCGACGGCGCCTGGGAGCGCGCGGAGATCGCCGGGTACCTGGCGGCGCATCCGTGGTGAGGGCGGGGCGGTAGCCCCGCTCAGGCGGCTTCCGGTCCGGTGACGGTCCAGCCCGGCGTCTGCGGGTGGGCCGTCGAGTCCCCGTGTCGCACCGGGTCGCCGCAGGCCGCGCAGGTGACGACCGGGGTGAGGGTCTGACCGCAGCCGTGCTCGATCACCATCGGGCGGTCGCCGTCCGGGTGCAGGTGGCGGTCGCCCCAGGCCATCAGGGTCAACAGGACCGGCTCCAGTTCGAGGCCCGACTGCGTGGCGAGGTACTCGAAGCGCTGCGGCCGCTCGCTGTAGGCGCGCTTGGTGAGGATCCCGGCGTCGACGAGCCGGCGCAGCCGGGTGGCCAGGATGTCGCGCGGGGCGCCGATGTTGCGCACCAGCCGGTCGAAGCGGCCGTTGCCCAGGCTCACCTCCCGCAGGACCAGCAGGGAGTACTTCTCGCCGACCAGCGCCAGGGCGTCGGCGATCGAACACGGGCGGGGGTCCTTGGGGGCGGCCATGGGGTCAGTCTAGTAGAGGGTTGGAATTTCCAACCCTCGGAGTTATGGTGGGTTCGGATTTCCTACTCACCGGTAATCGAGACTGGCAATCGAGGTCCCCGAGATGCGTGACGCAGTCATCGTCGAAGCCGTACGCACCCCCGTCGGGAAGGGCAAGCCGAACGGGTCCCTGGCGCACGTCCACCCCGTCGAACTCCTCGCCCACACCCTGCGCACCCTCGTCGAGCGCTCCGGAGTCGACCCCGCCCTCGTCGACGACGTGATCGGCGGCACCGTCGACCAGGTGGGCGAGCAGGCCATGAACACCACCCGGTACGCCGTCCTGTCCGCCGGTTTCCCCGAGACGGTCCCGGCGACCACCGTGGACCGCCAGTGCGGCTCCTCCCAGCAGGCCGTGCACTTCGCCGCACAGGGCGTCATGTCCGGTGCCTACGACATCGTGATCGCCTGCGGTGTCGAGTCGATGAGCCGGGTGCCGATGTGGTCCAACGTGCCGGCCGGCAAGGACCCCTTCGGGCCCGGTGTCGCCGAGCGTTACCCGGAGGGCCTGGTCCCGCAGGGCATCAGCGCCGAGCTCATCGCCGCGAAGTGGTCGATCAGCCGGGCGGAGATGGACGACTTCGCGGTCTCCTCGCACCGGAAGGCGGCGGCCGCGTGGGCGGCGGGGCGGTTCGACGCGCAGGTCGCTCCGCTGGGCGGGGTCGCGCGCGACGAGTCGGTACGGCCCGGCACCACCGCCGAGATCCTCGCCGGGCTCAAGCCCGCCTACTACGACCCCGGCTTCGCCGAGCGGTTCCCGCAGATCGAGTGGAACGTCACCGCGGGCAACGCGAGCCCGGTCAACGACGGGGCGTCCGCCGTGCTGATCACCTCCGCCGAGACCGCGGCGAGGCTCGGGCTGCGGCCACTGGCCCGGCTGCACGAGTTCGCCGTGACCGGCTCCGACCCGTTGCTCATGCTGACCGGCGTGATCCCGGCGACGGAGAAGGTGCTGCGGCGGGCCGGGCTCGGCATCGGGGATATCGACCTGTTCGAGGTGAACGAGGCGTTCTCCAGCGTGGTGCTGGCCTGGCGGCAGGAGACCGGGGCGGATCTCGCCAAGGTGAACGTGCACGGTGGGGCGATCGCGCTGGGGCATCCGCTGGGGGCGAGCGGGACCCGGCTGACGACGACGCTGGTGCATGCGATGCGGGAACGCGGCGCTCGCTTCGGCCTTCAGACGATGTGTGAGGCGGGTGGGTTGGCGAACGCGATGATTCTGGAGGCGGTGCGGTAGGGGGCGCCGGGCGCCTGAGGGGGTGCCGCACGGTGTCGTCGGGCGGCTGCGGCGTCGTGGGGGCTGGGCGCGCAGTTCCCCGCGCCCCTTACGGGGCGTTGTGGTGACGGGGTGTCACTGCTTGGGGCGCAGGTGGTGGCGTTTTCTCCAGGCCACCACTGCTCCTGCCACCGCGGGTACGACGATCGCCGCCACCGAGATCAGGAAGACCGGGGACGTCGGGGTCGAGGCGCGGGCGCCTGCCACCACGTAGGCGGCGACGTTCGGGATCGAGCCCAGGGCCGTGGCCACCAGGAACGGGGTGCAGCGCATGCGGGAGACGGCGGCCGCGTAGTTCGCGGCCCAGAACGGGACGCCGGGGAACAGGCGCACCGCCAGCATCGAGCGGAAGCCGTGCTTGCTGAACTGGTTGTCCGCCGCCTTGAGGAGCCGGCCGCGCAGCAGCGGGCGCAGGGCCTCCTGGCCGAGCATCCGGCCGAGCACGAAGGAGATCCACGCTCCGAGCACGGTGCCGGCCATGGCCGCACCCATGCCCAGGGCCGAGCCGAACAGCGCGCCGGCCGCCAGGTTCAGGATCGGGCGGGGCACGAACGCCACCGTGATCACGCCGTACGCCACGGCGAAGACCACCACCGCGGTGGTGCCCGCCACGTGGGGCGGCCAGCCCTGCGTCATCAGCTTCTGGGGCTCGAAGAGCAGCACCGAAGCCCCGGCCGCCGCCAGCAGGGCGACGAGCAGGGACAGTCGGGACCAGGGCGACAGCAGCACGCGGGTGCAGCGGGCGCCGAAGCTCAGCGGAGCGGGCACGGCGATGGTCAGCTCCTTGGCGGCGGCCCGGGGAGGGGCCGTGGCGGTGCCAGAGCGGTTGGCATCGAGCATTCGGTGACACTAACCGAAGCGGATGTGTGATCGCCGTATGGTTCCCGTCCCTTGGGTGAACCGGAGCCGCAGAAAACCGTTCGACGTGGGGCGACGCTTCGGACATGATCTGTGTCATGTTCCGGTTCGCCTTCCTCGTCGCAGCATCCGCAGTCGCGGATGCGCCGAAGGCTGCCGTTCCCGTTCTCACGGCCGCTGTCGACGGCGCCCGAAGCTGACCCTCCCCGGAAAGTCCGGCGGACCCCGCAGGGGGAGGGTCGGCCGGTTGCTCGGGGTCCCCGCTCTTCCTTCGGACAAGCTTCGAGGTACAGCCATGCCCAAGACGGCATACGTCCGCACCAAACCGCATCTCAACATCGGCACGATGGGCCACGTCGACCACGGCAAGACCACCCTGACCGCCGCCATCACCAAGGTCCTCGCCGAGCGCGGCACCGGCACGTTCGTGCCCTTCGACCGCATCGACCGGGCCCCCGAGGAGGCGCTCCGCGGCATCACCATCAACATCGCGCACGTCGAGTACGAGACCGACACCCGGCATTACGCCCATGTGGACATGCCGGGCCATGCCGACTACGTCAAGAACATGGTCACCGGGGCCGCACAGCTGGACGGCGCGATCCTGGTCGTCTCCGCGCTCGACGGGATCATGCCGCAGACCGCCGAACACGTCCTGCTCGCCCGGCAGGTGGGCGTCAACCACATCGTGGTCGCGCTCAACAAGGCCGACGCGGGCGACGAGGAGCTCACCGACCTCGTGGAGCTGGAGGTCCGGGAGCTGCTGACCGCGCAGGGGTACGGCGGTGACTCCGTGCCCGTCGTACGGGTCTCCGGGCTCAAGGCGCTGGAGGGCGACCCGCGGTGGACGGCGTCCATCGAGGCGCTGCTCGACGCGGTGGACACCTACGTGCCGATGCCCGAGCGGTACCTGGACGCGCCGTTCCTGCTGCCGGTGGAGAACGTGCTCACCATCACCGGGCGCGGGACCGTCGTGACCGGTGCGGTGGAGCGGGGGACCGTGCGGGTCGGGGACCGGATCGAGGTGCTCGGCGCGGGCGTCGAGACCGTCGTCACCGGCCTGGAGACCTTCGGGAAGCCGATGGACGAGGCGCAGGCCGGGGACAACGTGGCACTGCTGCTGCGGGGCGTGCCCCGGGACGCGGTGCGGCGGGGCCACGTGGTGGCGGCGCCGGGGAGCGTGGTGCCGGCCCGGCGGTTCTCGGCGCGGGTCTACGTCCTGTCGGGGCGCGAAGGGGGTCGTACGACCCCTGTCTCGACGGGGTACCGGCCGCAGTTCTACATCCGTACGGCGGATGTGGTCGGGGACGTCGACCTCGGTGAGACGGCGGTCGCCCGGCCCGGGGACACGGTGGAGATGACCGTGGAGCTGGGGCGGGACGTGCCGCTGGAGGCGGGGCTCGGGTTCGCCATCCGTGAGGGCGGCCGGACCGTGGGGGCGGGGACCGTGACCTCCGTGGAATGAGGGTGCGGTGGGTGGGGGACTGCGGGCCGGTGGGGGCCGGTCGCGCAGTTCCCCACCCAGCCCTCGGCCGGGGGTGCCCACAGCGCCCCTTTCGGGGTGCCGGAGTGGCCCTCGGCGAAGTGGCCCCGCGCCCCCTGCTCGGCATGCGCAACGCACAATGGAGAAGTGAACGAAGCCATACCCGTCGTCCGGGTCACCGCCCACGGCACCGCCAAGCTGATGCCCGACGTCGATCGGGAGCGGGCCTGGTTGCTGACCGTCGACGGGGCGCCGCAGTCGTACGTGGATCTCGACGAGCCGACGTATCTCGAGTTCGAGTACGCCCGGCGGCTCGGGTATGTACTGGACGCCGTGGCGGAGGCCGGTGCGCCCCTGGACGCGCTGCATCTCGGTGGTGGTGCCTGCACGCTTCCCCGGTACGTGGCGGCGACCCGGCCCGGGTCCCGGCAGGATGTCGTGGACGCCGACCGGGAGCTGCTGGAGCTGGTCACCGAGCATCTGCCGCTGGCGGACGGCACCGGGATCGCCCTGCACGCCGCCGACGCACGCGGCTGGCTGGAAGCGGCGCCCGCGGATTCGGCGGACGTGATCGTCGCCGACGTCTTCGGCGGTTCGCGCATCCCCGCGCACCTGACCTCGCTGGCGTACGCGAGGGAGGCCGACCGGGTGCTGCGCGGCGACGGGGTCTACCTCGCGAACCTCGCGGACTCCGCACCCTTCGGCTTCCTGCGCTCCCAACTCGCCACGTTCGCCGCCGTCTTCGAGGAGCTGGCGCTCATCGCCGAGCCCGGTGTGCTGCGCGGGCGGCGGTTCGGGAACGCGGTGCTCATCGCCTCGCACCGGCCGGTCGACGCCGGTGCGCTGGCCCGTCGTACGGCTGCCGACGCCTTTCCGGCGCGGGTCGAACACGGGCCCGCGCTGCGGGAGTTCGTCGGCGCGGTCCGGCCGGTCGGGGACGCCGACGCCGTAGCGTCACCCGAGCCCCCCGGCGGAGCGTTCGGGATCGGGTGAGGCGGCCGACGGCTGGGCGGTGACCGGGACCGTGCGGCGGGTGAGGTTGCGTACGTCCGGGACGAGGAGCACCGCGGCCGTGACGGCGACGACCAGGCCCGCGCAGCCCCACAGCGCCGGGCCCCGGCCGAAGGCCTGCTCGGCGGGGCCCGCCAGTGCCGTCGCCAGCGGCAGCAGGGAGACGGAGCCGAACCAGTCGTAGGCCGAGACCCGGGAGAGCTTCTCCTCGGGGATCTCCTGGTGCAGCGCGGTCATCCAGGAGACGCCGAAGACCTCGACCGTCGTGCCGGCCACGAACATCACCGCGCAGAGGACTCCCACGGAGGCGGGTACCGCGAGTGCCGCGGAGGGGAGTGCGAGCGGGAAGATGCAGAGGGTGCCGACGAACAGGAGCCGGCGGGGTTTCCAGCGGGTCATCAGGAGGGCGCCGGCCACCGTACCCGCGCCGAACGCGGCCAGTGCCAGGCCCCAGGGGCCCGGTCCGCCCAGGCTGTCGCGGGCGACCAGCGGGCCGTAGACCGCGTCGGCGGCGCCCACCACCGCGTTCGCGATCGAGAACTGCACGACGATCCCCCACAGCCAGGGGCGGCCCGCGAACTCCCGCCAGCCCTCCCGGAGATCGGCCAGCATCCCCTCGCCCGGCGCGCGCGGCGGGATATGGCCGACGTCGAGGAACGAACGCAGCGCACCGGCGACCGCGAACGCCGCCGCGTCCACCGCCAGGACCCAGCCGGGGCCCACCGCCGCCACCAGCACGCCGCCCAGGGCCGCGCCCCCGAGGGCGGCGCTCTGCATCGCCATCCGGAACACGGCGAACGCGCGGCCCGCCTGTTCGCCGCTCACCGAGGAGAGCAGCATGCCCTCCGCCGCCGGGCTGAAGAACGCCTGGCCGGTGCCGCCCAGCGCGGTGAGCAGCATCATCTGCCACAGGCGGGGGTCGCCGGTGAGCACGAGGACGGCGAAGACGCCCTGGGAGAGGAAGTTGAGGGCGTTCGCCGCGACCATCACGCGGTGGCGGGGGAACCGGTCCGCCACGGCACCGCCGACGAGCAGGAAGAGCACCAGCGGGAAGGTACGGGCGGCGGCCACCAGTCCGACGTCCCCGGCGTCGCCGCCCGCGTCCAGCACCGCGAACGCGGCGGCGATCAGTGAGCCGTTGGCGCCCAGGCTCGTCACGATCGTCGCCGCGGTCAGCAGGCTGTAGTTGCGGCCCGCCCACGCGGGTCTGCGCAGGCGGGAAGCGGTGCCGGGGGCACCCGGGGGGCCGGGGGAGTCGGAGGGTGAGGTCACCGCCCGACTATCCCCGCCGGGAGCCCGCCTTGCCAATCCGATTCCCGGGCGTCCGCCGGTTCCCGGGCGTCCGCCGGTTCGTGGGCGTCCGCCGGTTCGTGGGCGTTCGCTCGCCCCCGTATCCGGCCGCCCCGCATCCGGCCCCCGGCCGCGGTCAGCTCCCGGTCGGGGTGCCGTGCAGCCGGACCGTGCTGAGGATCTTCATGATCGTCGCCGTCGGGACCTCGCCGTCGACTCCCTGGGCGCCGTAGAAGTCCCACGACACCAGGTCGCCGGCCGAGTTCTCGAAGCCGAAGGTGATCGCCCTGCCGTCGCTCGCGCACTTGCCCTTCTGCGGGCTGTTCGTCGAACGCGCCCAGGCGTAGGCGCCCTTGAGGCCCGACGCGGTGGTGTAGGCGGTGGCCTTCTTGTCGTAGGTGATGCTCTTCTTGTCCGGGTACGTGTAGCCGCCGTACACCCACCAGGGGACCTCCGTGACGGCCGCGTCCCCCGGGGTCTTCGCGCCGCTCTCACCCTTGGTGCCCACCGCCGCCAGGGACGTGTCCTCGGTCCTGCCGTCCTTGTCGTCGTCGCTGGTGCACCACTTCGACTTGTACTGGGCGGGCGCCGACATCGTGATGATCGGCTTGCCGTCCTTGTCCTCGAAGCCGACGGACGTCCCCGGGGTGAGGACCTCCCAGTCGGCCGGTACGTCGAAGGCCGTGCCCCACTTGGGGTTCACGACGGTCTTCCAGCCCGCGACCGTCGGCTTCTCGGTCTCGTCGCCGCCGCGCGGGTCGTCGTCCGCGGGCGTGGAGGCGGAGGCCGAGGCCGTGACGGTGGGCGAATGGCTCGCCCGCTGGTTCCCGCCGGTGTCCGCCTTGTTGTCCTTCTTGCCGCCGAGGACCAGGAAGCCGGTCACCCCGGCCGCCACCACGACGGCCGCCGCAGCGATGATCGCGACCAGCTTCGTGCGGTCGCCGCCGCCCCCGCCCTGCGGTGGCCGCGGAGCGCCGGCGGGGCCGGGCGGGCTCCACTGCGGCTGCTGCCCGTACCCGCCCTGCGGCGGATACTGCTGGTAGCCGGGCTGCTGATACGGATTCGGCTGCTGGTAACCCGGTTGCTGATACGGGTTGCTCTGCGGGTACTGCTCGCCCCCTGGCGGCTGCTGTTCTGGCCACATGGCTCGTAACCCTAGTGCTGCCCGGCCCGGTCCAGGGCGGGGGTCGTGGCCCTGCCATGACGACGGTCACGGGGACCGCTCTGGTCAGACCCTGCTACTCGCTAGTAACATGTTCGTCATGAGCACTGACCAGATGTCGATCGGCGAGATGCTCGCCGCCACGGTTCCGATGGTGCGGACCCTCAACCTGGAGTACCTGGAGACCACTCCGGAGCGGGCCGTGCTGTCCCTGCCGGACCAGGGCGACTTCCACAACCACATCGGCGGCCCGCACGCGGGCGCGATGTTCACCCTCGCCGAGTCCGCGAGCGGCGCGATCGTGCTGGCCGCCTTCGGCGACCAGCTCTCCCGGGCCGTGCCGCTCGCCGTCAGTGCCGAGATCGCCTACAAGAAGGTCGCGCTCGGCCCGGTCAAGGCCACCGCGACCCTGGGCCGCCCGATCGCGGACGTCGTCGCCGAACTCGACGAGGGCAAGCGCCCAGAGTTCCCGGTCGCCGTCGCCATCACGCGCGAGGACGGCGCGGTCACCGGTGAGATGACCGTCGTCTGGACGCTGCGTCCCAACGGCTGACCGGCCGGCCCGGCGCCGCTGCCGGACGTCGCTGTCGTATACCGGACGGGGTGCGGGTCGCCGGACCCGCGCCCCGTCCGGCGTCGGGGCCGCTCAGGCGGCGCGGCTCTCCTCGCGCCCGGCCCCCGTCTCCGCCAGGCCCGCCACGAACTCCTTGAGCCAGGCCGTGAACTCCGGTCCCAGGTCCGGGCGTTCGCAGGCGAGCCGGACCACCGTGCGCAGGTAGTCGGCCTTGTCGCCGGTGTCGTAGCGCAGTCCGTCGAAGACCACCCCGTGGACCGTGCCGGCCGCCGCCAGGTCCTGCAGCGCGTCCGTCAGCTGGATCTCGCCGCCGCGGCCGGGTGCGGTCCGTTCCAGGACGTCGAACACCTCGGGGTCGAGGACGTAGCGGCCGATGACCGCATAGTTGCTGGGCGCGCTCTCCCGGGACGGCTTCTCCACCAGGCCGGTCACCCGGACCACGCCGTCCTCGCCGGTCGGCTCGACGGCGGCGCAGCCGTACAGGTGCACCTGTGACGGGTCGACCTCCATCAGCGCGACGACACTGCCCTGGCGGCGGTCGCGGACGTCCAGCATCCGGCTGAGCAGGGTCTCGCGGGCGTCGATCAGGTCGTCGCCGAGGAGCACCGCGAAGGGCTGGTCGCCCACGTGGTGCCTGGCGCACAGCACCGCGTGGCCGAGGCCGAGCGGGTCGCCCTGGCGGATGTGGTGGATGTCGGCGAGCCGCGCGGGATCGCGTACGGCGTCCAGGCGCACGGTGTCGCCCTTGGCGGCCAGCGCCTGCTCCAGCTCGAAGGCGTTGTCGAAGTGGTCCTCGATGGCCCGCTTGTGCCGGCCGGTGACCATGAGGATGTCGTCGAGCCCGGCGTTCGCGGCCTCCTCGACGACGTACTGGATGGCCGGCTTGTCGACGACCGGCAGCATCTCCTTCGGTGTCGCCTTGGTGGCGGGCAGGAACCGGGTCCCGAGCCCGGCGGCCGGGACGACGGCCTTGCGGACCGGCCGGGGGGACGAGAGCGCGGGGGAGGAGTGGGGGGCGATCATGCGGCACATGCTGGCCCACCGTGATGAGAGAGAGCCGGGAGAAACGTGGGAGGCGGCTGTGGAACCCGGCGTTCCGCCCCGGGGGACCCCGGTCGTCCGGGAGTTGAAGATTTCGTGTGCCATCGGGTCCCGGGCGCACACAAGTTGAACCTGTGCGGCCGCCGAATGCGGGCCAGATGTGGATACCGACGGTAACTTATCTGAATTCCCGGTTCTTTGAACTTCGGTCACCTCAACTTCTTGTTTCCTGTGAGACCTGTGTGCAAAGGTGAGCCACCCCGCGGGAGGGGTCCACAGAACGGTACGGCCGACAGGCCGCCCGTTATGGATCCCAAAAGGTACGCACCAATCAGCACTGCATTCCGTCAGGGCGCCATTTCGCATGCCGTCCTGCGGCTCGGAAGGAAATGGTTCAGTGCAATCGCCCTACCCCCCACGCCCGCCTTACTCGCCTCGCCCTGGTTCGACCCCGGCGGAGTCCGACCGCAACCTCATCGCCCAGCTCACCGGCGCCCCCGCGGCCCGGCACCATGCCGTCGCCCTGCTGCTGGCCCGGCACTGGCGTGCCACCTGCGACTACGCCGTCGTCTGCCTCGCCGCCGCCACCCCCACCGCCCAGCTCGTCGCCAGCGCCGCCTTCGAGCGGGTCCTCGGCCGGCTGGCCGGTGGCGCGGTGGGCGGCGCCCTGCGTCCGCAGCTCCTCGTGGCGGTCCGGGAGACCGTCCGTGCGTGGGCCGCCGACGAGGCCGTAGCGGTGGTCGCACCGGAACTGCGCAAGACCACCGGCGGCCGCGGACTCGGCGCCGCAAGACCTGGCACCCCGGAAAGACGGCAACTCGCCGAACGGGCTTTCCAGGCTCTTCCGGGGGCCTCGCAATGCCTCCTCTGGCACACCGAGGTCGAAGCCGAACCCATAAACATACCGGCTGGTCTGCTGGGTGTCGACACCGCTACCGCGACGGCCGCCCTCGGCCAGGCCCGCGAACAATTCAGGACCGGATTGGTGCGCGCCCACCGGGAACTCGCGCCCTCCAAGGAATGCCGCTTCTACAACCGGCTCCTCGATGTCCCCATACGCCGGGGCGGCGCTCTGCTCCCCGATGTGCAACGGCATCTCACCGAGTGCCGGTACTGCCGGCACGCCGCCGAACAACTCAGCCATTTCGACGGCGGCCTCGAGGTGCTGCTCGCCGAGACCGTGCTCGGCTGGGGCGCCCGCCGCTATCTCGACTCGCGGTCCGGACCCGGCGTCGTCGAGGCCTGGCCGGCCGGAGCCGGAGCCGGGGTCGAAGCCGAAGCCGCGGGCCCGGCCGCGGTGCCCGGCGGACGGCACCGCACCGCGGCCGAGAGCGGACGGCGCAAGGCCCTGCTGGCCGGTGCCGGCCTGGTCTCCCTGGCCCTGCTCGCCACCGTGCTGGTGGCCAAGGGCTGGTCCGACGACAACGGTGTCCCCCGCCCCGGCACCACCACCTGGGGAGCCCCCGGCGTCGGCACCACCGGATCCGGCACCGCCGTGACCCCGCCGTCCGCGGGCTCCCCGTCCCCGGCCTCGGTGGGCGAGCCCGTCGAGATCGCCCACGGCAGGCTGCGCAGCCTCGACGCCGGGCGCTGCGTCGACGTGCGCGGGGGCCAGGTGCGCACCGGGGCGGAACTGCTGCTCGGCCCGTGTTCGGACGCCGGGTCCCAGCAGTGGTCCTACCAGGACGACGGCATGCTGCGCAGCGCGCTCGACCCCACCCTCTGCCTCGCCGCCGACCCCGGGGCGCGCAGCATCGTGGTCTCCGGCTGCCTGGTGCACGCGGGGGAGGTGTCGTACGACCTGACGGTGCGCGGCGAACTCCTGCTCCGCTGGGACAAGGACCTCGCGCTGGCCGCGGACGGCACGCGGGTGGTCGTGGCCGGGCGGAACGGATCGGTGCGCCAGCGTTGGGAGTTGGAGTCCGGGAGCGGCGGTACGGCGGTGACGCCCGAGGCGCCGCGTGCCACGCCCCCCGCGCCGCCGGGGCCCCGGAAGGCCGGGCCGACGGGGATCCCCACGCCGCCGCCGGTTCCGCAGGAGCAGTCCGGTGAACCGGGGCAACCGTACGGCACGCGGGTCGCGCAGGCCGGGGACCGGCAGCCGCCCGTCGCCGTCACGCCGACCGGGCCGCGGGAGCCCGTCGGCTCGCGATCGTCCTCGGTCGGCGACGCGGTCGGCGACGTCCTGGACTCCGTGCCTGCGACCGTGACGGACGTGCTGGACTCTGTTCCGGACTCCGTTCCTGACGTCGTGAGCGGAGTCGGCGGCCTGCTCGGCTGATACCGGCCGGGCACGGCGTCCGGGCTGGTCGCGGCGGTGAGCGGTTCGTGGCGGATGCGCGCCCTGAGCCGCTCCGGCTCCGCCCGGCGCGGCCGGGCCGGGACCGGTGTCGCGATATGGCGTTAGTCTGCTGTCCGCGCCGTTGCCCGCGTCGCGCGGACACCTTTCGACAGGACCAGGACGGAACCATGCCGGGAGAGATCTCGCCCACCGGGAACCAGTCCGGCCCCGGCGTGCCGCCCGGTCTGCGGGCCTCGCACGCCGACCGGGACCGGGTGGTGGACGTGCTGCGTATCGCGGCCGGGGACGGCCTGCTGACCGCGGACGAGTTGGACGCGCGTCTGGAAGCCGCCCTGTCGGCGCGGACTCTCAGCGAACTGGCCACGCTCACCGCCGACTTGCCGCCCGTCTCGGCCGCGGTCGGGGCGCTCGGGGCGGAGGTCAAGGACCTGGTGCGGATCGAACAGGTCCACAGCGGCGCGGTCGAGCGCGCCGGGCGCTGGGTGGTACCGCGAAGGCTGGAACTCGCCGTGACGTACTGCGAGGTGACGCTCGACTTCACGGATGCCGTGATCACGCACGACACCCTGCGGATCGACGTGGCCATGACGGGGAAGACGCTGACGCTGGTCACGAGGCCGGGCGTCGTGGTCGACACCGACGGCCTGCAACTGGTGCACACCAAGGCCAAGTACCGTCAGCCGCCTGCGAGTCCGGGAACGCCGGTCACTCTCCGCGTGGAACTGGTCGGCCAGAAGGCCCACGGCCGTGTGGTGGTGCGGCCCGCGCGACGGACCTTCGCGCAGTGGCTGCTGCGCAGGTCCGGGTCATGACCTCGTTTCTCCGGCCGGGCTCTGCTTGGCGGTGCGGAAGGCCAGCAGGACGGCGGAAGCCGCGGCCCACAGGACGAGTGTCGCCAGTGGGGCGAGGACGTGGGAGCCGCGGAAGTAGCTGAGGTCGGCGATGGCGCGGACGGCGGCGCCGGGGGGCAGCGCCTCCGACAGGGCGCGGGCCCCGCCGGGCATCAGGTTGGTGCCGATGGTGGCGCCGCTGGTGGAGTTGCCGACGGTCAGCAGCAACAGGGTGGCGAGGGGGATACCGAGCGGGCCGACGTAGGTGGCCAGCATCTTCGTGGTGAAGGCCGCGGCGGCGGCCAGCAGGGCCAGGACGAAGGCGAGGGGAAGATACGGGGCGGGGACGGCTCCGAGAACGGGGCCGGCGATGGCGGCCGCGACCAGTCCGGACGCCGCCGCGAACGCGGCCATCAGGGCGAAGCGGTGCCGCAGCCGGAGCAGGCCGCTCAGCCCGACGACGTTCTGGGCGAGGGCGAAGCCGGAGAGGGTCACCCCGAAGGAGACGTAGAACCCGGCCAGCCCCCGGGCGTCGTACCGGGCGAGCGGCACGAGGTCGGAGACGCCGAGGTGCCGGTCGGCGCCGTGCGCGTAGGCCGTGGCGAGTTTGGTGACCGCGGTGGTCGTCGACAGGCCGTTCGCGCTCGCGACGTCGAGTTCGAGGCCCTTGCCGTGCGGGCCGGTGCCGAGCGCGGCCACGACGTCACGGTGGCGCAGCGCGTCGCGTGCCTCGGCGGCCGAGTGGGCGCGGCGTACGTCGAGTGAGTCGCCCAGGGCCTGCTGGACCTTGTCCGCCAGCTTCGGACCCGTGACCGCCACGGGGATCCGGTGCGGCTGGGGATCGCGCATGAGGCCGATGTAGCAGCTGACGAACGCCGAGACGATGACGAGGCCGATCAGGAAAGGCTGCAGCCACACCCGGACGGAACGGCGACGCCTGTGCTGGGCGGGGTGGGGCGGGTGGGACTGAGGCGGGTGGGACCTGGGACGCACTCGGGGTTTCTCCCTGACATGTGGTGGATCGACGGCAGCGGGACCGTGTGTGGCGGCCGGGACGGGGGACCGGGACGGTCAGTGGCCCTGGAAGTCGACGGCGGGCCGGGGCTGCTTCGCCTTGAAGGCCCGGACGGCGGAGGCGAGGCCCTTGGTGACGTCGTCGGTTTCGAACAGCGGCATGGCGATGTCGAACATCGCCTCGTCCGCGGCGGCGACCCCGCCGACGGCCCAGGCGCGCAGCAGGGCCTTGTGCGCGGCGTAGGCGCGGGTGGGTCCCTTGGCCGCCCGGCGGGCGAAGGCGGTCGCCTCGGCCGACAGGGCGTCGTCGGCGACGACCCGGTTGACGACACCGGCGTCGGCCATGACCCTGGCGGGCACCTGCTCGGAGGTGATCGCCCATTCCGCCGCGCGTGCCCGGCCCGCGCGCTCGGCGACGCGGTAGATGCCGCCGAGCAGGGTGACGATGCCCAGGGTCTGCTCGGGGTGGCCGAAGCGCGCGGTCTCGCCGGCGAAGATCACGTCGGCGCGCAGGGCGAGTTCGAGACCGCCGCCGAAGCACAGCCCCTGGACGGCGGCGATCACCGGCATCGGGAGCCGTTCGAGCTGGTTGAAGACCTGCATGTAGCGCTCGAAGAGGGCCCGTAGTTCACGTACGTCCGCATCCGGCCAGTCGACGATGTCGCCGCCGAAGCTGAAGTCCGGGCCCTCGGCACGCAGCAGGACCGCGCGGGCGTCGCTGTGGCCGATCGCCTCCAGCGCTTCGGCGAGTTCGGTGGCCAGCTGCGGGTCGATGCGGTTCTGCGGCGGATTGGTCAGGACCAGGGTGGCGAGGCCGTCGTCGATGGCGCAGGTCAGGTGGGGCATGGTTCGTCCTTTGCGTCTAGTCGTAGGTGTCAGTCAGGAGAGGTGCCGGCGGAACCAGCCGAGCGCGGCGGCGCTCGACCGGTCGAACCCGGTGGTGTAGGGGTCGAAGTGGCCGCCCGGGATGAGCCGCAGTTCCTTGGGCTCCAGCGCCTGCTCGAAGGCCGCGAGCCCGGTGTCGGTGAGGGTCACGGTGTCGTGCTCGGCGACCACCATCAGCAGAGGTGTGGGGGAGACCCGGCTGATCCAGGCCCCCGGCTCGTACATGCGGGCCAGCCGGTTGGAGCGGACCGTGACCTCGTTGCGCCACACGCCCTCGGGCTTCGGCTGGAGGTAGAAGTCGACGGCGTCCCGGGTCCGGTAGGACGCGGGAACCGCGGGGTCGTCGCTCACGACGGCCTGCCTGCGGGGGGCCTCGCCGCGCGCCTGGGCGCGCTCGTCCTCGTCGAAGGCCGCCTCCAGCCCCGCGACCGCCTCCGGTGCGACGCGGCGCCGGCCCTGCTCGAAGCCGCTGATGGTCGGGACCTGCGCGACCACCGCGCGCAGCCGGCGGTCGGTGGCGCCCAGCACGATCGCGTGGCCGCCGGCGTAGCTGGTGCCCCACAGGCCGATCCGGTCGGCGGCGACCTCGGTCCGGCTCTCCAGGTAGGAGACGGCGCGGCGCCAGTCGGCGATCTGCCGCCAGGGGTCGATGTCCTGCCGGGGAAGGCCGTCGCTGGCGCCGAAGCCGCGGTGGTCGTGCAGCAGGACGACGAACCCCGCCTCGGCGAAGGCCCGTGCGAAGGGTTCCAGGCCGTGGTCCCTGACCCCGGCGTAGCCGTGGGCCATGGTGATCGCCGGGTGCGTGCCGGGGCCGTCCGGCAGGAAGAGCCAGCCGCGCAGCGTGACCCCGCCGTCGGCCTGGAACGCGACGTCCTCGCGTTGGGTCATCGGACAACCTCCTTGGTCGACCAGGGCCGATCCCTGGCCGGAGTGATGGAAAGCGGGCGCTCAGCCCTGGTGGAAGTACTCGGCGTCGAGCAGACCCGCGAGCCTGCGCCCCAGCTCGGCGGAGAACCGGTGGACGGCGCCGAGTGGCCGGTGGTGGATGGCGGCCCGGACGATCCGACCGGCCGTGTCCTTCGTCAGGACCGTCACGCCGTCGATCGGCATGCCGCCGAACGCGGTGGCCCGCCACTCCAGGTAGGAGCGTTCTCCGCTCTCGGTCTCCTGGGTGAAGACGAGGGAGTCGTAGATCGCGCTCGCCGCGGCCATCACGTTCTTGACCAGGTCCCGGCCCTCGACGGGGCGGGTGAGCGTGCTCGCCTCCAGCGTCACGTCTGCTGCGAACGCCTCGCTGAACGCGTCGGCGGACTTCTCCGCGAAGGCACCGGTCCAGCCCGCCGCCTGCACGGCGGGCAGCACGCCGGCCAGGAAGCGGTCGAGGCGGCCCGCGACGTCGCCCGGCTGCTCCAGGTGGGCCCAGTGCCCGGCCCGGCCGATCACGGCCGTCTCGGGCGCGGCGAACCGCGGCGTGACCCCCTGGGCGACCAGCTCGGCGGTGGCGAAACCGTCGTCCGCGCCGCGCACGACGAGCACCGGGCCCGGGTACCGGCTGGGCCGCGCGCCCGCTGGGTGACCGTCGTTCCAGCAGTCGGCGGTGTCCCGCACGGTCTCCGAGCGGATCCGGGTACCGCTCACCACCAGCCGGTCGAGGTCCGCCTCCGCCAGCGCGGTCGACAGCCGCGTCCGAACCGCGCGCTGCGCGTCGCCGTCCCCGCCGAGGGACCGGAAGGAGTCCATCACCTCGTCGGGCTGCCGGGTGCCGGCCAGCGGGACCGGGGTGACCAGGACCAGGCCGAGGGCTCGGTCGGGCCGCTCCGCGGCCACCAGCTCGGCCACGGCCGATCCCATGCTCTGGCCGACGATCACGAAGGGCTTGCCCAGCGCGTCGGCCACCGCACCGACCTCGCGGGCGAACCGGTCGTAGGTGAAGGGCCCGGTCGCCTGCGTGCGGTCCCCGCTCCCGGCCAGGTCGAGGGTGACGCATTCGACGCCAGGGGTGGTGAGTTCGCCGATCAGTCCGTCCCAGACGTACTGGTCGTCCAGGAAGCCGTGGACGAAGACCAGGGCGAGGTTCCCGTCACCCTGTCGCCGGAACCGTACGTCGCTCGTTCCGATCCGGTCTGTTCGCATGGTCGCCGCGCTCACTTTCCGGGGGCGGTCGTGGCTCCGGAGGGAGACCACTCCTTGGTGTCGATCGGGGACCAGCCGGTGGGCCGCCCGTCCAGGCGCTGCATCCGCCGGCCGTGCCTCGCCGCCAGCAGTTCCTTGTCCAGCGGGGTGGTGAAGACGTTCTCGACCAGCGTGTACTCGGCGGCCAGGCGTCCCACGGCCGGCAGGGCGGAGGTGTCGATCCGGCCCCGGTCCAGGTAGAGGTCGTCGCGGATGTGGAAGCGCACGACGCGGCCCCACACCACGTGGTCGACCTTGTCGTCCCCGACGGGGATGATCCGGTCGACGACGCACTCGAAGGAGATCGGCGCATCCTCGACCCGGGGGGCGCGGACCACCTCGGACGGCAACTTGCCCAGGCCGAGTACCTCGAACTCGTCCACGTCCGCCTCGAACCCGAACGCCGAACCGTGCATGGCGTCCGCCTGCGGCAGCGTCACCAGGTTGGTGACGAACTCGCCGGTGTCGCGGATGTTGATGAAGGTGTCCTTCATTGTGACGCCGTCCGCCTGCGGCTGCAGCGTGATCGAGACCATGGGCGGCTTCCTGCCCACAGCGGTGAAGAAGGAGATGGGCGCGAGGTTGGCCACACCCTCGGTCGACACCGTGCTGACCCACGCGACCGGCCGCGGAATGATGCTCCCGATCAGCAGTTTGTACGCGTGGGCGGCGTCGAGTTCCGCAGCGTCAATGATCATCTTCTGGCCTCCGTCGGATTGCGGCGCGACCGCGCCGGAGAGAAGCGACTCGTGGGGCGGTGTCGAACACCCGCCAACCGACATAACGCTCACAAGACAGAAGTGTATGCCTTTTGCATGTGTCGTCTTGATGTGATGCCGGCCTCGGCCGTTGTCGCAGTCACTGTCGTTGTCGCTGTCGCATCCGGACGAGCGTCTAAGGATGGGTGCCCGCTATGGATGGCATAGGCGTACATATTTTGACTATGTCGATTTCCCGGGTTAGTTTCAGTTGGAGAAGTACGACGTCGCCGCCCCTGAGCCTGAAGGAAGCGATCATGCCCGGACCACGACTGAGCTGGAGTGTCCACGTAGCGCCGTCGATCCCCACCGAGATCGCCGATCTGCCGCCCGACGTCCCCCGGCGCATGTGGTCGCCCATCACGGCCACGCTGATCACGGGTGAGCGCGACGCGGTGCTGGTCGACGCGCTGATGACCGCCGGGCAGGCGGACCGGCTGGCCGACTGGGTCGCCGCGAGCGGCAAGAACCTCACCACGGTCTTCGTGACCCACGGGCACGGAGACCACTGGTTCGGAGTGGGCACCCTTCTCGAACGCTTCCCGGGGGCGCGCGCGGTGGCGACACCGGCGGTGGTGGAGCGGATGAAGGAGCAGATGGCGCCGGAGTTCGTCGCGTCGTTCTGGGACAAGCGCTTCCCGGGGCAGATCCCGGACCGGCTCGTGGCCGCGGAGCCGCTGGCCGGCGACCGGCTGCAGCTGGAGGGCCATGACCTCGTCGTGGTGGGTCTCGGACACACGGACACCGACGACACCACCTGTCTGTACGTGCCGTCGATCGGCCTGGTCGTGGCAGGTGACGCCGTCTACAACGACGTGCACCTCTACCTAGCCGAATCACCGGCCGAGGGCCGCCGGGCCTGGCTGCACGCGCTCGACACCATCGCCGCGCTGGAGCCGGAGGCGGTGGTCGCGGGTCACAAGAACCCCGACCGTCCCGACGGCCCGGGGGCGATCGCCGAGACCCGGGGCTACATCCTCGACTTCGAGGCGGTGGCAGAGCGCACCACGAGCACGCTCGACCTCTACCGCGGCATGCTGGAACGGCATCCAGGCCGGGTCAACCGAGGTGCGCTGTGGGGCTCGGCGAGGTCCGCCAAGGGATGAGCAGCCGCCCGAGTATGTAAATGTTTCCATAGCTGCCGTTCACCGAAAGAGATCCGCCGATGTCCTGGACCGCCACCGCCCGATACGGCCTGGAGCCCGCCCCGGGCGGGCTGGCCTTCGTGCAGGACCTGCTGAACACGCTCTCCGCCGGCAAGCCGCGCAGGCCCGACCTGCTCCAGACCGCCGAGGACGCCCGTGCCTGGCTCGACCAGGCGTTGCGGAGCTGGAACGGCGTCACCCACCGGACCGCACCCGGCATGGAACTGACGGCCGAGGACGTGGAAGGCCTCCGCGGCTTCCGCCATGACCTGGCCCAGAGCCTGCACGGCCGGCACGGAGCCCCGGCGACCGAGCCCGGCCCGGCGGCTACGGTGCTGACCCTGCCCACGGCGCTGCGGCTCGACGAGCACGGGGTCGTCCACGCCGAGCCCCGCGGCACCGGCTGGCGGCAGGTGGCCTCTCTCGCCCTGACCGAGGTCTACCAGGCACAGTGCACCGACTCGCTGCGCCGCCTGAAGTCCTGCCGCAACACCCGCTGTATGACCGCCTTCTACGACCGCTCCCGCAACAACAGCGGCGTCTGGCACGACGTCCACGTCTGCGGCAACGCGGCCAACCTGCGCAACTACCGGGCGCGCAAGCGGGCGGACGCGGACCAGGCCTGACGGCAGGCTGCGACCGGCCCGGTGGACAGCCGATCCGTCTGGGCGGCCGACCGACCCGCCGTCCCGGTCGTGGTCCCGGTTCCAGTCGCGGTCCAGTCCCGGTCCGGGTCCCAGTCGCGGTCCCCGTCCCGGTCCCGGTCCTACTCCCCGTCCCGGACCCGGACCCGGTCGGTCAGCGCCCCGTCTTCGGTTCTTGTCGGCGCCGGACCCTTTTCTTGTTCAGATCATTGACACGAGTCACCACCGGATTCTACGTTTCCGACGCGCCGGTGGTACGGCTGACGGCTCGTCAAGGTCCTGTGGCGGTTGATGCGTTCACAGGCCGAACGCGCTCCGGGCTCGCCGTCGGCGTGTTCGCGGTCCACACCGTCGTGCCCGCACACCGAAGGAGTGACGGCTCATGTCCGAAACCTTCTCCCGACGATCCGCCCTGCGCCTCACGGCCGGTGCCGTGGCCGTCGCCGCCGCGGCCACCGGCGGACTCGTTCCGCTCACGCCCGCCGCGGCGGCGGACAGACCCGCGGCCGGGGCCGGCCCCCGCGTCGAGGGGCTGCTCGCCAGACTCACGCTCGACGAGAAGATCTCCCTGCTGCACGGGGCCGACGACCCCGACTCGCTCGGCCAGGCCGGCTACGTGCCCGGCGTCCCCCGCCTGGGCATCCCGCCCCTCAGGCTCGCCGACGGCCCGGCCGGTGTCCGTATCACCGAACACGCCACCGCGCTGCCCGCGCCCGTGCTGCTCGCCTCCGCCTTCGATCCCGAACTGGCCCGCCGCTACGGCCGGGTGATCGGCCATGAGGGCCGCGCCCTCGGCCAGGACGTGTTGCTCTCCCCGATGGTCAACCTCATCCGCACGCCCTACGCGGGCCGCAACTTCGAGACGTTCAGCGAGGACCCGCTGCTCGCCTCCGACCTGGTCGCCGCCGAGATCCGCGGCATCCAGGGCGAGGGGCTGATCGCGACCGTCAAGCACTTCGCCCTCAACAACCAGGAGCAGGACCGCAGCACGGTCGACGTGCACGCCGGCGAACAGACCATGCACGAACTCGAACTGCGCGGCTTCGAGGCGGCGGTGGACGCCGGCGCCGGCGCGGTCATGGGTTCCTACAACCGGGTCAACGGCACCTTCGCCTGCGAGAACAAGACCCTGCTCACCGACATCCTCCGCGATCAGTGGGGCTTCGCGGGCTGGGTGATGACCGACTGGTTCGCCGCCCACAGCACCGTCGCCGCGATCACCGCCGGACTCGACATGGAGATGCCCGACGGCACGTACTTCGGGACGGCCCTCAAGTCGGCGGTGCAGAACGGCAGCGTGCCCGAGCGCTACGTCGACCGGGCGGTACGGCGGATCCTCGCGGTGATGGACCGCTTCGGCCTCCTCGACGGCAGCGCCCCGCCCCGCCCCGGCCGTGACGCAGCGGCGGGCGCGGCCGTGGCCCTGGAGGTCGCCAAGGCCGGCGCCACCCTGCTGCGCAACGAGCACGGCACCCTGCCTCTGGACGGCGGTAGTGTCGCGGTGATCGGCCCCACCGGATCGCTGCCCTTCGTCAGCGGCGGCGGCAGCGCCCATGTCGTCCCCGACCACGCCGACAGCCCCCTCGACGTCATCAGGGCCCGGACCCGCGGCCGGGTCACCCACGCCCTAGGCGAGGACCTGTTCGGCAAGGCCCTGCCGGCCGACGCCCTCAGCCCCGGCTTCACCAGCGAGGGACAGCAGGTGGGCGCCGGGACGTCATGGGCGTACGACGGCACGCTCACCGTCGCCGAGGACGACGAGTGGACCTTCGTGCTCCACTTCTCCTCCGCGGCCACCGCCCGCCCCAAGGTCCTTCTCGACGGCGAGGAGCTCTTCCCGCTCGCCGCCGGATACGGCGAGTACTTCTCCGGCGGCCTGGTCGCCGCGGCCCCCGACGGCCTGGGCGTGCGCCGCAGGACACTCCGACTCGGCCGCGGCGCCCACACGTTGAAGATAGCCGCGGACGGCGGTGACTCGGGTCTGCTGTTCCGGCTGCGCCGCATCACCGGCGCGACCCGCGCCCAGGACGTCGCCGAGGCGGTCGGCGCGGCCCGGGCGGCTCGCCATGTCGTGCTCTTCGCCTACGAGGACGCCACCGAGGGACTCGACCGCACCACCGTCGCCCTGCCCGGCAACCAGGAACAGCTGATCCGCGCGGTGACGGCGGCCAACCCGCGCACCACCGTCGTCCTCAACACCTCGTCGTGCACGTCGATGCCGTGGCTGGCGGGGGCCGGAGCCGTGCTCCAGATGTACTACCCCGGCCAGGAGGGCGCGGCCGCCACCACCGCCGTCCTCTTCGGCGACACCGACCCGGGCGGGCGTCTCACCCAGTCCTTCCCGGCCGACGACGACCACCACCCGGTCGCCGGCGACCCGCGCCGCTACCCCGGCGTCGACGGCGTGGAGGAGTACTCGGAGGGCATCCACGCCGGCTACCGCTGGTACGACGCCCAGGGTGTGCGGCCCCTGTTCCCCTTCGGGCACGGGCTGTCGTACACCTCTTTCGCCTACTCCGATCCGCAGACCCGGTGGACGCGCGGCGGACTGGAGGTCACCTTCACCGTGCGCAACACCGGGCGCCGCGCCGGGATCGCGGTGCCGCAGGTGTACGTCGGGCCCTCCCCGGACCTCCGACTCGACCAGGCGGTAAGGGTGCTGGGCGGCTACCGGCGCCTGGAGCTGCGGGCCGGGGAGCGGCGGCGGGTGACCGTGCGGGTCGCCGGGCGCACCCTGTCGTCATGGGATGCCCGGCACCATCGCTGGACGCTCGGCACCGGGCGGCGGACCGTCTGGGTCGGCGCCTCGGCGGCCGACCTGAGGCTGCGCACCGGCGTGCGGGTCGGCGGCGGCCACCGCTGAATTCCTGTCAATGAACGGCCGGAGAGCAAAGGCTTTCCGGCCGTTTACTTCAAGGGTTTACAAGAATTTTCCCCGGCGTGTGTTTCATTTGAAGCGATGTGGTTGACGACAGATTTTTGTCAGGATTGGGTGAGGGGTTGCGCGGCGGCGTTCGCTGCGGGTTTCCGGTGTGCCACGATCGAGCCAGCGGGCCGAAGTCATCCCGAATTTACAGAGCTCGGCGCGGTCGCACGGCGCGTTGCGCCGTGGTGAGTGCCGGGTGAATGGCCGGTGTGCTTTGACGGGCTTGTGGCGGTGTGCCGTCAGTGATCCGGGCCCCGGGCGGTCGCCGATCCGCAGTGGATTGCTCGGATTTTCGGCTCTTGCGGTGAATTCCTCCCGCTGGCCGAATCAATGCTACCGGACGTGACGGGCCCCCTCCGTTATTGACCCGCGAGTAATGAACTCGCTAGTTTCCGGTGGCCTCACCACGAGCTTTCCGCCGCACACATCCCCCACCGTGCTGTCCTCCCGATTATTCGGAGCGTCATGACGTCCCCTGTGCGTGCCGTCGACCTGATCATGTGCATCACCCCTTTCGGAGAACCCGATGCCCGGCTCGCCACGGCGGTCTGTGCCGCCGGCGGACTCGGCGTCCTCGACCTGGGCCGCGGCGACCGAAGAGCCCGGGAGGCGCTGGCCCTCCTGAGACGGGCGGCACCGGGACCGTACGGCGTGCGGGTCGCCGCCGGCTGTGGCCTGGCCCCGGGCGAACTCGCCCCGGGTGAACCCGGCCCGGCGCCCGACACCGTGGTCCGGGCCGCCGACGCACCCTGGAGCATCGCCGAACTCGCCCCGCACACACGCGTGCTGGCCGAGGTGACCGACCTGACGGAAGCGCGTGCGGCGGTCGCGGCCGGAGCGCACGGGCTGATCGCCCGGGGCGCCGAGAGCGGCGGCCGGGTCGGCGGGCTGAGCACCTTCGTCCTCCTGCAACAGCTGCTCGCCGCAGCCGAGTTGGACGTGCCGGTGTGGGCCGCCGGCGGCATCGGGCCGCGCACGGCGGCGGCCGCGGTGGCCGGCGGCGCGGCCGGGGTGGTCCTCGACAGCCAACTGGCCCTCCTCGCCGAGTCCCGCCTCCCCGAGGCGACGGCGGCCGCACTGCGCTCCCTGGACGGCTCCGAGACGGCCGTGGTGGCCGGTCACCGGGTCCTGCACCGCCGCGGCCCGGACGCCCTGCGCCCGCCCGCCGACGACCCGGGCGCGGTCGCCGCGCTGCTCGGCGCCGAGGACCTGCGCACGCAGCTGCTCCCGGTGGGCCAGGACGGCTTCCTCGCCGCACGGTTCGCCGAGCGCTGGGGCGATGTACGCCGCACCGTAAGGGAGTTGACGGCGGCGATCGGCGTGGACACCGCCGCGGCCGGGGCGCTGCGTCCCGGCACCTCCGCCATGAGCCGTGCCCTCGGTACCCGGCTGCCCGTCGCGCAGGGCCCGATGACCCGGGTGAGCGACCGGGCCGCCTTCGCCGCCGCCGTCGGCGACGACGGGGCGCTGCCCTTCCTGGCGCTCGCCCTCGCCGACGGGGCCCGCACCCGCGAGATGCTGACCGAGGCGAAGGCCGCACTCGACGGACGGCCCTGGGGTGTCGGCGTCCTGGGCTTCGCACCCGAGGAACTCCGGAACGCCCAGCTCGAAGCGGTACGGGAACTGCGGCCCAGCCACGCCATCGTCGCGGGCGGCCGGCCCGCCCAGGCGGAGGCGCTGGAGCGGGCCGGGATCAGCACCTTCCTGCACGTCCCCTCGCCGGGGCTGCTACGGCAGTTCCTGGAGGCCGGGGCGCGGAAGTTCGTGTTCGAGGGCTCCGAGTGCGGCGGCCACGTCGGACCGCGCGCGAGCTTCCCGCTCTGGGAGGCCCAGCTCGCCGTCCTGGAGGAGTTCCCCGACGCCGACGGCCTGGAGGTCTTCTTCGCGGGCGGCATCCACGACGAACGCTCGGCGGCGATGGTCGCCGCGCTCGCCGCGCCGCTCACCGCCCGGGGCGCGGCCGTCGGCCTGCTCATGGGCACCGCCTACCTCTTCACCGAGGAGGCCGTGGACCGGGGCGCGATCCAGCCGCTGTTCCAGCGCCAGGTCATGGCGGCCGCCTCGACCGCCCTCCTGGAGACCGCGCCCGGCCACGCCACCCGCTGTGTGCCCAGTCCCTTCACCTTCAACTACCGCGAACGCGAGTCGGAGTTGCGGGACAGCGGGGTGTCCGACCGGCAGGTGTGGGAGGAGCTGGAGCGGCTCAACGTCGGCCGGCTGCGCATCGCAAGCAAGGGCGTCGACCGCCCGGCCGGCGGCGAGCTGACGCCCGTGGACGAAGAACGCCAGTTCTCCGACGGGATGTTCATGGCCGGCGAGGTCGCCGTGCTGCGCTCGGCGACCACCACCGTGTCCGCCCTGCACCACGCCGTGACCGACGGAGCCGCCGACTTCCTGGCCCGGCGGACGGCGGCGGTGGCGGGCCCGGACCGGGCTCCCGCCCCCGCCCCGCTCGACATCGCGATCGTCGGCATGGCCTGCATGTTCCCCGAGGCCCCCGACCTCGCCACCTTCTGGGCGAACGTGGTCGCAGGACACGACGCGGTGACCGAGGTACCGGTGGACCGCTGGGACCCGGCCGTGCACCACGCCGACGGCTCGACCACCTCGAAATGGGGCGGATTCCTGCCGCCCATCCCCTTCGACCCGCTGGGCTACGGCATCCCGCCGGCCTCCCTCGGCCACATCGAACCCGTCCAGCTGCTCGCCCTGGAAGCCGCCCGGCGTGCCCTGGACGACGCCGGATACGGCGCCCGGGGACGGGAGTTCGACCGGTCGCGCACCTCCGTCGTCTTCGGCGCCGAGGCCGGCAGCGACCTCTCCAACGCGGCCACCCTGCGCGCCGTACTGCCCTCCTACTACGGCAAGGTCCCCGACGGCCTCGACGACCAGCTGCCCCGGCTCACCGAGGACTCCTTCCCGGGCATGCTCTCCAACGTCATCTCGGGACGGATCGCCAACCGCCTCGACCTGGGCGGTGCCAACTACACCGTGGACGCGGCCTGCGCCTCCTCGCTGGCCGCCGTCGACGTCGCCTGCAAGGAACTCACCGCAGGCACCAGCGACGTCGTCCTCTGCGGCGGCGCCGACCTGCACAACGGCATCAACGACTACGTCCTCTTCTCCTCGGTGCACGCCCTGTCCCCGACCGGCCGCTCCCGCGCCTTCGACGGCTCCGCCGACGGCATCGCACTCGGTGAGGGCGTGGCCTGCGTCGTCCTGAAACGACTGGCCGACGCCGAGCGCGACGGCGACCGGATCTACGGCGTGGTCAAGGGGCTCGGTTCGTCCAGCGACGGCCGCTCCCTGGGCCTGACCGCGCCCCGCCCCGAGGGCCAGCGGGCCGCGCTGCTCCGCGCCTACCGCAACGCCGGGATCTCCCCGGCGCAGGTCGGCCTGGTGGAGGCGCACGGCACCGGGACCGTCGTCGGCGACCGCACCGAACTCACCATCCTCAGCGAGGTGTTCGCACAGGCGGGCGCGGCCAACGGCGGTTGCGGCCTCGGGTCGGTCAAGTCCCAGATCGGGCACACCAAGTGCGCCGCCGGGCTCGCCGGGCTGATCAAGACCACCCTCGCCCTGCACACCGGTGTCAAGCCGCCCACCCTGCACCTCGACCGCCCCAACCCGGCCTGGAAGGAGGCGGACAGCCCGTTCGCCTTCCACACCGAGGCCCGGCCGTGGGCGACTCCGCCCGCCGAACGGGTCGCCGGGGTCAGCGCGTTCGGGTTCGGCGGCACCAACTTCCACGTGGTGCTGGGCGCGTACGACAGCGCGGTGGCGCCCGAACAGGGGCTGGACGCATGGCCCGCCGAGCTGTTCGTGTTCCGGGGGCGCGACGACAAGGCCGCCCACCGGGGCGTCGAGGAGATCCTGCGCACCGCGTCGACCGGCTCCTGGCGGCTGCGCGACCTGGCGCTCGCCGCGGCCCGCCGCGCGGACGCCTCCCACGAGCCGGTACGGGCCGCGGTGGTCGCTACCGACGTCGCCGGGCTGGCCGCACAGCTGCGCCGGGTCCTCGCGGGGGAGCACGACCCGGGCGCCGGGATCCACCTGACCGACGGGCTCCGGGACGGGGACGCCAAGGTCGCTTTCCTCTTCCCCGGCCAGGGCAGCCAGCGTCCCGGCATGCTCGCCGACGTCCTCATCGCCTTCCCCGAGCTGCAGCACTACCTGCAACTCGGCCGCGCCCATGCCGACACCCTCTACCCGCCGGCCGCCTTCGACGAGGACACCCGCGAGCGCCGCCGGGCCGCCCTCACCGACACCCGGGCCGCCCAACCCGCCCTCGGTATCGCCGGCCTCGCCGCCCACGCCTTCCTGACGGCGGCCGGCGTCCGCCCCGACATGGCCGCCGGACACAGCTACGGCGAACTCGTCGCCCTCAGCGCGGCCGGCGCCCTCACCCCCGAGACCCTGCTGCGGCTGAGCACCGAACGCGCGGCCGCGATCCTGGCAGCCGCGGGCGACGAACCCGGCACCATGGCCGCGGTGTCCGGCGCGGCGGACGACGTCGAGCGCGCGCTGCGGACCGCCGACGCCCCGGCCTCCGTGGTCGTCGCCAACCACAACTCGCCCCGGCAGAGCGTCATCTCCGGCCCGACCGACGAAGTCGCCGCGGCTGTACGGCTGTTGCGCGAGGCCGGTCTCGGGGCCAAGCGGATCCCGGTGGCCTGCGCCTTCCACAGCCCGGTCGTGGCTGGTGCGGGCGACCGGTTCGCGGCGGTCCTCGCGGACACGGCCGTACGACCGCCCGAGTTCCCGGTGTGGTCCAACCGCACCGCGGCCCCCTACCGGCCCGACGCCGACGCGGTACGTGCCGAACTCGCCGCCCAGATCGGCTCACCCGTCGCCTTCGCCGCCCAGATCGAGGCGATGTACGAGGTGGGGGCCCGCGTCTTCGTGGAGGCCGGGCCCGGGACCGTGCTCACCCGGCTCGTCGGGCAGATCCTCGGCGACCGCCCGCACACCACGGTCGCCTGCGAGCCCCGGGCGGGCAGCGGACTGCGCGGCTGGCTCGACGCGCTCGCCCAGCTGGCCGTGGCCGGCGCACACGTACGCACCGCCCGGCTGCTGCACGGCCGGGACGCCGTGGACGCGGTCCGGACCCCGGCCCCGAAACGGCCCGGCTGGACGGTCGACGGACAGCTCGTGCGCACCGCCGCCGGAGACCTCCTGCCCAATGCCCTCGCACCGGCCCGACGAGTCGTGGAGACGACGACTGTGACGACGAACCAGCCGCACGGCGCCCCCGCCGACCGCGACGCGCTGATCTCCGAGTTCCTGCGCACCAGCCGGGAGATGGTCGCCGCCCAGCGTGACGTGCTCCTCACCTACTTCGGGGCGACCCAGGTGCAGGTGCCGGCCGCACCGGTGCTCCAGCAGCTCCCGTCGGCCGAAGTGGCCGTACCGCAACCACAGTTGACGGAGTCCGCGCCCGCGCCCACCCCGTCGCCCGAGCCCGCGGCGACGGCCGACGTCGAGCGGGTCGTCCTGGAGATCATCAGCGAGCGCACCGGCTACCCCGTGGACATGATCGAGCCCGACCTCGATCTGGAAGCCGACCTGAGCATCGACTCGATCAAGCGGGCCGAGATCGCGGGGGAGCTGGCGAAGCGACTCGGTGTCGCGGGCGGCGCGGAGACCCTGGACGACGCCGAGCTGGAGGAGCTGGCCAAGGCGCGTACGGCCGCGGCCGTCACCGGGTGGCTGCGGGCACGGGTCGGCACCGGTGCGGAGGGGACGGCGACGGACCCGGCCGCCACGGACCCCACGGTCGCCGCGCCCGAACCACCGGCTGCTGCCGGGCCCGAGCCGGGGGTGCCGGCGTCGCCGAGCCACCCCGCCGCGGCCGACGAGGTTCCGGCGGGCGAGGCGCCGAAGCGGTTCGAGATGCGGCCCGTGGCCCTGGCCGAGCCGGATGCCGTGGCCGACCCGGCCGCCGTGCTGTCCGGCAGGCGGTTCCTCGTCCTCGGGGACGGCGGCGCGCAGGTCGCGGCCCGGCTCGCCGGGCACGGCGCCGAGGCCGTGACCGTGCACGCGGACCACCTGCTCGGGGAGGCCGACGGAGCCGTGGACGGCGTGCTGTACCTGGGCGCGCTGCCCGGCACCGACACCCCCGTGCTGCCCGACGCCTACCCGGTACTGCGGGCGGCCCTGGCCCGGAGCCCGCGCTGGCTGCTGGCCGCCCGCCCCGCCGACGGCCCCGACGCGGCACGCTCGGCCGGGCTGCACGGGCTGTTCCGCACCGTGGCCCGGGAGTACCCGGACACCGTCGCCCGGGTCGTGACCCTCGTCGACACCGCACCGGAGGCGGTCGCCGACGCCCTGCTCACCGAAGTACTCGCACCGGAGCCCGCTCCCGTCGTACTGCGCACGGCCACCGGCCGGCAGAGCCTCGAACTGGTCGAGGCGGCGCCCGGCACGCTCGGCAGCACCGGGGCCGGACCGGCCGGGGCGGGGGCCGCCGAGGCCGCCGCCCTCGGCCTCGACCGGGACTCGGTGGTGCTGCTGGTCGGCGGCGCCCGGGGCATCACCGCGAAGTTCGCGGCCACCCTCGCCGACGCCTGCCGCTGCCGGATCGAACTGCTCGGCCGGACCCCCGCGCCGAACGGTCCCGAGGCCCCGGACACCGCCGCCGCCCGCACCCCCGCCGAACTCCGCGCCGCGCTCGCCGCCCGCGGCGGCCTGAAGCCCGCCGAGATCAACCGCGAGGCCGAACTGATCCTGGCCCAGCGGGAGATCACCGCCACCCTGGACGAACTCGGCGCGCTCGGCAGCGAGGCCCGCTACCGCGCCGTCGACTTCCGCGACCGCGACGCCGCACTCCAGGCCGTCAAGGAGATCCACGCCGACCACGGCCGCCTCGACGGGGTCGTCTTCGCGGCCGGGGTGATCGAGGACCGCCTGATCGCCGAGAAGACCCCGGAGTCCTTCCAGCGGGTCTACGGCACCAAGACGACCGGCGCGGCCACCCTGCTCGCCGCCCTCGAGGAACTGCCCAGCGGCCCCGGTTTCGCCGTCCTGTTCGGCAGCATCTCGGCCGTCCTCGGCAACCGCGGCCAGGCCGACTACGCCGCCGCCAACGACGCCCTGGAGAGCCTCGGCGCCGGCTGGGCGGAACGCACCGGGAACCGCGCGCTGACCGTGCACTGGGGGCCCTGGGCGCCCGTCGGCGGCCACACCGGCATGGTCAGCCCGGAGCTGGGCCGCGAGTACGCGCGCCGCGGCATCGGGCTGATCGACCCCGACGAGGGCACCGCCGCCCTGCTGCGGGAGCTCGCCTGGGGCGCGGAGTCCGTACGGGCCGTCGTCTACACCGCCTCGGGCTGGTGACATGACCGACGACCGCCGGACACCGGTCGCGATCGTGGGCATGGCGGTGCTGCTCCCCGGCGCCGCCGGCCTCGACGCCTACTGGACCAACCTGCGCGACGGCGTGGACGCGATCGGCGAGGTCCCCGAAGGACGCTGGGACGCGGACTACTACCGGCCCGGCTCGGCGGCCGGGCCCGCCGTCCCCGACGAGGTCTACTGCCGGCGCGGCGGCTTCGTGGACGGGCTGGCCGAGGTGGAGGTCACCCGGTACGGGATCATGCCGAACTCCGTCCACGGCACCGAACCCGACCAGCTGATCGCCCTGGACGTGGCCGCCGCGGCCATCGCCGACGCGGGCGGCACGGACCGGCTGCCCGACCGGCACCGGATCGGAGTGGTGCTGGGCCGGGGCGGCTATCTCACCCCCGGCCTCGTCCGGCTCGACCAGCGGGTCCGCACGGCCGGACAACTCGTCCGCACCCTCGGCGAGTTGGTGCCCGACCTCACCCCCGGCCAACTGGCGCGGGTGCGCGAGGCGTTCACCGACCGGCTCGGCCCCGCCAGCCCCGAGTCCGCGATCGGCCTGGTGCCCAACCTCGCCGCCTCCCGGATCGCCAACCGCCTCGACCTGCGCGGCCCCGCCTACACCGTGGACGCGGCCTGCGCCTCCTCCCTGGTCGCCGTCGACCAGGCCGTCACCGAACTCACCGCCGGGCGCTGCGACGTGATGCTCGCCGGGGGAGTGCACCACTGCCACGACATCACCCTGTGGAGTGTCTTCTCCCAGCTGCGCGCACTCTCCCCGAGCCAGCGCATCCGCCCCTTCCACCGCGACGCCGACGGCATCCTCATCGGCGAGGGCACCGGGGTCGTCGTCCTCAAGCGCCTCGCCGACGCCGAGCTCGACGGCGACCGCGTCTACGCCGTGATCCGCGGCACCGGCGTGGCCAGCGACGGCCGTACCGCCGGACTGGTCAACCCCGACCCCGGCGGCCAGACCCACGCCGTACGCCAGGCCTGGCGGGCCGCCGGGCTCGACCCCGCCGCACCGCACTCGGTCGGCCTTCTGGAGGCGCACGGCACCGCCACCCCGGCCGGTGACGCGGCCGAACTGACCACACTGGCGGAGGTGTTCGGGCCGTGCGCCGAAGGCGAGCGGGCCGTGCTGGGCTCGGTGAAGTCGATGATCGGCCACACCATGCCGGCCGCCGGAGTCGCCGGGCTGGTCAAGGCCGCCCTCGCCCTCCACCACGCCACCCTGCTGCCCACCCTGCACTGCGACGACCCGCACCCCGCCCTCGCCGCCACCCGCTTCCGCACGCTGGACCGGGCCCGGCCCTGGGAGACCGCCCCCGGACAGCCGGTCCGCAGAGCCGCGGTGAACGCCTTCGGGTTCGGCGGGATCAACGCGCACGTGGTGCTGGAGGAGGCCCCCGGCCGCCGCGCGACCACTGCCGGCCACCGCGGCGCAGCGGCGCCCGCACCCCGCCTCGCCGCAGGCATCGACGTCACCGAACCCGAGCGCGTCCTCCTGCTCGCCGCCGACACCCCCGAGCAACTGGCCGCGCTCCTCACCGCCGACGACTCCGCCGTGCTCGCCGCCGGTCTGGCCCCCGAGGGGACCCACCCGGAGGCCGGCCCGGTCCGCCTGGGCATCGTCGATCCCACCGCCAGACGGCTCGCCCTCGCCCGGCGCGCGGTCGGCAAGGGCCGTGCCTGGCAGGGCCGCAACGACGTCTGGTTCCGGCCCGCCCCGCTGTTGCGCACCGGCAAGCTGGCCTTCGTCTTCCCGGGCCTGGAAGGCGAGTTCACTCCCCGCGTCGACGACATCGCCGCGCATTTCGGCCTCCCCACCGTCACCGCCCCCGCCACGCACGCCGTGCGGGTCGGGGACGTAGGCCGTCATGGGTTCGGTGTCGTCGGCGTGGGGCGGCTGCTGGACTCGGCGCTGCGCCGGATGGGCGTGGTGCCGGACGTGGTCGCCGGGCACAGCGTCGGCGAGTGGACGGCGATGGTGGCCGCCGGGCTCTACTCGGGGGACCAGGTCGACGCGTTCATGGCCGGATTCGACCCCGACGCGGTCACTGTCCCCGGCCTCGCCTTCGCCGCCGTCGGTGCCCCCGCCGACCGGGTGCTCGCCGCACTCCACGCGGACCGGACGGACGCCGGGATCGTCCTCTCCCACGACAACGCGCCGAACCAGTCGATGGTCTGCGGCCCGGACCGGGCCGTGGCGGACTTCGTCCGCGCCTTCCGCGCCGACGGCGTGCTGTGCCAGGTGCTGCCGTTCCGGTCCGGCTTCCACACCCCGATGCTGGCGCCGTACCTGACCCCCATCAGGGAGGCCGCCGAGCGCTTCCGGCTGCACCGGCCGACCGTCCCGGTCTGGTCCGGCACCACCGCGGCCCCCTTCCCGGCGGCCGAGGCGGAGGTGCGCGAACTCTTCGTCCGGCACCTGCTGGAGCCGGTCCGGTTCCGGCAGCTGGTCGGGGCCCTGTACACCGCCGGGCACCGGGTCTTCGTCCAGACCGGCCCAGGGCAGCTGGCCTCCCTGATCGCCGACACCCTCGGCGACCGCGACCACCTCGCCGTCGCCGCCAACTCCCCGCACCGCTCCGGCCTGGCCCAACTCCGGCGCGTGGCGACCGCGTTGTGGACCGCGGGTGCCGCCGTCGCACCGGCGGTGCCCGGGAAGGGCAGCACGCCCGCACCGGCATCGCGGCGGCCGCCCGTCCGGCTCGACCTGGGCGGCGCGCTGGTCTCCCTGGACGGCCCGGAACTGGCCGAGCTGCGCACGGCCCTGGGCGGCAGGCGGGCGCCCGCCGGGCCCTCCCCGCTGGACGGTCTCGCCGTCCGAGTCCCGGCCGCCGCCGAACTCGACGCGCTGCTGCGGGAGACGGCGGACACGGCGGCGGCCGTCCTCACCGCGATCAGCGCCTCGCCGGCCACCACGGTCCCGCGCACCACGGCACCCCGTTCCACGCCACGCGTCCCCGCCCCCGCCACTCGGCCCCCCGCCACACCGACCCCCACCCCCCGCACCAGCACCGTCAAGGTGTCCCCCGAGGCGATGCCGTACCTCCTCGACCACTGCTTCTTCCCGCAACGCCCCGGCTGGCCGGACACCGAGGACCGCTGGCCGGTGGTCCCGGCCACCACGATCGTGCAGCACATGATGGACGCGGCCGAGGACGCCACCGGACTGCGGGCGGTCGCCGTGCACGGAGCCCGCTTCGACCGCTGGCTCACCGCCACACCCGCCGTCGACGTCCCGGTCACCGTCACCCCGGAGGGGCCCGGCCGTGTCGCGGTGACCTTCGGCCCCACCGCCCGCGCGGTCGTCGAAGTGGCCCCGGGCCACGCCCCGCCGCCCACCGGACCGGCCGAACCCCCGGCCCTCGAACGCACCCCCGAGCACACCGCCGCCGAACTGTACGCCGAGCGCTGGATGTTCCACGGCCCGGCCTTCCAGGGCGTCACCGAGCTCACCGCGATCGGCGACCGGCACGTCCGCGGCGTGATCACCACGCCCACCGCCCCGGGCGCCCTGCTGGACAACGTCGGTCAGATCCTCGGCTACTGGATCATGTCCACCCGCACCGAGCGGAGCGTCGTCTTCCCGGTGCAGATGCGGGAGATGCGCTTCCACGGCCCGCACCCCGCCCCCGGCACCGAGGTCGGCTGCCTGGTGCGGATCACCGCGCTCACCGACACCGTCCTGGAGGCGGACGTGGAACTCACCGTCGGCGACCGGGTCTGGGCCCGGATCGGCGGCTGGCAGGACCGCCGCTTCGACAACGACCCGCACACCCGGCCCGTCGAGCGCTTCCCGGACCGCAACACCCTCTCCGAGGCCCGGCCGGGCGGCTGGACCCTGCTCCACGAACGCTGGCCGGACCTCGCCTCCCGCGAGCTGATCATGCGCAACTCCCTGGGCGGAGCGGAGCGTTCGCAGTACGCCGAGCACCCGCCGCGCGGCCGCAGGCAGTGGCTGCTGGGCCGCATCGCCGCCAAGGACGCGGTACGCCAGTGGCTCTGGCAGCACGGCGAGGGCCCGGTCTTCCCGGCCGAACTCCGCATCCGCAACGACGAGTTGGGCCGCCCGTACGTGGTCGGCGTGCACGGCCGCACGCTGCCCGCGCTGGACGTCTCGCTCGCCCACCGGGCCGAGGCGGCGGTGGCGATCGTACGCCCGCACACCCCCGGACCCGGTCCGGGCATCGACCTCGAAGAAGTCACCGATCGGGACCCGGCGGCCATGGAGGTCGCGCTCGGCGCGGACGAACTCCGGCTGCTGCACGCACTTTCCGCCGCCGACGCCGACGGTTCGCCGTCGCTGTGGTTCACCCGCTTCTGGGCCGCCAAGGAGGCCGTCGCCAAGGCCGAGGGCACCGGATTCGACGGCAGACCACGGGACTTCACCGTCCTGGAGGCGGCCCCCGACGGCAGCCGGCTGCTGGTCTCGGGCCGGCTGGAACGCGCCTACCCGGTGCACTGCGCGCCGGTCCGCAATCCCCCCGCACTGCCGGACCGCGACTACGTCGTGGCCTGGACCACCGGACCGGCAGCCGCAGACCCCGAGGAGGACCCGCGATGAATCCCACCGAGCCCGAGATCCGCGCCGACGAGGAGGCGGTGCTCGCCGACCTCGCGGGGATGCTCCGCACCCTCCTGGAGGAGTACGGCGACGACGACGCCGAGATCGGCATGAGCACCACCTTCAACCGCGACCTGGAGCTGGAGAGCATCGACCTGGTCACCCTCGCCGGGCTCCTGGAGGAGCGGTACGGCAAGCGGGTCAACTTCGCCGAGTTCCTCGCCGGGATGGAGTTCGACGAGATCATCGAACTGACCGTCGGCCGGCTCGTCGAGTACGTGGTGTGGAGCCTGAAGGCCACGGAGGCGGGCTGAGCCATGGCGATCGTCGACACCGGAGACGTCCGGCTGCACGTACAGAGAATGGGTCCCGGGGAGGACCGTACCCCGGTCGCCACCGTGGTCCTCGTCCACGGGCTGCTCACCGACAGCCTGGCCAGCTACTACTTCACCGTGGCCCCCGCCTTCGCCGTCTCCGGCCTGGACGTGGTCATGTACGACCTGCGCGGCCACGGCCGCAGCGGCCGCCCGTCCGGCGGCTACACCCTCGACCACAACATCGACGACCTGGAGGCCCTGCTCGACCACCTGTCGATCAGCGGCCCGGTCCACCTCGTCGGCAACTCCTACGGCGGCACCATCGCCTTCGGCTACGCGGCCCGCCACCCCGAGCGCGCGGCCAGCCTGACCCTCATCGAGTCCGAACCGGCGACCGCCGCCTGGGCCGCCAAACTCGGCGGCATCCTGCACCGGGTCGTCACCGAACTCGCCCACAACGAGCCGGACGCGATCGCCTGGATCACCGCCAACCGCAGCCACAACACCGCCCGCCTGGCCAGGGGCGCGGCCCGGCTCGCCCGCGAGACCAGCCTCGGCCGGGACATCCCCGCCAGCCGGGTCCTGACGGAGGACCAGATCCGCGCCGTACGCTGCCCGGTCCTCGGGGTGTACGGCGGCGACTCCGACCTGGTCGAGGTGGTCCCGCTGAAGGAGGCGCTGCTCGCGGACTACCGGTCGGTGGTGCTGCCCGGACACGAGCACTCCGTGCTGGTCGAGGCGGCCGGCACGGTCGGCGGACACATCCTGGAGCTGATCCACTCGGTCAGCGGCGGCGTACGGGCCGGGGTCCGGTGAGCGCCTTCCTGTTCGCCGTACCGCCCCTGGTCGGTCACATCAACCCGGCCGTCGGCGTCGCGGCCGAACTCGCCGCGCGCGGGCACCGGGTGGCCTGGGTCTGCGCGGACCCCGGGCTGGTGCAGCGGCTGGCGGGACCGCAGGCCCGGGTCTGCCCGTGCGCGGGGACCGCGGAGGGGGAGCGGCCCGCCGACCTGCGGGGCGCGGAGGCGCTGAAGTTCCTCTGGGAGTGGTTCCTGGTACCGCTGGCGGACGCGATGGCGCCCGGCGTGCGTGCGGCCGTCGACGCGTTCCGCCCCGATGTGGTGGTCGCCGACCAGCAGGCCTTCGCCGGGGCCCTGGTGGCCGAGCGGCTCGGGCTGCCGTGGGCGACGTCCGCGACCACCTCGGCCGAGTTCGGGGGCGCCTACGACGGCATCCCCAAGGTCGCGGAGTGGCTCCGGGACCGGCTCGCGGAGCTGCGCGGCCGGATCGGCGACCCGGCGGGCACCGCCGACCCGCGCTTCTCGCCGCATCTCACCCTCGCCTTCACCACGCCCGAACTGGCGGGCCCCACCGACCGGCCGGCGGTCCGCTACGTGGGCCCGTCGATCTCCGAGCGGCCGGTCGCCGACGGCTTCCCCTGGGACTGGCTCGACCCGAGCCGGGAGCGGGTCCTGGTCTCCCTCGGCACCGCCAACGCGGACGTGGGCGGGCGGTTCCTGGCCGAGTGCGTGGCCGCGGTGCGCGATCGGGCCGACCGGGTCCAGGCGCTGGTCGCAGACCCCGGCGGCACCCTGCCCCCCGCGGCCGACGACAAGGACATCCTGATCCTGCCCTCGCTGCCCCAGCTCCCGCTCCTGGAGCGGGTCGACGCGGTCGTCTGCCACGCCGGGCACAACACCGTGTGCGAGGCCCTGTGGCACGGCGTCCCGCTGGTCGTCGCGCCCATCCGCGACGACCAGCCGGTGATCGCCGGGCAGGTCGTCGACGCCGGCGCGGGCCTGCGGGTCCGGTTCGGCCGGGTCACCGCCCCGCGCCTCGGCGAGGCCCTCGACACCGTCCTGTACGAGCCCGGCCCGCGCACCGCGGCGGCCCGCATCCGCACCGCGTTCCGCGCGGCGGGCGGAGCACCGGCCGCCGCGACCCACCTGGAACGCCTCGCCGCCGACCCGCACGCAAGGAGACCCGATGAGCAAGCAGAGTGACATCGAGGCGCTGCGCTCCGCCTACCAGCGGGACCTCGCCGAGGGCACCGACCGCTTCTTCGAACCCCGGCGCACCACCTGCCCCTGGTGCGCCTCCGACCGGCTGACCACCCGGCTGCGCACCACCGACCTGCTCCAGCACAAGCCCGGCGCCTTCGTCCTCGACCGCTGCACGGAGTGCGGCCACACCTTCCAGAACCCGCGCCTGAACGAGACGGGCCTGGAGTTCTACTACCGCGACTTCTACGACGGCCTCGGCGAGCAGAAGATGAGCGGCACCTTCGGCGGCCGCACCACGATGTACCAGGGCCGCGCCCGGTCCATGGTCCCGCACGACCCGACCCCGAAGAACTGGCTCGACGTCGGCACCGGCCACGGCCACTTCTGCGAGGCAGCCCGCGAGGTGCTGCCCGGCACCGCCTTCGACGGCCTCGACTTCACCGACGGCGTCGAACTCGCCGCCCGCGAGGGCCGCGTGGAGCACGCCTACCGCGGCGCCTTCCCCGACCTGGCCCCCGAACTCACCGCCCGCTACGACGTGGTGAGCATGTTCCACTACCTGGAGCACAGCACCGACCCCGACCGCGAACTGCGCGCCGCCCACGAGGCGGTACGCCCCGGCGGCCACCTCCTCATCGAGGTCCCCGACCCCGAGAGCCGCTACGCCCGCCTGCTCGGCCGCTGGTGGCTGCCCTGGCTCCAGCCGCAGCACCTGCACTTCGTCCCGGTCGCCAACCTGCGCGCCCGCCTCACCGACCTGGGCTTCACGGTCGTCGCCGAGGAGCACGCCGAGGCGCACGACCCCGTCGACCTGCTGGCCGCCGTCTGGCTCGCCCTGGACCACACCGCCCCGCCCGAGGACGCCCCCTGGCTGCCCACCCCGCCCGGCGCGCTGCAGAAGACGCTCCGCGCGGCCCTGCTCATCGCGGGCATCCCGGCCCTGATCGCCGGCACCCTCCTGGACCGCTTCGCCGTACGGCCGCTCTCCCGCCGCCTCCGCGTCTCCAACGCCTACCGCATCGTGGCCCGCCGCGACTGACGCCCCCGCCTCACAGCACCTTCGCGCGGATCATCGCCGACAGCACCAGGGCGCCCGGCAGCAGCGGAATCCAGTCCGTCAGGACGCGGTAGCCGATCACGGTCGCGGTGGCCACCGCCACCGGGGAGCCGAACGCGACCAGCGTGATCACCAGCGCCGCGTCCACCGCGACCCCGCCGGGCACCGGTACGGCACCTCCCGCCGTGCCCGCCGCCAGGTACGCGAAGATCACGGTGCCCCAGGACAGCCCGAGCCCGAGCGCCTCCCCGGTGCAGGCCAGCACGCACCCCTGCACCAGCGGCATCGCGGTGGCCCCGCCCCACAGGGCCAGCACCCGGGCCGGCCGCGCGTGCACCGTCCGGGCGTCGGTGAACGCGGTCCGCACCATGCCGGTGATCGGGCGCCGCAGCGGTCGTACGACGGCCGTCGCCACGCCCATCAGGGTGAGCACCGCGGCGACCGGGATCAGCACCACCCCGTCCGGCACCAGTTCACCGAGCCGCCGCCACGCGGACGAGGACAGCAGGAACCCGATCAGCACGACCGTCTTCGCACCCGACTTCGCCACCGAGTACAGCGCGATCGAGGCGGTGGCCCGCTCCAGGGGGACGCCCCGGGTGCGCAGGAAACGCACGGTGACGGCGTGTGCGCCGAGACCGGCGGGCAGTGCGTGGTTGGCGGCACCGGCGGCGAACTGCGAGGCCAGCAGCAGCCCCGGCGGCAGCCGGTCGGGCACCGCGCCCTGCCGCATGCAGGCGGCCACCACCCAGGTCAGGCAGGTGAAACCGCCCGCGGCCAGCAGCCACGCCGGTTCGGCGCGGGCGAGCCGGGTGACGCCCTCGTACAGCAGGGACTGGTTGGTCAGCCCCCAGATCGCCGCGATGAGCAGCGGGGACAGGCACAGGGCGAGCCGGAGCGGCCGGCCCGCCATCGAGGAGGGCGCCGGCAGCGGACGCACGGGCGCGTCGGGGCAGGGCGGGGACAGTGACGACAGTGAGGACACGGGGACGTTGTCCTTCCACGGCGGGCCTGCGGTGGGGAGCCGCAGGCGAGCAGACGCCGGGGAGCCTTCCCGTCCCGTATGACACCCGGATGTCCGAAAACCGAAGGCAGGAGGGCGGGCCGGTGCCGCGGGCGCGGTGGGACCCGGCCGACCCGGTAGCCTTCCTGGGGAAGGAGCACGCGACAGGGAGGATCCGGCGGTGCACGTCCAGGAATGGCTCGACTCGGTGCCTGCGGTCGCCGTCTACGCAGTGGTGGCGCTGGTCATCGGGCTGGAGAGCCTGGGCATCCCGCTGCCGGGCGAGATCGTCCTGGTCTCCGCCGCGCTGCTCTCCTCCCAGCACTCGGGCATCAACCCGTTCGTCCTGGGCGCCTGCGCCACCGCGGGCGCGGTGATCGGCGACTCCATCGGCTACGCGATCGGCCGCAAGGGCGGCCGTCCGCTGCTGGCCTGGCTGGGCAGGAAGTTCCCGAGACACTTCAGCGAGGGCCATGTCGCCACCGCCGAGCGCTCCTTCGAGAAGTGGGGCATGTGGGCGGTCTTCTTCGGCCGCTTCATCGCCCTCCTCCGCATCTTCGCGGGCCCGCTGGCCGGTGTCCTCCACATGCCGTACTGGAAGTTCCTGACCGCCAACCTCCTCGGCGGCATCTGCTGGGCGGGCGGTACGACGGCGGTCGTCTACTACGTCGGCCTCGTCGCGGAGGACTGGCTGAAGCGGTTCTCGTACTTCGGCCTGGCAGCGGCAGTCCTCTTCGGCCTGGCGTCGATGCTGATCGTCCGCCGCAAGGCGAAGAAGCTCCAGGTGACAGAGAAGGAAGCCGAACCTGTGGGCGCCGGGGAGTAAACCCACCTGAGGGGCGCGGGGAACTGCGCGATCAGCCCCCACCGCGCCGCACCCGCCCCACGACCTACTCATGCACCCCGCGATGCGCCACAGCCAACTCCGCATAAAAGGTCCCGTTCAGAGCCACCCCCTCCCGCTCCTCCTGGCTGAGCTCGCGCCGCACCTTCGCCGGCACCCCCGCCACCAGTGACCCCGGCGGCACCACCATCCCCTGCGGCACCAACGCCTGCGCCGCCACCAACGACCCGGCCCCGATCACGGCCCCGTTCAGCACGGTCGCCCCCATGCCGATCAGGCAGTCGTCCTCCACTGTCGCCCCGTGCACCACCGCGTTGTGCCCGATGGACACCCGCTCCCCGACGCTCACCGGAAACCCGGGGTCCGCGTGCAAGGTCACGTTGTCCTGGACGTTCGCCTGCGCCCCCACGGTGATCTTCTCGACGTCCCCCCGCACCACCGCCCCGTACCAGACACTCGCTCCGGCCCCCAGCGTCACGTCCCCGATCACCGAGGCGGTCGGCGCCACGAACACGTCGGCCCCGACCTTCGGCTCGCGCCCCCCGATCCCCACGATCAGCGCCCGCTGCGTCATCACCGTCTCCCGTCGTCGTCGATTCCCCGGCAACCTACGCCACCGCCTGGGGCGAAGATCACAGCAGCCCACCCTCTTCAAGTCGCAGCCCGCTGAGTAGCGTGACTGCGTGCCGAAGCCCAAGAACACGTTCTCGTCCTGGCGCCGCCACCTCGCCCAACGCGCAGTGCACGCGGCCTGGGCCTGGGCGCAGCGCACGGGATCCGTCACCGCCGAGCACCCCGGCCGCTTCCGGTTCGGCGCCCTCGGCGAGGCCACCCGGCTCGCCTTCCCGCTCGGCACGGTCTTCGGCGAGCCGTGGATCCACCTCGGCTCGCACTGCATCGTCGGCGAACAGGTCACCCTCACCGCGGGCCTGATGCCCGACCTCGACCTCGGCCCGGACCCGATCCTGCGCATCGGCGACGGCGTGGTCCTCGGCCGCGGCAGTCACGTCATCGCGGACACCACGGTCACCATCGGCAGCGACTGCTACTTCGGCCCGTACGTCTACGTCACCTCCACCAACCACTCCTACGACGACCCGCACGAGCCCATCGGCCGGCAGTGGCCGCGCATGGAGCCCGTGGAGATCGGTCCGGGCTGCTGGATCGGCACGGGCGCGGTGATCCTGCCGGGCGCGCGTATCGGCCGGAACGTGGTGGTGGCCGCCGGTGCGGTGGTGCGGGGCGCGGTGCCCGACCACGCCGTGGTGGCCGGTGCTCCCGCCCGGGTGGTACGCCGCTGGACGCCCGAGACCGGCTGGCAGCCGCCGCTGCGCACACCCCCGCCGGTGCCGATCCCGGCGGGCACCACGCCGGATCAGCTGCGTGCGCTGGCGGAGCTGACCGAGGAGGACGTGGCGCGGCTCGCCGAACTGGAGCCCGAGAGCTGAGCGGCGCCCGGCCGGACCGTCGGCCGCCGTTCAGCCGGTGGCCAGCAGCAGGGTCCCCACCAGCGCCAGCCCGGCGCCCGCGGCCTGGATCGCGCGCAGCCGTTCGCTGAGGAAGCCGCGGGCGGCGAGCGCGGTGACCACCGGGTAGAGCGAGGCGAGCACCGCGGCGACGGTGACCGGGCCGTGCTGGGCGGCCACCGAGTACGTGCCGTTGGCCGCGACGTCGGCGAGCCCGACGAAGCCCAGCGCCGGGAGCGCGGACCAGACGAAGCCGCCCTCCGGCAGTGCGGGCGTGCCCCGCCGCACGGACAGCCACAGGGCGGCGCCGCCCGTCGCGACGCTGGTCAGCCGCTGCACGAAGAGGGCCAGGAAGAGACCGGTGGCCGTGGTGGACGCCTCCGTGATCAGCGCGAACACCGTGCCGAAGCCGCCGGCGGCGACCAGGGTGAGCAGGATCGCCCGGCGCTGCACGGCCGCGCCGCGCAACTGCGGGCCGCCGGCCAGCACGACCCCGGTGACGGCGACCCCGATGCCCGCCACCTGGAGCAGCCCCGGCCGCTCGCCGAGGAACAGCCCGACCCCGACCGGGACGGCGACGCTCAGCGTGGCCAGCGGGGAGACCACCCCCATCGGACCGAGGGCGAGGGCCTTGTAGAAGGAGAGCAGCGCGACCGGCCCGGCCAGGCCGGCCGCGACCGCGAACCAGAGCCGGGGCCCGGCCTCGCTCCAGCCGCCCGTGGCGACCACGACCGCACCCAGTACGACCGCTGCCAGGCCCTGCGACACGACGACCACCGTGAGCGCCGGCGCGCGTCGCGTGAGCAGCCCGCCGCCGAAGTCGGCCAGCCCCCACAGGAGACTGGTGGTCAGGGCGAAGAATGCTGTCACGGCCCGCCTCGCAGTACAGTTCGGTGAACGATCAGGTACACCCCATCGTAGTTCAGTAAGATGAACTTCGTCATTCAAAATATTGGACCACCATGCATTCCGCAATGCTTTCCACCATGGACGGAACGTGTCGGACCTCGACCTGCTGACCCAGTCCCTGGCCCGCAACGTCAAGCACTGGCGCGCGGTGCGCGGCTTCACCCTGGACGTGCTCGCGACCAGGGCCGGGGTCAGCCGCGGCATGCTGATCCAGATCGAGCAGGCCCGCACCAACCCGAGCATCGGCACGGTCGTCAAGATCGGTGACGCGCTCGGCATCAGCATCACCACGCTGCTCGACTACGAACAGGGCCCGAAGGTCCAGATCATCCCCGCCGACAAGGCGGTACGGCTGTGGCACACCGACGCCGGCAGCTACAACCGGCTCCTCGCCGGCACCGAGGCGCCCGGCCCGCTGGAGATGTGGGACTGGCATCTGATGCCGGGCGAGAGCAGCCCGTCGGAACCCCACCCCACCGGCACGGTGGAGATCGTCCACGTCACGGCCGGCGAACTCACCCTCACCGTCGACGGCACCGAGTACCGCGTACCGACCGGCGCCAGCGCCTCCTTCGAGGCCAACACGGCCCACGTGTACGGCAACACCGGGGACGTGCCGATGGAGATGGTCATGACGGTCTCCGTGCCGCCCGTGCCCTGAGCCCGGCGGGCCGGGCTGTTAGCGTGCGGACATGCGCGCACCCATCGGCGACTTCGACACCGCCGTCCCCGCCCCCGACTGCCTCGACGAGCTGACCGCGCCGGTCGCCGACGCCCTGCGCGCGTGGACCGGCGCCGTGCCCGCCGACCGGATCGTCTACGTCGAGACCGACCCGCAGTGGGCGGACACCGCGGTCTTCGTCGAGCACTACGGGCACGACCTGCTGGACAAGTCGGCCAACTGCGTGGTGGTGGCGGGCAAACGCGGCGGCGAGACCACCCTGGCCGCCTGTCTGGTGCTGTCCACCACCAAGGTGGACGTCAACGGCGTGGTGCGCCGCCGACTCGGTGCCCGCAAGGCCTCGTTCGCCTCGGCGGACACCGCGACCGGGGCGACCGGCATGGAGTACGGCGGCATCACCCCGATCGGACTCCCGCGCGACTGGCCGCTGCTGGTGGACCCGGCCGTGGTGGACCTGCCCTACGTCCTGGTCGGCAGCGGCCGACGGCGCGGCAAACTCCTGGTCCCCGGCAAGGCGTTCACCGAACTGCCGGGCGCGGAGGTGCTGGCGGAGCTGGGCGTCTAGGGGACGGCGGGTGCGCGCGGCCGGCTAGGAGAGCGGGTGCGCGTGGTGGGCCAGCGCCAGGTGCGGGTCCGCCTGGCCCGGCGCCGGTGCCGGATCCGCGTGCACCAGGGCCGCCGTCAGCCTCGGCACGGCGTGCAGCAGCGCGTGTTCCGCCGCGACGGCGATCGCGTGCGCCTGCCGTACCGTCGCCTCGCCGTCGACCACGACCGCCACCTCGGCGCGCAGCCGGTGCCCGATCCACCGCAGCCGCAGCTCACCCACCGCCCGCACGCCCGGCACCTCGCGCAGCGCCCGCTCGGCCCGGTCCGTCAACTCCGGGTCCACCGCGTCCATCACCCGCCGGAACACCTCGCGCGCCGCGTCCCGCAGCACCAGCGCGATCGCCGCGGTGATCGCCAACCCCACCAGCGGATCGGCGAGTTGCCAGCCCAGGGCGGCGCCGCCGGCCCCCAGCAGCACGGCCAGCGAGGTGAACCCGTCGGTCCGCGCGTGCAGCCCGTCGGCCACCAGCGCGGCCGACCCGATCTCCCGGCCCACCCGGATCCGGTACCGGGCCACCCACTCGTTCCCGGCGAACCCGACGAGCGCGGCCACCGCGACGGCCGCCAGGTGCGTGACCGGACGCGGATCCAGCAGCCGCTCGACGGCCGTCCACGCGGCGAAGAGGGCCGACGCGGTGATCGTCAGCACGATCGCGATCCCCGCGAGGTCCTCGGCCCGCCCGTAGCCGTAGGTGAACCGGCGGTTCGCGGCGCGGCGCCCGAGCACGAAGGCGATGCCCAGCGGTACGGCGGTCAGCGCGTCCGCCGCGTTGTGCACCGTGTCCCCGAGCAGGGCGACGGAGCCGGACAGGACCACCACGACGGCCTGCACGAGCGCCGTCGCGCCGAGCACGGCCAGCGAGACCCAGAGCGCGCGCATGCCGCGCGCCGAGGACTCCAGCGCGGGATCGAGCTTGTCGGCCGTCTCGTGGGAGTGCGGCGTCAGAAGGTGGGTGAGGCGGTGGCGGAGGCCGCCGGCGGGGGAGTGGGAGTGCCCGTGCCGGTGGTCGTGCTCACGGCCGTGGTCATGAGCGTGGGCGGGCTCGCCGTGCCGGTCGTGGGCGTGCTCGTGGGGGTGACGGTCGTCCGCGTGTGCGTGCTCGTGATGGTGCCGGTCGCTCATGCGGCTCCCCTCTCCGGTGCGCGGGACGTGGACACGGGAGGCCCACGACTCCATTATGTGCGTATGAGCGCACGCTTGCACCTGTCACCTGCGCAGCATGCGCATCCGCGCACCCCGGGCGAGGAACAGTTCGCGCTCGCCGCCGAACTCCTCGCCCTGCTCGGCGACCGCACACGGCTCACCTTGCTGCACGCCCTGACGGCCGGCGAGGCCGACGTCACCACGCTCACCGAGGCGTGCGGCGCCGCCCGGCCCGCCGTCAGCCAGCATCTGGCCCGGCTGCGGCTCGCGGGTCTGGTGGGCACGCGCAAGGAGGGGCGGCGGGTGGTGTACTCGCTGCGCCACGGTCATCTGCGGACGCTGGTCGAGGAGGCACTGAAGGTGGCGGACCATCGGCTGACCGAGACCGAGACCGAGACCGAGACCGAGACCGAGACCGAGACCGAGACGGCTGCCGCTACCGCAGAAGACGGTTGAGCTTGTCCAGTAGTGCGAGTACCGCCTCCGGATCGCTGGTCGCGGCCGCCAGCGCCGGGCCGAGGGGTGCTTCCTGCACCGCCTTCATGCGGGCGGAAGGCTCGGCGGCCGGGCTCAGCAGCGTACGCCGGCCGTCGCGCGGGTCGGGTTCCGCCAGGACCGCCCCTGCGCTGCGCAGTCGGGCCGCGCAGTTGGAGACCTGACTCTGGGCCAGGCCGGTGCGCCCCGCGATCTCGGTGACCGTGGTCCGGGGGTGGTCCCGCAGGTCGGCGGCGACGATCAGTACCGTGCCGACGCTGGTGGGGTGTTCGCCGATGCCGTCCGTGGGGACGGCGGACTCGGCGAGCTTCTGGAGGCGGTGGCCCAGCAGGTAGAGGTCGGTGACGTTCACGCCGCCACATTACATCCGCTGGAGATGCATCTCATCTTGATGCATCTCCATCTGATGGATATGGTTCTGCGTATGCTGAAGACGACGAAGCTCCGCGGCAACCCCTGGGCTGTGCTGGTCACTCTGTCCCTCGGGTTCTTCATGACCCTGCTCGACATGACGATCGTCAACGTCGCCCTACCGGACGTGATGAGCGATCTGCACACCGGTCTCGACCAGGTGATGTGGACCGTCAGCGGCTACACGCTCGTGCTCGCCGCCCTGCTGGTGACGGCCGCCCGACTCGGTGACATGCGGGGGCAGCGGACGCTGTTCGCGGCCGGGGTCGCGGTGTTCACGGCGGCCAGCGCGGTGTGCGGGCTGGCCGACGGGGTCGAGGTCCTCGTCGCCGCCCGGCTGGTGCAGGGGCTGGGGGCGGCGCTGCTCACCCCGCAGACCATGGCGCTGGTCATGGCCGTGTTCCCGGCCGGACGGCGCGGCACCGCGCTCGGCGTATGGGGCTCGGTCGCCGGGGTGGCCACGCTGTCCGGGCCGACGCTGGGCGGGCTGCTGGTCAGCGCGGTCGGCTGGCGCTGGGTCTTCTTCGTCAACGTACCGATCGGCCTGCTGGTCCTCGCCCTCACCTTCCTCCTCGTCCCCGACCTGCGCACCGGCCGCGCCCACCGGGTCGACCTGCCCGGCGTCCTGCTCTCCACCACGGCGCTGACCTGCGTGACCTTCGCCCTGATGGAAGGCGACCGGTACGCCTGGAACGCCGGGATCCGCGCGCTCGGTGCCGCCGGGCTCGCCCTCGCCGCCCTGTTCCTGCGCCAGCAGGCGCGCCGTCAGGAGACCGAACCGCTGGTGCCCTTCCGGCTCTTCGCCGACCGCGGCTTCACCGTGATGACCGCGCTGGTCGGCGCGATCGGTGCCGCCCTGATCACCGCCGTGCTGCCGCTCGGCCTCTACTTCCAGCAGCAGCTCGGCTTCAGCGCGCTGCACGCCGGGCTCGCCCTGGCGCCCTCCCCGCTGGTCTCCCTCCTCGTCTCCCCGTTCGCCGGACGCCTCAGCGACCGGATCGGCGGGCGCCGGGTGCTGCTCGCCGGACTGGGGTCCTTCTGCGCGGGGCTGCTTGCGGTGATCCTGCTCGCACAGGGCTCGGCCACCGCAGCGGTCTTCACCGTGCCGCTGATGTTCATGGGGCTCGGCACCGGCTGCATGATCGCCCCGCTCTCCACCGAGGCGATGCGGCACGTGCCCGCGCCGTTGGCGGGAGCGGCCTCCGGAGTCAACAACACGGTCCGGCAGCTGGGTTCGGTCCTGGGCTCGGCCGCCGCCACCGCCCTGATGACCGCGGGGGCCACGCCCCTGGCCGGCATCCACCTGGCCATGGCCCTCGCGGTCGTCCTGCTCGCCCTCGCCGGTACGGCGCTGTGCACGGTCCGCACCGGGAACCCGGCGGCCGTTCCCGCGTAGTGCTCAGAACGCGGCGGCCGCACCGAGGTACTGCTCCGCGAAGGCGGTGGCCGCCGCGCGCGAGGTGAACAGCCTGCGCAGCCTGGCCAGGCTGGTGCCCGCGAGGAACGGGTCGCCGGAGGCGGTGCCGTGGTAGATGCCGGACAGGAACTGGGAGAACTCCTGGTAGTCCCAGACCCGGCGCAGGCAGGCGTGGGAGTAGCCCTCCAGGCCGGTGTCGTCGCCCTTGGTGACGTGCGCGGCGAGCGCGTCGCCCAGCAGGAAGGCGTCGTGCAGGGCGAGGTTCATGCCCTTGGCGGCGATCGGCGCGGTCAGGTGCCCGGCGTCACCGGCCAGGAAGAGGCGGCCGAACACCAGCGGTTCGACCACGTAGTCGTGCATGTCCAGCAGGCGTTTCTCGATCAGCCGCCCCTCGTTGAGCGGTGGCGCCCCGGCGGCGTCGAGCCGCTCGCGCAGCTCGTCCCAGACCCGGTCGTGCGACCAGCTCTCCGGGTCGTCGCCCGGCGGGCACTGCAGGTAGTAGCGGGTGACCTCGGGGCTGCGCGCCATGTGCCCGGCGAAACCGTTCGGATGGACGCCGAACAGCACGCAGTCCGAGGACGGCGGCGCCTCGGCGAGCAGCGCCAGCCACGCTATGCCGTAGTCCTGCCGGGCGACCCGCACCCGCCCCTGCGGTATCGCGTCCCGGGTCACCCCGCGCGCCCCGTCGCAGCCCGCGACGAACTCGCAGCGCAGGACGTGCCGTTCACCGGTCGCGGGGTCGAGGTACGACACGGCGGGCCGGTCCGTCTCCAGGTCGTGCAGTGCGACGTCCCGCACCCCGAACCTGATGTCGCCGCCGCGCACGTCGGCGTACTCCCGCACCAGGTCCGTCACGAGCAACGGCTGCGGATAGACGTAGTGGTGATGATCCGTCAGTTCGCTGTAGTCGAACCGGAACCGGTCGCCGCCGAACCGGAACTCGCACTCGCTGTGCACCTGCGCACCGGCGGCCAGGCCGTCGCCCAGGCCGCGTTGCCGGAGCCCGCGCACCGCCCACTCCTCGATGACCCCGGCCCGTGGCCGGGTCTCGATGAACTGTCTGCTCTCGTTCTCCAGGACCACGCAGTCGACGCCGGCGGCCCGCAGGATGTTCCCGACGGTCAGCCCGGCGGGCCCGGCGCCCACGACGACGACCGTACGACGTTCCTCGGAGGGGGAGTTGCGGTGGGGGGAGGGGTGAGTCACCCCCGCATTATGACGGTGTCCCGTCAGCCACGGCAGTGCCGCCGCGGCTGACGGGACGCGGGTGAGGAGGCGGGGTCAGTGCGCCGGGGCGTCCGTGACCACGACCTCGTCGATGCTGCGCTCGATGTCCTCGGCCGTGGAGGCGGTCGCCTTGGCCCAGTAGTAGATGCCGATCGAGAAGGCGGCGATGACCAGGATGTCCCACCACAGCGCGATGTTGTTCTGGCCGCCGAAGCTGCCCTGCCAGGAGATCAGGCCCATGCCGATCAGATAGGCGGGCAGCCACTGCGCGGCCCGGAAGTCCAGCCGGGGCGCGTCCGGCAGGTTCCTGCTGTGGGCGTAGAAGGCATAGCCGCCGAGCAGCAGGTAGCCGAGGATGATCGCGAGGCCGAGCCGCCACAGGATGTCCCAGCCGGACCAGTAGATGATCAGGTTGGCGACCACGAACGACAGCGGGGAGACCAGCTTGCCGAAGGGCAGCCGGTACGGGCGCTCGTGCCGCGGCAGCTTGTCGGTGAAGACGCCGTACGCCAGCGGGGCACCGGCGTACATCAGCACGCTCGCCGAGGTGATGAAGCCCACCAGCTGCTGCCAGCTCGGGAACGGCAGGAAGCAGATCACGCCGGTCACGAAGGACATGACGAGACCGAACCACGGCACGCCGCGGGAGTCGGTCCGGGTGAAGATCTTCGGCGCGTAGCCGTTCTTCGCCAGACCGAAGGAGACGCGGGAGGTGGCGGTGGTGTAGATCAGGCCGGTGCCACCGGGGGAGATGATCGCGTCCAGGTAGAGGACCCAGGCCAGCCAGCCGAGGCCCACCAGGGTGGCGAGACCGGCCCACGGGCCGCTGATGCCCTCGTACGCCAGGTGCCCCCAGCCACGTGCGAAGGTGCTGTGCGGCAGCGCGGCGATGAACACGACCTGGAGCAGGACGTAGATGACGGCGCCGATCGCGACCGAGCCGAGCGTGGCACGCGGCAGGTCCTTCTTCGGGTTGCGGCTCTCGCCGGCCAGCTGGATGGCCTGCTCGAAGCCGAGCAGTGCGAAGATGATGCCGCTGGTGCTGATCGCGGTCAGCACGCCCTTGGCGCCGAAGGGCGCGAAGCCCTCCGAGTGGAAGTTGGCCGGGTGGAAGTTGCCGATCGCGATGATGAAGATCGCGGCCAGCGGCACGGCGATCTTCCACCAGGTCGCGGCGCTGTTGGTGTGCGCGAGCACCCGGACGCCGAAGAAGTTGACGCCGACGAACAGGGCCATGAGCACGATGGCCACCAGCAGGCCGCTCGTGGTCAGGGTGCCGTCGGCGTGCTCCAGGTGCTGGGCCCACTTCCAGTGACCGGCGTAACCGATCATGGCCTCGACCTCGATCGGGGCCACGGTCGCCGCCTGGAGCCAGGAGAACCAGCCGAAGGACATGCCGGCCAGGCCGCCGAACGCGTAGTGCGGGTAGCGGGCCGTACCGCCCGCCACCGGGAACATGCCGCCGAGCTCGGCGTGCACCAGTGCCAGCAGCACGATCGCGATCGCGCCGATCACCCACGAGATGATCGCCGCGGGGCCGGCCACGCCGACCGCCTTCTCGGCGCCGTACAGCCATCCGGAGCCGATGATCGAGCCCACAGAGGCCCACATCAGGCCGATCAGGCCGACGTCCCGCCTCAGACCGCCCGAAGGTGTGATGTCCTCCGTCGCGGCTTTCTCGACACTCACCATGTCAAGTGGCCTCTCAGTTTCTGAACGCAGATTTAACGAGCAAGAGGGCACAAGTTAAGGGTGCACGTCGCAATCGGAGAAGAGTGTTGCCAAAGATTTGACCCTCGATCTTTCCTGTCTTGGCCAAAGCTTTTGCACAGGTCAGTGAGGGTCACAGAATGTCCGTATTCAGTTCTGTTAAGTGAGAAGAAGGTAAGACAGGCCAAGCTCAGATTTTCCTCAAATCCGGCTCAGTTCTGGCCCAGGAGGGGTATTTCGATGGCCGGGCAGCGGTCCATGACCATGTCCAGACCCGCGGCCCGCACCCGCTCGTACGCCGCCTCGTCGACCACCCCGAGCTGGAACCAGACCGCCTTCGCGCCCTTCGTCAGCGCCTCGTCCGCGACGGCACCGGCCAGCTCGCTGTTGACGAAGACGTCGACGACGTCGACCTCGAAGGGGATCTCCGCGAGGGACGCGTAGCCCCGCTCGCCGTGGACCGTCTCCGCCTTGGGGTGGACCGGCACGATCCGCTTGCCGAACCGCTGCAGCACCTGCGCCACCCCGTACGCCGCCCGTCCCCGATTGGACGACAGGCCGACCACCGCCCAGGTGTCACCCGTCCCGGTCAGAATCCTGCGGATCGTCGCTTCGTCGCCGTACACCGTCGGCCTCCTCTGCTCGGGGAACATTCGCCGTGGGCAACAGTGGCCGCCGGACCCTGATTCCCCAACCCCGGCCGGGTCCGCGCAGTACCGTCGGGGCAGCCCGCGCGGCAGGGGGTGTCGCATGTCCCGCATGTCCCGCCACGGTGACCTGAATCGTCGCAAGGTGCCTGCGTGCGGCCCGCCGCACGCCTACGCTCAGCCCGTGCTGCGCATCCTCGACGCCAAGTCCGGTCAGACCGTCCCCGCCGTCTCCGCCCGCCGTGCCCTGACCCGGGTGGAGGTACACGCCTCCGGGTACGACCTGACGGCGCTGCGGGTCCTGCTCACCACCGACCTCCTGCTGCGCGCACTGGAACTCGGCGGCACCCCGGTCCTGCCGCTGCTCACCGCCGACCACCACCAGGCCGAGCTGCACGCCGCCGCCACCACCCTCGGCATCCGCCCCTTCGAGGACGGCCGCGACCTCGCCGGGGGACTGGGCGAGGCACAGGTCGTCCACGTGACGGCCGCGGACGGCACCCTGCCCGCCACCGGGGCCGGCGTGACCGTCGCCGTCGCCCCCGCCGGCGGCCCCGACGCCGGTGTCCTCGGCACGCTCGACGACCCCGCCGCGCTGCGGCTCGCCCTCCTCGACGCCCCCCGGGGCACGGCCGTCCACCTCGGCGCCGGCGCCCTCGACGCGGCCGGACGCCGGCTCGGCAGGCTGCGCCGGTCGGTGGCGCACTGGGCGCGCAGCCCCTCGCGGCCGGTGCCCGAGAAGGTACGGGGACGGCTGCGGGACGCCTGGGAGGACGACCTCGACGTGCCCGGGGTGCTCGGCGTGCTGCGCTGGATGGAGAACCAGCCCGAGATCCCGGACGGCGCCCGCTTCGAGACCTGCGCCTACGCCGACCGGCTGCTCGCCCTCGACCTCACCCGCGACCTCGGACGGACGGCGTGATCACCCGGGCGGGTGCGGGCCCGCTGCGCCGCCTGGTCGTGCTGCGGCACGCCAAGTCCGCCTGGCCCGAGGGCGTCCCGGACCGGCTGCGCCCGCTCGCGGACCGCGGCCGCCGCGACGCCCCCGCCGCCGGGCGAGCTCTCGCCGAGTCCGACTGCCTGCCCGACCTCGCGGTGTGCTCCACCGCGGTACGCGCCCGGCAGACCTGGGAGCTGGCCGCCGGCCAGTGGGGCACACCGCCACCGGTCCGCTACGACGGGCGGGTGTACGCGGCCGACGTACCCGACCTGCTGGCGGTCGTGCACGAGGTGCCGGCCGAGGTGGAGACGCTGCTGCTGGTCGGCCACAACCCCGGCCTGGAGGAACTCGTCCTCGACCTCGCGGGCGACGGCCTCGACGACACCCTGGAGCAGGTCCGCAAGAAGTTCCCGACGTCCGCCATCGCCGTCCTGGCCTGGCACGGCACGACGTGGGCGGCCCTCGCCCCGGGGACGGCCCTGCTGACGGAGGTGACGGTGGCCCGGGGGAAGGGGGAGTGACAGCCGCCTGTCGCTGTGCGGGGTTCCGGCGCGGGGGGCGGAGTCCGTGTCCGGGGAGTCACTCGCCAGGGCCGCCCGGTCAGTTCGAGAGGAATCCGCGCATGGCGTCGGCGATCTCACCGGCGTGTGTCTCCAGCGCGAAGTGGCCGGTGTCCAGCAGCCGGACGTCGGCGCCGGGGATGTCGCGTCGGAACGCTTCCGCTCCGGCCGGCAGGAAGAACGGGTCGTTGCGGCCCCAGACGGCCAGCAGGGGCGGCCGGTGGCTTCGGAAGTACTCCTGGAACGCGGGGTAGAGGTCGACGTTGCTCGCGTAGTCGAGGAAGAGGTCCAGCTGGATCTCGTGCGCGCCCGGACGGGCCAGGTAGTGGTTGTCGAGCGTGTGGCCGTCGGGTGAGACCGAGGACGGGTCGGCGACTCCGTGGGTGTACTGCCACACCGTGGTCTCGGGCTGGACCATGGTCCGCAGAGCGTCGCGATGGGCCTGCGTGGGTTCCTTCCAGTACGCGCGGATGGGGTTCCAGCCGTCGCTGAGTCCCTCCTCGTAGGCGTTTCCGTTCTGCGTGACGATGGCGGTGACGCGTTCCGGCTGCCGTAGGGCCAGCCGGAACCCGGTCGGGGCGCCGTAGTCGAACACGTAGAGCGCGTACCGCTCGAAGCCCACCGCGTCGGTGAAGCCCTCGATGACGTCGGCGAGGGCTTCGAAGGTGTAGGCGAAGCTGTCACGGTCCGGCATGTCGGACTGTCCGAAGCCGGGCAGGTCGGGTGCGATCACGTGGAATCGGTCGGCCAGGTGCGGGATCAGGTCCCGGAACATGTGACCGGCGCTGGGGAAGCCGTGCAGCAGGAGCAGCTTCGGGGCGTCCGAGGGTCCTGATTCCCGGTAGAAGACCTTCAGACCGTGCACGTCGGCGGTGCGGTACTTCGTGGGAGCCATGGTGTGTCTCTCCTGCGGGTCGGTTCGGGGCGGGCAGCCGCCTGGTGGTCGTCACCTCGCACCCGCCCCCGGATTGCCGGTCAGCTCGTGCGGGCCGGGTGTGCGGTCGTCACCACGTCACGCACGGCGTCGAGGACGATGTCCACGACATCCTGGGGCGCGGTGACCTGCGGTGTGTGGTCGACGGGGCGGATGCGGACGTGGGCGCCCATCCGTTCGGCCGTGAAGCGCTGCGTCTCCGGGGCGATCATGCGGTCGTCCTCGGCGACCAGGAACCAGCTCGGGCGGTCCCTCCACAGCGGCCGCCCGATCGGGGCCCCGATGCCGGGGGTGCCGATCGGGCGCTGCGCGGCGGCCAGGACCGCCTGGTCCTCGGCCGAGGCGTGCTGCGCGAAGGCGTCGGTGAAGTCCCTGTCGGACAGCCAGACCATCCCGTGCGGGTCGGGCGCGAGCTCCGGTGTCAGCGGGTGCGGCCGCCCGCGGTGGAAGACGTCGCCTGCGGACTCTCCCTCGTCGGGCGCGAGTGCCGCCACGTAGACCAGGGCGGCGGCCTTCGGGTGGCGGGTCGCCGTGATGACCGTGCCCGCATAGGCGTGACCGACCAGGACGACCGGGCCGTCGAGCCGCTCCAGGACGCGGTCGAGCGCCGTGACGTCGTCGGTCAGGGAGGTCAGGGGCAGGGGCGCTGCGACGACCCGGATGCCGTCGGCCTTCAGCGGGCCGATCACCTTCCTCCAGCTCGATCCGTCGGCCCAGGCGCCGTGCACCAGCACGACGTCGATGTGGTTCGTGGACATGTTCCGTTCCTTTGCTCTCGCTGTCCCGGTGTTCGCTGCCGCCCCCGGACGATCCGCTGCGCCGGGCTTCGCCGACGGTGGGCGGAGCTCTCCTGCCGGCCGCGGGCCGGTCGCCCGGGAGATGTCCGGCTCCCGCGCCGTCTAACTTCTACGATGAGGCTATACGCGTTAGAAAGCTAACGGCAACTCATCAACTTCATGCGTTAGGTAAAGGGTGTCTTCTGCATGACATGCACCGAGGACGGAGGATGAGCTCTAATGGATAAAATGGGCTCCATGACGACACCGCCCAGGCTTGAGGACATGCAGCGCGCCGGCTTTCCGATGGGAGGCGAACCCTCGGTCGCGCTGGACCTCGCGGACACCCTGATGCTCGCCGTCCAACCGCAGGTCGACCTGATCGGCACGCCGGCGGCCGTCGCGACCTGGTGGAGGTTGCAGGCGCCTCGGCTGCCCGAGGGGCCCGTCCCCGGCCCGGAGGCCACCCGGGCGCTGCGGGCCGCGATCCGCGACGTGTTCGATGCCCACCTGGCCGGCCGGCCGCCTCAGGGCACCTCCGTCGAGGACATCAACGCGGCCGCCGCGGCCGTGCCCACGAGTCCGCGCATCGTCAGGGGGGAGTCCGGTATCACCGCACAGACCCGCTGGCACACCGAGCAGGGCGGCAATGCGGCCCTCGCCGCCGTGGCCCGCGGGACCATCGAGCTGCTGGCCTCGCCCGAGCTGCTGGCCGCTGTGCGCCGGTGCGCGAACCCGTCCTGCTCGATGCTGTTTCTCGCCGCCACCAAGCGGCGGACGTGGTGCGCGGCCAACGTGTGCGGCAACCGGGTGAGGGCCGCCCGCCACTACGAGCGCACGCGCGGGCAGCACCCGCGAGAGGACCTGCCCCTGGGTACCGGGTGATCCGGGCGTCGGTGGCGTGCGGCCGGCCGGTCCGTCCGTGTCGCCGCGGGTGCGCCGGCCACCGGCGCCCGGCCACGGGCAGGCACCCCGGCGAGCGGCCCCCGGCGTCCGCATAGGCTGGGCGGATGCAGGACGAGTACCGCACAGTCGCCCGCGCGGGCACCCACGAGACCGAGATCAACCGCTCCCGCTTCCTGTGCGCCCTCGCCCCGGCGGCCACCGAGCAGGAGGCCCAGGACTTCGTCGCGGCGGTCCGCAGGGAGCACGCCGACGCCACCCACAACTGCTGGGCCTACGTCATCGGCGCCGACGCCGCGACCCAGCGGGCGAGCGACGACGGCGAACCGGGCGGTACCGCGGGCGTCCCCATGCTCCAGATGCTGCTGCGCCGCGACATGCGGTACGTCGTCGCCGTCGTCACCCGCTACTACGGCGGCGTCAAGCTCGGCGCCGGCGGCCTCATCCGCGCCTACGGCGGTGCGGTCGGCGAGGCCCTCGACACCCTCGGCACCCGCACCCGGCGCCGCTTCCGGCTGGCCACGGTGACCGTCGACCACCTGCGCGCCGGCAAGGTCCAGAACGACCTGCGCGCCACCGGCCGCGAGGTCCGCGACGTCCGCTACGGCGAGGCCGTCACCATCGAGATCGGCCTGCCGGACGCCGACGTGGACACCTTCCGCGCCTGGCTCGCCGACGCGACGGCGGGCACGGCCACCCTCGAACTGGGCGGGGAGGCGTACGGGGACGCGTGACGGCCGGGGACACCTGTTCGGGGACCTGACCGGCGGCCGGGCGCCCCGCCCACAATGACTCGCGTATGTGCGAAGGCGCTCGGGCCGGGTGAGCCCTTGCCACCACGAGTGAGGCCACGCGATGGCATTGCAGGTCGCCGAAGGGGACGAGACCCCCGACGGCAATCCCCACGACACCCCCTACGGCGTGGCACGGCCGTTCGTCGACGTCGGCGCCCCCTCGTTCCGTTTCGACGACCACCGATTGCGCACGGCCCGCACGCAGGGCCTGCTCCCGGACAGCATCTACGGCCCCGTGGTCTGCGACCACGCCACGGTCGGGCGGCTGCTGCGGAAGCCGACCCTGGTGCACGACCCCTGGCGGCAGCTCCGCTGCTCCGGGGTCACGGACCACGCGATCGGCTCCTGGTTCGCCTCACTGCTCATCTTCTCCCGGGCCGACGACCACGACGCGCTGCGGCAGCGCATGCGTCCCCTCCTGCGCGGCCCGGCCTTCGACCCGTCGTTCGCCGCCGCCGAGGCCCTCGCCGCGACCGCCGGCGTCGACGGCGCGTGCGAGTTCGTGGCCGACGTCGCCGACGCGATCGTGGACGCGCAGGCGGCGCGCCTGCTCGACGTCGACCGAGGGACGTACCGCGAGATCGCGCAACCGGTACGGGATCTGGCGCTCATCCACCGGCTGATGCCGCTTCAGACGCTCGCGCGGGCGCGGGCGGCGGTCGAGCACGTGCAGGACTTCCTCGGCCGGCTGGCCCGCCGGGAGGGCGTCACGGCGGCCGAGCGCCCGGACTGGACGCGCTCCAGGATGTCGCTCCTCATCGGTTTCGAGCCGTACCGCCTGACACTCGGTCAGCTGGTCGCGGTGCTGGCGGACCACCCGCGGACCTGGTCGGCGGCGGCCGAGGACGAGACGACCGCCCGGTCCGCCGTGCGGGAGCTGCTGCGGTGGATGCCGACGGCGCCGATCCAGATCCGGTTCACCGAACAGCCGTTGACACTGGCCGACCGCACCCTGGAACCCGGCCGTCCGGTGCTGCTGTGCGCGGTGCAGGCCAACCGCGACGGGGAACCCGACGGCGACGCCTACCAGCCGCTGCGGATGCCCACCCGGCCGCACCTCAGCTTCGGCGCCGGACTTCACTACTGCATAGGCGCCACGGTCTCCGAACACCAGCTGAGCGCCGTGCTGCGCGCGCTGGCGACACGGTTCGGCGCGCCGGAACCGGCGGGCGAGGTCCGGTGGGGCCCACCGTCCGGAGTACAGGGCCCGGTCGAGGTCCCGGTCCGGCTGACCCGGCGCCCGACGTGACGTACGACCACGTGTCGCACACACCGCACCCCACGGAGAGACGGGCCATGCCGATCGCGTTGGTGTCCCACTGCCTTCTCAACCAGAACGCGAAAGTCAGTGACGGAGCGATCTGTCCCGGGGTGGTCTCGCCCGTGATCGACCTGCTTCGGCGGCGGAACCACCGCATCGTGCAGATGCCCTGCCCGGAATTCACCTTCGCGGGTCCGGACCGCTGGTGGCAGTCGAAGGAGCAGTACGACACCCCCACCTACCGCGAGCACTGCCGCGAGCTCGCGCGGGCGGTCGTGGACGAGATCAGCGGGGACCCGTCGGCCGCCGGTACCGAGGTCGTCGTGATCGGAATCGACGGCAGTCCCTCCAGCGGGGTCGGCCTGGTCACGAGCGCCCCCCGATGGCGCGGCGAGCCGGGTCGGTCCGACGCGTGGACGGTGGTCCCGGGGCGCGGCGTGTGGATCGAGGAGCTGGAGGCCGAGTTCCGCGCCCGCGGACTGCGGCCGCCGCGTCTGGTGGGCGTCGGAATGGACCTGCCCGGCGCGACACCGGATTCGCTGCGGCTCGACCTGGAGAGCGGGTTGGCGGGATGAGCGCGTCGCCCGGGATCGCGCACGGCGCCGCAGCGGACCGTCGCGGCGGCCGGGTCGCGGTGGTGGCGGCGGGCCTGGTCGGCACACCGGACGTGCTGGACGTACTCGCCGACGCCGGCTACGGGGTGATCTCGCTTCCCGCCACGTCCCACCGCACACTTGTGCGGTGCGTGGTCATCGACGCGCACCAGTACGCCGCACGCGGCTACACCGTGCGGAAGGTGGGCGTACGCGGGGCCACCGACGACGGCCTGTGCCGCGCCGAGTGGCACTCGCTCGCGAGCGCGCTCCGGCTCCCCGGCCTCACCGTTCCCGAGTTCCTGGTGAGCGTCCGTCCCGGGCCCGAGGCGCTGGCGGACCTGAGGACGTTTCTGAACTCCCGGCATGTACCCGAGAACGATGCGAACGCAGCTGACAGGAGTGCGCCATGACCGACAGCCCGCCCGCCGTCCCGATCGAGGACCCGCGGTTCTACGTCGACGATCCGTGGCCGGTCTTCGCCCGGATGCAGGAGAACGCGCCCTTCCACTACTACGAACCTCTCGACACCTTCGTGGTGACCCGGCACGCCGACATCCGGGCCGTCGCCGGCCTGCCGGAGATCTTCGTCAGCTCCAAGGGCCTGTTCCTCAACGACGTCAAGTACCAGGCGCAGGCCGGCGACGAGCTGGTCACCGACAGCTTCTTCCCCAAGGGCGGCGAGCAGGTCGGCACCACGGACCTGCCGCGCCACACGGAGCTGCGCCGCGTGATGGCACCGGCGTTCTCGGCGGAGGCGATGCGGCGGGTGCGGGAACCGCTGAGCCGGGACGTCCGGGAACTCGTGGCCGGGATCGCCCCGGACACGGTGGTCGACTGGGTGTCCTGTGCCAACCGGGTGCCGATCGTGGCGGCGATCCGGATGATCGGGCTGCCCCACACCGAGTTCGAGCGCGTCCGGTTCTGGAGCGACGAACTGGAGAAACTCGCCGGCGACCTGACCTTCGAGGAACTCGGGGCCGCGGCCGCCGAGTTCCAGAGCCTGCAGCGGTTCGTCGTGGAGAACCTGGAGGCAAAGCGCCGCGATCCCGGCGACGGTGACCTCCTCACGGTCCTCCTGGCGGCGGAACTCGACGGCAGGGGCGTCTCCGAGGCCAACGTCGTCATGTTCGCCATGACCATGCTCGCGGCGGGCAACGACACGACCCGGTCCCTGCTCTCCGGACTGGTCCGGCAGCTGGCCCTCCACCCCGACCAGTGGGACCTGCTCCGCCGCGACCGCTCGCTGATCCCCTCGGCCGTCGAGGAGACACTGCGCTACGTCACCCCGGCCCGGGCGATGCTGCGCACCGCGACGGAGGACGTCGAGCTCGACGGCCGGCCGATCCGCGCCGGACAGCACGTCTACCTGATGTACATGGCGGCCAACCGGGACGAGTCCGTGTTCCCCGACGCCCACCGCTACGACATCACCCGGAGCGAGAGCTCCAGGCACCTGGCGTTCGGCGCCGGGATCCACCACTGCATGGGCGCCCGCCTCGTCCGCGCCCAGGCGCCGATCGTGCTCGACGCACTGCTCGACCGGTTCGCCGGCGTGGAGCTCGCCGGCGAGCCGACACCGGTCATGAACCACATCCGCAACGGCTGGACAAGCATGCCCGTGGTGTTCCGCGGCTGAGTGGCTGAGCGGCCGACGGGGACAACTGCCGTCGGCCGCCGAGGAGGTCCCCGATCAGTCCGCGACCACGGAGGTGTTCAGCCCCTTGTCGAAGTGGTTGTGCGCGATGCGGATGCCCGAACTGCCGTGGAAGACGAACAGCGGTGAGGTGTACGGCGGCCGGTCCGGGCCGGCCAGGCGCCGGACCGTGTTGCCGGTGAAGGCGAAGCCGCCGACGCTCTTGGCGTCGACGACGGTGACGTCACCGATGTCGAACGTGTTCCGTTCGACCTTGATGTGGTGGTGCACCGGGTGCGCCGGGTCGACGACCTGGTTGGTCGGCTCCACGAAGATGACCGGGCCGGCGGGCCGGGTGAAGGTGTTCCCGCGGATCGTGAGGTCGGCGACGGGACCCGACTCGTACCACTGGTAGGCGTCGGCGGACACGTAGATGCTGGCCATGGACATCCCGTCGAACCGGTTGCCGGTGATGAGGACCGGTTTGCGGGTGGTGACCAGGACGCCGCGGGTCGGGACGTTGCGGAACACGCTGTGGGCGATGACGACCGACGGGGTGGCCGTGATGTTCTCGACGACCGTGCCGTTGATCTCGGTCCCGTCGGGGACCGGCCGGTCGAGGGTGACGGTCATCGTGGTGAGGGACTTGTCGTGGTCCGTGCCGCTCGGCCCGTCGACCGCGGTGACCACCGCGTGCGCGTCCGTCAGCGGCGTCATCGTGCGCTTGTCGGTGAACTCGACCTCGTCACCCGGGGCGAACTGCGGGAAGCCGGCGGTCTGCGGGTGTTCGTAGGCGAGGGTGACGGTGGCCGGGCCGGGTTTCCCGACGACCTCCAGATAGGTGCCGTGGATGTTGATCGGGTCGTCCTGCGGGCCGTCGAAGACACTTCTCGTGATCGAGACCTTCCCCTTGACGCCGGACATCTGCACGAAGTCGGCGAAGGAGGCCGTGGAGCGGCCGGATGCCGGGTCGGGCGCGAAGTTCACCCTGTCGATCGAGATGTTCTCGCTGAACTGCCCGACCACGCCGAAGGACTGCAGGTAGTACGCGTTCATCGAGCGCAGGGTCACGTTCTTCGACTGCCAGATGAACGCGCCCGGTTCCGTCCGCTCGATGTTGCGCATCTGGTAGACGAGTCCGGCGTCCGCCGGCCGGGCCGCGGTGGTGTAGTCGATCCGAATCCGCCGGTGGCCGAGGTCGGTGACCGAGGAGACGTCGTTGAACAGCGGGTTGTCCCCGCGCCAGGTCCGCTGCGCCGCGGGGTCGTGGATCTGGGTGTACTGGAGTCCGTCGGCACCGGACCAGTAGGGCTGCCCGGTGGCCGGGCTGGTCTCGCCGAGCCAGGTGACGTGCGTGCCGTTCACCCGGTAGGGGCTGCCGGCGGGTATCGACAGGACGCGGTAGGCGTGCCCGTCGGTGACACCGGTGGCGGTGACCGTCGCGTCGACGACCTCGGGGGCCGCGTAGTCGAAGGAGAAGTTCGTGAAGGTCACGTCCGTGGAGCGGATCGACGCGAACGCCGTCTGCAGTCCGTGGTAGACCAGTTCGGCCCCGCCGCCGTCGACGGTGACGTCGTGCATGTCCTCGACGAGCAGCCCGATCTTCTTGTCCCGGTAACGCTGGTCGGCGCCCACGGTGTTGGACACGTAGAGCTCACGCGTCTCGGCCCGTTCGGGATAGAGCTGGTAGGTGCCTTTCGAGAACACGATCCTGACCGGCCGGTCGAGGCTCTTGGCGTGCCGCAGCGCCGCGGTGACGGCCGGCGTCGAGTCCGTCCGGCCCGTGGGGTCGGCTCCGTAGTCGTCCACGTCGACCACCACCGGCCCCGCTTTCGGCACCGCGACGGCGGGCGGACCGGCGGCACCTCCGAGCAGCGCCGCGAGTGCCACTCCAAGAAACACGAACCGAGCCATGGACAGGTCCCTCCGGGTAATCCGCGCGTGTGCAGTGGTGTGTCAATCCGTGCTGTGCCGTCACGTAGGAACCGAGGACGGCGGCGCCTTCGCAACGGCGCCCGTCATCCGCACCACTCCGTCCGCGAGGGCGCGGTGCCGGCGCGGACGACGAGTTCGGGGCCGAAGAGGAGCTCGCCGACGGGGACGTCGCGGCCGGCCCCGGGGGCGACCGCCTCCCGCGTCACCCGGGCCCGGCCCGCGACCTCGGTGATACCGACCTTCATACGGCTCCCTCCGTCGCCCGCGGGGCCGGCCGCCGATCGTGCGCGGTCGTGCGTGCCGGATCGCGGCTCGGCTGGAAGCTAACAAGTGCCGTGTACGACTTACAAGATGGCATTGAAAACTTTCAGTCGGACAGATCAGATCAAGTGGCATGTGGATTGCATGATTTCCAAGCTTCCTGCGCATGCCGATTGAACAGGCCTCCCGGCCCCTGCTACCTTGCGGCCGCCCGGCCGCCCGCCCGCTTCTCTCGGCCATCGCTGCACGGGGGGTTGTCCTGACATTCCCCGGGATCTAGGGTCCCTCCGAGAGCAAGCGCTTTCTCCGCGTCTTGGTCCCCGGCACTCCCATGGAGGACCGCATGCCCCCACACCCGACCCGCCGCCGTGTCGCCGTGATCGGCACCGGCTCGATCGTCAGCGGCAGCCATCTGCCCGCCCTCACCGCACACGCCGACCGCGCCGAACTGGTCGCCGCGGTCGACGTCGACCAGGCCCGCCTCGACGCCTTCCGGGAACTCGCCGGCGGCGACGTCGTCGGCTACACCTCCGTCGACGAGATGCTCGACGCCGTACGCCCCGACCTCGTCCTCGTCGGCACACCCCCCTCCCTGCACCGCGAGCAGACGGTGGCCGCCCTGAAGGCGGGCGCCTGGGTGCTCTGCGAGAAGCCGCTGTGCCTGTCCCTCGCCGAGTACGACGAGATCGCCGCCGCCGAGGAGGCCTCCGGCGGCTACGCCTCCGTGGTCTTCCAGCACCGCTACGGCTCCGGCGCCGTGCACGCCCGCCGGCTGATCGCCGGCGGCGAGCTGGGCGCCCCGCTGGTCGCGCACTGCCAGACCACCTGGCACCGGGACGCCGCCTACTACGTCGTGCCGTGGCGTGGCACCTGGGCGAGCGAGGGCGGCGGCCCGACCATGGGCCACGGCATCCACCAGTACGACCTGCTGCTGCACCTGCTCGGCCCGTGGACGGAGATCCGGGCCATGGCGGCCCGCCTGGTCCACGACACCGAGAGCGAGGACGTGTCCACCGCCCTCGTCCGCTTCGCGAACGGCGCACTCGCCACCGTCGTCAACAGCGTGCTCTCCCCGCAGGAGGTGAGCCGCATCCGCGTCGACTGCGCGGACGCCACCGTCGAACTCACCCACCTGTACGGGCACCGCAACGAGGACTGGGTCTACGCCCCGGCCCCGCACGTCCCCGCCGCCCGCGCCGACGCCTGGCGCACCCCGGAGGCGGACGTGCCCAGCTCGCACACCGCGCAGCTCGGCGCCCTCCTCGACGCCTACGACGCGGGCCTACGGCCGCCGGGCAGCGGGCCCGACGCCCGCGCCACCCTCGAGTTCGCCGCCGCGCTCTACAAGTCGGCGTTCACGGGCCGCCCCGTGCACGCGGGCGAGATCGGCCCCGGCGACCCCTACTACGCAGCCATGCACGGCGACCACCCCCACTGGGCCCCCACCGAGGAGCGCGCATGAGCATCCGCGTCAGCCACGTCCACGGCGAGCACATCGCGGTCGCGGCACCGGACGGCACCGAGATCCTGCGGTACGTCTACCGCCCCGACCCCGCGGCGTACGAGGCGCGCAAGCCGTACGCCCACCCGGTGCGCACCCTCGCGGGCCGCACCGTCACCGGCTACCGGCCGAGCGACCACCGCTGGCACAAGGGCCTGCAGATGACGGCCAGCCACCTGTCCGGGCAGAACTTCTGGGGCGGCAACACCTATGTCCACGGGCAGGGTTACCAGGTGCTGCCCGACCGGGTCGGCTCGATGCGGCACGACGGCTTCACCGAGTTCGCCGTCGCGGACGACCGGCTCTCCTTCACCGAGGAGCTGACCTGGGTGGAGAACGGCGGCGCGGAGTGGGCGCGGGAGGTGCGCGGGCTCACCGTCCACTCCGTCGACCAGGCGGCCGGCGCCTGGGCGCTCGACTGGACCATCCACCTCACCAACGTCCGCGACGAACCGCTGACCTTCGGTTCCCCCACCACCGAAGGCCGCGAGATGGCCGGATACACCGGACTCCAGTGGCGCGGCCCCCGTGACTTCACCGGCGGCACCGCGTTCGGCCCGGACTCCGTCTCCGGCGCCGAGAAGCTGATGGGCACCCAGGGTCCGTGGCTCGCCTGCACCACCGAGCACGACGAGGTGGACGGCCACTCCACGATCGTCTTCGCCCACGCACCGGAGAACCTCGACGCGCGGACGGCGATCCACGAGTCGCACTGGTTCGTGCGCGCGGAACCGATCCCCACGGCCGCGTTCTCCTGGGCGTTCTTCGAGGAGTTCGACCTGCCGCCGGGGGAGTCCTTCGCCTACCGGTACCGGATCGTCTTCGCCGACGGTGCCTGGGACGCCGACCGGGTCGCCGCACACCTGGCGGGCCTGCCGTGGTGAGCGGACCGGAGCCGGCGCTCCCGCACCCGCTGCCCGGCGCCGTCGGCCTGTCCCACCTCAGCGCCTACGAGTGGGAGGCCGCCGACGGGGTCTGCGGCGGCAGCCCGCACCTCCACCTGGTGTGCACGGAGGCGTACGTCGTCACCGGCGGCCGGGGCGCCGTGCAGACGCTCGGCCCGCACGGCTACCGGGACATCCCGCTGGAACCCGGGTCCGTGGCCTGGTTCACCCCGGGCACCGTGCACCGCATGGTGCAGGGCGGCGGTCTGCGCATCACCGTGCTGATGCAGAACAGCGGACTGCCGGAGGCCGGGGACGCCGTCTTCACCTTCCCGGCCGAGGTGCTCGCCGATCCCGAACGGTACGCGGCCGCCGCGGTGTTGCCACCGGGCACCGGAGCCGAGGCGGAGCGGGCCGCCCGCAGGCGCCGGGACCTCGCCGTCGAGGGCTACCTCGCGCTGCGGGAGACACTGGTCGCCGGGGACGCCGGCCCGTATGCGGAGTTCCAGCGGGCCGCCGCCCGGCTGGTGCGCGACCGGGTGCCGCGCTGGCGCGAGCTGTGGCGGGCCGGCGCGCTCGCCACCGCCGAGCGCACGGGCGCCCAGCTGGACGCGCTGCAGGCCGGCGAGGCGTCGTACCTCGGCGAGGCGGCCGCGTACGACACCGCGCCCACCCGGCTCGGGGGGTTCGGGATGTGCGGCCGCCGCGACGAGTACGAGCTGCCGGGGACGACGCTCCCGTACGGCGGCGAATAACCGACGCCCAGGGGGGATCGAGGGGGGCCGTCAGGAAGTCCGAGGAAGGGATGAGGTGACCTCGGCATGCCCGGACACAAGGCAACGGGATTCTGCGCTTCGGCCCTCGCACTGGCGCTCTGCGCGGTGCTGGCCGGCTGCGCAGGAACCGGGGAATCGGCAGGCGGCGGCAAGGTGGTGCTGCGCTACACGTGGTGGGGGAACCCCGACCGCGCGGCACGCACCGACCAGGCCCTCGCACTCTTCGAGAAACGACACCCGGGCATCCGGGTGCAGACGTCGTTCTCCGACTACAACGCCTACAAACAGAAGCTCGCCGTCCAGGCCACGGGCGGCGACGCACCCGACGTGATGCAGCTCGACTACCGGCAGATCGACCAGTACGCCTCCGGTGGCGTCCTGCTCGACCTGGCCCGGCAGAAGGCCGTGCTGCACACCTCGGAGATCGACTCGGGCCTGCTCGCCACCGGCCGCGTGGACAACACCCAGTACGCGATTCCGCAGGGCCGCGGCACCGAGACCGTCGTGTACGACGTCAAGGCCTGGAAGGACTCCGGGGTCCCGCTCCCGAAGCAGGGCTGGACCTGGGACGACTGGGCCGACGACATGCGCGCCCTGGCGAAGGCGACCGGCAGGCCCGGCGGCACCGACCCGGGCTGGAGCGAGGACGTCTTCGAGGTCTGGCTGCGCGGTCAGGGCAAGTCCCTGTACACGACGGACCGCCGACTCGGCTTCACCGCCGACGACCTGGCCGGGTACTGGACCTTCACCAAGGGACTGCAACGGGAGGGCGCCGTCTCCCCGGCCGAGCAGAACACCCAGCTGGACGGCTCGGTCGAGAACACCCCGCTCGGCCGCGGGAAGGCGGTCGCCGACACCAACTGGGACGCGCCGACCAGCGGTTACCTCGCGCTCGTCCCGACCGGCATCGCCCTCGCGCCGATGCCGTCCGGCGCGGACGGCACCCCCGGCCAGTACTACAAGCCCTCGATGTTCCTCGGAATCGGCGCCCACACGGCCCACGCCGAGGCAGCGGCCGAACTCGTCGACTTCCTGATCAACGACGAGGACGCCGCCAGGATCCTCGGCGCCACCCGGGGCATCCCGGTCAACGAGACCATCCGCAGGCGGACCGCCCCGCTGCTCAAGGACTTCGACAGGACCATCGCGGACTACCAGGCGTCCGTCGAAGGCACGCTCAACGACCCGCCGCAGGCCCCGCCGCCCGGCGACAACGCCCTCCAGACCACCTTCCAACGCGACTACGACCAGGTCTCCTTCGACCGGATGTCGCCCGGGAAGGCGGCGCAGGACTACATCACCGAGGCGAAGGCGGAGCTGAGGTCATGACCACCACCGCGATCCCGACGCAGGCGAAGCCGGCCACCGGCACGGCTGCCGGGCGCCGTCCCCGGCGCGAACGCCAGGGCGCCGCCTGGGTGTTCCTCTCCCCGTGGCTGCTCGGCGCGAGCGTCCTCACGCTCCTGCCGATGGCCGTCTCCCTCTACCTGTCGTTCACCGACTACAACCTCTTCGACCCGCCGCACTGGGTCGGCCTGCGCAACTACACCCAGATGTTCACGGAGGACCCCCGCTACTGGCGTTCGGTCCTCACCACCCTCACGTACGTCGTGATATCCGTCCCTCTGCAACTGGCGCTCGCGCTCGGCGTCGCCCTCGCCCTGAAGCCCGTCAAGCGCGGCAAGGGCTTCTACCGGTCGGCGTTCTACGCGCCTGCGCCCCGCCGACCTGGTGGCGGGCCTCGTTGCCCTCGCCGGCGCGCTGCTGTGCGCCGCGGACCTGGCGCTGGCCAGGGCCGGGCTGCCGGGAGCGGTGCCGTTCGCGGCGGTGGCCGCGGCGATCGGCGCGGGCGCCCTGGTCGTGGGCCTCAGGGCCTGCGCCCGTCCCGAGTCCCGCACCGACTGGCGGGCCGCCGTGCGCGCCGCCGCCCTGGACGCCGTACGGGACCCGGGCGGCAGCGCCCTGGTCCTCCTCGCGGTGGTGGCGGCGGCCCTGTGCGCCTGGATGCTGGTACCGCTCGCCTTCCTCGCCCCGGGCCCGCTGGCCCTGGCGCTCACGGCCGTCGGGCTACGGCGGGCGGGGCGCTGACTGCCTGCCGGTGCCGCCCGGCGATCAGGGAATGTGAGGTCTGTGGTGGATCAGGGGGTGATATGCGTTAGCGTGGCTGGCGTTGCCGGGGAGTCCCCGTGCTGGTTCATACGGGTCATACAGGTGTAATAGGGGTAAGGGTGCGGTTCGGGGTGGTTGCGTGAGAATCCTGCACACTTCCGACTGGCATCTGGGCCGGGCGTTCCACCGCGTCAACATGCTGGGCGCCCAGTCGGAGTTCATCGGCCACCTCGTGGCGACCGTGCGTGAGCACGCCGTCGACGCCGTGGTGGTGGCGGGCGACGTCTACGACCGCGCGGTGCCGCCGCTCGCCGCGGTCGAGCTCTTCGACGACGCCCTGCACCGGCTCGCCGGCCTCGGCGTGCCCACGGTGATGATCTCCGGCAACCACGACTCCGCCCGCCGCCTCGGCGTCGGCGCCGGCCTCATCGACCGGGCCGGCATCCACCTGCGCACCGAGCCGTCGGCCTGCGGCACCCCGGTGCTGCTCGCCGACGCCTCCGGGGACGTCGCGTTCTACGGCCTGCCGTATCTCGAACCCGCCCTGGTGAAGGACGAGTTCGCGGTCGAGCGGGCCGGGCACGAGGCGGTGCTGGCCGCCGCCATGGACCGGGTCCGCGCCGACCTGGCGGCCCGCCCGACCGGCACCCGCTCCGTCGTCCTCGCGCATGCCTTCGTCACCGGCGGCGAGTCCAGCGACAGCGAACGGGACATCACGGTCGGCGGCGTCGCCGCCGTCCCGGCCGGTGTCTTCGACGGCGTCGACTACGTGGCCCTCGGCCACCTGCACGGCTGCCAGACCCTCACCGGCCGCGTCCGCTACTCAGGCTCCCCGCTGGCGTACTCCTTCTCCGAGGCCGGCCACCGCAAGAGCATGTGGCTCGTCGACCTCGCCGCCGACGGCACGGTCACCGCCGAGCGCCTCGACTGCCCGGTGCCACGCCCGCTGGCCCGCATCCGCGGCACCCTGGACGACCTCCTCGCCGACTCCGCCCTCGCCGCCCACGAGGACGCCTGGGTCGAGGCCACCCTCACCGACCCGGTCCGCCCCGCCGACCCCATGGCCCGCCTCGCCGACCGCTTCCCGCACACCCTCAGCCTGGTCTTCGACCCCGACCGCGCCCCGGACGACCCCGACGTCTCCTACGCCCGCCGCCTGGCCGGCCGCACCGACCGGCAGATCGCCGAGGACTTCGTCGCCCACGTGCGCGGCGCCGGCCCCGACGAACGCGAACTGGCCGTCCTGGGCGAGGCGTTCGACGCCGTGCGCGCGGACGGCACGGTACGCGAGGTGGCCCGGTGACAGCACACCCGCACCCGAGCCCCCGCACGGAGGCGGCCGCATGAGGCTTCACCGGCTCGACATCACCGCGTTCGGACCCTTCGGCGGCTCCCAGAGCGTCGACTTCGACGCGCTCTCCGCCGCCGGGCTCTTCCTCCTGCACGGCCCGACCGGCGCCGGAAAGACCTCCGTCCTGGACGCCGTCTGCTACGCCCTCTACGGCACCGTCCCCGGCGCCCGGCAGACCGGCCAGGGCCTCACCCTGCGCAGCGACCACGCCGACCCCGCCACCCGCACCGAGATCCGCCTCGAACTCACCGTCGCCGGACGCCGTTTGGAGATCACCCGGCAGCCGCCCTGGGAGCGTCCCAAGAAGCGTGGTGCGGGCACCACTGTGGACAAGGCCCAGACCTGGCTGCGCGAGTACGACGCGACCGCCCGCGTCTGGAAGGACCTCAGCCGCTCCCACCAGGAGATCGGCGAGGAGATCACCCAGCTGCTCGGCATGAGCCGGGAACAGTTCTGCCAGGTCGTGCTGCTGCCCCAGGGCGACTTCGCCCGCTTCCTGCGTGCCGACGCCGGTGCGCGCGGCCAGCTGCTCGGCCGGCTCTTCGACACCCAGCGCTTCGCCGACGTCGAGAAGCGCCTCGCCGAGCGCCGGAGGACGACCGAGGCCCGGGTCCGGGACGGCGACTCCGCGCTGCTCGCCGACGCGCACCGCATGCAGCAGGAAGCCGGCGACGCGATGGAGCTGCCGGAGCTGGCCCCGGGCGAGCCAGGGCTGGCCTCCGCCGTCCTCGCCGCCGCGGCAGTGGCCCGCAGCACCGCGCGAGAGCGCCTCACCGTCGCCCACTGCCGGCTCGGCGCCGCGGAGTCCGCCCAGTTCGCCGCCGACCGCGCGCTGGTCGAGGCACGCGAACTGGCCGGGCTGCAGGCCCGGTTCGAAGAGGCCCGGCAGCGTGCCGTACGGCTGGAGGAGCGGGCCGGCGACCACCAGGCGGCGCAGGCGCGGATGGAGCGGGCCCGCAAGGCGGAGGCGGTGGCGCCCGCGCTGGAGCTGCGGGGGGCTGCCGAGGAGGAGCACCGCAGAGCGATCGGCGCCGAGGTGCGCGCGCGGGCGCTGCTGCCGGAGACCCTCGCGGAAGCCGGTGCGGCCGGGCTCGCCGGCGCCGCCCGCCGGGCCGCCGGGGAGCTGGGCGGGCTGGAGTCCGCGCGCCGGGCCGAGCGGCGGCTCGCCGAGGTCGCCGACGAACGGGGCCGGCTCGACCGGCAGGAGCGGGACGACGAGGACACGCTGCGCGAGGCCGCGGGCTGGCTGGCCGGCTGGGACGCCAGGCGCGCGGAGCTCCAGTCCCGTGTCGACGCCGCCCAGGAGGCCGCGACCCGCGCCGAGCAGCTCGCCGTACAGCGCGACCCCGCCCGGCGGCGCCTGGCGGCGGCGCGGCTCCGGGACGAGCTGGGCCGGGACACCGACGAGGCCCAGCGCGCCGCACTCGCCTCCGCGCAGGGTGCTGTCGACGCGCGGACGCACTGGCTGGACCTCAAGGAGCAGCGGCTGAACGGCATCGCAGCCGAGCTGGCCGCGGAGCTGACCGAGGGAGAGCCGTGCGCGGTCTGCGGGGCCACCGAACACCCGGCGCCGGCCGAGAAGTTCGCGGGCCACGTCGACCGCGAGGCCGAGGAACGCGCGCTCGCCGCCCTGCAGCACGCCGACGACCGGCGTGCCCGCGACGAGCGGCGGCTCGGCACCGCGCGCGAGGCCCTGGCCGCCGCCACCGCCGAGGCGGGCGACATCCCGACCGGGCAACTTGCGTCCCAGGCGGACGAGTTGGAGCAGCAGTACGCCCAGGCCCGGCGGGTGGGCTCCGGCCTGCACGCGGCGCACGAGGAACTGCGGCTGGCCGAGCAGGAGCGCGAGCGCCGGCTCGCCGGGCGGCAGCAGGCCGAGGTCCGGGCCGCCGCACGGCTCACCCGCCGCGAGGGTCTCGATGCGGAACTCGCCGCCCTCGAAGAGGAGTTGACCCAGGCCCGGGGGAGCGCCGCCAGCGTCTCCGCACGCGCCGCACAGCTGGAGCGGCAGGTGCAGCTGCTCACCGACGCCGCCGACACCGCGCGCGCCGCCGAGGACACCGCCCGGCACCTGAAGGACACCGACGCCCGGCTCGCCGACGCCGCCTACCGCGCCGGTTTCGACACCCCGCAGGCCGCGGCGGCCGCCGTCCTCGACGACACCGCCCACCGCGAACTCCAACGGCGCCTGGACCAGTGGCAGTCCGAGGAGGCCGCAGTGCGTGCCGTCCTCGCGGAGGCCGACACCGCGGCCGCCGCCCGGCGGCCGCCCGCCGACCTCGACACGGCGGAGCGCACCGCCGCCCTGGCCGCCCGGCGGCTGCGCGAGGCCGCCTCCGCCCGCGACCGGGCCGCCCGCAGCTGCTCCGAACTCGACGGGCTCTCCGCCCGCGCCACCGAGGGGGTACGCCGACTCGCCCCGCTGCGCGAGGAGTACGACCGGGTCGCCCGCCTGGCCGGCCTCACCGCCGGCACCTCCGCCGACAACGAACGCAGGATGCGCCTGGAGTCGTACGTCCTCGCCGCCCGCCTGGAACAGGTCGCCGCCGCCGCGACCGTACGCCTGCAGCGCATGTCGTCCGGCCGCTACACCCTGGTCCACTCCGACGACCGCACCGGACGCGGCCGCAGCGGCCTCGGACTGCACGTCGTCGACGCCTGGACCGGACGCGAACGCGACACCGCCACCCTCTCCGGAGGCGAGACCTTCTTCGCCTCCCTCGCGCTCGCCCTCGGCCTCGCGGACGTCGTCACCGACGAGGCGGGCGGCGTCCGCCTCGACACCCTCTTCATCGACGAGGGCTTCGGCAGCCTCGACGACCAGACCCTGGACGAGGTCCTCGACGTCCTCGACTCCCTCCGCGAACGCGACCGCAGCGTCGGCATCGTCAGCCACGTCGCCGACCTGCGCCGCCGCATCCACGCCCAACTGGAGGTCTCGAAGGGGAGAACGGGCTCGACCCTTCGACAGCGCGGCGTCTGAGAAGCGCCCGCTGGTCGCGCGGTTCGTCAACCGCGGGCCGGTGGGGGCTGGTCGCGCAGTTCCCCGCGCCCCTTGCGGGGCCCGGAAGAAGGGCCCGGCGAAGCGCCCCAAGGGGGCGCGGGGAACTGCGCGACCAGCCACGACGGCGCCGCGGTCGGCAGACTGGGGAGCACTCAGCCCCCCACAGCCCGCCGCGGAAGCGGCGAGGAGTAGACGACGCTCGTCGTCACCGAGCCCAGCGTGCCGATCCGGCCGGAGACCTCCTCCAGGTGCCGCATCGAACGGGCGGTGACCTTGAGGACGAAGCAGTCGTCGCCCGTGACGTGGTGCGCCTCCAGGATCTCGGGGGTGGCGGCGACCAGGTCGTGGAAGGGCTTGTAGTTGCCGTTCGGGTAGCGCAGCCGGACGAAGGCGAGGATCGGCAGGCCGAGCCGCTCCGGGTCGACCACCGCCGCGTACCCCTGGATCACGCCCGCCTCCTCCAGCCGGCGCACCCGCTCGGTCACCGCGCTCGGGGACATCGCGACGGCCCGCGCCAGCTCGGCGAAGCTGGCCCGGCCCTCCCGCTGGAGGACGTCGAGGATGCGCAGGTCGGTGGCGTCCGGGGAAAACTCGGTCATGGGGGATGGATAACAGGGAATCCCCGGCCGGACAAGAGCGGGGCCGGGGATCACACCTTCAGGGTGCCCCGTCGCCCTCGTAGATTCGTGGCCACGGAGATCCGCCGCACCGACGGCGGCCGGCGAAAGGCCTCACATGACCGTCACCACCGACAACCCCGTCCTGCGCGTCGCCCCCGCCGCGCCGGCCGCGGCCGCCGCCCACTTCCGGGCGAGCCTCGCCCTCCACGCCGACGTCTCCGACGTGGCCGCCGCCCTCGCCGCCGGCGGTGACCCCGGCTTCGCCGTCCTGGACTCCCGTTCCACCGAGTCCTGGGACCAAGGGCACATCCCGGGCGCGGTCCACCTGCCGACCGCGCTCATCCCCGGGCAGGCGCCCCGGCTCCTCGACCGGGCCGTGCCCGTGGTGACGTACTGCTGGGGTCCCGGCTGCAACGGCGCCACTCGGGCCGCCCTCGCCCTGGCCGAACTCGGCTACCGGGTCAAGGAGATGCTCGGTGGATTCGAGTACTGGGTGCGTGAGGGCTTCGAGTTCGAGACCTGGCAGGGCCGCGAGCGCCGCGCCCCGGACCCGCTGACCGCACCGGTCGCGGGCGACTGCGGTTGCTGATTCCCGGCGGCGAACCTGTGCCGTCGCTGTCCGTGTAGGTTCACCCCATGACTCGATATGCGGATCCAGGCGCGGTGGAGTGGGTGGAGTCGGGCGGCGGCCCGCTGGTGGCGGTCCCGGAGACGGTCCTGCCGTTCTGGGCCGGTGCCGACAGCGAGGAACTGGCCACCGACTACGACCGGGCCTGCGAGGTCGACGGCTACGTCGGACTGCTCCCGGTCGGGGACAGCACCGCCCTGGTGCTCGGCGACGAACCCGCCTCGACGTCCTTCCTGCCGGACCACGGCACCTTCGTACGGTGGTCTGCCGCCAACTCGGAGGAGGAACTCCTGGCACAGGTGCCCGCCGCCCTCGACGGTGCCGCGTGGGAGAACGAGATCCGCTGGCAGGTCCCCGGTCCCGTCGTCCTGTTCGACTCCGCCTGGCCCGGCGGCGAGGCCGAGGGCGGGGACCATCTGCGGGTCCCGCTGGAGCCCGGCACCTACGCGGTGCGCGCCGCCTACACCAGGCCCGGCCCGGAAACCTGGCCGGGTCTGGTGCAGTTGCGCCGCCTCCCCGCCTGACGAACCATCACTTGATGCCGTCGACGGCGATGTCGAGGTGCCGCGGGCCGCGCAGCACCGCGTTCGGCCGGTAGGGCGGCGGGTCCTCGACGAGGCGCGGGTTGTCGAGCCGGCGGGCCAGCTGGGCCAGCGCGATCTGCGCTTCCAGGCGGGCCAGCGGGGCGCCGAAGCAGCTGTGGATGCCGCTGCCGAAGCCGAGGTGCTGGATGTCCTGGCGGTCCGGGTCGAACCGGTCGGGGTCCGTGAAACGGTGCGGGTCCCGGTTGCCCGCGGCAAGCACCAGCCAGATCCGCGACCCCTTGGGGATGGTCACCCCGTGCACCTCCAGGTCGGCGATGCAGGTGCGCTGCGGCAGCAACTGCACCGGCGGTTCGTAGCGCAGCAGTTCCTCCACGATCCGCACCGACAGCCCCGGGTCGTCGCGCAGCCGCTCCAGGTACTGCGGGTGGCGCAGCAGCGTCAGCATGCCGTTGGTGATGAGGTTGACCGTCGTCTCGTGGCCGGCGATCAGCAGCAGCACCGAGGTGCTGAGCACCTCCATCGTCGTCATGGCGCCGTCCGGGCCGTGACTGTGCACCAGGTCGGACAGCATGTCCTCGCGCGGCTCCCTGGCGCGCTGCTCCACCAGCCCGTTCAGGTACATGCCGAGCTGCAGCCGGGCCTCCTGCGCGGTCTTCGCGGAGTCGTCGGCCGTGCGGCTGTCGGGGTCGAGACCGGCCACGATCGGGTCGACCCAGGCCCGGAACCGCGGCTCGTCCTCCCGCGGCACGCCGAGCAGCCGGCAGATGACGGTGACCGGGAACGGGTAGGCGACCTGGTCGACCAGGTCGATCTCCCGGGCGTCCCCGAGGCCGTCGATCAGCTCGGTGACGATCTCCTCCAGCCGGCCCTGCATGCCGTCGATCCGGTGCGGCTGGTGCGGCGGCCCGAAGGAGCTGTTGGCGATCCGGCGCAACCGGTCGTGCTCCGGCGGGTCGAGCCGGATGAAGCTCGGTGGCAACCCCGTCGCCTCCGGGCCGGACAGCTCGTCGTCGCTGCCCACGATCACGTTGGACGCGTCGGAGCTGATCCGCGGATCGTGGAGCAGGGCTTCGATGTCGTGGTAGGTGCTGATGACGTAGGGGCCGTCCTCCTCCTCGTGCAGCACCGGGGTCTTGCGGAGCTCCTCGTACAGCGGGTACGGGTTGGCGCGGTTCGCGAAGTCGGTGATCCGGTGCAACATCGAGGTCTGCGTCATGACAGTTCCTTGGAGCGTCGGGGCCGGGCCGCGGTCAGTGGCGGGCGGGGTGGAAGACCAGCTGCGTGTCGGTCGGCGAGTAGCCGCTGAGGGTCACCATGGGGCCGTGCGTGGGCAGGGCCGGGTCCGGGAAGTCGGCGTCCACCGGTGCCCGTCCCTCGGGGCGGCGGTCCACGGTCGGGAACTCCACCGGGAACGGCCCGGCCTTCTCGATCTGCCGCTGGTAGAACTCCAGCCACCGCGTGTTGTCGAAGCTCACCGCGGCGATCGTCCGGCCCTTGTAGCCGTACACCCCGACGAACCGGCGCTCGGCCAGCGAACCCTGGGTGATCATGATCTGCTCGCCCATCGGCGGCACCCCGACCGACTTGATGTTCACCCCGAACTGCGACGACCAGAACGCCGGCACCCACAGATGCGGCCGCCGCTCGGCGCTCGGGCTGATCATGTTGTGCGCGGCGATCTCGGCCTGGGCGACCGCGTTGCCCCAGTGTTCGAGCGACAGGAACTGGTAGCCGAACAGCGCGTGCGGGGACCGGGCGACGTCACCGGCGACGAAGACGTCGTCGGTGACGATGCCGCGGAAGTCGAAGGCACGGCAGCCCGCGTCGCACGCGATGCCCCGGGGGCCCGCGCCGAGACCGGAACCGGCCAGCCAGTCGGTGTTGCGGGTCGCGCCGAGCGACACGATCACCAGGTCCGCCTCGACGATCGACTCGTCGGACAGGTGGACCGCCCGCACCCGCCCGGCCGGGTCGCCCTCCAGCGCGGTGACCTGGACGCCGGTGCGCAGGTCCACCCCGTTCTCGCGGTGCATCTCGGCCGCCACCGCGCCGATCACCCCGCCGAGGGCGCCCACCAGCGGCGCGCCCGCGCGTTCCGCGACGGTGACCGCGATGCCCTGCTCCCGGCAGGCCGAGGCGATCTCCGACCCGGTGAACCCGGCGCCGATCACGAACACCCGGCGCGGCCCGGCCTTCAGCCGCCGCAGCAGCGCCGCCGCGTCGTCCCGGGTGCGCAGCGTGAACACGCCCTCCAGACGGGCCTCGTCCTCCTTGGGCCAGGGCCGGGCCCGCACCCCGGTCGCGATCAGCAGGCGGTCGTACTCGACCTCGTCGCCGTCGGCCAGCCGGACCCGCTTGGCCTCCACGTCGAGGCCCGTCGCCGCCACGCCCAGCCGCCACTTGGCGTCGATCTCCCGGCGGTGCGGCAGCGCCGTGTGGTTCGGGACCGCCCTGCCGAGCAGCACCGCCTTGGACAGCGGCGGCCGGTCGTAGGGCTCGTACGGCTCGTCGCCGATCATGGTGAGTTCACCGGTGAACCCCTCGGCACGCAGCGTCTCGGCACCGCGCAGCCCGGCCAGCGAGGCCCCCACGACCACGATCCGGCCCTCGCGCCGCAGCCAGTCGAGATAGTCAGTGGGCGGCATCGGAGGCCCCTCCCGCGAATCCGTCCAGGCCGTCGGCGGTGATCGCCTGCACCGGGCAGGCGGCGACGGCGCGCGCCACCCGCTCGCGGTGCTCCTGCTCGGCCTGCGGGTTGTAGACGAGGGATTCCTCGCCGTGCATGGCGAAGACGTCCGGAGCGAGGAACGCGCACTGCGCGTATCCCTGACATCTGTTGAGGTCGACGACAAGGCGCATCATGGCTCCGCCCTTCCGGTGGCCAGGTCCGGTGCGTACCGCGGTCCGCCGTTCTGGTGCCGGACGGCGGAGAACTCCCCGCACGCCAGCATGGGAGCCCGCTCCCGCCGTCGCCCGCCGGGGCCCGCCGATCGGGTGAGCGAGCCGTCAGACCGCCGGGGCCGCGGCGGAGCGGCGGAAGCTCGCCACGACGATGTACACGCTGAGCAGCAGCGACCACGCCGGGAACACCAGCTCGGCCCAGGGCACCGCGGACGACACGAACAGCAGGACGACGGTGGTGAGGAAGCCGACCAGCGTGAGCCAACGCGGCAGGATGCGCAGGCGGTGCCCGATCACCGAGGCGGAGCACGTGAAGACGGCGGCCATCCGCATCGCGTACCCGGTCATCAGCGTGTACGCGAGGTGCTGGCCGAAGTCCCAGGTGGGCCGGGACGGGGAGGTGCCCGCGGGATGAGCGGTGTAGAGCACGGACGAGGCCACCGCGGCGGCGGCGAACATCATGGCCGTGAAGACCAGGCCGCTGCCGAGGAACACGGTGGCCATGAACCGGTCCTCGGCGTCGCCGACGTGCGAGCGGACGGCGCCGACGAACCACAGGAAGAAGATGCCGGCGAACGGCACCAGCAGGAGGGCCGTGTGGACGGCGTTGCGCTTGGCGGGATCCGGCTGCTGGACGGTGACCGTGTCGGCGCCCTGCGGAATGGCCAGCCGGATCAGCACCATGGCGGCCGCGAGCAGCAGCGCGAAGACGATCCCGGCCGCTCCCGCGGCGCGTGGGGTCTGCAACGGCTCCCTCGGGTGCGTGGAGGTCTGCATCCGCGGCTCGCTTCCTGTTTCCGGTGACCCCCCGGCACCAGCAAGCCCGCCGGCTCCGGCCGCCGCCACCGGAAGACCCCCGAACGGCAGACCCCCGAACGGCAGACCCCCGAACGGCAGACCCCCGAACGGCAGCCCGCGCCGGCCCGGCCGCGGCCGCCGTCGGCCGCCCACTGCCGGTGGGCGCCTACTGCCGTCGGCCGCCCACTGCCGTCGGCCGCCCACTGCCGGTGGGCGCCTACTGCCGGTGGGCGCCTACTGCCGGTGGGCGCCTACTGCCGGTGGGCGCCTACTGCCGTCGGCCGCCCACTGCCGTCGGGCGCCCACCGGCAGTGGCCGCGCCCACCGGCTGTGGGCGCCCACCGGCAGTGGGCCCCCACCGGCAGTGGGCGCCCGTCCGCTGCCGTCGCCCGGTCAGGCGCGGGCCCGTGCCGTCACAGCTGCGACAGCTCGTCCACCAGGTCGTCCAGGCCCAGCGAGCCCTGCGAGAGGGCCGCCATGTGCCAGGACTTCAGGTCGAAGCCGGCGCCCTGCCGCTCCCGGGCCTGCTCCCGGCCCAGCAGCCAGGCCCGCTCGCCCAGCTTGTAGCCGATGGCCTGCCCCGGCATGGACAGGTAGCGGGTCAGCTCGCTCTCCACGAAGTCCGCGGGCCGGCTGCTGTGCGCGCCGAAGAACTCCTGCGCCAGCGCGGGCGTCCAGCGCTCCCCGGGGTGGAAGGGGGAGTCGTCCGGGATCGTCAGCTCCAGGTGCATGCCGATGTCGATGATGACCCGCGCGGCCCGCATCATCTGCGCGTCCAGGTAGCCGAGGCGGCGCTCCGGGTCGGTGAGGAAGCCCAGCTCGTCCATCAGCCGCTCCGCGTACAGCGCCCAGCCCTCGGCGTTGGCGCTGACCATGCCCACGCTGGCCTGGTAGCGGGAGAGGTCCTCGGCGACGTGCTTCCACTGCGCCAGCTGGAGGTGGTGGCCGGGCACGCCCTCGTGGTACCAGGTCGACACCAGGTCGTAGACCGGGAACCGGGTCTGGCCCATGGTCGGCAGCCAGGTGATGCCCGGGCGGGTGAAGTCGTCCGACGGCGGTGTGTAGTACGGCGCCGCCGCGCTGCCGGGCGGAGCGATCCGGGACTCCACCCGGCGCACCCGCTCGGCCAGGTCGAAGTGGGTGCCGTCCAGCTTCTCGATGGCCTCGTCCATCACCGACTGCAGCCAGCCGCGCACCTCGTCGACGCCCTCGATGTGGGTGCCCTGCTCGTCCAGGTGCGCCAGCGCCACCCACGGCGTGGCCGCGCCGGGCAGGACCTTCTCGGCCTCGGCCTTCATCTCGCCGAGCAGCCGGTGGTACTCGGACCAGCCGTACGCGTACGCCTCGTCCAGATCGAGGTCGGTGCCGTTGAAGTAGCGCACCCAGCGGGCGTACCGTTCCCGGCCCACCACGTCCGGTGCGCCCTCGACCGCCGGCGCGTACACGTCCCGCATCCAGTCGCGCAGCGCCAGCACGGCCCCGGTGGCGGCGCGGGCCGCGTCGTCCAGCTCGGTGCGCAGCGCCTCCGGCCCGGACGCCGCGAACTGCTCGAACCAGCCCTTGCCGTCGCCCGTGTCGGCCCACTCCCCGAGCTGCCCGACGAAGGTCGCGGTGGCGCGCGGACCGCCGTACAGCTTCCGGTCCAGGCCGAGTTCGAGGGACTGCCGGTAGCCCTCCAGCGCGGCCGGCACCGCACGCAGCCGCTCGGCGACCGCCGACCAGTCCTCCTCGGTGGCGGTGGGCGTCACCGTGAACACCTGGCGCACCGCGTGCGCGGCCGAGCTCAGGTTGCTGACCGAACGCAGGCTCTCGTCGGCCTCGTGCACGGCGAGCGAGGCGCTGAGCCGCTCGCGCAGCAGGCGCGCGCAGCGACGCTCGATGTCACTGTCGGCACCGGGCTGCCGTTCGGCCTCGTCGAGCTTGGCGAGCGTGTCGCGCTGGAGCAGGGCGAGCGCCTCCGCGCCGGCCGGCGAGTTGTCGGGCAGCCGGCCCGAACTGTCCTTGTCGCCGAGGAAGGTACCGGTGATCGGGTCGAGGGCGATGAGTTCGTCGACGAAGGCGTCGGCGACCTGACGGGGCAGCGGGTTGCTGGTCTGTGACATGCGGTCCATCCTCGTACGACGGACCGCCGCCCGTCACGGGGATTGGACCGACTACACCGGCGGAAGCAGCGGCCCGCACTCCCATTTCTGGAAGATCAGCCGGGTCTCGACCCGGGCCACTTCCCGGTGTGCCGTGAACTCGTCCAGGACCAGCCGCTGCAGGTCCGTCATGTCCGCCACGGCCACATGCACCAGATAGTCGTCGGGACCGGTCAGATGGAACACCGTCCGCGACTCCGGCAGCGCCCGGATCCGCTCCACGAACGGTCCCACCAACTCCCGCCGGTGCGGCCTGACCTGCACCGACAGCAGCGCTTCCAGACCGCGCCCGAGCTTGGCCGGATCGAGTTCGAGGCGGTGCCCGAGGATCACCCCGGAGCGGCGCAGCCGGGTCACCCGGTCCAGACAGGTCGACGGCGCCACGCCCACCTGGGCGGCGAGATCGCGGTAGGTGGTCCGGGCGTCGTTCTGCAGCAGCCGCAGCAGATGCAGATCGACCGGATCCAGTACGACAGAATCGGCCATGGCCCGAACGTAACACGGGGTTCACCGCAGACACCCCGTCGGTTGTTCACCCTGCCGTCATGGACACAGCGAGCACCTACGACGCCCCGGCGCCCCACCGCCCCGTCTCCCGCGCACCCCGCGCCCTGGCCACCGAGGCCGTGCACGCCGGCCGCGACGACCTCGCCCGCCAGGGCCTGCACGCCCCGCCGATCGACCTGTCCACCACCTACCCGTCGTACGACAGCCGGGCCGAGGCGGCCCGCATCGACGCCTTCGCCGCCGACGGCGCGGACCCGGCGGGACCGCCGGTCTACGGACGCCTCGGCAACCCGACGGTGGCCCGCTTCGAGACCGCCCTGGCCCGCCTGGAGGGCACCGGGGCCGCGGTCGCCTTCGCCAGCGGCATGGCCGCCCTCACCGCCGTCCTCCTCGCCCGCGCGGCCGCCGGCCTGCGCCATGTCGTCGCCGTACGGCCCCTGTACGGCTGTAGCGACCACCTGCTCACCGCCGGACTCCTCGGCACCGAGGTCACCTGGACCGACCCGGCCGGGATCGCCGACGCGCTGCGCCCCGACACCGGGCTCGTGGTGGTCGAGTCCCCGGCCAACCCGACCCTCGCCGAACTCGACCTGCGGGCCGTCGCCCACGCCTGCGGCACGGTGCCGCTGCTTGCCGACAACACCTTCGCCACCCCCGTGCTGCAACGCCCCGCCGAACTCGGCGCCCGGCTGGTGCTGCACAGCGCCACCAAGTACCTCGGCGGCCACGGCGACGTACTCGGCGGAGTGGTCGCCTGTGACGAGGAGTTCGCCGGGCAGCTACGGAAGATACGGTTCGCCACCGGCGGCGTCCTGCACCCGCTCGCCGGCTACCTGCTGCTGCGCGGCCTCGCCACCCTCCCGGTCCGGGTCCGCGCCGCCTCCGCCACCGCCGCCGAACTGGCCCACCGCCTCACCGCCGACCCGCGCGTCGCCCGCGTCCACTACCCGCGGCTGGGCGGCGCGATGATCGCCTTCGAGGTCTACGACGACCCGCACGAGGTCATCTCCCGGGTACGCCTGATCACCCCCGCCGTCAGCCTCGGCAGCGTCGACACCCTCATCCAGCACCCGGCCTCCATCAGCCACCGCGTCGTCGACGAGGGCGACCGCCGCGACGCCGGCGTGAGCGACAGACTGCTGCGCCTGTCCGTGGGCCTGGAGGACGCGGACGACCTGTGGGCGGACCTGGACCGGGCACTGGGGTCGCTGTAGCGCCCCGCAAGGGGCGCGGGGAACTGCGTGACCAGCCCCCCACGCGCCCGCACCCGCCGAACGACCCTGAGCTCTACGGCGCTTCGGCGTTGTTCCCCGACTCACCCGCACCGGAAAGCCACCCCGCGGCCGTCACGGCACTCTGCGTCTCCGCCGCAAGCCGCGCCGTGATCACCAGCGTCCCCTCCTCGATCTGATAGTCCAACGGCAACCCCAGCGCCCGCATCGCCGCCACCATCCCCGTGTTGGACGCCTGCGTCACCGCGTACACGCTCTCGCAGCCCGCCTCGACGGCCATCCTCACCAGCCGCCCCAGCAGTTCGCCGCCGATACCGCGCCGCTGCCAGTCGTCCTCGACGAGCAGCGCCACCTCCGTCTCGTCCCCGTCCCAGAGCAGATGACCGAGGCCGACGATCCGGCCCGACGCGGTCTGTACGGCCAGCGTCCGGCCGAAGCGGGGGCTGAGCAGGTGGTTCAGGTACCGGTCCGCGTCCCCGACCGGACCGTGGTAGCGGAGCGCAAGGGTCCGGTTCGAGCAGCGCTCGTGCATCGCCCGCGCCGCCTCCAGGTCGCCGGTGTCGGCCCGGCGTACCGTGATCTCGCTGCCCGCGGGCAGCGAGATCACGTCCTGGCCGCGCGGGATGCGCGGCCCGAGCCGGGCGTCCAGCTCCACCAGCGCCCGCGCCCGCGCGAACTCGGTCGGCGTGAACGGGAGATACGGCCGTTCCACGGTGATCACTCCCCCCTCCGGCGCACGCAGCCGCATCACGGTGTCCTCCAGCGCCCCTTCGACGGGAACCGCCTCGGGGCTCCGGGCCCCGCCGACCGGGTGGGCGGGGAGCGAGCGGATCGTGCACCTCCCCAACAACTGCCGGAGGGCCAGCGGAAGTTCCGCCGCGTCCAGGGCGGTTCGGGTGGCCAGGCCCAGGACCCGGGTCGGCGCGTCCACCAGATCGTGGGCGTCGGCCCGCTCGATCCAGGTGTCCGTGCCGCCGGCCAGCGCGACCGCCCGGGTGATCTCGCCGGCGCTCAGTTCACCCGCGGCCCGCAGCAGGAACTCGTCCACTGTGCCGTCGCCCAGCGGATGCGTCTGCAGGCTCAGGATGTCCACCCGGTGCCCGGCGAGTGCGCCGCACAGCGCCGCCAGCGAACCGGGCTCGTCCCGCACCGTCGTCCGCAGCCGCCACAGCGTGCTCGCCCGGTCGCCGGTTCCCGAGGCGTTCGCGCCGGGGCCGGCCTGCCGCGTCTCGGGAACGGCAGGCCGGGCGCCGGTATCGCTGTCCGTCACCGGCGGTGCGTGGCCTGGGCGCCTCGCCCACCAGACGTGGAAGCCCGCCGTCGCCGCCAGCACCAGCGCCGAGATCACCAGCAGTGCCGGACCGTCGGGGCGGTGCCCGACCAGGTTCGCCACCGCGTCGGCCACCGCGACCGCAGTGAACAGGGCGGCGAGCTCGACGACGTCCCGTCGCCAGTGGTGCACGGGGCGTCCGTTCCTCGTGCGTGTCACATCAGACATGTCTCGATTCATGCAGCCACTGTGAAGCAACGGTGTTGCGTGATCACGAACGCTCTGTGACCGATGGGTAAAGCATGCTTACGTTGTTTTTGTGGTCGTTTTTACCGTTGGCGAAGTCTGTGAAATGACCGGTTCCTGCCCTTGTCAGGCGGCCGCCGCCACGGCCAGCGCGTCCCGCAGCCGCCGGGCCTGGACCACCAGCCGGGACGAGCCGCGCCGGGCCGCCGCCCCGGCGAGATGCGGCAGCTCACCCCTGGCCCCGGACCGTTCGGCGCAGTCGGCGGCGACCGAGAGCAGCTCCCCGAGCCCACGGGGCGCGACCGCCGCGCCCGAGGAGTCTGAGGTCCCCCCGGTCGCGAGGTCCGCGAGCAGCACGGGCAGGGTGTGCCGGAGCATCTCCCATATCGTCGCGTTCGCCCCCGTGGCCACCGCCGTCCGGGCCGATTCGGCCAGCCGCAGCGGCTTCACCGCACCGCGCCGGACCAACTGGCCGAGGTCGGCACCGAGCCGCTCCGTGTCGAGCTGTCCGCGTGCGGCGAGCACCAGCAGCGCGTCCACCGCGGCCAGCCGGTCCTCCGGATGCCGGGCGCCCAGCCCGTACGCCACGCACAGGTGGGTGCTCCGGCCGGCCGCGCCGCCGGACTCGGCGAGCAGCGGGAGGGCGGCGGCCATGCCCCGCTGGCCGTCCAGGGCGGCCTCGGAGAAGTCGTGCACCAGCCGTACCGCGACGAGTTCGCGGAGCTCGGGGAGCGTGGCCAGCCAGTGCCGGTGGTTCTCCTGGCCCCAGTGGTAGCAGTACCGGACCGCGTCGGACGCCGTGAACGCACGGCCCAGCCGCCGGAACGCCTCGGGGAATTCCGTCCCGAGTTCCCGGACCTCGTCGGACTCGACCAGGATGCGCGGGCCCGACATCCGGTGGCCGGAGGCGGGCAGGGTGGCCTCGCCTGCGGACAGCCAGCGTGCGAGCCGCTCGCCCTCCGGCGTGCCGAGTCCGCTCGCGCGTCCGGCGGCGGCCAGGGCCGCCGTACGGTCCTCGCGTCGAACCCGCAACAGCGCCTGGGCGAAGTCGGCCTCTCCCGCCCGGGAACCGAGGCGACGGTAGGTGTCGAGCCGGTCGACGAGCTCCGCCGGCTCCAGGAGCCCGGTGCTCCACGACGGTGTCGCCAGGAGGAGCGGCTGCGGGTCCGTGCGTATCCGGTGGGCCAGCTCACGCAGCCGGACGTCGAGGACGCGGGAGAACCCGTGGCGTGCGCAGTCGTGGTCGGCCGGGCCGCCCCGCAGCCCGGCGAGCAGAGTGGCCGTGCCCACGGACCCGTACAGCGTGGCGAGGACCAGTTCGAGGCCGCCCTCGGCGGTGACGAGGCCGCGCCAGGCAGGACCGAAGTGCTCCTCGGAATGCTGCCGGCGGTACGACTCGGGCTCCCACCACCAGCGGGTGGCCGCCACCGGTTCGAGCGCCTCTCGCAGCGCGTCCTGGTCGTGGTGGGCGTGCCGGGCCAGGCCGTCCAGCGCCCGCTCGAACGCGGCCACGTCCGGGTCCCCGCCGGCCGCCAGCAGCACCGACACCTCCTCGGCCAGTTCCACGGCGGAATCCGGTGCGGTCGCGAGCCGGAACGGCTCCGGGGCCGGAGGCAGCATCTCCTCGTACGCCGCGGGCTCCGCCGCGGGCGCGATGCCCGGGACCGCGGCGGCCCGCACCCGCAGGGCCGGGCTCAACTGCTCCGCTGCGGCCGCGATACCGGACCGGGACGCGGCGTCGCCGTCGAGCCGCTTCGCATGCCGCTCCACCAGCTTCAGCGCCCGCTCCTGCACCTGGGTGTCCTCGTGCCCGAACGCCTGGGCCACCGCCGGCAGCAGCTCCGCGGCCGAGGACGGGGCGCGGGCGAGCACCTTGCCGAGCAGCACCAACTGGGCGCGCACCAGCTTCTTCTCGGCGCGGAACAGCAGCCCTTCGGAGGCCTCGGCCAGCTGCCTCGCGCTGAGGTCGCCGTCCAGCGCCAGCGCGGCGAGGACCGACTGGGCGTGGGCCGCGACCGGAGAGGCGGCGTCCCGGGCCAGGGCCGTCCAGTCGGCGACCCGCTCGCGCTCCTCGTCCCGGGTGAGGGCGAGCCTGCTCAGCAGCGGCAGGAAGACCCGGTGGTCGGTCGGGCCGCCGCCGCGCAGCAGCCGGGCCACACAGGCGTCGACCACGGACTTGCGCTCCAGTACGCCTGCGCCGGTCAGCTCCGCGAGAGCGCTCTGCCAGGAACCGGGACCGTCACCGAACAGCCAGCGGACCTCGCCGAGATCGGAGAGCTCGAACAGGCCGTTCACCAGCGGCGCCAGGTCGGGCTCGGCGCGCAGCCGGTCGGCGAGCGGGACGCGCCCCCAGCCGTGGCCGATGTGCCGGACCCAGCCGACCACGGAGGCGTCCGACACCGGTACCCCGCTCCCCGAGCGCCGCGCCAGCCCGGCGATCAGCAAGAACGGCACGTCCGCGGAGACCGGCCGCGCGGCCAGCCGCCGGGCCACGTCGGCCTGCCAGCCGGTGTCCCGGTCGACCAGTGCCTTCAGCAGCATGTCCGGCGGTGCCTGGCGCCAGCGCATGTCGGCGCCCGTGATCCAGGTCGCGGCCGCCGCGGCCCCCGAATGGCACATGGCCCCGGCCACCTGGAGCGCCGGATAACTGCGCTGGGCCCGGCTCTCCCACGGCGCGGCCCGCAGCTCCTTGCGCAGGGCCTGCAACTCGGGCAGAAGTGCCCGTCGTTCGGCATCCGTCAACTTCTTCACCAGGAGGGCCGCCTCCCCGACGCGCCCCGCCCGTACCGCCTCCAGCACCGCACTCATCACGCACCCCCGCCGATCTCCGCCACGCCCTGTGCCATGTCCTGAGCCAAGCTCTGCTTCTCGTCCTGCTTGCCGTCCTGCTTCTCGTCCTGCCTCTTGTCCCGCTCCACCGCGGCCCCCCGCCGCACCATCCGCACCGCCAGCGCGTGCTTGCACGGACCCCGCCCGCCCCGGTACTTCGCCCACCACAGACAACTGCAGCTCAGCACCCCCGCCGTGTCCCGCACCCGGTGCAGATGATCGTCCTCGGCCGTCACCGTGGCCGTCTCGCCGTCCAGGGCCACCGCGCCCGCGGCCACCAGGGCCCGCGCCGACCGCAGCCGGGGGTTGTGCCGCTCCACGCGCCCCGCGTCGTAGGGCAGTTCGCGGTGAAAGTAGGCGGCCTCCGCCGTGTCGTAGCCGACGCGTCCCGAGGTACCGAGGCGGACCAGGGCCGCGCGGACCCGCTCCGGGGACAGCCCGGCGGAGGCGGCCAGGTCGGCGACGTCGACACGGGGCTCCCAGGCCAGCAGGACCGCGATCAGCTCCGCGTCCTCGGCGGCCTCGTCGGCGGCCAGTGCGTCCAGCACGCCGCCTTCGCCCGAGAACCCCCGGGCCGGATCCGGCGACAGGGTGAGCGTGAGGCGCATGCCCGGCAGTACCACCTCCCAGGCGGCGGCTGTGCCGGAGGCGGCCAGGGCGCTCTGCGGGCCGTAGACGCGCAGGGCCGTCGCATGCCGCAGCACCCGCTGCAGCGCGGCCAGCCGCTCCGGTCCCGGCAGGCACACCGCGCCCGGTACCGGCCGGGTCGTCGGCCGCAGCCCCCGGCCCACCGGCACCACCCAGCCGGGACCGGCCGAACCCCGGCGTGCGGTGCCGCCGCGGGGGAGCGAGCGCAGGAACCGCACGGCCTCGTCCGCCGGCAGCTCGGCCCGCAGGTCGAACCCGGCGGCTATGACCTGCGCCTCCGCGAACCCGCGCAGCCAGCGGTCCGGAAGCGGGACCTTCTTCTCCACCACCGGGCCGTCCAGGGTGGTGACCGCCAGCTCCTCCGGCCCGACCCGCAGATGGAGCGGATCGTCCGAGCCGAGCCGGGAGAGCGCCTCCCGCAGCGGGTTGTTGACGTCGACGTTCGTCGTGCCGTGGCCCACCTCACCGCCGTCCAGGCCCGGGCCGAGGACGTCCAGCCGGGCGTAGACCCCGCCGCAGCCGGAGAAGGACTCGAAGCGCAGCCGGTCGCCGTTGCCCGTCACCACCGGGTCCAGCGAGGCGCGCAACTGCGGCTGGTAGTACCGCGCCGCCGCCACGTCGGCCACCGCGAGCAGCCCGGCCGCGGCCACCTGAGGGGAGGTCAGGAAGCCCGCGAAGAACCGCGGATGGTCCTCGACCCCGGTGGGTGTCGCACCCCGGGAGGTCTCCAGCCCGAGATGGCGGCCGTCGGCGCCGGAGCGCAGCACGGAGGGTTGGCGATAGGCCACGGCCTGTGAAGATCGCGTCATGGAAAAACCGTAGAGGCGACCACTGACAATCGGATCCGACCTGCGAAAACACCCGCGAAGGAGCTGTGCGGCCAGGTGGGTTCGGAGCAGGCGGCAGGGCCGCGCACCGGGGGATGACGCCGGTCCGCGGCCCTGGGAAAAGCGTACGGGAGTTACTGGCCGACCCGGCCCGGCTGCAGGGTCTGGGTGAACAGCACGGTGCCGTCGTACTCGCGCAGACGCACCGTCAGCTCGCCGCTGTCACCGTCGATGTCGACCTCGCCGAAGAACTGGTAGCCCTCGGCGGGTGACACGTTCGAGGCGGTCGGCGCCTTGACGAACACCCGGTCGGGGCCGAACGTGCCGTCCAACGCGCTGGCCGGGAAGGCGCCGGCGTTCAGCGGGCCGGAGACGAACTCCCAGAACGGTGCGAAGTCCTTGAACGCGGCCCGCGACGGGTCGTAGTGCTGGGCCGAGGTGTGGTGGACGTCGGCCGTCAGCCACACCGTGCCGGTGATCCTGCGGTGCTTGATGTACCGCAGCAGCTCGGCGATCTGCAGCTCACGGCCGAGCGGCGCGCCCGGGTCGCCCTGGGCGACGGCCTCGAAGTTCGCCTTGCCCTCGACCGGGTCGGGCACGACAAGACCGATCGGCATGTCCGCGGCGATCACCTTCCACACCGCCCGCGACCGGGACAGCTCGCGCTTGAGCCACGCCAGCTGCTCGGCGCCGAGGATGCCCTGCGGGTCGGTGGTCTGGTCGTCGGGCGAGTTCGCGTTGCGGTAGGTCCGCATGTCCAGCACGAACACGTCCAGGAGCGGGCCGTGGTGGTGGACGCGGTAGATCCGGCCGTCCGGGCGGCCGCTGATCGTGGAGATCGGGAAGTACTCGGAGAACGCCCGCCGGGAGCGCACCGCCATGTCGTCCAGCCTGGTGCCTGCGGGGTAGGCGGTGCCGGTGCCGATGACCTCGCCCGGGTACCAGTTGTTGCGGACCTCGTGATCGTCCCACTGGATGACGTTCGGCACCTGGGCGTTGAACCGGCGCAGCGCCTGGTCCAGCAGGTTGTAGCGGAAGTTGCCGCGGAAGTCGTCCAGCGTGACCGCGACGTGCGACTTCGCCTCGGAGGTGACGTTGCGGTACAGGCTGCCGTCGGGCAGCGCCTGGGTCGCCGTGATCACGCCGTCGGCGTAGATGTTGTCGCCGCTGCACAGGAAGAAGTCCGGGTCCAGCTTGGCCATGGCGTCGAAGATGCGGTAGCCGCCGATGGACTCGTTGATGCCCCAGCCCTGCCCGGCGAGGTCGCCGGACCACAGGAACTTCACGCCCTGGCGGCGGCGCGTGGACGCGGTGCGGAAGGTGCCGGTGACCGGCTCGCCGGTGCGGCGCGGGTCGTCGGGGTCGGCGAGCCGCACCCGGTAGTGGATCTGCTCGCCGGAGGGCAGCCCGTGCAGCCGCGTGGTGCCGGTGAAGTCGCTGTCCGCGCCGAGCAGCGGGCCGTGCCAGCTGCGGGCGTTGCGGAACGACTCGGTGGCCGAGGTCTCCACGACCATCCGGGCCGGCCGGTCCGAACGGACCCACACCAGGCCGGAGTCGGCGGTCACGTCGCCCGCCTGGACGCCCCAGTCCGCCCGGGGACGCCCGGACAGTGCGAACGCCGGCGCGGAACCGAGCGCCGTGGGCAGGGTCAGGGCAGCCGACGCGGCGAGCGAGCCGCGCAGCACACTGCGGCGGCCAGGGAGCGAAAGGGACATGGAAGGGCCTCCAGAACGGGATCCGGCCAGGTGTGCACAGCCACAACTACTGGGGCGCCGCAGCGCACACGCAAACCGCGAGTGAACAACTGACCGGCCCCACAAGCGCTGTCCCTCCGGGGGCGGCCGTTTCGCGGTCGCTCCGGTCCGGCCGTGTCATGGTCCTTCCGTTCCGGCCGTCGCGTCGCCGAATCGCGTCCGGCCGGGTCGCCGTCACCCGCCCGTCGCCTCCGCCGTCACACGCACCCCGTCCCGGATCCGTGCCGCCGGCAGCTGCGTGTACCCCCGGCACCGGCCGAACACCGGACTCGGCGCCCCGCGCGCGTGCGCACGCACGACGCCGTCCGGGTCGGAGACCCAGACCGTCCTCGGCGCCCCGCGCGCGTGCGCACGCACTCAGCGGACGCACCGCGCCCCCGGCCGCCGCCGCCCAGCGCACGAAACGGCAGCCCGTCCACCGAGCGGGCCCGGTGCCAGACCCTCGGCGGCCAGGGGCAGCGGGACGGTGCGCAGGCGCCGCCCGCCCGCTGCGGACCCGGTGTCGGCGCCAGGCTGTCGGTCAGCGGCTGCCGTCGAGGATGACGCGGGCGACCAGCGCCGGGTCGTCGTTCATCGGGCAGTGTCCGCAGCCCGGCAGCCGGACCAGCCGGGCCTTGGGGATGATCTGCTTGGCCCGGACCCCCTGGCGGCGCACCAGCAGCATGTCCCGGGTGCCCCAGCCCACGGTGACCGGGATGCCGGGGACGTCGTCGGTGAACTGGACGGCGGCACCCGCCCGCAGGGTCTCGGCGAATCCGCTGGCATGCGCGAGGGCCAGCGTCTCGGCGACCACGGCCTCGGGTGAACGGCGCGCCGGGCGGGCGTAGATGGTGCTCGTCAGGGCGGCCCGTCCGGCGGCCGACCGGGCCAGCCGTTCGACCAGCGGGAGCGGCAGCCGCTCCGCGATCCGCCGCATGGCGATGAGCACACCGAAGGCGTAGCGCCGCTCGGCCTGTGACCAGAACCCGGCGGGGGAGAGGGCGGTGACGGACCGTACGAGCTTCTCGCGGCCCAGCTCCAGCGCCAGCAGCCCGCCGAGCGAGTTGCCCGCCACGTGCGGCCGGTCCAGCTCAAGGGTCTCGAACAGGGCACCGAGCACACCGTTCGTGGTCGGCAGGTCGTAGGCGAGGCCGTCCGGCAGGGCCGGGGAGGCGCCGAAGCCGGGCAGGTCCACGGCGATCACGTCCCGCTCGGTCGCGAGGATGTCCACCACGGGGTCCCAGGCCTGCCGGTGATGCCCTATGCCGTGGATGAGGACCAGCGGTTCGCCGCGGCCCACGCGCGCGTACGAGACGGTCACATCCTGCCGGCCGTGCGCGGCCGGGGCTTTGAACGAGACGGTGGCGGACATGGGGGCTCCTCGTCTGGCGACTTCGGCGGACGCCGTAGACAGCTTGTCAGCAATTTGCTACTCGCGGGTAGTCCCCGGTGGGGTGTGTCGTCCGCCGGCACGCCCCGTCCATGCACCGGCCACCTCCGTACCCCGGCCGCCGGGCTCCGCATCATTCTGGGCCGAGGGTGTGGGACGCGCCGCGATTCCGCCCTGACATGCGAGAACGTGTCGGACGCGAGACGGGTTTCGCCCGCTGCGCCGACCGCCGGTCACCCTGCTCCGGGCGCTTGCCGCCGCGCGACGGGAGCTTTGCCGCCATGTCACGAAAACGCACCCGCGCGAACGTGTCGTGAACGCTCTGTGGCACCGCTTTCTATGCGTTGGCCAAGGGATCGAGGATTGGTCTTGACCAAGGGTCTGCGCCGCCCTATGGTCGCAGATAAGTAAAACAACCTTTAATAAACAAGGGCGCTAAAACGCCGCCGGACCACGGCGATTGCGGAGGACAGGGTGGGGACCACGCAGCTGGAATCGGTGCCGGAACCGAAGTACTGGCATCTCAAGACCGTGCTCAGTGAGGCACTGGACTCGGAGTTCTCGGTCGGCGAGATCCTGCCCAACGAGCGCGACCTCGCCGCCCGCTTCGGCGTGGCCCGCGCCACCCTCCGCCAGGCCCTCGAACAGCTCGAACTGGAGGGCCGGCTGCAGCGCCGCCGCGGTGTCGGCACGACGGTCGCGCCCCCGCGCATGGGCGTGGCGGTCGGCACCGATCAGCACGCCTGGCCGGGCGCCCCCGGGGACGCCTGGCACTCCGCCGACTGCACCCTCGCGGTGCCGTCCGCCGTCGTCGCGACCGCCCTGGAGACCGGCCCGGAGGAGCCCGTGCACATCGTGCGCCGCTCCCGCGTCTCGCACGGCCAGCCCGTCGCCGCCGAGCTGCTCTACATCCCGGCGGCCTCGGTCCCGGAGCTGACGGCGATCGACGCCCCGTCCGGAGCGCCCCGCGCGCGTGCGGTCCTGCGTGAGCTGCAGCGCCTGGAGCTGGAGGGCCAGGACCGCGCCGTGGAGCTCGGCTCGGCCCGCGCGGACGACGCCAAGGAGCTCGACCGGCTTCCCGGCGCCCCGGTGCTGGTCGTCACCACCCGCTTCCTCGCGGCCGGCCGTACCGCCGCGCTCTCCGTCGCCACCTACCGCGCCGACACCTGCCGGCTGACCTTCGGTGACACCGGCGGCGTGGAGATCCACCACGGCCCCGAGCGGCAGGCCTCCTAGCCACCGCGCCGAACGACCAGCTCGCGCCCCGGAGCACCTCCGGGGCGCGACGCGTTTCCCGACCCAGCCGCACCGCCACTCCGCCGCACAGCGGCTCAGCGGCGCGCGGTGACCGTCCCGTCCACCGCGAACAGCTGTTCCTCCACATGGTCGAGGGCGAGCCGCAGCGCGCCGGTCGCCACCGCCGCCTCACCGAGCAGGGAGAGCGCCACCCGGGGCGGCCGCAGACAGTACCGGGCCAGCTCCCGGCGCAGCGGCTCCAGGACGCCGTCCAGCCCGGCCGCCCAGCCGCCGATCACCACCAGCTCCGGGTCCAGCGCCAGCACCAGCGCGGCCACGTCGTGGACCAGCCGCTGGATGAACCGGTCGACGGCCGCCCGCGCCCGCGCATCCCCCTTGCGGGCCAGCGCGAAGACCTCGGCGACCGCCTGCTCGTCCAGCGGGTGCAGCGGCTCGTCGGTGGTCGACAGCAGCGTCTCCGGGGTCACCTCCCGGCCCAGCAGATGCAGTGCGCCGATCTCCCCGGCCGCCCCGCCGTACCCCCGGTGCAGCCGCCCGCCGATCAGCGATCCGGCCCCCGGACTCAGTCCGGCCATCACCATCACCACGTCGTCGGAATCGGTGGCGGCGCCCTTCCAGTGCTCGGCCACGGCCGCCGCGTTGGCGTCGTTCTCCACCAGGACCGGGCACTTGAAGGACCGGCTCAGCCGCTCGCCGAGCGGCAGCCCCGTCCACTCGGGCAGCGCGGTGCCCAGCCGCACCAGGCCGTCCGCCTCGACGATGCCGGGGGTGCCGACCCCGACGGCCCGCAGCGAACTGCGCGCCACCCCGGCCCGGCGCAGCAACTCGGCGACGGCGGTGCGCAGCCGCTCCAGCCGCTCGTCCGCGTCCGCCGTCTCACCGACCTCCTTGGCCTGCGCCCCCAGGACCCGCCCGTCCAGGTCGGACAGGAGGGCGGCGACGCGGTGCGGGCCTATCTCCAGGCCCAGCAGGTGTCCGGCCTCGGCCCGGAACCGGAACCGCCGCGCCGGCCGCCCCTGCTTCCGGGTGGCGCCCTCCTCGGCCGCCGTCTCGACGACCAGCCCGGCCTCGATGAGCCCCTCCACGACCCCCTCGACGGTCGGCCGGGACAGCCCCGTCACCCGGGTGATCTCGGTGAGCGTCGCACAGTCGGTGGCCCGCAGCGCGTGCAGCACCACCGCGGAATTGATCCTTCGCAGCAGAGACGGATCACCGCCGGTCAACCCCGCCAACGTCCGTCCTCCCAGCTAACCCTGCACGTTGGCCGGATCGTACTTCGACGCCGACGACCGCGGCGAGTGCCGGACGCCTCCGATCTGCCGGAGATCCGTGACGAGCGAGGGTGCCGACGGCCGGCCGCCCGGCGATCTCGGCGTTGGTCAGCCCCCGCGTCATGAGCCGCAGCACCTCGGCCGCCCGCCCGGTCGGCCGCACCCGCTTCAGCAGGCCCCGCCCGTCGCCGTGGCCGTACCGTTCCCGACCCCGGGCCGAGTCCGCGCAGGCGGGACGCCTGACGACGGGCCGGGTGTCAGTGGCGCCGGCTTTACTGGATCACATGGACATCGCGAAGTGCCTCGCCCTGATCGACGAGTTGTGCGCGCGGGAGTTCCCGGCGGAACACGGTCGAACCGATGCCGGTACGGGCGGACCGGGATACCTGACAGCCACGCTGGAGACCAGCGGCGACTTCTACGAGGACGAGGAAGGCGAGCGGGAGGAGACGGAGGCGCGGTTCGAGGCATACCGGGACGCGCTGGGGGATCGGCTCGGCGAGCGGTGGGGGCCCGTTCAGGAGGTCGGCCTGCACGGCGTTTTGGACCGTGCCATGGACGGCGAAGACGTCGACGAACCGTGGGCGCACCTCTGCGACCATGTGCCGGACGTGCAGCTCTGGAAGGCGGACACCGGGCGCTGGGTCGGCCTCGGCGTCTCCCAGTGGGACCGAGAGCTGCCCTTCCAGCTGCTGGCCTTCGTCACTGCCGTGGACCCGCCCCGACCGGCTAGCCCCCGGCCGCGACCCGCAGCCGCTCGAACTCCTCCGCCATCGTCGCCGCCGTCCAGTGCGCGTTGAGCCCGCTGGGATTCGGCAGCACCCACACGCGCGTGTCCCCGATCGTCCGTTGCTGCGGCCCCACCTGGGCCCCGCGGTCGGCGAAGGCGGCACGGTAGGCCGTGACGCCCACGACCGCCAGCCAGCTGGGCCGGACCCGGGTCACCTTGGCCGTCAGCAGGCGCCCGCCCTCGGCGTACTCCGCGGCCGTCAGCTCGTCGGCGCGCGCGGTCGCCCGTGCCACCACGTTCGTGATGCCGAGCCCGTACGACAGCAACTCGCCCTGTTCCGCGGGCTTCAGCAGCCGCGGGGTGAAGCCGGACAGGTGCAGGACCGGCCAGAAGCGGTTGCCGGGGCGGGCGAAGTGGTGGCCGGTGGCCGCCGTCATCAGGCCGGGGTTGATGCCGCAGAACAGGACGTGGAGGCCGTCCGCGAGCACGTCCGGGACGAGACGGTCGCGGGCGGCCTCCAGTTCCGCCGCGGTGAAGCGAGAGGAACGGCCGGTCAGAGGATCGCTCCGGGGGTGTAACCGGCGGCCTCGGGGTGCTGCTTGACGATCTCCTCGATCCGGCCGGCGACGACACCGACCTGGGCGGCGGCCGCGCCCGTGAAGGACAGCTTGTCGGCCATCAGCGCCGCCAGCTGCTCGCGGTCCAGCGGCAGCCGCTCGTCGGCGGCGAGCTTGTCGAGCAGGTCGTTGCGCTCGGCGCCCTGTTCGCGCATCGCGAGGGCGGTGGCGACGGCGTTCTCCTTGATCGCCTCGTGGGCGACCTCACGGCCGACGCCCGCGCGCACCGCGCCCATCAGCACCTTGGTGGTGGCCAGGAAGGGGAGGTAGCGGTCCAGTTCCCGGGCGATGACGGCCGGGAAGGCGCCGAACTCGTCGAGGACCGTCAGGAAGGTCTCCAGGAGGCCGTCGAGTGCGAAGAAGGCGTCCGGCAGGGCCACCCGGCGCACCACCGAGCAGGACACGTCGCCCTCGTTCCACTGGTCGCCGGTCAGCTCGCCGGTCATCGAGGCGTAACCGCGGAGGATCACCATGAGGCCGTTGACGCGCTCGCAGGAGCGCGTGTTCATCTTGTGCGGCATCGCCGAGGAGCCGACCTGGCCCGGCTTGAAGCCCTCGGTGACCAGCTCGTGCCCGGCCATCAGCCGGATCGTCTTGGCCAGCGAGGAGGGGGCGGCGGCCAGCTGTACGAGGGCGGTCACCACCTCGTAGTCCAGCGAGCGCGGGTACACCTGGCCGACCGAGGTGAACGCCTGCGAGAAGCCGAGGTGCCGCGCGATCCGGTCCTCCAGCTCGGCCAGTTTCGCCGCGTCCCCGCCCAGCAGGTCCAGCATGTCCTGCGCGGTGCCCACCGGGCCCTTGATGCCGCGCAGCGGGTAGCGGGCGAGGAGTTCCTCGACGCGGCCGTACGCCACCAGCAGCTCGTCGGCGGCGGTCGCGAAACGCTTGCCGAGGGTGGTGGCCTGCGCGGCCACGTTGTGCGAGCGGCCGGCCATGACGAGCTCGGCGTACTCGCCGGCCAGCCTGCCCAGGCGGGCCAGGACGGCTGTCGTACGGTCCCGCATCAGCTCCAGCGAGAGCCGGATCTGGAGCTGCTCCACGTTCTCGGTCAGGTCCCGGGAGGTCATGCCCTTGTGCACGTGCTCGTGGCCGGCGAGGGCGTTGAACTCCTCGATCCGCGCCTTCACGTCGTGCCGGGTGACCTTCTCGCGCTCGGCGATCGAGGCCAGGTCCACGGTGTCGAGCACACGCTCGTAGTCGGCGATCGCCGCGTCCGGCACCTCGATCCCGAGGTCCTTCTGGGCCCGCAGCACGGCGAGCCAGAGCTGCCGCTCCAGCTTCACCTTCTGCTCGGGCGACCAGAGCGTGGCGAGCTCGGCGGAGGCGTAGCGTCCGGCGAGGACGTTCGGAATGCGGGGCTTGGCGGGCGCGGCTGAAGTCACGTGTACGGATTCTACTGGCGATTCCTGCAGGCCAGCCCCGCGGGCCCGCTCGTGTGAACGTACGAGAGCCGCGTCACCGCTCCGGAACGTCGGCCAGTTCCGCCAGCACGTCCGCGTGACAGAGTCCCGGCGCGCACCAGCAGGCCAGGGTCCGCCCGCGCAGGCCGGCCGTCAGCTCCAGCAGCTCGGGCCGCTCCAGCAGGTAGGCCCGGTACATCGCCATGACCTCGGTGCGGGTGCCGTCCCGCTTCTTCTTCGGGGTGTCGTAGGCGAAGGGGTTGGACAGCGGATGGCGGGGCAGGTCCCAGCCGCCCATGGTCCAGCGGCGGCCGACGTAGACGACGTCCGCGGGGGCGTGTTCCAGCCGGGGGCCGAACTCGTGGATCCGGCCCCTGACGTTGATCACCCGGGTGGGCACGGGAGCCGCCCTACGCCTCGTACGGCAGCAGCTCCGGGCGCTTCGGCGCGCGGCCGTCGCCCGAGGAGCGGCCGGTGAGGCGGCGGCCTATCCAGGGCAGCAGGTGCTGCCGGGTGAAGCGGGCGTCCTCGACGCGGCGCGCGACCCAGCCGGGCGGCACCGTGGCCGGGATCGGCGTGCGCCACTCGGTGTCCTCGGGGGCGTGGCCGAGGGTCTGCCAGACCGCCTCGGCGACCCGGCGGTGCCCCTCGGCCGTGAGGTGCAGCCGGTCCATGTCCCACATCCGGGGGTCGGACAGCGAGGGTGCTCCGTACAGGTCGACGACCAGGGCACCGTGCCGCCCGGCCAGCTCGTCGACGATGCCGAACAGCTCCTCCATGCGCGGCCGGAACCGCTCCAGGACCGGGCCCTGGCGGCCGGGGCTGCGCATCAGCACCAGCTGCTCGCAGGCCGGCGCCAACCGCTCCACCGCCTCGGTGAGCAGGTCGCGGACCCGGACCATGTCGCACTTGGGGCGCAGCGTGTCGTTGAGGCCGCCGACCAGCGTGATCACGTCGGGCCGCATCGCGACCGCGACGTCGACCTGCTCCTCGACGATCTGCCCGATCAGCTTGCCGCGCACCGCGAGGTTGGCGTAGCGGAAGCCGGGGGTGCGGGCGGCCATCCGGGCGGCGAGGACGTCCGCCCAGCCCCGGTAGGAGCCGTCGGGCTGCAGGTCCGACATGCCCTCGGTGAAGGAGTCGCCGATCGCGACCAGGCTGGAGTGTGCGGGAAGCACCGGGTTCTTCTGCATGGCGACAGAGATGGTATCCCGAGGCGCATACCCGCCGGTCGGTCACTCCCTCCAGCCGTCACTCCCTCCGGCGGTCACTCCTTCCTGCGGTCACCCCCGGCGGCGCCCCCTCCGCCGGTGCGGCCTACGCGTGCTGCCCGAACAGCTCCCGCAGCACGTCCTCCATGGTCACCAGCCCCGCCAGCCGCCCGTCGTCGCCGAGCACGCCCGCCAGATGGGTACGGCTGCCGCGCATCGCGGTGAGCACGTCGTCCAGCGGGGTGTCCTCCCGCCCCCGCGCGATCGGCCGCATGTCCCGCAGCCGGAACGCCTCGTCCCGGGGCGAGGCGTCCAGCGCGTCCTTGACGTGCAGGTAGCCGACGATCCGCCGCCCCTCGTCCACCACCGGGAAGCGGGAGAAACCCGACTCGGCCGACAGCCGTTCCAGTTCCTCCGGGGTGACGCCCACGCGCGCGTAGACGACGCGTTCCAGCGGTACCACCACGTCCCGCACCGGCCGGCGGCCCAGCTCCAGGGCGTCGTGCAGCCGCTCCTGCGCCCGGTCGTCGATCAGGCCCGCCTCACTGGCGTCCTTGACGATCTCGGCGAGCTGGGTGTCCGTGAAGGTGGCCGAGACCTCGTTCCTGGTCTCCACCCGGAGCAGTTTGAGCAGGCCGTTCGCGAAGGCGTTGATGGTGAAGATCACCGGGCGCAGCGCCCGGGACAGGGCGACCAGGGGAGGGCCGAGGAGCAGGGCGCTGCGCACCGGCTCGGCCAGCGCCACGTTCTTCGGCACCATCTCGCCGAGCAGCATGTGCAGGTAGGTCGCCAGGGACAGCGCGATCACGAAGGACACGACGTGGCCCGCGCTCGTGGGCACGCCGACCGCGTGGAACACCGGCTCCAGGAGATGCGCGATCGCGGGCTCCGCGACCACACCGAGCACCAGTGTGCACAGCGTGATGCCCAGCTGGGCGGCGGCCAGCAGCGCGGACACGTGCTCCAGGCCCCACAGCACGCTCCTGGCCCGCCGGTCGCCCGCCTCCGCGTGCGGCTCGATCTGGGAGCGGCGCACGGAGATCAGCGCGAACTCGGCACCGACGAAGAAGGCGTTCACCACCAGCGTCGCGAATCCGATCAGCAACTGTACGGCGGTCACCGCTGCCCCTCCTGCTCCGTCGTCCCGTCGGCGAGCGGCGCGTGCAGCAGCACCCGGGCCGCCCGCCGCCCCGACGCGTCCACCACGTCGAGCCGCCAGCCGGCGACCTCGACACCGTCCCCGGTCTCCGGTATCCGGCCCAGCTCGGCCGCGACCAGCCCGGCCAGCGTCTCGTACGGTCCCTCGGGCGGCCTGAGGCCGACGCGGGCGAGCTGGTCCATGCGGGCCGCGCCGTCCGCCGAGTAGAGCGTGCGGCCGGCCGCGTCGGCGCCGGCGGGGGCGAGGTCGGGCGTCTCGTGCGGGTCGTGCTCGTCGCGGACCTCGCCGACGACCTCCTCGACGATGTCCTCCAGGGTGGCGACCCCGGCCGTACCGCCGTACTCGTCGATCACGACGGCCATGGTGCGCCGGCCGCCGAGGCGGTCCAGGAGGCGGTCGACGGTGAGGGACTCGGGGACCAGCAGGGGTTCGCGCATCATCTGGGCGACCCGGACCCGGGGCCGCTCCTCGGCCGGCATGGCCAGGACGTCCTTGATGTGGGCGGTGCCGACGACCGAGTCCAGGCTGTCCCGGTAGACCGGGAAACGGGACAGGCCGGTCGCGCGGGTCGCGTTCGCCACGTCCTCGCAGGTCGCCCGGATCTCCAGGGCGACGACCTGGACGCGCGGGGTCATCACGTTCTCGGCCGTGAGATCGGCCAGGTTGAGGGTGCGCACGAACAGCTCCGCGGTGTCCGCCTCCAGCGCGCCCTGCTTGGCGGAGTGCCGGGCCAGCGCGGCCAGCTCCTGCGGCCCGCGCGCGGACGCCAGCTCCTCGGCGGGCTCGATGCCCAGGCGTCGTACCAGCCGGTTCGCCGTGTTGTTCAGATGTGTGATGAACGGCCGGAAGGCCGCGCTGAACCAGCGCTGGGCGTTGCCCACCCGCTTGGCCACGGCAAGCGGCGCGGAGATCGCCCAGTTCTTCGGCACCAGTTCGCCGACGACCATCAGGAACACCGTGGACAGCGCGGTACCGATCACCAGCGCCAGCGAACTCGCCGCCGACGCCCCGATCCCCACCGCCTCCAGCGGGCCGGCCAGCAGCTTGGCGATCGAGGGCTCGGAGAGCATGCCGACGACCAGGTTGGTGACCGTGATGCCGAGCTGCGCCCCCGACAGCTGGAACGTCAGGTTCCGTACGGCCTTGAGGGCGCCGGCCGCGCCGCGCTCGCCGCGCTGCACGGCACGCTCCAGCTCGCCACGCTCGACCGTGGTCAGCGAGAACTCGGCCGCGACGAAGGCGCCGCAGGCGAGCGACAGCAGGATCGCCACCAGCAGGAGGAGCACTTCGGTCATCGGGTCACCTCCGTCCCATGGTCGGACAGGGCGGTCGGGACCGCGCGGCGTTGCCGGGGGACAGGACTGGGAGGTTCGCCCATGGCCGGACGCTCACACACCTTTCATCGAGGAACAGCGACTCCCCCAATGGTAAAGGATCGGCAAAGTGACGTCAGTGGCCGTCGTCCGTCAGCGGCTTCACCCACCGCCGCCACTGCTCCTGGGGCTGGTACCCGGCGGCTCGCCAGGCGTGTTGCGCGGTTTCGTTGCGGACCAGCACCATCGCGTCCGCGCGCCGACCGCCCAGCCGTACGAAGCGCTCGTCGGCGGCCGCCAGCAGGGCCGAGCCGATGCCCCGGCGGCGCCGCCCGGGATGCACCGCCAGCCGGTACAGGTGGCAGCGCCAGCCGTCGAAGCCGGCGATCACCGTGCCCACGACTTCACCGTCCAGCTCGGCGAGGAGCAGGGCCTCGGGGTCGGTGGCGAGGAGACGGTCCACGCCACCGCGGTCGTCGCTGATGCTGGTGCCCTCGGCCGCCGTCCTCCAGAAGGCGAGCACGGCGTCGAGGTCTCCGGACGTCGCAGCCCGTATGCGCAGGTCGGTCATACGGTGATCACATCACGGCCGTCCCCGCCCGTCGGCGATTTCCACTATGCGGACTGCTCGGCCAGCTCCGCCGCCACCGGAGCGAACGCCTCCATGTACGGCTCCAGGACGGTCAGATACGAGATCCCGTACCGGTCGCGCAGCTCTCGCACCCGCCCGGCGACCTCCTCCAGCGTGCCGACGAGGACGGTGGGCAGGGCGAGGGCCTGCTCAAGGGTCAGCTCGGGGCGCCGCTCCAGCAGCGGGCCGAGCGCGGACGCCGGGTCGTCGGTGACCGCCACGATCTGGATGAGCAGGTTCCGTTCGGCGGGTTCGGCCCGTGAGGCAGCCAACTCCCCGTAACGGCGGACCCGTTCGTCCAGTTCCCCGGCCGTGACCGGGTCCAGACGGCCCTCCGTGTTTCCCGGCACCAGGCGGGCTCCGGTGAAGGCCGCGATGTCCGCGTGCTCCGCGGTCAGCCGCAGCATCCGGTCGCCGTTGCCGCCGATCAGCAGCGGCACCCCGGCGGCGTCCGACTTCAGCAACTCCTCGACCGCGCGCCGCAGATGGTCCACCCGCTCGCGCGGCGAGCCGAACGGCAGCCCGGCCCGGTCGTGCTCCGCCTGGACATAGCCGGTACCGAGCCCGAGTTCGAGACGCCCGCCGGTCAGTGCGGCGGTCGTCGCCACCTCACGGGCCAGCAGCACGGGGTTCCAGAAGCCCGCGTTGAGCACGAACGTGCCGAGCCGCGGCCGGCCGGTCGCCTCGGCCGCCGCGACCAGCGCCGGGAAGGGCGCCGGCATGCCGAGGTGGTCGGGGACGAGGATGACGTCGTAGCCGAGTTCCTCGGCCCGTCTGCACTTCGCCCGCCAGTCGCCGGCCGACGCGGGCGTGAGCAGGTTGACCCCGAAGCGGAACGGACGCGGCATGAACCCTCCTCGGTGGTGGACGGCGTGAGTCATTCGTGCGCGATGGCGGCCAGCACGTTCATCCGCGACGCGCGCAACGCCGGCAGCAGCGCGGCCACGATGCCCACCACCGCCGACCCGATCACCACCGCGACGATCGTGCCCCACGGCACGGCGAGGGCCTTCATGCCCTGGAGGGCCAGCACCTGCTGGGTGCACACGCCCCACACCAGGCCCAGCGCGAGCCCCAGCACCGCGCCGAACACCGCGATCACGACCGACTCCAGCCGGATCATCCGGCGCAACTGCCGCCGCGCCAGCCCGATCGCGCGCAGCAGGCCGATCTCCCGGGTGCGCTCCACGACCGACAGCGCCAGCGTGTTGACCACTCCGAGCACCGCGATCACGATCGCGAGCCCGAGCAGCGCGTACACCAGGTAGAGCAGTACGGCGATCTGGTCGTGCACCAGCTTCTTGTAGTCGGCCTGGTCGCGCACCTGCACCTGCGGGTACGGCGCCAGCGTCTGCTCCAGCCGCGAGCGCAGCTGGTCGGCGCCGGTGCCAGGGGCCCGGTTGACGTACAGCGACGAGTCCTGGCCGCCGGGGACGTACTTCTCCACGGTGGCGATGCCGAAGAACAGCCCGCCCTGCGTGCCGAAGCCGCTGCCGCTGTCCTGGTCGGTGAGGGCGCCCACCTTCATCTCGGCCCGTTTGCCGCCCTGGAACTCGACCGGGAGCACGCTGCCGAGCCGCACCTTGTGGTCCTCGGCGAAGGTGACGTCCATGCCGAGGCTGCCGGGGGCCAGCGCCGCCGCGGTGTCGCCGCTCTTGTAGGCGACATGGGCGACCTCGTCCACCTGGGCGTCGTACCCGGCGGCGGTCGTGGTGACCCGCTTGCCGTCCGGCAGCCGTACCGCGACGGCTGCGAACCGCTGCCGTACGACGAGCCCCACGCCCTCGGTGCCGCGCACCTTGTCGGTGATCTCCCGGGTGAACGGCAGGAAGTTGCTGTTCTGGACGACGAAGTCGGCGCCCAGTGTCTTGTCGATCTGCTGGTCGAAGGACTTGGACATCGAAGCGCTGGCCACCGACATCCCGCCGACCAGGGCGAGCCCCACCATGAGCGCGGCGGCCGTGGCGCCGGTACGGCGCGGGTTGCGCAGGGCGTTGCGCTGGCTCATCCGGCCGACCGGGCCGAACAGGGCGGGGAAGGCCCCGCCGAGGACCCGGATCACCGGCCGGACCAGCAGCGGGCCCGCGATGACCGTCGCGACCAGGGTCAGGACGACCCCGAGGCCGAGCAGCGAGGCGGCGGAGGCGGTCTTGGTCGCCGTGGCGCAACCGGTCAGGGCCGCGGCCCCGAGCACCCCGACGATCCCGCCCACGACCGCCCGGGTCCTGAGCGGCTTGCCCACCCCGGCGATCTCGGCGTCCGCGAGCGCCGCCATCGGGGACACCGTGGCCGCGCGCCGGGCGGGCAGGTACGCGGCGACGAAGGTGACACCGACGCCCACGACGTACGCGGCGACCGGCGTGCCCCAGCCGATGACCATCTCGGTGGCCTTGAGGTTCATCCCGAACGCGCTCATCAGCTTGATCAGCCCGAACGCCAGCCCGACCCCGGCGCCCAGGCCCAGCGTCGAACCGGCCAGACCCAGCAGCACCGCCTCGGTGAGCACGGACCGACGTACCTGTCGCCGGTCGGCGCCCAGGGCGCGCAGCAGGCCCAGTTCCCGGGTGCGCTGGGCGATCAGCATGGAGAAGGTGTTGACGATGAGGAAGACGCCCACCAGGGTGGCGATCCCGGCGAATCCCAGCATCACGTACTTGATGACGTCGAGGAAGCCGCCGAGGTCCGCGGCCGACGACTTCGCCTGCTCGTCGGCGGTCTTCAGGTCGTACGTGCCGGTCCCGATCGCCGCGCCGACACGGGCCTTGAGCTGGGCGTCCGTCACCCCCTGCGCGGCGTCCACCGAGATGCTGGTGGCCCGGCCGGGGGAGCCCAGCAGCTCCTTCGCGGCCACCGCCGGGTCCAGGAAGACCAGGGCCGCGCCCGGGTTGGTGGTGGTGAAGGTGGCGATGCCGACGATCTCCACCTGGAAGGTGCCGGGCTGGGCCTGCACGGTCAGCGTGTCGCCGATCCGGACGTGCTTCTTGTCGGCGGTGTCCGCGTCGAGCAGTGCCTGGCCGGCGCCCCGCGGGACGTGTCCCGAGGTGAGCTTCACGGGGCTGCGGTGGGTGAGGTACCAGTCGGTGGCGATGGTCGGGGCGCCGGTGGTCGGGCCGACCGACTTGTTGTGGCTGTCGACCACCACGATGTTCTGCACCGAGACGTCGGCGTGGGTGCCCGCGACCCCGTCGACCTTCGCCACCTGGCCCGCCAGCGCGGCCGGCACGGTCTGGACGGCACCGGTCGGCACCGACGACTTGAGGTCCTGCTTCGGCTCCACCGTCACGTCGGCGGAGGTGGAGGCGAACAGCCGGTCGAAGGTGCGGGTGACGGTGTCGGAGAAGATCAGGCTGCCCGCGACGAACGCCACGGACAGGACGATGGCCAGCGCGGACAGCAGCAGCCGTCCCTTGTGGGCCAGGAAGCTCCGCAGGGTTGCCCTGAGCACCGGGTCAGTCCTCCCCGCGTCCCGTGGACCCGTCGCCCACGTCGGTCCCCGTGGACCCGCGTCCCACGTCGAACCGCTTCATCCGTTCCAGCACGGCCTCCGCCGTCGGCCCTTCCATCCGGTCCACGATCCTGCCGTCCGCGAGGAAGAGCACCAGGTCGGAGTGGGCGGCGGCGCCCGGGTCGTGGGTCACCATGACGACCGTCTGGCCGAGCTGGTCCACCGCGTCCCGCAGGAATCCCAGCACCTCCAGGCCTGCCCGCGAGTCCAGGTTCCCGGTCGGCTCGTCGGCGAAGATCAGCTCCGGGCGGGAGGCCAGCGCCCGCGCGCAGGCCACGCGCTGCTGCTGGCCGCCGGAGAGCTGCGCGGGCCGGTGCTTGAGGCGGTCCCGCAGCCCGAGCGTGTCGACGACCTGGTCCAGCCACTTCTCGTCGGGCTTCTTGCCCGCGATGTCCATGGGCAGGGTGATGTTCTCGGCCGCGTTCAGCGTCGGGATCAGGTTGAACGACTGGAACATGAACCCGATCCGGTCCCGGCGCAGCCGCGTCAGCTCGCGCTCCCTGAGGCCCGTTATCTCGGTGCCGCCGAGCCAGACCTGACCGGCCGACACGGTGTCCAGCCCGGCCAGGCAGTGCATCAACGTGGACTTGCCGGAGCCCGAGGGCCCCATGACCGCGGTGAAGCGGCCGCGTGCGATGTCCACGTCCACCGAGTCCAGGGCGAGCACCGCCGTCTCACCCGCTCCGTACGCCTTGGTCAGCCCGCGCGCACGGGCCGCGACCCCGTCGGCGGCGGGCGCCTCCGCAGCTGCTGTGGACAAGACTGCCTCCCCGTGTCACGCGACCGTCACCCGACCTCTTTGTCCGGGTCTCTGCCCGGGTCGAGCGTAGTGTGACCCGTCCCACAGCCGGTATCACTTTTCGATTCCGATGCGCGCTGGCATTGCTAGCGCATCCGCGCTAGCTTCGAGGTATGGCGAAGACCCAGCTGAACGTGCGCGTGGACGAGGGCACCGCCAGGGCGGCCCGCGAACGCGCTCTCGCGCGCGGTGTGAGCGTCAACCGCTACATAGAGGAACTGGTCATGCAGGACACGGGTGAGGCCGGCCGGACGTTCGTCGAGGCCGCCGCCGATTTCATGAAGCAGTACGAGTCCGTCTTCGCCGAGGAGTTCGGTGAGACGCGCGGTACCGACACGTCTGACAAGACCGAAGGCCGTCACTGATCCCTTGAGCGACCTGACGATCGATCTCGCCTGGCTCCTCATGCTCGCCGAACAGAAGACCCCCGGTGACCCGCAGGTCACCGACTGGGGTGCGCTGATCGCCGCCGTCGCCAGGCACGGGGCCGAGATATTCGACGTCCCCGTCTACGACACCCCGCAGGCCCGCGCCGCGGCCCTGCTCCAGCTGCTGATCCACGTCCCGGCCCTGGAGCGCTCGAACGCCCTGTTCGCGTCCTCGGTCGCCTACGCCTACCTGGTCGCCAGCGGCCTCAAGGTCGTCACCTCGCCCGAGCAGGTCCGCGACCTGGCCCGGCTGGTGAAGAACGGCGAGGCGAGCGTCGCCGACATCGCCGAGGAACTGCGCCGCTGGAGCCTGTGACCGGTCCGGCCGAGACCCGGCTCAGACTTCCGGAGGCTTGCGCGCGACGCCCAGCGCACAGTACGAGGAGGGCAGCCGGGGGCCGTTCTCCGGCAGGAACACCCGGCGGTACGGGCCGAGCTCGAACCCGGCCGCGCGCAGTTCGGCGACCGGCTCCCGGGACAGATGGCAGCCGCCGACCAGCAGCGGCCACACCGTCCGGTCCAGGGCCCGCTGGCTGAACCGCATCGCCCGGCCACCGCCCGCGCCGTGCTCGAAGAACCGCAGCTCACCGCCCGGCCGCAGCACCCGCCGCACCTCCGCGAGCGCCCGCTGCACATCCCGGACGCTGCACAGCACCAGCGAGCACACCGCCGCGTCGAAGGCCTCGCTCTTCACCGGCAGCGCCTCCGCCGTACCCGGCACCACGTCCACCGGGACGTCGGCGCGCACGGCGGCCTCCGCCGCCAACTGCCGCAGGGTGCGCTCCGGTTCGATCGCCACGACCTCCGCGACCGAGACGGGGTAGCGGGCGAAGTTCAGCCCGTTGCCCGCCCCGATCTCGATCACCCGCCCGGACAGCCCGGAGAGCAGCCGCTCCCGGATCGCAGCCATCCCGAGACCGGTCTCGGCGGTGACGCTGCAGCGGGCGTAGAAACGCGCGAAGAGCGGGTGGTGGACGGGATCCCGCACCGGTGTCCCGGCGCCGGCGGACAACAGCCGCATGACGGACCTCCCGACGGAAGCAGGTCTACGGTGATTGTCCCCCGTTGCGGCCCGTCGCACCCCCGCTGCCGCGGACGGCTCAGCCGATGAAGTCGCGCACCTGCTCGTAGACGCCGTAGTCGTTGTTCATGTCGGTGTGCGAGATGCAGCCGACGTCGACGTTGGTCGCCCCGCTCAGCTCCGCCGAGGTGTCCGGGTCGATCGCCGCGTCGCAGTCCGACCAGTACGCCGCGTACGAGACGCTGCCGGGCGTCTCGTCGCCGGAGTTCAGGGCGGTCAGGAAGGAGCTGCCGGTCGTCATCTCCTTGCAGGACGTGTACAGCCACCCGCACAGCGAGGCGACGCTGGTGCCGTGGTTCACCCCGGCGACCGACACGAAGTGGTCCACGTACGAGGTCCCGCCGAGGTTCTTCAGGTAGTAGCGGCTGTTGAGCGCACCCATGGAGTGCACCACCAGGTCGACCTTGGAGGCGCCGGTCTTGGAGAGGACGGACTGGATGTAGGTGGACAGCGTCGAGGCGGTGGTGACGTTCGACTTCGTCCAGTCGTACGAGATCGCGTACAGCTCGGAGGACGAGTAGCCGTCCGCCTCGAAGTCCGCGATCCAGTCGTCCCAGCTGCTGGAGTCGCTGCTCAGACCGTGTACGAACACGATCGGGTCGTGGCTCGCCGCGTGCGCGGTGCCGGCACTCAGGGGGAGGGACAGAAGGAGCGAACCGGCTATCGCCGACAGAGCGGTTGCGATGCGACGCTTGGCGCGTTGCATGATGCCTCCTGAAACGGGTGGGGTTGTTCAGGAGTGTCAGGACGGGTCTACGCGCGGCGCATCGGTGAAGTCGCCAGTCTTTACGAATCAACTAACTCGCCAGTAACGTCTTTCGTGTGGTGATACCGGTGAACCCCCCACACCTTGACCGCACTTCGCCACCGCAGCCGACCGACGCGGGGCCATGCCCGGCTCCGGCGCTCCCCGAGGGAGTCCGCGTCCGGGTGACACGAGTCGTATACGAGGACCAGCGCGCCGTGGCCGAACTCGTGCCGCGTCTCACCGAACGGCAGGCGGCCGGCACCGACCCGCTGCCGGTCGAACCGGCCGAACTGGCACCGGGGTTGCTCCACGCCCTGCGCCGGGAGATCCGCGCCCTGCCCGACGAGACCCGGCTGCTGTTGCTGCTCGCCGCCGCCGACCAGTACCCGGTCGCCACCCACGCCTTCCTGCGCGCGGTCACCGCCGGCCGGCTCGACACCCGCCCGCTGGAGACCGCCGAGGCGGCCGGGGTCGCCCACGCCAGCGCCGGCGGGGTGTTCTTCCGGGACCCCTGGACCCGGATCGCCGCCTACGAGACCGGCTCACCGGCCGACCGGCGCGCGGCCCATCTGCTGCTCGCCCGGGTCCTCGGCGGCAAGGCCGAGACGGCCCGCCGCTCCTGGCACCGGGGCGCCGCCGCCCTCGGCCCCAGCGCCCGGCTCGCGGCGGAACTGCGCACCGCCGCCGACCGGGCCCGCTCCGAAGGGCGACCCGCCCTGGCCCGCGCCCTCGCCGAACGCGCCGCCGACCTCTGCCCCGACCCGGCCGAGGAGGGTCGGCTGCTCGCCCTGGCCGCCGCCGACGCCTGGCGCTCCGGAGAGCCCGACCGGGCGAGACGGCTCGCCGCCCGCACGGACAACTCCGCCCTCAACGGCGTCCTCGCCCTCAGGACAGGCCACGCCGCCGAGGCCTTCGACGCCCTGCTCACCGCCGCCGTCAGGCAGGAACGTTCCGCCGATGCCGTGGAACTCCTCGCCCTCGCCACCGAGGCCGCCGTCTACACCGGTGACCTGAGACGCTGCCGCGAGGCCCATGTCCTCGCCCAGTGGCTTGACCTCCCGCCGTCCGGCATCCTCGCCGCCCTCGCCTGCGCCGTCGAGGGCCGCTACGCCGACGCCCGCGTCCTCCTCAAGGGCACCGCGGGCCGCTGCGGGCCCGGCGGCGACCCCGGTCTGCTGATCCACTCCGGCATCGCCGCGCTGCTGCTCGGCGACCACACCCGGGCCGTCACCGCCACCCTGCGGGCCGCCGCCTCCGCCCGGTCGCGCGGCATCCCCGGGACGGTCGCCCAGGCCATGGAGTTCCGCGCCTACGCCGACTTCTGGACCGGCCGCCCCCGGGCCGCCGAGGCAGCCGCCCAGGAGGCCCTGCGCCAGGCGTACGCCACCGGACAGGACAACGGGGCCTGCCATCTGCAGGCCGCACTCGCCATGTTCGCCGCCGTCACCGGCGACGAGGAGGCCTGCCGGGCGCGCGCGGCGGCGGCCCGCTCGCACGCCCTGGCGCATGGACTGGGCCTGCCCGCCGCCCTCGCCCAGTGGGCACTCGCCTTCCTCGACCTGGCGGGCGGCCGTTTCCCGGCGGCCGCCGCCCGGCTGCGCGCGCTCGCCGGGTTCGGCCCCGGACACGGCCACCGGGCCATCCGGCACCTGGCCACCCCGCACTACGTAGAGGCGGCCGTCCGCACCGGGGACACCCGGGTCGCCCGCGCCGCGCACGCCGACTACGACCGCTGGGCGACCGCCGTCCGCAGCCCCGACGACCTCGCGCTCAGCGCCCGCTGCCGGGCCCTGCTCGCCCCCGGTGCCGAGGCGGTCCAGCACTACCGCTCCGCACTGGACCTGCACGCCCGGGGCACCCGGGACTTCGAACGCGCCCGCACCGAGCTGCTGTTCGGCGGTGCGCTGCGCCGGCTCCGGCAGCGCACCGAGGCCCGCGACCGGCTGCACAGCGCCCTGGAGGCCTTCGAGTCCTTCGGCGCCCCGCACTGCGCCGCCCAGGTCCGCGCCGAACTCCGGGCCCTCGGCACGGCGTTGACACCTGTCACCGATGCGCCCGACCCGGCCTCCGTGCTCACCGCCCAGCAGCTGATGGTCGCCCGGATGGCCGCCGAGGGCGCCACCAACCGCGAGATCGCCGACCGCCTCAACCTGAGCCCGCGCACCATCGACCACCATCTGCGGGGGGTCTTCAGCCGGTTGGGGATCCGGTCCCGGATCGAACTGGTACGACTGCTCGGCGAGTCGCCCTAGGGAGCGGCTGCGTGGTCGGGTGCGGCGCCGTCGTGGCTGGTCGCGCAGTTCCCCGCGCCCCTAAAAGATAGGGGGGCGACGCGCCCCCCAAGGGGGCGCGGGGAACTGCGCGACCAGCCCCCACGCAGCCGCACCCGACCGACGGCCTACGGCGCCTCCCGCACCCGGAACGCCTCCGCGTCCCAGGTGCCGTCCAGCCGGGCCGACAGCCAACTCGGCGCCACCGCACGGAAGTCGGCGGGGGCCAGCGCCCCCGCCCCGGCGGGCAGCGCGCCGAGCAGCGGTGCTCCGGCCACCTCCGGCAGGTCGGCGACGTTGCACCGCGACGCCAGATCGGGGGAGTCGGGCCAGCTGCCGATCACCACGCCCAGCAACTCCAGGTCCCGGGACCGAAGTTCACGGGCTGTCAGTTCGGTGGTGTTCAGCGTGCCGAGCCCGGCCGACGCCACCACCAGCACCGGCGCGTTCAGCAGCCGGGCCGCGTCCGCCAGCGTGCCGCCCGCCGCGTCGAACCGGACGAGCAGCCCGCCCGCGCCCTCGACCAGCACCAGCTCGTGCTCGGTGGCCAGCTTGGCGGCGGCCTCGGCCACGTCCTGCGGCCGCACGGGCGGCATCCCCGCCCTGCGGGCCGCCGTGCCCGGCGCCAACGGCTCCGGGAAACGCGCGACTTCGGCCGCCGTCACGGCACCCACGAGCCGGGCGACCTCGTCGGCGTCCCCGCGCTCGTCGGGTCGTACCCCCGTCTGCGCGGCCTTCAGGACGGCCACCGAGCGGCCCGCCGCGACCGCGGCGGCGGCCACCGCGGCCGTGGTGACCGTCTTGCCGACCTCCGTGCCCGTCCCCGTGATCACCAGGATCGGCATGCTCATCCCTCCCGTGCGGCGGCGCACACCGCGCGCGCGATCCGTGCCACGTCCGCGTCACCCGTGACGTACGGCGGCATCGTGTACACGAGGTCGCGGAACGGCCGCAGCCACACGCCCTCGCGCGCCGCGGCGGCCGTGGCGGCCTTCATGTCGACCTCGTGGTCCAGCTGGACCACCCCGATGGCGCCGAGCACCCGGACGTCCCGGACCCCGGCGGACTCCCGGGCCGGCGCCAGGCCCTCCCGCAGCCCCGCCTCGATCCGCTTGACCTCCGCGAGCCAGTCCTGGCCGAGCAGCAGCCCCAGCGAGGCACAGGCGACCGCGGCCGCCAGCGGGTTGCCCATGAACGTCGGCCCGTGCGCCAGCACCGGCACCTCGCCCCGCGAGATCCCCGCAGCCACCTCAGGCGTGCACAGGGTCGCCGCCATCGTCAGGTAACCGCCGGTCAGCGCCTTGCCGACGCACATCACGTCCGGGGTGACGGCCGCGTGGTCCGCCGCGAACAGCGCGCCGGTGCGCCCGAAGCCGGTCGCGATCTCGTCGAACACCAGCAGCACGTCGTGCGCGTCGCACGCCTCGCGCAGCACCCGCAGGTAGGCGGCGGAGTGGAAGCGCATCCCGCCGGCGCCCTGCACCACCGGCTCCACGATCACCGCGGCCAGCTCGTGCGCGTGCCGTTCGATCATCGAACGCAGGTGCTCGGCGTACGACTCGTCGTACTCGGTCGGCGGGGCGTCCGCGAACACCTGGCGGGGCAATACCCCGGACCAGAGCTCGTGCATGCCCCCCTCGGGGTCGCAGACGGACATGGGCTGCCAGGTGTCGCCGTGGTAGCCGCCGCGCCAGGTCAGCAGGCGCTGCTTGGCGGGGCGGCCGAGGGAGCGCCAGTACTGCAGGCACATCTTCACCGCGACCTCGACCGACACCGATCCCGAGTCGGCGAGGAAGACGTGCTCCAGCCCGGCCGGTGTGATGTCGACGAGGAGCTTCGCCAGCCGGACGGCGGGCTCGTGGGTGAGCCCGCCGAACATCACATGGCTCATCCTGCCGAGCTGGTCGTGCGCGGCCTCGTTGAGCACCGGGTGGTTGTAGCCGTGGATCGCCGACCACCACGACGACATCCCGTCGACCAGCTCGCCGGAGCCGTCCGCGAGCCGCAGCCGGACCCCGCTCGCCGACTCCACGACGAGCGGTTCGGCCCGGCCGGGCATCGGGCCGTACGGATGCCAGACGTGCCGGCGGTCGAGCTCCAGCAGCTCGGGGACGCCGAGGCCGGGCTCAGGCATTGGGCGCGAGATCCGTACCGGCACCCCGGCGGCGGACGGCGACCAGGTCGGTGCGCGGTTCGTTGGCGGCGACGGCGACAGCCTCGGGCGCACCGTCGTGGGAGCCGCACACCGACCCGCACCCGGCACCCTCGCCCGCGTGCGACGCGCAGCCCGCGCCCTCCGCCGCGTGCGACCCGCATCCGGCGGCCTGGACCTCGGCCCGGTGCTGCGGCAGCGTCACCTCGTCGGCGCCCTCCACCACGAAACCGGCGTCCGCGATCATCTCCAGGTCGGCCTGGCCCGCCTGGCCCTCGGTGGTCAGGTAGTCGCCGAGGAAGATCGAGTTGGCCAGGTGCAGCGCGAGCGGCTGCATCGTGCGCAGATGGACCTCGCGGCCGCCCGCGATCCGGACCTCCACGTCGGGGCAGACGAACCGCACCATCGCCAGGATGCGCAGGCAGCGCTGCGGGGTGAGGTTCCACTCCTTGGCCAGCGGGGTGCCCTCGACCGGGATCAGGAAGTTCACCGGAACGGAGTCAGGGTCCAGCTCGCGCAGCGAGAAGACGACGTCGACCAGGTCCCCGTCGCTCTCGCCCATGCCGGCGATCAGACCGGAGCAGGCCGACAGGCCCGCAGCGTGCGCCTTGTTGACCGTGTCCACCCGGTCGGCGTACGTGTGGGTGGTCGTGATGTCCCCGTACGTCCCCTCGGACGTGTTGAGGTTGTGGTTGTAGGCGTCCGCGCCCGCCGCGCGCAGCCGCTCCGCCTGGCCGTCGGAGAGCAGGCCGAGGCAGGCGCACACCTCGACGCCCTCGTTCTGCTCCTTGATGGCCTTGATGGTGCCCGCGACCCGGTCCACGTCCCGGTCGGTCGGACCGCGTCCGCTGGCCACCAGGCAGACCCGCTTGGCGCCCCCGGCCAGGCCCGCGGCGGCCGCCTTCGAGGCCTCGTCGGGTTTCAGCCAGCTGTACTTCAGGATCCCGGTGGAGGAGCCCAGCCGCTGCGAGCAGTAGGAGCAGTCCTCGGGGCACAGGCCCGACTTGAGGTTGACCAGGTAGTTGAGTTTCACGCGCCGGCCGAACCAGTGCCGGCGCACCTTGCCGGCCGCGGCCACCACGTCGAGCACGTCGTCGTCGGAGGTCGCCAGTACGGCGAGCGCTTCCTCGCGGGTCGGCAGCTCGCGCCGAAGCCCCTTGTCCACCAGCGTGTTCAGCAGGTCCATGAGAGCCGATCCTGTACTACGAGGCTGCTCCGGGCCAAGGAGAGTTTGCACAACCCTGTCAGTTCGACGTGTGGGGTATGTAACATGACCACCCCAGTCCGTAGGGTCTAATAGAGAGCACGGAAGGCCAGGTCAGAGGCCCCAAATCCGCACCCGGCCGCCGATTCGGTGAGAGTCATGTGAGAGACGCAAGGGCCAGTGGATCAGTATGGAGGGTTCCTACAACACCCCCGAAGAGGCTGTTCCCTCGAGCGCCGTGCGTGACGTGGTGCGGGCTGTCCTGGAAGCTCTCGACATCCCCGCCCTGCGACTGTAGGGGACCGCGAGGTGCGCGACCGGATCTTGAGCGAACGGGCCACGCACGCGGCACTCGCGCTCCGCAGCACGCTGGACGGGGGCCCCTCTAACAAGGACTAACCTTGTCGTTTAACGTCCGGCTTCGAGCAGGCGAGCCTTACGATCACGCATCCGCGCGGCCTGCCTGGGGAAACTCCAGCCTCGCGTTCACACCTACGGTGCAAGGGAAGTGCCTCGACAGCGATGTCGGTCCGCTCGGGCGTGATCTACTTCGATCAGGCTCAGGGGTGGGGTGATGTGATGTGGGCGGGTGGCGGACCGATCCAACGTTCGCGATGTGCCGGGCGTTGACGGACGGGGCAGACCTGTCCTCGTTCGTGGGCGGGGCGTTCGATGTGCGTGCGGTGGTGGCCGCTATGCGGCCCGAGGTCAAGGACGGATTCCTGCTCGGCGAAGTCTCCTGGGAGAGGTTCCCGCAGGGGGATCACGTCAGGGAGGCCATTCACGTGCTCCACACCGGCGGCTCGCCCGTTCGCACCGGAACGGGTGTTGTGAGCGGCATGTGCGCCAACGACATGCGGGCGGCCGCCGTGCTTGCCGTGCCGTTCCTGACCCGGATCGCTGCCGATACCCGCCACCCTTACCGTGCTGACGCGCTCGCTGAAGTCCCCTCCCCGGCTCGCGCCCGCTACTTCGGCGTCGCCTCCCGCGGCGAACTGCTGCTCCACCGCGCCGATCCCAAATACGACGAGCTCTACGACGACTACGGCGTTGAGGTGACCGGCTACCCGGCGGGCTGGTCGGTTGCCGCCGCCCGGGCCGCGATCACCGCCGACGCTGTCCTCCTGAAGCCTCTTCTGCACGACCCCGACCCCGCGATCCGGATCAGCGCCGCCTACGCACTGGCCACCGCCACTGACCTCGACCGCGCGGTCCGTGCCGCCTTTCGCACCCGACTCGACGCCGAGCAGGACCCGATTGTCCGCGCTGCCCTGGTTCTCGCCACCGCCGAAGTCACCCGGACCCACCCCCACCCGCCGACCACGGTATGGATGCGAGAGTGCTGGCGGGACGGAACACAAGCGTCCGAGGCCCGCCTGGCCGCAGCGATCGGCTGGCTCTGCCTCACTGACGAACCCGCCCCTGACGACCTGCGCGCAGCCGTCGACGACCTCGCCACCGACGAGCGTGCCCACGTCATGGACGACCTGCCCTGGATGGCCGCCGCAGGCGGATCCAGCGAGACGGGACTGCGGCGATGCGTCCGAGAGATGCTCCACCCCGAACAGCCTGATCCGACAGAGTGCAACGACCCGTGGTCCCCGCGATCCTGACGGCGGGAGCACGTTCGGCGGACCCGATGATCACTCGTCCGGGTGTTTCCGGGACGAAGATGCGGCCTTCGCATGATCCTGAACTCGACCAAGAGGGACAGGACTTTACGCGAAGGCCGTGATGGTGAGTCTGATGAACCAGAGCGGACAGTGCGAGCCGTTCGCGGAACTGTCCCGCTTCCGGTGGGTCTTCTACGACTGCCTGACCGGGCGACGCGACGCACTGTTCGAGCTCACCGACGCGGTACTGTGCACCGACGGGCCGGTGAAGACCCTGGTGGACCTGGCGCTCGCCCCCGAATACCGTCGCGGCCACGGCGCCCTGTACGGCGCGCTGAACCGGGGCCAGCTGGACGTCGGTCGGCTGCGGACCGAGTTGGCTGGCCTGCCTCTGCCGCGCGCCGCCGACGGCCGCCTGGTGCTCGCGGTGGACGTGTCGCCCTGGCTGAGGCCGGACGCCGCCACCAGTGATGCCCGCTCGTTCTGCCACACTTATGGCCGCGGCGAGAACCGGCACCTCATGATCCCGGGTTGGCCCTACTCCTGGGTCGTCGCCCTGGAATCGGGCCGGACCTCGTGGGTCGCCCCGCTGGACGCCGTCCGGCTGCGGCCGGGCGACGACCTCGCCGCGGTCACTGCCTCGCAGCTGCGGGACCTGGTCGAGCGCCTGATCGCCGCAGGCCAGTGGCACCCGGGCGACCCCGCGGTGTGCATCGTGACCGACGCCGGCTACGACGTGATGCGCTTGTCCTACCTCCTGCGCGACCTGCCCGTCGAGATCCTGGGACGCCTGCGCTCGGACCGGGTGATGCGCCGCCCGGCACCGATCCGCGCGGAGTTCGCCCTGGCCAACCCGGCCGGGGGCCGGCCGCCCAAGCACGGCAGCGAGTTCATCTTCAAGGACGCCAGCATCTGGGGCGCCCCGGACGCGGAGACGAAGGCGGAGACCACCCGCGACGGCACCGCCCATGCCCAGAGCTGGGACCGGCTCCACCCTGAACTCCAGCAGCGCGCCGCCTGGCGGGACCATCCCGGCAAACTCCCCATCATCGAGGGCACCGTCATCCGCCTCCAGGTCGACCGCCTGCCCAGCGGCGGCGACCCCAAGCCCTTGTGGCTGTGGTGGTCCCGACCGACAGTCGGCCCGGCGGAGTCAGACCTGGCCTGGCAGGCTTTCCTGCGAAGGTTCGGCATCGAGCACTTCTTCAGAATGATCAAGCAGACGCTCGGCTGGACCGCGCCGAAACTCCGCGACCCCGAGGCGGCGGACCGCTGGACCTGGATCGTGGTCGCCGCCCACACCCAACTCCGCCTCGCCCGCCCCCTAGCCACGGACCTGCGGCGTCCCTGGGAACGACCGCTGGCACCGAACAAGCTCACCCCCGCTCGGGTCCGCCGAGGGTTCCGGCACCTGCACGCGAAGGCGCCGACGCCGGCCACAGTGCCGAAACCCTCCCAGCCCGGTCCTGGACGCCCACCCGGCTCGAAGAACCGACGGCCGGCGAACCGCTACGACGTGGGCCTGCTCCTGGCCACCGGCGAGCCCTACCGCAGACCAGCCCACCACAAGGTCGGCACCAAGCCACGTCGCACCGGATAAATCGCAAGCTAACACTATGAGGCAGAACGACCCTGCTGGCCGTGTCCGTGGGAGTAGTTGAGCGTTCGGTGGTGTGTGGGGACGTCACCGTGGATTGTGTCGGATGAGCTGTGGGACCGCCTTGAACCGCTGCTGCCGCAGCGTAAGACGCTGTTGTCGTTCCGATCTTGAGGGGTGTGCGTCGAACGGGAGTCTCGATCGGGTGATCGCAGCTGGCCGCGGGCATGAGAACAGGGCCTCTGGCCGGAAAATCAAAGGGCTGGAGGGCGGGCTGATGCCTGCTCCGTGCTCGGGGTGTTGATGGCGGATCCGGCGACGAGGCGTTCGTGGT
>NZ_JBIVXP010000016.1:0-84739 GCF_044769305.1 Streptomyces sp. NPDC090499
GGCCTGACCAGAAGACCAGAAGACCAGACGCCCGGCGGCCCACAGCCACCCGGCACCCAGCCCTGCCCACGATCGCCCTGACCTGCACCTATTTAGGCGTCAGAGCTGACCCGGGAGCGCTCCGCGCAGCACGCATCCCGGAGGAATCCGTGACCGATCCGGTCATCCGTACGCTCGACCACAGCACCGCCCATGTCTTCGACACCCTGGCCGACCCGCTGCGCCTGCGGGAGAAGCACCGGCACACCCTGTTCCGCCCCGACTGGAAGCGCGTCGCCCTGCGCGACGGACGCGTGGTCGCCCGGGCCGCCTGGTGGGGCGCTCCCGGGGCCGACGAGCCGCTCGTGATCAACTGGTTCGACGTGGCCGAGGGCGAGGAGGAGGCCGGCGCCGAGCTGCTGCGCGGCGCGCCCTGGCCGGTCGAGGAACTGGAGCTCGACCTGCCCACGGGCTGGCGCGACGACCCCGCCCTGCGCGCCGCCGCCGAGACCCGCTTCGGCGCCGCCCGCAAGGCCGGCTTCGAGCTCCTGGTGGAGCGGTACAACTACCGCTGGACCCCCGAGTGCGGCCTGCCCGAACGGCCCGGCCGCCTCGTCTTCACCCCCGAACCCGACGACCGGGTGTTCTTCGACGCCCTGCGCCGCATCCACTCCGTCACCCTCGACGCCCACGCCCGCCGCGCCATCGAGCAGGGGGGAGTGGACCGGGCCGCCCAGGAGGAGATGGACTTCTTCCACTGGATGCCCTCGCCCCGCGAGTGGTGGCAGACCGCCCGCACCCCCGAAGGCGAACCGGTCGGCATCCACATTCCCGGGCACAACCCGGCGGGCCCCTGCGTCGGTTTCATCGGCGTCCTGCCCGAGCAACGCGGCCACGGCTACGCCTACGACCTGCTCGTGGAGTGCACGCACTTCCTCGCCGGCCACGGCGCCGACTTCATCGCCGCCGCCACCGACCAGGGCAACACCCCCATGGCCGCCCACTTCGCCAGGGCCGGATACCCCGTCGTCCGGGAGCGGGTGAACTTCTTGGCGACCCGCTGACGGCCAAAGGGGCCGTGTGACACGTGCGGCCGCGCAGTTCCCCGCGCCCCTTTCAGGGGCCTCGGTGCGAGCGCCCCTTCAGGGGCGCGGGGAACTGCGCCAGCAACCACGACGGCGCCGCGGCCGAAGCACGGCCTCTCCGGCGGAGCGCCTAGCCGACGTCCTTGCCCAGCACGGTCTCCGCCTCCGCGAGGATCTCGGTGACCCGCAGGCCGAAGGCCGCGTCGCACGGGTGCCCCCGCCCCGTGCGCGCGGCCGTGAGCAGGGCGTCGGCGGCCCGCATCAGCGCGGGAACCGCTCCCTCCGCACTCCTCGGAAGGAGCGTGACCCCCGCCTCGCCCCGCAGCTCCACATCGGCCCCGGCCGCCGCCGACGGCGCGGTGAGGCTCAGCGTCACCGTGCTCGACGCCCCGCCCGCATGGTCGAGGACGAGATGAACGGTGTCCGCGGGGCCGTGCACGGCGGCCGCCACCCGCCGTACGTCGCCCAGCACCGGCAGCAGCACGGACAGGGCGTGCGGACCCACGTCCCACAGCGCGCCCTTCTCCCGCCGCCACGGCGAGTCCGCGAAGGGGCTCTCACCGGTGAACAGCGAACCCAGCCACTGCGCCCGGGCCGTGAACCACCCCGGCGTGGCGGCCTGTTCCCCGATCCACGCCTCCGGCTCCTGCTGGAACCGGGTGGTGAAGAACACCACGGAGGCGACCCGGGCCCGCTCGGCCGCCTCCACCACCGCCCGCCCCTCGGCGACGCCGAGCGCGAGCGGCTTGTCCAGCAGCAGGTGCCGGCCGGCCGCCGCGGCCCGCACGGCCAGCTCCGCCTGGACGAGCGGCGGCAGCGCCACGGCCACCGCTTCCACGTCGCCGAGCAGCGCGTCCACGTCGTCGTAGGCCCGGACGCCGTACTCCCCGGCCAGCTCCGCGGCTGCCTCGGAGCGGCGGCCCCACACTCCGGCGAAGTCCAGCGAACCGTGCCCCGCCAGCGCGGGGGCGTACGCCGCCCGTGCCCAGGGCCCGGTGCCCAGCAGTCCGATGCGCATCTCGCGTTCCTTTCTCCGTACCCGGTTCCACATCGTCGCCCAGCCGGTCAAGGCGTCGTGCTCCGCCCCCGGTCGGCGTACGACCGGCACCGGTCGCTGCCGTGCGCCAGCCACCCGGCGATGGCCTCGGCGATCGGCTGGCCGGTGTCCATCTCGACGAACCCGAACTGACCCGACTGGTTGCACTCCAAAAACCACCAGATGCCGTCGGCGTCCTCCGCGAAGTCGAAGGCGCCGTAGGCCAGCTCGGCGTCCTTCATGTACGTGTGGACCGCCTCGGCGACCCGCGGCGGCACCTGCGCCTCCTGCCAGAGGGAGTCGGACGGCGCGAACCGGACGTCCACGTCGTCGGGACGGGCGTCCGGGCTCACCGGCTTGCGGGCGGCCAGCAGCCGGTCGCCGACCACCGTGAGCCGGATGTCGGCCCGCTTGGCGACCCGCCGCTGCAACAGCGTCGGGCCGAACGCCACCGCCGCGAAGTCGGCGTCCGGCGCCACCCGGCTGGTCGGCACGGCCCGCGGCGGCTCCTGCGGATGCGCGCCCGACACCGGCTTCACCACGAGGTCCGGGAACCGCTCCGCGAACTCCCTGGCCGCCTGCGGAAACGTGGTGATCAGCGTCGCGGGCACGGCGAGCCCGCTCTGCTGGGCCAGCCGCAGCTGCCACGGCTTGTGGCGGGCCCGGCGGGCCGCGTCCGGATGGTTCATCCAGCGCGCCTCGGTCCCGCGCAGCATGCCGTACAGCGCCTGCGCGGACTCCTCGGTCAGCCAGGCCGACGGCTGCGCCGCCCGGGCGGCCGCCGCCCCCGGCCTGCGCACCCAGATGGAGCGCAGACCGTTCACGCTCACCAGGCGTCCGTTCACGGACAGATGCCCTCGGCTGACGCCCTGCACATACTCGCCCGAAAGGGCCACACCACTGGTCAGATCGGCAGGATCGAGGCGGACGACGGGCACTCCGGCCTCGTGCAGCCGGAGGACCACCATGTCCGCCGTCACGTCCTCGTCACTGGTCAGGATGAGCACGGTCATCGTGAGGATCCGCGATCAGTCGTCGAAGTGCGTCTTGGAGCCCGCGGTGGAGGTCGTGGTCCCCAGGGCTCTGAGCGTTGCGTGATCGGTGGCTGCGATCCGGCCATCGTGGAGAACGTTCAACTGCAGTCCGGAGTCATACGCGTACGGAGTGGTGACGTCCAACTGCACTGCGGGGCGTGCGTAGTTGAGCGCGAACGGTTGCATGGTCTCTCCCTGTTTCGTTCTTCCATGCACTTATACGATTCGAACGCGTGGTTGGTTTCCTTACTCTGCGTAATCTCAGGCCGAATTAAGAGCTTGTTAAGGGGGAACCGGCGAATCGCTCCTGCACGTGGCCGATTTCACATTCCCGTCCGGCACATGACGGCGTCACATGTCCGCGAAATTCCGGGATGTCGCCAAAGCCTGTTCGGCATAGCTCCGTCCGAAGAGCACCGCATGCACCAGCAGCGGGAACAGCTGGTGCAGGCCGGTCCGCCGGGCCCAGCCGTCGGTCAGCGGGGCCGCCTCCTGATAACTCGCCAGGATCCGGTCCAGATACGGGCAGCCGAACAGGCGGAGCATCGCCAGATCGGTCTCGCGGTGCCCGCCGTGCGCGGCCGGGTCGATCAGCCGGACCCTGCCGTCGGCGCCCCACAGGACATTGCCGCTCCACAGGTCGCCGTGCAGCCGGGCCGGCGGCTCGGGCGGCCCCGCGAGCTCCGGCAGCCGCTCGCAGACCCGCTCGATCACGGCTGCCTCGCCGGGCCGCAGGATCCCCCGGTCGGCCGCCGCGCGCAGGTACGGCAGCACCCGGTGCTCGGCGTACCAGCGCGGCCAGTCGGTGCCGGGCTCGTTGCGCATCGGGGCGAGACCGATCCAGGCGTCGCGCGGACCGCCCGGCGGGGCCGCCCCGAAGGCCGGGGCACCCGCCGCGTGCAGGGCGGCCAGCGCCCGGCCGAAGCCCGCCGCCGCTGCGGCGTCCGGACGGCCGGTGCGGATCAGTCCGGTCACCAGCCACCGCTCGTCGTGCCCGAGCACCTCCGGCACCGGCACCGTCCGGGCGGCGGCCAGCCAGCGCAGCCCGGCCACCTCGGCCCGTACCGCCCCGGGGCCGTCACCGCGCTTGACCACGACCGCGGAACCGCCCGCGAGCGTCACCTCCGCCAGGCCGCCCGGCCCTGCGCGCTCACCGGAGACCGGCCGCCCGGTGAGACGGGCGGCCACCGCTCCCGGACCCTCGCCGCCGCCGACCACGGCCACCAGGGTACGGTCCGGGCGGGGTCACGAGTCCCAGGTGGTCTGGTCGGCGGCGCAGTTCCACCCCGAGCCGCGCAGCGCGCACCGCACCTCGCAGATGCGGGTGCTCGGCAGGTGCGTCCGCATCCGCACCCCGAAAGTGCCCTTCTTGCCCGAGGGGCCCCACCTGCGCCACGACGGGTTCCGGCCAACATCCGGCAGTCACCGCCTCCGCCGCCCCGGCGCGGGCTGGCTTGAGCCTCGCCGCATCGCCACAACCAGGGCACAGGGCCCGGTCGGGACGCGCGCGCGGCGGAGGGTATCCCCCTTGACCGCGGCATCCGTGCTGATGGCCGACGCCTTCGAGATCCGGCCCTGCACCTCCCACTGCCGCGTCATACACGACGAGGGTGCGCACGCGGTGATCGGCGTGTCGGTGGGCAACAGCTACTTCTCCGCACGGCGCCTGCACGGCCTCGCCCGGTGGGGCCTGGCGCACTTCGACCGAGTCGACTTCGTCTACACCGACCTGTACGTGGCCGAGATGTACGAGGCCTTCGGCTATCCCCCCGGCGAGGCCCGCCGCAAGGCGGTGAAGAGCGTGCGCGGGGTGCGCGCCAAGGTCCGCAGTGCCGTCGCGGAGACCGATCCGGGCGGCGCCCGGCTGCGCTGGCAGCCGATGTCCCACTTCCGTGCAAACGCCGAGTACCAGGAGATCCACCGGCGGCTGCGGCGGCAGCCGGGCGAGGACGACGGCTTCCGTACCGTCTGCGACGACCTGGTCGGCCGCTATCTCGCCGCGCGCGGGGAGGCGGCCGGCGCGCGGCAGCGCGCGATGTGCCTGGAGTACATATGCGCGGAACTCCCGCTCTTCCTGGACACCCCGGCCATCCTCCGGGTCCCGTCCTCACTCGTCTGCTACCACCAGCGGCTGCCGATCGCGGAGTTGCTGTACGGCAGGGGCGCGGGCCCGCGTGCCTCCCGCAACCAGGGACACGCGATCGTCACCCCCGCGGCACCGCCGCACACAGTGAATTCCCAGTAACTCCCTTGTTGCACAAGCATTGACGCGCCCCACGCCCCCCTCTAGTTTCTGATCGGTTTCCCGAACCGTGTCCGAAATCCCGGACATCCCCCTCGTCTGGAGCGCACATGAACGGCACCCCCCTGTCGCGCCGCCACTTCCTCGGTGCGGCCGCGACCGTCCCCCTCGCCGCCACCGGCGCCCTCGCCCTCGGCGCCGGAAGCGCACAGGCCGCCACCGACTCGGCCTACGTGATGTGCTACTTCACCGAGTCCCCGGACATGCTGGCCGCCAACTACGGCCTGCACCTGGCCGTCAGCACCGACGGCCTCCAGTGGACCCCGCTCAACCAGAACGACCCCGTCGCCACCCCCACCGCGGGCTCCCTCGGCCTGCGCGACCCGTTCATCCTGCGCAAGCAGGACGGCACCTTCGTGGTCCTCGCCACCGACCTCTACGGCACCGACTGGTCCTACGTCAGCCAGTACATCCACGTCTGGGACTCCACCGACCTGCGCACCTTCACCGGCTACCGGCGGATGAAGCTGCACGACATGGACACCCACGCCTGGGCCCCCGAGGCCTTCTGGGACGCGGGACGCGGCACGTACGGCGTCATCTACTCCGCCGTCAACGACAGCGGCCACAACGTCATCATGATCAACTACACCGGTGACTTCGTGACCGCCGGCGACCCGCAGGTCTTCTTCGACCCCGGCTACGACGTCATCGACGGCGACCTCGCCGTCGGCGTCAGCGGCGTCAACTACCTGTACTTCAAGAAGAACTCGACGCTCGTCGGCGCCCGCTCCAGCACACTGGACCCGGGCAGCTTCACCGAGTTCTCCACGGCCGTCTCGCACAACGGCACCGAGGCCCCGACCCTGGTCAAGTCCCTCACCTCCAGCTCCACCTGGTACCTGTGGGGAGACACCTGGGACCCCAACGGCGTCTTCTACGCCTGGCAGACCGGCGCCCTGTCCGCCGGCACCTGGACCGCCCTCGACCAGAAGACCTACACCCAGCCGCTCAACTCCAAGCACTGCGGCATCCGGCCCATCACCGCGACGGAGTACGGCAACCTCGTCGCCAAGTGGGGCACCCCCACCTGGAACCGGCTGAAGTCCTACAACTACCCGGCCAGATACGTCCGGCACAGCGACTTCGTCGGCCGGATCGACGAGTACGCCTTCGACCCGTACACCGACGGCATGTGGAAGCTGGTCCCCGGCCTCGCCGACAGCACCGGCGTGTCCTTCCAGTCGGTGAACTACCCGACCCGCTACCTGCGCCACTACGACTACCAGCTGCGCCTCGACGAGAACGACAGCACCACGACGTTCGCCCAGGACGCCACGTTCTACCGGACGGCCGGCCTGGCCGACGCCTCCTGGTCCTCGTTCCGCTCGTACAACTACCCGACCCGCTACATCCGCCACTCCGACTTCGTGCTGCGCATCGACCCCGTCTCCACGAGCACGGACCAGGCCGACGCCACCTTCTACGTCGGCTACTGACACCGGGCCGGGCCCGTCGTGCGGCGACACGCCGACGACGGGCCCGGCACCGCCCGAATGGCGGTGCCCCCGGCCGGGGGATTGGCCCAGCCGGGGGGTGTTGGGCGTGTCGTGACCACGGATGGGCCGCCTGGATGGTGCGCGCCGCGGGGCTGACTGACGGTGGTTCATGTCGGGACCGGGTCGTTACAGCTGATGGAGTATCGGCGCCCGGCCACGGCGGAAGGACATCGAGATGCGTTCTGCCCGCATGATCCTCGCGACGACGGCCGTCACCGCGGCCCTCGCGCTCTCCGCCCCAGCAGCCCAGGCCGCGGGCTCGGGGGACCGGGACGACGGAGGTCGCGACGACTCTTCCTACAGCAGCAACGACAGCAGGTTCGACCCCGATTCCTACAAGGACCAGGACGACGAGGACGAGGGAGGCAAGCAGGACCAGGGGGGCAAGCAGGACCAGGGGGGCAAGCAGGACCAGGGCGGCAGAGGGAAGGACCAGGGCGGTTCCTCGTGGGGCGACGACGAGGAGAGCGACCGGCCGCACGGCGGTATGCACACCGGCGGTGGCGCCCTCGCCTCGCCCGGCGTCACCGCGGGCGGGCTGGCCGTGCTCGGTGTGGCGGCCACCGGTGCCTACGCGCTGCGGCGCAGGAGAGTCCCCGGGTCCGCGTCCTGATGGGCCCACGCACGCGGGGCCGGGTGCCGTCGGCGCTCCACACTCCGACGGCACCGCGCCCCTGTGTCCCGCCCTCCCGCTGCCGTGACCCAGAAAGGTGACCTCCGATGGCAGCTGGCCCCGCCACCCAGACCCCCGAAGCCCCCGCGGACCCCGCCGGTCCCGATGACCGGGACGGCTCAGGCGGACCCCCGTCCGGGGGGCGACTGCCCGTGTGGTGCATCGCCGCCCTGCTCGTCGCCGTGGCCTTGATCGGCGGACACACGGGCGGCTCCGGCACCACCGGCACCACCAGGGCCGAGAGCACGGACGCCGTCCCCTCGGCCGATCCGCGCCGGACCGGCGAGGCGCTGTCCCGGTCCACGCCGATCCGCCTGCTGATCCCGAAGATCGCCGTCGACGCCCCCTTCACCGCCCTCACCATCGGCGCCACGGGCCAGCTCGAACCCCCGCCGGCCGCCAACACCAACCTCGTCGGCTGGTACTCCAGGGGCGCGGCGCCCGGCGAGGCGGGCACCTCGATCATCGCGGGGCACGTCGACACCGTGACCTCGGCGGCCGTCTTCGCCAGGCTGGACGAACTGGAGCGCGGCGACCGCTTCACGGTGGACCGGGCCGACGGCACGGAAGCGGACTTCGTCGTCGATGACGCCGAGACCTTCGCGAAGGACGACTTCCCCAGCGACCGCGTCTACGCGGACACCCGCCGTCCCGAGGTGCGCCTGATCACCTGCGCCGGAGACTACGACCACGACGTCAGGGACTACACGGAGAACCTGGTGGTCTTCGCCCACCTGGTCTGACACCTGGTCTGACGCATGGCCTGACACCTGGTCCGGCACCGCACCGGTACGGCCGGGTCAGCCACCCGTGGACTCGCGCACCACCAGCCGGAACGGACCGGCGAACTCCTCCCGCCGCGGTCCCGTCCCGCCCCGGTCGATGCGGGCCGCCAGCAGCGCGACCGCGCGCTCGGCCATCAGGTCGTGGTCCGGGTCCACGGTGGACAGGGACGGGACGAGGTACGCGCTCTCGTCGACGTTGTCGAACCCGATGACCTTGACCTGCTCCGGCACCCGGATCCCGGCGTCGGCGAGAGCGCGCAGCACGCCCATCGCGACCGTGTCCGTCACGCAGAACACCCCGTCGAAGCCGAGCCCGTCCGCCATCCGCGCACGGACACCGCGGGCGGCCTCCTGCATGGTGAGCGACTCGGCCGTGACCACCAGTTCCGGGTCGGCCGGCAGCCCCGCGGCCGTCAGCGCCCGCAGATAACCGGTGTGCCGCAGGCTCGACACGTCGGCCTCGGCGCCCAGCCGCCCGCACACGACGGCGATCCGGCGGCAGCCCCGCTCGACGAGATGGCGGGTCGCGGCCTCGGCGGCGGCCTCGTTCGGCATGGCGACGTGGTCGACGGGTCCGCCGAAGATCCGCTCGCCGAGGATCACCACCGGGTGGTCCACGTCGAGCGCCCCGACATCGGCCGGACCCATGCCGACCGTGCTGAGGATGAGGCCGTCGTAGAGCCGGGTGCGGGACTGGGAGAGGGCGGCCAGTTCGCTCTCCCGGCGGGCGCCGGTCTGCTCGATGCTCACCCGCAGGCCGTGCCGGCCGGCCGCCGCGATGACGGAGGCGGCCAGCCGGCCGTAGTAGGGGCGGTTGATCTCGGGGACGGCCAGGCCGATGGTCCCGGTACGGCCCTTGCGCAGGTTGCGGGCGGCCACGTTGACCCGATAGCCGAGCCGGTCCATCGCCTCCAGCACCCGCTCCCGGGTGGCGGGGCGGACGTTGGGGTGTCCGTTCATCACGTTGGAGACGGTCATCGCCGACACCCCGGCCGCCTTCGCCACGTCCTGGATCGTCGCCACACTCACTCCCGCCGGCCGTCCTCGGCAAGACGATAGAGGGCGGCACCGTGGGCGGGCAGCACCGCGGTCAGGTGCCGGCCGTCGTGGGCGGTCCCGGTGCCGGTCCACAACTCCCGGACGCGGTCGCGGGAGGTGGCTCCGACCGACCCCAGCGGCACCTCGACGCGCCGCTCCTCGTCCGCGAGCGAGAACACCGCCGCGTACCGGGTGTGCCCGTCGGTGTCCCGCGCGGTCCACAGCACCAGGTCCCGCTCCCGCAGCACCTCCTGGTTGCCGGTGCTGTGCCACAGGACGTCGAGCGCCTCGTCGTTGGTGAGCAGTGCGATCGTCTCGGGCGCGGAGGTGGGCAGGTCGCCGCCCATCATCAGCGGGGAGCGGGAGATCAGCCAGAGGGTGAGGAGGCTTACCTGTTCGGGGCGGGTGAGGCGGGACTGGCGGTCCGCGCCGCGCTCGGCACGGATCCCGATGTGGCCGAGCGGCAGCATGTCGGCGTCCGCCCAGCCCCGCTCGCCCTGCCAGGGGGCCCAGCGGGCCATCCGTGCGAACTGCGCCTCGACGTCCTCCCAGCGGTCCCACAGGTCGTCGCAGACCCGCCACATGGTGGCGTGCTCCCTGAGGTGGTCCAGACGGGCGAGGGACATGTCGGTGCCGGGGGAGAGGCTGAGTTCGATGGGCCGTCCGCTGCGCTCGATCGCCCGCGCGTAGGCGGCGATCTCCCGCTCGTGGTACGGGAAGAGCATGTCGTCGGCCTTGACGAAGTCCACGCCCCAGACGGCGAACTGGGCGACCTGGGAGTCGTAGTAGGCCTGGGCGCCCGGGTGGTCGTGGTCCAGGCCGAAGTTGTCCGAGTTCCAGGGGCACACGGAACCGGTGTCGGCCACGTCCGCCGCCGTGAACTCCGTGCCGAGCACGGGCAGTCCGGCCTCGACCGCGCGGCGCGGGATGCCCCGCATGATGTGCAGCCCGAACCGCAGGCCCATGGCGTGCACGCGCGCGGCCAGCGGCCCGAACCCCGCCCCGTCCGCGGCGGAGGGGAACCTGTTGGGCGCGGGGAGCTGCCGGCCGTGGCCGTCGAGGACGAGCGGGGCGTCCGGGTTGTAGCCGTGGGCGCGGGCGGTGGGCTCGTACCACTGGATGTCGACGACGACGGTGTCCCAGCCGTGCGGGAGCAGGTGCTCGCGCATGAACCCGGCGTTGGCGAGGACCTCCTCCTCGGTGACGGTGGTGCCGTAGCAGTCCCAGCTGTTCCAGCCCATGGGCGGGCGCAGGTGGCGGGAGGGCAGCGGGCGTGCGGGTCGGGTCATGTGCGCGCTCCTGCGGGTCAGCGCCGGTCCAGGGGGGCCTGGACGGTGACGAACGAGTGGGGCGGGAGGGTGAGCCGCAGTCCGCCGGCGGTCACGGCCACGCCGTCGAACGCCCGGGGCGAGACGGCCGTCGCCGCTTCGGGGGTGTTGTGGGCCTGGAGCCTGTCGGCCGTGAGGATCCGGGCGGACGGCTCGCCGAGGGCGCCGCCGCGCAGGTCGAGGACGATCTCGGCCGGTTCCTCGGCGTCCAGGTTGCTCAGCGAGATCAGCACGGTGCCGTCCTTGACGCTGGCCGAGGCGGACACCGTCTCCAGCTCCGCGTCCCCGACCGTGCGCCGGGTGCCCTCGCCGCGCAGGTGCACCGGGAGCGAGGTGGCGTCCTGGTGGCCCTTGTTCATCTCGAAGACGTGGTAGGTCGGGGTCAGGACCAGGGCGTCGCCGTCGGTGAGGAGCATGGCCTGCAGGACGTTGACGGTCTGGGCGATGTTGGCCATGTGCAGGCGGGCCGCGTGCCGGTGGAAGCTGTCGAGGTGGGTGCTCGCGACCAGTGCGTCGCGCAGGGTGTTCTGCTGGAAGAGGAAGCCGGGGTCGGTGCCGGGTTCCACGTCCCACCAGGTGCCCCACTCGTCCAGGACCAGGCCGACGGTGCGCCCCGGGTCGTAGACGTCCATGACGGTGGAGTGGCCGGTGAGGATGCGGTCGATGCGGCTGGCCGACAGCATCGTCCGGTAGTAGTCGTCGGTGTCGAACCCGGTCGCGCTGCCCTTGGCCTCCCAGGGGCCGGAGAGCGTGTAGTGGTGGACGGAGATGCCCTGGAAGAAGGTCTTCGGGGTGGCCTCGCAGCCGAAGCAGCTGATCTGCTGCATCAGGGTCTCGGTCCACTTGTAGTCGGCGTCGGAGGCGCCGGAGGCGATCCGGTAGAGCTTGTTGTCGCCGTGGTCGCGGCAGTAGGTGGCGTACTGGCGGGCCAGGTCGGCGGAGTACTCGGCGCGCATGTTGCCGCCGCAGCCCCAGGTCTCGTTGCCGATCCCCCAGTACTTCACGCGCCACGGCTCCTCGCGGCCGTTCTCCTTGCGCAGCCGCACCATCGGGCTGTCGCCGTCCCGGGTGAGGTACTCCACCCACTCGCTCATCTCACGGACGGTGCCGGAGCCGACGTTGCCGCTGATGTAGGGCTCGGCGCCGAGGAGTTCGCACAGGGCCATGAACTCGTGGGTGCCGAAGTGGTTGTTCTCCTCGACGTTGCCCCAGTGCGTGTTGACCATCCGGGGCCGCGCCTCGCGCGGGCCGACGCCGTCCCGCCAGTGGTACTCGTCGGCGAAACAGCCGCCCGGCCAGCGCAGGTTGGGGATGTCCAGGGCGCGCAGGGCGGCCACCACGTCGAGGCGGATGCCGCCCTCGTTGGGGACGGGGGAGTCCTCGCCGACCCAGAAGCCGCCGTAGACGCAGCGGCCGAGGTGTTCGGCGAAGTGGCCGTAGAGGTGGCGGCTGATCGTCGGGCCCTCGATGTCGAGGTTGATGATCGCGGTGGCGGTGGCGGTGGCGGTGGGCACGCGGGCACTCCTGTCCGAGTGATTCGTTCGATATACGGGACAGAGTTCGTGAGATCGGTTGTATCGATAAAAAGTTGCCATCGAGCCGTGATCGCGTCAAGAGCGCGAACAGCCCGGTCCCCTGCGGGTGCAGGGGACCGGGCTGCCGGAAGGTGCGGGGTGGGTCAGACCGCCGGGGACGGGAACGTCGGGTACTCCACGCCCGAGACGTGCTGGACGACCCGGACCACCTGGCAGGAGTAGCCGAACTCGTTGTCGTACCAGAGGTAGAGGATCGCGTTGTCGCCCTCCACCTTCAGTGCGCCGGCGTCGACGATCGACGCGTGGCGCGAGCCGATGAAGTCGCTGGAGACCGCGTCCGGGGCGGTGATGAAGTCGATCTGGCGCTTCAGCGGCGAGGTCAGCGACACCTCGCGGAGGTAGTCCAGGACCTCCTCGCGGGAGGCCTCGCGGGCCAGCTGGAGGTTGAGGATCGCGATCGACACGTCCGGCACCGGGACCCGGATCGAGCTGCCGGTGATGCGCGCCTTGAGGTCCGGCAGCGCCTTCGCCACGGCGGAGGCGGCGCCCGTCTCGGTGATCACCATGTTGAGCGGCGCGGACCGGCCGCGGCGCTCGGACTTGTGGTAGTTGTCCAGCAGGTTCTGGTCGTTGGTGAACGAGTGCACCGTCTCGACGTGCCCGCGCAGCACCCCGTACTCGTCGGCCATGGCCTTCAGCGGCGGCACGATCGCGTTGGTCGTGCAGGAGGCGCAGGACAGGATCTGCTCGTCCGGCTTGACGGTGTCGTGGTTGACGCCGTGCACGATGTTCGGGACGTCGCCCTTGCCCGGCGCGGTCAGGACGACCTTCTCGATACCCGGACGCAGGTGCTTGGACAGGCCCTCGCGGTCCCGCCACCTGCCCGTGTTGTCGATGAGGATGGCGTCCCGGATGCCGTACTCGGTGTAGTCCACGGCGCTCGGGTCGTCGGCGTAGATCACCTTGATCTCGTTGCCGTTGGCGAGGATCGTGCTGCTCTCCTCGTCCACGGTGATCGTGCCCTGGAACTGGCCGTGGATGGAGTCGCGGCGCAGCAGCGAGGCGCGCTTGACGATGTCCTCGCCGCCCGCGCCGCGCACCACGATGGCCCGCAGCCTGAGGCCGTTGCCCGAGCCGGCCTTCTCGATGAGCAGCCGGGCGACCAGGCGGCCGATGCGGCCGAAGCCGTACAGGACGACGTCCCGCGGCTCGCGCTGCTCGATCTTGTTGGCGCCGGTGGCCCCGGCGACCGCCTCCGCGGTGAACGCCTCGACGCTCAGGCCCCGGTCGTCGGCCTTGTGGGTCGCCGCGAGCATGCCGATGTCGATCTGGGAGGGGCCGAGGTCGAGGGCGGTGAGCGCCTGCAGGAACGGCATCGTCTCGGTGACCGACAGCTCGGCTCCGTCGATCTGGCGGGCGAAGCGGTGGGTCTTGAGGATGCTGACCACCGACTTGTTCACCAGGGAGCGGCTGTGGAGGAGGACCGTCACGTCCCGCTCCCGGTGCAGCTTCCCGATGAGCGGGATCATCGACTCCGCGATCTCCTCGCGGTTCTTCCAGTTGGTGAACGAGTCGTCGTTGACAGTCACAGACCTGAATCTCTCGATCGAGCTGGGTGGCGCTCATATGCTAAACCGCCCGGTGAATGATCGATCAAGGGGGTCAGGGTGTGATGCGGGTCGCGAAGTTCTGAACCCGGGCGGAAGACCGCGAGAAGCCTGCGTGCCGTGTTGGACCGTCGCGGGCCGCTGCCGAAGGCCGGAGCGTGAGCACGTCCTCCGTCCCGCGGCCCGGGTCCCCCGCGCGGACCGGTCCGCCTGTCCGGTGGTACGCCTCGCGGGCGCAGCGGTGCTGTTCGCGCCGGGGTTCGGCACCCTCGGGGCGGCGGCCAGGCGGGGGGACGGCCCTGATCGGCCCGGACGGCGGCGCGCCCTGGACGTCGTCACCGGCGTGGTGCTGTGCGGTCCGGGCGCGGCGGTGGCCGGGGAGTCCGGCCGGAACCGGCGGCGCCGATCACCACGACGTGATCGGCGCCATCGGAGGGCTGAACGGAGCGCGGCCTAGCGGGGGTTGAAGACCACGCTGGCGAAGCGGACGCTGCCGGACGCCGAGTGGCCGGGCGCGATCCGGTGTTCGGTGCCCTTGCACTTCGCCTTGCTGTAGACGGCGAGCGCCTTCTTCGTGGCGTTCTGCGGCCCGCGCGCCTCCTGTGCCATGTCGAGGCACTTGCGGTCCGGCGGGTTCTGGATGGCGTACGCCTTGCCCTTCGGCCCCACCCAGACGAACGTCCCGTCGGCGGCGGACGCCGGTCCCATGGTGATGACGGTGAGGGCGAGCCCGCCGAGAGCGACGGCGAGCGGACGGAGGAGGCGCATGGTGAAGTCCTTCGGGAACGGCGAAAACGGTGACCAACGGGGCCTCGGGTGCACCGAGGCCCGGCGCCATCACACACCGTCACCACGGCGGGATGCCCGAGCGACACGGGAACGTCCCACGTCCGAGGGACGTCCGCCGGCGTGTCGTGACGCCGGGTCCGGCCGGCCCGGGGCTCACACGAACGCCACGACCAGGGCGATCGCGACGGTGAGCGCCGACAGTCCGACCATCGCGGTCCGCCAGGCGAAGGTCGGCGGCGGGCCCGGGGGAGCCGGGTCGGGGACGTCCTCGCCCAGGTGGGGACTGTCCAGCCAGTAGGCGTCCGACAGTTGGGCGAAGGGAGGGGAGTCGCTGAGGCCCATGCCTGTTCCAACGTCCGCGGCGCGCACCGGAGTCGGCGGAACCGGCGGCGTCACACCATCGGGGCAATCCGGTTCCCCGCGATTCCATGCCGGATTTACGTGACATAAGAGTAAATTCCTGACCGTTGCTTGAGGGAGATCTCACCGGCGGACGGGGCAAGGGATGAGCACGGACGACCGCGGCACCGTGACGACCGGCATCGCACGGCTGCACGCGGCGCCCGCACTCGCCGGGCCCGGCCGCTTCGGGCTGGTGACCAACCACACCGGGGTCCTGCCGGACCTGCGCCCGGCCGCACCCGCCCTGCTCGAAGCCGGTGCGCCGCTCGTCGCCCTGTTCGGTCCCGAACACGGACTGCACGGGACCGGTCAGGCCGGCGAGAGCGAGGCCGCCCGGACCGACCCCGGCACCGGCCTGCCGGTCCACGACACCTACCGGTGCGACGGCGAGCGGCTCGACAAAATGCTGATCGACAGCGGCGTCGACGCCCTGGTGTACGACCTCCAGGACATCGGGACCCGGTGCTACACCTACGTGTGGACCATGTTCGACCTGATGGTCTCGGCGGCCCGCACCGGCATCCGTTTCGTGGTCGCCGACCGGCCCAACCCGCTCGGCGGACTCGTCAGCGAGGGCCCGCTGCTCGACCCGGCGTGGGCCAGCCTCGTCGGACGCGCCCCGGTCCCCGTCCGGCACGGCCTCACCTGCGGCGAACTCGCCCGGCATCTGAACACGTCGGCCGTGCCCCGAGCCGCGGGCCGCGCGGCCGACCTCACGGTGATCGAGGCCCTCGGCTGGCGGCGCGCCCTGGACGCCGACAGCACCGGCCTGCCCTGGATCGCCCCCTCCCCGAACATGCCGACGCCCGCCACCGCCACCGTGTACCCCGGCACCAGCCTCTTCGAGGGCACGAACCTCTCGGAGGGCCGCGGCACCACCCAGCCCTTCGAAATCGTCGGCGCCCCCTACCTCGACGCCCGGTTCGCCCCCGCCCTCGCCGAACTCGCCCTGCCCGGCGTGCACTTCCGCGACCTGCGGTTCGTGCCCGCCTTCCACAGGCACGCCGGACGGCGACTACGCGGGGTCCAGCTCCACATCACCGACCGCGCGGCGTTCGCCCCCGTCCGCACCGCCGTCGCGATGCTCGCCGTGCTCCGGCGGCTGTACCCGGACGACTTCGCCTGGCACACCACGGCCACCGACGGCGGCGCCGAGGGGACCGGCCACCGGCACTTCGTCGACCTGCTGTGGGGATCCGACCGGCTGCGGCGCGCCGTCGACGCGGGCGTCGACCCGCTGACCCTGTGCGAGCCGCCGGCCCCGCCCGGCCGGTGGGCCGGCGACGACGTGCTGCTCTACCCCTGAGACCCGCCGTGCCCTCCCCGGCAGCTGCCCCCGCTCGGAAGGACCCCCCGTCGATGACCGACCTCACGACTCGCACGACGACGACCAGGACCGGGATCCGCGACTTCCGCGCGGGCGACGGACCGCAGGTCGTCGCGGCGTGGCGGCGGAGCGCACCGGCCGACCCCGTCACCGCGGACCGCTTCCGCTCCCTGGTGCTGCTCGACCCCAACTTCGACCCGGCGGGGCTGCGGATCGCCGTCGACGGCGAGCGGGTCGTCGGCGCCGCCTACGCGGTGCGCCGGCTGACCCCGATCGCGGGCACCGACCTGGAGCCGGAGCAGGGCTGGATCCCGTTCTTCTTCGTCGACCCGGACGCCCGCGGGCAGGGCCTCGGCCGCCGGCTGCTGACCGAGGCCCTCGACTGGCTGGGCACCCACGGCCGGACGCGGGTGGACTTCTCCGCGTACACCCCGAACTACGTCTTTCCGGGACTGGACGCCGAGGCCTACCCGGAGGCGGCGGGGCTCCTGGACTCCCTGGGATTTCGCACCCTGTACGAGGCGGCGGCGATGGACCGCGTCCTGGTCGGCTACCGTCTCCCGGACGAGGTCGCCCTCCGCGTGGGCGAGCTGGCCGCGCGGGGCTACCGGTTCGGCACCCCTGCCGACGACGACCTGGTGGACCTCCTCGCCCTCGCCGGGGGCCACTTCGGGCCGGACTGGGCGGCCACGATCCGGGCGTGCCTGACCGCGGGCACACCGCTCGACCGGATCGTCGTGGCCCGCGATCCCGGGGGCCGGATGGTCGGCTGGGCCATGCACGGCGCCTTCGACTCGGTGGACGAGCGGTTCGGGCCGATCGGCGTGCTGGAGGAGATGCGCGGCACCGGACTCGGCGAGGTCCTGCTGCACCTCGTCCTGGAGCGGATGCGGGCGCTCAGGGCGCACTCCGCGTGGTTCCTGTGGACCGGCGCGCAGTCCCCGGCGGGTCACCTCTACCGCAAGAGCGGCTTCACCACGACCCGGGTGTTCAAGGTGCTGCGCAGGGAGGCCGCCCGGTGACACCGTCACTGAGCCGGCGCCACTTCGCGCTCGCGCTGCCCTCGGCGCTTCTGGTCTCCGGCTGCGCGGCTCCGCACCGGGGCACCGGGCGGCCCGGCGACCCCGTCGTCCTCACCCTGCTCTCCCACTACGCGAGCGGGGAGCTCAAGAAGGCTCTGCAGGGGCCGGTGGACGAGTGGAACGCCCTGCACGACCGGGTCAAGGTGCGGACGAAGGCCGTCGAGTTCACCGACCTGCTGACCACCTTCATGGTCCGGCAGGCGGCGGGCCAGGGCACGGACATCCTGCACCCGTACTGCCTGTGGAACGGCCAGCTCGTCCGCGCCGGGGTACTGCGGCCCGCGCCGCCCGAGCACGCCGAGGAGATCGGCCGCGGCTACGGCGCCGCCGCGGCCGGCTCCGCATCGGTCGAGGGCAGGATCTACGGCTACCCCACCGAGATGCAGACCTACGCCCTCTACTACAACAGGCGGCTGCTGCGCGAGGCCGGCGTCCACGGCCCGCCGCGCACCTGGCCGGAGCTGGAGGACGCCGCCTACCGGACCGCCCGGCGGGACCGGTACGGCAACACGCTGGTCCAGGGGTTCGGCCTGTCGGCCTTCGACGACTCCACGACCGTCGGCCAGACCCTCGCCCTGCTCAACGCCGCGGGCGGGCGGTTCGTCTCGGCCGACGGCAGGCGCACCGCCATCGACTCGCCGGCCGGGCGGACCGTGTTCGAGCTGGAGCGCCGCCTCGTCGACAAGGGCGCGAGCGCCCCCGGCGTCAACGTCTACCAGGCGTTCGCCTCCGGACAGGTCGCCATGGTCATCAGCGCCGGCTGGTGGACCGCGAACCTGAAAGCCCTGATGGGCCCGGCCTACCACGACGTCGGCGTCGCTCCCGTGCCCCTCCCCGAGGCGGACGGGAGGCGCGCCACCCTCGCCACCGCCTTCATGCTCGGCGTCAACAGCGCCAGCCGGCACCCGGACGAGGCCTGGGAGTTCCTGCGCTGGCTCAACACCGAGAAGGTGCGCAGGACGACCCGGATGAGCGCGCTGCAGGCGTCGGTCGGCTCCCTGACCGGCCGCGCCGACGACATGCGCAGGCTACTCGGCGCGGGCGGCGACCCGAACCTGCGTCCGTTCCTGGACGCGCTGGCGTACGCCGTACCCGAACCGAACGTGCCCGGCGCGCAGCGGGCCAAGTCGCTGCTGCGCAAGAACATCGAGGCGCTGTGGACCGGTCAGCAGACGGTCGACGAGGCCCTGCGCGCCACCCGCCGCCAGGTCGACCAGGAGGTGGCGCGGTCATGGTGAACGCCACCCTGGCACCGGAGCCCACCGAACGGGCGGCGCACGGCGCGTCCGCCGCCGTCGGAGTCCGGGTCCAGGCCCGCAACCGGCGCCGCCAGGCCGTCGTCGCCTACCTCTTCCTGGCGCCGACGCTGCTGTTCTACGCCGTCTTCCTCGCCCTGCCGCTCGGCTTCGCGGTGCTCCTGTCGACGTCCCGCTGGGCCGGCTTCGACCTCGGCGACATCGACCCGGTCGGCCTGGACAACTTCGCCGGCCTGTTCGCCGACGGCTCGGCGTTCCTGACGCCGATCCTCACCAACACGCTGCTCTTCGCCCTCGGCACCGTGGCCCTCGCACTCGCCGGCTCGGTGCTCGTCGCCACCTGCATCGACAAGCTGCGGTTCCAGGGGCTGTGGCGCACCCTCTACTTCCTGCCGATCGTCACGACCGTCGTCGCCGTCGGCAACGTCTGGAAGTACATGTACCAGCCGGGCGGCCTCGTCAACGGCGTCCTCAACGCCGTCGGGCTCGGTTCGGTGGCGTTCCTCCAGGACCCGGACACCGCGCTGCCCGCGGTGGTGGTCGTCCAGGCCTGGGCCTCCGTCGGCTCGGCGATCCTGGTCCTGACCGCCGGGCTGAAGGCCGTCCCCGAGTCGTACTACGAGGCCGCCGCGCTCGACGGCGCCGGGCCCGTGACCGTCTTCTGGCGGATCACGCTGCCGCTGCTGCGGCCGTCCCTGCTGTTCGTGTGCGTCACCCAGTTCCTCACCGGCCTGCAGTCCTTCGCGCTGATCATCGTGATGACCAGGGGCGGCCCCGGGGACGCCACCGACGTGGCCGCCCTGGAGATGTACCGGCAGGCCTTCTCCTACGGCGACTGGGGCACCGCGAGCGCCGCCGCCTTCGTGCTGTTCGCGGTGGTCCTCGCCGTCACACTGGTCCAGTTGTGGCTCTTCCGGCGCAAGGGGGAGGACGCGTGATCCGCCGTCGTTTCCCGTGGCTGTCGTACCTGGTGGTGGTCACCGGCGCGGTGCTCACCGTGGTGCCGTTCGCCGACATGCTGATGACGTCCTTCAAGGGACCGGACGAGGCAGGCACGCTGCCCTACCGGTTCCTGCCGAAGGCGTTCGACCTGTCCAACTACCGGGCGGCGATCCACCAGCTCGACCTGCCGGTGCTCTTCCGCAACAGCGTCGTCGCCACCGCCACGATCACCGGTTCGGTGCTGCTCACGTCGTCGCTCGCGGGCTACGCGCTCGCCAAACTCCGCTTCCCCGGGCGGGACTTCGTCTTCCGGCTCGTGCTGTCGACGATGATGTTCCCGCCGTTCCTCTTCTTCATCCCGCACTTCCTGATCCTGGTGCACTGGCCGCTGGCCGGCGGCAACGACCTGCTCGGCCGCGGCGGCTCGGGACTGACCGTCAGCATCGTGGCGCTTGCCATGCCGTTCCTCGTCAGCAGCTTCGGGATCTTCCTGACCCGCCAGTTCATGGTCTCCCTCCCGGACGAGGTCCTGGAGGCCGCGCGCATCGACGGGGCCGGCGAGTTCGCCGTGTGGTGGCGGATCGTCGTCCCGCAGACCAAGCCGGTCCTGGTCACCCTCGGCCTGCTCACCTTCGTGGACGCCTGGAACGAGTACATCTGGGCCCTGCTCGTCTCCACCGCCGACCCGGACGTGATGACCCTGCCCGTCGGCATCCAGTTCCTCCAGGACTACGTCGACCCGACGCGCACCCTGCCCATCGTCATGGCCGGCCTGGTCCTGAGCGTCCTGCCGGTCCTCGTCCTCTTCCTGCTGCTGCAGAAGTACTACATCAGGGGCGTCATGCTCAGCGGCCTCAAGTGAGGGCCCCGCGTCCGGTGCGGACGCGGGGCCCCGCCGGCCCCGGTGTCACAGGGACTGCCTCATGAGCCAGTCCCGGATGCCGGGGATCGAGTAGGCGATCTGCCAGGTCCCCATGTGTGCGTTGGAGGCACCCGTCGTGGCGGTCACCGTCCCCGTCAGGAAGGTCGCGTAGTTCACCGGCGCCCGCTGCTTCTCCAGAGCGCGTACGTCCGCGGCGAACTGCGCGGCGCCGGAGCCCGCGTCCCACACCGCGGTGCCGACCTCGGTGCCCTCGGCCTCGATGACCGCGGTGATGGCGTTCTCGCCGGGAAAGGCCTTGGTGTCGTCCTGCGCGACGAGGATCCAGAGCTTCTGGCCGGCCAGCGGCGCGGCCTGGCCGGCCGGCCACTGCCCGGCGACGATGTAGCCGGCCGCGAAGAGGTCCGGGTACCGGATCATCAGCCCGAGCGAGAGCATCGCGCCCATCGACTGTCCGGTGGTGTAGCGCCGCCGGGTGTCGATGCCGTACTGCTCCGTCACCGCCGCCACCAGGTGGGCGGTGGTCTCGAAGAGCGAGGTCGGCACGTAGTTGTCGTCGATCACGACCTCGCCGTACTCGGGAGCCAGCACGAACGACTCGTGCCTCGCCTGGTCCTCGGGGCCGGCCCAGCAGACCGCGCCGAGGCCCTGCACCAGGGGGCCGACGGTGTCGACGTTGACGACGCTCGCGTCGTGCATGAACAGCACCAGCGGGTACTTCCTGCGCGGGTCGTAGCGCTTCGGCACGAACAGGTTGTACTTGAGGCTCCGCCCGGTCTCCGGGTCCTCGAAGACGAACTGCCGGAAGTCGTCGACGACCGGACTCACCACCGCACCGGTGGCCACCGGCGTGCCGTCCGGGGCATAGTGCCTGCCACGCACGGTGGTCACGGTGCCGGTCTGGGTCACGGTGGCCTTCGCGGGCACGATCGGGCCGCCCGGCGTGGTGTCGCCGGCCGTCGGACCGCCGCCCCCGGTGCCGCCGCCCGGACTGCCCGTCGGACTGGGCGTGGGGCTGCTGGACGCGCCGACGGCGTCCTTTCCCCACAGCAGGGCGGCCGGGTCGTCCGGCGAGAGTTCGACGATGACGTACCGGCCGTTCTCGCCCCGGTCGGCGACCTCGGTGGTCCGGTTCGCGTAGACCCTGGTGACGGTGCGGTCGGTGACCGCGAACGCCGACGTGGAGAGGGACGAACCGTCGATGTCACGGTCGTACTCGACCGCCACCGCTGTCAGCTTCTGACCTTCGCCGTACACCTTGGTGATCGCCGTGGCGCCGACGATGTGCCGGCTCTCCGACGGCGGCCGGTCCGTGCCCGCGGCAGCCGCGGCCGCGGCGCCGCCGAGCACGGCCGCGGTGCCGAGCCCGGCGGACCCGGCGATGAGCGCACGCCTGGTGACCAAGACAAACTCCTCTGTCGGTAGGGGTGTGTGGGGGTGGTGGTGTGTGGGGGATCAGCCGCGCAGGGAACGCAGCAGGTCGCCGACCCTGGCCGCGACCGTCTCGGCGGCGCCCTGGGCGTAGGAGGAGTCCATCGCCTCGTAGGTGATGCGGGCGTAACTCCGGGCCTCGGCCATGTTCTTCGAGCCGCCTTCGAGCATCGACATGACCGCCGTGTACGGGAAAGGCGAGTGCCTCTTGATACCCAGCGCGGTGTCGGTGGACAGTTCCGGCTCGACGCCGACGAACACGCCGTCACCGACCTGGAGGACCCAGACCGGGACGTCGGCGGTGCCGGTCGGTGTGAAGTCGTACGACGTGGTGGGCTCCGTCGGATGGCCCATCGGCACCGTCCTGACCGAGACGGTGTCGGTCAGCAGACGCAGCGCGGCCCGCGCGTGCGACTCGGACGTCCTGATGGTCTCGCTGACCCGGACGGCCTCGGTGCCCAGGCGCTCGCCCTGCACGGTCAACAGGATCCAGCCCGCGTCCCGGGCGTCGGCCTGCGACCAGTTCCGGTCCTTGTCGATGGTGTAGCGCTTCGACCTGAACGCAGGGGACTGGTCGCCGCACGAGCCGACCAGGAAGAATCCGACGGCGTCACCGCCGTACTGCTGCTCGACGTGGCCCACCGCCGCGCCGGCCAGGTCGGCGGTGACCGGCAGGCCCCCGTCGGCCATGACCGACTCCATCATGACCGAGGACTGCACGCTGTAGTTCATGAGCACGGCGATCGGGTCGCCGTCGGCGTCGTCGAAGCGGGTGACGCCCACGCTCTTGTCCGACGGCCCCGACTCACCGGTGCCCAGCCACCAGCCGTCGGCCGTGTGCACGTCCCGGTTGACGTTGACGTCGCAGGTGCCGGTGGCGTGGCCGACCCGCGCGGGCCGCAGCCCGCGCACCGCCGCCGTCACCGCGGACGAGGCCGCCGCGGTGATGTTCCGCACGTACTGGGCGGCCCCGGCACCGCTCGTGCTCGCCTGCACGTGCGGGGCGGAGAAGGTGTGCGTCACGGTCACCACGATGTCGCCGGCCGCCACCGAGGCGGTGCTGGAGACGACCGACCGGATCTGCGCGATCGCCTCCGCGCTGATCGACGTCAGGTCCAGCACCACGAGGGCGACGCGGGCCGAGCCGCTCTCCAGCAGGAGGACGCGCACGTACAGGTCGTCGTGGACGGTGGTGAAACCGTCCAGTGGCAGCAGGGAGGCGGGGATCGCGATGGCGGACCGGCCGGCACCCGCCTTCAGCGAGGCCGTGGATGCCCGGGCCGTGCCCGCGCCGCCCGCGAGCGACGCGGCCGCCACGGTGGCGGCGACGGAGCCGTTCAGAAACGCCCGCCGGTGCAGCCGGCCGCCCGGCCGCACCGCGGGATCCTCGTTGATCGGCGTCAAAATTCGCTCCTTCCAGTGGGAACAACCGGCCGCCCGTATTCGGCCTCCGGGAAACGGCGGGCGATTGATCAGTGGCTCTGTCGAATACGCGCGGCATCGCGCACAGAAATAGGGCGGGAATGCCGTGTCGACGCGCCGCGATCGTGGCATCGGCATAACGGGTCGTCAACGGCGACGACGCGGAACCTAAGATTGCATGCGGCGGCGCCATGGCATCGGCCCAGCGTGTCGCAGGAAATCGCAATTCCTGTCGGATTCCTGAGTATCTGTGATCGGCCTGTGTTTTCACGTGCTGAGGCCGGAGCAATTCCCGGAGACGGTTTATGCGCGGTATCCGGGAGGCGGGAAACGGCACGGGCAGGACACGGCCGTGCGACCGGGGGCGCCGCACCGGCGGGTGGCACACACCGCGTGGCCGGTTCGGTGCGCGCGATGCTCCGGGGCGACGGCACCACGCGTCGGCAGGCGCGCACGGACTTTATGCTCGTGCGCAGCCGCGCGCCCCCCGAGGGCGGCGCGTCGGCCTCGTATGTCGGCACATTCGGTACAGGGGACCCCCACCGTGCGCCCCGCCCAACTCCCCGCCGGTCTGGCCGCCTTCACCGGACGGTGTCACGAACACGCCCGTATTCAGGCGTTGTTGCCTGGCGCCGACGAACCGGCGTCGGCAGGACCACCCTCGCCGTGCACCGGGCGCACAGCGTCGCCGACCGTTTCCCCGACGGACAGCTCTGTGTGAACCTGCGCGGCTTCCACCGACCGGCTCGGTCATGAGCACCGCCGAGGCGATACGGTCCTTCCTCGACGCGTTCGGCATCCCCGCCCAGCGCATCCCCGCCGGCCGGCGGGTACCCGTCGTCCTCGACAATGCGCGGGACACCGAGCACGCCCGGCCCCTACTGCTCGGCACGCCCGGCTCCATGGCCGTCGTCACCAGCCGCAACCAGCTCTACGGCCTGGTCGCCGACGCCCGTGGGGCGGTGCTCACGGGCGCTGCGGGCGACGCCGCACGGCTGTCACCGTCACAGGCCGCGCCACACGTTGTCGAAAGCCGCGTCCTCGATCTCCCTGCGCTGGCGTACGGCGGCCAGCTCCGTCACGGCGTCGTCCACGGCGGCCACCACCGTCACGATCGGGTCGGGGACCGAACTCGCGAGGTCCTTGGCCGCCTCGTCCCGGATCCCCACCGCGGCCGCCAGGGCGGCGAGCACGGGCTCGCCCGTCGCCCAGCGCTCGTGCGCCTGCGCGCGCTCGGGCGAGTCGGCGGCCTCCGTCCGCCCGGTCGGCAGCGACAGCCAGCGCCGCCGCTGCTGGGCGACGGTCCCGTCCGCCTCCAGGGCGTCCAGGTAGGCGGCGCCCAGGCCGCGCCCCCGTCGCCACAGCCAGTCCTCGACCGACTCGTACGGCGTCTCCCGCCGCAGCGCCGCCGCCGCCTCGTCGAGGAGCCGGTCGGCCGTCGCGCCCGCCGGTGCGGGCACGATGAGCTCGCCGTCGAGCGTGACCGCCCCGGCGTCGAAGAGATCGACCAGTTCGGCTCCCGCGAGCGCCAGCGAGAGGTCACCCTGCTCGACGGGCCGTGCGGCGGCGTCGTACACGGTGACGAGGAACAGGTCCCGGGGTGTGGTCATGACGGACTCCCCAACAGAGACGGCGAAGGCACCAGAGGTATCTGAAGCACTAGTGGTACCAGAGGTACCCGGAGGTGTCAGAGACAACGACGGCGCCGCCGTATTCGATGCCCGGTCGGACGCTGCCGCCGGTGGCGTCCCACCACCCTGTGCCGTCGGCGGGCACCCCGCAGCGCGGCGGACGCGGGGGGTCCCCGCGGCGGTGGCCCGCGGCGCCGCTGCGGCTCCCGGACGCGCGGTAGGCTGCTGCGCGATCAGAAGGGTGAATCCGGGCGGAGGCGGGTGGGCATGACAGCACACGTCGAGCCGTCGTCCGCCGTCGGCGCGGGCGGCCGGGACAGCCGGCTGGGCCCGCTGATCATCAGCCTCTTCGCGCTGTACGCGCGCGGCGAGCACAACTGGCTGTCCGTCGCCTCCGTGATACGCCTGATGGCCGACCTCGGCGTGGAGGGACAGGCCGTACGCTCGGCGGTCTCCCGGCTGAAGCGGCGCGGGGTGCTGCGCGGAGAGCGCCACGAGGGTGCCGCCGGGTACGCCGTCCCCGCGGGCACGCTGGAGGTGCTCGAGGACGGCGACGTGCGCATCTTCGAACGGAACCGGGCCGCGGCCGGCGACGGCTGGCTCGTCGTCGTGTTCTCCGTGCCCGAGTCCGAACGCGACAAGCGCCACGCCCTGCGCGCCGCCCTGACCCGCCTCGGCTTCGGCACTGCGGCCCCCGGCGTGTGGGTGGCGCCCGGCATCCTGGCGGACGAGACGCGCCGCACCCTGCAGCGCCTCGGGCTGACGCCGTACGTGGACATCTTCACCGGCGACCACTTCGCCTTCGGTGACCTGTCGGCGAAGGTCCGTGAGTGGTGGGACCTCGACGAGCTCAGCGCGCTCTACGCGGACTTCCTGGAGCGGTACCGGCCGGTGCGCGAGCGTGCCGCGGCGGGCTCGATCGCGGACCGGGAGGCGTTCGGGATCTATCTGCCGATGCTCACCGAGTGGCGCCGCCTCCCGTACCGCGACCCCGGGCTGCCGCTGTCCCTGCTGCCGCCGGGCTGGATGGGGGAAACCGCCGGCGCGCTCTTCGAGGAACTGGACAGGACCCTCCGGGAGCCGGCCCGCGCGCACGCCCTGGCGGTCATACACACCCGGTAGAGCCCCCGGCCTACGGCTGCACCAGCCGTTCTTCCGGGATCACCGCCACGCCGAGGATCTCGATCATCGCCTCCGGCTGCCAGAGCGCGGTGCAGCCGATGCCCGCCATCGCCGGGTACACCGGCCCCGCCAGCTCCCGCCACACCTTGCCGATCTCCTTGCCGTGGGCCTGGTAGTCGGGGATGTCGGTGAGGTAGATCGTCACGTTCACCAGGTCCGCCGGCTCGCCCCCGGCCGCCCGCAGGGTGGTCAGCACGTTGCCGAACGCCTGACGGAACTGCTCGACGATCCCACCCGGAACGATCTTCATGTCGGCGTCCAGCGCGGTCTGACCGCCCAGGTACAGCGTGTTCCCGGCGAGGGTTCCGTGCGAGTAGCCGCTCGGGGCGGGCAGGGCGGGCGGGTTCACGGCGACGGGAGTCATCGGGCCTCCGGTTCGGTGGTGTCCGGCGCCGGCCGCACGGCCGGTCGTATTGACAATAAATGACGACCGTGAAAAATACGAGATAGAGCACGCGGTCCGGTTCCGGACCCCGGCGAGCCCACGGAAACGGAGTCGATTCCATGGAGCCTGACCTCGGCAAGCACCGGCTTGAGGGCGACAACGCGATGTACCGGCTGCCCAGCGGCATCGTCGCCCCGGTCGTGACCCGGGCCGGCCAGGAGGACGTCAACACCGCAGACTCGGGCGGCGCCGTCCGCGTGTCGGGCGTCAGCGCCCGGCACACCCCGGCGCGCCGGCTGTGGTACGGCAAGGTCCGCAACGAGCCCGGCTACCGCTCGGTCTCCCACCACCACGGCGAGGCCGAGACCGGCGGCTACGTCCTGTCGGGGCGGGCCCGGATCTACTTCGGCGAGAAGTTCGAGGACTACCTCGACATGGAGGAGGGCGACTGGGTCTTCGTCCCGCCGTTCATGCCGCACGTCGAGTGCAACCTGTCCAGGACGAAGCCGCTGGTGTGGATGACCACCAGGACCCCGGAGAACATCGTGGTGAACCTGCCGGACGTGGCCGACACCGACCTGCGCGACTGGCTGAACCGATGACCGCCGCCCCGGGAAGCCCGTCCGGCGAGCCCGCCCCGGCCTCCGCGATCGTCACCGCGGCCCTCACCCTCAAGCCCGCCCCGCCCGAGCACTTCGACCTCGCCTTCACCGCCACCACCCAGCCCTGCCCCTGGCCCAAGGCCTACGGCGGCGACCTCGTCGCCCAGGCCGCCGCAGCGGCGATGCGCTCGGTGACCGACGGCAAGACGCTGCACTCCATGCACAGTTACTTCCTGCGCCCGGCCGACATCGGCGCCGAGGTCCGCTACGAGGTCGAGGTGCTGCGCGACGGCCGCGGCTACAGCACCCGCCAGGTGCGCGGCTACCAGAACGGCAAGGTCCTCTACGTCTGCCTCGCCAACTTCGCGGCGGGGGAGCCGGGTTCGTCCTTCCACACCGAGTTCGCCGAGGATGTTCCCGGCCCCGAGACGCTGCCCGGTTCGGCCGCGTACCTCGCCGGGCGCACCGGCGGCACCATGACCGCGGAATCCAAGGCCTACTGGAGCGGCGGCCGCGGCTTCGACATGCGCCACGTGCCCGGCCCCGTCTACCTCACGGTCGACGGCGCACGACTGCCCCACCAGGCCGTCTGGGTACGGCCGTTCGACGCGCTCCGCCCCGTCGAGGGACTCACCGACGCCCAGCGCGACCTCGCCGCCCTCGCCTACGTCTGCGACTACACCATCCTCGAACCCGTCCTGCGCGTCCTCGGCCTCGCCTGGGCCGACCCCGGCCTGGTCACCGCCAGCCTCGACCACGCCATGTGGTTCCACCGTCCCGCACCGGTCGGCGACTGGCTGCTCTACGCCCAGGAAGCGGTGGCCGCCGACGCGGGCCGCGGACTGGGCAGCGGCCGCTTCTTCACCCGCGACCACCGCCACCTGGCCACCGTGGTCCAGGAGGGCATGATCCGCCCCGCCTGAGCCGCCCGCCGCACACCACCGGCGGGCTCCCGGAAGGAACCCCGCGTTGGCTCTTCCGCTCTCACCCACCTCGCACCTGGACACCTTCGCCAGGGACCACCTGCCGCCCGCCGGACAGTGGCCCACCATCGAGTTCACCACCCCCGAACTGGCCTACCCGTCCCGCCTCAACGCGGCCGGCGAACTCATCGACGCGGCCGTCGAGCGGTACGGCCCCGACCGCCCCGCCCTGCGCACCCCGGCCGGGGAACTGTGGACGTACGGCGAACTGCGCACCCGCGCCAACCAGGTCGCCCAGGTGCTCACCGCCGACCTGGACCTGGTGCCGGGGCAGCGCGTGCTGCTGCGCGCGCCCAACACCCCGTGGACGGTGGCCTGCTGGCTCGGTGTCCTGAAGGCCGGCGGGGTGGTGGTCACCACGATGGCCGCGCTGCGCGCCCGGGAGATCGTCCCGATCGCCGAACGCACCCGGCCCGCGCTCGCCCTCGTGGACCACCGCTGCACCGACGAGGTCCGCGGCGCACTGCCCGGCCTGACGGTGGTCGAGTACGGCGGGACCGGCGACGGCGACCTGGTGGCCCGGTGCGCCGCGAAATCGGGCGAGTTCACGAACGTCGACACGGCCGCCGACGACGTGGCCCTGCTCGGCCCGACCTCGGGCAGCACCGGCGTCCCGAAGATCACCATGCACTTCCACCGGGACATCCTGTCCATCGACAACACCTTCGGACGGCACGTCCTGCGGCTGCGGCCGGACGACCTGGTCGCCTGCACCGCGCCGTTCGCCTTCACCTTCGGCCTCGGCATGCTCGTCGTCTTCCCGCTGCGGGCCGGCGCCTGCGCCCTGCTCACCGAGACGGCGACGCCGCCCCAGCTCGCCGACCTCGTCGAGAAGCACGGCGTGACCGTCCTCGCCACCGCGCCCACCGCCTACAAGGCGATCGTGCGCGACGGCAGGGAGGGCCGGTTGAGCCGACTGCGGGCCGGGGTGTCGGCCGGTGAGCACATACCGCTCACCATCTGGGAGGAGCTGCGCGACCGCATCGGCCTGAAGGTCATCGACGGCATCGGCGCGACCGAGCTGCTGCACATCTTCATCTCGGCCGCCGGCGACGACATCAGGCCCGGCGCCACCGGCCGCCCGGTGCCCGGCTACCGGGCCGCCGTCCTCGGCCTCGACGGCGAGGAGCTCGGCCCGGGGCAGCCGGGGCGGCTCGGCGTCATCGGCCCGGTGGGCTGCCGATATCTCGACGACAAGCGGCAGCAGGACTACGTCGTGAACGGCTGGAACGTCACCGGCGACATCTTCCACCGCGACGAGGACGGCTATTTCCACTACCACGCCCGCAGCGACAACATGATCGTCTCCTCCGGGTACAACATCGGCGGACCCGAGGTGGAGGCGGCCGTCGACACCCACCCGGACGTCGTCGAGTCGGCGGTGGTGGCCCGGCCCGACCCGGAGCGCGGCTCGGTCGTCTGCGCCTTCGTCGTGCTGCGCGAGGGCGTCACCGGGGACGCCGCCAAGGCCAAGGAGATCCAGGACCACGTCAAGCAGGTCCTGGCGCCCTACAAGTACCCGCGGGACGTGCGCTTCCGCGACTCCCTGCCGCGCAACACCAGCGGCAAGCTCCAGCGGTTCGCGCTCCGCCGGCTCATCGAGCAGGAGCAGGCCGTCGAGCAGGAGCAGGCCGTCGAACGCGAGCAGGCCGTCGAACCCGATCAGGCCGCCGAGCCGGTCGCCGAGCAGTGAGAGGAACTCCGGTGAAAATCGCGATCATCGGCGGTGGCCCGGGCGGGCTCTACCTCGCGGCGTTGATGAAGCAGCTGGACCCCGCCCACGAGATCACCGTGTGGGAGCGCAACGCCCCCGACGACACGTTCGGCTTCGGCGTGGTCTTCTCCGACGAGACGCTCGGCGGCATCGAGAACGCCGACACCGTCTTCGCCGAGGCCATGGCCCGCCGCTTCGCCCGCTGGACGGACATCGACATCCACTACCGGGGCGCGAGCCACACCGTCGGCGGGCAGGGCTTCGCCGCCATGAGCCGCAAGGAACTCCTGCGCCTCCTCCAGGAGCGCTGCCGCGCACTGGGCGTCACCCTGCACTTCTCCACCCTCGCCCCCGGGGCGGCGGAGCTGTGCGCCTCGCACGACCTCGTCGTCGGCGCGGACGGCGTCAACTCCGCCGTGCGCACGGCCCGTGCCGACGCCTTCGGACCCTCGCTCGACCGGCGGCACAGCAAGTACATGTGGCTGGGCACGGACCGGGTCTTCGAGGCCTTCCAGTTCTTCGTCAAGGAGACCGAGTGGGGGGTGATGCAGGTGCACGGCTACCCCTACTCCGACGCCGGCTCGACGTTCATCGTGGAGATGCACGAGGACGTCTGGCGCCGGGCCGGCTTCGACGCCACCGAGGACACGGTGTTCGCGCCGGGCGCCTCCGACGAGCAGGCCGTGTCCCGGATCCGTGAGCTGTTCGCCGCCGAACTCGACGGGCACCGGGTGTTCGCGAACAACTCCAGGTGGCTGAACTTCACGACCGTGCGCAACGAACGGTGGCACCACGGGAACCTGGTCCTGATCGGCGACGCCGCCCACACCGCCCACTTCTCCATCGGCTCCGGCACCAAACTGGCCATGGAGGACGCCCTCGCCCTCGCCGCCTGCCTGCACGAACACCCGGACACGGAGAGCGCCTTGAGCGCCTACGAGAGCGAGCGGCGGCCGGTCGTCGAGTCCACCCAGCGGGCCGCGCAGGCCTCGCTGGAGTGGTTCGAGAACATCGGCATGTACGCCCGCCAGGAACCCACCCAGTTCTGTTTCAACCTCCTCACCCGCTCCCGCCGCATCACCTACGACAACCTGCGCACCCGCGACGCCGAGTTCGCCGACCGCGTCGACACCGCCTTCGCCGCGGCCCAGGGGGCGAGCAGCCGGGCCCCCGCCATGTTCCAGCCGTTCCGCATCGGCCGACTGGACCTGAAGAACCGGGTGATCGTCTCCCCGATGGACATGTACTCCGCCGTCGACGGGGTCCCCGGCGACTTCCACCTCGTCCACCTCGGCTCGAAGGCCATGGGCGGGGCCGGCCTGGTGATGACCGAGATGGTCTGCGTCTCGCCCGAGGGCCGGATCACCCCCGGCTGCACCGGCCTGTGGAACGACGCGCAGCGCGACTCCTGGACCCGCGTCGTGGACTTCGTGCACACGAACAGCACCGCCCGCATCGGCCTCCAGCTCGGCCACTCCGGCCGCAAGGGCTCGACCCGCCTGATGTGGGAGGGCATGGACGAACCGCTCCCGGACGGCAACTGGGAGACCGTCGGCCCCTCCCCGCTGCCCTACGGCCCCGGCTCACCCGCTCCGCGCGAACTCACCCGCGCCGGCCTGGACCGGATCAGGGCCGAGTTCACGGCCGCAGCCCGGCGCGGCGCCGACGCCGGCTTCGACCTCCTCGAACTCCACTGCGCCCACGGCTACCTGCTCTCCTCGTTCCTCTCCCCGGTCGCCAACCACCGGTCGGACGAGTACGGCGGATCGACGGAGAACCGGCTCCGCTTCCCGCTGGAGGTCTTCGACGCCGTGCGCGCCGCCTGGCCCGCCGACCGCCCCGTGATCGTGCGGATCTCCGCCACCGACTGGATGCCGGACGGCAACACCGGGCACGACGCCGTCGAGATCGCCCGCGCCTTCGTCGCCCACGGCGCCGACGCCATCGACGTCTCCACCGGCCAGGTCACCAAGGACGAGAAGCCCGCCTACGGCCGCTCCTACCAGACCCCCTTCGCCGACCGCATCCGGCACGAGGTCGCCGCCGCCACCGGAGCGGCCGTGATCGCCGTCGGTGCCATCGCCTCCTACGACGACGTCAACTCGATCCTCCTCGCCGGCCGCGCCGACCTGTGCGCCCTCGGCCGTACCCACCTGTACGACCCGCACTGGACCCTGCACGCCGCCGCCGAGCAGGAGTACGCGGGCGCGGCCGCCGAGTGGCCGGTGCAGTTCCGGGCCGGTCGGCGCAAGCCGCCCACCGCACGCACCGACGCCGTCCGCCCCCGCCTGTCGCTGCTGCGGGCCGGGCAGGACGGGGAGAGCGTCCACCTGCGGTGGAAGCCCGCGGGGCAGGAGCTGCCGGCGGTGCGCTGACGTCAGGCGGAGCCGGCGGCACGGCTCCTCGACGCGGCGAGCGGCAGGGTGACGGTGAACCGGGTGTCGCCGGGCGAGCTGGCCACCTCGACTCTGCCGCCGTGCGCCTGGGTGATCGCCGCCGCGATGGCCAGCCCGAGACCCGCCCCGCCCGCGGCACCGGGGGCACGGGAGCGGGAGGCGTCACCGCGGGTGAAGCGGTCGAAGACGGTCGGCAGGAGGTCACCCGGAATACCCGGCCCGTCGTCGTGCACGCGGATCGCGCAGTGCCCGTCCGCCGCCGCCACCGTGACGGTGATCCGGGTCCCGGCGGGGGTGTGCGTCCGGGCGTTGGCCAGCAGGTTGGCCACCACCTGGTGCAGCCGGGACGGGTCGCCGGTCACGGTGGCGGGCGTGTGGAGGCGCAGCGCCAGCTGCCAGTGGTGACCCGGCCCCGCCGCCCGGGCGTCCCACACCGCGTCCCCGACCAGGGTCGCCAGGTTCACCTCCGCGGCCTCCAGCGGCCTGCCCTCCTCGAGACGGGCGAGCAGCAGCAGGTCCTCGACCAGTCCCGTCATCCGCGCCGACTGGTCGGAGACCCGGCGCCAGGCCAGCTCCGGTGCGATCTTCCCGGTGTCCACGCCCATCAGCATCAGCTCGGCATACCCGGCGATCGAGGCGAGCGGCGTGCGCAGCTCGTGGCCGGCGTCGGCGAGGAAGCGCCGCATGTGCTCCTCGGCTCGCTGGCGCTCGGAGAGGGACCACTCCACGTGGTCGATCAGCCGGTTCAGCGCGGCGCCGACCTGACCGGCCTCGGTGCCCGGATCGGTGTCCGGCGCCGGCACCCGGGTGAGCACGGTCACCTCGCCGCGGTCGAGGGGTGCGCGCGAGACCTCGACGGCGGTGGCGGCGACCCGGCGCAGCGGCCGCAGCTGGCGCCGGACCGCCACGGCCGACACGGAACCCGCCAGCACCAGTCCGACCCCGGCGATGCAGGCCTCGATCACGACCAGGGAGTCGATCATGTGCCGTACGCCGTCCACGGGGAGCCCGGCCAGCATGGCGGTGCCGCCCTCGGTGACCGCCGTCAGCCGGTAGGTGCCCAGGCCCGGAATCGTCCGGGTGCGCAGGGTCCCGTCCGCGGGGATGCCGCTCAGGGCGGCGCACTGGGCCGTGGTCAGGGTGCGCGGGCCCGCGTCGGTCACCACCTCCGCGGTGGCGATCCTCCCGCCGGTCATGAGCGCGGCCAGGGTGCCGGTGTGCTGGCCGCGCTCGTTGAGGAAGCCGAGGCCGGCGCCGGGCGGCGCGTGCTCCCGGCCGCCCTGGCTGTGCTCGGCGGCGTCGGTGACCCGCTGGTCCAGGTCCCTGATCAGGTAGTAGCGCTGGACGAGCACGGTGGCCACGGCCATCGCCGTGCACACGGCGGCCAGGGTGAGGGAGTGGACGACGACCATCCGGACCCGCAGCGAGCGCCCGCGCAGCCGGACGAGGGCCCGCCCGGCGGCCGTCATCCCTCGTCGTCCGCCGTCCTGATGACGTACCCGGCGCCCCGCACGGTGTGGATCATCGGCCGGCGGTCCTTGTCGATCTTCGCGCGCAGACCGCAGACGTACACCTCCACCAGGTTCCCGCCGCCGTCGAACGAGCTGTTCCACACGTGGTCCAGGATCCGCGTCTTGCTGAGCACCTGGCGGGGGTGGTCCATCAGGAACCGCAGCAGGTCGAACTCCTTCGCGGTGAGCGTGACCGGCATGCCGCCCCGGTGCACCTCGCGGGTCCGCTCGCCCAGCACCAGGTCGCCGAGCACCCGCACCCCCTCCTCCGCGGCCGCCTCGCCGGCCCCGGAGCGGCGCAGCAGCGCGCGCAGCCGGAGTATCACCTCCTCCAGGGAGAAGGGCTTGGTCACGTAGTCGTCGGCGCCGGTGGCGAGCCCGTCGAGCCGGTGCTCCACCCCGTCCCGGGCGGTCAGCATCAGCACCGGCAGCCTGGCGTTCTCGTACCGCAGCCGGCGCAGCACCTGGATCCCGTCGAGATCGGGGAGCATGCCGTCCAGCACGACGGCATGCGGTCCCGAGGCGCGGGCGGTGCGCAGCGCGCCGTACCCGTCGCGCGCCACGAACGGCTGCCAGCCCGCCGTGCTGACGGCGACCGAGAGCAGGTCGGTGAGCTCGGGCTCGTCGTCGACGATCAGCACCCGGATCGCGCCCGGCTTCGGTGTGGGGGTGACAGACATGGGCGGATGCTCTCGCGGCGGCCTGTACGGAACCTGTGGAGGCCGCCGATCCCGTGCCGCGGACCCCCGAAAGGGCCCCGGACGCGTGACACCCCCCATAGGAGCCAGATCACATCCTATCGAGCATCGTAGGAACGGAATGCCCTGAACTGCCCAGAAGGCATATATAAGCGGGCATTGCGGTCATTGTTTCCTAAGTCGGGTAGTACGTCACATCATTGCCACCCGCTCCGGCTGCCGCTAACCATTGCTGTCGTCGCCGGGAGACGGGCGACGGGCCGAGCGGATCCCCGCCGGACCCGCCCACCTCCCGCCGGTAGTACGGGCTCCGCCCACCGCCGCCGCGCACCGCGGCCGGCGCCGACGCCGTCCCCCACCGGAGAGTTGCTCTCAATGACCACGATCAACCGCACCCGCATCGCCCGACTTCGCACCCTCGGCCTGACCGGCCTCGTCACCACGGGTGCCGCGGCCGCCGCCCTCACCCTGATGCCGGCGAACGCACAGGCTGCCGAGATGACGCAGGCGCACACCAAGACCGCGGTCACGGCCACCTCCGGCGACAGCAGCCGCACCGCCTCCCAGAAGGGCGGCTACGCCAACAACCTCGACGGCTGGATCAAGCAGTCCCTGCAGATCATGAAGTCCAAGGGCATCCCGGGCAGCTATGACGGCCTCAAGCGCAACATCATGCGCGAGTCCGGCGGCAACCCGAGCGCCCAGAACAACTGGGACGTCAACGCCAAGAAGGGCACCCCCTCCAAGGGCCTGCTCCAGGTCATCGACCCCACCTTCAACGCGTACCACGTGTCCGGCACGGCCGGCAGCGTCACCGACCCGGTCGCCAACATCACCGCCGCCGCCAACTACGCCGCGCACCGGTACGGCTCCATCGACAACGTCAACTCCGCGTACTGACCGGTCCGTCGTGCCGCAGCAGGAACGCGTCGACGAGGGTGTCCACGAACCCCTCGTCCACCGGACCGGCGGACACCAGAACGCGGTAGTAGAGCGGACCCACCAGCTGGTCCGCCTCCGCGTCCGGATCGAGCCCGGCGGGCAGCCGACCCGCCGCCAGGGCCCGTTCGAGCAGGACGACGTCGCGGTGGCGCTGGACCGCCAGGCAGCGAGAGCGGAACTCGCGGGCGAACGCCGGATCGTGCTGGGCCTGGGCGATCAGAGCCCGGTAGACGGCGCCGGCGTGGGACGTGCCCAGGAACACGGCGAGCCGGCGCAGGTAGGTGCGCAGATCGGCAGCGAGGTCCCCGGAGTCGGGCGGGGTCAGGTCCTCGTCCGCGTCCTGGAGGAAGGCGTCCATCAGGACGTCGGTCTTCGTCCGCCACCAGCGATAGACCGTCTGCTTGGCCACTCCCGCCCGCGCGGCGATGCCCTCCATGGTGACGCCCGCGAAGCCCTTCTCGACGAGCAGGTCGTCGGCCGCCTCCAGCACCGCCAGCCGGGCCTCCTGGCTCCGGCCGTGCCGGTTGCCGTGATGCCGCCGCTCCGGACCGGGTGTCATGTCGTCCCATCCTTCCGCACCGGTGCCCGCTCCGCGAGGCGCCTGAAAATCTCTAGAACTGACGCAACGTTGCGTCTACTCTAGCGCCCATGACGCATACTGACACGCTCGCCGACCTCCGGGTCGAGACCGCCCTGCGCCGGATGTTCGAGCAGGCCGAGCAGGACGACGCCGTCGCGTCCCGGGTCGACTGGGGAGCAGGCACGGCGTCGATGTCCCCACAGCAACACGCCGACGCGGCCGCGGAGATCTACATGCCGATCTCGGCCGCGGGCGGCGAACTCCTCTACAGCCTGGTCCGAGCCGTCCGCCCGGCCACGGTGGTCGAGTTCGGCATGTCGTACGGGATCTCCACCCTCTATCTCGCGGCGGCGGTCCGGGACAACGGCGCCGGGCGCGTCGTCACCACGGAGCTCAGCGAGGAGAAGATCGCCGCCGCGCGCCGCACCTTCGCCGAGACCGGCCTGGACGACGTGATCACCGTGCTGGCGGGCGACGCCCGGGACAGCCTCGCCGGCCTCGACGCCCCGGCCGACTTCGTGCTCCTCGACGGCTGGAAGAACCTCTGCCTGCCCGTGCTGAAACTACTGGAGCCGCGCCTGGCGCCCGGCACCCTCGTCGTGGCCGACGACTCCTCCTTCGCGAGCATGCAGCCGTACCTGGCCCACGTCCGCGACCCGGCCAACGGCTACCGCAGCGTCGCCTTCCCCGTCGAGGACGGCATGGAGATCAGCTGCCGCCTGTGACGGTGCCGGCAGCTACGGCTCGCGGTGCTCGTGAGCCGCCTGCTCCAGGGCGGCGGCCTCCGCCTCGGCGATGCGGGTCTCCTCCTCGACGTCGATCGAGCGGGTCAGCCACCAGTACAGCAGCGCCGACACCGGCAACCCGACGAACAGGGAGATGTCGGCGCCGTCGAGGGCCTTCGCGGCGGGACCGACATAGAGCGTGCCGACCGAGAAGAACGGAATCATGACGGCGAACCCGACCAGGTACGAGACGATCCCCTGCCAGCCCCAGCGGCCGTAGATGCCGTTCGGCTTGAAGATCTCGGCGATCGCGTAGTGGCCGCGGCGCACCACGTAGTAGTCCATCAGGTTCACGGACGTCCACGGGATGAACAGATAGAGCACCAGCAGCAGGAAGTTGTTGAAGTTCGTCAGGAAGTTCGACGTCGCCGCCAGCGCGCCGATCAGGGAGAGCACCGCGGTCACCACGAGGGTGACCAGTCGCACGCCCAGGGTCGGCCGCACCCGTTTGAACGAGTCGATGGCGCTGATCAGCGTCAGGGAACCGCCGTACATGTTCAGCGCGGTGACCGAGATCAGGCCCAGTGCGGAGAACAGCAGCACGATCGCGCCGAAGCCGTCGAAGACCTTGTCGCCGGCGGCGTTGATCGAAGGGATCGTGTCGAAGCCGGCACCCGCCCAGCCGGCCAGCAGAGTCCCGAGCACCATCAGCCAGATGCCGCCGAGCGCCGAGCCGAAGTAGGTCCAGTAGAACGTCTTGCGGACGGTGACGTCCGGCGGCAGGTAGCGCGAGTAGTCCGAGACGTAGATGGCCCAGCTGATCTGGTAGCCGGCGACCACGCCGAACTGCGCCAGGAACGGGGTGGCCTTGAAGGCGCCGAGGTCGAAGGAGCCCGCCGGGTAGTGCAGCGTGACCAGGACCCCGACCGTGAAGATCCCGAAGACGACCAGGAACGTGTAGGTCAGGAACCGCTCGGCCTTGTGGATGACGTCGTACCCCACCAGCGCCACGACCAGCCCGATCGCTGTGACCACGACCACCCACAGCTTCACCCCGCCGTGGATCGTGGTGTTCAGGGCCTGACCGGCCAGGATCGTGTTGAACACGTTGAAGCCCGCGTACTGCACGTACGCGAACAGCCACACCAGCAGCGCCCCGACATAGCCGAACTGCGGGCGCGACTGGATCATCTGCGGCAGTCCCAGCTGCGGCCCCTGCGCCGAGTGGAACGCCATGAAGAACGTGCCGATCAGCGTCCCCGCGACGATCGCCAGCAGCGACCAGATCAGGTTGCCGCCCTCCGTGATGCTGATCAGCCCCACGGCCAGGGTGGCGATCTGGGCGTTGGACATGAACCACAGCGGACCCAGATGCCAGAGCTTGCCGTGCCGCTCGTCCAGCGGCACGTAGTCGATGGACCGGACCTCCAGACCGCTCACCCGCGGTTCCGCCGATGTGCTCATGGCACCTCCCAGGGGCCAGGCCCGTCACTGTGACCTCATTCTTCCCCCGGACCGATACGGATGAGGCATGCGGAATTCGCGTTCCGTACACCGGAAGGTCCGCCTGCGTGAGGTGCTGTCGCCCTCCTCACAGTCAGCTCTGTTGCCCTGCTCACAATCCGCCCCGAACCGGTCCCGTCGTGGCGGCGGTCATGTCGCAGGACGGACATTTTGTCTACGTTCGCAGCTCTGTGCCCCTCCGACCCGAACTGCGAAGGTTCCCGCCATGCTCAACCGAACCCTGTCCGTCGTGGCCACGGTGGTGACCCTGCTCGCCGGAGCCGCGCCGGCTGCCATGGCGGCCGAGGCCGGATCCGGCACCACCGACTTCCGCACCGCCGTCCGGGCACCGGACACGGCCCGGGTGACCGCCGCCGTCCTCGACCTCGACCGCACCGGCGGGACACCCGCCGTCTACGGCGACGACACCCCGTACGACACGGCGAGCATCGTCAAGGTCGACATCCTCGCCGCCATGCTCCTGCACGCACGGGACCACCGGCGCGACCTGACCGCACGGGAGAACGCCGAGGCGCAGGTGATGATCCGCAACAGCGACAACACCGCGGCCACGGCCCTGTGGCGGGCCATCGGCCAGGCCCCCGGCCTGGCGTCGGCCAACAAGCGGCTCGGACTCGTCTCCACCCGGGGCGGCCCCGGCGGCCTGTGGGGACTCACCCGGACCACCGCGACCGATCAGATACGACTGCTCGGCGCGGTCTTCGGCACCGGCCCCACCCCCCTGGACGCGGCGTCCCGCAACCGCATCGGCACCCTGATGACCCAGATCTCCACCGGACAGTCCTGGGGCGTCTCCGCCGCCGCCGACTCGGGGTGGGCACTGAAGAACGGCTGGCTCATGCGCACCACGACCGGCCGGTGGGACATCAACAGCATCGGGCGCATCACGACCGGCGGCCACCACTACCTCGTCGCGGTCCTCTCCAACGGGAACGCGTCCATGCCGGCCGGCGTGAACCTGGTGGAACGAGCCGTCCGCACCGCCGTCTCCGAGACGGCGGCCCGCTGATTCCGCTGACCCCCTTGGCCCACCGCAACCCGCCCTTCGCCCGAAATGCCCCTAACGTGCATGAGAGGTGACGGAAGCCGGCAACGGGAGGCACGGTGGCGGGTGCGGGCGGGCCGACGGCCGGACGGGGCCGCGCACGCCGGCCCCGCCGCGCGGCACCGGACAGCACGACCGCACACGCGATCCGGATCCCGAAACGGGCCCGCGGCCTGCGCGGCTCCGCCTCCGCCGGCGCGGTCGTCGTGCCCGCCCTGCGGATCGCCGCCGCCTACGCCTGGCGGCTCATCGCGGTCGGCATCGTCGTCTACGGCGTCTTCGTCGTCCTCGGCCGCTTCCAGCTGATCGCCGTCGCCGTGTTCCTGGCCCTGGTCGTCACCTCGGTGCTGCGCCCGCTCGCCGACCTGCTGGCCCGGTGGCTGCCGAGGCCGCTGGCCGTGGCGCTGAGCCTGGTCGGCAGCATCTGCCTGTTCTTCGGCCTGCTGGCCCTGGTGGGCAACGCGGTCGCGCAGGAGTCGGCGACGCTGGCCGACGAGTTCCGCGGCGGTATCCACCGCATCGAGGTCTGGCTGCAGCGCCCGCCCTTCCGGCTCGGCCCGGGCGCCCTGTCGCATCTCCAGCAGCAGATCGTCGACTACATCCAGGCCCACCGCTCGAATCTGGCGAGCCGGGCGCTCAGCGGCTTCGGCACCCTCGTCGAAGTGGTCACCGGTGGCGCGCTCGCGCTCTTCACCGCCGTCTTCTTCATCCACTCCGGCGAACGGCTGTGGGCCTGGACGAGCAGCGAACTGCTGCCCGACGGCGCCCGCGACGCCTGGGACCGGGCGGGGCGCGCGGCCTGGCGGACCTTCGCCGGATACACCCGCGGCATCATCATCGTGGCCGCCGTCAACGCCGTCCTCGTCGGCATCGCCCTGCTCGTCCTGCGGGTGCCGCTCGCCCTGCCGCTCACCCTGCTGGAGTTCTTCGCCGCGTTCGTGCCGCTGATCGGCTCACCGGTCGCGCTGAGCGTGGCCACGGTGGTGGCGCTGGCCGGGCGGGGCCCGATCACGGCCGTGGCCGTCCTGGTGCTCATCGTCGTCATCGGCCAGCTGGAGGGGCACGTGCTGCATCCGCTGGTGATGAGCTGGGCGGTGCGGCTGCACCCCCTCGTCGTCGCCGTGTCCGTCATCGCGGGCAGCATCGTCGCGGGGGTGATCGGCGCCGTCGTGGCCGTGCCGTTCATCTCCGTCGTCTGGGCGGTGGTGCGGGCCCTGCGCCCGGTACGGCCGCCCTGACCCGGTGCCGGGGGCTCAGGCGTCCTTGGCGGGGCGACGACCGCGCTTCGCCGCGCGCCGGGAACGACCGGACGGCGCGGCGGGTCCGGCGGACCCGGGATCGGCGGAGGCGGCCGCGGCGGGGGTAGCGGGCGCGGCAGGCGGGGCGGTGGTGGCGGACGTGCCGGACGCTGCCGCGGGGCCGGGGGCCGGCACGCCGTCCTCCCACGCCTCGTGCGCGCCGAACGGATCCGCCGGCCCGGCCGCGAGCAGCGCGGCCAGGCCCGGAGCAGCCTGTGCCCTGACGGCCGCGAGCGCCAGCGTGTCGGCGTCCGACTCGGCACCGCTGCGCCAGGTGACGGTGCCCGGGAGCATGACGAGGGAGGTCGTACCGGACTCCCCGGCGGCCGGCCGCAGCTGGACCCGGATGCCGTGCCGGTCGGCGAGCCTGCCCACCACGAACAGGCCCATGTACTGGTAGACGTCGGCGTCGGCGGTCGGCGGGTTCGCCAGCTTGTGGTTGATCAGCGCGAAGTCCTCGGGCCGCAGGCCGATGCCCTGGTCGTGGATCTCGACCATGACCCGGGTGTCCGGCAGCCGGGTCGCCGTGACCCGGACCGTCGAGCGCGGCGAGGAGAACGAGGTGGCGTTCTCCAGCAGTTCGGCGAGCAGATGCACCAGGTCGGTGACGGCACGGCCGTGGACCTCGGCCTCCGGGATGCCCGCGAACTCGATCCGCTCGTACTGCTCCACCTCGGAGGCCGCGGCCCGGATGACGTCGACCAGCGGGAGCGGGTGGTCCCACTGCTGGGTGGGGCGCTCGCCGCCCAGGACCAGCAGGTTCTCGCCGTTTCGGCGCACCCGCGTGGCCAGGTGGTCGAGCCTGAACAGGTTCGCCAGCTGCTCGGGGTCGGCCTCGCGCTCCTCCAGGTCGGTGATCAGGGCGAGCTGGCGCTCGATCAGCGACTGGTTGCGGCGGGACAGGTTGGTGAAGATCGTGTTGACGTTGCCGCGCAGCAGGGCCTGTTCGGCGGCCAGCCGGACCGCCTCGCGGTGGACGTGGTCGAAGGCGCGGGCGACCTCGCCTATCTCGTCGGTGGTGGTGATCGGGATCGGCCCGACCTCGGTGTCCACCTGTCCGGGCACGGCCTGCGACAGCTGGGTGATCACCGCCGGCAGCCGCCGCTCGGCGATCTCGATCGCCGAGGCGCTGAGCCTGCGCATGCCGCGGCTCATCGAGCGGGCCACCCAGGCGGCGAGGAGAACGGCCGCGAGTACCGCGCCGAGCGCGACGGAGCCGTTGGTGATCGCGTCCCGCCTGGCGTCGGATGCGACGCTCCGGGCTCCGGCCAGGGCGGTGTCGGTGAGATGCACCTCGACACCCCGGTAGGCGTCGAAGGCGAGCGCGGACGCGGCGAAGAAGGACGCGGCCGTGATGCCCTCGGCGGCCAGTTCGTCGGTCGTGCTCCCGCCGGCGATCTCGCTGATCATCTTCGACAGGGCCGGCGGTGTCACGAAGGCCTGCCCGGCCGCCTTGGCCTTCCGGGCGGCCTCGGCGGTCTGCTGCGCCCCCTTCTGCTGCGCGTCCGTCAGCGCCGTCCGCAGCCGGGTCATGTCCCCGGCGGTACCGGCGCCCGCGTACTCCTGGAGGCCGACCTGCTCCAGGTAGGCGTAGGAGCTGAACGAGCCGAGCTGGTTCTGCAGTTCGCCCTCGCCGAGGGCGGCGCGGTTCTCCACCAGCAGGTGCGTACCGATACTGCGGACCAGCGACTCCGCCGCCTGGGTGAGGGAGATGGCGTACAGCGTGCGCCCGAAGCTCGCCTGGTTGTTGCTGCCGAAGCCGAGCTCGTTCGAGAGCTCCATCAGCGGGTGCTGGACGGCGTGGTAGCTCTCCTCCGTCTGCACCCCGGACGACGTGGCCGAGAACGCGTTGGCCCGCACCGCCGCCAGCTGTTTCTCGCCGGCCCGTACCAGCTCGATCCGCCGGGTGAGGCCCGCGGTCCTGGGCGCCCTCGCCACGGCCGCGTCGAACGCCTTCGCGTCGGCGTCGGTGACCTTGCGGGCCGCCACCACGGCGGGCGCGTCCCGCTTGCCCTGCAGGAGCGGGATGACCGACACGTCGCGCTCGTTGATCGCGTCACTGGCGTAGGCGTTCGCCGCCTGCACCAACTCCGCCACGCGCACCGCGTCGTTGGCGTCCTGCAGTGTGTCGATCGAGTTCTTCACCCGGACGCCGCCGAGGCCGAGGGCGACGAGCACCGGGATGAGCAGGATGGCCTGGAGGCGTCTCGCGACGCGCCAATTGCCGGTCAGAGGTCTGGACTTGGACAAGATCGTCCCATTTCACAACAGGGATGGCGTGCAGGGCTGTGCGCAGCCCGACGTTCTGTGGCCAAGTTCTAACACCCAGCGATCGGGATCGACCGGTGTTTTGGTGAAGCGGTTTCTCCGAAATGGTACAAAGCTCAATCAAAACCATCGATGGTCAACGCACCGACCGTGAGGCGGGTGACCTGCGCTCTCCAGCTTTTCTGCGAACGGGACGGAGAGCGCTTGCTGATGGTGCTGTGCGTAGGCGGCGCGCGCAACCAAAGCAAAGGCCAAGGAGCGGGGCGTGAAGCTGGTCGGGGCCACCGCGCACTACGTCACCGAGGACCTCGACGAGGGCCCGATCATCGAGCAGGACGTCGTCCGCGTCACCCACGCCCACACCGCCGCCGACCTCACCCGCCGGGGCGCCGACGTGGAGCGGGCGGTGCTCTCCCGGGCCGTGCTGCGGCACGCCGAGGACCGGGTGATCCGCGACGGCAACCACACCATCGTCTTCGCGTAGGCCCGGGGCCGACAGGGGTCAGGCCGGGCCCGTCGTCTGCGGGTTGGTGAACATCGGATTCCCCGCCACGGTGTCCTGCGCGTCGACCTCGTCCTGCAGGACGTCCCAGTGCTCGACCACCAGGCCGTCCTCGAAACGGAAGATGTCGACCCCGAGGAGCGGCTTGCCGGGACCGCCCGAGTACCGGCCGTGCACCATGACCAGGTCACCCTCGGCGATGATCGCGCCCGGCTCGTAGCGGGTGCCGTCGGGCAGCCCGGCGATGAAACCGCGCAGTCCGGCCCTGGCCGGCGGGATGAAGGGGTTGTGCTGGACGTAGTCCGGGTGCACGTACCGGTCCAGCGAGGCGAAGTCCTTGGAGCCGAACGCAGTCGTCAGGAACTCCAGCACGACGGCCTTGTTGCGCTCGGTGCGGTTCTCACTCATCGCGATCACTCCGTGGGCTCTCCGGCCGATCGGTGCACCTCCACGCTATGCCGGGTCCGGCACGTCAGCGATCGCGAGAGCCTGCGGGCGCCGCCCGCAGCGGCGGCGGTCCCGGCGACGGGATCTCCGGCCCGGCGGATCCGCCCCGTCACTCCGGCGGCGACGGCGTCCCGGCTCGCCGCCCGCCCGTTCCGGGGTGACCATGGGGGGACGGAACCGGTCCGGGGTTACCCGCTGGGAGACACCCGTGACGCACACAACCGACGTCCTGATCGTGGGCGCCGGCCCGGTCGGGCTGAGCGCCGCCGCAGAACTCCTCCGGCACGGCGCGGACTGCCGCCTCGTCGACCGGCTCCCGGCCCGGCTGCCGTACGCCAAGGCCGTCGGCATCCAGCCGCGCACCATCGAGCTCTGGGACCGGATGGGCCTGGCCCGCGCCGTCGTCGAGCAGGCCGTGCCGCTGCGCGGGCAGCTGAGCTACGCCGACGGCGAGGAGACCGGCCGGGTGGAGCTGACGCTGCCGCCCGAGGTGCCGTACGGCTTCGCCGCACTGCCGCAGTACGAGGTCGAGCGGATCATCGAGGAGTACCTGAACGGGCTCGGCACGGCCGTCGAGCGCGGCACCGAGCTGCTCTCCTTCGCCCAGGACGCGGACGGCGTCACCGCCCGGCTGCGCAGCGCCTCGGGTGCGGAGGAGGAACTGCGGGTCCGCTACCTGGTCGGCTGCGACGGTGCGCACAGCACGGTCCGCAAAGGTCTCGGCCTCGACTTCGCGGGCGGGGCCTTCACCGAGGAGTACCTGCTCGGCGACGTGGTGGCCGACTGGGACCTGCCGGCCGGCTACGCCATCCGGTCCGAGCACCGCGACGCAGACGGCGCCACGGACGGCCTGCTGGTCTGCATCCCGCTGCCCGGACCGGGCCGGTACCGCATGTCGATGCGGGTCCCTCCGGAACACCCGGAACTCTCCGGACTCCCGTCCGAGAACGCGGACGGCGCCGACGCAGTGGCCCACGGCCTGCTCGGCGGACGGCGGCTGCCCGAACTGCCCGACCTCCAGGCCGTCGTGGACCGCCTGGCGCCCCGGCCCGTGACCCTCTCCCAGCTGCGCTGGTCCTCGGTCTTCCGGATCAGCCACCGCATCGTCGACCGCTACGGCGAGGGCCGCGTCTTCGTCGCGGGCGACGCCGCCCACATCCATCCGCCCGTCGGCGCCCAGGGCATGAACACCGGCATCCAGGACGCCTGCAACCTCGCCTGGAAACTCGCCCTCGTCGTGCGCGGCGAAGCCGGCCCCGCCCTGCTCACCAGTTACGACGCCGAACGCCGCCCGGTCGGCGAGGAGGTCGTCGGCCGCACCGTACGCCGCACACTGCACGGCACGGCGGCCGACGCCGACGATCCCCGGACCGTCCTGCTCCGCGAGGCCCAGCTCCTCGTCGGCTACCGGGACGGCCCCCTCGCCACCGCTCCCTCCGGCTCCGCCGACGTCCCGCAGCCCGGCGACCGCGCCCCGGACTGCGCCGGTCTCACCACCCCGGTCGCCGCGTACCCGCTGCGCCTGCTGGACATCCTGCGGGACCGCCCGGACCACGTGGTGCTGCTCTACGCGGCGGACCCCACCGACGTGATCAAGGCCGTCCTCGCCCCCGGCTGGGACGTCCTGGCCATCCGCACGGAGGACGGCACCCATGTGCCCCTCGTCCCCGAGTACCTGGACACGGCCGGTGAGTTCGCCCGGCTCTACCCGCCCGGACGGTCCCACCGGCTTCGTCGTCCGCCCCGACGGCCACCTCGGCGCCCGCTTCCCCCTCACGGACACCGAGACCGCGCTCGCCGACTACCGCGAGGCACTGGGCTGAGGACCGTTCCCGGCACTCCACGTGACGGCCGGCGGTACGACCCGTGCGCACAGCGGCATGCTCCGGGCGTCGGTCAGCCCGAGCCGGCCGACCAGCAGCCCGTCCCGCGCCGCCGCCTCGGCCACCGCGCCGGGGACGGCACCGAGCATCAGTTTGGCCCGGCGGAACATCGTGAAGGCGCCCTGGGCGTCCACGGTCCCCCAGGAGAGGTAGACGAACCGGCCGCCGGGACCGCCCTGGACGTAGGGCCCCGTGATGTCGACACCGGTGAGCGAGACCGCCGCCGTGCACGGCAGGGTCCAGGTCGCGGAGGCGGCGTCGCCGGGCTGCGGGTCGAGCAGCTCGGCGGGGCGGTTGCGGCGCTGTACCGCGACATGGATGTCGCCGTAGCGGGAGAAACCGCTGTCTTCCGGCGCCGGGCAGGAGCGGCCGGGCAGATCGGTCCCGTCGATGCGGACGTCCATGGAAGCCATGCGGCCATCATCGCCGATGTGCCGCTCGCCCCGACCGGGGCGAGCGGCACATCGGCCGGTGGACGTCATGAGCAGACGTCGTGAACGGTCCACCGGTCCACCGGCACATCGGCCGGCCGCGCGCGGTCAGCGCTGCGTGTAGATGAAGCCGACCTTGTCCAGCTCGTCGCCGGAGCGTCCGTGGAAGCCGGCGATCTGCCAGCCCGACGGGGCGGTGCGGGTCACGCAGTCCGAGGTCGTCGCGCCACCGGCGAGGGTGCGGCCCAGGTTGGTGGTGAACTTCGCGTAGAAGATGCGCGTGGTGTTGTTGTACTTGCCCTCGCACAGGTAGGCCGTCGTCACGTACTCGCTGCTGCCCAGGGTCAGCGAGGACGCCGTGCCGCCGGTGCCGCCGTGGGTCAGCGTCGTGCCGTCGGCGAGGGTGACGCCGACCTGGTCGACCCGGGAGCCGGAGCGCAGCGAGATGCTGGTGGCGCGGGCACCGGCGGCCACCTTGTCGATGTCCTGGTAGTAGTCGCCGTGCGGGCCGCCGAACTGGTCGCTCAGCTGGAAGTTCGCGTTCTGGGACCAGGAGAAGCCGACCGTGATCGGGTCGTGGTCGGAGAGCATCAGCCCGTCGTCCGTCAGGAACTTGGCGTGCTCGTTGTTGTACGAGGTCGCGTTCAGGTTCACCAGCTTGCTGCTGCGGTAGAGGACCTTGTCGACGACCTCGCAGGTGTTGGGCACGGTCGCCCCCGACTGGTCGCAGACCAGCGCGTCGCTGCCCTTGGCGGGCGCGCTGCCGCCGCGGATCAGCTGCACCCAGGCGTCGGTGAGCCCGTTGTTCGCGGCGAATTCCGCGATCGTGTCGGCGGAGCGGGTGTAACGGGTGTTGGTGTCACCCATCACCACCACCGCGTTGCCGGCCGAGTGCGTGCCGATGAAGGACGTCAGCTGGCTGAGGTTGTCCGCCCGGGAGGCCTCGTCGCCGTCGTTGGTGCCCGCGTTGGTGTGCAGGTTGTAGAAGTCGACGTAGACGCCCTCGGCGAGCCGCTCGCGCATGAAGGTGAAGCCCTTCGGCGTGAGGCAGTCGCCCGAGTCGAGCTGGCAGGAGTTCCAGCCGACGCGCTCGAAGTCGTCCCCGTCCCATGCGTAGTTGGAGACGGTGTTGAGCCCGCTGCCGATACCCGCGCCGCCGCTGGTCGCGGTGCGGTAGGGGTGCGTGTCGGTGGCGTACAGGTAGGCGTGGTAGTTGAAGTCCTCCTGGACGTTGACGATGTCGTACGGCGCGATGCGCTTGCCGATCTCCGTGGTGCTGGTGTCGCGCGGGGTGGGTGCGCTCGACAGGCCTTCCGGAAGCCCGGCGACGTTGTACGTCAGCACGCTGAACGTGCCCGAGCCGGCCGCCGCGGCCGGGGTGGCCGTCGCCGTGAGCCCGCCGAGAGCGGCGACCGCGGCCGCCAGACAGGCAACAAGTCTGCGCATGGGGGTGTCTCCTACGGGGAGGGGGTGCGCTGAGGGGTGTGGGCATGCCGATGAGGCACGCCAAAACGTAGCGGTAAACGCTTTCTCCCGAACCCCCCTTGTTACTAACCAGTTTGGAAATTCCTCGTGACGCGCGAAAGATCGGCTTCTCGCCGTGCGGCCGATCGGGCGCTGACTGTTACTCACTTTCGGGTGACCCGGGGGCTGGTCACCTGTCGGTCCGGTGGTGGCCGAGGCCGGTGCCTGCGGGGCGGAAGAGGGTGAAGAGGCGGCAAATCCGCCCATTCAACTAGTAAATGGACGTTACATCCGAGAGTCATGGGAAAGCGAAGGATCCGTAATAGGCGCTGTGTGGCGCCCGGTCCGGGCCCGGCCGGGGCGCAGGGTGTGGCTGCGCGGCCGACCGGTCGCCGTCTCGCTCCACACACCCCTCGCGGCCTGCGGCTTCGTGCCGCACGCGGCCGGGGTGTGCTCGAACCCCGTGAAGGGGGACCACGTGTCCGTTTCCGTCTCCGCGACCGCCCGCCGTCTCGGCTCCGCCGCCGCCGTCGCGGCCGCCCTGGTGGCCGCCACGGCCCTGCCGGCCGTCGCCCGCCCCGCGGTGCCGCACCGCGACGCGGTCGTCATCAGCGCCGTACAGCACGACCTGCGGGGCCGCGCGGTCTACCCGGGCCGCGCCCTGAACCGGGAGTGGGTGGACGTCACCAACACCTCGCGCCGGGACGTCGACCTCCGCGGCTGGTCGCTGTCGGACGACGCGGGCAACACCTACACCTTCCGCCACTACCGGCTGGCGGGCGGTGCCACCGTCCGCGTCCACACCGGGGAGGGCCGGGACACCCGCACGGACCTGTACCAGGACCGCCGATCCTCCGTGTGGAACCGCGACGCCGACACCGCCACCCTGCGCAACGACCATGGACGTTACGTCGACTCCGCCTCCTGGGGCCTGCACCACCGGCGTCCCATGGACGAGCGGCATGCCGTCGAGCACCGTCCGATGGAGGAGCGGCATGCCGTCGAGTACCGTCCGATGGAGGAGCGGCATGCCGTCGAGTACCGTCCGATGGAGGAGCGGCATGCCGTCGAGCACCGTCCGATGGAGGAGCGGCACGCCGTCGCCCGCCCGGCCGTGGAGGACCGGCACGCCTTCAGCCACCGCCGTTGACCGGTGACCGGTGACACGTCCGCCGCCGGGCCCCTCGAAGGAGCCCGGCGGCGGACGTGTGTCACAGCGGCGCCCCGTATCAGGCCCGGAGGACCGGCCCGCTCACCGTGGACGTGAAGACCACCTCGCCGTCCTGCACGCCGACGACGTCGACGGTCGCCGTGCCGTCGTCCCCGGCACTCACCCCCGTGACGTCGATCCAGCAGGGGCTGTCGATTTCGACATAGCGGACGAACGACGAGGACGTGCTCGCCGGGATCAGCGCACGGGGCGCCAGCCGGGCGCAGGCGGCCTGCCGGGCGCCCTCCATCAGGACCATGCCGGGCAGGTGGTCGCCGCCGTGGTCGAACAGGATCGGGTGGTCCAGGTCCGGGGTGAGCAGCCAGCGGTCGGGCGCATCCGTGGCCGTCAGCACCACGTCGGCGGGGGAGGTGCGGCCCACGGCCGCGGGCGGCATCGGGCCGGCCGCGACGGCCGGGCCGGCCGGAGCCGCTTGTCTCGCGGGCCGGTTGGCGCGCAGCCGGGTGTAGACGGACGGCGTGACGACGGAGTACCGGCCCTCCCCGTGGGCGACGGGGACGCCGTCCCGGCGCAGGGTGAACCCGATGCCCATCCGGCGCGCGGAGGCCCGGCCGCGCGGCGCGGGGTCCGGGCAGGTCACGTCGAGGTGGAAGTCGGTGGGGCGGGAGGCGATCCGCAGCCGCTCCAGATCGGTGTGGCAACTGAGCGACCACAGCACGAAGTGGTGGCCGAGCGGCACACCGTGTTCCGCGTGCGTCACGAACATGCCGGCCTGCCGAAACGTCTCTGCGGCCTGGAGCGGGTCATGGCTCGAACCGTCGGCGCTGTTGAAGAACGTGTGGGCGCGGGGCCACTGTCCGGTGAGCGAGAACCGCAACCCGTCGTCCTGGGCGGTGCAGCCGGTGAGGAACACCTCGGCGAGGGACGCGCGGTGGACGTACTCCTTGGGGACCGTGGTGGTCAGCCGAGGCAGTACGGGCAGACCGACTCCGATCTCGCTGGCGGACAGACTCATCGATGACCCCCCGTCGGAAAGCTCTTCGTTGGCTTGAAGCTCTGTTCGACGCCTATAAGATACGGACCTACCGGTTTTCTCGGGTCGGCCACTAGGTAAAGGATTCACCAAGCGTGGTTCGACTCGATCCATGCATGACTCCGCTCAGTGGTGGTTTGGCCAAGTATTTTCGCGCTCAATCATGCCGGTGGACACGGCGAAAAACGGACTAACTGGCAGATGTCGACGACTTGTTGTCGATGACACCGAAGTCCGCATGACGCGAGGGAAACCACGCCGACGGTTTCTTTCGGTCAGATTCCGGGGAGTTGGACCAGCCGTCGCGGAACCTGACCCCGCCCCCGCCGGACGGCCCCTGCATGATGGTCGAACGGCCCGCGAGAGGGAGACCCCGATGGAACCACTGCGCACCCTGCGCCTCGCCGCCGTCAACATCGACGGCGTCCTCCTCGACGACAGCTTCAGTCCCGTCCTGCACCGGCTCGTCCTCAAGTACGGCGGCACGTACACCCGGGAGCTGGAGCAGCGGCTCTTCTCGCAGTCCCGGCTCGCGGCCGCGAAGGTGCTGCTGGAGGAGACCGGCGCCGGGGTGAGCGAGCAGGAGGCCATCGCCGACTACTTCGCCGAACGCGAGCACTACCTGCGTGACCACCCCGTCCGCACCCTCGACGGCGCCGAGGAACTCCTGCACCGGCTGCGCGGCCTGGGCCTGGACGTCATCTGCTACGGCGGCCTCGACGAGACCCACTTCCGCCGTCATCTCGGTGCCTGGGAGCACCTGTTCACCGCCCCGCACTACATCTGCACCAACGACTTCCGCCCCGGTATCCGGGAGATCGTCCGGGACCGCTTCGGCCTCGGCTACCACCAGGCCCTCTTCATCGACGACGTCGCCCGCTTCGCCGACCACGCCAAGGAGCTGGACGTGCCCTTCGTCGGCCGCCCCAGCACCTTCGAACACGGCTTCCAGCGCGAGCTGATGCGCGAACTCGGTGTCCGGCACATGGTCGGCCGCCTCGCCGAGATGGACGAGGAACGCCTGCGCACCCTCGACCGCGAGGCCGGCCTCGGCACCGTCTGGCAGGACGCGGACTCCCTCGCCGGTCCCGCTCCGGCGCAGGCCGGGTGACCCGGAGGACCCTCGGGGCCACCGTCGAGCGGTGCGGCCGTCTCGATGCCGCCGCCGTCGAGTACACTCCGCTGTCCCGTGCCGCCGGTCCGCAGGAGGCCCGGGTGGCCGCCGCCCGCCGTGGGGTGACCGGGCGGGCTTCGCCACGGGTGCCACACTTGCCGTGGACGGCGGCGCACCGCCCGGGACCGACCGGGAATCCGCCCCGCGCGGCCGAAGTGCCCGTCCCCGATTGGGGTAAGGTACGTCACGTCCGGTTTTGTTTTGACCGAGGAGGGGTCCCCATGGTGCGTCAGGAGCGTGCGATTCGGACCCGTCGTGCTGTTGTCGAGGCTGCTGCTGCGGTCTTCGCCGAGCGCGGGTACACGGCGGCGACGATCGCCGAGATCCTCGAACGGGCCGGAGTCACCAAGGGTGCCCTGTACTTCCACTTCGACTCCAAGGAAGCCCTCGCGCGGGGTGTGATCAACGCCCAGATCAGCGACGACTACTGGGTGCCGCGCGAGCTGAAGCTGCAGGAATGGGTGGACATCGGCATGACGCTGGCCCACCGCATCCCCAAGGAGGTCATTCTCCTCGCCGGGATAAGGCTCTCCGCCGACCTCCAGGGGCGCTCCCTGTTCGGCAGTGCCTGGCCCGCCTGGACCGAGCTGGTGACGGACAAGCTCGTGGAGGCCAAGGAGCGCGGCGAGGTGCTGCCGCACGTCGCACCGCGCGAGACCGCCGAGTGCTTCCTCGGGGCCTGGATCGGGACCCAGTTCATGTCCGAGGTGGTCTCCGACTGGACCGATCTCAACGACCGGATCTCCGTCCTCTACAACCACGTTCTGCCGGCCATAGCCACTCCCGCGGCCCTGATCCGGCTGGACACCGCGCCCGACCGGGGTGCCCGGGTGGTCGAGGAAGTCGAGCGCCGCCGGCAGGAAGAGCCCGTACCCACCGAGGCCTGACCAGCCTCGACCAAACCATCCGCCTGGTTTGTTGCCCACCGAAGCCGACCATTGCCGGTACCCCGGCGCCCGACCAGGACGGCAGGGACTGTCCGGCCGAGCCGCGGACGACGGCAAACCTATCAATCGTGCTGTTTGTTAAGGTTTTTCGAGTCGCAATGCCGCAGGCCCAGGGGGAATCGGACCGTTCAACTCCGGTTTCGCCCGGAATGACAGGGGGACGCGATGGTCAAGCAACTCCGGGCGGCCCGAACCCGGCAGGCCCTCGTTCTCGCCGCCGCCGAGTTCTTCGCCACCGACGGGTACGCGCTGTCCTCACTGCCCGCGATCAGCCGGCGGGCCGGAGTCAGCGCCGGAGCGCTGCACTTCCATTTTCCCAGCAAGGAAGCCCTCGCGGCCGAGGTGGAGAGTGCCGCCCGGCGGACCGTCGAGCAACTGGTCGCCGACCGGCGGCCGTCGACCGCCTCCGCGCTGCACCTGCTGGTCACGGTCACCCGGGAGGTCCTGGCCGCGGTCGCGGCCGACGTCGTGGTCCGTGCCGGGTTCAAGCTCGGCGTCGATCCCTCCCGGAAGAACGGCATGGGCTTCGGCCGCTGGTGGCGTGCCTGGGTGTGCGAGGAGCTGCTGCGGGCGCAGCACGCCGGGGAACTGGCCGACGGGGTGTCGCCGGACCGGGTGGCCGCGGTGATAGTCGCCGTGACGGTCGGCTTCGAAGTGCTCGGCGCGGAGGACCGCGACCGGATCTCGCCCCGGCACGTGGAGCAGTTCTGGTCCCTCGTGCTCCCCCAACTCGCCGTGCGCTGCGACCAGTTCGCGAGCATTGCGGTCCCCGACACCCGCCCCCGGGCGGAGAGTGCGCCCACCGGCCGGAGCCCGGTTTGACAAACCGTCCGCGCCGTTTTTGACTCGGCGCTTTCGACGTCCGGGAGTGCGAGCGGATCGCCGGCACCGGGTACGGCGGACCCGCTCGCCAGGATCGGCTGACGGGCCTGCCGGAACCGGGCGGCGGGCCTGCCGGAACCGGGCGGCGGGCCCGCCGGAACGGGGCCTACGGGCCCGTCAGGACCGGGCGAGGGGGTTCGTCAGGCGCCCCCGACGTGCCGGGCGATCCGTACGGCGGCGAACTCCGTGCCCGCCACGAACCGCATCATCGGCCCGAACATCGGCGCCGCGAGCGAGCCGGTGAAGTAGAGACCGGGCACCGACGACTCGAACGTCCCGCGCAGCGCCGGTGCCTTCGAACCCGGCACGCACGCCACGGCGTCCCGGACCGCGGGCGACAGGAACGGCAGCGCGGCCAGGTCCAGCCGGTAGCCGGTGGCCGCCAGCACGTGGTGGACCGCGAGGGACTCGCGCGCGCCCCCGGGGCCCGCGACGTCCAGGCGCACCTCCGGTCCCTGGACCACGGCGCCCGTGACCCGGCGCGAGGTGCGCACCGGTACGACGCCTTCCACCCGGTCCCGCAGCCACCAGCCGCCCGACGGGCCGAGCGCCCGCCGGAACAGCAGCAGCCGGGCCGCCGCGGGCAGCCACCGCACGCCACCCGGCGACGCGCAGACGCCGGCCAGGATCCAGCCCGTGCCGAGCGGCGAGGCCGGCTTGGTCACCCGCTCGGTCCAGGGCCGGGACAGCTCCGGCGTCATGCCCCACAGCACCGTCCGCTCACGCACCAGGACCTGCGCCTCGGCACCCGCCTCGTGCAGCAGCGCGGCGCTCTCCAGCGCGGACTGACCACCGCCGATCACGGCCACCCGCCGTCCTGCGTACACGGACAGGTCCGTGTGGTGGCTGGTGTGCGAGACCCACGCCCGCGGGCCCGGCCCCTCGGGCGCGAGCCGCCGCAACTCGTCCGGGACATGGGCGAGACCGTTCAACCCGGTCGCCACCACGACGGCCGAGGCCGTCATCTCCGTCCCGTCGTCCAGCCGGACGGCGAAGCCGGGCCCGGACGCCGCCCGCTCGACGGCCGTCACCCGGGCCGGCTCGACCTCACCGACGTACCGCTTCTGGAACCACTGCCCGTACCGGACGAAGACGTCGCACGGGATCGGTGTCAGCTCCGTCAGTTCCGGCTCGCTGTGCGCGCGCCGGAAGTCCGCCAGCCGGCCGCCGGGCTCGGGAGCCGACAGGTCGGTCGCGTCCGGCGTCGATTTCAGGTACATCCCGGTGGCCATGGCGTGCCGCCAACTGCCCATCACGTCACCGAACACGCGTACCGGCGCCCCCGCCGCCCGCAAGTGGGCGGCCACCGACAGCCCGTAGGGCCCGGCGCCGATCACCACGACGGGTGGCCGTCCGTGCCCGGTGACCGGCTGCTCCTGGGCAGGGCGCTGCCCCGGAAGCGACTGCGTCATGCATTCCTCCGCTGGTCTGCTCGCCGCCTTTCCCCTGGGCGGCGCGACACTGCGGGATGGCACGGTCCGGCGTGAAACGGCCGTGCTCGTCCCCCCTCCGCGGGTGAGTCTGTCCCACGGACGGGCGCCGGGAAACGATATCGGCGCACGTTGGCCAAAACTTGGTCGAACCATACGACAAGTGGCACTAGTCGGATCATCGACGTGCGACGGGCGGATGCCGGTGATCACGAGAGCGACAGGAATGATCGTCGCGCCGGCCGCGCCCGCGGCGGTGGGCGTCGCCGCGCCGACCATGGCCCCCACCCGAGATCGCCGGCCGGGGACCACGGCCGCCGGGTCCCGACGGCCGCCCCTGTACGATCGCCCCGTGAACACCTACTGGCACGTCGTTCTGCCGCCGCTCTGCGCCTGACGGGCGCACCCACCGACGGATCGAACCCGAGTTCCCGGCCCTGCCTTCGAGGCGGCCCGGAGCCGGTGTCGTGCGCCCGTATCGAAACCAGTCCGCAGACGGTATTCGACGACGGAAGTTCACGACCGTGCCCAACGACACCTCATCCCGCTCTTCCCGCGCGCAGGGCGGCGCCGCCGCCGCGCGCCCGCGTCCCCGCCGTACCGGCCCGTTCGCCGGGCCGCTCCCGATCCTCACGGCCGCCGTGCTGTGGGGTACCACCGGGACCGCCAGTTCCCTCGCCCCCGCCGGAGTCCCGGCCGCCGCAGTCGGCGCCGCCGGCCTGGCTCTCGGCGGCCTGCTCCTGTTCCTGACCGCCCCCGGCAGTCGCGTCCTGCCCAGGGTCTGCGAAGGCGGCGAACGCAGGCTGCTCGCCCTGGGCACCCTCGCGGTGGCCGGCTACCCGCTCACCTTCTACCCCGCCGTGGCGCGTACCGGCGTGGCCGCGGCCACCGTGATCGCGCTCGGCGGCGCGCCCGTCCTGGCCGGCCTCCTCGGCTGGCTCACCCGCCGGTCCCGGCCCTCGGCCCGCTGGGCCGCCGCGACCGCGGCGGCCGTCCTCGGCTGTACGGTGCTCGTCCTCGGTCCGGAACTCGCCGGTGACGGCACCCCCGTGGACGCCCTCGGCGTCCTGCTGGCGGGGCTCGCCGGTCTGTCGTACGCGGTGTACGCCCTGGTCGGCGGGCAGCTCATCGCCCGTGGACATGCCTCCGGCGCCGTGCTGGGTGTGATGTTCGGGGGAGCGGCACTGCTGGTGCTGCCGGTCGTGCTGTGGGGCGGGGGCGGCGGGCTGCTGACAGGGCGGGGAGCGGCCGTCGTCCTGTACCTGGGGGCGGTCACCAGCTTCCTGTGCTACCGCCTGTTCGGGCACGGCCTCGGCCACACCACCCCGCAGGTCGCGACGACCATGACGCTGGCCGAGCCGGCCGTGGCCGCGGTCCTGGGAGTCGCGGTCCTGGGCGAGCGCCTGCCGGGCGTCTCCTGGTGCGGACTGGCGGTCCTGGCCCTCGGCATCGTGCTGCTCGCGCTCCCCGCCGGCACCGGAGGGCAGGGCACCTGAGACACCTGACCCGACCCGCAGCGGTCAGGTAACCGACCGGATGGGCTGTTTTTAGCTGTCGCTGAGGGCGAGATTCCGCCTGATTCGGTGACCGATTCGAGGGGTCGGCCCGCCGGTGAACCAGCCCGCCGGTCGTTGAAACAGTGGCTCCAAGCTGCCGGTTCGGCGATCGGCGGAGGTGCGGTGAAGTCCTGTGACGGTTCGCCGGCGATTCACCGGAAGCGCTCGGGCCGGGAGTCTGTTGACAGACCGTCCATGCTGTTTTCTACTGGCGAAGTGTCAGACGAGAAGGCCAGGGAGACGCGTGTGGACATCGGGCTGCTGGGAGCACTGGACGTGCGGGAGAACGGGATCTCCGTCGTCCCGACCGCACCGAAGCCCCGCCGGCTGCTGGCTCTGCTGGCACTGCGCGCCGACCAGGTGGTGCCCGTCCCGACCCTGATCGAGGAACTCTGGGCGGGCACCCCGCCGCGCAGCGCCCGCACCACCCTGCAGACCTACGTGCTCCAGCTCAGGGAACTCATCGCGGCCGCGCTGCGCCGGGCCGCCGACTCCGAGGGCGGGGGCGCCCGGTCCGCGAAGGACGTGCTGACGACCCTGCCGGGCGGCTACCTGCTCGCCACCGGAGGCGGAGGCAGCGACATCCAGGAGTTCGAGCGGCTGTGCGAGCAGGGCTGTCGCGCCATGGACGACGGGAACCTCGCGGGTGCCTCGGGCACCCTGCGCCGGGCCCTGGACCTGTGGACCGGCCCACCCTTCGCCGACGTATCCACCGGGACCCACCTGGCCGTGGAGGCACGGCGACTGGAGGAGAGCCGGCTGTGCGCCCTGGACCAGCGCATCGAGGCCGACCTCCAGCTCGGCCGGCACCGCGAGCTGCTCGCCGAACTCACCGTCCTGACCAGCCGCTACCGCACCCACGAGAACCTGCACGCCCAGTTCATGCTCGCCCTCCACCGCTCCGGCCGGCGCGGCGAGGCCCTCCTCGTCTACCAGCAGCTGCGTTCCCTCCTCGTCAGGGACCTCGGACTGGAACCGTCGGCACGCCTGCGCCGCCTCCAGCAGTCCATCCTCATGGCCACCGCCGACAACCCCGGCACCCCGCCGCACCAGGACGACCTCACCGCGCCGGCGCCGGGCGGGGGACTTGCCCGCGCGCTCTGAACCTTCACATGCCCCCGTGTCCGATGGCCGCCAGGTGGTCCGATGGTGAACGAGTGGTTGCGAGGCTGTGGGTTCTTCCCTGTCCGGGCAAAGGGTTGCCTCCGGAGTTCACAAGAGATCTTGTTCATCCGTTCACAGTGCACTTACAACTTGCTGCACAGCCTGCATGAACGCGGCGACGCCCTGACGCATCGGCTGCTTCTGTCCGGTAGCTGTGCGTGGGGGAAAGTCGGTGGGTGGCGTGCGTCCGCTGGTGCGGTGGCGTGTGTGGGGTGTCGTTCTGGCGCTGGTGGTGTCCTTCTGGGCCCAGGAGGGTGCCGCCGCCTACGCGGCCACCCGGCCCTCCACCTCCCTCGGCGCCGATCTCGGGCACCTGTGGAAGTGACTGGCCGGCAAGGACGGCTCGGGGCCGGGATCCAGAACCGGCTCGGCCGCCGACGTCAACGCGGCCAAGAACGCCAAGGGCCACCCGGCCGGACACGCGCCCGGCAAGGGCAGGGGGCAGCTCGAGGCCTGGAAGGCGCCGCACACCACCACGGAGAAGGCCCGCTCCGCGGCCGCGGCCACCGGATTCGACCCGAGGACCAGCAAGCGCGTGGCGGCCAAGTCCGGCGCCCAGTTCGACTACTACCAGAACACCGACGGCTCCTTCACCCGCAAGGTCTCCCAGTCCCGGGTCAACTTCAAGGACTCCGACGGCACCTGGAAGCCGATCGACACCGAGGTCGCACGCGGTCACGACGGCCGCTGGCACGAGCGGGCCAACTCCCTCGGCGTGTCCTTCGCACCCGCCACCGGAACTGAAGAATCGATTCGGCAGTCCGCGCTGCGGGGGAGCGGCGGCTCCGTCGTCCCCGCCGCGCTCACCTGGAAGACGGCCGCCTCCGACGACGCGACGGCCTCCGCCGACGCGACGCTGTCCGCCGACCCGACCGCCTCGCCCAGCCCCAGCGTCAGCTCCGGCACCTCGGCCCAGGGCGACTTGGCCACCCTGACCCTCTCCGACAGCGAGTCCGTGTCCTGGTCCCTCGCCGGCGCCGCCGCGGTCACCGGCACCGCCTCCGGCTCCTCCGTCGAGTACGACGGCGTCCTCACCGACACGAACCTCGTGCTCGCGCCGACCGCCGACGGAGTCAAGGAGTCCCTCGTGCTGACCTCGGCGAACGCGCCGACCAGCTGGGTCTTCCCGATGTCCCTGAAGGGCCTGACGCTGACCACCGCCACCGACGGCACGGTGGAGCTGGTGGACGGCAGCGGCACGGTCGCCGCGAGCCTGCCCCAGCCGTTCGCCCGGGACTCCCACGTCGACCCCGCCACCGGCGAGTCCCACGACAACTGGGACATGACCTACAGCGTCACCGACGTCGACGGCACCCCGGCCGTGAAGATGTCCCTCGACCCGTCCTGGCTGTCCGGCTCCGACATCGCCTTCCCGGTGACCGTCGACCCGACCATGACGGTGTCTACGGCAGGCCAGACGCTCACGACCTACGTCTACTACCCGAACACCGCCGACTACTCCTCGGACACGACCCTGCGCGTCGGCACCCCCGACGGCGGCGCGTACATCGGCCAGGCGTTCATGAAGTTCCTCGGCCTGCCGGACACCGACGGCTACCACATCAGCGCCGCCGCGCTGCACCTGTTCGACGTGTGGGCGTACACGTGCAGCTCGTCCACCTCGTACAACGTCATGCCGATCACCGAGCAGTGGTGGGTGACCGGGCAGAAGTCCTGGTCGGACCGGCCGGCGACGGCCGCCTGTCGACGGTCACGACATTCCCCACTTCCGACTGTTTGAGCGTCACGCAATTCCCCACCCTCGCGGTCACGACTCCCCATGGGGACCGCGGACGGGTGCGGTGCTGGTGTCGGGCCCCAGCGTGGCGGGGTTGCGCCGGATGGGCATTGCGCACACCCTGAGGAGGCTAACCGCGACGCTTCCTGGTCCGGGTGTGCTGCAGCTTGCGTGTGAAGCGGTGCATGTGGGGGTCGAGCAGCTCGGCCGGCTCAGCAAGCACCTGCTCGTCGGTCAGCCACCGGATTGCGTTGAACTCGCCTTGGTCGTAGGAAGTGATGGTGTGGGCGTCGGCATTGAGGAGGTACCACAGCGAGACGTCGGTATGCGTGCGCTGTCCCCGGGTTCGGGTGACGGTGAGGAAGAGGGGATGCTCTCCGGTGATCGGTGATGCCACCGCCTCGATGCCCAGCTCCTCACGGCATTCGCGCACCACCGAGGCCCACGGGTCCTCACCTGGCTCGACGTGTCCTCCGGCTGGCAGCCACAGGCCCGCCTTGCGGTGCGCGACGAGCAGCAGCTGCCCCCGCGTGTCGTCGAGGACAACGAAGTAGCTCACCAAGTGCATCGCCGGAACATCTGGCTTGCGCACCCGGTAGATCGGGGCTCCGCCGGCGATCCACTGCGTGGCGGACTCTAGGTGGGTGCGCTCCAGGTCATCCCACGGTTCGATAGCACCGACCAGCTTGAGAAGGTGGGCCCGCGGCTGATCCTCAGGAGTGGTGAGCAGGTCGTCAGGTGAAGTCATCTGCGCATGCTGGCAGGAGCCACTGACAACCGTGCCCGACGGCCACCAGCGACTGCGGGCACTGGGGAATTACGTGAACTTCTGGCTGGGGAATTTCATGGCTCTGTCAGCAGTTCCGTGAATCCCCAGGTCAGCGGCAGGAACGCCGGATCGTTTCGCCAACGTACTTCCTGCCGTGGCGAGCAAGACGATTGAGGATGTGCTGTTTCCCGGGATCGATGTGCGGGTGGAGGGCGTGAGCGACTCCTCAGGCATCCTGGTGGTGGAGGCGGTGTCGACGGCCCGTCCGGGTCGGTGTCCGAACTGCCGCAAGCAGGCCCGCCGCGTCCACAGCATGTATCAACGCACGCTGGACGAAAAGCCGTTGGGCTCGCGCCAGGTCATCATCCGTCTGCGGGTGCGCCGGTACTTCTGCGACCGCAGGAGCTGCTCCCGCACGACCTTCGTCGAGCAGGTGGCGGGGCTGTCCGCGCGCTACCGCCGTTCCAGCACCGGGCTGGTGGGCTGGCTGCGGTCGATCGCGATCGAACTCGGCGGCCGTCCCGCCGCCCGGCTGTGCCGCCGGTTGCGGCTGGCCGCGGGCCGGACGCGGCTGCTCGGGCTGCTGACGGCACCGGCAGTGCCGGACCGTGCCCCGCGCGTGCTGGGGGTGGACGAGTTCGCCTTCCGCAAGGGCTGCACCTACGGCACCGTGCTGGTCGACGTCGAGGCCGGCCGGGTCGTGGACGTGCTGCCCGACCGCACCTCCGAAACCTTCGCGGCCTGGCTCAAGGAGCATCCCGGAGCGGAGATCATCTGCCGGGACCGGGCGACCGCCTACACCAAGGCGGTCAGGGAAGCCGCCCCCGACGCCCTCGAAGTCGCTGATCGATGGCACCTGCTGCAGAATCTGTCCGCCGCGGTGGAGAAGACCTGCCACCAGCACCGTGACTGCCTGCGCAAACACGTCGAGGAAGAGACGGTGCCCGAAGTGCCCGAGGTGGCCCCGATGCTGTTACCGCCCGCGGAACTGCCCCGCACCCAGATCATCGAGTGCACCCGTCACCGCTACGAGGACATCCACCGCCTGCTGGAGAAACGCTGGACGATCAGCGCCATCTCCCGCAGGCTGAACCTCGACCGCAAGACCGTGCGCCGCTTCCGCGACACCGACCTCGATCAGCTGCTGGCCTCCGCCCGCGAGCGCCGCCCCAACGGCGTCCTGGAGCCGTTCAAGGCATACCTGAACGCCCGCTTCACCGCGGCGCAAAGCCAGGTCAGCGGCACCCGGCTGTTCCTGGAGATCCAGGCACGCGGCTACCGGGGAAGCCGCCAGGTCGTCCGCAAACACCTCGCCGCCCTGCGCGCGGGCACCGCCGAACCGGTCCGGGCCGACATCCCCAGCCCCCGCAAGATCACCTCCTGGATCATGCGGCCCCGCGAGACCCTCACCGACAGCCAGAACGAGCGCCTCCTTCAAGTCCGGCTCACCTGCCCGGACATCACCAGAGCCTGCGACCTCGCCCGCGCCTTCGCCGACCTGGTCCGACACCAGCGCGGATACCTCCTGCTGGAGTGGATCCGGCAAGCCGAACAGGACGCACCCAAGCCCATGAAGGGCTTCGCCGGCTCCCTCCGCCAAGACCTCGACGCCGTCACCGCCGGCCTCACCCTCCCCTGGAACTCCGGCGTCGTCGAAGGCCAGGTGAACCGGGTGAAAACACTCAAAAGAGCAATGTACGGCCGAGCCTCGTTCGAACTCCTACGGACCCGCATCCTTGAAAACAGCCCGTGAGACAGTCGGGCACGGCTCACCGATCGTCACCGAGGAGAAGGATCCATGAGAGCGTTGCCCGCCGTCACCGGCCGTGATGAGTTCGACGTCCTGGTCGTCAGGACCGACTACCACGACGATCAGGCGTGGCAGGACGTGACGGCGGCACTGACGGAACCCTGGGGAGACAGGCCCTACGAGGCACACGTCCACTTCATAGACGACCCGGCCTGGGCAGGAGCAAGCGTTGACGAGGCGCTGAACGCGGTCTGCGCCGACGAGAACCTGGCCGTTGTCTTCCTCGCCGACCGCACAACCATGCAGGCCGAGAGCCACGCGTTGCTGGCGGTCACCACGCTGACGCGGGAGGAGTGCCTGGACGACGAGGACTACGAGCAGCTGACCGAGTACGGCCGTGAGTTCCGCACCATCCCCGCAGGGGTCCACGACGTCCACGCCAACCTGAGCATCGGCAACCTGGGCTTCGAGGAGTACGCGGCACAGGCCCACGATGATCCCGAGGGGATCTACCGGTCCTTCTGAACAAGGCTCACGAAACTGCGGACAGAGCCAATTTCATGAGCGTCCACACCGAGCCCGATTCGCGGCACCAGCCGCATCTGGCTCACGAAATCCGTCAGGTCAACGGCTGCGGAGATCGAGTATCGGCTCGGCAACCCCGACGGCATAGCCACACTCATCGCCGCGAAAACGGCGATCAGCGCGTGACGATGCAAAAGGGATGCCCAGCAGGGTCGGTGAGGACCCGCGCCTTGTCCCCATGCGGCTGGTGATCCGGCTTGCCCGCACCCAGTTCCAGCAGCCGGGCCTCGGCCTCGTCCAGGCTCTCCGCGACCTTGAAGCAGATGTGAAGCTGCTGGGGCACGATCTGGCCAGGCCAACTCGGGGCCCGGTAGTCCTCGACCCGCTGGAAGCCGATGAAGAGTCCGTCCTCACGGTTGAGACCGGCGAACTCGGCGTCTGACTTCGGGTGTGGTTCAAAGCCGGTGGCCTGCTGATAGAACGCCGCCAGAGCCAGCGGATCAGGGCAATCCAGTGTTATCGCGACCAGTTCCATCTGCAGGGGCATGAGGCCTCCGAGCCGATCAGTGGACTTCCGTGCACGCCATAGAGGCGGCGGCCTACCGTTGAGCGGGACGGGGAGAGCGCGTTCGTTCCACTCAACCGTAAGCACAGCAGGTCAGGGCCTCCACATGCCAACAGTTATCTGGGACAGGACACCCACTACCACGTGCAGACGGTCACCACCGACGCGGCGACCAGCGGGGACACCAGCACCGCCGCCCTGTGGAGCTACGGCTACACCGGCGACCGGCTCACCTCGGTCTGCCCGCCGTCCAGCAGCAGCGCCGCCACCGCCTCCACCGCCTGCTACGCGTACAGCTACGAGTCCGGCTCCAACTACCCGGCCGCCGCCCTGGACGCGAACCCGAGCGGCTACTGGCGCCTCGACGACGCGTCCGGTACCACCACGGCCGCCTCCTCAGTCCTGGCCAACGAGCAGACGGACGCGGGCACCTATCAGAGCGCCACCCTGGGCAGCACCGCGGGCCCGCTCAATGGCGCCTCCGCCACCGCCGCGACCTTCGCGGGCAGCGGATACGTCAAGGTCCCGGCCGGAGTGCTGCACGCCAGCACCACCCGCGCGGTGTCGCTGTGGTTCAAGACGTCCAAGAAGGGCGTCCTGATCGGCGACCAGTCCACGTCGGTCACCGGCGCCACGGCGGCCTCCGGCACCTGGACGCCCGTGCTCTATGTCGGCTCGGACGGCAAGCTGCGCGGCCACTGGTGGAGCGTGAGCGGCTCCGGCAGCTCCGACTTCGGCTCGACGAGCACCGTCACGGACAACGCCTGGCACCACGCCGTGCTCAGCTCCGACGGCTCCACCCAGACCCTCTACCTGGACGGCACCAAGCAGGACACCTTCTCCGGCACCCCCGACGACCAGTCGAACGTCGACACGTACATCGGCGCCGGGTTCGCCGACTCCTGGATCGACTCCCCGGGCGCCGTCAGCTACTTCACCGGCTCCATCTCCGACGTCTCCTTCTACAGCCACCCTCTCACCGCCTCCCAGGCCGGCGACCTCTACGCGGCCGGCACGGCGAGCGCGGCCCTGCTGACCAGGGCGGTCAGCCCGGCCGGGCGCGCCACCGCCGCCGTCGCCTACGACACCGCCGCCGAGCGGCTGCTGTCCGTCACCGACGAGCACGGCGGCACCTGGAAGCTGGGCTCACCCACAGTCGCCGGCTCCAGCGCGGTCTTCCGCGGCTCGGTCCTGGGCGCCGACCCGGCCGGATACTGGCAGCTCGGCGACGACAGCGACGACGGCTCGGCGGCCTACGCCGACGACGAGGTCGACGGCGGCGACGGCACGTTCAACAACGTCACCCTCGGGGTGAGCGGCCCGTTCAGCGCCAAGGACAGCACCGCGAACACCGCCGCCTCCTTCGACGGAACCGACTCCTACGTCTCCGTCCCGGCCGACCTGCTGCACACCGACACCAAGCGCAGCGTCGGCATCTGGTTCAAGACCTCCACCGCCGGCGTGCTCATCGGCGACCAGTCGACCGCCATCGACGGGGCCACCTCGGCCTCCGGCACCTGGACGCCGGTGCTGTACGTCGGCTCCGACGGCAAGCTGCACGGCCACTGGTGGAGCGTGAGCGGCTCGGGCAGCGCCGACTTCGGCTCGACCGGCACGGTCACCGACAACGCCTGGCACTACGCGGTGCTCAGCTGCGACGTCGACAGCCAGGCGCTGTTCCTGGACGGCACCAAGCAGGACACCTTCTCCGGCACCCCCGCCGACCAGTCCAACACCCTCACCTACATCGGCGCCGGCTTCGCCAAGAGCTGGCTGGACTCGCCCGGCGACGTCAGCTACTTCAAGGGCTCCATCGCCGAAGTCGCCTTCTACGGCCACAACCTGACCTCCGCGCAGGTCGCCACCCAGTGGAACGCCTACAAGCAGGCGGGCGGCACCATCGCCACCGCCTCCGTGGACGTCACCGACCCCGGGAACAACACCCTCACCAGCACCTACGACCTGTCCGACGGCGGCCGGATCCTCACCGACACCGACGGCACCGGAGCCACTACGTCCTACGGCTATGACACCTCGGGCTTCGTGTACACCACGACCGACGGCAACGGGGACGTGACCACCACCGGCCACAACTCCCGCGGTGACGTGGTCTCGAAGACCACCTGCCAGGACCAGGCGGCGGCCAAGTGCTCGACGGCGTACTACACCTACTACCTCAACGCCGACTCGGACACCGACCCACGCAACGACCAACTGCTGACCTCGTCGGACGGCCGCTCGTCCAGCTCGACGGACACCACCTACCAGACCGTCGACTCCTATGACACCAACGGCAACCTCCTGACCACGACAACCCCGGCGGTCACCGGCCACAGCGCGGGCCTGACGACGAAGAAGACGTACACGACGTCCAGCACGGCCGGTTACGTCTCCGGCACGGTCGCCTCGGCGGGCCTGCTCGCCTCGGCCACCACCCCGGGCGGCGCGACCACCTCCTCCGTCTACTACGCGAACGGCGACCTCGCCCAGGAGACCTCACCCCTCGGCCTGGTCACCCGGTACACGTACGACTCCGTCGGCCGGGTCCTCACCAAGACCGAGATCTCCGACACCTATCCGGCGGGCCTGGTCACCCAGTACACCTACGACCCGCTGGGCCGGGTCCTCACCGAACTCGACCCGGCCACCCCCGACGCCGTGAACCAGGCGGTCGTCCACACCGCCCGGACCACCCGCACCTACGACGCCGACGGCAACGTCCTCAGCAGAACGGTCTCCGACACCACCGGCGGTGACACCGCCCGCGCCACCAGCACCGTCTACAACGACTTCGGCGAACCGAAGACGGTCACCGATCCCGAACAGCACAGCACCGCCTACACGTACGACGCCTACGGCAACAAGCAGACCGAGACCGACCCCGACGGCCAGTCCTACGCCTTCACCTACGACGCCAACGGCAACCAGCTCACCAGGACCCTCACCGACTACACCGGCTCCTCGGCGACCCCCGGCACGGCCACCGCCAAGCTGCTGGAACAGCGGACGTACGACCCGGCAGGCCGCCTGTACACCCTCACCGACGGCATCGGCGTCACCACGACCTACGCGTACTACGACAACGGCCTGACGAAGCAGATCACCCGCACCGGCTCCGCCGGCACCACCTCTGTCGACGAGCAGGACTCCTACGACGACGCGGGCAACCTCACCGGCAGGACCACCGCCAACGGCACGCTGACCACGACCTACACCGTCGACGCCGCCGACCGCACCACCGCGACCACCGTCGACCCGAGCGCCCTGGACCAGGTCACCGCCTACACCTTCGACGCCGACTCGCACGTCCTGACGTCCACGGAGACCGACGCGGCCGGCGACCCCGCGCAGAAGTGGACGTACACCTACGACCCCGCCGGCGACGTGCTCTCCTCCGCGCAGTACGTCTCCAGCTCGCTCACCCTCACCACCGACGCTACCTACGACGAGCGCGGCCCGAAGGTCACCTCCACCGACGCCGAACATCAGGTCACCCACTACACCAACGACCAGGCCGGCCGCCTGACCTCGACCACCAGCCCGGCGGTCACCGTCACCACGCCCGGCACCGGTGCCACCGCCACCGCGTACCCGATCACCCTCGACGGCTACGACACCTTCGGCGACCGCACCGAGTCCGAGGACGCCGACCACCACATCACCGCCACCGCCTACGACCGGGACGGCCGAAAGACCGGCACCACCCTCCCGTCTTACAACGGCACCTCCGCCACCACCGCCTGGACCTACGACGCGGCCGGAGACACCCTCAGCGAGACCGACGCCAAGGGCGAGACGGACTACGCCTACGACCAGCTCGGCGACCTGGTCCAGCAGACCGACCCGGCCATCTCCGTCGACGGCACCGACACCCGCGGCACCTTCACCTACTCCTACGACCTGGCCGGCGACCGGCTGACCGAGACCTCGCCCTACGGCTCGGTCACCCACCACGGCTACGACGACCTCGGGCGGGCCGGCAGCGTCTGGGCGTACGTCTACACCTCGACCACCGCCCAGACGAAGCAGGAGACCGACACCGCCTACAACACGGCCGGCCAGGTCTCGCAGACCGCCTCGGTCAGCGGGGTCACCGCGAAGTACACGTACGACGCGCTGGGCCGCACCCACACCGCCGCCGACACGACCGGCGACACCACGACATACGGCTACGACCTGCGCGACGACGTCATCAAGACCGTCCTGCCGGACCAGAGCGTCCAGACCGCGACCTACGACGCGGCCGGCCGCGAGACGGCCACCGCGAACCTGGACACCGACGGCACGGTGCTGTCGTCCACGTCGGCGGCCTACACCGACGACGGCCGGCTGATCAGGATGGGGGCGACGGAGAACTTCTACTTCTCGGGCGGGGCCTCTGACGAGGAGTCGGACGGATGCGGAGGTGCCGGCGGGATTCAGTACGGAGACCGGGACGCGGCGAACGGCAACCGGGCCACGGGTGTCGACGCGTGTCTGACCGACCCGCTGAAGAAGGGGTCGAAGGCCAAGACCGCCGGCGTACCCGGCTACAGGTGGGCGCAGGACTTTTCCGATGAACTCGGCGTTGACAAGCCTGAGTATTCGGTGAATGCCTGCCACCTTCTCGGCGCCCAACTCGATGGAAAGGGCCGGCTGGACAACGAGGCGACCTGCGGCAGATCCACGAACGCCAGCAAGATGGATGAAACGGACCCTGGCCGTGCCGGGAACATGCGCGAATTCGAGGACGATACAAGGGAGGAAGTCCTGGCCGGAGCCGATGTCCACTACCACGTCGAGCCGATGTATGCGGGCAACCGCACGGTGTCCTATGCCTTCGTGATGGTGGCTGCGAGTACTACCGGTGAACTCCGCACCGATATCGTTCCGAATGTGATCTACAGTCCGGACCGGCATACCTGGGTGAACATCGGACTCAGCTCTTGCTCCTCCTGTACAAGTCCTGTGCCGAGCCCCGGAGTCCGTTGAAGGCGCCGGAGAAGGAAGACGACATGCATCCCGCAGTGCGGCGGCTGACGCAGCTGCTCAAGCCTCCTACGGCTGGGGCCGATACCCTGCCCTGGCAGAACATCCAGGCGGAATGGGGAACGACGTTCCCGCAGGACTACCGCGACTTCATGAACATCTACGGGCCGGGAGGTATTGACGGCATCATTGCAATCGCCACACCCGAGAACCGGGACGAACCCGGTTACCTCACCGTTCGTCGCACGACGCCCCGCGTTGCAAGCGAATATCGGACCTTTCGCGGGAAGTGGACGTTTCTGGCCTGGCCGGCCCCGGGGGCGCTGCTCGGGTGGGGCGTCACCCCGATCGGTCACGACCTGCTGTGGCGGGCTACGGGCAACGACCCGGACGACTGGCCGGTAGTTCTTGCCGCATACCGCGATGGTGCGGCTTACGAATTTCCCTATGGAATGGCGGAATTCCTCGCCCGCATGCTCGGAGATCCGGCAGACCGCCCGACCGATCTGCCCGGCGTCCTCGGTCATCCGGATTCCCGTTTCCTTCCCGTCCCTGAAGAACGTGCGTTCCGGGATGTCCGTCAGAACCCCTGGGGCTATGTGGACGAGTTCATGGAGGAGCGTGCTCGCGAGCGAGCGGAGCGGGACCCGGTCACGTGGATCTCTGTGCCGGGGCGGTCCACCAGTGACGTCCCACCGGTTCCCCGCATGACCATTGAGGGATTCGGCCTGGACGGCGACGCGCTCCGGGTGACGGCGACCCTGGACGTGGAGATCAGTGCCCCAGTACGGGTGAAGGTCTCCATCGAGTCGCCCGATGGAGACGTTCTGGACCGGCAGGACGTGGAAGCCACGGCCGAGCTGTCGAACGGTCTGCTCGTGCTGAACATACGCCTGCCCGAGGCGATGAACGGCACCGGCCTGATCTGGCGGAGATCGTGAACGCCATGAACCGGGAGGAGGACTGGACGCTCGAGGTGTGGGTGCAGGACCCGGCGATCGGCGAGGCCCGTGCCCGGCACGGCATCGTCGTCGGCCACAACATGCAGGAGAGCGCTGTCGACATCGCCATGGCGATGTGGCCCTGAGAGGAAAACCCGTGCACCCCATGGTGAGCCGTCTGACCGAGTTGCTCCCACTGCCCCTGACACCGGTGGAACCCCAGCCCTGGGAGGAGATCCAGGCCGGGTTGGGAGCCGTGCTGCCGCGTGACTTCCGGGACTTCGTCGACACCTACGGCTACGGTTCGCTGGACGACATCCTCAGTCTGTTCCCACCTGGGAAACGGGGCCAGGAGATCCCCGATCCCGCCATGAGGGCGTTGTCGTCCGTGGCCGAGGGTGAGCTCAGGACCTTTCAGGGGACGGTCCGGGTTCCGCGATGGCCTGCTGAGGGGGCACTTCTCAGCTGGGGCACCACCCCGGTCGGCTACGACCTCTTCTGGTGTCGGCGGGGTGGCGACCCCGACCTCTGGCCCGTGGTGGTCGTCGGCTGTCGCTCCGGGACCGTGCTCGAACTGCCCTGCACCATGGCGGAGTTCGTCGTCCGCATGCTCGGCGATCCCATCGACCGTCCGGCCGACATCCCCGGGATCGCCGGGCACCCGCACTCGCGGTACCTCAATGCCCGGGACGAGGCTGCGCTGGACGATGCAGGGGAGGACCCTTGGGAGTATCTCGATGTCTTCTGGGATGCGTGGGAGGACGAGAGGGCGTCCAGTGCATTCATCACCTGGGTGGAGGGGCCGGGACGGCATCGAGCCGACAACCCTCCCGTACCCCGACTCGCCGTCCAGGGATTCGGGCTGGACGGTGACGAACTGCGCGTGTCGGCGACCCTGGACCTGGTGCTGGGTGACCCGGTCACCGGCACCGTGCGGATCGGCGGGCCGAACGGTGACGTCCTCCGCCTGGCCGGCGTACCGGTTGCCGTGTCGGGCGGTGCCGGAGACCGCTTCGCACTGGATATCCGGCTGCCCGAGGCGATGAACGACACGGGTATGACGTGGCACGAGCTCTTGGGTGCCATGAGCCACGAACCCGAATGGCGCCTTTCGGTCTCGGTGGAGGATCCGGCGATCGGGGCCGCACGGGCCCGGCACGGCATCGTCACCGGCGTCGGCATGCACGAGAGCGGAGTGAACAGGGCATGGGGAGAGTGGCCGTGACGGGAAGCAGGAGACGTGCTCTGACGGGCGTTGCGCTGGCGGGGGGTGCCGGCCTCGCGGTCGCCGGGTGGCTGCTGCTCGCCGGGGGGAATGCGGCCCCCGCCGCCCCGGCCCCCGTGTCGCACGTGGACACCGCCACCCGGGCCTGCCTGCTCACCTCCACGGACACGGACCCGACGGGCACCTTGGCGGCGCTCGGGCAGGTGGCCCGTGCCGGCGGCGGGCACCTGATCGTGCAGAGCTATCGCATGCCGGCCGGGGTGAAGCCCGCCGCCTACGTCAACTCCCTGGTCGAGCTGGGCTGTTCCACCGTCGTCAGCACGGACGACGCGGCCCGCGCGGCGGTGGCGGCACGCCTCACCCAACGGCCCCTGCCCAAGGTGCGGTTCGTGGTGGTCGGCGACCGTCCGCTGACCGGCGCCATCCACCTGAGCCCGGACGCGGTGAGCGTCCGGGCCCTGTCCAAGGTGGTGACCGGAGCGACGGCCCGGTGACCGAAGGCCCGGTGACCGACGGATCCGCTCAGGAGGGCAGTGGGACACACAACATGGCGGCGGGCCCCTGTGCACTGCCCACGCGGGTGGTGAAGGCGACGCCCGCGATGAACTCGTTCGCGGCGCACTGGCCCTTGTAGGCGCCGTACGCGAAGTCGTCGCCCGCCCCGTCGGAGGGGCGGTCGTCGGACCGGTCGAACCACACCGTCCGGCCGCTCGCGCTCAACGCGGCCTTCGCGGGTGCGCACAGCACCGCCGACACCCGCTCCCCGCGACGGCTGTAGCCGATGACGAACTGGCCGGCCGGGCACTGGAACTTGGTGTACCCGGAGGCCCAGTCGCCGCCCGCCGGGACGTACCGCTCGTCCGTGACCACCGTCTGGGCGGTGCCGGTGGCGCGCAGGTCACCGGTGGTCGCGTCGGTGCACAGCCCGCGTCCCCCGGAATGTGCGAGGCCGATCAGCCGCAGCCCGTCCGGGCAGACCGCCTTGGAGGCGCCCGAGTCCCAGTCGCCGTTCGTCCGCACGCGCAGGGACTCGACCTGGTCGCCGTGGTCCGTGGACAGCATGCGCCAGGTCGTCCCCTGCTCGACGTACCCGGTGCGGCTCGCGGAGTTCATGAGGTGGTCCCACGCGGTGGCCCGCCAGTCGCCTCCGTCGAGGATGCCGGAGCGGTGGCCGGAGGTGTCGTAGCTCAGCAGTGCCCAGTCGTCGTGGCCCGCCCAGCCGACCAGCGGCCAGTAGGCGAAGTCGGCGTCGTGGTCGGCGAAGTAGTCGGTGATGTTGCCGAACCAGGTGCGGGCGGCCGTGCCCGTCTCGTTCGCGCCGATGCCGAACTCGCTGATCCACACGGGCGCGGTGTAGTGCCGGCCCTCGGTGGTGACGAAGAAGGCCTCGTCGGCGAGGGCCTGGTAGAGGTCGTCGCGGGACAGGTCCTGGTAGCGGGGGTCGCTGGTCTCGCCGATGCCGGTGGCGCCGCTGTGATGGGGGCCGGTGTAGCCGTAGAAGTGGGCCGAGTAGACCAGCTTGTGGGCGTCGACGAGGGTGTTGGAGAGGGTGCGGACGGGGGTGAGCATCGGGCGGCCGTGCGGGAACCCGTCGACGGGCAGGCCGGTCCAGTTGATGCCCTCGATGACGATCAGGAGGTTCGGGTTCGCCTCGGTGAGGATGCGGTCGCCGGCGAGCTGGGCCGCGGCGTACCAGTCGTGGGCGTCGCCCAGGCCCCAGTTGGGGTCGTCGAGGACGTCACGGCGTACCTCGTTGTAGAGGTCGGCGCCCACGACACGGGAGTCGGCGGCGTAGCGGCGGGCCATGAAGACCCAGTCGTCGGCCCACTGCTGGGTCGACTGGCTGCTGTTCCAGCGCTCGTTGCCATCGACGCCGCAGCACCAACGCGAGGTGTTGGTGTGGTTGTTGAGGATGACGGCGAGGCCCGCGCCGGTGAGGGCGGTCACGACGGCGTCGTAGACCTCCAGCGGGGTCCTGCCGCGCAGCTGCGGGTTGGCGGTGACCGCGGCGTCCGGCACCGGGGTCGTCGTGTGGATCATCTCGTTCGAGAACGGCAGCCGGATGCTGTTGATGCCGAGTGCCTGGAAGTCCGAGACGAGCTGGGACAGGGGCGCGCGGTCCAGGCCGAGGGGGATGCCGTAGGAGTCCTGGCCGGCGTGGTGGTTCGCGGGATCGTCGATGCTGCCGCTGCCGTTCCAGGAGCCCTGTGCGCCGTCCCAGTTGGCGGCCTTGAGGCGGAAGCGGTTGCCGGAGGCGTCGACGATGTACCGGCCCCGGGTGGACAGCGGGGGCTGCCAGGTGCCGGTGGCCTGCGCGGCCGACGCCTGTGCGGCGGGCTGCGCGGACCGCGGACCGGCGGTGGCCGGGGCGGTGCCGGACAGGGTGAGAACCAGGAACGCGATTGTCAGGTACGCGACAATCCGGAACGTTCGTGCGATCGGCATCGGCGGCAGTCCTCCGGGTGGATGTCCCGTGCGGGTGGATGTCCAGTGCGGCTGGATGCCCCATGGGGGCGAGGCACCCTACCAGGGCGCGGATCAGCGCAGAAGCGGCCCGTCCGACGCGCAGGCCTCGGCGGTCCATCCTTCGAGGTCGCGTTCGGGGCGCAGCAACCGCCTGATGGCGGCCGCGGAGGCACGGTGCCAGTCACGGCTGCGGCGGAGCATCGCGTGCTCCCCGCCTCCGAGCAGCACCATCCCCGCCTGTGCACCGGCGCCACGGGCCCGCCGCACGTACGCGGCCGAGTCGGTGGGAGCGGTGGTCCGGTCGCGGTCCCCGTGCAGGACGAGGATCCGCGTCCCGGTGAGGTCGTCCACGGGATCGCCGGGCGGGCACCAGGGGGCCAGTGCCAGCACCCCGCGCACCGAGGGATCGGCGGCCGCGCGCAGCGCCGCCCGTCCGCCCATCGAGTGGCCGACCAGCACCACGGACGCGTCGCCGGCCAGGCCGCGCAGTTCGTCGAGCGCGCGCAGGGTGTCCTGGAGCGGATCGGCGGCGTCGTTCCAGCCCTGATAGCGGTAGCGCACCTGGCCGATCAGTACGTCACGGGGCGAGGAGACCGACGCGGCCGCGCTGACGAAGGGGCGCATGCGCAGTGCGGCCGGCTGCCAGGAGCGTGCCGGGCGGAGTCCGTTCTCCTGCCCGCCGTGCAGGACGAGCACCGCGGCGCGGGTCCGCTCCCGCGGCCTGCGGCGCACCACCAGCGCACTCCCGCCCACCTCGACGACCCGTCCGCGTCCGTCGGTCACCGCGTCCCCCCCCGCTTCCTCCGGCCTGCAGCATGCTCCCGCCATCAAACACTCCCGGAGGAACCCCCTGCCACCGACCGGCATGTGCGGCGCGTGCCTTCCCCGTGAACATCAGTTAGGCTCCAGCGCGCACAGGGGATGCACAGCGGGGGTGGGGGACATGACCGAGAGCTTCGCCGAGCCCGAAAAGGACGGCAGACCAGCACTTCAGGCGATCGCGGCGGTGGCGTTGTTCGCGGCCGTGGTGGGTGCTCTGTGGGCGCAGAAGGAGTTCGTCCACCAGAAGGACGCGGTGAGTGAACCGGCGGCCTGTTCGAAGCCGGACGACCATCTGCCGGCCCGCTACGTCTCCGGCGGTCGGCTGTGCAAGGCGCTCGACCGGCCGGACCTGCCGGCCCTGCTGGGGACCTCGCACGAGCAGGCCCAGACCGCCCACGGCAGCGGGGAGTGGCTCACGCTCGCCGGAGGCACGAAGATCGCCGAACCCGAGGCGACGGTGACCCTGGAGACGTACTCCGTGAAGCTGACGGCGTCGTACGACCACATGACCGTCGTCACGGCGGGCGATCTGATGGACGACGCCCGCCGGACGACCGTCCTCGGGCACCCCGCCGTCCTCTACTCCAGCCCGACCATCTCCATCGGGTTCAACCTCGGTGGCGGCAAGGCGAGCACGGGCCCCGGCGGCATCGCGCGCTGCCTCCTGGTCTCCAAGCACGGCAAGGACGACGGCCAGGGCACGTTCGAGGTCGCGCTCTGGCGACAGGACGACGTACCACCGGACGACACGGCACTGGTGCGGGTCGCGGAGCAGGTACTGCCGACCGTCCCCGGCTGGAGCGGGCACTGACGGTCGCGGGAGCGGACGGGCGCGCCGCCGGGCCGGCCGGATCTCCGGGCGGCCCGGCGGCGGGGAGAGCGCCGACGCGGTGTCAGTTCCTCACGGGGCGAAGGTCGTCGCGTCGGCGAGGCTGCCCGCCGAGGGCAGCGCGGGCAGCGACGGCAGTGCGGGCAGAGCGCCGAGGAGGCCGGTGACCACCGCGAGGATGGGGGCCAGCAGCCCGGTGATGGCGCTCAGCACCCCGCCGAGGTCGAGCGAGGTCAGCGCGCTGAGCAGGTTCTTGACGGCGGCCTGGATCGCGTTCAGCAGGTCCGAGACGGGGTCGGCGGCGCGGGGCGCGGCCCGGTGCGCGCGGTCGGTGGCACCGGCGTCCAGGTGCCGCAGCCGCTCCTGGACGGTGTTGCTCCACTCCCGCAGCGCCTTCGCGTAGGCGGCGGCCTGTGCCGGGTCGATGCGGGTGCCCTGCGCCGCGGCGATGCCGGGCAGTGTGTCCAGCAGGGGTGTCAGGGCGGGGTCGTACTGTGCCGGGTCCAGGGCGTCGATCCGGTCGAGGAGCGTGGCGAGGTCGGTGCCCGGCGGCAGAGCCGTCTGCGCGGCACCGGGTCCCGTCGCTTCTCGGCCGGCGTCGGCGGCGGCAGCGGAGGCGGCCGCCGGGCCGAGGACCAGAGCGGCACAGACCAGGGGGGAGACGAGGAGGCCGCGGGAGGCAAGGGCGCGCATGGGTTTCCTTTCGAGAACTGCTGTCTTTTGCCCACCGTGGAAAGCGGGGTGGTGGCCCGCAACCGGTCACCCGCCGCGGCGCGCGCAGGGCGCGTCGGGGTGAAAGCTCTGACCAGGGGGTTTGTCCCGGTGCTTGGCTCCGTCCGGGTGTCGGTCGGGTGTTCGCCCGTCAGAGTGCGCCCGGCAGCCGGCGCGGGTGACACACGCGAAGAGCCCCGTCCCTGACGGATCAGGGACGGGGCTCTTCGGATGGAGCGCCGGGCAGGCCTTGCACCTGCATCTCCCCACAGGAAGCGGGGCGTCTTTCCTTGGACCACCAACGCATCGCGTACGACCCGGAGTCGGGCGCCGCACTCAAGATCGAGCCTACCGCGGCCGGGGCCCCCGCCACAAACCGCGGCCACACGATGACGAACCGCCGCCCCGGGCCTGCCGTCACCGGAGGCGGCATGAAGACCCGGACCCGCCGCGACCCATGGCACGGACCGGCCGCGACCCGCGGCCACACCTCACGACCACGGCGGCCCGCCGCCGGGAGAGCGGCGGACCGAGCGGACCCGCGCGCGGGCGGCTACTCCGGGACGCGGGCCAGGTCGTGCAGCCAGGCCTGGGCCGAACTGTCCGACGGAGCACGCCAGTCGCCGCGCGGGGAGAGCGAGCCCCCGGCCGAGACCTTCGGCCCGTTCGGCATCGCCGAGCGCTTGAACTGCGCGAAGGCGAAGAAGCGGCGGCAGAAGTAGTCGAGCCAGTGCCGGATCTCCGCCAGGTCGTACGCCTTGCGCTCGTCCTCGGGGAAGCCGGGCGGCCAGGCACCCGCCTCCCGGTCGTGCCAGGCGTGCCAGGCCAGGAAGGCGATCTTCGACGGCCGGAACCCGTGCCGCAGCACCTGGTACAGGGTGAAGTCGTGCAGGGCGTACGGGCCGATCTTCGACTCGGTGGACTGCAGCTCCTCACCCGGCACCAGCTCCGGGCTGATCTCGGTGTCGAGGATCGCCGCGAGGGTCTTGCCGGTCTCCGCGTCGAACTGCTCGCTGCTGATGACCCAGCGGATCAGGTGCTGGATCAGCGTCTTCGGCACCCCGGAGTTGACGTTGTAGTGGCTCATCTGGTCGCCGACGCCGTACGTCGACCAGCCCAGCGCCAGCTCCGACAGGTCCCCGGTGCCGAGGACGATGCCGCCGCGCTGGTTGGCCAGCCGGAACAGGTAGTCGGTGCGCAGACCGGCCTGCACGTTCTCGAAGGTCACGTCGTACACCGGCTCGCCGGCGGCGAACGGGTGGCCCATCTCCTGCAGCATCAGCCGCGCGGTCGGCGTGATGTCCAGCTCGGCCGCGGTCACGCCGAGCGAGTTCATCAGGCGGTGGGCGTTGCCCTTGGTGTGCTCGCCGGTCGCGAAGCCCGGCAGGGTGAAGGCCAGGATGTCGCTGCGCGGGCGGCCCGCGCGGTCCATCGCACGGGCGGCGACGATCAGCGCGTGCGTGGAGTCGAGACCGCCGGACACGCCGATGACGATCTTCGGGCCGCCGATCGCCGCCAGCCGCTGCTGGAGCGCGGCGACCTGGATGTTGTACGCCTCATAGCAGTCCTGGGCGAGCCGCTGCGGGTCGGCCGGGACGAAGGGGAAGCGCTCCATCCGGCGCCGCAGCCCCAGGTCGGCCGCCGGCGGGTCGAGCCGGAAGGCGACGGTCCGGAAGCCGCCGGTGCGGGCCGCGTGGGTACGGCGGTTGTCGTCGAACGAGCCCGTCCGGGCCCGCTCCTGGCGCAGCAGGTCGAGGTCGACGTCGGCCACCGCGTACTGGTCGTCGAGCGGGAAGCGGTCCGTCTCGGCGAGCAGCGCGCCGTTCTCGTAGATCATGGTCTGGCCGTCCCAGGACAGGTCCGTCGTCGACTCGCCGAGCCCGGCCGCAGCGTAGACGTACGCGGCGAGGCAGCGCTGCGACGCGGAGCGGCACAGCAGCTTGCGGTCCTCCGCCCGGCCGACCGTGATCGGGCTGCCCGACAGGTTGAGCAGCACGGTCGCGCCGGCCAGCGCCGCCTCCGCGCTCGGCGGCACCGGCACCCACATGTCCTCGCAGATCTCGGCGTGCAGCACGAGACCGGGGACGTCCTCCGCCTCGAACAGCAGGTCCACCCCGAACGGCACGCTCTCGCCGCCGATCCGGATGGTGCCGCCCCGCTCGTCGTCGCCGGCGGCGATCTGGCGCCGTTCGTAGAACTCCCGGTAGTTCGGCGGGTACGACTTGGGCGCGACCCCGAGGATCCGGCCGCGGTGCACGAACACCGCGCAGTTGTAGACCCGGTTGCGGTGCCGCAGTGGGGCGCCGACGACGAGGACCGGCAGCAGCCCGGCCGAACCGGCCCGCACCGCCTCGACGGCCTCCTCGACCTGGTCGAGCACCGCGTCCTGGAGCAGCAGGTCCTCGATCGAGTAACCGGTCAGGCCGAGCTCCGGGAAGACCGCCACCGCGACGCCTTCCTCGGCGCAGCGGCGGGCCTGCCGCAGCACCGCCTCGGCGTTGGCGCGCGGGTCGGCGATGACGGTGTGGCCCGTGCACGAGGCGACGCGCGCGAAACCATGCTCATAGATCGACCAGAAGTTCAACGGGGTTCCTCGGGAGAGCGGGCGGGACGGACACGGCGCGGACGCCGGACAGGGAGCGTCGCCGTACCCGGGCGCCCCTCTCCATCGGCGGTCCGGCGAACCTCCTGCTCACAGCAGCATAGATCGCCGCACGATCCTGGCTGATCAGGGATTCTGCGCGGGCCGCGCGCGGCTCCGCCGGGTACGGCGGGTCACAGGGGCGTGGTCTGCGGCAGGGCCGCGGCCGTCCGGCTGGCCGGACCTCGGTCCCGGCCGCGACTGTTCCGCCGGGCGGCGGTCGGCCGCCGCCCGGCGGAACCGGATCGCTACGCGGCGGTGCCGCCCGAGTAGTCGCTGTTGAACGTGGTCTCGACGGTCGTGGCCACCGACTGCGCCACCCCGGTGCCCGTGAGGATGATGCCCAGCTCACGGTTGTTGGAGAGGGAGTTGCTGCTGACGTTCATGGAACCGGCCTCCACCTCCTGGGTGGACAGGCCGTAGTCGGCGACCATGGCCTTGGCGTGGATGTAGAAGCCGTCGGGGTCGGAGTAGCCGACCACCGTGCCGCCCGCTGCCTTGATCGAGGAGACCTCGCTGGAGTAGTCGCCCGGCGTCTCCAGGACCACCCGCACCTTCACGCCCGCCTTGGCCCTGGCGACGATGGCGTTGACCACCGTGCTGTCGCTGAACTCCAGTTCCTCGACGTCGAGCGTCTTGGTGGCGGCGTTGACCACGGTCAGCAGGCGGCTGCGCGAGTCGGTGGGGGACCAGAGCAGGTGGTCGCCGTCGGTGGGGGTGACGGAGGTGCCGGCGTAGTCGGCGTTGAAGACCTTCTCGATCGCCGCGACGTCCCGGGTGTCGTCGGTGAACACCCCGTAGTCCCGGCCGGTCGAGTAGTACTGGGAGGTCAGGTTGCCGGTCAGGACCAGCGACTTGGTGGCGTCGACCGTGATGGTCTTCTGGTGCGTGTAGACGAAGCTGGACGGCGACCACACCACGCCCACACCCGCGTTCGTGAGGGAGGTGTAGGCGGAGTTGTTGGCGCTCTTGTGCGCCTGGTCCAGGACGACCCGCACGGTGACGCCCTTGTTCTTCAGGGCTATGAGGTCGTTGACGGCCGTGGTGTCCTCCAGCTCGTACATCGTCATGTCGAGCGAGCTGGTGGCCGAGTTGATGAAGTCGTAGATCGTGGGCTCGCTGCTGCTGAGCGAGAAGGCGAACGCGGAGTAGCTCGCGGCGTTCGCGGGGACCGCGGCGGCGACCACGGCCGCAGTGGCCGCCAGGGCGACACCCGCGCGAACGAGAAGCTTCGACAGCATGTGCGTGACTCCTAGTCGAGTAGACGCTCACGTGGGGGGTGGGTGAGCGTGGGCATGACACCACGCGCGTAGACTGCCGAGGAAGGGAAGCCGGGTGAACTCGCCGTTACCTGTCGGGCGTACCGGCGGACATAGCGGACTCGGGGCAGGTGGGGGCCGGTTCATGGGCGTACCGCGAGAACGCAAAATCTTCGTAGCCGGGCGCGACGGGCCCGTCCGCCCGCGTCAGCGTCCCCGACGGGCGACGAGCGCCCTCAGGGCCGCTGTGCGCCGGTGAGCCGGGATCCCAGGCCGTTGCCGCGAAGGTCGAACGCCTGGTGGGCCGCCCGGACGGCCTGCGGGTAGCGGCCGCGCCGAGGGCGCCAAGGCCCTGCTGATCCGGCCCGACGGCTACATCGCCTGGTCCACCGCCGACGGCACCCCCCTCGAAACGGCCCTCACCCGCTGGTTCGGCTGAAGCCCGCACGCACGAGCCGGTCAGGAACGGAGAAGCGTCAGGCTCCTGACCCCGGCTAGCGTGGCAGCGATCGACCAGGACCCCACGCAGCAGACGGAGACGGGTTTGAGCATGGCCACAGAGACCGAGAAGACGACGTCCACGCCGCACGTGGCCGACAGCCACGGCCTGATCCGCGTCCACGGCGCGCGGGAGAACAACCTCAAGGACGTCAGCATCGAGATCCCGAAGCGCCGGCTGACGGTCTTCACCGGAGTCTCCGGTTCGGGCAAGAGCTCACTGGTGTTCGACACCATCGCCGCCGAGTCGCAGCGGCTGATCAACGAGACCTACCCCGCCTTCGTCCAGGGCTTCATGCCCAACCTGGCCCGCCCGGAGGTCGACGTCCTCGAAGGACTGACCACCGCGATCATCGTCGACCAGCAGCGGATGGGCGGCGACCCGCGCTCCACCGTCGGCACCGCCACCGACGCGAACGCCCTGCTGCGGATCCTCTTCAGCCGCCTGGGCAAGCCGCACATCGGCTCGCCCAAGGCGTTCTCCTTCAACATCGCCTCGATCAGCGGGGCGGGTGCCGTCACCGTCGAACGCGCGGGACAGAAGGTGAAGGAGCGGCGCAGCTTCAGCATCACCGGCGGCATGTGCCCGCGCTGCGAGGGCCGGGGCGCGGTCACCGACCTCGACCTCGCCCAGCTCTACGACGAGAACCTGTCGCTGAACGAGGGCGCGATCACCGTCCCCGGTTACAAGGGCGGCGGCTGGAACTCCCGCCTGTACGCCGAGTCCGGCTTCTTCGACCCGGACAAGCCGATCAGCAGGTTCACCAAGAAGGAGCTGCAGGACTTCCTGCACCGGGAGCCGACCCGGATGAAGATCGCGGGCATCAACATGACCTACGAGGGTCTGGTCCCGCGGATCCAGAAGTCGATGCTCTCCAAGGACAAGGAGTCGATGCAGCCGCACATCCGCGAGTTCGTGGAGCGTGCGGTCACCTTCGCCACCTGTCCCGACTGCGAGGGCACCCGGCTCAGCGCGGGCGCCCGCTCCTCGAAGATCGACGGCATCAGCATCGCCGACGCCTGCGCGATGCAGATCAGCGACCTGGCCGCCTGGGTGCGCGGCCTCGACGAACCGTCGGTGGCACCGCTCCTCGCCACCCTCCGGCACACCCTGGAGTCGTTCGTCGAGATCGGCCTCGGCTACCTCTCGCTCGACCGCCCGGCCGGCACCCTGTCCGGCGGCGAGGCCCAGCGCACCAAGATGATCCGCCACCTCGGCTCCTCGCTCACCGACGTCACCTACGTCTTCGACGAGCCCACCACCGGCCTGCACCCGCACGACATCCAGCGCATGAACGGCCTGCTGCTGCGGCTGCGCGACAAGGGCAACACCGTGCTCGTCGTGGAGCACAAGCCGGAGGTCATCGCCATCGCCGACCATGTCGTCGACCTCGGCCCCGGCGCCGGGGCGGGCGGCGGCACGGTCTGCTTCGAGGGCACCGTCGAGGCCCTGCGGACCGGGGGCACCATCACCGGCCGTCACTTCGACGACCGGGCCGCCCTCAAGGACACCGTCCGCAAGCCCACCGGCACGCTGGAGATCCGGGGCGCCCGCACCCACAACCTCCAGGGCGTCGACGTCGACATCCCGCTCGGCGTCCTCGCCGTCGTCACCGGTGTCGCGGGCTCCGGCAAGAGCTCCCTGGTGCACGGCTCGATCCCGGCCGGCGCCGGGGTGGTCTCCGTCGACCAGGGCGCCATCCGCGGCTCCCGGCGCAGCAACCCGGCGACGTACACCGGACTGCTCGACCCGATCCGCAAGGCCTTCGCCAAGGAGAACGGCGTCAAGCCGGCCCTCTTCAGCTCCAATTCCGAGGGCGCCTGCCCCACCTGCAACGGCGCCGGGGTGATCTACACCGACCTGGCGATGATGGCGGGCGTCGCCACCACCTGCGAGGACTGCGACGGCAAGCGGTTCGAGGCGTCCGTCCTCGACTACCACCTCGGCGGCCGGGACATCAGCGAGGTGCTGGCGATGCCGGTGACCGAGGCCGTGGAGTTCTTCGCCGCGGGCGAGGCGCACACCCCGGCCGCCCACCGCATCCTCCAGCGGCTCACGGACGTCGGCCTCGGCTACCTCACCATCGGCCAGCCCCTCACCACCCTGTCCGGCGGCGAGCGCCAGCGCCTCAAGCTGGCCACGCACATGGCCGACAAGGGCGGCGTCTACGTCCTCGACGAGCCGACCGCGGGCCTGCACCTCGCCGACGTCGAGCAGCTGCTCGGACTCCTCGACCGGCTGGTCGACTCCGGCAAGTCGGTCGTCGTCGTGGAGCACCACCAGGCGGTCATGGCGCACGCCGACTGGATCATCGACCTCGGCCCCGGCGCCGGCCACGACGGCGGCCGCATCGTCTTCGAGGGCACCCCGGCGGACCTGGTGAGCGCCCGCTCCACCCTCACCGCCCAGCACCTCGCCCAGTACGTCGGCGCCTGAACCGGCGTCGTCCGCGGTGGTCCGAGCAGGTCCGAGAAGGTTTGAACAGTCAAACGTCGCTGGTTAGGCTGCGCCCATGACCACGACGCCACGCTGGCTGAACCCCGAGGAACGACGGGCGTGGCTCGCCTACGTCCAGTTCTCCACCCACCTGTCCGACCACCTGAACCGCCAGCTGCGGCGCGACGCGGGGATGACCCACGCCGACTACTCCCTCCTCGCCTACCTGTCCTCGGTCGAGGATCACAGCCTGACCATGTCCGAGCTGGCCGAACGCCTGAAGATCACCCGGAGCCGACTCACCCACGCGGTGACCCGCCTCCAGGAGGCCGGCTACGTCGACCGCCGCGAGGACCCCGCCAACCGCCGCAACCAGCACGCCGTCCTCACCCCGGCCGGCATGAGCCTCCTGGAGCGCGCGGCCCCAGGCCACGTCGAGGCGGTCCGCCGGGCCGTCTTCGACGCCCTCACCCCCGAGCAGGTGACCCGGTTCGCCGAGATCGGCGAGGCCGTCAACGCCGCCCTCCAGCGCATCGACGCCGACACCGACGAACAGGAGGCACTGCCCTGGCGGCGCCGCTAGCCCGGTGCCCCGCAGGGACGCCGGGGGTCCCCCCGGCCGAAGGCCGCGGGAGGAACGGCGCGACCAGCCACGACGGCGCCGCAGTCGGCCGACGGCGTATCGGGCACGCCGGCGAGACCGCCTGGCACGCCGGCAGACCGCCCGGCGCGGCGGCGACCGCACCACTGCGGCCCGAGAGCCGCGGGGCCCGCCACGGACGTCGCATCCGCAGCGGGCCCCGGGGCGACGGCCGGTGGCGGCCGGCAGCCGGTCAGGCCTCCTCGTGGCCCTCCGGCGCCAGCAGGATCGCCGTGTTGGTGCGGTGCGCGACGGCGTCGCTGACCCGCGGGTCGAACAGCGCCTCGACGGAGCTCCGGTGGTGGGGGCTCAGGACGATGAGGTCGGCCGCGAACTCCTCGGCGGTGTCGGCGATGGTGGTCGCGACCTGGGTGGTCAGCCCCCTGACGAGGGTTCCCTCGGCCTTGACGCCCTGCTCGCGCAGCGTCGTCAGCGCCTCGTCGAGGACCGCCTTGGCCTCGGCGTCCTCCTCCAGGGGCACGATCGCGGCGACGGAGGCGGCGGAGGCGATGACGTGTACGACGCGGACCTCGGCGTTCGTCAGCCGGGCCAGCTCTCCTGCCAGCCGTACGGCGGAGCGGCGGGCGGGGCTGGGATCGACTGCGACCAGGATGCGCTGGAACACGGACACTGTGTTTCCCTTTCCGGGGGTCTGGAAGGTCTACTCGGTGGTCAGGGACGCCGGATCACGGCGTGACGGGTCGGCGCGTCCGGCGCCGAACGAGTTCTTCCAGCCTCACCCTATGATCATCGCACCGGCCGTCGGCGTCTCGGACAGGGGCCCGTGTAACAGCCACTGAACTGCCGCGAGCCGCTCGGTGTCGTACACGTGGCCGACCGTGCGGCCGAACCAGCGGCCCCTCACCGCATGACGTCGACGAGGTGCGGCACGACGTGGGTCAGCCGGGTCACGCCCCACAGGATCAGGCCGGCCCCGGCCACCTCCGGCAGCAGCCACCACCCGGTGCGGACCGACTCGTCGAACAGGGCGACGCCTAGGAGCAGACTCACCGCCGCGTCGCCGATCGTCAGCGCGGGCTGGGAGGCGACGAGGGGACCGGCCTGCAGCGCGTTCTCCAGGAGCAGCAGCGCCGCGATCCCGGTGAGCGCGAAGCCGTAGGTCTGCCAGGCGGTGAGAAACGCGGCAAGGCCGGCGTCGGCGAGGCGTCCGGTGGCCGACTTCATGAGCGCGGCGGTCAGCGCGTTGCCGATCGCGGCTCCCGTGGCCAGGGCCGCCGCGCGGAACAGCGGCGACGACGAGGACCGGACGAGCAGGACGGTGACGGCGATGGCGCCCAGGGTGAGAGCGAGGACCGGGATCCAGCGCTGCATGGACGCCTGCTGCCGGCCGCCGGACGGGGCGGCCGAGGCGAGCAGCAGGGCCAGACCGGCCACCACCACGCCGATCGTCCGCCATCCCTCCGGGCTCGGTCTGCGATGCATCAGCGGCACGGCGATCAGCAGCGCGAACGGCAGCTCCAGCATGAACAGCGGCTGGACCAGCGCCATGGGCCCGTTGACCAGGGCGAGCGCCTGGAAGACCGCGGCCCCAGCCACCCCGGCGATACCGACCGCCCAGGCCGGCCGCCGCATGAGCACCCGCAGCAGGCGCAGCCCGCTGCGGCCGGGCACGTTGGACGCGGCCTTGCGCTGGAAAGCCGTGCCCGCTGCGTTGCTGACGGCACCCAGGACGGCGAAGAGCACGGCGAGCACCATCATGGTTCCAGCATGCCTTCTGCGCCCCGCCCGCTCAGCCCCGGAGCATCCGCCGCCATCGGTCCCGAGCGGGCGCTGGGGCCGGAGCACGGTCTTGCGCTGGGCGTGCCCGCCTTACAGGTCACGTAACTCCCGCACCTGTTCCGGCGGGCAGACGCGGGCGAGGGGCACGTCCCGCTCGCTCCGGGCGGCGAGCCGCGCGAGCTCTCCGGTCACGGCCCCGGACGCCGCCGCCCCCAGGTCCCGGCGCTGCCCCGGGCCGCGGCCGACCAGTCCCGGATGGCGTCGAACCGCTCGGGCCGCACCCCCTCCCGACGACGGCATCGAGGCTCGTCAAGCCCCGTGCGTGTCAGGAGAGTCGTCCGGCGAGCGGGTCACCGGCCAGGAACGCGGCCAGTTCCGCCCGGCCGGGCGCCGTGGCCGGACCGCGCCGGGTCACCGCGAAGGCCGCCGCCGCGTTGGCGCCGCGCGCGGCCGTCAGCGGGTCGAACCCCTGGCCGAGCAGGGCGAGGAACGCGCCGACGTGCGCGTCGCCCGCGCCGTTGCTGTCCACGGCGGTGACCGGGAAGCCCGGTACGTGCACGGGCGGCTGCCCGGGGGCGGCCAGCCAGCAGCCGTCCTTGTCGGCCCGGACGAGCACTCCTGCCCCGGGGGACAGCCGCTGCCCGAGGGCCGCCGCCGCGGTACGGGGATTCTCGTGCCCGGTCATGATGCGGGCCTCGCGGGCGTTGGCGCTGAGCCAGTCGGTGCGGGCCAGCACGGGAGCGAGGACATGATCGGGGATGTCGGCGACCAGCGGTCCCGGATCGAGGCAGAGGGTGTTGCCGGCGGGCAGTACCGCGGCCAGCCCGGACAGCAGCGGGCCGTTGCCCGGCAGGGCCAGCCCGTACCCGGAGAGCTGGACGAGGTCGTCGGGGCGCAGCCGGGCCGCGACCGCGGTCAGGTCGGCCGGTGCCAGGGTGGCCTCGGCCCCGAAGCTGGTCACGAAGGTGCGTTCGCCGCCGGAGTCCACCAGGGCCACCGTGAAGCCGGTGTCGCGGTCGGTGCGGGCGGGCAGCAGCGTGCCGATGTCCTCGGCGGTCAGTGCCGCGCGGACCAGGTCGCCGTGCGGGCCGGTGCCGTGCAGACCGGCGTAGACGGCCTCCGCGCCCAGCCGGCGGGCCGCCGCCAGCGTGTTGAAACCGCCGCCCGCGGTCGTCCCGCTGTGGGTGCCCACCACGTCGCCGCCGCGTTCGGGCA
>NZ_JBIVXP010000016.1:84837-215722 GCF_044769305.1 Streptomyces sp. NPDC090499
CAGTGCGGGAACCTCGATCACCACGTCGGCGATCACGTTCCCGGCGAGCACGATCCGCCGGTTCACCGGCCCGCTCCCTGGAGGCGGGCGGCGGCGCGTTCGGGCAGTGCGGGAACCTCGATCACCACGTCGGCGATCACGTTCCCGGCGAGCACGATCCGCCGGTTCACCGGCCCGCTCCCTGGAGGCGGGCGGCGGCGGGTTCGCCGCTGTCACCCCGGGCGGGTGTGCCGAGCCGGCTGCTCAGTGCGTACACCGCCGCGCCGACGGCCATCGACACCGCCCAGCCCAGACCGTTGACGCCGAGCCAGGTGTCGCTGAGCGGCCCCGCGAACCAGACGTCGTCCGCGCTCGTCGAGGCCTTGGTGAACAGGAGGCCGGCGACGATGGCGAGCGCCCAGCCGAGGACCGCGGGCAGCCGGAAGCCGCCCGAGTACCAGTAGGCGCTGGACCGGGTGGTGTCCATCAGGGCCCGCGGGTCGTAGCCGCGGCCGCGCAGCGAGTCCACCGCGACCACTCCGATCCAGGCCGAGATGGGCACGGCCAGCAGAGTGAGGAAGGTCGAGAACGGTCCGTAGAAATCGTCGGCGACCAGCATGAAGTAGATGCCGCCCGCGAACATCAGCACGACGTCGAGAGCAACGGCGTACGCGCGGGGCACCCGCAGGCCGAGGGTGATCATCGTGAGCCCCGCCGAGTACGTGGAGAGGTGGTTCGACATCAGGAGCCCGCCGAAGGCCGCGACGAGGTACGGGATCGCCATCCAGGAGGGCAGCATCGCGTTGATCGCGGCGACCGGGTCGGAGGCGGTGGCGAGCGTCCGGTCGCCCGCGGAGAGCAGCGAGCCGAGCGAGATCAGCAGCACCAGCGGGATGCCCGCGCCGAACGCCGAGGCCGTCACGAGGCGCCGGCCCGGGATCGCACGCGGCAGGTAACGGGCGTAGTCCGCACCGGCGTTGGCCCAGCCGATGCCGGTGCCGGAGGCGATGAAGCCCACCCCGGCGACCACCGCGCTGGTCGGCCCCGTCGGCGCGCCGAGCACCTTGGACCAGTCCACGGTCGAGATCAGGAAGCCCACGACGACGAGGTTCAGCACGCCGAAGCCGACCGTGGCCCACTTGTTGATCCACATGATGGTGGCGTGCCCCAGGCCGCTGATGAGCAGCGTGCAGGCGATGAAGACCAGCAGGCAGACCACGGTGAGCACGGTGTTCTGCCGGACCCCGAACGCGGTGTCGAGGAGCGCGAGGAGCGCGTAGGCCGCGGTGGTCGTGGAGATGGTCTCCCAGCCCACCCGGCTCAGCCAGGTGATCAGGGTCGGCCCCGCGTTGCCCCGCTGACCGAAGACCGCACGGGACAGGGTGAGCGCCGGGGCGCCGCCCTTCTTGCCGGCGAGGCTCAGGGCACCGACGAGGGCGAAGGACCCGAAGGAACCGAGGACGGCCACGAGGACCGCCTGCCAGATGTCCAGGCCGCGGAACGCCACCAGGGTGGCACCGAGGGGCAGCCCGAGGATGCTGATGTTGGCGGCGAACCAGGTCCAGAACATCTGGCCGGCGTGACCGCGCCGTTCACTGTCGGGGACCGGTTCGATCCCGCGGGTCTCGACGGTACCGACGCGATCGTTCGTCTTCGAAACGGCCATGACGGAACCTCCTTGCAGGGTGCGGAAGAGTGGATGGCGGGGCAGGGCGCCGGCCGGCCGACGCGGGTGGCGGGACGGGTCAGCGGTGGGCGAGCAGGTCGGCCGTCAGCGGCTCCAGCTCCAGGGAGTTGACGGTGCGGAGGGTGCGGACGGCCTCGGCGGGCAGTGCGGAGAACCCGGCGACCGAGCCGGCGACGGCGCCTGCGATCGCTGCGATGGTGTCGCTGTCCCCGCCGAGGTTGGCGGCGAGCAGCGCGGTCCGCCACGGATCGCCGTCCGCCAGGGCGAGCACCGCGAACGCGGCGGGCACCGACTCCTGGCTCGCCACGCTGGTGCCGACGAGCGCCACGACCCGGTCCAGGGCCTCGGCCTCGCCGAGGCCGTGCACCAGCTCCCACGCCCACTCGATCCGGGCGGCGATGTCCGCCCCGGCGATCCAGTGGCCGCGCCGCGCACCGGCCCGCGCGGCGGCCACGGCGGCGGTGACGGCCTCGTCGAGCGAGCCGCCGCCGACCCCCGTGCTGACGGCCGCGGCCACGGCGGCCGCGCCGGCGATGCCGATGGTCGTGTCGTGGGTGACCTGGCAGGACTCCACGACCCGGTCGACGAACGGGCCGAGCGGGTCGGCGGCGAAGGCGATCCCCACCGGGGTGACGCGCATCGCGGCACCGTTCGTCGTACCGTTGCGGCCCGCCTCCCGCGGGGGCACGCCGCGGGCCACCGCGTCCAGCGCGGCCTTGGTGGACGGGCCGAGGAGGTCGAAGGACCCCTTGGCCTTCATCTCCTTCTCCCAGTCGAGCAGTTCGTGGGCGAGCCGCAGCGGATCGATCCGGCCGTGCCCCTCGACGAGGAGCCGGCCGACGATGACGGCCTGGTCGGTGTCGTCGGTGACGGAGCCGGCGGGCATGCCCGCGCTGACCGGGTTGTCCGGACGGGCGGCCTCGAAGCCGGTCACGGTGCCGTACACCCGTACGACGTCCGGCCTGGACATCACCTGGGTGGGCATGCCGAGCGCGTCACCGAGGGCGAGTCCGTAGAAGGCGCCCAGGGCGCGGTCGAGTCGGCCGGTCACGAGCGGCCCCCGTTGCCCGAGCGGACGTGCAGTTCGAAGCGGGCGGGATCGAGCAGACTGCCGACCTGCTCGACCACCGAGCCGTCGGCGGCCCGGTACACCTGGTCGAGGCGGAGGAAGGACTCGCCGGGGGAGCGGTGCAGTACGGCGGCCTCGGCCTCCGTGAGCCCGCGTACCGAGACGACGCCTTCGCCGGAGTCACTGACCCGGCCCGCCGCGATCAGTTCGCGGCTGAGCGAACCGCCGTCGAGGCCGCGCTCCGGCAGCCCGGCCAGTCCCTCGGTGACCGGCACCCTGCTGCGCTCCAGTGACACGCCCTGCCCGTCGGGGAGCCGCCGGACCCGGTCCAGGGCGAGGAACGCGTCGGACGCGAGCGCGAGCCGGGCGGCCAGTTCCGGATCGGTGATCTCCTCGAAGCGGAGGATCTCCGTCGCCAGTTCGGTGCCCTGCGCGGCCAGCGCCCGGGTCCAGCCGAGGCGGTTGTCGAGCGGCGCCCCGTCGAAGGTGACGAACGAGCCGATACCCGCGTGGGTGGCGATGAGGCCCTCCTCGCCGAGCACCTGCAGGGCCTGCCTGAGGGTGGTGCGGCTGACGCCGAAGCGCTCGGTGAGCGCGTGCTCCCCGGGGAGTCTGCTGCCGTCGGCATGGACCCCCGCTCGGATCTCGTCGGCGAGCACACGGGCGATGCGATGATGCTTGTGAACCTGTCCAGGCATGTCTAGACAGTAGGTGAACAAGTCGCGGCGGTCCAGAGGTTCCGATCCGCCTCCTACATTTGACTCTGTCAAAACTGGCGGGCTATGTTCGCTGTGTGCCGAGGTGGCGGGAGCCCGTCGATGCGCGGCCGTCACACAACCCACCGCACAAGGCGAGTGGGCCGACCTCATCGGGAGAAGCGACATGCACTGTTACGACTGCGCCCAGTCGGGGCGTCACGAGAGCAACGGGATCGGTGCCTGCACCCGCTGCGGCCTCTTCACCTGCGCCGACCACGCACGGGTCCTGCAGACCACCGTCCAGCGTCCCGTCGGGGTGATCCCCATGACGAGCGCCCTCCCGTCCCGGCGCCTGGTCTGCGGCACCTGCCGTACGGCCGAGGCCGCCTAGAACCGACCAGGTCAACTCTGGTTGTATCGTGCCCCCACCGGGTGGAACGGCCGGTATGCCGTAGGAGAGCGACATGACCACGGAGCAGCAGCTTGCGGGTGACCTGCTCAGGCGCAAGGGCCTGCGCAGCACGGCCCAGCGCAGGGCCGTCCTCACTGCTCTGCAGGGCCATCCGCACTCCACGGCGGCCGACCTGGAGACACGCATCGGCACGGACCGGGCCGAGGCCGGCGGACTCTCCCGGCAGGGCCTGTACAACGTGCTGGAGGACCTGACCAGGGCCCAGCTCGTCCGCTGCATCGAGCCCGCCGGCTCACCCGCCCGCTACGAGCTGCGCGTCGGCGACAACCACCACCATCTCGTCTGCCGCCGGTGCGGTCTGATCGAGGACGTCGACTGCAGCGTCGGCGTGGCGCCGTGCCTCACCCCCGACGAGGACCGCGGGTTCGCCGTCGACGAGGCCGAGATCACCTGGTGGGGACTGTGCGCGCAGTGCCGGCAGGCCACCGCACAGCAGTAGGCCCGCCCGGCGCCGCCCGCACGTGACACAGGTCACCCCGCCGCGACAGCCGATGCAGGAATGCGGGCTCACCGCATCCCGCTGCAACGTTCTAGGGGGTGGGCTGGGCAAGGGCGCTCGGTACGGCCGGTGACGGAAGGTGAAGCAACCATTCGGTTCCGCCGGTCACCCCTCCCGAACCCGCCGTCCCCGAAAGGTTCCCCCGCTCACCATGCCTCTGGCTCTGCTTGCCCTTGCCGTCGTCACGTTCGGCATCGGCACCACCGAGTTCGCCACCATGGGCCTGCTGCCCCAGATCGCGGACGGCCTCGGAGTGTCGGTGCCGCACGCCGGCAACCTCGTCTCGGCCTACGCCCTCGGCGTCGTCGTCGGCGCCCCCCTGCTCACCGGCATCGGCGCCCGCGTGCCCCACAAGCGGCTGCTGCTCCTGCTCACCGGGCTCTTCGTCATCGGCAACACGGCGTCCGCGCTCGCCCCGAACTTCGGCCTGCTGTTCGCGGCCCGCTTCCTCGCCGGACTGCCGCACGGCGCCCTCTTCGGCGTGGGCGCCGTCGTCGCCTCCCGGCTGGTCGCCGCCGACCGCGCGGCCCGCGCCGTCTCCCGGGTGTTCCTCGGCCTCACCATCGCCAACATCGTCGGCGTCCCGGCCGGCACCGCCCTCGGTCAGCACCTGGGCTGGCGGTACGCCTACTGCGCGGTCGCCGTCATCGGCCTGGTGGCGCTCCTCGCCCTCGCCCTGCTCGTACCCGACCAGCCGCGCGGACCGCAGGCCGGCATCCGGCAGGAACTGCGCGCCATGGGCAACCGGCAGGTCGTCATCGGCCTGGCCACCGCCGTCGTCGGCTTCGGCGGCTTCTTCGCCGTCTACAGCTACCTCGTCCCCATGCTGACGCACCTGACCGGCCTCTCCGACGCCTCGACCACCTGGGTCCTCGCCCTCTACGGCGTCGGCATGACCCTCGGCACCCTCGTCGCCGGACCCCTCACCGACCGCGCCCTGCGCCCCACCCTGTACGCCGGGATCACCCTGCTGGGGGCCGCGCTGGTCACGTTCTACTTCACCGTCCACAGCACGGTGCCGGCCCTCGTGACCGTCACCTTCATCGGCGCGATGGGCGCGCTGGTCACCACGCCCGTCCAGATGCTGCTGATGCTGAACGCGAAGGACGCCCCGACGATGGCGGCGGCCTCCAACCACTCCGCCTTCAACATGGCCAACGCGGCCGGCGCCTGGCTCGGCGGCCTGGTCATCTCGGCGGGCTGGGGCTGGGCCGCACCCAACCTGGTCGGCGCGGCCCTCGCCGCGGCCGGCCTGGGACTGGCCGTCACCGGCGGCCTCCTGGACCGCGGCAACCGCCCCTCGAAGGTGGTCACCGGCCAGGAACCCGCAGAGCCGGACCGCCCCACGGTACCCGCCCAGGGGATGACCGAGCCGAACCGGGGCTGACCTCGTCGCCGCAGGCGGCCCGGCATCATGGCCGGCGCCCGCCCGCGGCGCCCGGGTCCGTTGCACACGCCCGTCGCTCGTGCTTGGCTCGCCCGATGAACCTACTGCTGACGGCGAGCGGCCTGCGCAACGAGACGCTGAGGGACGCGCTGCGGGACATGCTGGGAAAGCCGTTCGGATCGGCGAACGTCGTGTACGTTCCCACGGCGTCCGTCGCCGAGCCCGGGGACCACGGGTGGGTCGTCGCGGACATGAACCGGCTGCACGGCCTCGGCTGGCGCGAGTTCGACCTCCTGGAACTGAACGGCCTGCCCCGGCAGATGGTGCTCGACCGGCTGCGCAACGCCGACGTCGTCTATGCCGGGGGCGGCAACCACTACCACCTCGCGCGCAGCATCACCGGCAACGACCTGGCCGGCGGATTTGTGGAGGCGCTGGAGAACCGGGTCTATGTGGGGTTCAGCGCCGGATCGATGATCTTCAGCCGCCATCTCACCGCGCACTCCGCCGACGTCATCGGGGACACCGCGGACCTGCACGTACTCGGCGCGACGACCGTTCAGCCGCCGTTCGGCCTCTTCGACTGGTACCTCAAGCCCCACCTGTACTCGCCGGACTTCCCCGAGCGGGACGACGCCTGGGCCGACCGCATCGCCGCGCGGGCGGACTTCCCGGTCTACTTCATCGACGACGAGACGGCCGTGCGCGTCAGGGACGGCAAGGTGGACGTCATTTCCGAAGGGCGGTGGCGGTTCCATCCGTGACCCGGCGCGCGGTGCGGCGGCCGGGCGACCGTGCTTGCTGTTCCACGACGCCGCGTGATCGGATGGCGGCAGCATCGCGTGCCGGTGACGGTCTGCGTCAGGCATGGAGGTGCGGAAACGAAGGGGCCGCCACCCGTGGCTTCCCGTGACGGCGACCGCGCAGTCGCCCTGAGCCGACAGCTTGCGCGAGCGCATCAGGAACTGCGCCGCCGGATCCGTGAGATCAGGACGAGTCTGGGACACGGCCGGTCGGGCGACGACGTCCTGCTCACCCATTGCCTGGCTTTCTGTACCGCGTTGACCTCCCACCATCAGGGTGAGGACAACGGGATGTTCGCTCAACTGCTCCGGGAACGCCCGGATCTTGACGCCACGGTCGCGAACCTTGTCGAGGACCATGGACTGATCGCCTCGATCCTGTCCCGGGTGAGCGAACTCGCGGACAGGGCTGCCGAACCAGGTGGTTCAGCCCTGGAGGCGATCGGGCGTGAGCTCGACGGACTGGCGGCGATCATGGAATCCCACTTCGGCTACGAGGAGCGGACGATCAGCGAGGCGCTCGACGCCGGGAATCCCGACACGGACTGGCCTGACCTGGTGTTCGGGTTCGGGACGTGACCCGGAGCGCCTGCTCCCGGACGCCGTGGGCGCCTTCGGCGGGACCTCGGAGCCGGCCCGCCTCGTCCGTGCCGGTGCCCGCCGGGAGCCCGGCCGGCCTGTCGGGCATCCGTCGGCCGACTCGCCGTGGGTACCGTCTCGGCCCGGCACGGGGCGGTCAGCCGGCCCCCGCTCCGGCGATCAGCGCGTCGTCGATCGCCCTGCGTAGCGCCGCCAGTTCGGCCGGGGTGGGATCGGCCGGTTCGTGCGGAACCAGCGCTGCGGGGTTCACCACGGGGGTGGTGCCCTCAGGGCCTGCGGCTCCCGTGGCGCGGGCCAGGGGAGCGCTCATGTCGGGCAGCGGGGCGCTGTGGCCGTCCGCGAGTCTGTGCAGCGCGGCCGCGAGCGGAGGCACAGGGAAGCGGAAGTCCGCGGGCAACAGCCCGGCCTGCCGGGTGTGGTCGTCGCCGTGGAAGTCCAGAACCCAGTCCTCCCAGCCCGGCAACGGCCAGCCGGGAACGCCGGTCACGGTCTGCACCGCCCAGAGCGAGACGGTGTGGGCCTGCGGGTCGAAATGGACGCCGCCGCACGGCATGGCGGTGGGCACAGGGGTGGCCGGTGACGCGGCGATCAGGTCGATCAGGCCGGGGCCGCCGGCGACGTGCGCGACGGGCTCCCAGCAACTGCCCCAGGCGCGAACGCCGCCGTCGGACAGGCGCACGGAGACGACGGACCAGGGCGTGGTGTCCTCGGTGCCCTGGAACCCGGAGGGTTCGAAGTTCTCGAACCAGCCCGGCGTCCGGGTCAGGTCCCTGCCGAGGCCCAGGTGGTGGGTCAGATCGCCCATGCCGTCGTGCGCGAAGCGGACGTCCCAGCCGGGCCAGGTCCGGGCCAGAACGGTGCGGGCGGCGACGTAGTCGTCCCAACTGTCCACGAAGGCGAACCAGAGCAGGACCCGGCGGTCGTGATCGACGAGTGCGGCACCCTCGCACCACACGTCGTCGAGCCATTCGTCGATCTCCTGGTTGGCCCGGAAGCAGCGTGTCGCCGCGGCCGGGCCGGGCAGCAGGTCGTCGACGACCCGGTTGGCGGCCCAGTGCGAGTAGTACCGCTGCCAGGCGCCGTTCTCCACCACCACGTACTGTGCTCGTGCTCCCATGACCAGCGAGGCTAGCGCCGCAGCACGACGGGTGCCGAACGAATTCCGGGCGACCGGCTCGGGCTCGCCGCCCAGGGCGACGGGGCTCGTGGTCCCCTCTTCCCGCGTCCCACCGCAGGACACCGCACCGGGCGCGACGCCACCGCACGCCTCCCTGCGACAGCGCGGGTCGGGCCTTCGTCGGTCAGGCCGGCCGCTCCTGCAGCTCGGCGAGCGTCGACGCGGTCAGCGGAAGCGGCGCGTCGGCCGGGTCGACGAGGACGACCGTGCAGGTCGCGGCGTGGGCGAGCGCCGTGGTGAGGCTGCCGTCGGCGAACTGGGCGAGCGGCCCGCGCGGTGAACGGCCGACGGCGACGGCACGGGCGTGGACCTCGGCGGCGTGCCGGGCGAGGACCCGGCCGGCGGCGGCGTGGTCGCCGACGCTGTCCAGGATCTGGCCGGTCGCGGTGACCCCCTGGGCCGCGAGCCGGTCGAGATGGGCGACGACCGCGGCGCGGGCCGCGTCGGAGGTCTCCGTGTCCGCCGCCAGTTCCTCCACGACGGCGGTCCGCTGGACGTGCACCACCTCCAGCGGGCTGCCGGTGTCCCGCGCGAGCCGGGCGGCGGCGTCCACGACGGCCGCGGCCCCCTCGTGGGCGCCCACGGCCACGACGACCGGGCGCGGGCCGGAGGCGGCCTGCCGGCCGACAGGCGTGAGAGCGGGTACGGCGGGCTCGCCGTCGGCCAGGTGGTGCTCCGCGTCCCGCAGCAGCCGGTGCCCGCTCGCCAGCACCGGGATCGCGAGCAGGAAGGTGCCGGCGCCCAGGTAGAACGGCACGCTCAGGTCGGTCGCGTCCGCCAGCTTCCCGGCGACGTACGGCGCCAGACCGCCGCCGATGAACCGCAGGAAGCCGTAGGCGGAGGAGGCGACGGGACGCTCGACCGGCGAGACCACCATCACCGCCTGGGTGGTGAGGGTGTTGTTGACACCGATGAAGACGCCGCTGACGATCACCGCGACGATCACGACCGTCGGTGTGCCGACTCCCGCCGCGATGACCGCCATCACCGCGCCGAGGCCGACGAGGTTCGCGTACAGCACGGGTGCGGTGCCGAAGCGGGCCTGCAGGCGCGGCGCGAAGAAGACGCTGAACGCGGCCACCAGCAGCCCCCACCCGGTGAAGACCAGCCCCAGCTGATGGGCGTTCAGCTCCATCGGATAGGGCGCGTAGCCGAGCATCGTGAAGAAGCCCCAGTTGTACAGCAGGGCCATGATGCCCATGGTCAGCAGGCCGCGGTGGCGCAGCGCCGTGATCGGCGCCAGCGGCGACGTGCGGCGCTCGGGCCTGGGCAGTTCGGGGACGAAGGCCAGTGTCGCGACGAGCGCGATCGCCATCAGGACGGCCACACCGAAGAACGGGCCCCGCCAGCTGATGGCGCCCAGCTCGCCGCCCAGCAGCGGGCCGACGGCTATGCCGAGGCCGAGGGCGGTCTCGTAGAGGATGATCGCGCCGGCGAAGCCGCCGCTCGCCGAGGCGACGATGACGGCCAGCGAGGTGGCGATGAACAGGGCGTTGCCAAGACCCCACCCGGCCCGGAATCCGACGATGCCGTTGATCGAGCCGGAGGCGCCGGCGAGCGCGGCGAACACGACGATGATCGCGAGACCGGTGACGAGGGTGCGCTTGGCGCCGATCCGGCTGGACACCCAGCCGACGATCAGCATCGCGACCGCGGTCACGATCAGGTAGCTGCTGAACAGGAGCGAGACCTGGCTGGGGGAGGCGTGCAGGCTCTGGGCCAGCGCGGGCAGGATCGGGTCCACCAGGCCGATGCCCATGAACGAGATCACGCAGGCGAACGCCACGGCCCACACGGCCTTCGGCTGCCTGAAGGGGCTCGCGGCCCCCTGGCGCGGTGCACTCATCGACGGTCCTCTCTCCGGATGCGGACGGATACGGATGGCTGTGGACGGACGGAACGGGCGGAACCGACGGCACGGACTGAACCGACGGGACGGGCGGCATGGTCGCGACGGATGGCATGGTCGGGACGGTTGCGGGCGGGTGTCGCTCCGGGTGGCGTGCGGGTGCGCGGGTGCGTCAGTCGTGTGCCCGGCGTTCCTCGATCGCGCGGGCCAGGGCGGGCAGGGCGAGCCGTACGGCCCGTTGTTCGGGCTCGGTCAGCTCCTCGACCAGTTCCTGGAGAGCCTGGGTGCGTTCGGCGCGGCGCTGCCGGAAGACGTCGAGGCCGGTCGCGGTGATCTCCACGAGAACCCCCCGGCCGTCGGTGCTGTCGGCGTTTCGTGCCACCAGCCCCGCGCGCTCCAGCCGGCCGATGAGCTGGGTCATCCCCGGCTGCGAGACGCCTTCGGCGCGGGCCAGTTCGGTCAGCCGCAGCGGGCCCTCCCGCCCCAGCCGGGCCAGCGTGGCGGAGGCGGTGGTGCTCAGACCGCCGGCGGTGGCGCTGTGCCGTACATGCCGTACCAACTGCTCGACGGCGGCCATCAGTTGCTCCGGTGCCCCGGCGAGACCCGGCTCGCCGCCCGGTCGGCCGTCGGTGGCCCGCTGTTCGACCCGGTCGTCCATAACGGCATTATGCATCTAGATGTAGTGTGAAACAAAGGGTTCGGCGGTTTCTCCCTGCAGGCCGTTCCCGGGGACCGTCACAGGTCCACGCGCACGCCCAACCCCCGCGCCCGTGCCACGTCGTAGGCCACCCGGACCGCCGCGACGTCCAGGGCCGCGTGCCCGGTGGACTTGAAGGCGGTGAGGGCCCCGGTGTCGCCGGCCCGTCCCGGACGGTCGCCGGCGAGGACGGAGCCGAGGAGGGTGACGCGCCGTCCCGGAGGCAGGTCCTGGAGTTCGTGGGCCCCGGCCGGCGGCGGCGATGCGACCGCGCCGGTCCACTCCGTGAACAGGGCCGCGTCCCGGACCGTGCCGGGATCCAGTTCGGGCCCGTGCGAGCCGCCGACCGAGGAGACATGGGCGCCGGGGGAGAGCCACTGTCTGCGGACGACGGGAGTGGTGGCGCCGGTGCAGCAGAACACCACGTCGGCCGTGCGCACCGCGTCCTCGATGCCCGCGACGACCCGCGCGCCCGGGAACAGCGCGGCCGCCTCACCCGCCCGCACCGGGTCACGGCCGGCCACGACGACCTGCGCCTGCGGCCGGACGGCGGCGAGCAGCGCCAACTGGGCCCGCGCCTGGGCCCCCGTCCCCACCACCGCCACCCGCCCGAGACCGGGCCGGGCGGCCAGGGCCAGCGCACTCTGCGTGGCGGACGCGGCCGTCCGGATCCCGGTCAGCGCCTCGGCGTCCACCAGTGCGAGAGTCCGCCCGTCCTGCTCGTCGAACAGGACCACGAGCCCACGGTGGAAGCTCCGTCCGGGGTGTTCCGGATCGGAGGTCACGGTCACCAGCTTCGCCGCCAGGCCGAGCCCGTTGACGTACCCGGGCATCGCGCCGAGCAGGCCGGAGGGCGTCAGGGCGGCGATCCGCGGCGGAACGGAGACCTCGCCACGGGCGACCGCGACGAGCGCCCGGCCCACCGCGTCGAGGACGGCGGCCGGCTCCAGCGCGGCGGCCGTCTGCCGGCGGTCCAGCACCAACACCCCGCTCACCGGCCCGCCTTCGCTCCGTCGGCGGTCAACGCCGCGACCAGTTCACCGGCAGCCGCGGTCAACTCCCGCTCGACGGAGGCCAGTTTCGCGCCGTCGAACTCGGCCTCCGGTCCCACGACCGTCAGCGCGCACACCGGCGCCCCCGGGTCGGGCACCACCGCCCGGCTGACGGAGGCCACCAGCTTGTCGTTCCGGCCGTGCTCCACGGCGACACCGGTACGCGCCACCTCGGCCAACTCCCTTGTCAGATCGGCGTCGTCCCCGGGGAGTCCGGCCAGCCACCGCCTCCGTGCCTCCGGTTCGAGCGCGGCGACCAGGGCCAGCGGCCCGGCGAACCGCCGTACGGGCAGCAACTCGCCCCGCAGATGGCTGATCATGGCGAGCCGTTCGGGCCGGACCACGTCGATCACCCGGCCGCCGCCCTCCTCCAGCACCTGGAGGTTGACCATCATCGAGGTCGCGGCCGACAACCGCTCCAGCACCGGACGGGCCAGCGCGGTCAGCGAGTTGCCCGCGGCCGAGGCGGACATCCGCAGCACGGCGGCGCCCGGCAGATAGCGGTCACCGGCCCGCAGCACCCAGCCCCGCCGGACCAGGTCCAGCAGGATCCGGTACGCGGTGGCACGGTGCAGCCCGACCTCGGCGGCGAGGTCGGTCAGCCGCACGGGGTGCGGCGCGCGCGAGACGGCCTCGACCAGGTCGAGGGCCTTGTCCACGGCCGACCGGGGCGGCCCCGGGGCGACGGGTGCGTCGGGCATGACGGCGGCTCTTCCCTCTCGTCCCCGGAGCCGCGACGACCGCGGCCCGGCGCGTGCTGTCCGGTGCGTCCGGTACCGGGCCTTGCGGCGGCCCGCCGGCTGCAGAGTACAGTGACCTGTATTTTCGCCACACGATACAACTGTTACGTACCGCGTAACAAACCACAGCGGACCGAAGGGTGACCATGACCGACCTGCCCCCGGGCGCCCCGACCCCCTGGGCCGCCCCGCCCGCCGGAACCGTCACCGTCTACCGCGGCGCCACCCTCTTCGACGGCACCGGCGGCCCGCTCCGGCCGAACACCACGATCGTCACCGACGGCGCCCGCCTGCACACCGTCGCCGGCGACGCCGACCCGCTGCCCCCGCACGCCGCCGACGCCCCGCAGGTCGACCTCGCCGGACGGTTCGTCGTCCCCGGACTCATCGACACCCACCAGCACCTGGCCACCCCGCCCGACCGGCCCGTCGCCGAGGCGGTGCTCCGCCGCCTGGTGCACAGCGGGGTCACCGCCGTCCGCGACATGGCCGACGACCTGCGGCACGTCGGCGACCTCGCCCGGGCCACCCTGGTCGGCGAGATCCCCGGCCCGGACATCCGCTACGCCGCCCTCATGGCCGGGCCCTCCTTCTTCGACGACCCCCGCACCCACGAGGTGTCCCGCGGCGCCGTCCCCGGCGCCGTCCCCTGGATGCAGGCCGTCACCCCCGGTACCGACCTGCCGATCGCCGTCGCCCTCGCCCGCGGCACCCACGCCGCCGCGATCAAGGTCTACGCCGACCTGGACGCCGCGACCGTCGCCGCCGTCACCGCCGAGGCACACCGCCAGGGCATCGCCGTCTGGGCGCACGCCACCGTCTTCCCGGCCGCGCCCGGCGAGGTCGTCGCCGCGGGTGTCGACAGCGTCTCCCACGTCACCCTGCTCGCCTTCGAGGACCCCACCGAGCCGCTGAGCAGCTACAAGACCAAACCGCCGGTCGACCACGACCGTTTCGCGGCGGGCGACGACCCGAAACTGGCCGCCCTGTTCGCCGGCATGCGCCGCCGCGGCACCGTCCTTGACGCCACCGCGTCCATGTGGACCAGCGACGAACTCCGGGGCGACACCGCCGAGTCCGCCGAACGGGCCGCCCGCAACGCCGCGCTGGCCGCCGCCGTCACCGCCCAGGCGTACCGCGCCGGCGTCGACGTCTGCACCGGCACCGACCACGAGACCGACCCCGGCGACCCCTTCCCCGCCCTCTACGGCGAACTCGCCTTCCTCGTCGACCGCTGCGGCATCCCCGCCGCCGACGTCCTGCGCTCGGCCACCCTCGTCGGTGCCCGCGCCGCCGGCACCGAGGCCGACACGGGCACCGTCGAACCCGGCAAACTCGCCAACTTCGCCGTCCTGGACGAGAACCCCCTCCACGACATCGGCAACCTGCGCACCATCACGTACACCGTCAGACGCGGACACCGTTTCGACCGCGCCGAGTTCGAGAAGGACGCCCAGTGACCGACACCGACACCGACACCCCCGCCGGCGGCCGCCCCGTGATCGTCAACGCCCTGGGCCAGCTCGACAACCCCAACACCCCGGCCGCCCGCGCCGCCGCCACCCAGCTCAACCCCGCCAGCGACCAGCTCGCGGTCGACGCCCGCGCCATCGCCGACGCCCACGCCTCCGGCCTGACCGCCGTGAACATCACCCTCGGCTACACCATGGGCGACCTGCCGCCGTACGAGCACACCCTGGCCGAGATCGCGGTCTGGGACCGGATCATCGAGGCGCACCCCCGCGACCTGCTCAAGGTCCGCACCACCGCCGACATCCACCGCGCGCACCGGGAGGGGCGGATCGGCGTCGTCTACGGCTTCCAGAACGCCGTCGCCGTCGGCGAGGACCCCGCCCTCGTCGACAGCCGGGTCGCGACCTTCGCGGACGCCGGGGTACGCGTCGTACAACTCACCTACAACCAGGCCAACCACCTCGGTGACGGCTCCATGGCCCCCGCCAACCGCGGCCTGACCCCCTTCGGACGGCAGGTCGTCGAGGCTCTCAACGACCACCGCCTGATGGTCGACCTCTCCCACAGCGGCGAGCGCACCTGCCTGGACGCGGCCCGGCACTCCCGGCAGCCCGTCTCCGTCAACCACACCGGATGCCGTGCCCTGGCCGACCTGCCCCGCAACAAGACCGACGAGGAACTCCGCCTGGTCGCGGACCGGGACGGGTTCGTCGGCATCTACTTCATGCCCTTCCTCGACCTCACCGGCCAGGCCACCGCCGCCGACGTCGTGGCCCACATCGCGCACGCCGTGGACGTCTGCGGAGAGGACCACGTCGGCATCGGCACCGACGGCACCGTCACCGCCGTCGACGACCTCGACGCCTACCGTGCCGCCCTCGCCGAACACGTGGCCGCCCGGCAGGCGGCCGGCGTCGGGGCGGCCGGTGAACGGGCCGACACCTACCCCTTCGTCGTCGACCTGCGCGGCGTCGACCAGTTCCGCGACCTGATCCGCCTCCTGGAGAAGCGCGGCTACCGCTCCGGGCGCATCGAGAAGATCCTCGGCCGCAACTTCCTCGACTACGCCGACCGCGTCTGGACGGCCTGACGGCCGGCGCGGGAGTCAGCCACTCGCCGACGGCCGGTCGGCGACGGCGACGGCGCCGTCCGCAGCCGTCCCCGGCACGGCCCCGCGGCGCCGGACCCCACCGGGCTCGCGCAGGGTGCCGAACAGCACCCGGCTCAGTACCGGCATCAGGACCAGCGGCGCCAGAGCCGTCTGCAGGGAGGTAGCGTCGGCGAGGCTGCCGAGGAGCGGGCCGGCCAGGCCGCCGACGCTCACCGTCAGACCGAGGGTGACCCCGCTGGCTGTGCCGATCCGCGACGGCAGGTAGTCCTGGCCGAGGGTCACCTGGAGCGAGAACGGCACGTACAGGCCGACCGACGTGAGCGCCACGAACAGGTAGAGCCCCGGACCCGGCACCCACACCACACCCGCGACGGCCACCACCGAGAGGACGTACGACCAGCGGCACACGGTCACCCGGTCCCAGCGGCCCGCCAGCGAGCCGCCCAGCACGGAACCGACCGCGCCGCCGAGGTAGAGCACCGTCAGCGCCGCGGAACCGGCGGCGGCCCCGCCACCCGTGCGCTGCCGGGCGTACAGCGAGATGAAGGTGCTCAGGCCGACGAAGGCGACCGACCGGAACACCACGGCCAGCGACAGCCGCACGAAGGACGCCACGTCGTCGCTCCCGCCCGGCCCCTGCGCGGCGGCGCCGGCAGCCCTGCCCGCGCGCAGTCCGCGCAGCACCGGCAGGCACAGCGTGGTACCGGCCAGCGCCGGTACCACCAGCAGCGGCGTCCAGCGCAGCCCGCCGCCCGCCACCACGGCACCCACCATCAGCGGGGCCAGCGCGAAGCCGATGTTGCCGCCGGTGGCGAACACCCCCATCGCACCGTGGCTGCCCCGGCTGGCGAGCCGCGCGATCCGGGCGGACTCGGGATGGTAGGCGGCCACGCCGATCCCGGACAGTGCCATGAACACGAGGGTCAGCGCATAGGAGTCGCCCAGGCCGCTGAGCGCCACCCCCGCACCGCCGAGCAGGGTGCTCGCCGGCAGCAGCCAGGGCAGCGGCCGGCGGTCGGTGAGCGCCCCGAACAGCGGTTGCGCCACCGACGAGAGCACGGACGCGGCCAGTACCACCCCGGAGGCGACCGCATACGAATAGCCGCGCTCGGCGACGAAGAACGGCAGCAGCGCCGCGACGGCGCCCTGGTAGATGTCGACACAGCCATGGCCGACGGACAGCAGAGTGATCGATGTCATCGATGAATTCCTTCGCACCCCGCCATGCTCCGCGCCCTGCCGCCTGTCGCACTTCCGGTAATCTGCCAAGTGATGCCGGAAATCCGCCACGAGGCCGTCGCCCCCACCGACACCCGGTGGCTCGCCGCCGGCCACGAGATCGACGCCCACCGCCATGACGACCACCAGATCGTCTACGCGGGCCGCGGCGTGCTGGCCGTGACGACCGACAAGGGCTCCTGGGTCGCCCCGGGCAACCGGGCGATCTGGGTGCCGGCCGGCACCGTCCACGCGCACCGGGCCCACGGCGAACTCGCACTCCACTTCGTCGGGCTGCCCGCCACCGAGAACCCGCTCGCGCTCGGCACCCCGACCGTGCTGGCCGTCGGCCCGCTGCTGCGCGAGCTGATCATCGCCTACACCCGCGACGAGGACGACGACAGCCCCGAGCGGGCCCGCCTGCGCACCGTCCTCCTCGATCAGCTGCGGGCCTCACCGCAACAGCCCCTGCACCTGCCGGCCCCCACCGCACCCCTGCTCCGCGAGGTGTGCGCGATCCTGCAGGCGGACCCCGCGGACAGCCGCACCCTCAGGGAGCTCGGCCGCACCGTCGGCGCCGGCGACCGAACCCTCTCCCGGCTCTTCCGCGCCGACCTGGGCATGACCTTCCCGCAGTGGCGCACCCAGCTGCGCCTTCAGCACGCCCTGGTCCTGCTCGCCGACCGGATGCCGGTGACGGCGGTGGCCCACGCGTGCGGCTGGTCCTCGGCCAGCGCCTTCATCGACGCCTTCCGCCGCGCCTTCGGCCACACCCCGGGCGCCCACCGCGACGGCCCCTGAACCGGACGTGCCCGGGTGCCGGCCGGGGCGGCGAGCAGTCCTAGCCCCGGCCGGCCGCCGCTCACTGGCCCGGCGCGAGGATGTACGTGTTCAGGGTGCCCACCGTGGTCAGCGGGGTGGGCGACCCGGTGTCGTACCGGTCCACGGCCACGTAGTTCGGCTTCTTCCGGGCAGCCGGAGTGCAGAAGCTCTGCGCCCGGTTGAGGATCTTGCCGTTGTCGGTGGCGGCGGTGCCGGCGATGGGGTAGTCCCGGAAGTGGTTCATCACGAACAGCGGGTGGAACGCGGCCGAGTCCGTGGTCAGCGGTCTGTCGGTGCCCCAGCGGCTGTAGCAGGACCAGTCGGAGTCACCGAGACCGGCACCCATGGACCAGTAGTTCTCCACGGTCCACTCGCGTTGGTACATCACACCGAACGTGTCGCGGGTGGCATACCCGTTGGCGGTGTCGCTCGCCCGGGTCCGGTCGCTGAAGACCAGCAGCTGCTTGCCTCGGGCCGCGAGGTCGGCCATGGTGGGCCAGCCCTTGGCGGCGACGCCGTCCTGGTCGGGCCGGTACAGCACGTCGTACAGGCCGTTGACGGAGGCGAGGGACGACTTCAGCACGTCGGAGGAGGCGTAGTCCTCCAGGAACACGGTGGCGAACTGGCCGGGGTTGGCCTTGAGGAAGTCCACGATGCGCTGCAGGTCGGTGGCGAGCGGGACCGGGTTGCTCACGCCGTCGCAGCTGTTGTGGCACAGCACGGCCTGCCCGGACACGGTGTAGTCGTCGAGCATGAACCCCCGGACCCCGTCGGACAGTTGCCGGCTGATCCCGTAGTTCTGGTTGGGGAACAGGTTGACCGGGAAGGACGCGAAGTTGCCGTCCGAGCCGTTGGCGAAGGCGTTGTGGGCGGTCAGGAACGTGACCTGGTCGAGGGTGCGGGTGTCCGCGGAGGGCATCGCCGTGGTGGCGTAGGAGACCGGGGTGAGGTACCAGCGAGCGAGGTCGCCCGAGGACCCGACCTGCACGGCTGCAGAGTCGGAGGACGACCCGGTGAGGTACTGCGAGGTGCCGGGGACGGTGACGGAGTACGTGCCGCCGGCACCGGCGGTGACCGTCCAGGTCGTGCCGTCCGCACCGCAGGCGGCGGTGACCGCGGCGGTCCCGCTGCGGCCCAGGCACTTGCCGGATTCGTCGGCGTTCTGGAGTTGGTAGCCGCCGCCGACCGCGACGGCGGTCCACTGCTGGTGGTCCTCGTTGCCCTTGGGGTTGTGCGCGGCGACGGTGCCGCCGCTGTCGGCGGCGTTCAGACCGGTGACGTAGTTCTGCAGGTAGACCGAGGAGGCGGGGACCGCGGCCGACGCGGTGCCCGGGAGGAACGCGGGCGCCGACAGGGCGAGGACGGCGGAACAGCACAGGACGCGCAAGGGGCGCAGACGCACGGGGGGTATCCCTTCGCTGTGACACGAGTTGCCGAAGGTGGCAGAGCCATGAATTACCCGCTGGTAGGTGTGGAGCGCCAGTGCTGTCGCCTGAATTCCGCAGCAACCAAAGAAAATTGACGCTCCGTCATCACTGCGGCGGTCCCGGCCCGCGCCCCGCCGATGCGGCCGGGGGCCGAGTGGGAGAGGGTAGGAGGAGGTGGGACGGGGACGTACGCGCCGGTACCGGCGAACGTCGCGCCCGTCCGGGCCGTGACCTGCTCCGTCGTCCGGAAAGAGGCAGCCATGACAGGACCAGAGGCCGAGGCCGAGAAGGAGATCCTCGGCCGCATCACGGAAATGATCGGCCAGGAGAAGGATCTTCGTGACCGCCTGGCACAGGAGGAGATCGACGGGACGACCGAGCACGCCCGGCTGGCCCGCCTGGAGACCGAACTCGACCAGTGCTGGGACCTGCTGCGCCAGCGCCGGGCCAGGATCGCGGCAGGTCAGGACCCCGCCGAGGCGAACGTCCGCCCGGCGTCCCAGGTGGAGCGCTACCTGTCCTGAGCGCCGCACCGGCCCGGGGCCGCAGGCCCGGCGCACCAGGAGGGCGGCCCCGCACCGGCCGGGCCGCCCTCCGCGCCGTCGTACGGGCGTGCCCGCCCCCGGGGTACACGCCGGCAGGCACCGCGGCCCGGCAGGGACTGGACTCGCCGCTCTCCTGCACCGATCGTTGGCGGTATGGACGATCACCGCACGGCCCCCGCCGCCTCCGCCGTCCCGGTCGGATCCGCTTCCGCCCACGGTCCCGATCACGGTGAGGAGGCCGAGGCGATCCGCCTCTTCCGGGAACGGATCGGCCTGGCCGGACTGATCGACGTCCACACCCACTTCATGCCCGAGCGGGTCCTGCACAAGGTCTGGAACTACTTCGACACGAACGGACCGCTGATCGGCGACCTGGCGTGGCCCATCACCTACCGCAAGGAGGAGGCGGAACGCACCGCTCTCCTCAGGTCGTTCGGTGTCAGGTCCTTCACCTCGATGCTCTACCCGCACAAACCCGGCATGGCGGCCTGGCTGAACACGTGGGCCGCCGACTTCGCCGGCCGCACCCCCGACTGCCTGCACACGGCGACCCTCTTCCCCGAGCCCGGTGTCGAGACGTACGTCCGCGCGGCCGTCGAGGCGGGCGCCCGGGTGTTCAAGGCACACGTGCAGGTGGGAGCGTACGACCCGGCCGACGAACTGCTCGACGGAGCGTGGGGACTGCTGGCCGAGGCCGGGATTCCCGTCGTGATCCACTGCGGCTCGGGTCCGGCCCCCGGCAAGCAGACCGGCCCCGGTCCGGTCGCGCGGGTACTGGCCCGGCACCCGAGGCTGCGGCTGGTCGTCGCGCACATGGGGATGCCGGAGTACGAGGAGTTCACCGACCTCGCCGAACGGTACGGGGAGGTGCGGCTGGACACCACGATGGCGTTCACGGACTTCACCGAGCGGTTCATGCCGTTCCCGCCCCGGGCCCTGCCCCGGATCGCCGCGCTGGGCGAGCGCGTCCTGCTCGGCTCCGACTTCCCCAACATCCCCTACCCGTACGTGCACCAGCTCCACGCCCTGGAACGGCTGGAGCTCGGCGACGAGTGGCTGCGGGCGGTCTGCCACGACAACGCGGCCCGCCTCTTCGGACTGTGACCGCTGCCTGTCCACGGCGTGCCGCAGCGCCGGACCGGCACGGTCAGGCGGCCGGTGCCTTGGGTGCGGCGACGACCGCGACGCCCGCCTCCTGCCGTGCGAACAGGCTCATCAGCTCGGTCAGGGCGACCGGCCCGTCGCCGTGCTCCACGCTGTGGTCGATCAGCACCACGGGCTGCTGGAAGCCGTCCCGCTCGGCGGGCACGAAGTCGGTGACGGTCTCCCGGCGCACGAGGACGACACGCCCGTCGTGCAGGGGATCGCGGGGGAGCAGGTCGAGGTGCGCACGCCACGCGGCCGGGCGCGAGGCCAGGTCCTGGGCGAGCACGTCCCGGCGGGCGAGCAGGGACACCGTGAGCCGGTTCCCGGTCCGCTCGTACCGGGCCGAAAGATCCTCCGGCAGCAGGTGGAACACTCCGGCCTCGCCCTCGTGCCCCCGGTTCAGCAGCATGCAGGCCATCCGCTCGGCGGGATCGGCGGACGTCTGGTCGAGATCGAGAATCACTTCCCGGGCGTCCGGGTCGAGGGCGGGGATCTCGCTGATCCACATGCGGGCGGAGCCGTCCATGCCCGGCATTCAAGCACACCCCCGCACCCGGTCCGACCGGCCCGTTCAACCGCCGATGAACCGCACGCTCTCGGAGATTCCGGCCCGCCCGGTACGCACCCGTGCCGCGCCCTCCTCCTCGAAGCCCACCGCGAGACCGCACAGCAGCACGAGACGGTCCCCGGCACCGACCAGCCGGCTGACCGTCCGGCGGTACATCGTCCACATGACCTGCGGGCAGCTGTGCAGGCCTTCGGCTCTCAGGAGCAGCATGACCGTCTGGAGATACATCCCGGCGTCCGCCCACTGCCCGGGGCCCATCGCCCGGTCGAGGTAGCAGAACAGCACGAGGGGTGCCCCGAACGCCTGCGTGTTCAACGCGGCGATCCGCACCGGCCGTTGCGGGTCCTCGCGTTCGATGCCCAGTGCCGCGTACCGCTGGGCGGCCGCCTCGGCGAAGCGCTCCCGGTACGGCGCGGTCAGCTCGGCCGGGTACATCGGGTACTCCCGCTCGTCGCCCGGGTCGCCCGCCAGCGCCCTGGCCGTGGCCTGCCGCTTCAGGTCGGCCAGGGGCTCGCCGGAGACCACGTACACCTGCCAGGGCTGGAGGTTGCCGCTCGACGGCGCCCGCGAGGCCGCGGCCAGTACCCGTGTCAGCACTTCCCTGGGCACCGGGCGCTCGCTGAACGCCCGTACGGCCCGGCGGCCGTCCACCGCCTCGTACACATCCATGCCGACTCGGCCTTTCGGGAACGTCGCAGAGGGCCCTCGCAACGGGCCGGAGACTAGGGGAGTTCGACACCGACGACGTTGCGCAGCATCCCGCGCAGGTGATCCGGCATGTCGATGATGTCCGGGCTGAGCAGCCACTGGACCTGCAGGCCGTCGAGGTACGCGACCAGATCCGCCGCCAGGTGCGAGGCATCGACGTGGGGGCGCAACAGCCCGCGCCGTGCCAGGTCGTCGACGGCCGACTGCATCTCGCGGCGGGTGCGCTCGTAGCGGGCGGTGAAGTACGGGCGCGCCGGGTGGTCCGCCGCGGTGGCCTCGCTGGACAGCACCGCGAACAGGCTCACGATGAGGGGGTTGGCCTGGTTGTGCGCGACGAGCCTGATCATCGCGGCGAAGTAGGCGAGGCCGTCCTGGCTGAGCGCGCCCGATTCGAGGAAGTGCTCGCCGTCCTGCCGGTCGCGGGCCTCCAGGACCGCCTCCAGGAGCGACTCCTTGGTCGGGAAGTGGTGCAGCAGGCCCGCGCGCGAGACACCGCAGGCGGCGGCGAGCTGCACCATGCTCGCGTTGCGGTAGCCCACCTGCCCGAACGCGGTGAACGCGGCCTCGATGATCTGGGCGCGCCGCCGCTCCCCCTTGGGGTAGTTCCGCGGGGCCGCCCCCGGCCGAGCCGTTTCCCTTGCCATGAACGAGATGCTAACGACTCCTAGAAACCATCACCCCTGTCGGTATTCTGTTTCCCGGCGGTCCGCCACGAGAGGAGTCCCCCTTGTCGACACCACAGTTGTCGGTTCAGCTCTACTCCGTACGCCAGGCCCTGGAGGCAGACGAGGACGCCGCCCTCGCCCGTCTGGCGGCCCTGGGACTGACCAACGTCGAGGCCTTCGGCTTCACGCACCGCGCGGACGAACTCGCCGACGCGCTCGCCCGGCACGGCCTCTCCGCGCGGACCGGACACGCCGGGTTCCTGTCGCCCGACGGTGCGTCGGGGGCCGATCTCGACGGCACCTTCCGGGCCGCCCGGCGACTGGGTGTGGAGATCCTCTTCGACCCGTTCGTGCCCGCCTCCCGGTGGGCCGACGAGCAGGAGATCGCGCGTACCGCGGCCCTCCTGAACGAGGCCGCCGAGCGCGCCGCCGGGCACGGCCTCAGGGTCGGCTACCACAACCATTCCCAGGAGTTCGTGCACACCGTCGCCGGCGTCAGCGCCTTCGACCGCTTCGCAGACCTCCTGAACCCGGAAGTCGCCCTGGAGATCGACCTGTTCTGGGCCGCGGCCGGCGGCAACGACGTCGTCGCCCTCCTCGACCGGCTGGGCTCCCGGGTGCGCGCCCTGCACGTGAAGGACGGCCCCGTCATCGACGACCCGTTCACCTCGGGCGCCCCCTTCGACCCCGCCGACGCCGGCCAGGTCGCGGCGGGCCGCGGGCAGATCCCGCTGGCCGCCTCGCTGGCCGCGGCCCCGCACGCCGAGTACGCCGTCATCGAGTTCGACCACTACGGCGGCGACGTCTTCGAGGGCATCGCGGCAGGCATCTCCTACCTGAAGGGCCAGGGCATCGCCTGATGACGGCACACCACCCGGTCGGCGTCGGCGTCATCGGCGCCGGCAACATCAGCGACCAGTACCTGACCAGCCTCACCCGCTATCCCGACCTGCACGTGGCCGCCGTGGGCGACCTCGACACCGCGCGCGCCGAGGCCCAGGCCCGCGCCTACGGGGTCAAGGAGTGGGGAACGGCCGCGGACGTCCTCGCCCACCCGGACGTCGAGATCGTCGTCAACCTGACCGTTCCCGCCGTGCACGCCGAGGTCAGCTCCGCGATCCTGGCCGCCGGCAAGCACGTCTGGTCCGAGAAGCCCATCGCCCTGGACCGCGCCGACGCACGAGCTCTTCTCGACCAGGCCGCCGCGGCCGGCCTGCGGGTCGGAATCGCCCCCGACACGATCCTCGGCCCCGGCCTCCAGACCGCCCTGCGCGCGATCGCCCGCGGCGCCATCGGCTCCCCGCTGTCCGCGCAGACCGTCATGCAGTACGCGGGGCCCGACCTGTGGCACCCGAACCCGGAGTTCCTGTTCGCGAGGGGCGCCGGCCCCCTCTTCGACATGGGGCCCTACTACCTCACCGCGCTGGTCTGCCTGTTCGGGCCGGTCTCCCGGGTCGCCGCGCTCGGCTCGACCGCCCGCACGGTCCGTACGGTCCGCAGCGGGGAGCGGGCCGGCACCGAGTTCACCGTCGCCGTACCGACCCACGTCAGCGCGCTCACGCAGTTCGAGAGCGGCGGCGTCGGCCAGAGCGTCTTCAGCTTCGACTCCCCGCTCACCCGCACCGGGTTCGTGGAGGTCACCGGCACCGAGGGCACCCTGGTCCTGCCCGACCCCAACACCTTCGCCGGCGAGGTCAGGATCACGCGCGTGCAGCAGCGGGGCCGGGAGGCGGAGTGGGAGACCGTCCCGCCCGTCGGCGTCGAGGGCGGCCGCGGCCTCGGCGTCCTGGACATGGCGCGGGCCCTGCGCGACGGCACCCCGCACATCGCCGGCGGGGACCTCGGCTACCACGTGCTGGACGTCATGGTGTCCATCGACGAGGCCGTCACCTCCGGCGAGACCGTCCGCGTCGCCAGCACGGCGCCCGCGACACCGCTCGTCCCCGAGGACCGCGACCCCTACGGCGCCACCCTCTGACCGGGCCCCGGCACGCCTGCTCCCCGAGCGCCCCGTCGGTCCGCGTCTCCGGCGGGCCGCACGGGGCGCCGGCCGGTCCCGGCGCGCCGGGACACCCGCCGCAGACGCCCAACTGCTCCGCTCTCACAGGCAATTGACGCGGCGGTCGGGCGGCTGCTTCACTGGTCCAGTGGCTGAGCCACTGGACCAACAGGTCGCAGAACCAGCGGACCGCTCGACCAGCGAGCCGCTGACCGCTGAACCACTGACCGAAGCCTGGGAGAACCTCCGTGGCCGTCGAGAGCATTCCGCGCCGAACCGTGGTCGACCTGCTGGAAGCACGGCTGCGTGAGGACATCCTCAGCGGCACCCACGGCCCCGGAGCCCTGCTGCCCCCCGAGCGGGAGCTGGCCGCCGGGTACGGGGTCACCCGTACGACGCTCAAGCACGCGCTGACGCGGTTGGAGCAGGCGGGACTGCTGAGCACCCGGCACGGCATCGGCACCCGCGTCCTGGACTACCTGCGGATCGGTGGCGCCGACCTGCTTCCGATGCTGGCGGCACAGGACCCCGCGTGGCTGCGGGAGGTCTTCGAGGTACGCCGGCACATCGGCACCCTGATCGCCGGCCGCGCCGCCGACCGGCGCACGGACCGCCAGGCCCGGCGGCTGGAGCACCTGCTGCGTCAGGTCGCGGACGGCCCGGACGTCGACGCCGTCCAGCTCGCCGACGTGGAAGTGCACCGCGAACTGGCGCGGGCCACGGGCAACCGGGTCTATCTGCTCCTCACGAACACCCTGTTCAACGCCTACCTTCCGGTACGGGCCGCGCTGCGGGTGCCGTTCGAGGACGCGGCGCGGGCGGCGGACCGCCTCGCGCCGGTGGTACGGGCCGTGGTCGGCCGGGACGCCGCGGAGGCGCGGCGCGCGGCGGAGACGTATCTGGCCGACACCGAGAAGATCATGCTCGGTTCACTGAGCAGCCCACGCGGCCGCCCGCCCGCCGACAGCCCCCGGTAGCCGCGCTTCCCGGCCGCGGCACCGCATCACCGGCTCCCGATCCGGCTCTCGGTCCGGCTCCCGTCGGCGCAGGGCGTCTGCGGGCGAACAGGCCTTCCTTCGGCGTGGTCCCGTTCATGCGGGGGGATGCCCGTTCGGCCTCCGCTCATTTCTATGTCATGTCCCGGTCATTTTTGCATGGGTCGGGACCCACCCCTCATGACGGCCGCCCGCTCACCGTGGGCGCGGCGGCGACCGACAACACAAGGAGCATGGTGAGCAGATCGAGCAAGAGACGCAGCGTCCTCGTCGGCGTGATGCTGTCCGCGGTCATCGGCGGCTTCGTCCAGCCGGCGATCGCGGCGCCGGTGCGGGACGCGGGGGACCAGGCCACGACGTTCCGCAGGTCTCCGGTGCTGTCGACCGAACAGGACATCGCGCGGACGCTGTCCGCCACGCTCCGCGACCCGCGGTGGCGCGAGCAGATCCGAGCGGCCGCGCTCGGCGGCGAGGACGTGGACCTGCAGGCACTGGCGAGCAGCACCGCCGACCCCGAGGGCCGGAACCTCCTCGCCTCCGTCGCCGCCGCGGACCGTCGCATCGCCGCCCTGAAGGGCCTGCCCGCCTCGACCGGCTCGCTGCTGCGCGTCCGGCTGGGCGCGCCGTCCATGCGGTCGCACCTGAACGCCGGAGCCACCCCCTGGATCGCCGTCGCCGCGGCCGACGACGACGCCAGGACCATCACGGCGTACGACAGTCAGGGCCACGCCCACGCCGTTAGCACCGCGCACGTCCCCGGACGCCCGCTGTACATCCTGGACATCGACGTCACGAAGGCCCACCGGGCCGGCCTGAAGGTGCTGCAGCAGGCCTTCGCCGACAAGGGCCTGACCAGCCTCCCGTCGAAGGCCGCGAACAGCACCCGAGCCGCGAGCACGGCAGGCTGGTGGGCGACCAAGGTCACGGCCGTCGAGGTGAACGACGACCAGGAACCCTGGTTCAAGGGCGCCGCCGAGATGTTCTCGCTGGTGACCGGCTTCGGCCAGGACGGCACGGCGCGCGTCGACTCGGTGGACATGCCCTACCTGGACTACGACGGCACCGTCTACTACCCGAACCAGATCCTGGTCAACTGGTCCAACTACAAGTACAACCTGGCCGACGTCGTCATGATGGAGGACGACGACGGCACCAACTACCGTGCGCTGGCGCAGGCGATCACCACCGCCCTGCTCACCGTGACCGACCAGGGCACCTACATCCCGCTGGTGAACGCGGTCCTGAGCGCGATCCCCGACAGCTGGTTCACCGACGACCCCGACTACGTGGAGTCCTGGTACACCCTCGCCCAGAACTCCACGGGCCGGCTGAACGGCGCCTCGGGCAACGGCTGGATGACCGTCGAGCCCTACTTCGTCGAGGAGTTCTAGACCTCGCACCCGGGCGCGGACCGGTTGCCACCCGTCGACGAGGGCACCGGTCCGCCCCGGGGAAACGAGCGGCAGGCTCCGTCCGGTACGCGGTACGGTGCGCCGATGTCCACGATCAGGAAGTTCCAAGTCACCTTCGACTGCGCGGAACCCGAGCGCCTCGCCCGCTTCTGGTGTGAAGTCCTGGGGTACGTCGTGCCGCCGCCACCGGAGGGGTTCACCACCTGGGACGATCACAACCGCACCCTGCCTCCCGAGGAGCAGGGATCATGGTTCGCCTGCAGTGATCCCTCGGGCGTGGGCCCGCGCCTGTACTTCCAGCGCGTCCCCGAGGGCAAGGTCGTGAAGAATCGGGTGCATCTCGACGTCCGGGTCGGCACCGGTCTCGTGGGGGACGAGCGCCTCGCCGTGCTCGAAGCCGAGTGCGCACGTCTGGTCGCGCTCGGCGCGACCCACGTGCGCACGCTGTACGCCGACGAGGATAACGAGTCCTGCATCCCGATGCTGGACGTCGAGGGCAACGAGTTCTGTATCGACTGAACACGCACCGGGCCCGGGGAGGCGGGGAGCCGCCTCCCCGGGGCCGCTCCGGTCTCGTGCGGGGCGGGAGACACCCGGGCGCGTCGTGCTCTCAGGAACCCTGAGTGGCCGTCATGCCGTCCCAGAACGTGCACTGGTGCTCGGCGGAAATCCGGGCGTCGTCGATCAGGGCGCTCCTGCCTCCCGCCCGCAGCGACAGCGTCAGCCCCTTGCCGCCGTGGTGGGCGGGCCAGGCGGACTGCCGCGCGACGTGCGGTCGGCCGGTCTTCGTGAAGGCTCCCCAGTACTGCGTCATCTCGCGGGCCAGCCGGCGCTCGGCCGCGTCGAACAGCGGCGCGATCGGCGTGCCGTTGTCGAAGCTGGGCCAGATGTAGGCGAGTTCCGCGGCATGGCCGGCTCCCCAGAGGTAACCCGGTATCTGCGTCAGGCCGGGACCGGTCCGGTGGTCGAACTCGTAGGAGTAGGTCGGGGTGTAGCGCTCGAAGGTCCGCACGAGCGAGCGTTGCGCGCACCCGCCGATCCCGCCGATCATCCCCGAGTCGGTCATGATCGCGCCGACCAGGTAGGCCGCGGTGTACGCGTCGGACGTCCCGGGCCAGGGGTAGCGGGCGAGTACCTCGCCGGCGCGGTCCCCGGCGAACCCCTGGACGAAGGCGAGGTAGGCCTCCTTGCCCGCGTCTATGTAGCCCTGGGCGAAGGTGCGGCCCTCGTCGCGGTTGGCGCCGACGACCACGGGCACGCGGGCGAACCGCCCGCTGTCCACCGCCTCGCGCACGTTGACCGGGAACGTCGGCGTCCCGTCCACGAAGCCGGCCGAGAAGGTCCGGCTCGCGTCGAGGAGGGAACCCGCCGAGGCCGACCGCAGACAGCCGAGGACGGCCGCCTGGTCGGCGCCGTCGCAGCCTGCCGCGCGGGCGAACGCCGTTCCGGTGGCCTCGGCCCGAGCCTGCGGCTCGCTGGGGCAGGAACCGCTCTGGAGCACGGCGCGCGCGAACAGCCCCCGCGAGCCGGGCGACACCAGATGCCCGCAGACGGACCAGCCGCCCGCGGACTCGCCGTCGACGGTGACCGCGGCGGGGTTCCCGCCGAAGGCCGCGATGTTGCGCTGCACCCAGCGCAGCGCGGCCTGCTGGTCCATGAAGCCGTAGTTGCCGGACTCGCCGCCCTCCTCGGTGAGGGCGGGCAGCCCGAGGAAGCCGAAGACGCCGAGCCGGTAGTTGAGCGAGACGCCGATGACCCCCGTCTCCCGTACGAGCTTCGACTCGTCGTTCTGCGCTCCGCTGCCGTTGGTCAGGCCACCGCCGTGGATGAACACGTGCACGGGAAGACGAGCCCCGGCGCGCACTCCCGCCGGCCGCCACACGTTGATGTCGAGACAGTCCTCGGTCTCGCTGCGCGGGCCGTTGCCGCTGGGCAGGACCGGGCAGGGGTTGCCGAAGGCGGTGGCTTCCCGGACGCCGGTCCAGCGCGCCGCCGGCCGCGGCGGCTTCCAGCGGAGGGAACCGGTGGGGGCCGCCGCGTAGGGGATGCCGACGAACCGCTCGACACCCTGGGACACGGCACCGCGCACGGCGCCCTTGTCCGTGCCCACTGCGGCCGGCGCACTCGCGGACGCCGTGACGGCCGTCGCTCCGGCCGCCGTCGCGGGCAGCAGCCCGACGGCGGTCATGGACAGGATCAGCGCGCCGCCCAGGGCAGCACGGATTCTGCTCGCAGTCATGAGGACCTCTCTGGCGGGATGCCGGCCACGGCGGTGCGGCCGGCACGCGTGGTGGTGCGGAGGGAGGAACCGGGCGGTCAGCGGGTGACGCCGACGCTGCCGTGCAGGGGGAGCGTCCGCGACGAGGAGCCGACCCACACGTCCCGCCTCCCGGTACCGAGCACCCAGGAGTGGGCGGACGTGTCCCAGTACTCCAGCTGCCGGGCGTCGACCCGGATGCGCACGGTCTTCGACTGCCCCGCGCGCAGCCGCACCTTCTGGTAGCCGCCGAGCGAGCGCACCGCCTGCGGCGCGGTGGTCCGCGGGCTCGCGCCGACGTAGACCTGGGCGACCTCGGCACCGGCGCGGGTGCCGGTGTTCTTCAGGGTGAACGAGACGGTCAACGCGCCGTGACTCTGCCGTACCGCGAGGTCGCGGTAGGCGAAGGAGGTGTACGACAGTCCGTAACCGAACGGGAAGAGCGGGGCGGTGTGCTCCTTGTCGTACCAGCGGTAGCCCACGTAGACGCCCTCGGAGTAGTTCTCCTGGTCGCCCACTCCCGGGTACCTCAGCGGGTCGCCGGCCACCGGGGTGGCGGACTCGCTCGCGGGGAACGTCTGGGTGAGCTTGCCCGACGGGTTCACGTCGCCGAAGAGCAGCCCGGCGGTGGCCTCGGCGCCGTTCTCCCCGGGGTAGTACATGTCGAGGACCGCCTTGACCTTGGACAGCCACGGCATGGTGATCGACGACCCGGTGTTGAGGACGACGACCGTGTTCGGGTTGGCGTCGGCGACGGCGGAGATGAGCCCGTCCTGGTCGGCCGGCAGGGAGAGGTTCTTCCGGTCGAAGCCCTCGGTGCCGTCGTCGTAGGCGAACACGACGGGGGTCTTCACCTGGCGGGCCAGGGCCACTGCCTCCTCCCGTGCGGCCTGCGCGGCCTGCGGGGTGACCCAGCTCAGCCGGACCTTCGTCGGTCCGCCCTGGATCGCGAGGGCACCGGCCTCGAGGCTGTGCGTGCCCGCCGTGAGGTGCACCGTGGCGCTGCTGGAGCCCAGGAAACCGGTGATGACGCTGTTCCCGTCGATCTTCAGCACACCGTACGCGGCGGGAAGGTCGAAGACGAAGGAGTAGTCGCCGTCGGCCGGCACGGTGAGGGTGCCGCTGTAGTAGAAGGAGGCGTCCGGTGTGACGGGGATCGTGCCGTCGGCGTCGACCGGCAGGGCGGGGCTGAGGGCCGAGGCGGGGACGGGGACGCCGGTGTTGTCGCCGCCCGCCGCGTAGCGCACCGTGGTGTGCCGGCCGGCCCGCGCGGTGACGGTGTCCAGCGGCGAGGCCGCGGAGTCCGGTACGACGTTGGAGCTGCCGCCGCCGGTGACCTTCGGTGTCCTCGCGGTCGGGCCGATGAGTCCGATGCTGGTGTCCTTGCCGGTCAGCGGAAGCGCCGCGCCGGTGTTCTTCAGCAGGACCGCGCCGGATTCGGCCACCTTCTGGGCGACTTTCGCGCTGCCTTTCGGATCGCGTGCGGGCCGCCGGGCAGCCGCACCGTCGAGGAGACCGAATTTCGCCATCTGCTGCAGAATACGTGCGACCGAATCATTCAGTTCCGAGACCGGAATGGTGCCGTCGGTTATCGCGGTCTTCAGTTCCTCGCCCAGGAAGACACCGCTCGGCATCTCCTGGTCGAGGCCGTTCACGATGTCGGTCGTCGCGTGCGTCGCTCCCCAGTCCGACATGACCCAGCCCTGGAAGCCCCACTGCTCCTTGAGAACCGAGTCCAGCAGCTCGTCGCTGCCGCAGCCGTGGCTGCCGTTCACCGAGTTGTACGAGCACATCACCGCCCCCGCCCCGGCCTTGACGGCGGCCTCGAAGGCGGGCAGCTCGATCTGGCGCAGGGTCTGCTCGTCGACGTTGACGTTCACCCCCATGCGGTTGTCCTCCTGGTTGTTCTCCGCGTAGTGCTTGACGGTGGCGATCAGGCCCTGGCTCTGGACGCCCTCGACCTCGCCGGCCACCATGCGGGAACTCAGCAGCGGGTCCTCGCCGAAGGTCTCGAAGTTCCGCCCCGCGTACGGCACCCGGATGGTGTTCGTCATGGGCGCGAGCAGGACGTCCTGGCCGAGCGCGCGGCCGTCGCGGCCGACGGTCCGGCCGAACTCCCGGGCCAGCCCGTCGTCGAAGGACGAGGCCAGGGCGACCGGCGCCGGCATCGCGGTGGCGTGTTCGTTGACCCGGACCCCCGCCGGGCCGTCGGTCAGCCGCAGTTCGGGGATGCCGAGGCGGGGCACCCCCGGGATGTAACCGGCCTGCCCGAGCGCCCGGGGATCGGTGCCGCCGTGGACGAAGGACAACTTCTCGTCCAGCGTCATCCGGGCGATGAGGGCGGCGACGCGGGGGGACACCCCGACGGTCACGCCGGCGCCGTCCGCGCCCGAGGCGCCGGGTGCCACGGCCGTGCCCCCGGTCAGGAGCGCCGCGCTCACGCCCGCGATCAGCGCCGTACGGCGTAAACGGCTGCCGCGGCGTCGTACCGATCTCCGATCGAGCTCCATGCGGACTCCTCACCACTGAAGTGCTCGACGATTTATGTCTCCGCTGGACAGAATTCGAGTCAAAGCAGGTGGCTCTGTAAAAGATCGAACGTTCAAGGAGGTTAAATTCGCACATTCGATGCGTCAACCCTCTGGAATTCCGCTCTTGCCGGACATAAATTGACGCCCTCGCAAGGGAGGTGACACGTGTCTCCACGGGACGAGGTCCTGGCCCATGTCCGGCGGCACGGGAGCGCGTCGCGGCCCGAACTGCAGACGGCACTCGGCATGAGCCGTCCGGTCGTCGCGGCCGTCGTCCGCGACCTCCTCGCCGCGGAGCTGCTGACCGAGCACCAGGGGGAGAACACGGGCGGCCGTGGCCGCCCCGGCCGCCGCCTGCGGCCGCGCTATCCGGCAGGCGCGGTCCTCGGAGTGGACGTCGGCCACCGGCATCTCACCGTCGCAGCGGCCACCCTCGACCTGACGGTGCGGGCCGAGCGGCGGGTGGCGATCGATGTGGACGCGCGGCCCACCGCGGCCCTGGACATCACGGCCGACATGATCCGGCAGACGGTCGAGGAGCTCCGGCGCACGGTCGGCGGACCCGTGAGCGCGTGTGTCGTCGGCATACCGGGGCCGCTGGACACCGGCAAACGGGCGATCGCCTCGCCCACCATCCTGTCCAGCTGGTCCGGGCTCGACCTGGCGGCCGAACTGGGCTCCCGGACGGGACTGACGGTCTCCCTCGACAACGACGCGAATCTCGGAGCCCTCGCCGAACACCGCCACGGTGCCGCCGACAGCCGCGGAAACCTGATCTACGTCAAGGCGTCCGACGGCATCGGGGCGGGCCTCGTCGTGCACGGGATCCCGGTCAGCGGCAGCTTCGGGGCCGCGGGCGAGATCGGGCACACCCAGGTGATCCCCGACGGCGACTGGTGCCGGTGCGGCAACCGCGGCTGCCTGGAGACCATCGTCTCGGTCCGCCAGGTGCTCCAGCAGGTCCGGCACTTCTACCCGGGCGACACCGACCTGCGGTCCCGGCTGCCGGAGATCGCCCACCACCCCGTGGCCCGGAAGATCTTCGCCGAGTCCGGCCGCACCCTCGGCCGGGTCCTGGCCAACCTGTGCGCACTGCTCGACCCCGCGGCCGTCGTCATCGGCGGCGAGATGAGCCAGGCCGGCGAGGCGTTCGTCGACGGCGTCCGCGACTCGATCGAACGCCTCGCCCAGCCGGGCTTCGACAGCCGCGTCCGCGTCACCGCGTCCGCACTCGGCACCCGCGCCGAGCTGATCGGGAGCCTCACACTCGCCCGGGACATCGCCCTGCGCGGCGGCATCCGGACCGCCGAGGGCTGATCACCGACCAAGGCGGTGGCTCCGCCCGCGGGCCGGCCGGGAGCTCGCCGTACCATCGAAGAGCGATCGACAGGTTTCGCGGCGTGGGTCCCACGCCCGCGCACGGCCCGCGTGACGCGACGACCGGCAGCGCGGCCGCCGAAGGAGTGGACCCGGGCCGGGACCTGCTCTCAGGGACAGGCAAGGATGAGCGAACAGAGCAACCCCACCGCCACGACGGACACGACGGTCCAGGTGTTCGCACCGGACAGCCCCACGCTGCGCCGCCGCCACCGACGGGCGGTAGGGCAGTTCGCCCTCTGCGTGTTCGTGCTCGTCCCGTGGACCGTCTACCTGGCCGTCTCGCTGCCCGACCGCTTCGAGGCCCGGTACTGGCCCATGGTGTGGGTGGGCTTCGACGTCATGCTGCTCGTGTCGCTGGTCGGCGCCGGGCTGGCGGTCTGGCTCAGACGGCAGGTCCTGGTCCCGATGTCCTTCGTGGCAGCCGCGCTCCTGGTCTGCGACGCCTGGTTCGACGTCTCCCTGAGCTGGGGGCGAGCCGACGTTTGGGAGAGCATAGCCTCGGCCGTGCTGGTGGAACTGCCGCTCGCCTTCCTGCTCGTCATGCGCGCGCGCCGGGTGCTCAAGATCTCGGCTCGGCTGGCCTGGCAGCGACTCGGACTGCCGGGCGAGCCTCCCGCGCTGTACAGGTTGCCGCTGTTCGTCACTCTGGCATCGCCTGGCGGCACCCGAGCGGACCTTGAGGCGACCAGGGACGCCTGACGCCCCGGGGCCCACCCGGGAGCCAGGGCCGCGTCGGCCGTCGAGCGGGCCGTCGGCCGACGCGTGGGCGGCCTCAGTTCATCCTGCCGGTCCTGGCGTCGTGCCACAGGTCGACGCCGCCGTCGACGGCGTAGGTGTCGATCTCGGCCAGCTCCTCGGCGGTGAACTCCAGGTTCTCCAGCGCGGCGACGTTCTGCGTGAGCTGCTCGGTGCGCGACGCGCCGATGACCAGCGAGGTGACCCGCCTGTCACGCAGTGCCCAGGCGAGCGCCATCTGCGCGAGGGTCTGCCCACGGCGCTCGGCGATGGAGTTGAGCGCGCGGAGCCTGTTCAGCATGTCCTCGGACAGCCAGCCGGTGTCGAACGACGTGCCGGCCGCGGCCCGTGAGCCCTCCGGGATGCCGTCGAGGTAGCGCCCGGTGAGCAGGCCCTGCGCGAGCGCCGTGAAGCCGATGACGCCGAAGCCCTCCTCCTGTGCCGCGTCGAGCAGCCCGTCCGTCTCGATCCAGCGGTTCACCATGCTGTACGACGGCTGGTGGATGAGGAGGGGCGTCCCCAGATCCCGCAGGATCGCGGCGGCCTGCCGGGTGCGCTCGGCATCGTAGGAGGAGATCCCGACGTACAGGGCCTTGCCCTGGCGGACGGCGGTGTCCAGCGCGCCCATGGTCTCCTCCAGGGGCGTACCGGCGTCGAGCCGGTGGGAGTAGAAGATGTCGACGTAGTCGAGGCCCATGCGCTGCAGGGACTGGTCGAGGGAGGCCAGCAGGTACTTGCGGGAGCCGCCGCCCTGGCCGTAGGGGCCGGGCCACATGTCCCAGCCGGCCTTGGTGGAGACGACCAGCTCGTCGCGGTACGGCGCGAGGTCCTGCTTCAGCAGCCGCCCGAAGTTGACTTCCGCGGAGCCGTAGGGCGGCCCGTAGTTGTTGGCCAGGTCGTGATGGGTGATTCCGAGGTCGAAGGCGCGCAGGGCGATGTCCCGCTGGCTCTCGAACGACCGGTCGTCGCCGAAGTTGTGCCAGTAGCCCAGGGACAGCACGGGCAGGTCGAGGCCCGAACGGCCGGTGCGCCGGTAACGCATCGTGCCGTTGTACCGCTCGGGGTCCGCGACGTGGTTCATGGGGGTCTCCGCAGGTGACAGTGGGCTTCATGCCGTTCGGGGGGTGAACGTGCCTACTGTGCCCCGGCTCGATTTCCGAGTCCAACAGCTCACGCACATCGCATTTATCGGTGTCACTTCTCAAAGAGGGCCGTACGGAGCACGCCGTGGCCGCCGGGTGGACCCGGTGAGAGGGGCCGGACGCCACCCGGCAGGGGGTGCGGCGGTCGGGCCGGCCGTGCAGGCCGTGCGGGAACGACGTGTCCACCGGCACTCTGCTCCAGCCGTACACGTGCAACCCCGTCGCCGGGACACACGCGAACATCACGTCACCGAACCGGAATACCGGACTGTCGTTTGTGTCTCAGAGTTCATCTCCCAAGTATTGGGGCCGCGTTGTCTACGCGCGTATCTTGGCTGGTCGTACGCCCGGGCGGGCCCGGTGCGGTCAAGTACCCACGTCACGCAGTCTGTATGAAGGAGACTCCTCCGTGTCGCACCCCTCATCCGAGGCCGCCGAGCCGCGTCCGCGGCGCTCCAGACACAAGCGAGCCCTGCCCTACGGCATCGCGGGAGCCGTCGTGCTCGCCACGGCCGGTCTGAGCATCAACGCCATGGCCGCCTCGCACGAGGCGCTGATCGCCGAGGTCTACGGCGGCGGCGGCAACTCGGGCGCCACGTACACCAACGACTTCGTCGAGCTGGCCAACGCCGGCAGCGGCTCGGTCGACCTGAGCGGCTACAGCGTCCAGTACCTGCCGGGCGCGCCGACCGCCTCCTCCAAGTGGCAGTCGACCCCGCTCACCGGCTCGCTCGCCGGTGGCGGCCGCTACCTGGTCCAGGAGGCCGCGGGCACGGGCGGCACCAAGGCGCTGCCGACGCCCGACGCGACCGGCTCGATCAACATGTCGGGTACCAACGGCACCATCGCGCTGGTCACCGGCAGCGACCCGCTGACCTGCCTCACCGCCGCCGACTGCCAGGCCGACTCGCGGGTCAAGGACCTGGTCGGCTTCGGTACCGCCGTCGTGCACGAGGGCAACGGCGCCGCGGCCGGCGCCGGCAACACCGCGTCCGTGGCGCGCGCGGCCACCCTCGCCGACACCGACGACAACGCCGCGGACTTCACCGCGGGCGATCCGTCCCCGGAGAACTCCGGGGGCGGCGGTACGACCCCGACCGACCCGGCGAGCACGCCGCCCGCCACCACCCCGCCGGCCACCCCGGCGAAGATCCACGACATCCAGGGCGACGCCCGTATCTCGCCGCTCAACGGCAAGACCGTCTCCGGTGTCACCGGCATCGTCACGGGCGTCCGCTCGTACGGCTCCTCGCAGGGCTACTGGGTCCAGGACCCGAACCCGGACGCCGACCCGCGTACCAGCGAGGGCATCTTCGTCTTCACCGGCTCGACCACGCCCACCGTGAAGGTCGGCGACAGCGTCTCCCTCGACGCCACGGTCCAGGAGTACTACCCGGGCGGCCAGGACACCGGCATCCAGTCCGTCACCGAACTGACCAAGGCCACCGTGAACCTCGTGTCGAGCGGCAACGCCGTGCCGGCCCCGGTCGTCCTCGACGAGCACTCGGTGCCCGAGCAGTTCGCCCCCCAGGCGGGCGGCGCGAGCATCGAGAACCTGCCGCTGCGCCCCGACGAGTACGCCCTCGACACCTACGAGTCGCTGGAGGGCATGAACGTCCGCATCGGCAGCAGCCGGGTGGTCGGCGCGACCGACCCGTACTCGGAGATGTGGGTGACGGTCCAGCCGGACCAGAACCCCACCAAGCGGGGCGGCACCCTCTACACGGGCTACGACGAGCCCAACTCGGGCCGGCTGATGGTCCAGTCGCTGATCCCGACCGCCCAGCAGGCGTTCCCCGTGGCGAACGTGGGCGACACGCTGGCGGGCAGCACGGAAGGGCCGCTGGACTACAACCAGTTCGCCGGCACCTACGCGGTCGAGGCCCGCACCATCGGCACCGTCCACAGCGGCGGCATCAAGCCCGAGGTGACGGCGAAGCAGAGCTCCTCGCAGGTGAGCGTCGCCACGTACAACGTGGAGAACCTCGCGCCGGGCAACGCGCAGTCGAAGTTCGACGCGCTCGCCAAGGGCCTGGTGACGAACCTCCGTTCGCCCGACATCGTCGCCCTGGAGGAGATCCAGGACAACAGCGGCGCCACCGACGACGGCACGGTCGCCGCCGACAAGACGCTCGGCAAGCTGGTCGACGCGATCGTCGCGGCCGGCGGCCCGCGCTACGAGTGGCGGCAGATCGACCCCGTCAACGACAAGGACGGCGGCCAGCCGGGCGGCAACATCCGCCAGGTGTTCCTGTTCAACCCCGACCGCGTGCAGTTCAACGACCGGCCGGGCGGCGACTCCACGACGGCCGTCGGTGTCACCGGCACGGGTGCCGACACGCACCTGACCGCGTCGCCGGGCCGGATCGCGCCGACCGACAGCGCCTGGACCGACTCGCGCAAGCCGCTCGCCGGCGAGTTCACCTTCCGCGGCAAGACGCTGTTCGTCATCGCCAACCACTTCAACAGCAAGGGCGGCGACCAGGCGCTCGACAGCCGTTTCCAGCCGCCGGTACGCAGCTCCGAAGCGCAGCGCAACCGACAGGCCCTGGTGGAGCGGGAGTTCGTCGAGTCGCTGGAGAAGGCGAACCCCAAGGCGGACCTGGTCGTCCTGGGCGACCTGAACGACTACCAGTTCTCGCCCGCGGCGACCTCGCTCACGGCGAACGGCGAGATCCTCACCGACCTGGTGAACACCCTGCCGGTCAGGGAGCGTTACTCGTACGTCTACGAGGGCAACTCCCAGGTCCTCGACCACATCCTGGTCAGCCCGGGCCTCAAGCACGGCGCCGACTACGACGTGGTGCACATCAACAGCGAGTTCGCCGACCAGACCAGCGACCACGACCCGCAGATCGTCCGCGTGAAGCCGTAACGGCTCCCCGCCCCTGCCGACCGCCGTCCGGCCGTCCCGTGAGGGACGGCCGGACGGCGTCGTGGCGGAGTCTCCTCACTCACGGCCGGCGGCGGTCCGGGCGTCCTCGTGTCACCTTCGCCAGAACAGGTGGTGGGTGACGCCGCTCGGGCTGGGGACGACCTCCAGGTGAAACCGGTCGAGGAGTTCGTCGGGGGACTCCCACAGCCGTAGTCCGGACCCGAACTTCACCGGCGAGACCGCCACGTGCAGGGTGTCGACGAGGTCGGCGTCGAGGAACTGCCGGACGGTGGTGACCCCGCCGCCGAGTCGGACGTCCTTGCCCTGCGCCGCCTCCCGAGCCTGTTCGAGGACCGTGGCCGGGGTGCCGTCGACGAAGTGGAACGTGGTGTCGGAGAGCGTGAACGACGGGCGCCCGTGGTGGGTCATGACGAACACCGGCGTGCGGAACGGGGGCTCCTCGCCCCACCAGCCGCGCCACTCGTGGTCCTGCCAGGGCCCGCGCTGCGGCCCGAACTTGTTGCGGCCCATGATCTCGGCGCCGATGTTGCGCGGGAAGTCCCGGGTGAAGTAGTCGTCCAGGCCCCGGCTGCCGCCGGCGTCCGTACGGTTGGGCCAGCTCGCCGTGGCCCCGGCCCAGGCGAACAGCCGCTCGGCACGGTCGAGGCCGAACGGCTGCTCAAGACTCTGCTGCTCATCGGGACCGGCACCGATTCCGTCGGCCGAGACGACGAAGTTCATCACTCTCAGCAATTGATCCATGCGCATCCTCACCGAACCCTGTCGTGTCGTCGTGCGGCCGAGCGCCCCACACCATGGTGTCGAACGGAAAGCGGCCGGATCGACAGCGGCACACGACTTTCTTCCGGAGCGGGCCGAGATGCCCCCCCGCCGCGGGATGCCGGGTCGGGCGTCCCGGGCCCTTGACTCCGTCGGCGCGGGGCATGATCCTCGTCCCAGGTATTGCGCGGTTCATGACAACCCCATGGTTTCGTCAATCGCGCCCTCTCGTCGACCGAGGGACGTGGACCGTGACGCCGACCGGACGCTCGCACCGCAGACGCAAGAACGTCACCATGCTGTCGCTGCTGCTCCTGGTACTGACCATGGCCCTCGGGCCGACCCCGAGCTCCGCGGCCGGCGGCGACTGGTGGATCCCGACCGCACGACCCGCCCCGGACGTCGGGATCGACGTCACCGGCGAGCCGTTCACCGGCATCAACTCCGCAGGCGAAGTACAGGGGTTCGTCGACGCGCACAACCACCTGTTCGGCAACGAGGCCTTCGGCGGCCGGCTGATCTGCGGCAAGGTCTTCTCCGAGGCCGGTGTCGCCGACGCCCTCAAGGACTGCCCCGAGCACTACCCCGACGGCACCCTTGCCCTGTTCGACTACATCACCCACGGCGGCGACGGCAAGCACGACCCGGTCGGCTGGCCCACCTTCAAGGACTGGCCCGCATACGACTCGATGACCCACCAGGCCGACTACTACGCCTGGGTGGAGCGGGCCTGGCGCGGCGGACAGCGCGTGCTCGTCAACGACCTCGTCACCAACGGCGTGATCTGCTCCGTCTACCCCTTCAAGGACCGCAGTTGTGACGAGATGACCTCGATCCGGCTGCAGGCGAAGATGACCTACGCCCTCCAGGCCTACATCGACACGATGTACGGCGGCACCGGCAAGGGCTGGTTCCGGATCGTCACCGACAGCGCCCAGGCACGGCAGGTCATCGAGGAGGGCAAACTCGCCGTCGTCCTCGGCGTCGAGACCTCCGAACCCTTCGGCTGCAAGCAGATCCTCGACATCCCGCAGTGCAGCAAGGCGGACATCGACAAGGGCCTCGACGAGCTCTACGCACTCGGCGTCCGCTCCATGTTCCTCTGCCACAAGTTCGACAACGCGCTGTGCGGCGTCCGCTTCGACTCCGGCGGCCTCGGAACGGCCATCAACGTCGGCCAGTTCCTGTCCACCGGGACCTTCTGGCAGACCGAGAAGTGCACCGGCCCGCAGCACGACAACCCCATCGGCAGCGCCTCCTCGGCGGCCGAGTCGGACCTGCCGGCGGGCGTGGACGTCCCCGCGTACGACTCGGACGCCCAGTGCAACAAGCGCGGTCTCACCGAACTCGGCGAGTACGCCGTGCGCGGCATGATGAAACGCAAGATGATGCTGGAGATCGACCACATGGGCGTCAAGGCCGTCGGCCAGGCCCTCGACATCCTGGAGTCCGCGTCCTACCCCGGCGTGATCTCCTCGCACAGCTGGATGGACCTGAACTGGACCGAGCGGGTCTACGCCCTCGGCGGCTTCGTCGCCCAGTACATGCACGGCTCCGAGGGCTTCGTCGCGGAAGCCGCCCGGACCAAGGCGCTGCGCGACAAGTACGGCGTGGGCTACGGCTACGGCACCGACTTCAACGGCATCGGCGACCACCCCGCCCCGCGCGGCGCGGACGCCACGAACAAGGTGACGTACCCCTTCAGGAGCGTCGACGGCGGCTCCGTCATCGACAGGCAGACCTCCGGCGACCGCACCTTCGACATCAACACCGACGGCGCGGCCCACGCCGGCATGATCCCCGACTGGATCGAGGACATCCGGCAGGTCGGCGGCCAGAGTGTGGTGAACGACCTGTTCCGGGGCGCCGAATCCTACCTCGACACCTGGGGGGCCACCGAACAGCACCAGGCCTCGGTCGACCTCGCCGAGGGACAGCCGGCCACGGCCAGTTCGTCCGAGTCGAACCCGTTCACCAGCTACCAGCCGGGCCGCGCCGTCGACGGCGACGACGGCACCCGCTGGGCCAGCGACTGGAGCGACGACCAGTGGTGGCAGGTCGACCTGGGCTCCACCCACCTCGTCTCCCGGGTGACGCTGGACTGGGAACGCGCCTACGGCAAGTCGTACCGCGTCGAACTCTCCACCGACGGCACCAACTGGCAGACCGCCTGGTCCACCACAACCGGCGACGGCGGCCTGGACACGGCCCGGTTCACCGGCACCCCGGCCCGCTACGTCCGTATCCACGGCCTCGACCGCGGCACCGACTGGGGGTACTCGCTGTACGAGGTCGGGGTCCACAGCGCCTGAACCGGCCCTCCGGCGACGGCACGCAGGAGGTCGCTGCCGTCGCCCCTACCCGACCGTGATTACGATGCCCTGTGCACCGTTTCCCCTCTCCCGGCCGGACATCGCGATGAGCACCGCCGACACGTTCCCCCTCGGGGCCTCGACCACGCTCGCCGAACTCGCCCGGGATCCGCACCCGCGCCTGGCACTGCTCCGCGCCCACGAGCCCGTGTCGTGGCTGCCCGAGCTGAACGGCTGGCTGGTCACCCGCCGCGACCTCGGGCTGGACGTGATGAGGGACTCCGCCGGCTTCACCGTCGACGACCCCCGCTTCACCACCGCCCAGGTCGTGGGACCGAGCATGCTGTCCCTGGACGGTGCCGCGCACACCCGCCACCGCGAGCCCTTCGCGGCCCCCTTCCGGCCCCGAAGAGTGCACGACAACTTCGCGGAGTTCATAGAACGGGAGACCGACCGCCTCATCACCGCACTGGAACCCGAGGGCGCCACCGAACTGCGCCGCGCCTTCGCCGGACCGCTCGCGGTGGCCGTCGTCACCGACGCCCTCGGCCTGGTCGGGGCGACCACCGACACGGTGCTCTCCTGGTACGACGCCATCGTACGGTCGGTCTCGGACATCACCGAGGGTCTGGCGGCAGGCCCGGCGGGTGCCGCCGCCTACGCGCAGCTGCGGGCCGCCGTCGAGGCGACCGTCGCCGACCCGCACGCCTCCTCGCTCCTCGTCTCCGCCGCCGGACACCTGGACGTGCCCGAAGTCGCCTCCAACGCGGCGGTGCTCATGTTCGGCGGCATCGAGACGACCGAGGCGATGATCACCAACGCCCTCCTCCACCTGCTGCAGAACCCCGGCCAACTCGCCCTGGTGCAGGCCGACTCCGGCCTGCTGGACGGAGCCGTCGAGGAGTCCCTGCGGCTGGAGCCCGGCGCGGCCGTGGTGGACCGCTATGCCACCCGCGACATCGTGCTGGGCCCGGCCGCCATCCGCCGCGGCGACCTCGTCAGCGTCTCCCTGACCGGCGCCAACCGCGATCCGGCCGTCTTCGCCGACCCGGACCGGTTCGACGTCCGGCGTCCCGAAGCCCGCCTGCAACTGGCCTTCGCCCACGGCCCGCACCACTGCCTCGCCGCCCATCTGGCCCGCCTGGAAACCCGCATCGCCCTGCAGCGCCTGCTCGAACGCCTCCCCGGACTCCGCCTCGACCCGCAGCGCCCCGCCACCCCGCACGGCTTGGTCTTCCGCAAGCCGGCCGCCCTCCACGTGCTCTGGGACGTTCCGGCCTGACGGCCCACGGGCGGACGTCCGTCACGAACAGGTGACCGCTACCGCAAAGCCGCTTCACCACCCCACCTGACGGCTGTCATCGTTCTCACAGCAACCAGGGGGGAACATGAGCAACCCGTACAACACCCCGCAACCCGCCGGGTCCATACCCAAGTGGGCTCGCAAAAGGGTCGTACTGCCCGCCCTCGCCGTGGCCTTCGTCGTCGGCATCGCCGTCGGCGGCAGTGGGAACGACGACAAGAAGACCGTCGCGGACGACAAGCCCCGGCCCACCGTGACCGCCACGGTGACGGCGACGGCAACCGCCACGGAGACCGCCGCACCCGAGCCGGCGCCCACCGTCACCGAGACGAAGACGGTCAAGGTGCGGGTGACCGTGACCGCGGACGCGGCCGGTGGCGACTCCGTGAGCTCCGGCGACGACAGCGGTGGAAGCACCTACTACGCCAACTGCACCGCCGCCCGCGCCGCGGGCGTCACCCCTCTCTACCGGGGCGAGCCCGGATACGACTCGCATCTCGACCGGGACGGCGACGGCGTCGCCTGCGAATGACGGCGGTGCCGCTGGAGCGGACCCTCGTGCGTGGTGGCGGGCAATGACGTCACGGCGTCCAGTTGCGCCTTTTACCCGATTAATCCCGCGGGGTCAAGTCACGACCCCTCGGAACGTGACCGTGCGGTTCTCGCAGGGCCTACTTGAAGTGCGGGCCTCACCGGAAAAGAAATCCGGAACACAAATGAGGCAGAACGGTGGGACGGAAATCCGCCGGAATTTCAGGGGCAGACAGAAAACCCCGCGCATCGACAGGAGAGAACCCATGAACCGTATTTTTCGCACCAGCAGCAAGACCCGGCACGGGCGTCGTCGCTTCGGTCTCGCGGCGCTCGCGGCCTCGGCCGCGGTGGTCACCGGGGGAGTCGTCCTGCCGGCGTCCGCGGCGATGGCCGCACCGATGCCCACCGCGCCTGTCGTGAGCTTCGTCCACGGCGGTGGCGCCGGCGGCGACGGAGGTGCGGGCGGCGGCGGCCTCATCGGCGGCGGCGGGGGCTCCGGCGGCTCCGGCGGCGGCAGCGTCCTGGGCACCGGCGGTGACGGAGGCAGGGGCGGCAACGGCGGCAACGGCATCCTGTCAGGCGGCGGTGGAGGCGGCGGGGGCGGTGGCGGCGACGGTGTCGTGGGCGGCAACGGCGGTGGCGGCGGCAACGGCGGCACCGGCCTGTTCGGCGGCAGCGCGGGCTCCGGCGGCTCCGGCGGCGACGGCATCCTCAAGGGCGGCAACGGGGGCAAGGGCGGCAACGGAGGCTTCGGGATCTTCCAGGGCGGCTCCGGCGGCAAGGGCGGCGCGGGCGGGCTCGGTGTCCTCTTCGGCGGCCTGGGCGGTGCCGGTGGCGCCGGCGGCGGCAGCCTCTTCTGACCGTCCGGCCCGGTGGGGGCGCAGGCCCGGACGGCCGGCGCCCCCACCCACCACCGGCCCTCAACCCTGACCAAGGAAAGCGAGAATCCTCATGTCCAGAAATCGCTGGCAGCGTCCGTTCGTCCTGGCGGTGGCCTCGGTGGCCCTCGCCGCCGGTACCGCGTGCGCCGCCCAGGCGGCGCCGGGCAACACCCCGGCCGCCGCCCCGGCTTCGTCCCACTGCGGCCAGGGCGGGGAAGGCGGCAAGGGCGGTGCGCCCGGCCGGCCGGGAGAGCCCGGCAAACCCGGCCGCTCCGGCTGTCTCAGCCTCGGCGACCTGCCCGACAGACCGAAGTCGGATCTCACGGGCCTGGACAGGGCGCGGATCGTCCTGGCCGTGGAGTCCGGGCAGGCGAAGAAGGCCGACGTCCTCAAGAAATACAAGATCTCCGAGAAGGAGTTCGACACCTGGGACCGGCAGCTCCGGGGCGGGGACTGGGCCGCGCTGCTGGGCCTGGATTCGCTCTTCGGCTCCTGAGGGAAATCCCCGGCGCCCCGGCCCGGTGTGGGCCGGGGCGTTCCGGTTCCTGCCCATTCCGTGGCGGAAGCAGCCGTACGGAAAACAATTCTTCGGAAATGAGAAATGCCATGCGTACGTGTTCTTGGAAGGCCCGTCTCGGACTCACGGCCTCGGCCGCCCTGGCCGCCGGCGTCGCGGTCGGCGCGCTGGCACCGGCCGCCACGGCGGCGCCGGCACCGCAGAGCCAGCCGGCCGTCACGGCCGCCCGGCAGCTTCCCGCCGACACCGCGGGACCGGGCAGCGGCCGCATCCAGTTCGGCACGGTCCAGGCGGGCGACGGCAGTGTACGGATCGGCGACCGGGTGTGTGCGGGAGACTGCAACGCCACCGTGAACGGAAGCAACGGCAGCCGGGGCGGGATCTGCGCCGGACTGTGCAACGGCAGCGCCAACGGCGGCACCGGTACGGCCGGCGCGCCCGGACGCGAGGGCGGCACCGGCGGCACGGGCGGGATCTGCGCCGGGATCTGCGGCGGCAGCGCCAACGGTGGCACGGGTGGAGCGGGCGGGGCCGCGGTGGGCACCGGAGACGGCGGCCGCGGCGGCACGGGCGGCACCGGCGGGATCTGTCTCGGACTCGGCTGCGCGACCGGCGGCCGCGGCGGCACGGGCGGGACAGGCGGCATCGGCTGACCGGCCCGCCCTGCGGCCGACCGAACCGTTACCGTCACCGCCACCGAAGCGCCTGCTGCCGCTGCCGAGGCCGTGGACCGTAGAGATGGAACCCGCCTCACTGCGTCCGGTCGCAATCTCCCACCGGATGCTCATCGGCCGGTTATCAGACCTGATCACGAACATGCGCAGCTTGAATAGATCGCACCCCACCGCACGATAGTCTGAACCGCCTGATTCGTCGCGCCATCCCCTGATGGTCCAGCAGGATCGGAGTGATTGCGATGCCCATGCCGGCCCACCCGCCGAAAAACCCGTCGAGTCCCTTTTCGTCCTTCAGCGGTCACCATGTCGGTATCCGCGTTCCCGACTACGACGCGGCGAAGGCCTGGTACACGGAGAAGCTGGACTTCCGGGTGCTCCAGGAGTGGCCCTACGGTGAGCTGAAACTCGCGTACCTCTGCCCGCCCAACGACGACACCTTCCATGTGGAACTGCTGGCAGGGCCCGTGCCGTTCCCGAACGAGATCCTCGACGACCTCGGAGCCAGCCTGCAGCACGGCGGTTACCAGCACATCTGTGTTCATGTCGACGATGTCGACGAAGCACGGGCGGAACTCGCCGACCGCGGTGTCGATCTCATCGGTGAACCGTTCGAGATCGAGGACATCAGCCGGCGACTGGCGTTCTTCCGCGACCCGTGGGGCAACATGATCGAGATTTCGCAGAAGCTGCCCGGCGCTGGTTCCTGACCCGCCTCGCGACATCGGCATCCACGCACACGGCCCGAGCCCCGTTCCACCCGGCTCGGGTCGCCGAACGGTCCTACCGGCCGCGGCAGTTGTACAGGTTTCTGCTTGCCCGGCGTACCGTCCGCGAGGACCGGCGCGTGTATCGCCCTGCTGTGCGCACCGTGTTCGCTAGCGTCTGACCATGTTGCATACGAGATTCACCGAAATGTTCGGTATCACCTATCCGGTGATGGCGGCCCCGATGGCCTTGCACAGCGGCGGAACACTCGCCGCCGCGGTCTCCGCGGCCGGCGGGCTCGGCTCGTTCGGGGGGACACACCCCTGGAAAGGGCCTGACTGGATCCGCGCGGAGATCGCGACCGTCCGCGCCAGGACCGGCCGCCCGTTCGGGGTCGGCTTCATCACGCCGTTCCTCCCCTTCACGGAACCGCAATTCGAGGCTGCTCTCGAAGAGCGGCCTGACGTCGTCGCGCTGTCGTTCGCCGACCCGCAGCCGTGGCTTGCCCGCGCCAAGGCCGCAGGGGCCCGGGTGATGTGCCAGGTGCAGAACTACGACGACGCGCGGACGGCCGTTGCCGCGGGTGCCGATGTCCTGGTGGCGCAGGGCACCGAGGCCGGTGGCCATACCGGGACGATGGGCCTCCTGCCGTTCCTGGCCGGGATCGTGCGGCGCTACCCCGACGTCCCGGTGCTGGCCGCGGGGGGCATCGGCGACGGCCGCACCCTCGCTGCCGTCCTCACCGCGGGGGCGGACGGCGCCTGGCTCGGCACGGCGTTTCTGGCCACGCCGGAGGCGATCGAGGTGCACGACGCCCACAAGCGTCTGATCGTCGAGAGCGACGGCGGCGACACCGTGTGGACGCGGGCCTACGACATCGTGTCGGGGCTGCCGTGGCCGGCGGCGATCGGTGAACGGGTCCGCCGCAACCGGTTCACCGACGAGTGGTCGGAGCACGAGGCGGAGCTGCGCGCCCGCAGGGAGGAAATCGCACCCCCGAAGGACATCAGTCCGGTCGAGGGCCCGCCCGACCCCGACACGGGCGCGATTCTCTACGGTCAGTCGGCGGTCTTCGTCGACGCCGTCCGTCCTGCCGCGGAGGTGGTCCGGACGATCGCCGAAGAGGCCGAGGCCATCCTGACCGCACGCCCGCGCTCGCTGCTCAGCTGACGACCGGCCCCCACTCTCGTGGGGACGACGCAGCCGCTCCCGGTGGCTGCTCGGTCATTCTCGTGATGCCGGCGACACGTGCCCGGTGATCGCCTCGAACAGGAGGAGGCCCTGGTCCACCAGCTCCTCCCTCGAGACACCCAGCTCTCCGTTGAACCAGCTCAGCAGCATCTCGCTGACCGCCCCCACGACGGCCACGGACAGGGTGGCGGGATCGACCCGGGGATCTTGAAGCCCTTCCCGCAGGAGGGAGTCCACGAGGCCGCTCATACGCCGCAGGCCCAGGCGCCGTTCGCGTGCGGTGAGAGGACCGGCCCCCAGGGATTCCGTGAGTTTGACGCGCCCTTTTCTCGGGTCCTCCAGAGAAAGGCCGACGACGGTGTCGATGACGTTGCGGGCACGGTCGCGCAGCGGCTGGTCTGTGGCGACCGCGTCGGCGCACCGGGTGATCTGCTCCTCGTAGATGTCCCTCATGATCGCCGCCATCACGTCGTCGAGGGACGTGAAGCTCTCCGCGAAGTACCTGTCCTTCAGCCCGGCGTGGCGGAGTACGGCACGGACGGAGGTGTGGGCGTATCCCAGGCTGGAGAAGAGTTCGAGGCCACTTTCCATGAGGCGCCGACGGCGGAGCGACGCGCGCTCCTCGGCCGTGGCTCCGCCGTATGTCCGCATGAGATGCCACCTCTCCTTGAGGCGTCCGAGCCGTCCGAGCCGTCCGTCCGGGCCTTCCTCGCCGCCTCACGGCCAAGGCGTTCTGCCCGTGTTTATTCCATCTGGTGACAGATTACCCCAGATGGGTGTAACGTCACATTCATTCAGTCGTGAACCGTGAAAGTGCCCCCAAGAGCCGGTACGCCGTACGCCGGTACCAGGCGTAAGGGGCGTCGCAGAGGTGGCCCACCCGCAGGTTCTGCGTGCGGAGCCACTTCGCAGGAAAGCCATGACCGACAGCGGTCCGCGTACCGCGCTCGGCGCCCTTGCGCCCGCTGGTCATCCACGTATCGCACACCACGGAGTGCCGTGGTCCCAGGGCCATGCCGTGGGGAGAGTTCACCATGGATCCCAACCATCTGTTCATCGGCGGGCGCTGGGTGCACACCACCGGCGACCGTGTCGTCAACGTCGCCTCCGCGAGCACCGGCGATCATCTCGGTGCCGTGCCGGACGGTTCCCCCGGCGACATCGACCGGGCGGTCGGAGCCGCCCGTACCGCATTCGACGCACCGACCGGCTGGGCCTCCTGGGGCCCTGGACGTCGCGGCGCCGCCATGATCCGTCTCGCGGATGCGCTCGACGCCAGGAAAGAGGCGACATCCGCCGCCGTCAGCGCCCAGAACGGCATGCCGATCACCGTCGCCCGGTCCTTCGAAGGCGCGGTGCCCTCGGCTGCGCTGCGCTACTACGCGGAACTGGCCGGCAGCATGTCGTCCGAGGAACTGCGCACCGGACTGCCCCGGGGCACCACCCTGGTCCGCCGGGAACCCGCAGGCGTCGTAGCCGCCATCATGACCTGGAACTTCCCGCAGACCATCGCCTTCTTCAAGGCGGCCCCGGCCCTGGCGGCCGGCTGCGCGCTCGTCCTCAAGCCGGCACCGGAGACGGTCCTCGACTCGGTGCTGCTGGCGGAAGCGGCCGAGGAGGCGGGCATACCCGACGGCGTGATCAACATCGTTCCGGGCGGTCGCGAGACCGGCGCGTACCTGGTCTCCCATCCCGGCGTCGACAAGGTGTCGTTCACCGGATCCACCAGGGCGGGACGCCAGGTGGCCGCCGCATGCGCCGAGTTGCTGCGGCCGGTGACCCTGGAACTCGGAGGCAAGTCCGCCGCCGTCGTCCTCGACGACGCCGACCTCACCGCGCACGCGGAGCAGTTCTTCATGACCACTCTGCTGAACAACGGCCAGACCTGCTACGCGAGCACCAGAATCCTGGCCCCCCGCAGCAGGTACCGGGACGTGGTCGAGTTCTGCACGGCGATGGCGCGTGACGCCGTCGTCGGCGACGCGCTCGACCCCACCACCCGGGTCGGTCCTCTGGTCAGCGAGCACCAGCGCGATCGGGTCCTGGGCCACATCAAGACCGGCCTCAACGAAGGGGCTCGGCTCACCACCGGAGGCGGCCGCCCTCCCCGCCTCGACCGAGGCTGGTTCGTCGAACCCACCGTGTTCGCCGACGTCGACAACGCGTCGACCATCGCGCAGGAAGAGATCTTCGGCCCGGTCCTCACGGTCACGCCCTACGACGGCGAGGACGAGGCGGTGCGCCTGGCGAACGAGTCGGCCTACGGCCTCGCCGGCACCGTATGGACCACGGACGTGGACCACGGCGCCCGGGTGGCCCGCCGTCTGCGGACCGGCACCGTCGGGCTCAACGGCTACCTTCCCGACCTCAACTCCCCCTACGGAGGCAGGAAGGACAGCGGACTCGGCAGCGAACTGGGGCCCGAGGGGCTCCAGGCATACCAGCAATTCCAGTCGATCTACCACCCTTGATGCCACGACGGAAGCTCGCCCGGCAAGGAAACCACCATGAACTCCACCGGAACCGAAGGATTCGACTACGTCATCGTGGGCGCCGGCAGCGCCGGCTGCGTGCTTGCGGACCGCCTGAGCCGCGACGAGCGCGTCCGCGTCCTGCTCCTCGAAGCGGGCGGCCCCGACACCGACGAACTCCTCCACATCCCGGCCGCGCTCGGCATGCTCTTCGGATCGCAGAGCGACTGGAGCTACCGGACGGTCGAACAGCCCCGGCCGGGCCGCACCTTCTCCTGGCCCCGGGGCCGGACACTGGGCGGCTCGTCCACCACCAACATCATGATCTACATCCGGGGCAGCCGACACGACTACGACAGCTGGCGTGACGAGCACGGAGCCAAGGGCTGGGGCTACGACGACGTCCTGCCCTACTTCAGGAAGGCCGAGTCGAACAGCCGCCTCGGCGAGCCCTACCACGGTGCGGACGGGCCCCTGCACGTCGAGGACCGCGTCTACACCCACGAACTCTCACGGTCCTGGCTGGAGGCCGCCGTGGCCTGGGGACTGGCCCGCAACGACGACTTCGCGGGAGCGTCCCCTGTCGGCGCCGGCCCGTACCAGGTGACGTGCCATCACGGCCGACGGTGGTCCACGGCCGACGCCTATCTGCGCCGTGCCCTCGATCGGCCCAACCTCACGGTACGCACCGGCGCCCTGGCAACGCGGATCACACTCGACGGATCACGCGCGACCGGCGTCACCTACCTCCGGGACGGCCAGGAGCGGACGGCCCACGCCGACAGGGAGATCCTGCTCTGCGGCGGATCCGTCAACTCGCCCCAGCTGCTGCTCCTGTCGGGCATCGGCGATCCCGACGAGCTGCACGACGTGGGGACGGACGTCCGGATCCCCCTGCCCGGGGTCGGGCGCAACCTGCAGGACCATCTGATGACTCCCGTGGTGTGGGAGACCCGGAACTCCACCGACATCGTCCGGGACCTGCTCACCCCGGACAACCTCGAACGGTGGCGCGCCCACGGCGACGGGCCGTTCGCCTCCAACTACGGCGAGGTCGGCGCGTTCCTCGACGTCACGGACGGCCCACACCGTCCGGACGTCCAGCTGGTGGGAGGGGCCACGGCACTCATCCTCAGCGGTGCGGATCGCCCCGACTGCCCGGTGTTCACGATGAACTGCGTCCTCCTGCACCCGCAGACCCGCGGCACCGTCCGCCTTGCCTCGGCCGATCCCCAGGCCCCACCGCTGATCGATCCCCACTACTTCGACGCGCCCGCGGACACCTCACGCATGGTCGCCGGACTCAGAGCAGTCATGGAGATCGCGCACTGCGCACCGTTCGCCGACTACCTCAAGCGGTCCTATCTGCCGGCCGGCGACGACTTGGACCACCTCGACGGCCTCGGCGACGCGGCGCTCGAAGAGCACGCCCGCAGATGGAGTGCGACGGCCTACCACCCGGTGGGCACCTGTGCCATGGGAACCGGACCCGACGCCGTCGTCGATTCCGATCTGCAGGTCTACGGAGCCGAACGACTCCGGGTCGTCGACGCCTCCGTCATGCCGACGATCACCAGCGGGAACACCAACGCACCCACCATCATGATCGCCGAAAGGGCGGCCGACCTGATCGCGGAGCGGCCTCACTGAACTCGACGGCATCTCGGGCACGTACAGCGGGGCCCCGCCGTAATCCCTCACCTCACCGAAACGGGAGCCCTCGGCCCAGTCCTCACAGGCCTCTTCGCCCTCCTGCCGGGTGCAGCCGACGAAGTTCCACCACATATCGAACCCCATCGCTGTTCCTGCTGGTCAGACGGGATCGAGACCCCTGCTGGTCAGCAAAAGGTCAGCATCGGTCGTGGGGAGTCGGTTCGACGTGGCACAGAATTCGTTGCCCAGGGGGATGGGGTCGTTCTTCAAGGAGTGCGGGCATCCGCAGTCGCGGTGGGCGAAGTGCCCTCACCCCTATGCGATCCGGTACCGGTCGGCCGCCGGTAAACAGGTGGAAGAGTCCGGGTTCGCGAACAAGGACTTGGCCATCGAGCGTTTGACGGAGGTCTACAAAGAGAAGAAGACGGCGAAGCAGGGGCAGCCGAGGGCGGAGCGCATCCGCAGGTACGGGGCGATGCGCTTCGCGGACTACGCCGAGGAGTGGAAGGCCGGCCAGCGGCATTTGGCCGTCCAGTCGGTCAAGCACCTCGACTCGCTGCTGGAGCATCACCTCTACCCCGCGCTCGGCAGCCGGCGTATGAACTCCTTTGACCACAAGGTCGTCGACGGATTCATCCGCACCATGGAGCGCAACGGTGCCGGGCTGGCCACCCAGTCCAACGCCTTCGACAAACTGCGCGCCATCCTCCTCGATGCCCAGCGTCTCGGCATCTTCCCCGAAAACCCCGTGGCGGGAGTGAAGGCGCCGCAGTACGACCCCGCGCGAGCTGTCATCCCCTCCCCGGAACAGCTGCGCGGGATACGTACCGCCGGCGACGACGCGTTCATGCTCATCGTCGACTTGATGAGCGGATGCGGCCTGCGCAACGGCGAAGCGGCCGCAGTGAACCTCGACAACATCGTGGCCGACGACGTGTACCGGGTCAGTGAGCAGGTCATCATGGCCACCCGGCAGTACGGGCCGCTCAAACACCGGAAGCCCAGGGAGTACCGCGACGTTCCTCTGCCCGTCCGGGTCAGGGAGACGATCGAGTGGTACGCCGAGAAGCACGGAACGGTCGACGGCTACCTGCTGCGCCAGGCAACCGATCCCAGCAGGCCGTACCAGCACTACGCGATGGACAATCAGTGGCGGCGGATCAGGGCTGCGGGCACGGTGGACGTTCCGGAGGGGATGGTGCTCTACGGGAACCGTCACTTCTTCGCGTCGAACTGTCTCAGCAACGGCATTCCGATCACGGACGTTGCCGAGTGGATGGGCCACAGGAGCATCGACGTCACCTTCAAGATCTACAGGCATCTCATGCCGGGCTCGATCAGCTCCGCCGCACAGCTCCTCAACGTGGGCCTTGCTGCTTGAGCCTCGTGATGGGGAGGAAGGCGCTGCTGCGGAAGCGCTGCGGCGCATCGGCTCGTTGGGTGATTGCCTGTGCGTCTGGGGCCAGATCGAGAACGTGCGCTGCACGGACGTGCAGATGCCGATACTGGGGTCTCGGCCCACGTGCCGTTGTTGTCGGGCTCTCGTGAGTTGGTGGGGCGGAGGGTGTTTGCGGATGGCCTCTGGCACAGGTGCATCGTGCTTCGTGTACCTGGGCTGGGGTCGCAGAACGTGGGGGAGTTCCGGGCGACCGTTGGTTCGCGTTGGCCGCGGTCAGGTTGCCAAGACGAGATTCTGGTTGAGGACCTGAGCGGCGGAGCTGATCGAGCCCGGCATGAGATGCCGGTAGATCTTGAAGGTGACGTCGATGTTCCTGTGTCCCATCCACTCGGCGACGTCGGTGATGGGGATCCCCTGGGCCAAGCAGTTGGAGGCGAAGAAGTGTCGAAAGCTGTAAAGCACCATCCCTGGGGGGATGTCCACCCGTTCCCGCACCTTAATACGCCTCCATTGGTTGCTGAGGCTGTAATGGGGGAACGGCCGTGAGAGATCGTTAGGGTGGCGCAGTAGATACTGAAGTTGAATGGGTGATGTCGGGACGCTGCGTCCCGGTTGGCCGGTCTGAGCTCCGTCCCGTGGACCTAACTGAACAGGTCGTCGGAGAAGCCGGCGGCCTCCAGTAGCGCGTCTTGGGTCATCCAGAGCGACACGGTGTCGATCGCGAGTTCCCTGCCGATGAAGCAGTCGCTCGGGATCTCCAGCAGGTCGTCGAAGAGGACCCTGTGCCGAGTCCCCGGCTGGCTTCGCGGACCTCGCGTCACGGTCTGGAAGAACTCACCATCGGTGTGGATGAGGGCCCAGCCCGTTGGACCGATGGCGAGGTTGAGCGCGTTCTCGGGCAGGTCGGCGCCCCGCCACAGAGAGACGCCGGGCAGACAATCGGCCCCTTCCGCTCTGTAGGCCTGCGCAGCCTCGTCAGCCCGTGCGACGACTTCGGCGACGCTGGCCACGTGACATCCGATCTCCATGTTGTTGGCCGGCTGCCAGTACCGAAGGAAGAAGGCTCTCGAAGTCCCTCGTCCGCTCATGTCGCCTCGGTTCAGTGTTGGGCCTTCCCAGCAGCGGGCAGCTCCGGGCGTGAGCTGCTATTGGAGCACGGGTCTGCGCAGGCGCGACTGCAAGCTGAGGCATCCGGGGAGAGTCCGGTGCCGGCAAGGCATCCGTCGATCACGTCCGGACGGTACTGGAGCCTCTTGAGCCGGCGCTTCACTGCACGCGTGACGTCCGCGAGGTTCGCGGCGGCGAGGTTGCCGATGTCCCGCTTGACCAGGGACCAGACTCCTTCGGTCGGGTTGAGGTCGGGCGCGTAGGTGGGAAGTTGGAAGACCGTGAGCCATTCGGCGTTCGCGTCGATGAACTCCCGTAGCTGCTTCGTCAGGTGCAGGCGGACGTTGTCCCACACCAGGACAATCGGGCCGCCCAACTGGATGCGGGCACGGACGATCAGATCCCGGAAGTCGCGCCAGCCGAAGCCCTTCGGCTGGTCCTTGCGCCCGTTGTACTCCCGGACGGCGAAGAACAGCCGCGACCGCTGGCCGGGTTTGTAGCAGGTCATGCCGACCATCGACACCCGCCCGGAGCCCCGGCCGCGCACTCTCACGACCGGCGTGCAGCCCCGGCGCCCCCAGGTTCTGGCGCGCGGCGGAGTCAGTGCCTGTCCGGCTTCGTCCTCGAAGACCAGCCAGGCCCCGCGCTCCGCCGCGATGCTCTTACCCGCGGCCAGGTCTCCTTCTTCCAGACCTCGACCGCGCTGTCGTCTCGCTCGATCGCCCGTCGGGCGGGTTGCTGCCAGGACCAACCGTGCCGCTTCAGCAGTCGCCAGGTGCCCTCCACGGTGTACGAGACATGGAACAGCCGCCCGATCAGCGTCTTCACCCGGCCAGTGTCCACCGCTGATCCGCCCAGCCGTGCGCCAGCGGTCCCCGTTCCAACTCGCTTTCCAGACGCGAGACCTGGACCTCGGACAACCGTGGCCGCCCTGGTGATCCCTTTGACAGCAGCCCGGCTTCGCCCTGCTCCCGCCAGGCCCGGCGCCACCGCTCGACCGACCGCTCGCTCACGCGCAACACCGCAGCGATCTCGCCGTTCTTCTCCCCGCTCTCGAACAGCCCCACGGCTTGTAGCCGCAGCCGCTCTCTTGCGGTCCTCCCGGCGTCGGTCAGCCCGCCGCCCTGCGCGTACCTCACACCCCAGGGCTACCGGACCGGCCCAGCTCCGCGCAGGCAAACGACCCCGACATCACTCAATCAAGTTCAGTAGCAGGAGCGTGTGCTGAATTGCGGGCGCGCAGGCTGTTCTGTGGAGGGAGTCCGCCCTCCTGTACGTGTCCTCATGTTGGCCACTGCTTCGTTGTCAGTCGCTGTCGGTACGCTTCCTTCCCCCACGGTGACCAGGGCGGTGCAGGGCATGGACGACAGCGGATCGATCAACGTCAGCAGTCTCCTCAACGGGGATGACCCGATTGAGGACGTCGACGAGGATCTGCTGCGGCGGACCGAACTCGCGGAGGCGATCGCGGCGGAGCTTCGCAGGACTCCCGCGAGGCACGGCGCCGTTGTCGCCCTCTGCGGAAAGTGGGGTTCGGGCAAGACCTCGCTGCTGAACCTCACCGGGGGCGCCCTGGAGGCGGTCGACGACGTGCAGGTCGTGAAGTTCAACCCGTGGTTCTTCTCCGGCACCGACCAGCTGATGCGGTTCTTCTTCGACGAGCTTGCCGCACAGCTCCGGGAGGAACGTGGCCTCAAGGACAAGCTCAAGAGCGTCGGCCGCACCGTCGCCGAGCGACTGGGACGATACTCGTCCGCTCTGTCGCCGCTGAAGTTCATTCCCGGCGCGAGTGCCGTTCTGGACGGTACGACCGCTGTCGCCGAGGGCGCGTCCAAGCTCCTGGGCGAGGAAGAGACGAGCGTCCACCAGCAACGGATGGAGATCACCGGACTACTCGCGGACCTGCCGGGACGCATCGTGGTCTTCGTCGACGACATCGACCGCCTGGAGCGGCAGGAGATCCGCGATCTCTTTCGGCTCGTACGGCTGACCGGCTCTTTCCCGAACATCGTGTACGTTTTGTGCTTCGATCGGGCGGTCGTGGAAACGGCGTTGACCGACGGAGCCGTCGAGGGATCCGCCTATCTCGAAAAGATCGTGAAAATCGCCGTGGACGTGCCACCACTGCCCACACAGGCGCTCACACCGGTCATCGACGGAGGCCTGGCACAGGTGCTCGAAGGCATCGAAACGGGGCCGTTCGACCGCGAGCGCTGGTACGACGTGCTCGTGCAGCTCATCCTTCCCATGTTCGCGACCATCCGCGATGTGAAGCGGTACCTGGCGTCCGTGTCCCTGGCCGCGCGCAGTGCCGGCAGCGAGGTCGCACTGGTGGATGTGCTGGCGCTGGAGGCGCTTCGGGTCCGGTATCCCGCGGCGCACGACCTCCTGCCGGACGCCGTGGATCTCCTCACCGGCACAACCTCGATCCATGGGCGACGCGGCAACGAGCCGTTGCCGCGTGAGCAGACCTTCGTCGACGAGTTCACCCGACTTTCGAACGGGCACGCGTCGACGGTCATCCGGTTGTTGTTCCCCGCCGCTGAGCGTCTCGTCGGCGGCGCCAACTACGGTCCCGACTGGGGTCCGGTCTGGGAGCGGGAACGGCGCGTGGCCTCCGCCAAGGTCCTGGACTACTACCTGCACCGCCAGCTTCCTCCGGGGCGGGCTCCCAGCTGGTGCGTCGACCGCGCCGCTGACGCGATCGGTGACCAGGTGGCACTCACCGATGCACTGGAGCAGGTGCCGACTCCTCTGCTGGACGATGTTCTGAAGCGCCTCATCTCCCATGTGCAGGAGGCGACCGCGGACCAGGTACTGCCGACGGCCGCGGCACTGCTGAGTCAGCTGCCGCGGGTTCGGCTGGGTTCCACCGGGATGAGGTCCCCGGTCGGCGAATGGGCCGTGCTGGGTCCGGTGAAGGCCCTGCTCGGTAAGCTCGTCGTCGGTGACGGTGCCGACCAGGCGGTCAGGAGTCTCTTCGACGGCGTCCCGAACCTCTACGGGAAGAGCCTGCTCCTCGGCATCGCCGTGGGCCGTCCCGACCGTCGAGGAATCCTCTCGGAGGACGTCGGCCGCGCGCTGAAGGAGGCCCTCCACGCGCAGCTTCTCGCGGCCGCTCCCGAGGATCTTGCCGGTGAGAGGATGCTGCTATGGACGGTGGTTGCGGCTACCGGCGACGCAGGTGATCCCGAGCCCCTTGAAGCGCTTTTCGATGCCCAGGTCGTGGCGCGTGTGCTGGAGAGCGCGATGTCGCCGGTGCACAGCCAGACGTTTGGCAGCGTGACGGTGCGGACCGAGATGCGACTTGCCTGGGATCCGTTGGCCGCCGCCTTCGGAGGAGAGGCCGCTCTGGCCGGGGCGGTGGCGGCCCTGCGCCGGTCACTGGATGAAGGCACGGTCGAGCTCAGCGTAACGCTGGCCGACGCGCTGGCCCTGTACGAAAGGTACGCGGCGGGATGGCGCCCGGACTTCTGACCGGACCCGTTCTGGAACACGGCTGGAGGCCCAGTTCGGCGCCCGCCCTATGAGAGCGGGCGCCGAGATCGGATTCCAGTCACTCTCTTGATCCCACGCCCGGTGAGCCGGGATGCTGCTGTACTGGCCGGGCCCGAGGGCTAACAGCTCACCGACCTGCTGGCCCTTGTAGAAGGCGGGGCCACCCGAGTCGCCGCCCCCGGGCCTACCCTTGATTTTCTTCATGACGATGGTCCGCCCGACCATGTGCGAGTCCCCGCCCTTCACCACCCCGGTTCTTCACGCTGCGCAGCGGCTTCGGTTGCCCTGGGGCACCGAACCCCGTACACGCAGCCCTGCTGGGCAGCGAATGACTTCGCGGCTGCACCGACCGAATGTCCGGTAGTTCGCCATGGCTACCAATTTGATCGCAGGGTTCAGGGTTGCTTAACGCCTCGCGGGACTGCTCGTCCGCCTCTCAGGGGCCACTTTCGCCGTCGACTGGTGGCCCAAACGGATCCGTGTTCGATGTCTTGACTCCGTGAATGTTAGCGCTCACACTCGCTTTCGCGTGCCGGCGCACCACCCTTTGCGGCTGCATCAGGAGCCTCCTCGTCTGACATCGGCCAGCCTTTACTCCTCGCCCTCTTGCTCTAGCGCACGTGATTGAGTTGCCCTCCCGGAGTGTAAATGTGATCGATAACATCCCAATAGCCGCACCGAGACCGACTGCCGCCACCGGCGGCGCGCGGTACCGCAGACGGAGTCGGCTGCGTACCACCGCCGAGGCGTACGTCCTGCTCGCGCCGAGCCTCGCCGGGCTCCTGCTCTTCCTGCTCGCCCCGATCGTCGGCGTCGTCGTGATCAGCTTCTTCGACTGGAACCTGATGGGGTCACCGCACTTCGTCGGGCTGGCCAACTACCGCGAGATGATGGGCGACAGCGAGGTCTGGCGGGCAGTGCGCAACACCGTCTACTACGTCGTCCTGAACATCCCCGCGCAGACGGTGCTGGCCCTGCTGCTGGCCCTTGCGATGAACCGCCGGCTCACGGGCGCCAAGGTCTTCCGGGTGCTGTTCGTGCTGCCCTGGATGGCGATGCCGGTGGCCCTGGGCATCGTGTGGAGCTGGGCCTTCGACCCGCAGCACGGTGTGATCAACCAGTTCCTGTCGCTGTTCGGCATCGACGGCCCGGCCTGGCTGTCCTCGACGACCTGGGCGATGCCGGTGATGGCCTCGGTGAACATCTGGCAGTACACCGGCTACACCATGCTGTTCCTGCTAGCCGGACTCCAGGCGATCCCCGAATCCCTCTACGAGGCCGCCGACCTGGACGGCGCGGGCCCGGTCCAGCGGTTCTTCCGGATCACCCTTCCGCTGCTGCGGCCGTCGATGTTCTTCGTGCTCGTCACCAACACCATAGGGTCGTTCCAGATGTTCGACACCGTGTACGTGATGACCCAGGGCGGGCCCGGCGGATCGACGGACACGATGAACTACCACATCTACCAACAGGCGTTCCAGCTCTTCCGCAGCGGCTACGCCTCCGCGCTGGCGATGCTCCTGTTCGCCATGATCCTGCTCGTGACGGCGGTTCAGTTCCTGTACTTCCGCAAGCGCACCGTCTACGACTTCAGCTGAGGGCGGCCATCACCATGTCTGTGATATCGAACGTCGTCCGCCGGGCCGGGCTGTACGGCATCCTCGCCGCAGGAGCACTGCTCTCAGTCGGGCCGTACCTGCTCACCCTCAACGCCGCCTTCAAGCGCCCCTCCGACCTGCTGTCCACCGACGCCTGGACGCCCGCCCACCCCGCGACCTTCGCCAACTTCGCCGCTGTATGGAACGACTACGGGATGTCCGCGTTCCTCCTGCACACCCTGCTCGTGGCGGCCGTCGTCACCACCGGGCAGGTCGTTTCCAGTGCGACGGCCGCGTACGCGCTGGCCCGGCTGGAGTTCCCGGGGCGGGACTGGCTGTTCTGGGGCTACATCGCCACGATGATGGTGCCCCAGATGATCACCTTGGTGCCCCTGTTCCTGATGATGCGTGACCTGGGGATGGTGGACACGTTCGCCGGGCTGATCCTGCCGACGGTCTTCGGCACCCCGTACGGGGTGTTCCTGGTGCGCCAGCACTTCCGCACCATCCCCAAGGATCTGGAGTCCGCCGCCCGTATCGACGGCGCGGGCACCTTCGGCATCCTCGTACGGATCATGCTGCCGCTGAGCCAGCCGATCCTGGCCACGCTCGCCACCATCACCTTCGTCAACACCTGGAACAGCCTGATCTGGCCGCTGATCATCACCAACAGCGACCGGACTCGGGTGATCACCGTCGGCATCGCCGCCCTCCAGGGCGAGCACGTCTCCGACCTGCCGCACATCGTGCTCGCCGGCGCCGCGCTGGCGCTGCTGCCGCTGATCGCCGTCTTCCTGCTGTTCCAGCGGCACATCGTGCGCTCCATCGCCCTCACAGGCCTGAAGTGATCCCCGTTGTCATGTGTTAGCGCTAACAGTCATCCTGAGCCGCCCTGCTTCTCTCACCCGCACCGAAAGGAAGCCCCACCCATGTCCAGCGCCACCAGAAGAGCCGCGACCTTGTCGACCACCACACGAGCCCTGAGCGCGGCTGCCACCACCCTCCTCCTCACCCTCACCGCCTGCGGCAACTCAGGTTCCGGCACCTCCTCCGATGGCACCGTCACCCTGCGGTACGCCATCTGGGACGCCGTGCAGAAGCCCGCGTTGCAGAAGTCGATCGACGCCTTCGAGAAGCAGCACCCGAAGATCAAGGTCAAGATCGAGCTCAACGCCTGGGCCCAGTACTGGAGCAAGTTGCAGACCCAGCTGGCGGGCCGTACCGCGCCGGACGTCTTCTGGGACCACGTGGCCTACTTCCCGCAGTTCGCCCAGCAGGGTGTGCTCACCGACCTCACCCCGTACATCAAGGCCGACAAGCTGGACACCTCGGTCTACGACTCCAAGCTCCTCGCGGGCTGGGATCAGAACGGCAAGCAGTACGGCCTGCCCAAGGACTGGGACACCATCGCGCAGGTCTACAACAAGACGATGCTGAAGACGGCCGGCCTCACCCAGGACCAGCTGGGCTCGCTGTCCTGGAACACCACCGACGGCGGTACCTTCGTCAAGGCGCTCCAGAAGCTGACGATCGACGAGAACGGCAAGCACCCGAACGAGGCCGCCTTCGACGCCAAGCACGTCAAGCAGTACGGCCTTGCGCTGTCCTCGCCCAACGGCCAGACCGACTGGTGGGACGCGGCGACCCAGAACGGCTGCAAGCTCCAGGACAAGGCCTGGGGCAAGTGGACCATCAACCAGGCGTCCTGCGTCCAGGCGATCCAGTTCGTCCAGGACCTGCGGCTGAAGTACCACGTGGCGGTGCCCGCCACCGTCACCAACACGCCCAACGGGGCCTCGCTGCCGCAGGTCATGGCGCGAAAGCAGGCGGCGGTCGTCTGGGACGGCAGCTGGGACCTCAACGCCTACCAGGGCTCCCTGAAGGGCAACTTCGGGGTGGCCGAGCTTCCCAGTGGCCCGGCCGGCAAGGGGACGGTGTACAACGGGCTCAGCAACGCCCTGTACGCGGGCAGCAAGCACCCCAAGGAGGCGTGGGAACTGGTGAAGTGGCTGGGATCCGCGGAGTCGCAGAAGATCATCGTGGCCACGGGGTCGGTGTGGCCCGGCATTCCGGCGCTCAACCAGGACTTCGTCGCCGCGTGGCAGAAGCAGGGCGTGGACGTCAGCGCGTTCGCGAAGGAGGCCGAGGGTACGACGGTCGGTTACCCGCTGACCACGTCCTCGGCGACGTACAACGTGAAGGTGCTGGACGCCTTCAACCAGGTCTGGCTCGGCCGGCAGACGCCTCAGAAGGCGGCCGACTCCGTCAACGAAGAGTCCAACGCGGCGATCAAGTAGAAAACCTGCCGCCCGCCACCCCCCCACCGCCGCCAGGAGTCCACCACCATGCAGCAGCCCGCCCCGGTCCCGCACGAGGAACCCTCCGCCCAGAGCGCCGACCGGACGCGCTCGGTCAGCATCTTCGACGTGGCCAAGGCCGCCGGGGTCTCGCACCAGACCGTCTCCCGCGTGGTCAACGGCAGCCCCAAGGTGCGCAAGGCCACCCGGGACCGGGTGTTGGAGGTCATCGACGAGTTGGGCTACAAGCCCAACCGGCTTGCGCGGGCCCTGGCCGGGGGAGTGGTCCGCTCGGTGACCGTACTGACCTCGGACACCACCCTGTACGGAGCGTCCCTGGCGCTGCGCGGCATCGAGGAGGCGGCGCGGGCGGCGGAGTTCTCGGTGGCGATCAGCGTTCTGGACGCGAGCGCGCCGCTGACACCGGACGACGTGGCGAGCCGGCTGGCCAGGCCCGGCGAGCCGGTGCTGGTCATCGCCTTCAACGCGTCGGGGGAGCGGGCCTGGCACGCCCTGCCCCAGGAGTTCCCGGCGGCGGCCGTGGTGGAGCGCCCCGAGGACGGCCGGGCCGGCAGCCGTCCCGAGGTATGGCTCGACGACCGTACGGCCGCCGCCCAGGCCACCCGCTACCTGCTCAGCCTCGGCCACCGAACCGTCCACTACATGGCCATCCCGTCCTCCACCGCGAGGGTCGGTCAGCGATCAGATGGCTGGCGGGACGCCCTGGCCGCGGCCGGGCGGTCGGTCCCCGAGCCGCTGGAAGGCGGCTGGAGCCCGCGATCCGGGTACCTGGCCGCCCGCGCCCTGGTCGCCGACCCGGAGGTCACCGCGGTCCTGTGCGGCAACGACGAACTGGCCCTCGGCGCGCTGCGCGCAGCGCGCGAGGCGGGCCGGGACGTGCCGGGCGACCTGAGCGTCGTCGGCTTCGACGACGCGCCGTACGCGGGCTACACCCACCCGGCGCTCACCACCGTACGACTGGACTTCGAAGGGCTCGGGCGTGGCGCGTTCGGCATGCTGTACCGGTTGCTGGATCCCGAGAACGCACCGCTGCCGCCCCTGTGGGCGGAGCCTGAGCTGATCGTCCGCGAGAGCACCGGGCCGGCGCCCGGCCGCTCCCGCTGACCCCGTCCCCACTCGATCACCTGACCGGTTCCGCGTACGAAAAAGTTCGCCGTATCGCTCCCGCACGGGGGATGTGAGCGATAACAATTCGTTGAGCGTCCCGGAACCGATCCCTCCGTCCTCCCGCAGCGTGGCGGGAGGAGAAAGCCAGGTCTCCATGAGAAGACCCCTGACGGGAGCAGCAGTGGCCGTCGCGGCCATCGGCGCGTTGCTCGCCGTACCGCAGACCGCCGCCGCGGCCTCCCAGACCTATGCCGTCGATCTCGGCACGACCACCGGAGCCGTCCTGCACGGCTCGAACGGCGCGCTCTACGGGCAGAGCGACGACGGGGTACCGGGAGACAACCTCCTCGCCCCGCTGAAGCTGACCACCGGTTCGCAGAAGCCGCCGGGCGGCGCGCAGCACCCCAACGGCGACATTGTCGCCGTCGCGCCGTCGTTCTTCCGCAACGGCGGCGGGACGATGTACACCAACATCCAGGACGAGTACTCGGACTGGCCGTACCAGAACAACGGCATCACTGATTACCTCACCCAGGTCGACACCGCCGTCAACGCGGTCAAGGCGACCAGTTACGCGGACAAGGTGGTGTTCGTCCCGTTCAACGAGCCGGACGGCAACTGGTACACCGGCCTCGGCAGTTCGAACTCAAGCACCTACGCCTCGGCGCTCGCTTCCTTCGAGTCGGACTGGAGCACCGTCTACGAGAGGATCAAGACCGACTACCCGGACGCCAAGATAGGTGGGCCCAACACTGCCAACTGGAACAGCAAGTTCTTCGGTGACTTCCTCACCTACGCCAAGGCGCAAGGGCAGTTGCCGGACGTCTTCACCTGGCACGAGCTGGGCCCGTCCTCGCTCGCCAACTACCGCGGCCACTACACCGCCTACCGAGCCCTGGAGACCGCCCGGTCCATCAGCCCGATCACCGTCAACATCGACGAGTACGCCAACCGGCGCGACCTGTCGGTGCCCGGCCAGATGATCCAGTGGGCCGCGATGTTCGAGGACACCAAGGTCTACGCTCAGCAGCCGTACTGGGACATCGCCGGCAACATGTCCGGCAACACCGTCCACACCAACGTCCCGAACGGGTCGTGGTGGTTCTGGCACTGGTACGCGGGGATGACCGGGCAGACCGTCAAGACGACCCCGCCGCAGGCCAACGTCCAGGACACGCTCCAGGGCATCGGCTCGCTCGACACCAGCCGCAAGCAGGCTCAGGTGATCGTGGGCGGTTCCTCGACCGACGCCAACGTGGTGATCAACAACATCCCGAGCGCCACCTTCGGCAGCAAGGTCGAGGTCACGGTCCAGGCCCTGGACTGGAGCGGCTACGAGGGCGCCTCCGCCCCGCCGAAGACCATCTCCAGGACCGCCTACACCCCGTCCGGCGGCTCCATCACCGTGCCGCTGACCGGCCTCAACTCCATGTCGGCGTACCGCATCACGGTCAGCCCGAACGGCGGCGGCACGGCCACCACGCCCAGCGTCCCGTCGTACTCCTCCTACGAGGCGGAGAACGCGGCCATCACCGACGGCACCGTCGTCCAGCAGGCCACCGGCGCCAGCTACTCCACCGCCCAGCTGTACGCCACCTCCGGCACCAAGGACGTCGGCTACCTCACCGCGAGTGACAGCAAGGTCGTCTTCACCACCAGCGTCCCGTCCGCCGGCACCTACAACCTGCGCATCTTCTACGGCAACCAGAACGGCTCGCCCTCCCAGCAGGTCCTGCGCATCGACGGCGCCAACCCGCAGTTCGTGACCTACCCGTCGACGCTGAACTGGCAGTACCGCTCCAACGTCACCGTCCCGGTCACCCTCAGCGCCGGCAGCCATACCGTCTCGCTCGCCGTCGCCGACTCCGACCTGGGCACCTCCGCCGGGCAGGTCACCCTCGACAAGATCGACCTGACCTCCGTGGCGAGCACCCCCGAGACGGTCTACGAGGCGACCCTCGCCGACATCAGCGGCAGCCCCTCGTACTCGTACGGCGACGTCGGCGAGACCGGCACCGGCGCCCTGGTCATGACCAGCGGCGACAAGGCGACCTTCGACGTCTACGCCCCGACCGACGGCTACTACACCGTCAAGACCGACTACACCTCCTCCGGCGGCAGCACTGCGCTCGCCCTGAACGGCACCACGGCCGCCACCTACGCCTCCTCGGGCGGCTCGGCCACCACCTCCAGCACCAAGCTGTACCTCACCGCCGGCATCAACCGGATCGCGGTCAGCCCCAACAGCGGGACCACCCTCACCTTGCGGAACCTGAAGGTCGACGGCTCCGGTGACACCACCGGCGTCACCAAGTACGAGGCCGAGAGCGCGACCCTGGCAGGCGCGGCCAAGGCCCAGTCCGACACCTGGGCCTCCGGCGGCAAGAACGTCGGCTACGTCGGCAACAGCAGCAGCAACACGCTCACCTTCGCAGGCGTGAGCGCCTCCGCCGCCGGCCGCTACACCGTCGTCATCCACTACGCGCAGAACGACCGGGCGGGCTCCAGCAGTTACAACACCAACGTGGAGTCCCGCACCGCCCAGCTGTCGGTCAACGGGGGCACCGCCACCACACTGACCTTCCGCAACACCTACAGCTGGAACGACTACTGGACCCTGCCGACGACCGTCACCCTGGCCGCCGGCACCAACTCCCTGAAGTTCTCCAACTCCTCATCGTGGGCGCCCGACATCGACTACGTCGAGGTGGCTCCCGTGAACGGCTGACCCAGCCGACGCGGCGGGGACGGCTCCCCTTCCGTCCCCGCCGCCCCATTTCCCCCTTTGCGTGAAAGGCCGCCATGCCGAGCATCGCCCACGACCCTGGGCACCGGCTCTGGGTCCTGTCGGGACCCGGCTCCAGTTACGTCCTCCACCTCGACGACGACCACCGACTGCGCGGCCTGCACTGGGGCCCCCGCCTCACCCTCGACCAGGCCCTCTCGCTGCTGAACTACCCGGCGCCGGGCCGCCGTTCCTTCGAGGACCCATTGGACGGCACCCTTGACCTCGACACCGCCGGCGCCATGCGCTACGCGCACGCCGGTGTCCAGGTCCGCTTCCCGGACGGCGTGCGCGACCTCGAACCCCGGCTCGTGGACGTCGTCCACGTGGGCTCCCGGCTGGTGCTGCGGTTTGCCGACCGGCACTATCCGCTCGCCATCGAGACGCACTACCGCGTGCATCCCGACATTGACGTGCTCGAACGGCATCTGCGGCTGCGCCATACCGGCGGCGCGGCCGACGGCCCGATCACCGTCGTCCGGGCCGACTCGGCCACCTGGGTGCTTCCCCGGCTGCTCGACTACCGGCTGAGCCAGGTCCGCGGCCAGTGGTCGGCCGAGACCCAGCTGGTCCGCGTCCCGCTGCCGTACGGCGAGACGGTGACCACCAGTCGCCGGGGCACCACCGGCCACCAGGCCAACCCCTGGGCGATGATCGACGACGGGCACACCAGCGAGGAGCACGGCTCCGTCTGGTCCTGCGCCCTCGCCTGGAGCGGCGGCTGGAAGCTGACGGCACAGCGGCTGCCCACCGAGCGGGTGACCGTCTCGGCGGGCTTCGGCCACGACCCGGTCACCCGAGAACTGGCACCGGGAGAGGAACTCGTCACCCCGGTCTGCGCGGGCGCGTACACCGAGGATGGGTTCGGCGCGGCGAGCCGTCTCTGGCACCGATACGTCCGCGACCACGTCCTCGCGCACCCGGACGAGGTGCGCCCCGTCCTCTACAACTCCTGGGAGGCGACCGGGTACGACATAGACGTCACCGGGCAGATCGAGCTGGCGGAGAAGGCGGCGGCACTGGGCGTGGAGCTGTTCGTCATGGACGACGGCTGGTTCGGCGCCCGCACCCATGACGGGGCCGGGCTGGGCGACTGGACCCCCAACCCCGAGCGCTTCCCCGACGGCCTCGCCCCGCTCGTCGACCGTGTCCACGACCTCGGGATGGGTTTCGGCCTCTGGGTCGAGCCCGAGATGGTCAACCCCGACAGCGACCTCTACCGCGCCCACCCCGACTGGGTCCTCCACCAGCCGCACCGTCGCCGCACCGAACACCGCAATCAGCTCGTCCTCAACCTGGCCCGTCCCGACGTCGCCGCGTGGGTGCACGGCCGGCTCGACGAACTGGTCACCAAGAACGCCATCGACTTTCTCAAGTGGGACATGAACCGCCCCTTCACGGAGGCGGGTTGGCCCGACGTCGAGGGAGATCCGGACCGCCTGTGGACCGACCACGTCCACGCCCTGTACGCGATCCTCGACCGGCTCCGCGCCGACCACCCCGACCTGCGCATCGAGTCGTGCAGCAGCGGCGGCGGCCGCCTCGACCTGGGCATCCTCGCCCGCACCGACCAGGTGTGGGCCTCCGACAACACCGACGCCGTGGACCGCGTCGAGATCCAGCACGGCTTCTCCCAGCTGTACCCGGCCCAGGTGATGGGCGCCTGGGTGACCGACAGCCCCAACCCCTTCACCGGGCGGAGCGTGCCGCTGGACTTCCGCTTCCGCGTCGCGGCGACCGGTGTCCTCGGCCTCGGTGGTGACCTGAACCGCTGGGGTGACACGGAGCTGGCCCGCGCGGCGGAACTGGTGGCGGAGTACAAGGCCGCGCGGCATCTGGTGCAGCTCGGCGAGCAGCACCGGCTGTCCGGGCAGGGCGACCTGACGGCCGTACAGTACCTGGCACCCGACGGTCGCGAGACCGCGGTGATCGCGCTGCGGTACGCCCGGCACTTCGGCCACCGGGATGCCCCGCTGCCCCTGCGAGCCCTCGACCCCGCGGCCCGCTATCGCGACACCGCGACCGGCGCCGTCCACCACGGCGCCGTCCTGCTCACCCATGGGCTGCCGCTGGACCTCGCCGCGGATGACCACACTTCCACCCTCGTCCACCTGGTACGCGAGCCGGCCTGAGCAATCTGGTCAGAGGGCCGGTGCACACCGCCGGGCCGCAAGACGGCCCGCCTCGGCGGTGTGCACCCCATCGCTACACAGACCCCAGCCGTGACAGCTCGACTCGATGAACAGCTCGCCCTGCGCCTGGGGTCGGCCAAAGCGGTCACCGGCGCGCGGATCGCCTGGGAGCGCGACGCCACGAACTACACGTACAAGATCGAGGGCTCCACGGACAACGCCACCTGGACCATGCTGGCCGACCGCACCGGCACCACCAGTACCAGCCAGGTCCAGGCCGCTGTGTTCAACGCCCAGGTCCGCTATGTGCGGGTGACGGTGACCGGACTGCCCACGGGTGTCTGGGCCTCCATACGCAACCTGGAGATCTACGACCGTCCGTTTTCCGCGGACCTCGGCACCTATCGGCTGGTGAACCACAAGAGCGGCAAGGTGCTGGACGTCAGTGGAGGCTCCACTGCCGACGGCGGGTCCCTCATACAGTGGCCGCAAAACACCGGCACCAACCAGCAGTGGAAGCTGCTGCCCAACACCGACGGCTCCTATCGCCTGGCCAACGTCAAGAGCGGCAAGGTCCTGGACAGCCCGGGCGGCTCCGCCCAGGGCGCCGCCCTTGATCAGTGGGCCGACACCGGCAGCAGCAACCAGTGGTGGCAACTCGTGCCCGCCTCCACTGGCTACTACCGGATCGTCAACCTCGGCAACGGCTGGTGCGTCGACGTCAAGGACGCCTCCACTGCAGACGGCGCTTCGATCATCCAGTGGCCCAACACAGGCGGAACCAACCAGGAATGGCAGCTCCTCGCCTTGTAGTCCGCGACGGGAGACAGGGCCGGTGCCGCGCCGCACCGGCTCTTTCCCCCCGCTTCCTCGGGCTGTGGTCCCGGACATCCCCCGGCTCCGGTCGAAGGCACTGTGGTCCTGGTGACGCCGCCGGACTGACTCGGAAACTGCCGAGTTCACGGGGCATGGCGGAGACGCGGGGATTCACAGCCAGGGCCCGAGGGGCTGGGCGGGAGCGCCGTCAGCCGTCGTCACACCCGTGCTTGGGCGACCTGCGAGGTAGGCGGTGACCTCCGCAGGATCACCATGGACGGCGGGCACGTTCGCGCTGCCCCGCCTGGCGAGGATGTCCTCGCGGAGCGCGGCCAGGAACTCCGCCGGGAGGTCGGAGAAGGAGGCCGAGGCGCCGAGGTCGACGGCGTGCACCATGACCTCCCTGCTGCGCAGCCATGGGATCTCGCTCGCCGGTACGGTCCGACCCTGAGCGGTCACGACCTCGGACTGCCACTGGGTGTCGGTCAAGCCCGCCACGGCGTCGTCCAGCGCCTGGGCGGACCGCTCGAACCAGGCGGTGAGTTCGTGGGCGGGCAGCCGGGTGCCCGCCTCGACGGCAGCAGTGCGCTGCTCCGGCGAGCTGTACATGGGGGTGGGCTCCCCGGTTCGAGCCCAGTGAACGAGATTGCCGACGGCCTCGGCGTTGCCGGCCAGGTGGGCGACGACGTGCGCCCGAGTCCAGCCGGGGAGCAGCGAGGGGGCTCCGTACGACGTCTCGTCGAGTCCGGCCAGAGCCTTGCGGCACAGGGAGGTGCCCAGGGCGACCCAGGTCAGCGTGGTGTCGAGGTCTCTCATGCGGCACCCTCCGCGACGACGCGGTTCTCCAGCCTCCCCAGGCCCTCGATCTCCGTGACCACGACGTCGCCCGGCTGGAGGAAGACCTGCGGTGTGCGGGCATGGCCGACGCCGCCGGGGGTGCCGGTGGCGATGACGTCACCGGGGTTCAGCCGGATCATCGTGGAGACGTAGCGGACCAGGTCGACCGGGTCGAAGAGCAGGTCGCCGGTGTTGTCCTGCTGCATGACCTGTCCGTTGACCTCGCAGCGGATGTCGAGCGCGGGGCGCGGGCCGCCGACCTCGTCCGAGGTGACGAGGAACGGGCCGACCGGCGTGGTGGAGTCCCAGTTCTTGCCCTGCAGCCACTCCCGGGTGCGGAACTGCCAGTCACGGCAGGTGACGTCGTTGAGCACGGTGAAGCCCGCGATGGCCGCCTCGGCCGCCGCCGCGTCCGCGCGCCGGACCTGCCGGCCGATCACCACCGCGAGTTCGGCCTCCCAGTCGAACTGCTCGGTCTCGACGGGGCGCCGGATGTCGTCATGGGCGCCGATGAGGGTGTCGGAGAACTTGCAGAACAGGGTCGGGTGTTCCGGGAGGTCGCGGCCCATCTCCTTGATGTGCTTCTGGTAGTTGAGACCGACGCAGACCACCTTGCTCGGGCGGGGCACGAGCGGCGCGAAGTCCGCGCCGGAGATGGACAGCCGCGGGCCGTCGGCCGTCGCGGCGGCTGCGAGTCCGCCGGGTGCCGCCAGAACGGCGCCCACGTCGGGCAGACCCAGTTCGACGAGGGAGTTGCTCTCTACACGGACGGCGGCGGTGCGGTCTGCTAGGCGGATGGTGGCGAGCTTCACGCGTGCTTCTCCTCGGCGGGGGTGTTCTCGGTGTGCGTGCGGTACAGGTTGAGCTTGGTGAACAGGGGTGCGTCGCTGAACTGGAACAGGTCCAGGGCCCCGGAGTCCGAGTCGGACGGCGAGGCCTCCGACCGGATCGACAGCGGTGTCCAGGAGGGGACGACGAAGAGGTCGCCGCGCGTGACCGACCAGGAGAAGTCGCCTACGGTCACCCGCCCGGAACCGTCGAACACCTGGTACACCGACGAGCCGGTCTCGCGCCGAGACGCGGTCTCGGCACCGCTGGCGATGCGGTGGAACTGCGCGCGGATGGTCGGCAGGACATCGCCCGCGGTGGTGGGGTTGGTGTAGCGCACCAGGGCGTGGCCGGGTTCGACCGTGCCGGGGCGGCCCTCGCGCTCCAGTTGAAGCTGGTCGGTGAGGGCGGCGTCGGTGTCCTCCCAGCGGTAGCGCAGCAGCGGGGTGCCCTCCCGGGACCCGAACTGCGACACGGGAACCAGCCCGGGGTGACCCCACAGCCGTTCCGAGCGGGAACGGTCGGGCGCGGCGTGCTCCTCCTCGGACAGCTGGTCCCGGCCGAAGTCGAAGAACTGGGCCTCGATGTCGTACTGGAAGGGAATGTCCAGGCCGTCGATCCAGGCCATGGGCCGGTCGGCGGAGTTGTGGTGGGCGTGCCAGTGCAGGCCGGCCTGGGGCAGGAAGTCACCGCGGCGCATGGGCACGGGGTCGCGCTCCACCACGGTCCACACACCCTCGCCCTCGACGACGAACCGGAAGGCGTTCTGGGTGTGCCGGTGCTCGGGCGCGTCCTCGCCGGGCATCAGGTACTGGATGGCGGCCCAGAGGGTGGGGGTGGCGTACGGCCTGCCGCCCAGGCTCGGGTTGGCCAGTGCGATCGCCCGGCGCTCGCCTCCGCGGCCGACGGGGACCAGGTCGCCGGACTGTGCGGCCAGGCCGAGCAGTTCCTTCCACTCCCACCGGTGGGGCTGGGCCTTCGACATCGGGTGCGGCGGCATCAGGTCACCGATGCGGGCCCACAGCGGCACCAGCAGAGCTTTCTCGAAGCCGCGGTACAGGTCTTCCAACTCGGGAGTCACCGGCGGCTGATCGGGCCCCTCAGTGGCGGTGAGCCTGACGGGGGAGACGACGCTGTCCTGTTCGGTCATGCACCGACCGTGCCCCGGTCGACAGTGATGGGAACAGTAGATTCTGTTCAGCAGAACACATTACGATGCATGTCCGAGAGAGGCACCGCCATGGTCAAGTCGATGAAAGAGCCGCCGGCATACGGCGTCACCAGCGTCGACCACGCCCTGCAACTGGCCGTGATTCTGCAGGTCGAGGGGTCCATCACGGTCTCCGAGGCAGCCCGACGGCTTGGTGTGGCCCGCTCCAGCGCCCATCGCCTGCTCTCCACGCTCGTCTACCGTGACTTCGCCGTGCAGGACGAGGACCGCAGCTACCGGGCCGGTCCGGTGCTGGAGATCGCGGACAAGGCGCAGTCGAACGTCGGAGCCCTGCGCGCCGCCGCCCTCGGTCCGTTGCGGACCCTGGTCGACACGCTCGACGAGACCGCGAGCGTCACCATCCGTACCGGCCGGACCGCGCGGTTCGTCGCATCGGTCGAGTGCTCCCGGGCGCTGCGTGTAGGAAGCCGTGAGGGGATGGTGTTTCCCGCGCACCTGGTCACGGGCGGCCTGGTCCTGCTGGCCCAGCTCGGTGACGAGGAGCTTGAGGCGCTCTACGCCTCCGACGCCGAGGAACGTCCCGATCTCGCCAGGCTGTGCGGCGAACTGCGCGCCGTCAGAAGCAGCGGCGTGGCCCTCAACCTGGAGCGCTCCGAGCGCGGGGTCGTCGCCGTCGGGCGCGGTGTCACGGACGCAGACGGCCGCGTGGTAGCCGCCGTGTCCGTGTCCATGCCGAGTGTGCGGTACGAGCCACACCGCCTGCGGGAGATCGTCGCGGCCCTGACCACGGCCGCCGAGGCGACCTCGGCGGGGCTGGGTGAGAGCGCCGGCTGACCTACGGTGGGACGCAGAGCACAGGGGGCCGCCGGTGGGGTCCCACCGGGCCGGCTCGGAGGCGCCGATGGCGGGCAGCGCCGACCGGAACTCGTCGGCCGTTGACCGACGGAATACCGCAGGAACCCCCCGGGCGACCGACAGCACGCGCGCGTTGTCGATCAGCCCGCCGTCGGAGAAGGAACGCATGCACCCAGCGCGGGATCGGCTTCTCCTGTTCCGGTCCCAGCCGCCCGCGCCGGACCGAAACAGCTGGGGCGCGCCCGAAACCGAGCCCGGTGTCGGCCACGACTGTCGCCGCACCAGTCCGTGGCGTTCACATTTTCATCTTCTTCGCCCACTTGCTGTACACCGGCGAGGTGGTGTCCCGGGATTTCCCCCGGGCGATGAAGCGCCGTACTCCCCGGGCGGTCATCAGGGACAAGCCGCCGTCCACGGTGATCACCTGGCCGGTCACCCAGTCCGCCTGCAGAACGTGGAGCAGGGCGTCCGCCACGAGATCAGGGGTGCCGAACCGGTCCAGCGGCGTGTAGTCGATGGTCTCCTGGCGGAAGCCGGGGAGGCCGAGGTTCCCGCCCAGCATCGGCGTCTCAGTGGGACCGGGGGCGATCGCGTTGACCCGGATACCGAACGGACCGAGCTCGATGGCGACATCCCGAACGAGATGATTGACCGCGGCCTTCGACGCCCCGTATGCGATCGCGCCGGGATCGGCGACGATGCCCGTCACGCTGGAGATCGCCACCAGGCACCCGTCGCGCTCGTCTTCGACGAGTCGTCGCGCCACAGCACGCATCGAGAGAAACACCCCGCGCGCGTTGATGGCGAACGTACGGTCCCAACCCTCGACGTCCTGGTCGACCAGCGGCTGCGCGTACCCGGTCACACCGGCGGCGGCGACCAGTACCGTGGGCACGCCGACGCGAGCGATGGTCTCGTCGAGAGCCGCGGCGACCGAGTTCTCATCGGTCACATCGCAGTGCACGTCCGGTTCTCCGGCGATGTCCCAGGTGACCGGGACGGAGCCGGCGGCCCGAAGCCGGTCCGTGACCGCGGCACCGATTCCCGAGGCGCCACCGGTGATGACGGCGATCCTGCCCGTGAGGTCCATGTCTTTTCCCGTCACTCGCTCGTGAACTTGAAATCCTGGTATTCACGCGCCGCCTCGTCCAGTCGCGACCGGTAGGTCGACTGGCTGCCGGCATAGAGTTGGAAGGCTCGCTTCTTGCCCGGAACGTTGGACCCGAAGTACCACGAGTTCGCCTGGGACAGCAGCGTTTTCTCGACCGTTCCGATGGCGTGCTCGACCCAGGCTTCCTCGGCCTCAGGGGTGGCCTCGATCTTCTGGTATCCACGTTCCTTCATGTGCCGTACGCATTCGACGATCCAGTTGGCCTGAAGCTCACCGAACCGTGGGATGTTGCCGGCGGTGCCGCCCTGCGGCCCGGACACGATGAACATGTTGGGGAAGCCCACCACCAGGACGCCGAGCAGGGTCCGCGGACCGTCCGCCCAGTAGTCCTGGAGCGCCGCCCCGTCCTCGCCGGTGATGTCGACCTTCAGCATCGGGCCGGTGCCCGCGTGGAAGCCGGTGGCCAGGATGATCACATCGAAATCGAGGTTCCGCCGGGTGGTCTCGAGTCCCTGCTCCGTGGCTCGCACAATGGGTTCCTTGTCGAGCGAGATCAGCTCGACATTGTCGCGGTTGTACGCCTCGTAGTAGTTCGTCTCCAGCGGCGGCCGCTTCATGGCGAAGCCGTGGTCCTTCGGGATGAGCTGGTCGGCCACATCCGGATTGTGCACGCGCGTGCGGATCTTCTCTGCGATGAAGGAGCTGACCGTGTCGTTGGCCTCGCGGTTCGTCAGCAGATCGCGGAAGTTCGAATGGGACAGGGCCAGCCCGGTGGCATTCCACAGCTTTTCGTAGAGGGCCTGGCGTTCGTCGGCCGACACGTCCAGCGCCGACTCGTCGCGCGGCGAGTGGATGAACCCGCCGGGCGTCTCCCGGCAGGTGTCCCGAATCTCCCGCCACCGGCTCTTGAGGTCAGCGACGCGCTCGGCGGAGAAGTGGAAGTTGTTGCTCGGCGCGCACCAGTTGGGAGTGCGTTGGAAGACCGTGAGGTGTTCCACCTGGTCCGCGATGGACGGGATCAGCTGTACACCGCTCGCGCCGGTGCCGATCACGGCCACCCGCTTGCCAGCCAGCTCGACGGGCTCGTGCGGCCAGAGAGCCGTGTGGTGGTATGCGCCGGAGAATTCGTCGAGGCCGGTTATCTCCGGGAAGAGGGGCCTTGAGAGAATTCCTGTGGCGAAGACCACGAACCGTGCTGTGAAGGTGCGACCGTCTGTGGTCCGCAACGTCCAGCTCGCCGTTTCAGCGTCGTAGTGCGCCGAGGCGACACGGGTGTTCAGCTCGATGTCCGGACGCAACTGCAGCCGATCGGCCACGAAGTTGAAGTACCGCTCAAGCTCCGGTTGGCCCGCGAACTCCTCGCTCCACGACCACTCCTGCTGGATCTCTTCGCTGAAGAAATAGCCGTAGCTGTAGCTCTCCGAGTCCAGTCGCGCACCCGGGTAGCGGTTCCAGTACCAGGTGCCGCCGACGCCCGCGCCGGCCTCGAGTGTCCGAACGGACAGGCCGAGCTCGCGCAGGCGGTAAAGCGTGTAGAGCCCATTGACGCCCGCCCCGATGACTATGGCATCGAACTGCGGAGCTGTGGACTGGGTCGATGTCAAGACGAGATCATCCCCTTCGGTAGTGGCGGCGACTGCACCATGGCTGCCCACCGCGGCCGCGGAACAGTGGAGCGGCCGGACGTTGTCCGGCCCTGGGTTCGAGGCTCGATGGCATCGATGACCGGTCAGTGACGAGGCGAAGCCGAGTCGGAACGGAATCCCTCGCCGACGCGGAGCGCTCGGCGGCGGCCGGCTGCACCGGTGCTGCCACCGGGCACGACGACTCGCTCAGGAGAGCTTGAATCCGGTGAAACCATCGGCGGCGACGGCGCGAGCACGTTTGACATAACTTTCCATTCCGCCCAGATAGGGCATGAACACCCGGGAGCCGTCGTCCTTGTTGACGTGCACCATGTAGTTGTCGTACTGCATCCGAAGCCCTGTGTTCGCTGCCTCGGCCACATGCGCCGCCCATTCGTCTTCGGCTTCTTCGGTGGGTTCGATAGACGCGTATCCTCGCGATTCCATGAACGCGATGCAGTCCGTGATCCAGTCGATCGCGAACTCGTTCTGAAGAAACAGGTTCGCAAGGACGGACGGGCTTCCCGCACCGGTGGGCATGAAGAGGTTGGGGAACCCCGTCGTCATCATCCCGAGCAGGTTCCGGGGGCCGCGGGTCCATCGGCTCGTGAGTTCGACTCCCTGCGCGTCCCGGATGTTCGCTCCGCGAAGCGATCCGGTGAAGGCGTCGAATCCGAGCGCGAAGACGAGCAGATCGATCTCGTAGTAGGCGTCCCGGGTGCGAATCCCGCCCGGCGTGATCTCGGTGATGGGCTCCGAACGGATGTCAACGAGCGTCACATTCTCTCGGTTGTACATCTCGTAGTAGCCGTTCTCCAGGATCAGCCGCCTTACACCGATCGGGTAGGTGGGCAACAGCGCCTCGGCAGTGCGAGCGTCTGTGACGGTTTCACGCACGCGATCTCTCACGAAGTCGGCGACCACGGTGTTTGCCACCAGGTCCGTGCCCTGGTCGGTGAAGAGCCGGTTCATGGACGTGCCGCCGCGCTCCCACTGCGCCCGCAGGATCGCCTGCTGCTCCTGCTTGGAGTAATGCCCGACCGGGTGCTGCGGTATGGGATCGTTGACCGCCCGACGGGTTGCCGAAATGAGCCGCTCACGCTCGTCGGCGAGCCGAGCACCGATCGCTTCCTGAGCACCTTCCTCCGCCGGGGCGTTCTGCGCGGGAACCGCGTAGTTCGGAGTGCGCTGGAAAACATAGAGATGCTCGCCGGCCTCCGCGAGCGGAGGCGCTGCCTGCACCCCCGAAGACCCCGTGCCGATCAGCCCGATACGCTTTCCACGCGTTTCCACGTGGTCGTGCGGCCAGTGACTGGTCATCACTACGCGTCCGCCGAATTGATCGAGACCCGGAAACGCCGGCGGCCGCGCTGCCGACAACTGTCCCGTCGTCATGACCAGGTATTTGGCGGTGATCGACGCACCTGTGCTGGTGGTCAACTCGTATCTCGCACGAGCCGCATTCCACCGAGCGCCGGTCACCCACGTGTCGAACAGGAAATCCCGCCGGACATCGAGTTCCGATGAGGCAAAGTTCAAGTACGCCAGCAATTCCGGCTGAGCGGCGTAGCGTTCACTCCAGCGCCATTCCCGCCAGATCTTGTCCGAGAAATGGTATGAATAGTCGAGGCTTGCCAGATCGACTCGCGCACCGGGATAGCGATTGTGGAACCATACGCCGCCCACATCGCTTGCCCCCTCGATGCCGACGACCGACAACCCTGCTTGGCGAAGCCGATGGACTGCATATATGCCGCCGAGGCCTGCTCCTACCACCACAACATCAATATCCACGTCCAGCCTTTCCGCCAAATATCGCCTTGGAGTGAGTCACCAGACTCCTCTCCTCGTCCATCTGCGCTCCATGACTTACAGGCGCGGCCCCGATGGCCTCCCATGTGGTATGCGGCTCGACGTGATACCCGGGGTAAAGCGGCCGGTGTTACGGCCTGCCCTTCATTCCACTGGTTACGGCGGTCCGGAATTCCGAGGCCGGCTTCATGCCGCGCTCACTCCCGGGCGCGCGGCTACGTGACGCTCTCATGTCATGTGAGACCTCCTCCGACCTGCCGCGACGGGCAGGGCGGACTGTAAAACGACGGAAACATAAACTACGACGAGCAGGCCACGCAAGACCTCCATGAGGCGTCCAAAAAGTCCAGGACTTTTGTCACACGGCAGTCCGACCACGGTCCTTCATCACCAACCCGTGGCGCGATTAAAGTCCGCATCCGTTAAACATTCACGTGGGCGATCACCGGCTCGACGCTCGCCGGCAGCTACGGCGGGCGGCGGTTTTCCAGGGGCCATGGAGGCCCTGAGCACAAGGGCGACCAGGTTCCCGGCGGTGTGCGTCGCATCTGTCGATGCGGCTGGTCGCGACCAGCGGCGACGCGGGTGCCTCACGGCCACCGCGGCGAACCGGCGTTCCAACACGGCTATCAAGGAGACGGCGTGTCTCATGTCTGACAACGAAGAGATCCTCGTGATCGGTGGGGGCATCGGCGGAATGACCGCGGCTCTCGCGCTGGCCCGCCAGGGCCGGAGCGTGCTCCTGGCGGAACAGGCGCCCGAGTTCGGTGAGGTGGGCGCGGGTCTTCAGGTGGGGCCGAACGTCATGCGCATGTTCGACCGGCTCGGCGTCATCGAGCCGGTTCGGGACATAGCCTTCTTCCCCGACAACCTGATCCTCCGAGACGCGCTCGACAGCGCCGAGCTGGTACGGATCCCGCTCGACCGGGAGTTCCGGGATCGCTTCGGCTACCCCTACGCGACCATCCACCGCGCCGACCTGCACGCGGTCCTCACCGCGGCCTGCGCCGAGCACCCCCAGATCCGTCTGCGGACGAACTGCAAGGTGGTCGGTGTCGAACAGGACGAACGCGGCGTGCGGGCTCTGACCGAGTCGGGTGAGGAACTGGCCGGTACGGCGCTGATCGGCGCCGACGGGCTGTGGTCGACCGTCCGGGAGCACGTGCTCGGTGACGGCGAGCCGAGGGTGACCGGGCACGTCGCCTACCGCGCGGTGCTCCCGATGGAGGAGGTGCCGGAACACCTGAGATCGAACTCCGTCGTGCTCTGGGCCGGACCGGACCTCCACCTGGCGCACTACCCGCTCCGCCGGGGTGAGCTGTTCAACATGGGCGCGATCTTCCACAGCCACCGGTACCAGCGTGGTGCCAACGTCTTCGGCGACCCCGAGGAGCTGCACGAGCAGTTCAAGGGTGTCTGCGGCGAGGTGGAGACACTCCTCGGCAAGATCGACGAGTGGCGCATGTGGGTGCTGCGCGACCGCGACCCCGTGGAGCACTGGAGCAAGGGACGCATCACGCTCCTCGGCGACGCGGCACATCCCACCCTGCAGTACCTGGCCCAGGGCGCCGGGATGGCCGTCGAGGACGCGTGGACCCTCGCCGCGCAGCTCGACAGCGCCCCGGACGTTCCGTCGGCGCTCCGGGAGTACGAACGGCTGCGCTCCGTGCGCACGGCGAGGGTGACGCTGCTCTCGCGCCTGTACGGCGAGCTCTACCACGCTTCCGGAGTCACACGCGCGGTCCGCGCCCAGATGCTGGAGGGCTGGCCCGCAGCCGCCGCGCGGGAGAGCTTCGCATGGATCTACAACGGCATCTGACCAGCACCATCCGCCCGACGAGCCAGGCAGGAACCATGACGACTGACCACACGACCACAACGGACCTGAAGGCGACGGACGGCGACACCGTTCTGTTGACGGGTGAGTCCCCGCTGCTCGGCCCCGAAGTCCGGGCGCTGGGCCTGCCGCAACCGTTCCCCCCGCACGCGGTACCTCGCGGCGCGCGCCCCACCACCGTGCCCGGCCGGCACATGCCACGGCTCTCGCATGCGGAGCGCAACCGCCGCTGGGACGCCCTGCGCAAGCGCATGCTCATGGCCGACGTCGACGTCCTCGTGTTCCTGGGCAACGACATCTACTGGGACATGGGCCTGGCGAACCTGCGTTACGTCACGGGAGTCGGCGCGAAGATGGGATCGCACGCGCTGTTCTTCCTCGACGCCGAACCGGTGCTCTACAACGCCGTCGCCCATATGAGCAGGCCGTTCCACCACCAGGAGAGCGTGCAGGACTGGGTGACCGACATCAGGATCGGCCACGGCGTGGTCGAGCTGGCGGCCGAGCTGCGCGATCGGGGCCTGGGGCACTCCAGGATCGGGCTGGTCGGCTTCAACTCCACCATCCAGACCACGCCGACGTTCCTCGACGGTGAGCTCCGCGGCCTGGAGACCGCGCTTCCGAACGCCAAGTTCGTCGACTTCAGCCACGTGCTCCAGCACATGCGCATGGTCAAGAGCGAAGAGGAGATCGACCTCATGCGCCGGGCGGCACAGATCGCCCGCAAGGTCGTGGACACTCTCGTCACGGCGAGCCGGCCGGGCGCCACCGAGGCCGAGGTGTACGCCCAGATGGTCCAGACCCAGATCGCCGAGGGCGGCGAACCGAACATCTTCAACCTGCTCGCGTCCGGTCCCGTCGAACATCCCACGGAAGAGCTGTGGCACCTTCTGCACGGCACGGACCAGCCGAGCACGCCCACCACCCGCCCCCTGGCCGAGGGCGACCTCGTCATCACCGAATTCCACACCAAGTTCGGTGGATACCTGGTGCACACCGAGTACACCGTGCACGTCGGTCCACGGGTGCCGGCGCAGCTGCGGAAGATCTGGGACGTCTCGCTGGAGTGCCTGGACGCCAGCCGCGAGGCGTTCCGCCCGGGCGTGACCCTGCGGGAGGCGTGGGAAGCCGTCAGGCGTCCCAGCGAGCGCGCCGGTCTGGACTTCGTCGAACTCGGCTTCCACGCCATGGGCCTCGCCTCGCCCGAGTTCCCGACGGTGATCTACCGGCCCGGCTACGGCAGCCCCGCCCTGGACGGCTCTCGCATCGGGGATCTGGTGCTGGAGGAGGGCATGGCGTTCGGCAACAACATCGACCTGCACGACCCGTCCTGGAAGCCGGACGTCGGCTGCATGCTCGCCGACTTCATGGTCGTCCGTGAGGGAGGTGCCGAACTGCTGGTGAACACCCCGCGTGAGCTCGGGATCGGTGGCGTGTGAAGCCATGGCGTGGTGCGGATACAGTGGGCGGCGAGGAGGCCGGCTGTGACGCATCGCGCGGAGGGAAAGGGCGAGTACGCCCACCCGGAGTCGACCGTGGACCAGGCGTGGTCGTCGAGCTTCCTGGCGCAGCTGCCGGGAAAGGTACAGTCCGAGCTGCGCGACACCGCCGTGGCACTGACGATCCCCGCCGGCCACATCATCTACCGCGCGCACGACGATCCCCGGCTGATTCTGGTGATCTCGGGTCTTGTCCGGATCGTGGCGTCCTCACCGGAGGGGCGCAAGGCGACCATTCGCTATGCCAGCCGGGCCGACTGCGTCGGCATGGTCTCCGTCGTGACCGATAGCCAGGAGGTCACCGCCGAGGCCGTCACCGCGGCGGAGGTGCTGTTTCTCAACGTCGGTCGGCTGCAACACTTCGCGCGTACCGAGCCGGCGGTCGGCTGGCCGGTCGCCCAGTTCGTGGGCAGGGTCTGCACCGAGGTGATCGAGATGATGTCGTCCGCCCTCTTCGGCTCGGTCCGGCAACGCGTCGCCCGCCACCTCCTCGACCTGGCGGTGCGCCGCGGCGACGACCTGGTCGTGGTGCAGGACCAGCAGGAGATCGCGGACGCGATCGGCTCGGTGCGCGAGGTCGCCGGCCGCGCCATCCGCGACCTGCGTGAACGCGGACTCGTCTCGCGAACCGATGCGGGACTGCGTCTCGACGACCCGCAGGGCATTCACCAGATCTCCCTCCACAGCTGAGGCCGGCAACTGGAGCCGAGGCGACTGATGAATCCGGCCGGAACGCTGCCGGGATTCTGGCGTTCTCGCCGGCCACCGCCCATTCGTCAACGACCAAGGACACCAGGTGATGATCAGCAAGCACCCGAAGTCGATCTACCTTGCCCTCCGTAATCCGGCCCTCGATCATGACTCCTTCATGGCGCGTTGGCGCCACCACGGAAGCCTTGGCAGGGCGAAGCCGGGGTACGCCGACAACGTCGTTCGCTACGAGCAGTGCGACGTGAATCAGGAGATTTCGGCTCCCACGTGTTCCCGCGACTACGATGGCGTCGGCATCGTCACTTACCGGACGGTGGAGGCGCGCCGAGCGCACCACTCCAACCCTTCGTCCGAATTGTTGATGGCCCAGGACGGTGCAGCTACATTCGGCGTTCCGGTCGAAGAAACTCGCACATTCTGCTACGAGGTCACGATACTGAGCGGCATGCGTGAGGGGACGAAGGTATTTCGCTTCGTCTGGCGAGAACCTGCCGCGGATCACACCAGCTTTGTCGCGGCGTGGGCGGCGTCCCTGTCCCTGAGGGCACGCACACTCCGCGACGTGGCGCCGGCATGCGTACTCAACGTCCCGCTCGACGAACCCGGCGCACCGGCCGGACTCGGCTGCGACCTTGTGGAGGAGTACCTGTGTCCCGACCTCGCAACGGCCTCCCGACTGGTTGAAAGACTGCCCCCGGCCCCCGATGGACTGGCCGTGGACCGAAGCGTGACGGTGATCACCGACAGCGTTTGCCTCTACGACGGCTCCGACAGGAACCCGGCGGCGTAGAACCGACACCTCGCCGGGATGCGTGTGGCGAGGGAAATCCTGGCCTCCGGCCATCTCCCCGTACTCGCCCTCGTAGTAAGGAGATCTCGTGAAAATCGGGAACATCACCATCGACGGCCTCATCGACGGGGATTTCAGGATCGACCCGGCGACCGCATACCCGGGTGTGGCGGCCGATCGGTGGGCCCCCTACCGGGATTTTCTTGACGCGGCCGGCCGTGTCGAGTTCACGGTGGGGGGGTTTCTGGTCCGGGACGGAAGGAACAACATCCTGGTCGACCTCGGGGTCGGCCCCGAGCCTCCCGAGCCGTACACCGGCGGCGCACTGCTGGATGCCCTGCGCGAGAAGGGACTGGAGGCCGGCGACATCGACCACATCGTCTTCACGCACCTGCATTACGACCACACCGGCTGGGTCACCCGGAACGGGAGCGCGACCTTCGAGAACGCGATCTATCACGTCCACGAGGCGGACTGGGCGCATTTCTACTCGGCGGAGTATCCCGGTCTAAGAATGGAGCGTGAAAACGACCTTCCGCTCATCAGGTTCGCACCGGTCGCCGACCGAGTGCAGCTCTGGACGGACGCCGCCGAGATCGCACCGGCCGTTCGCTTGCGGCACGTGCCGGGTCACACCCCGGGAACGACAGTCGTCGAGATCGTCTCCGGCGGCGAGCGCGGCCTGCTCATCGGCGATGTGGCACACAGCCCGGTCGAGCTCCTTGAGGACGGCTGGCCAGGAGTGGGCGACGTGGACGGCGCCGAGGCACGACGGTCCGCCGCGGCCACTGCCGCCGAACTCGTCGCGGACGGCGTGCCGTTCGCGCTCGCTCACATGCCTGGACTGTCGTGGACCCGGCTGGAGAGCGCCGGCGGGCTACGGCGCCTGGTCGTCCTCGATGACTGAGCTGCTTCAGCCGTGCCGTTCCACGGTGAGGACGGGGTGTGCGAATCGACGTTGTGCGATTCCGATCGCATCGCGGTCTGCGGAAGTCGCGCCACGGCTTCATGCCTCGCGACGCCGGTCCTGAAGCAGTCGGGTGAGCGAGGCGCCGACCAGGTTCGGTCGGCGCCGGGGCTCAGCGTCCGTAGGCGGCACCGAATGCCCCGTAGGCGTAGCCGGTCTTGAGCGGGTGGCTGGCGTAGAGCTCGCTGATGGTGACGAAATGGTAGCCGCGGGCCGCGAGGGTGCTGAGGATGCGGGGGACGGCGGCGACGGAGGTGGGGTGGATGTCGTGCATGAGCACCACGTCGCCAGGGCGGGCCTTGTTGATCACGGCGTCGGAGACCTTGGTGCTGTCGGGGTACTTCCAGTCCTCGGTGTCGATGCTCCAGAGCACCATGGGCAGGTCGGCCGTCTGGCTGACCGTGGTGTTGACGGCACCGTAGGGCGGCCGCAGCAGGGTGGGCGCGGCCCCGGTGGCGGCCTTGACGGCGTCGCTGGTGCGGGTGATCTGGTCGCGTATCTGTGCGGCGGTGAGGCGGGTCAGGTCGGGGTGGTTCCAGGAGTGGTTGCCGACCTCGTCGCCGGCCGCGGCCTCGGCACGGACGAGTTCTGGGCTGGCGGCGACATTCTGGCCGACGGTGAAGAAGGTGGCGTGGGCCTGGTACTTGGCCAGGATGCCCAGCAGTTTCGCGGTGTACGGGCCGGGGCCGTCGTCGAAGGTCAGAGCCACGCACTTGACCTTCAGGCAGTCGGCCTCGGTAGGCGCGGGCTGGGTGCTGGGCAAGGCTGGCACCGCCGGGCTGGAGGCGCCCAGGTCCAGCTTGCCGGACGGGCTGATGGTCTGCTGCTGGGCCCGCCGCCCGAAGTCGGACAGCAGCGGGAGTACTTGGGCCTTGGGCAGGACGAGCTGCACGACGCCCACGGCGGGCGCGGCTATGGTGCCCTGGTCGAAGTACACGACGAGATCGCCGTTGCGGCGGAAGTAGAGGTTGGTCAGCAAGCCGGCGCGCTGCGCGGGGTCGCTGAAATTGTCGACCAGGAGGCCCGGGCGGCCTTTCAGTTTCTGTGACAGCAGTGCGGCGAAGGTGTCGGTCTTCGCGTCCGCGATGAGCGCCAGCGGGGAGGTCCCGGTCTTCGTCGCGCCGTCGTACCAGTAATCGCGAGTATTCAGGCCGGAGTTGACGGAGGTGTAGTCCTGGGTGGTCAGCCGGACCCCGACCACGTTGCCGGAGGCGACCAGTGTGTCGAAGGCGATATTCGCCTCCATTCCGACCGGGCAGCGCGATCGGCTGTCGGCGGCCGTCAGGAAGGCGGGGACCCGCTTTTGGATGTCGGCCTTCATCGCCGCGCTGAGGGCGTCGGCCCCCGGGTAGACGGGGTAGGCGGCGGCCCAGCGGCAGTCAGCGCCCTCACTGCTGTCGTTGGCGACCTGCAACCCCTGCGCCGGGGCGGTGGCCGACCCCGCCGGAGTTCCCGAGGACGCCACGGCATGTCCCGGTGAGTCATCGCTGTTGTGCTGGAGGGCGCTGCAGGCGGTAGTGGGGGCGAGGGCGGCCAACAGGAGTGCCGCGGTCACGGCCCTGTACGCGTTCATGCATGGTGGTACGCAGAGTCCGGCAAGCATGTTCGATGCTGTGGACGGATGTTGACACAGTCGACACCGAATGAGCACAGGGCGACGTGGAGTTGCAGGACACGGGTCCGGGATGCTCGTGCTCGTCGGGGGTGGATGGCTCCGGCGGAGATCGTCGGTCGCCCGACGAATTCACGGTGCACTCTGACACGGCAGTTGTAGTTCTTGATCGTTGATGCGTTCATGCTGGTCAACCGGGTGCCGGGGTGGCTGCGGGCTTCGTGGCGATCCAGCGGGCCAGGGGTGGCGCCCTCGAGGCAAAGCTTTCTGCGGATCGCGAGACCGATACCCGATGCCGCGCCGATGACCGCCACGACAGCGCTTTGCGTGGTGCAGGCCCTGTGTCTGTTGCTCCTCGGATCGAGAGCTCCATGGCACTTTCGGGATGGTATCCAGAAGTCTAAACTGTAAATATTACGGTAGATTCCTCGGGTGGCACGGGACGGGGCTTGCAAGCTCCGGCGCACCGCCGCCGGTGGGTCTGGGATGCGCGATCCGATCTCGATGGACACCCCTTTCCGTATGCCTCGACATGGAACTCAATGCCCGGGAGGACAGCATGAGCGAGTTGCGTTTCGACGGACGGGTCGCGATCATCACCGGGGCCGCCCGCGGCATCGGACGAGCACACGCGGAACTGCTCGGCGCCCGAGGGGCCACCGTCGTGGTCAACGACGTCCACGGCGCCGACGGCGCGGTGTCGGAACTGACCGCCCGCGGGATCACCGCGATAGCCAGCCCGGACGACATATCCACCGCCGAGGGGGCAAGGGCGCTGGTCGACGGAGCCATCGCACGCTTCGGGCATGTCGACATCGTCATCAACAATGCGGGAGTCTCACTGGTCGCCCCGCAGCTCGAAGAGACCGACGACCAGTTCGAGACCGTGCTGAAGGTCAATCTGAACGGCACGCGCCACGTCGTGCACGCCGTCTGGCCGCATCTGGTCGAACGCGGTTACGGCCGGCTGATCAACACCACGTCGGCGCACGGAATGTACGGCAACTCAGGGCAGGGTGCCTACGCGGCCTCCAAGGGCGGTGTCTACGGCCTCACTCGCGTCCTCGCCAACGAGGTCGGCGACCTCGACATCCGCGTGAACGCCGTGGCGCCGGGGGCCTATACGTCCATCACCTCGATCGCGAAGTACGGCACCGATGCCGAGAAGGCGAAGTTCGAAGCGACGATGCCGACCCGGTTGACCTCCCCGGCCGTCGCCGTGCTCGCTCACGAAAGCTGTCCGGTCAACGGCCAGGTTGTCGCGGTCGGCGGCGGTCGTGTCGCGCTCGTCTTCGTCGCCGAAACCCTGGGCTACTACGACCGCGACCTCACGCCCGAGTCGCTTGTCCAGAACTGGGCGCACGTTCTGGACAAGGCCGACTACGAGGTCCCCACGTCCACGAGCGACGTCCTCGCGATCTTCGACCGTCTCACCGAATCAAATAATTAAACTCATAACCAAGGGAGTAAGGCTCATGGCGGACATGACGTCGCACACCGACGAGCAGATCCATGGCCCCGCAGGCATCCGGTCACTCACACTCGGCGACACCAAGCTGACCTATGTCCCCGATGGCGTGGCCACGATGAGCGCCCGGATCTGGTTCCCCGAGCCGACCGACGAGGACTGGGCGCAGCACGCCGAGTACCTCGACGACGACGGGAACATAGTGGCCAGCGTCGGCGGACTGCTCGTGGAACGCGACGGCCGCGCACTGCTCATCGACGCCGGAATGGGCCCGCTGTCGGTGGGGCCGCCCCAGAACCCGTACGGAATCGCCAGCGGCGGCGCGCTGGTGGACAACCTGGCCGCGCTCGGCCGCAGTCCCGGCGACATCGAAGCGGTCGCACTCACCCACCTGCATTCCGACCACTTCGGGTGGGCCTGGCACCCCGCGTCCGGCAGCGACCGCCCCGTCTTCGCCGACGCCGACTACCTGGTCGCCGAACCCGAATGGACCCAGCGTCACTTCGCGGAAGCCCAGGGCCAGGCCGACATGATCAAGGCCATCGTGCCGCAGGTGCGCACCGTGGATGAGGGTGAGGAGATCTTCCCGGGCGTCCACGTCAGGTTCGCCCCCGGCCACAGTGCGGGACACACCGCCTACGTGATCAGCGCAGGCGGACAGCGGGTGATCGCCTTCGGTGACGCCTTCCACAACCCGGTCCAGATCATCCACCCGCACTGGGAGGTGACGGCCGACCACGACCGCGCACAGTCCGTCGTCCTGCGCCAGAGCCTGGTCCGCGAGCTCGCCGAACCCGGCATCATCGGCTTCGGTGTCCACTTCACGGACGCGTACTTCGGCCGCGTCCGCATCGAGGGCAACCGGGCGGCCTGGCACCCCATCAACGCTTGATCTCAGGCACCCTTGCGCCTAGCTCCGTTGCTGCCCCTCGGTCAGCAGGTGCCCATGAGCCCACGACAGCCGAATGGCAGGAGACAGCGGTCGCAAACGGTCACGAGACCTGGACGAGGGAGTCCAAGATCGTTTGCGTGACGAACAACCTGGACACCCTCGCGACCGCACTCCACGTCGGAACGGACGATCTGCTGAAAGCGGCTCCGCACCTGGCCCCGTGGCGGCCCAGGGCGGGCATGGCGCCCGAACCGAGCGACACCGAACCGGTCACCCCGGGGGTGATGCAGGCCCTGTTCGGCTTCACCGGCAAGGCCCGCCGGCTCGGCCACACCCGCACCCACCTGCGTCGCCTGCCCCCTGCCTGCCACAGCAACTGGGCTGCGACAAACCTCTGCGGGCGCTGTCTTCGCTGATCCGCCGCACCATCCGGGTGCTGGCCACCGACACCACGCCGTGGAGCGACGAAGTGTGGATCGTGAACGCCACCCCGGTGGAATGCGGCCACTGCAGAGTCCGCGCGGGTTGTCCATCCGCCGGACATCGGGCGTAGGGGGCGGACGTAGCGGCGCTGGGCTTGGCCTTGTCGAGGTGGTCGTCGAACTTGGCGTCGCCCCAGTCGGAGGCGTTCACGATGCACGCCCCCGGAGGCGCTACTCGGGCAGGGCGGCGGCGCTGCCCGCGACTGCAGCGGCACGGGTGAGGCGGTGGAGCGTGGGGCCAGTCGACGGCAAGATCGTCCCGCGCGTGGGCCGTTCGCGGAACTGATCAGCGCGCGTCGGGAAGGGCCCCGGCGGGACAGGACATGGGGGTGGGTGCCCCGCCGGGGGCGGTCTGCGCCGGATCAGGCCGGGACGGTCAGAGCTCGTCCTTCGGGTTGGGGTTCTTCCCGTCGTTGAGGGCCACGGCCAGCAGGTCGGCCGCCACGCTGACGTCGGAGATGCTGACGCCGGCGACACTCGTGCTGGCGCGGGGGTCGGTCTTGTTGGTGCGGCCGACGAAGACGTGGCTGATCCCGGACCAGTTGCGCATCAGGCCGACCTGCTGCTGGCTGATGTGCACGTCGGCGCCCGTGTCCATGCCGCTCGCGACCCGCCCGGCGATCGGGCGGAACCGCGCCGCCTCGGAGATGCCGATGATGAGCCGCAGCATGGCGCGCGCCTGCTGGGTGCGGTCGGTGCCGCGGATGGTGAGGTTGATCAGGCTCTGCTCGAAGCCGAACTCGTTGATGTTGACGTCTGTCAGCGCCTGGTTCGCGACGCGGGTGAGGGCGTCGTAGCCCTCCTTGCCGAAGAACCAGTTGTCGTCGCTGGTGGCAGCGTTGGGGATCTCGGGGGCCAGGTTCAGGACGAAGTTGCTCGGCGACTCGACGCTGTAGAACCGCACGACGTAGAAGTCGCTCAGCCTGATGATCACGTGCAGCGCGCGGGTCTGCCCACTGGTGATCACGACATCGGCGAAGCTGCTCGTCTTGGTGTTGTCGGTGATGAAGACGTTCACATGCTGGCCCCTGCTGGTGGTGACGTCGGGCACCATGCGCGCGTTGGCCGCGCTGCGGGCCAGCGACCGCAGATCGTCGAGCATCCTCAGGTAGGCCGAGGAGCCTCCTTCGATGTTCCAGTGGATCTGCGGGAAGTCGACGTGCTTGTCGGCGACGGTCTCGGCGTTGATCTTCATGTGGCGGGTCGCCGTGGGGGCGGACGCGGCGGTGATCCCGTTCCCCAGCCCGGACACCGCGACTCCGAGGAGTGCGGACGTGGCGGCTGCGGTGAGGCCGATACGGCGCAGGGGGCTGCTGGGCATGGTGTGCTCCGGTTGGTCGGTGGAGGTGATGCGTCACCATCGACGCTCGCCACCGGAGCGTTGATTGGCAGGCCCCTTCGCCATTGCAATCAATTCCGGAAGGCCGGGTCATCCGCAGTTTGTCCGTACATCGTGTCATCGTCACTTCCGGCCCGTACGAAAGCCCTACGAAAGCCGCCAGTCGTACGGAGGTGGGCGCACGTGGCCCGACCCGAAATACCCGTGGACCCCGAAGCCGGCCCCGTGCAGAGCCTCGCGTACCACCTCCGTGAGCTGCGCCGATCCGCCGGCAGCCCCTCGTACCGCACGATGGCGAAGACGGCCGGATACTCCGCGACAACGCTGTCCCAGGCCGCGGCGGGCGAACGCCTGCCCTCCCTGGACGTGGTGCGCGGGTATGTGAAGGCCTGCGGCGGCGACCCCGACGAGTGGGAGCCCCGCTGGAAGGAAGCGGAGGCGGAGCTTGCGCAGGCCCCGGCGGAGGAGGAGACCGAGGGCCCGGCGCCGTACCGCGGCCTCGCCCGGTTCGAGCCCGGCGACCGTGTCCTCTTCTTCGGGCGGGACCGCGTGGTCGACGAGGTCAACACCCTGGTGTGCGAGAACCGGTTCGCCGTCCTGTTCGGCCCCTCCGGCAGCGGCAAGTCGTCCCTGCTGCGGGCGGGACTGATCCCGCGGCTGCGGGACGAGATCGTCCGGCACGGCACCCCGGCCGTCCTGCGCATCCTCACCCCCGGCCCGACACCCGCCACGAACTTCGGGCATCTGCTGACCCCCGCCCCGGGCGAGCCGGAGAGCTGGGTCGTCGTGGACCAGTTCGAGGAGATCTTCACCCTCTGCCGGGACCCACGGGAGCGCTCACTCTTCGTCGACCTGCTGCTCGCCGCCCGCGACCCGGACACCCGGCTGCGCGTCCTGGTCGCGGTACGCGCCGACTTCTACGCCCGCTGCGCCGAGCACCGCGACCTCGCCGACGCCCTGCGCGGCGGCGGGCTGCTGCTCGGCCCGATGACCGCGGAGGAACTTCGGGAGGCGGTCGTCGGACCGGCCCAGGAGGCGGGTCTGATCGTCGAGCGGACGCTGACAGCCCGCCTGGTGGAGGAGGTCCTCGACGAGCCCGGCGGCCTGCCGATGCTCTCGCACGTCCTGCTGGAGACCTGGCGCCGCCGCAAGGGCCGCATGCTGACCCTGGCCGCGTACGAGGCGGCGGGCGGGGTGCGCGGCGCGATCGCCGCGACCGCCGAGGAGGTCTACGGCGGCCTGACGCCCACCCAGGCCCGTGCCGCACGGCATCTGCTGCTGCGCATGGTCGAGCCGGGCCAGGGCACCCCCGACACCCGGCGCCCCCTCGGCCGCGCCGAGCTGGCGGAGTGGGCCGACCCGGACGTGCCGGTCGTGGTGGAGCGGCTCACCGGCGCCCGGCTGCTGACCGCCGACGAGGAGGGGGTGCAGCTCGCCCACGAGACCCTGATCGGCTCCTGGCCCCGGCTGCACGACTGGATCGAGGAGGACCGCGAGCGGCTGCGCCACCACCGGATGCTCGCCGACGCGGCCCGCGCCTGGCTGGAGCACGACCGCGACCCCGGCACCCTGTACCGGGGCACCCGGCTGGCCCGCGCCGAGGAACTGTTCCCCGGCCACCTCGCCGACCCCGCCCTCACCGCGACGGAACGTACCTTCCTCACCGCCGCCCTGGACGCCCGCGAGGCCGAGCGCCGGGCGGCCGCGCGGATCAGCCGCCGCCACCGCATCCTCACCGTGTCCCTGTCCGCCGTCCTGGCGGTCGCGCTGCTGACCGGTTTCGTGGTCTGGCGCGAGTACGACGCCAACCGGCTGCAGCAGACCCAGAACGCGGCCCGCCGCGTCGCCGACGTCGCCGACGCCCTGCGCACCACCGACCCCCGCACCGCCCTCCTGCTGGGCGCCGCCGCCTGGCGCATCTCCGAACTCCCCGAGACCCGCCGCGCCCTGCTCGGCTCCCTCGACCAGGTGGAGACCGACACCTTCACCGATCCCACCCCCGGCGACCGCCCCAGCCGCGCCCTCGCCGACGGCGGTCGCACCCTGCTCAGCGCCGACGGCCGCGCCTGGCGCACCTGGGACGTGGTCACGCACCGCGCCCTGGGCTCCGGCCGGGTGCCGTCGGGCACGGTGACCGACATCGGCCCGGGCGGGCGCGTGCTCGGCGTCACACTGGAGGACAACACGGTACGGCTGTGGGACACGGCCACCGGGCGCTGGACCGGCGGCCCGGACCCGCGGTCCTACGCCGGCGACCTCCGTTTCACCGCCGACGGCCGCTCCTTCCTGTCCGTCGAGGGAGACCAGGTGGGGCTGCGCTCGGTCGCGGACGGCCGCGTGCTGTTCGGTACCCGGTCGCCGCAGACCGCGCCCACCGCACTGAGCGCCGACGGCCGGCTCGCGGCCCTGTGCCCCTCCGGGGGGACCCCACAGGTCTGGGACACCGTCACGGGCCGTGCCCTGCCCGGCGCCTGGCAACGGGACCGCCTCTGCGACGAGGACACCGCGTTCCTCGCGCTCGCCGGCGACCGCCTGGCCGCGGCCACCGGTACCGGCTTCCGTGTCTGGGACACCGGCACGGGCCGACAGGTCGCCGACGTGTACGACACCGGGGTGCAGTACGCCTCCTTCAGCCCCGACGGCGGCTTCCTGGCCACGGCCGACCGCGGGGAGGTCCGCGTCTGGCGGCTCACCGACACCGGGGCCCCCGTCTTCCGGCACTCCTTCAACAACCAGCATCTCTACGGCGGCCTGTTCTGGGACGCCGGCGGCCGCACCCTGCGCTACCTGGAGGGCGGCACCGTCCACACCCTCGACCTCGGCCCGGCCGTCACCCCCGCCTGGCGTCCGACCGCGCTGGACGGCGTACGCCTGAGCCCCGACGGCACCACCTACGCCACGGCCGAGCGCACCGGCGGCCAGTACACCTTCCGCCTGAACTCCACCGCCGACGGCCGCGTCCTGCGCACCCTCCCGGCGGTCCCGGTTCCCGTCTCGGCCGATCCGCGCCTGCCCGTCGTGCCACAGGACACCCTTCCCCTGCTGGCGTTCAGTACCGACGGCACCCGGTTCGCGTACGGCATCTCGGCGCCCGGCCGGGAGGCGGTGGCGCAGCCGGTCACCGTCTGGGACGTGGCGCGCGGACGGGTGCTGACCTCGGTGGACCTGCCCGGGGCCGCAGCGCTGGAGATCGCCCTCGGACCGGCCGGGCGCACCCTGTACGTGGCCCGCGCCACGTCCGTCGGCGCCGTGACCGACGAGGTGTGGAGCGTCGCCCGGGGGCGCCGCACCTCGGTCCTGACCGGTGTGAGCGCGAGCCACCTCGGCGTGCGCCCCGACAACGGTCTGCTGGTCGGCGACGGCAGGGCGATGAGCCTGCCGTCGGGCCGGACCGGGGCACCCGACCTCGTCCAGGGCGAGGAGATCGGCGCGCTCGCGTTCTCCGCCGACGGCTCGCTGCTGGCGGCCGGTGACCAGACGGGCCGGGTCGCCCTGTGGGACGGGGAGCTGCGGCATCGCGAGGGCATCCTGCGCAACGTCTTCACCGTCCCGCTCGGCACGACCCCCGAGGGGGTGAGCGCCCTCGCCCTCAGCCCCGACGGCCGCACCCTCGCCGTCGCCGGCGACGCGGGCAGCCTCCAACTGTGGGACGTCCTCACCCAACAGCCCCTTGGCAGTCCCCTCACCACCCCCGGGGAGGAGATCGACTCGATCGCCTTCAGCGCCGACGGCACGACGGTGTACGCGAGCAGCGCGCACGTGCCGTTCCAGCGGTACGCGGTCGATCCGGCGCGGGCGGTCGCGCGGGTGTGCGCGCGGGCGGGGGGTATCGGCCTGACGGCTGCGCAGTGGCGGACGTATGTACCAGAGGTGCCGTACCGGCGGGTGTGTGACGGGTCCGCGGCTGGTCGGTGAACAGCGGTGTTTCCCCAGGTCAAGCTATTGATTGACGTGGGGAGACGAGTGTCCGATCAACTCCCGGACGACAACGCTCCTGTCCGACGCCGGGTATCTCGACGCCGGCGCACGACCAGGAGAACGTCCATGAAGCTCTTCAAGCGGACCCTGCGCCGCACCGCTCTGATGGCGCCCGCTCTCGCCCTGCTGACGATCCCCTTCTCCACGGGAACGGCCAGCGCGGCCACGCCCGGCTGGGGCAGCGACAAGCCCGACGTGATCGGTGACTGCAACGCCGGCAAGCCCGACCTGTGCCAATACCACGAGGTCAGCTCCTGGAACGCACCCGGCTACTGGCACGCGGCGAGCAACGTGTTCAACAACTGTGAGGGCACCGACCCCGCCACGTACGCTCGCTCCGCCGCATACGAGACCAACACCTCCTATACCTACGGCACCAAGGAGACCTTCGAAGTCAGCTCGGGCTTCTCCGACAAGATCCAGCTGGGCATGAAGGCCAGCGTGGAGACCAACCAGTCCTGGACCGTCGGCGACAAGCACACGGTCACCGAGACACAGACCAACACCGTCCGGGCCGGCTACAAGGGCCAGTACTGGTTCCAGCCGCTCTGGCACCACTCCCAGGGCTGGCTGGAGGTCCACTACGGCAAGCGGGTCGACGGCCACTACTACTGGTACTACCCGGGCCAGGGCTCCACCGGCTTCCAGATCACCACGCCGGTCACCTGGCCCGACGGCACGCTCCAGGGCGAGATGAAGTGGACGACGTGGAAGTGCTGACCCAGGCAGAGGCCTGACCCACGGCGCGGGTCGTGCCCCGGTTCACCGGCCCGCGCCGTGGACTTCCTGTATCTGACCGACCCGATCGGCCTGACCGCCCCGACCGCGCGTGCCGGGCCCGCACCAGAGCGAGAACCAGGGCCGCCACCGCGACGACGGCCACGCCGAACCCTCGTGCGCAGTGCTCGGAGACGTGTCGGAGCACGCGTGCGGCCAGCGGGATCGTTCCGCAGCTGACCGATGCCGAGCTGGTCACGCATCGTGATGATGCAGGCCGTGCTGGGCTTCACCGCCGAGGCGAAGTGGCTTGGCCACGCCCGCTTGCACCTGCGGCGAGAGATCCGGCTGCCGGCCCCCGACACCTCCGTACGGAGGGACGGCGTGTGGATCGTGTGTTCCACGCAGACCTGGGCGGATGGGCCGAGTACAGCACCGTGCCAGCCACAGCGGCTTCCTTTCGGGCCTGCGCCTACACGTGGTGACCGGGGCCAAGGTCGACGAACGCGAGACCCTGGTGGACCGGGGCTGATCGCGGCGCGACCCGCAAGGGCGAGCCGCAACGACCCGACGCCCCGCTGTTCAAGGCGTTGATGCAGGTGATCGAGTCGGTCGACGAGTCCTTCAAGGGCCGGCTCAACCTCGCTCCGGCACACGCGCGTCAACGCTCAAGAATTACGGCTGCCTGTGCGCTCGGGGCGGGATGTCGAACCGGCTCCGTGGAGAAGGACGTCGGCTGTCCCGATCACAGAGGGGGTGCGACGAACAGGCCGCGGTCGACGTCGTTGAAGGTCTCCTTGAGAATCTGTTCGTCGGCCGGGTTGGCGGTGCCCCACTGGTCCTGCTCCTCCGCCACGGTGGCGTCATGCACGCTCGGATGCCAGGTGTCCTCGTCGATGATCTGCAGTTCGGTGCTGTACTCGACGGTGTTCCCGCTCGGGTCGAGGAAGTAGCTGAACGTGTTGTCGCCGGCCCCGTGCCGTCCAGGTCCCCAGAGCAGTCGCGTGCCCGCCCGCAGCAGCCGGCCGGTGCCGCGCATGTATTCGTCCAGGCCGCGCATCTCGAAGGAGATGTGGTGCAGGGAGACGTGCGGGCCTTTGGCGATGGCGATGCTGTGGTGCTGCGGGCTGCAGCGCAGGAACGTCATCATGTCGCCGTTTCTGGGGTGGCTCAGCGTGTCGCTGTGCGCGAAGCCGAGATGCCGCTCGTACCAGGCTTGGGTGCGCGCGATGTCGGGGGAGTTGACGACGACGTGCGAGAGCCGCACCGGGATGGACTCGCGTGCCTCGATGCGTCGGTGCCGACGAGTGGCGACATCGGCGGAGACCTCCACGGTGCGGCCGTCGACGTCGAAGAACCGGAAGCCGTAGCCGCCGCCGGCCGTCCGCAAGGTGCCCGGTTCACTGATGAGCCGGACTCCCGCGGTGCCGAGTCCGGCGGCCAGCGCGTTCACGTCGGCCGCGGTGGCGGCTCCGTAGGCGATGAGGTCCAGGCGCTTCTGACGGTCCCGGCGCAGCCGCACGATGTACTGTTCCGGGGACCCCTCGGCCGCCAGGAACACGACGCCGGTGTCCTCGGCGACCGGCGTCAGGCCCCACAGATTCGTGAAGAACTCACGTTGCTTGTCGAAGTCGGGCACCGCGATGTCCACGTGACGCAGGTGGGTGATGAGCCGGTCGGCCATGGCTGAGCTCCGTCTCTGGCAGGAAGGTCTCGGGGTCGGTGGGGATCGACGCCGTTTTGTGCGGCGTGGTGGCCGGCGGCGGTGTGGCTCACTTCTCGGATACGCAGGCGTTCGACTGGGCGCCCAGCCCCGTGATCGTCGCGTCCATACGGTCGCCCGGGCGCAGGAGCCGTCCGTGGAAGATGCCGTTGCCCGCCGGGCTGCCGGTGAGTACGAGGTCGCCGGGCAGGAGAGTGGCGACCTTCGAGCAGTGCGCGACGACCCGGGCGACGTCGAAGATCATGTCCTTGGTCGTCTCGTCCTGCATGACCTCGTCGTTGAGCCGCAGTGTGAGGCGCATGCCGGACGCGTCGGGGACGGCCGACCGCGGGACGAGCACCGGCCCGCACGGCAGGAACGTCGGGGAGTTCTTGGCCGCGAGCCAGTCGGAGCCCATCTCGGGGTAGTCCGTGCTGAGGAAGCGTTCCCGCAGGGTGAGGTCGTTGACGATCACCCAGCCGGCGACGGCGTCCAGTGCCTCATCCGGACTCAGGCGGCGCGCCCGCCGGCCGATGACCGCGGCCAACTCCAGCTCGAAGTCGGGCTTCTGACCATCGAACGGCAGCACTACGTCGTCGTAGGCGCCACACACCGCGCTCGGCAGACCGGTGAACACGTACGGGTCACGTTGCAGCCGGTTCTCGATCTGGGCCGCGGCCTCGGTCCGGACCTGCTCCTCCGCACGGCCGTCGGTGCCGTCGTGATAGGCCACGGTCATGTCGATCACATGCGTGCGGTAGTTGGCTCCGCACTGGAACACCTGCGGCGGGTCGACCGGAGCGTGTATCCGGAACTCCGCGAGCGGCCGCCACGGCGCTGTCGCGTCAGCGGCGAGCGCGGCCAGCACCTCTTCGGTCGCGTACCAGTGTGCCAGCAGGTCGAGAGTACTGCGCGGAGAACCCACCTCCGGGCGGTCGGAGAGGTCGAGTGCCCGGTCGTGGGCGACCAGCGCGGGCACGATCCGCCCACCGTCGGTGGACAGTTGGGTCAGTGCCCACGAGCCCGCGTGGTCGATCGAGGAAACAACGGGACGCGTCACAACGGTTCCCTCCTTGGGAGTTGCGCAGCCGATGCGTGCCTTCGTGACAAGCATCGGCCGGTGGATGTTTCGGAGGCCAACACCGTCTCGGTATGCACCGGCATCACGCCTGCTTATGGCGGACCCTGCTCGCTTCCGGTCGCCAGAGACTCCGCACCCACTGCACAGCCGTGAGGCGTGGAATGATGCGCCACGGCGGTCATCACCGATGTGGACAGACGTTCCATCGGTCGCTGGGCGGGTCGTGGCTCCGCCCGGGGTTCCCATCAGTCCTGGAGGAGAGAGAGCTCGATGGAGCTGCTCAGCCTGGATCTCAACCTCGTCGTCGTGCTGCACGCGATCCTCGAGGAACGCAGCGTGACGCGAGCGGGGAAGCGAGTGGGACTGACCCAGCCCGGCGCGAGCGCGGCGCTGGCCCGGCTGCGCCGGCACTTCGACGACCAACTCCTCGTCCGGGAGGGCGGTCGCTACGAACTGACCCCACTGGCCGAGGGCCTGCGGGAGGAACTCGGTGAAGTCATCGAACACCTGCGGCTACTGCTGGCCGCGCGACCTGGTTTCGACCCCTCCCTGTCCGAGCGGGCGTTCGTCCTGCAGTGTTCCGACGCGACGCTAGAGATCCTCGGCCCGGCGCTGGTTCACGCGGTGGCCGCCCAGGCTCCCCGAGTCCGTCTGGACTTCCGGCCCATCAACGAGGCCGTCATCGGCGACACCATGGGGACGCTGCGAGCGGTTGACCTGCTGATCGTGCCGCGAGGGCTGGTTTCTCTCCCGGATGTGCCGAGCGCGGACGTGTACACCGATCGTTGGGTGTGTCTCACCTGGCGCGGAAACGAGACGGTTGGTGACCGGCTGACGGAGGCCGAGGCCAGGAGCGCTCGGTGGATCATGCCGTACCGCTCCGCCACCGGGCAGAGCTTGCCGGCCGATGCCGGACTGGCCCCGCTCGGCATCGACCGGCAGTGGGCCGTGCGCGTCGAGAACTTCACGGCTCCGAGCAAGCTTCTGCCCGGCACCAACCTGCTGGCGCTGGTGCACGAACGTACGCATCGGCAGTACCCGGTCCCCGATCTGCGCGAACTGGAACTGCCCGTGCCGCTGCCCGCGTTCACCGAGGCCGCATGGTGGCACCCGAGCAAGGCACGCGACCCCGGTCATCGATGGCTGCTCGACGTGCTTCTGGCTCAGGCCGCCACCCTTGGCCTTTCCGCGGGGAACTCAACGGGATGGCGGGACCGAGCCCGCCGGCAGGAGCGGTAGCGCGACCGAATGCGGGTGCGAGGCCTTGCGATGGAGCCGGTGCTCGGTGGAGCGGGGCGGATGCCTGCGGCCCGGCGGGGCCCTCTGAACCGAGGTCGCCGGACGGATACCGACGGGCCGGGGACGTCAAGAGGTCCACTCGGGCTTCCTCCGCTGGGAGGCTGGGACGCGAAGTTCTGCGCGCGACGGAACTGTGTCCAGGCAACGCGGGGTAACGGGGCCGTCTTCTCGGGCAGGAGGAGACCGTGGTCGGCGGCGTGCCCGGTATGTGTGGGGACCTGCATGAATACCGTCACTCGGGCCTCACCTACCGCGGTGAGGCCCGAGCCTTTTCATAGCCAGGGCGAAGCCGCGGCACCAGGAGACGAAAGAGAGCACAACGCTTTCCGCCCGACGGCGGAGGCGATCGCCGAGGTCGTCTTCAGGCCTGGGGGGTTTGAGCAGCGGATATGGCTCGCTGCACCAGGTCCTGCAGAGTGTCCTGCTCCTGCTCCGTCAGTCCTGTCACAAGAGGTTCCTCGAACAGTAGCTTCAGCAGTCTCTTCTGCTCCTCGATGCCTTCGGGGGTGAGGCTGAGCTGCTTGGCCCGGCGGTCGGTGGGGTGGGGGCGCCGCTCGACCAGCTGCTGACTCTCCAGCTTGTCGATCACGACGATGGCGTTCGAGGGTTCGCAGCCCATCTGTGCGGCCAGCTCGCTCAGGGTCATGGGGGCCGTGAGCTCACGCAGGGCCGAGGCCTGCGCGATGGTGAGACCGATCTTGGCCACGCGCTCGCGTAGCCGTGCGTTGTTCTGCATGTCCAGCTCGTGCACCAGCTTGCCCAGCTCCCACCACCGCGCTGCCGCCTGCGAATCCGATGTCGTCATGGGACAAGACTAGCAAGCCTCTTCAACTCATGATAGGTATGAGCCATATCCTTTCAAGTCATAAGCGGTGACCTGCTGTGTACGGAGGCATGACCCATGGCGGACACGACGTCAACCCTGAGCGAGCGGTACCGTCGCCCCTCGGGCATCCGGACCTTCAACCTCGGCGATACGAAGCTGACCTACGTTCCCGACGGCGGGGGCGTGGTCAATGCCCGGCTCTGGCTGCCCGGGTCCACCGACGAGGACTGGGCGCGGTACCCGGAACACCTCGACGAGTCCGGGCACCTGGCCAGCGGCTTCGGCGGCCTGCTCGTGGAGCGCGACGACCGTGCCCTGCTCATCGACGCCGGAATGGGCCCGCTGGAGGCGGCGCCGTCGAACCCGTTCGGCACCGTCGTCAGCAGCGGCGCGCTGTTCGGCAGCCTGGCCGCGCTCGGCCGCAGCCCTGCGGACATCGAGGCGGTCGCCCTCACTCACCTGCACCACGACCACGTCGGGTGGGCCTGGCATCCCGCCCCCGGCAGCGACCGGCCCGCGTTCACCGGAGCCGACTACCTGGTCACCGAACCCGAGTGGGCCCAGCGTCACCACGCCGCAGAGCGCGGCATGGGCGACATCATCAAGGCCCTGGAGCCGCAGGTACGCACCGTGGTCGACGGCGAGGAGATCTTCCCCGGCGTCCGCGTCATGCTCACCCCTGGCCACACCGAGGGGCACGCCGCCTATGTCATAAGCGCCGGAGGGCAGCGGGTGATCGCCTTCGGCGACGCCTTCCACGCCCCCGTCCAGATCGCCGAGCCTCAGTGGGAGGTCGTTGCCGACCACGCCCCCGAACAGTCCGTCAGCCTCCGGCAGAGCCTTGTCGACGAACTCGCCGAACCCGACACCATCGGCTTCGGGATCCACTTCGCCGACGTGCCCTTCGGCCGAGTCCGCATCGAGGGGGGCCGACCGGCCTGGCACCCGGTCGACGCCTGAGAACGCCCGGCCTCGCCGGGGCTCCGATCTGGCCCGGCGTGCCATCGGCATTTCGCCATTTCGTACCCATAGCCAAGGAGTTGGAGTGCCATGAACCTCAACCTCACCGACAAGACGGCCGTCGTCACCGGCGCCGGCCGGGGCATCGGCCTGGCCACCGTCCGGACCCTGATCGGCGAAGGTGTCCGTGTCGTGGGCGCGGACCGCAGCATCTCGCCCGAGCTGAAGGAGACGGGCGCACACCCCGTGTCGGCCGACCTGAGCACCGCGGAAGGGGTCTCCACCGTCATCGAGACCGCCGTGGCGGAGCTGGGCGGCATAGACCTGCTGGTGAACAACGTCGGAGGCACCAACGGCACCGCGAACTACGCCTTCCTCGACAACGACGACGCCACGTGGAGCGGTGTTTTCGACATCAATGTGCTGAGCACCGTCCGGGCCGTTCGCGCGGCCCTGCCCAGCCTGATCGAGCGCCGCGGAGCGATCGTCAACGTCGCCTCCACCGTCGCGCAGATCCCTTCGAGCGGACCGGGGCCCTACAGCGCGTCCAAGGCGGCAGTCACGGCGCTCGGCAAGGCCCTGTCCGAGGAGTTCGGCCCCCAGGGCGTCCGCGTGAACACCGTGTCCCCCGGCCTGGTCCACACCGCCGCCTACGAGGACCCCGAGGGCCCGGCCGTCGCGATGGCCGCCGCGCTCGGCCTGACCCCCGCCGAGTTCGTCCAGAAGCTGGTGGACGACCTGCACGTCACGAGCGGCCGTATGAGCCGGCCCGAGGAGATCGCGACCCTCATCGCGTTCCTCCTGTCCGACGTGGCCGGCAACATCACCGGCGCCAACTACGTCATCGACGGCGGCACGATCAAGACCGTCTGAACCGGAAGCGTGCCGGCGGAAGGGCCACTCGCTCAGGTCCCGACCGGCCCCGCGGCGGTGCGGCAGCCATCGGGCGCCTTGATCGAGGATCGGCCCGCCTTCAGCCCGGCGACCGCCAGGCATCCCACATCGACGGCTGTGCGGAGAGCTGGGACACCTGGAGCACGGCTCCCGCGGACCTGAGCGATCCGACGGTCACGACGGCCGCCTGATCTCCGCCACCGAACGCGGTTCAGACATCTGAGCCGACCCTGATCACACAAGACAGACGACCAGACAGCAAGGAAACTTCGATGGAGAACACAGCGAGCGGGACCGAGTCCGGGTCCGGAGCGGGGACCGCAGGAGACGACGCCTTCGCGTCCGGCCGACCCGTCCTCTTCCGTGGCGCCACGGTGGTCACGATGGATCCCGGAACCGGCGTGCTGCCCGACACCGACGTCCTGGTGCGGGGCACCACCATCGAGTCGGTGGGCAAGGCGCTGGAGGCGCCCGCCGACGCCACCGTCATCGAGGCCGCCGGAGCGCTGCTCCTGCCCGGCTTCGTGGACACCCACCGGCACATGTGGCAGGCCCCCCTGCGCGGCATCGGCGTGGACTGGACCATGGCCCAGTACATCGAGTGGCTCATGATCAAGTGGGGCCCCCTGTTCCGGCCGGAGGACATCTACGCGGCCAACTACATGACCATGGTCGAGGCCGTCAACGACGGCATCACCACCGTCACGGACTGGTCCCACGGATCGCGCACCCCCGAGCACGCCGACGCGGCCGTGGACGCGCTGTTCGAGGCGCCCGGACGCGCCCGGTTCGCCTACGGCAACGTCTTCGCCCCCGATCTGGGCTGGGTGGTCGACGGCCGTGTCGACCAGCTTCTCAAGGCGCGGTTCAGCGGCCTGCCGGACCAGCTCGTCACCCTGCAGCTGGCGGTGGACATCATCTACGGTCCCACCGACGACGCCCGCGAGGCCCTGAAGTTCGCCCGCGCCCGCGACCTGCCGGTCAGCACCCATGCCGGCAGCTTCGGGCTCCTCGGTGACGAACAGATCAAGTTCCTCCAGGAGACCGGTTCGCTGTCACCGTCGTACACCCTCGTCCACGCCTCCTCCCTGAGCGACGACGCCTTCCGAATCATCGCCGACACCGGAGCCCAGCTGTCGATCTCGGCGGAGAGCGAGCTCAACGGCGGGATGGGCTACGCGGCCACCACGCAGGCACGCCGCTTCGGTGTTCCGGTCTCGCTGTCGTTGGACACCGAGGTGTGGGGCAGCGGCGACATGTTCTCCGGCATGCGCGCCACCGTCAACGCCGACCGGGCACTGGCCCACCTGCGCTCCCAGCAGGGCGGCGAGGCGCTGGCCATCAACCCGCTGCGTGCCCAGGACGTGCTGGAGTACGCCACCCTCGGCGGTGCGCGGGCCCTCGGCCTGGACGGCATCATCGGTTCGATCACCCCGGGCAAGCGGGCGGACCTCGTGATGCTGCGCACCGACGCCCCGGCCAAGATCCCCGTCAACAATCCGGCCGGCCACATCGTCTTCCACGCCGGCCGCGGCGACGTGGACACCGTGCTGGTCGACGGACGCGTCCTCAAGCACCGCGGCACCCTCATCGGCGTGGACCAGTTCCGCGCCCGCCGCCTCGTCGACGAGTCCCTGCAGTACCTGCGTTCCCAGATCCCGGACGAGGAGTGGGAGCAGGCGCTGAACCCGTCGGCGGGCACCACCGCCTCCTAGCCGGAACGGTCGGCGGCGGGCACCACGGCGGTCGCGTCCGTCCTGCGCGGGCGCGCCGTGGTGGCCGCTGCCACTCGTCGGCACACAGCGCCGGCTCCCGCGCGTCGGTGGTGGGAGCGCGGGGACGTGCCGGTCGACGAAGACGAGCCTGATGGCCTGGGTCCGCCATTCGTACGGGACCGCGCGGTGACGAAGTTCTCCACGGCACCCCACCGCCATATGTGCCCGTCGCTCATCCGAAGGCGGCCGATGCGGCGGTGCGGCACGCGTCCACCCGCGTGCCGCGCCCCCGGGCGCATTCCCCGAAACGCACCACCAGCCAGCGGTAACACCGTCGATGCGGCCGCCGGCCGTCACACGGTCCTCGGACAACCCCGTGCCGAAGCCCGGGCATTGAGGGACCGAACATCAGGCCCACCCATAAGGAGACGCACGATGAGCACAGTGCAAGGCTCGATCTTTCCCGACAACCCGGTCTTGCCGCCCTTCGACCCGGAACTGGCACCCGTGGCCGCCGTCCTGCGCGATTTCATTCCGCAGGTGACAGCCGACACGCTCGCCGCTTCTCGGGACGTCGTCGACAACGGCATCCCCGGTGCGGAGCCGGCTGACCTCACGGTGGACGGGACGGTGAAGGTCACGGAGGTGCAGGCGGCCGGGCCCGAAGGCGCTCCGGACATCACCCTGTTGATCCTCAGCCCCGTCGCCGGCGCCACCGATCTGCCGGGCATCTACTACATCCACGGCGGTGGCATGGTCAGCGGCAACCGCAGGATCGGCGTCGAAGCCTTCCTGCCGTACGTGGTCGAAGGCAAGGCTGTGGTGGTCTCGGTGGAGTACCGCCTGGCACCGGAGAATCCCGACCCCGCGCCGGTCGAGGACTGTTACGCGGGCCTGGTGTGGACCGCGCGGCACGCCGACGAACTCGGCATCGACGCCGACCGGCTCATGATCGCCGGAACCAGCGCGGGCGGCGGTCTGGCCGCGGGCGCGACGCTCCTCGCCCGCGACCGTGGCTTCCCCAGCCTGACCCATCAGATTCTGATCGGCCCGATGCTCGACGACCGGCTCGACAACCAGAGCAGCGGGATGGTCGTCGGCGGGCCCATCTGGGACCGCGACGACAACCTCTTCGGCTGGACCTCGCTGCTGGGTGAACGACGGGGTGGCCCGGACGTCTCCCAGTACGCCGCTCCGGCGCGTGCCACTGACCTTTCCGGCCTCCCGCGCACCTACATCGACTGCGGGTCGTCGGAGGTCTTCCGCGACGAGGCCCTGAAATTCGCCCTGCGTCTGTCGGAAGCCGGAGTCAGCGTGGACCTCCACATGTGGGGAGGCGCCTTCCACGCATTCGACGTGCTGGCTCCCCAGGCGGCGATCGCCCGCGCCTGCAACGCCGCGCGCGACGAGTTCGTGCACCGCGCGATCGAGAAGTGACGGTCGCCTGCAGCCACTGGGAGGGCACGGGGGAGTAGGGGCAGGAGTGAGCGACCACGCGTGAGTTGATCACCCGGGTGGAGGTCGTCGACGACGACACCGCCGGCGCACTCCGCGCGATCGCTCACTTCGCCCATCTGGTCGATGGGGGAGGGGCCAAGGCCGCCGCGGTCCGCACTGCCGGGTTGCCCGGGCCGGTTCCCCGACGCTCTCCACGTCCGCCGTTCCACCTTCGTGGACGTTCCGGCAGGCGGAGACGAAGCCGATGGTCCTGTCCCGCCACTCGGCGTGCAGCACCACGGGTTGGACCCTGCCCGGCACGACCTCTCGGGGCTGCGAGTCCCCGGGATCGGCGCACACCTGAACGCGCTGTTGCCCGACATCACCGCTGCCGCACCGGGTGGGGCCACGAGTCCGGTGCCCGGTGTGTCAGCACCGACGTGGTCGGTGAGCGGGCAGCCCTGTCCCTACGCGCAGGAGCGGCTGTTGCGTCCTGACCCCGCCGTAGCCCTCGATGCTCCGGACCATCCGGGGCGGCGACCGGCGGTACGAGGACACCAACCGGTCACTCCTTCCCGGCTGGTACTTGGTCGGCGACGTCATGAACGTCTCCGGCCACCGCCTGTCGGCAACGGAGATCGAGTCGGTGCCCGTCGCCCATCCGAAGGTGGCTGAGGCCGCAACTCTGGTCGCCTTCCCGAAACGCCCCACCATATGGCGGGAACATCGGCGATGTTCCCGCCACCCGTACATGGTCCGGGGACAACCCCACGCCGAAGACTGAACCCCAGGACCAAACATCAGGAGATGCACGATGAGCAGCACAGCGCCCAGCTCGATCTTTCCCGACACCCCGATCCGGCCGCCCTTCGACCCGGAACTGGCACCCGTGGCCGCCGCCCTGCGCGAGATGATCCTGCCGATGACAACCGACACGCTCGCCGCCACTCGGGAGGCCATCGAAAGCGGCGTGCCCGGCGTGGAGCCGACGGACCTCACGGTGGGCGGGGCGGTGAAGGTCACGGAGGTGCAGGCCGCCGGGCCCGAGGGCGCTCCGGACGTCACCCTGTTGATCCTCAGCCCCGCCGCCGGCGCCACCGGCCTGCCGGGCATCTACTACATCCACGGCGGTGGCATGGTCACCGGCAACCGCAGGTTCGCCATCGAGACCTACCTGCCGTACGTGGCCGAAGGCAAGGCTGTGGTGGTCTCCGTGGAGTACCGCCTGGCACCGGAAAACCCCGACCCCGCACCGGTGGAGGACTGTTACGCGGGTCTGGCGTGGACCGCGCGGCACGCCGGCGAGTTCGGCATCGACGCCGACCGGCTCATCATCGCCGGACCCAGCGCGGGCGGTGGCCTGGCCGCGGGCACAGCGCTCCTCGCCCGCGACCGTGGCTTCCCGAGCCTGAGCCACCAGGTGCTGAGCGCCCCGATGCTCGACGACCGGCTCGACAACCACAGCAGCCGGATGCTGGACGGCGAGGCCGTCTGGGACCGCAACGACAACCTCTTCGGCTGGACGGCCCTGCTGGGCGAACGACGGGGTGGCTCGGACGTCTCTTCGTACGCCGCTCCGGCGCGTGCCACCGACCTTTCCGGCCTTCCGCGCACCTACCTCGACTGCGGATCGGCCGAGGGCTTCCGCGACGAGGTGCTGACGTACGCCCGGCGTCTGTCGGAGGCCGGAGTCAGCGTGGACCTCCACATGTGGGGAGGCGCCTTCCATACCTTCGACGTGCTGGCTCCCCACGCGGCGATCGCCCGCGCCAGCAACGCCGCGCGCGACGAGTTCATCCGCCGCGCGATCGAGAAGTGACCATCACTGGCAGCCGCCGGACGAACACGAGAGAGTTAAGGCAAGGAGGTGAGCGGCCATGCGTGAGTTGATCGCCCGGGTGGAGGTCGTCGACGACGACACCGCGAGCGCGCTCCGTGTGATCGCTCACTTCGACCATCTGGTCGACGGGGGAGTGTCCAGAGCCGCCACGGTCCGAGCCGCCGCGGCGCTGGCGGGCTGCCCGGCCGGGTTCCTCGATGTGAAGACCGGCAAGGTCTGCCGGTACTCCGCCGACGGCAGGGCGCTCGACGAGGACAGCCACCACGAGTGGCCCCGGACCCCCCTCGCCGGGGGGCACTCGGGTTCAGGGGTGTGGCTCGAACGCCCCGGGGCCGCCCGGCCACTGGACTCGCTGATCCTGGAACGATGGGCGCTCAGCCTCGCGGCCCTCTCCGGTCACGACCGGCTCGGGTCGACGGCGGAACAGGTCCTGGTCGCCTGCAGCCCGGACGCCTCCGAGGCCGATCGGCGCGATGCGACACGTCGACTCGGACTGACCGGCACGGTCACCGTGATCGCGGGTCCTTCCCACCGACTCCCCAGTCCCTGGCGAACCAGACTGCGCGAGCACCACATCACCCTGGTACCAGGAGCCGACGTCCGGCTGGAAGGACTTCGTGCGGGCACATCGAGCACGAAGGACCCCATGAGTCTGCCCCTCGCGGCTGAACAGGCGATCGTGGCTCTCCGGACGACCGATCGCCTCAACGGCCCCGGGCCCTCGGTCGTCTCCTATCCGGACCTCGGCGCCGCGGCGGCGATCGCGGAACGCTTCACCGCCGCCGACGCCGCGACCGTCGCCGATGTGGTCCGGCTCGAGGAACTCCGCTCGACGCACGACTGGGTCGTCGACACCCTCCAGGCCGTCCTCGACCAGCCCAGTCTGCGGCAGGCGGCAACCACTCTCCACGTCCACCACTCGACTCTCAGGGAACGACTGGTGTGGCTCACGCACCACCTCGGCTACGGACCCACCCACCCCGGCGGCCGCCAGCGCGCGGCTCTCACCGTCCTGCTGTGGCGCCTGGCCGACCACCCGGCCGCCGGTGACGGCTGACCCCCGTTGCGGTTCTCTGCGGGACCATGTCCCGCAGCACTTCCGGGTCTTGAGCAGTGCGCCTGTCGCCGCCTCAGCCACCTATCGCAGCCCCTGCCGGGGGATTCGGGTCAGAACCCAGGGAAGACGCGCCGTAGGTCGTCCAGTGTCAGCGCGCCCCCGGTGAGGGCCACACCGGCCGGCGTGTACGCGGGCGCGTGGCGGCCCGTCGCGAGGCGCAGCCACCACTCGGCGGGCGTGCTCAGCACCGCGTCGGGTTCGGCCGGCTCCTCGCCGAGCGTGACCACGTCACCAAGGTCGAGCCCGAAGGACATCTCGGGCGCGGTGGTCCGTACGACGAGGCGGACCGGACGGCCCTTCACGGCGTCGGCCCTGCCCATGTGGCCGATGAGCATGGCGACCTGGTCGAGCAGCAGTCCGGTCGCGGCGGGCGCCAGGACGGCCGCGGGATCGAAGGCGACCTCGACGTCCCAGGTGTGGAAGGTGAACTCGCTGAGCCGCATCCGCGCCGCCGTGGCCACATCCACGGGCATCGGCAGGAAGCCCAGGTCGATCCGCAGATCCTCGCGCGTCCGCGCGTCGAGGCTTTCGTAGCGGGTGACCAGAGCCTCGCTGGCAGGCACGAGACTCTCGGCTCGCTCGCCGGGGGACATCGCGTCCCAGCGCGCCCACACCGACTTGTTGAAGTCCATGCCCTTGTTGCCGGTGCCGTCCAGAGCGCCTTCGAGGGCGGCCAGGCTGATCTCCGCACCGCTGCCCAGGTGGCTGAGTACCTGCGACACGTCCCACTCCGCCGCCCCGGACCTCCGGGTGAGGTCGTCGGGGCCCAGGCCGCGCGCCAGCGAGGCGAGGTGGTCGTGCCCGCTGCGCAGGGCGGCGATGATCCGGTCGGCGTGTTCACTCATGAGCGTCTCCAAAACGGTAGGCAGTTTGCAACGGTCGTAGTCGTATTCGTGCTTGAAGTGATCTCACAGAAAGTGGATCAGACACCCGATCTTTAAGGTAGACCACTCACACATGCGCAGGTTCGGCCCGTAGGAAGCCGGGACGTCGGCGAGCCCGGCCGGGGCCGGCACGTTGGTCACCCTCGCCTTCGCCGGGGCGATATCGGTGACCTGGCGGCGCACCGGGCTGTTTCCTGGATTGCGGCCGGTCTTGCGCCGCAACGACCTCCGCGGGGCCACCTGCTCTGCGCCATCCGAGGACGGCGGCTTCGACGAGTTCCGCGAGTTCTGACCCAACCGCCGCGCGGCCAACGTCTCGATCGTCCCCGCCTGGACGGACACCAGCGCGAGCACCTCCTCGCGCGACATCTCCCTGAGACCCGGACCACACCACGATCACCACAAAACCCCTGCCACGTCACGCCTCCCGCCATCCCGGCGCGTCGCGATGTGAACAGTTACGGCGCACCAGCGAACCCGGCCGAGCGGCAGCTCGGCCGGGATCTGGCCTGCTTGCGGTTCAGACCGCCTTGATCGCGCCACCGTTGATGGCGTAGTCGGCGCCGGTGATATTCCCGGCCACATCGGACAGGAGAAACGCGATCAGTGCGGCCACTTCGTCGGGTTCGGTCATGCGGCCGGTCGTGATGTTCTGGATTTGAGGGACCTGTTGGACCAATTCGGCAATACTCATGCCGGCCGCGGCGGCCGCCTTGGCGACCGGGCCGTCGGGGTCCTCGAAGATGGCGGTGCGGACCGCTCCGGGCGAAACGGTGTTCACACGGACGCCTCGGGGACCGAATTCCTCGGCCAGGGACTTGCCCAGCGCCGTGAGCGCCGCCTTGGCCGCGGCGTAGGCGATCGAGCCGCCCGTGGGAAGCCGGGCGGCAATTGACGAGATGTTGACGATCGCTCCCCTGCGCTCGGTCAGGCTGGGCAGGGCCGCACGAGTGGCACGGACAGCACTCAGCACGTTGATGTCGAACATGCCGGTCCACACGGTGTCGTCGATATCGGGGAAAGCTATGGTCGTGTCGTCGGTGCTGCGTCCCACGTTGTTCACCAGCAGGTCGATGCCGCCCAGTTCGGCCAGAGCGCTGTCGATGAAGGCGGAGACACCTTCCGCGGTGCTCAGGTCAGCCGACACCGTATACGCGCCGGTCTCCTGCAACTCCGGCGTGATGGTACGAGCGGCACCCGCGACCCGGACACCTTCCCCGACCAAGGTCCGCACCGTGGCCAGCCCGATACCCTGGCTGGCACCAGTGACGACGGCGGTCTTGCCGGTGAGGTTGAGATCCATGACAGTCCAATCCTTCATCGATAAGCGCACTCTCGTGGCCGACCCAGCAGTCCGGCGGGATCTGGCCTGCTTGCGGTTCAGACCGTCTTGATCGCGCCACCGTCGGCAACGTGGTCGGCGCCGGGTGATATTCCCTGCATCCGGGGGAAACGGTGTTCACGCGGACGCCTCGGGGACCGAATTCCTCGGTCAGGGACTTGCCCAGCGTCGTGAGCGCCGCCTTGGCCGAGCCGGAGGCGATCGAGCCGCCCGTGGGAATCCGGGATGCCGGTCCGGATCTTGTAGAACATCCCGTTGATGACCTGCCGGTCTTCCACCCGAGGCAGGCCTGTCGCGGGCCGCGGTGTCAGTGGTGCAAGTAACTCCCGCTCGTGGTCGGTGAGTTCGTGACGCCGTAGCACCCCACCCCGATCCACCACTCAATGATCTTTGAAGACGGACCCTAGGGTGTGGTGGTGCCCGCCGGCGGGTTCAGTGCCTGCTCCCAGTCCTGGTCCGGGATCTTGGAGCGCAGGTACTGCAGGGACTCCTCGACGAGACGGCGGGCGCGGGGCAGGTCCACGTCGACGAGGATGCCGCGGTGCTTGAGGACGCGTCCGTCGACCAGCACGGTGTCCACGTCGCCGCGTCCGGCCTGGAAGACGACGTGGGCGACCGGGTTGCTGATGGGGGTCATGGCCGGGGCGTCGGTGCGCAGCATCACGAGGTCTGCCCGTTTGCCCGGGGTGATGGAGCCGATGAGGCGGTCCAGGCCGAGTGCCCGCGCGCCACCCAGGGTGGCGTACTCGAGCGCGTCGTGGGTGCGAAGCGCGTTGTCGGCCACCGCCTTGCCGGCTTCTTGGGAGCGCAGGTGGGCCAGTCCTCGGTCGGCGTTGAGGGTGGCGCGCATGGCGGAGAACATGTCGCCGCTCCACCACACCACGGTGTCCATCGACAGTGAGATCGGGATGCCGTACTGCCGGGCCTTGGCGGTGGCCGGGTAGCCCTGCCCCGCGTTGAGTTCGCTCTCCGCGGAGACGGACATCTGGGCGCCGCTGTCGGCGATGATCCGGTAGGCGTCGTCGCCCAGAGAAGAGGCGTGGACGAGGGTGTACGACGGTGACAGCGAGCCGGTTTCCTTGAGGAGCTTGATCTGGTCGTCTCCGACGATCCCGAAGAGACCGGCGTGGGTGGTGACCGGCAGGTCGCGGTCGCGGGCGAACTTCAGGGCCCGGCGGGCGTCGTCGGTGTCGCCGTTGATGTCCAACGCCAGCTGCATGGTGATGAGTTGGTCGGCCCGGCCGTTGAACCGCTTCTTGAGCATCCGGTCGACGCGGCCGTCGACCACCCAGCCGAAATCGGGGGCGAAGGCGTTGCCGTAAGCGAAGCGCGCGCGTCCGGGAACGGCGAACAGCGCGTCCACGGCGGCGTCGGCGTGGTCGGGGGTGCGTGCGCCGTGGGACCAGTCCGTGACGGTGGTGACCCCGTCGTTGACGGCCTCGACCTTGCTCATGTAGTTGGCCGCGTAGATGTCCTCCGGCCGGAAGAGGTACCCCCACTTCTGGATGATCCACTGGAAGTAGTTGCCCAGGGTCCATTCCGCGCCCACACCGCGCAGTGCGGACTGCCACATGTGCCGGTGGGTGTCGACGAAGCCGGGCAGGAGCAGGGCTCCGGCGGCGTCGATGACGGTGGCGTGCGGCGGCGTCGGCAGCCGCTTGCCCACCGACTCGATGGTGGTGCCCCGCACCAGGACGTCGGTGTCGGGCAGCACGCCGCGGCGCGGATCCATGGTGATCACGGTGGCGCCGCGGAAGAGGACGGGCCGGCCGGCCGTGAAGGAGGTCGGCGCGGTCCCGGAGGCCTTGGCCGCCGCGGCCGCAGGGGATGTCGCGAGGGCACCGGCCCCTATCGCGGCGCCGACGGCGGCGGCTCCTGCGAGTACGTGGCGGCGGCTGGTGGCCCGCACCTCACGACCAGCGGGGCCCGCGGCGGTTGACGGGGCCGGCGCGGTGTCCGCCGGCCCGGCTCCGGGCGCGGGCTCGGTCACATCCGCTGTGTTGTCCATCGAAGTCTCCTCGCTGTCTGGTTCTCGGTCTCTTGCGACAGGGCTGGCGCTGATGCTTGAACCACGCGCGATGGCGATGGTCAGGCGGCCGTCGTGACGGCCGGGTCGCGCAGGCCGGCGAGGGCGGTGCTCCAGGCGACGACCTCGTCGAACAGCCTGTTCAGCTGGGGCGCCTGGTGGTCGCCGGGCGCGAAGACGGAGTAGTTCTCGAAGTCGGTGGCGAGGGTCAGGGAGACCTGCTGGCGGACGTCGGCCAGCTTCAGCTGCCCGGCGATCTGACGCAGGTGTTCCGCGGCGCGGACGCCGCCGGCAGCGCCGTACGAGACGAATCCGACGGCCTTGTCCTGCCACTCGGAGTACAGGTAGTCGAGGGCGTTCTTGAGTACGCCGGGGATGCTGTGGTTGTACTCGGGGGTGACGATGACGTATCCGTCGAAGGACGCGATCTTCCTCGCCCACTTCAGGGTGTGCTCGTTCTGGTACTGGCCCATCGAGGCGGGCAGTGCCTCGTCGAGGTGGGGAAGCGGGTGGTCGCGCAGATCCACCAGTTCGTAGTCGGCGTCGTCGCGCTGGGCGGCGATGCCGCGCACCCAGGCGGCCACCTGTTCGCCGTTGCGGTGGGGACGGGTGGTGCCGAGGATGATGCCGATCCGAGTCATCGAAAACTCCAGTTCATGATGATGGGGCACGCCGAGCGTCGGGTTGCCGGCGAGCTGTTGATCGGGGAGGGGAGGGGCGCGGTCAGCGGTACTGCAGCCGGGCCTGGCGCGGGATCGCGCCGAACTTTCCGGTCTGGAAGTCGAGGAAGGCCTGGTGGATCTCGGCCTGGGAGTTCATGACCATGGGGCCGCCCAGGGCGACGGGCTGCCGGATGGGCGGGCCGCTGAAGGTCATGATCACGCTCGGGGCGTCGCCGTCGGCGGTACGCAGGCCGATGACGGACAGGTCCGTGTCCGGTACGGGATCGGACCACGCGGTCTGCCCCGCGGCCACGGAGCGTCCGGCGATGGTGACGGCGCCGGAGAGCACGGTGAAGAAGGCCCGGTCGCGGCCGGGCAGGACGTGGTCGAGGCTGCGGCCGGGCTCGAGAGTGATCACTGAACCGGAGATCGGCCAGTGGGTGAGCGCCGGGCCGGTGAGACCCCCGGCGGTGCCGGAGACGATGTCGATGCGGGCCCCGTCGCGATCGACGACCGGCCGGTTGGCGGCGAGGAGGTCCTGGTAACGGGTGTCGACCATCTTCTTCTCGGCCGGCAGGTTCACCCACAGTTGCAGTACGTGGGCGCGCTCGTTCCGGAAGGCGAGTTCGCGGTGGATGATCCCGCGGCCGGCGGTCATCCACTGGATGTCTCCGGTGGCCAGCGTGCCGGCGTTGCCGATGCTGTCACCGTGCTCCAGAACCCCGTCCAGTACCAGGGTGACGGTCTCCAGACCCCGGTGCGGGTGCCACTCGAAACCGGGCATCGAGAACAGATCGTCGGCCAGGGCGAGGAACGGGTCGGTCAGCGCCGGTACCTGCGGCGTGAACCACATGCTCTTGTCGTCGACCTGGGCGTCCGGGCCCAGGTGCAGCTTGTTATGAACCCGGGCGACGGTTCGGCGCGCGGTGTGTTCCTGGGTGTGCATGGTGTGCCTCCACACCCCATCGAGTTGATGTGTCACCCCAAACGTAGAGCTCGTGAGGTGATACGTCAACCCGGCGATATGCTGGTGTCGTGACACAGGAGCCGCAGCGACAACAGGGACAGCAGGGACTCAGCGCGCGTGAGGTGCACGCCTGGCAGACGTTCTTCCGGATGCAGGAAGTACTGCGCGGGCGTATCGAGCAGCAGTTGCAGGCATGCAGCGGGCTGTCGACCGCGGACTACACCGTGCTCACCGTGCTCTCCGGTGCCGACGACGGCCGCCTTCGTGCCTACCACCTCGGCGCGATGATGGGCTGGGAGAAGAGCCGCATGCATCACCAGCTCACCCGCATGTCCAAACGTGGCCTTGTCGAACGTCACAGCGGTGAGGGGCGGGCGATCTATGTCACGCTCACGCAGACGGGTCGGGAGGTGCTCGACGAGGCGGCCCCGCGTCACAGCGACCATGTGCGCCGGCTGTTCATCGACGGCCTCAGCCCGCGGCATCTGGATCAGCTGGCTGAGATCTCCGCCGCGCTCCTGGCCAATCTCGAAAAGCCGGAAAACACCGAGGACACCTGCACCGACGAGGAGTGAAAGCCGCCGGGGGCCGGACGCCGCAGGTGTTTCACGGGCAACCGTTCTGTCCGTGGGCGGATGCGGCTCGTCGACGTCCGTCTCGTCGGCAACGGGAACTCCGCACCCTGGCCGCCGGCAACCGTGTGATCGACCACGACCAGTACGAGTACGGGGCACTCTTCACGGGCTGTGTGTTCGGCCTGCGTCTCTCGAGGTCCACAGTCCCGTTCGTCGCCCGCCGCCACGCCGCGGCCGGTCAAGCCCCGGCCGCGGCGCAAAGGGCAGCCGTGTCTATGCCAGAGCGGCCTCCGCGTACGGTGTGATGGTGACCGGGCCGAGCAGGCCGTAGTCCTGCTTCGGCTGGGTGTAGACGGTGGGGCGGGTCACCTTCAGGCGGTTCAGGAGCGTGGTCGCGACGGTGACCACGAGGGTGTTGGAGCCGGGCCGCAGCCGGGTGCCGAGGTCGACGACGGGATCGACCTGGTTCACCGGTGGGAGGTCGTGGCCGTTGACCCGCACATGGACGCTGCCGGCGCCGATTCCGCCGAGACCGAGCTGCGCTCCGGCGGCGGACGCGTAGTCGGAGGGCAGGGCGAAGCTCGCGGTGTAGATTCCGATGCCGGAGACATCCTCCAGGCCGTCGATGCGCTGCCAGGAGGTGAGCTTCGACAGGGACAGGGTGTGCACCGTCGCGACGGTGCCGGTCGCGGCGCTTCCGGTCTCGCCCGGGTGAGCCGGGCGCCAGACCTCGACGCGCAGCGTCCACGACGACAGCGTGAGTGCCTTCGGTACGGCCTTGACCCGGGCGGTCGCCGATCGGCCGTCACTCAGTCGTGCGGTGTACGTGCCTGGTGTCGTCGTACGCGCGACCAGGCCACCGGAGGTGTGGCGTACGTCGGTGTCGGCGGTGACGGCGTGGAGCGCGGGGCTGTGACAACCGAAGTCCCGCGCGCTCGACAGAGCGAGCACCACCGCCTCACCGGCGGCGGCGGCGACCTGCACGGTCACTCTGCCCCGCTGCCGGGAGTCGTAGACCGCCAGGGGAGTGACCGCTCCGGTCCATGGGTCGATGCGGTAGGGACGGCCGTCGCCCTCCAGACTCACCGTGCCCTTGACGGCGCTCGTGGTGGTGTTGAGGAGGAAGTAGTGGTCGGTGTCGCGGTCGACGCGGCGCACGTGCAGCAGGCCTGTGATCCCGTCGGGCACGGCGGAGCCCATGACGTCCTGCCGTTTCAGGGCTGTCGGAATGCCGGCGGGCGCGGTGACGCGGGTGACCTGACCGTTGCGGCTCAACTCCCGCAGGACCCGGTTCAGTTCCGTGTCCTGCCGGGCAGCATCGAGGAAGCCCGTGGCCGCGGTGGGCAGGTCGCCCACCAGGATGACGGGCAGGCCCGCTCGCGCGAAGGCGAGGATCCTCTCCGCGCTGTCGAGCAGCATCGTCGCCAGCTCGGGCACGATCAGAGCCTTGTACCCGACGCCCTTGGCATCGAGGCGGCCGGCACTGACACCTGCCGCCGGCAGTCGGAGCAGGCCCCAGCTCACGAGCTGATAGGAGTAGCCCGCGTCGCTCAGCGCCGCTCCGTCGAACTGCTCGCTCGCGGAGTCGAACTCCTCCCGGTAAACGGCGACGTCGACCTTTCCGGTGCCCGACTGCAGCACCTCGTGGACGCGGGCCAGGTAGCCGGAAGCGCCGTCGATGTGTCGCCACTGAGGCTGGCGCGGGCCCCAGCACTCGGCGAAGTTGATGGGCGCGCCCAGCGGCGCCCACGGGTAGAAGCCCGGCCACTGGCCGGCCGGTGAGGACGCATAGGGGAACCCGTGGATACGTACCTGGTTGACGCCGAGCGCGTAGCCGGGGTTGGCGGTGGTCACCAGGTCGGCGAGGCTGAGGCGGTACGCGCCGTTGAGGACGGCGCCCATCTCGCTGGAGAGCACCCTGCTGTGCCGGCCCAGATCGCGACCGGCCGCCAGTATCCGGAACGAATCCGGTTCGGCGCCGAAGGCGAGGGACTCGCCCTCGGGCGCACCGGCCGTGGCCGCCACCAGGGCCGAGTCCAGAGGGGCTCCGTACGGCTGGGCGCGCAAGCTCATGCCCAGGGTGGAAGCCCAGCCGTTCAGCGGGGTGATGTGGTGGTCGACGTACAGATCGCTGAGCGACTGGAAGTAGTCCCAGCGCACCCGTTCGCTCGTCGCCGCGTTCTCGAAGACGTAGACGGCCTTGGACTGCCCGTGGACCAGGGGCAGGTACGGCTTGAGCCGGTAGCCCCGCCTGGCGGCGAACTCCTGCGGCATCCTCGGCGTCCAGTGCAGTTCGGTGAGGAACTCCAGGGAGTCCTCGAAGAAGTCGCCGCCCACATCGTGCAGCAGGGAACGCATCTGCGGGGTGAGGAGGTCCCGGTTCCACCAGTCGATGACGGCCTGGCTGCCCGGGGCACCGAAATGGTCCACGACGTAGGCCCCGGGGTCGGTGAACGAGTAGAAGTAGCCCTCGTAGTAGACCTGCCGCTCGATCATGCCCGTGCCGCGTGAGTAACTCGCGATGATCACCCACTCTCCGCCCGCGGGCGCGGTCCAGCGCAGCCGACCGGCGTTCACCTCGGGGGAGATGTCGGTCAGTGAGGCCTCCTCGATCACGAGGGGAGAGGCGGTTGTGCTGCCCACCACCTTGGCGGCATGCACGGCCTCCAGCACCGGGGTGACGGTGACCTCCGGAAGGCCGTCCTTGACGCCGCTCGGAGCCGAGTGGGGTGCGGGCACAGCCGAGTCGAAGGTGCCGCCGCCGGCCACGACGGCCTGACCGTAGGTGAGTTCCTTCATGGCCGCGTCGTCGTCGGGGTGAATGCCCGCGGCGACGGCGGGCCAGTACGGTCCGATGGTGAGGTCCGCCCGCAGCCGGCGCGCCTTCGCGGCACGCAGAGCCGCGATGACGCCTTCCTTCCACGCGGGGCTGCCCCATCCGTAGGAACGCACCGGCATCGGCTCGGTCTCGGTGTTGCGGACGTCGGCGATCTCGAAGCCCCCGAAGCCGGCGTCGGCCATCGCGTTGACCTCTCTGGTGATCTGTTGCGGCGTCACGCCGGCGCCGGGCCACCAGTACCGGAAGGTCGGTCGCCGCGCGGAGCCCGGTATCGCCAGCGTGCCGGTGAGCGGGGTGCCGACGGGGACCTCGCCGTGCGCGGCCGCCGCGGGTGACGACGCGGCACCGACGGCACCTGCTGCGGCGAGGGCCGTGCCGGCCGCCAGGACAGCTCTGCGAGAAGTTTCCCGGGGATTGGACGTCATGTGTGAACTCCTTGACGGGGCCGTGCGGATGGTCACCGGGTGATTCGTCGCTTCAGTGCGCGGGTGGGAGCGGACGCCACTCGGGCGCGGGAGAACGGGGACGCCGGGGGTGCGGCTCCACCACCGGATGAGTGGGGTGCCCCATCGGCCTGCGCCATGTCCGGGGAGGCACTCGTGGTGCTGGGAAAGGCGAGGCCGTAGTGAATCGATTCAAAGCCGATGCGTGAAGCATTTCCTGTGTCGTGGTGGATTTCAGGAGATGTTGAGGTAGAGGGCCCTGCGTTCGCCATCCGTGTGACGTGTGAAGTACGTCACCCTTTCAGGTTACTGTCCATCGAAGTACCGTCTTGCGGACCTGACTTGATTGAGAGATGGCCCGCGCGGTCGGCCTTCTGTCGCATTGGCCTGGGTGGCCTGGGTGGCCGGGGTCCTGGGCTCCGGCCCGTGTTTGATCTACCTTCGCCTCTTGAAGCGTTTCACCTCAAGGCTCCGGCTTCGGTTCCCGCGCCGCGCCGCGCCGTGGCCGGGCCGCCGGTGGCCGCCGTCATCGAAGCCCTCGCGCAGCTGGCCCCGGCGACCCGGGGAGATCCGCGACGGGCTCATCGCCCACCACCGCGTCTACTGGGGCTGGGTCAGCGTGGGAATGCTCACCAGGGGGGAGCACTCGAAGTAACCGGCTGATCGGCGACTCTCCTTCGCGGTGATCCGGACCGAGCAGTACTGCTCTCATCCAGCGGGGAAGTCGACCGGGATGTGGGAGCGGTAGGTGTGAGTGCCCGGGCCTGCGGCGTGGCGGGCGCCGTCCGGAAGGTGCACGGCCGCCCGGGTGCCCGGCGGGACGGTGACGGTGAGGGTGAAGGTGTCGCCCTCGTGGGTCCATCGTGAGTGGATGGGACCGTGAAGGGAGTCGTGCCGCGCGGTCGCGGAGGTGAGGCCGCCGCCGGGGAGCGGGGCGATGACGAAGCGGCGATACCCGGCGGTGCCGGTGCCGGGCTCCTCGCTGGGGCGGATGCCGGCGGTGTACTGGTGGAGGAACGAGACGACGGCGCCTTTGCTGTAGTGGTTGTGGGACATCGTGGGCATGCCGTGTTCATCGGTGCCCTGCCAGTCCTCCCAGATGGTGGTCGCACCCTGGTCGATCATGGCGAGCCAGGAGGGGGCGGAGCGCTGCAGCAGCAACTGGTAGGCGAGGTCGGGGTGGCCGTGGTCGGCGAGTACGGGCAGCAGGAGCGCGGTGGCGAGGAAGCCGGTGCCCAGGTGCGTGCCCGCGCTTCGGACCAGGGTGGCCAGCCGGTTCGCGGTCTGTTCCCGCAGGTGCTCGGGCACCAGGCCGAAGGCGAGGGCGCGGACCAGGGTGGCCTGTGTGCCGGGCCTGATGCTGCCGTCGTCGCCGATGAACTCCCGCTGCCAGGCGGTGCGGGCGCCGTCGGCGATGCGCCGGTAGGTGGTGTGGTCCTGGTCGTGCCCCAGGAGGCGGGCGATGCGGGAGAGCAGGTCCGCCGAGCGGTGCAGGTAGGCGGTGGCCACGTCGCTGTGATCGCGGGTGGGGTCGAGGTCGGGGGCGACGCCGGGTTCGAGCCACTCACCGAAGTGGAAGCCGCTGTCCCACAGGAACTCCTCGTGCGGCGCGGGGTGTTGGCGTCGTGCGGCGCGGTCGGGGTGGCGCCGGGTGCGGGCCTGGTCGGCGGCGTGGTCGACCCAGGCACACATCGAGGGGTACTGCTCGCGCAGCAGATCGAGGTCGCCGTACGCCCGCCAGATCTCCCAGGGGACGATGACGGCGGCGTCGCCCCAGCCCGCCGAACCGGTCAGTGGGCCCTCGGCGGAGCGGCGGCGTTCGGGCTCGGCGGCCGGGTCGGGGACGAAGTTGGGGACGACGCCGTCGGACCACTGGTCGGCGGAGAGGTCGCGCAGCCATTTGGCGGTGAAGCCGGCGACGTCGTAGAGGTAGGCGGCGGTGGGGACGAAGATCTGCCAGTCTCCGGTCCAGGCGGCGCGTTCTCGTTGCGGGCAGTCGGTCGGAACGTCGCAGGCATTGCCGCGCAGGCTCCAGACGGCCGCGTCGTGCAGGCGGTTGACCCGGTCGTCGCTGCAGGTGAACCAGCCGCTGCGGGTCAGGTCGGTGTGTACGACGACGCCCCGGACGTCGTCGGGTGACAGTTCGCCGGGGTGGCCTTCGACCAGTGCGTAGCGGAAGCCGTGGGTGGTGTGGCGGGGCTCGAAGGTGCCGCCGGGGTGGCCGGCCGAGATGACGCGGTCGGTCTGGCCGGCCGGGAGGCGACGGCCGGTGGCGAAGTCGAAGGCCCGGATGTTCTCGGTGGTCAGCTCGCCGTCGGGGGTGAGGGCTTCGCCGTGGGTCAGCACGAGACGGGTGTCGGCCGGGCCGAGGTCGTTGAGGCGGACCCAGCCGTTGATGTTCTGGCCGAGGTCGACGAGGTGGCGTCGTGGGCCCTGTGCGGTGACGGAGACAGGGCGGAGCTCCTCGATGCGCCGCACCGGCGGGGCGGGACTGGAAGTGAGGCGGGAGAAGTCGTCGTAGAGGCTGCCGCCCACCGGTTCGGCCTTGTCCCAGTCCGAGTCGTCGCAGGCGGGCGTCGACCATGCGGGGTCGTGCAACCGCAGGTCGGTCTCCTGGCCGTCCATGAGGTCGGCGGCGGTGATGGGGCCCGGAAGGCTGCGCCAGCCTGGGCCGGTGCCGAGGATCGTGGTCGTGCCGTCCGGGTGGTCGACGACCAGCTGGGCGAGAAGCGCGGTGCGGGTGCCGAAGCCGTCGGCCGCGCGTACGAAGCCGTGCCGGCCGCGGAACCAGCCGTCGGACAGGACGGTGCCCATGGCGTTGTCCCCGACGGTGAGCAGGTCGGTGATGTCGTAGGTCTGTACCTGGAGGTGGGTGCGGTAGGCGGTGAAACCGGGGGTGAGTTCGGCGTCGCCGATGCGCTGCCCGTTGACGAACAGCTCGTACAGGCCGTGGGCGGTGGCGTACAGGCGGGCTCGGGAGACCGGGCGGGTGAGGGGGAAGGTGTGGCGCAGCAGGTGGGCCGGGCGGTGGCCGGGAGGAGCGGGGTCGGTCTCGGCGGGTTCGATCCAACGGGCCTGCCAGTCACCGGCGTTCAACAGACCGGTCTCCCACCAGGAGGGCTCGGACCAGTCGCTCTCGCCCAGGTCGGTCCAGACCTTCACCCGCCAGTGCGTACGGGTACGGGACCCGGGTGCGGGGCCGCCGTGGCGCAGGAAGGTGTTGTCCGTGGACTCCACTCGTCCCGAGTCCCAGCCGTCCGCCTGGATCCGGTAGGCGGTCTGTCCCGAGGCGCGGCCCGGCAGTCTCCAGGACAGGCGCGGAGCGGCCACATGTGTGCCCAGGGGGCGATCGAGGTGCTCGGCACGCAGATGGGTGGGGCTGGCGGAGGTCACGCGTAACTCCCAGGTCGGTGCGGTCCGGAGCCCGGTGGCGGGAAGCCCCGGCGCGAGGACGAAGCGGATGGGGTGCCGACCGAGCAGCAGGCGGCGCCGAGGCCGCGGTGCCGAAGTGCTCGACGCCGCCGGTCGGGCGCCGTCGGCGAGATCGGTCGGCGGCTGGTCCGCCGGGGGGCACCGGGGCTCCGGAAGGAGATCGACGCCTGGTCGCGCCGGTGCCCCGAGCATCATGCGACGCAAAAACCGAGTGTGCTAGGTTTTTGGTGAGTGACGCGGATCACAGCCCAGTAGCGTTGATGCACCGGCCCGCTGGCCGGGCGGTGGGATTGGTTACGGTGGCCTGCATGACCAGGAGCATCCGAGGACCTCGCGGGAGTTACGCGGTGGGCTTGGCCCGCCGCGCGAAGATCGTGGAGGCGGCCGCTCAACGCTTTGCGCAGGAGGGCTACCACCGGACCCCGCTCACCCGTATCGCCGAGGACGTCGGCATCACCGAGGGGGGCCTGCTGCATCACTTCCGGTCCAAGAAGCACCTCCTCCTGGCCGTGATGGAGCACCGTTTCACCTCCGAGGACGAATGGTGGGCCAGCCTCCCCCGGGAGACGGTCGGTACAGACGTACTGCGCGCCATGGTGATGGCGACGGAGCGGCACCTCTCCGAGCCCGGCCTGATCGAGCTCTTCGTTCTGACCTCCGCGGAGGCGGCCGACGCGGACAGTCCCGCGCACGCCCTGTTCGCCGAGCGCTACGAGCGCGCCGTCGACGAACTGGCGCGGCAGCTGCGGCTCGGCGTCGACAACGGCACCGTCCGCGCGGGCACTGACTGCGAAGCTCTCGCCCGCGAGTGCATCGCCGTCAGTGACGGCCTGCAACTCCAGTGGGTGATCTCCAGGGGTGCGCTCGATCTGACCGGGGCGGTCCGCCTGCACGCCGACCGCATGGCCCGCACCATTACTCCTGACGGCAGTGGCCTGTGAGTCGGCGTCCCTGAGGCTCCAGGGGGCGGGCGCGGTCGTGTCCCCGTCGTGGTGCAGCCGATCACGGTCCGACGTCTCCGCTTCGGAGCCGTCGGTACCTCCTCCTGCGGGCCGCTGAGCGATCACCCCCGGTCGTGCCTTCGTGAGCCTCGACGGGGCCTGCCGTGTGGGCAATTCGCGCGATGATTTGCAGATCTCGTCGGCCTGATCGGTTGCGCCGGTCGGCGGGACACCATCGCGGGTGCTGCGGAGCCGATAGGGCGCGGCGGGTCCTGGTCGCCGTCGGCCGGTTCTGAGGTCCCCGGCTGCCGTCGTCATCGTGCGAGGGCGCGGGAGTGGGGCGGGCAGCTTGGCGCCTCTCTTCCGTGAGTGTGTGAGTGCCCCATGTCCCTTCCACGTGCGCCCCGGGGGTGTTCGTCGGCGGTCGCTGGTGCGTACGTGCGTGAGGCGCGGTGATGGGGCCCGCTTCCAGTGAGCCTGCGGTGTGATCTGGGTCACCTTCCTAAAACCTAGCGCACTCTGTTTTCGGGTCGCATGATGCTCGGAACATCGGCGTAACAATGCGCCGTCCTCCCTCCGGAGCTCCCCATGCACGCTGCACCCGGACCGGATCGGACATCAGCGGCCCCCCGCCGGGCCTGCTCCGCACCCTCGACCACCCTCGCCGACGGCGCCCGCAAGGAGACACCTGTGACACCGCACCTCCTGATCGCTCCGCGGATCCGCCGCAGAACTCTGGCAGTGGCCGCAACCGGTCTGCTCGGGCTCGTGGCCGCCTGCGGCGGCGGTACCCAGCCGGCCGGCGCTTCGGGGTCGGCGGGAGGTGACGCGAAGAAGACGATCGCCTTCTCGCCGCTGGCCCTGAAGATCCCCGCGATGAAGGGCCTGTCCGAGGGCGTCCAGAAGTACGGCTCCGCCAAGGGCTACAAGATCCTCGTACAGGACCCGAACCTCGATCCGCAGGCGCAGGTGACCGATCTCCAGAGCGTGATCGAGTCCGGCCGTGCCGCCGGCGCCTGGGTCATCGCCGTCCAGCCGTCCGCCCTCAAGGACCTGGTGAAGACCGCGCAGAAGAAGCACATCCCCCTGCTGCTCAACGGAGCCCCGGAGGACTACGCCCTCAGTGGCATGCAGGCCGGTGTCACCTTCGACGAGATCGACTACACGGCGCTGGGCAAGGCCAAGGGCGAGGCCCTGGGCAAGTGCGTCAACGAGCAGCTGGGCGGCAAGGCGAAGGTCATCTGGATGACCGCGGCGGCGGGCAGCGCCGGCAAGGCCGAGACGGAGAAGTCGGAGAAGGCCGCGCTGAAGGCCACGGCTCCGGGCGCCGAGATCGTGACCGAGATCGTGGGCAACGACCGGACCAAGGCGCAGACCGATGTGGGCAACGCCCTCCAGGGCAATCCGAAAGCCGACGCCGTCCTGGCCCCCAATGACGAGTCCACGCTCGGCGCGGTGGGCGCCTTCGCCGCCGCGGGCAAGAAGCTGTCGTGCGTCGTCGAGTCGGGCGGCAACGACGAGGTCCTGAAGGACGTGAAGGCCGGAAAGATCTACGCCTCGGTCAGCCTCCAGTTCCAGGCCGACATGACCCAGTCGTTCGACAAGCTGACCGCGATGATCGCGGACCCGACGAAGACCGGCGAGCAGCTCACGGTGCCGCAGAAGGTCATCACCGCTAAGGACTGACACCACGATGACGACCAGGACGAACCAGGCCGCGACGACCCCGGCCACGACCGTGACCACCACGGCGGATTCCACGGCAGCGGACGCCCCCGTCCCCACCGGGCACGACATACCCCGCTCGGTGTCCGTACTCGTCTTCGCACGCGACAGGGGCATCTTCGTCCTCTGGGGTGCGATCATCCTCGCGTTCACCTTCTGGTGCGCGCCCTACTTCGCCACCGTCGACAACGCCCTGCTGATCGCCAACGCCGCGGCGATCAGCGCGATCTTCGCCGCCGGTGTCGCCGTCGGCGTCATGACCGGGGTCCTGGACCTGTCACTGCCGGGCACGGCGGCGATCGCGTCCTGCGTGACCGGCTGGCTCATGACGCACGGCCAGCCGGCCTGGCTCTCCCTGACGGCAGGACTCGCGTGCGGAGTGGTGGTGGGTCTGGCCAACGGGCTGATCGCGCTGCGCGGCTTCAACCCGATCATCGTGACGATCGGCACCCTGTCCGTTCTCTCGGGCCTGGCGGCCATGATCGCGGGCGGCTACACCTTCCCCGGACTGGACGGCCTGGACTTCATGGGCACCCGCCGCTACGCCGGGATCCCTGCCCCCGTCTACATCGTCGCCGTCCTGTTCCTCGTCGGAACCCTCTTCCTCACCCGTACCCGTGACGGCATCCGCCTCATGGCCGTCGGCGGCAACGCAGAGGCGGTCCGCCGCTCGGGCATCCCGAGCAACCGGTACAAAGTGCTCGGCTTCGTGATCTCCGGACTCTGTGCCGCTCTCGGTGGCCTGGTCACCACGGCGACCACCACCGAGGCGACGCCCGAGGCCAGTCCCGGCATCATCTTCACCGCGCTCACCGCCGTCGCGCTCGCCGGTGTCGCCCTCAGCGGCGGACGCGGCAGCCTGCCCCGGGTCCTCGTGGGGGCCCTGATCCTCGCCACGATCTCGAACGGCCTGACGATCCGCGGTGTCAAACCCTACGGGGCGACGGTCCTGACCGGTGCGCTGCTCCTTGCCTCCCTGGCCCTTGAACGGTTCATCCAGCGCAGCGTGTCCGACCGGCTCATGGCCGCCGGCAACCTGTCCGCGCACCAGAAGCAGGTATGACATGAACGACCAGCCCTCGGGCAACACCCCCGCGCTCGAACTGAGCGGGATCGATCTGCACTACGGCTACGTCCGGGCCCTCGCCGGCATCGACTTCCACGTCATGCCGGGGGAGGTCGTGGGCCTGCTGGGCGACAACGGCGCCGGCAAGTCCACGCTCCTGAAGGTGATGTCCGGCGCCCACCGGCCGACTGCGGGCACCATCAGGGTGCACGGCAGGCAGGTCGAGTTCCATGCCCCCAGCGACTCCGCGGCGGCCGGCGTCCAGATGGTCTACCAGGACCTGGCCCTCGTGGACCCCCAGGACATCTCGACCAACCTCAACCTCGGCAGGGAGGTCCTGCGCAAAGGACCGCTGGGATGGCTCGGGTTCGTCGACCGCAAGGCGATGCGCGCGCGCTCGGAGGCGGAACTGGACCGGCTCGGCGTCCGTACGGCTCCCATGACGCGCCCCGTCGAGATGCTCTCCGGCGGTCAGCGCCAGGTCGTCGCCCTGGCCCGCAGCGCGATCCGGGTCTCCGGGGAGACCAACGGCGTCCTTCTGCTCGACGAACCCACCGCCGCCCTCGGCTACGAACAGACCAAGCAGGTGGAGGCCCTCATCCGGCGGATGGCCGACCAGGGCATCGCTATCGTGCTGGTCACCCACAACCTGCCGCTGTGCGAGGACGTCGCGGACCGCGTCGTCGTCCTCAACCGCGGCAGCAAAGTGGCCGACGTGGCCATGGCCCAAACGGACACCGATCACATCGTCGGCTGGATCACCGGCGCCCGGGTGTCACAGTTCGCCGCGTGAGCACGCGCGCGGCGGACAGGTTGTGAGTCTGAGATCTCCACCCTGGTGCCGCCCCGGGGAGACGACTGCGCCGTAGCGCAGGACACGGCTTACGGGGCATGAGAGCCTCCGGACGCTGCTGAAGGGTCCATTCTCCAGCAGCCCGACTCCATCGACCCAGGGCACATCAGAGTCTCCACCTCACCCGGGGTGGTTCACGCCCGCGACGGCCGAAATCATGATCTCTGGGCTCGCGGACGCACTGTCCGGCTCCCTGGGACCCTGACCGGTACTTCGGTCCGAGGACCGGGGATCAGCCGGACCGGGCGTGAGACAGTCAGTGTCTCGGCCCGTGCGAGGCGCTGTCAGCCGGCTCGGACGCCGTCGCCGGCCCCTGGGTGTGGTCGTGGGCGGCCGCGATCCCGCGGCGCGTTCAGAGCGACAGGCCGAGAGTGACGATCGCGGCCGCCGATATCAGGCCCAGGACGATCGGGCCCATCGCCCCTCCGCGGGCTTTCGGGTCGTTGTAGTCTCCAGCGCGCCCGTGGTATCCCACGGCGCCGACGAAGACCAGGACCAGTCCGACCGCCGCGGCGATGCCCAGGGGGTGCCAGAAGACACCTGTGATCAGGCCGACGGCGGCAGCGACCTCGGCAAGACCGATGACGGGCACCAGGCCGGCTCTCACCTTCAGGTGCTCACGCAGTTGAGCGGGCGTGCTGCCCTTGTTCAACAGCTTCGGGAAGCCCGCACCCGCCACGGCGAGGGCCAGCAGGATGCTCAGGACGTCAGCGACGATGTTCATTCTTGATTCCGTTCGTTTCTCGGGCGGTGGAGGGCGGCACGGGGCCGCGATCAGGGGTGGTCGTCCGCGGGATCAGGCGACGCGCAAGGCGATCTTGCCGCGGATGTGTCCGGCGATGAGGGCCTGCAGCGCCTCGGCCACCTGGGCCAGGTCGTAGGTCTGATGGATGGTGACGGTGATCGTGCCGTCGGCGAGGTGGCGCGCGACGCGCTGCAGGATGTCGGCGGTCGGGGCGTGCATGACGTCGGTGCGGCCGGGGCCCTCGCCGGCGGCGCCGGTGGGGGAGGCGATACGTCCGCCGTCCTTGACGACTTCCGCGTACGGGGTGGGCCGGTAGGAGGTGACGGCGTCGACGAGCGCGTCGACCCCCTCGGGGTACGACCCGGACACCGCCGCGGCGATGTCCCCGTCCAGGACCTCGCTCACCCCCAGACCGCGGAGGTACTCCTCGTCCTCGGGTCGGCCCGGGGCCAGGACGGTGGCGCCCGCCGCCCGTGCCAGTTGCACCACGATGCTCCCGACACCGCCCGTGGCGCCGATCACCACGACGGTCTGCCCGGGGCGCAGTCCCAGCGCGTCGACGGTCATGACGGCGGTGGTGGCGGCCAGGCCGACGGCGCCGGCGGTCGCGGTGTCGGTCCCGTCCGGTGTGCGGGTGAGTATGTCCTCGCCGATCACGATGAGTTCGGCCCAGGCGCCGTCGCGGACGGGTGCTCCCATCGGGACTTCGCCGAAGACCCTGTCGCCGGTCCCGACGCCGGTGACACCGGGGCCGACGGCGTCGACGACCCCGGCGAAGTCACGGCCCAGGGTGATCGGCAGTTCGTGGGGAACCATGTCCTGGAACATGCCCTGTGCGATGCCGGCGTCGAGCCAGTTCACCGACGACGCCTGAACGAGGACCAGGACCTGGCCGGGGCCGGGGGTCGGCTCCGGAGCGTCGCCAAGCACGGGCGCCGTGGCGAATTCGTTGATGGCGACGGTCTTCATGGGTTTGCTCCTCGCGCACATGGCTTCGCGCCCCGATTTGCATGATGCGTCATTCACTCTACATGATGCGTCATGTATCCGGACAGGCATCTCTCCGGAGAGATCGGTGTCACGTGGCTGCTTCGCCGGCGCGGTAACCCGTCAGAGAGTCTGGCCGTCGCCCGGCGCGTCCAGGGGTGCGTCTTCCTCTGGCGGCGGAGGCAGGCTCGCGGCCGTGTCGGTGATCAGGTCGACGAATGCGACGCATTTCCTTGACGTCCGCGCCGGCTGCGAACACCCGCTCACCGCCCCAGAGCACGACGGCACGTATGTCATCCCGGCGTGCGCACTCGGTGGCCAGCACGCCCAGCCTGTCCTGCGGGGCGATGTCCAGCGCGTTGGGTGGGCGGTTGAGTCGGAGGGTGGCGACGCCGTCGGCCGCCTGGAGATATGCGGTCACTCTGGCAGAATCCGCCGCCGTCCCGCTGCGCCGCATCGGGGTACCGGTGGTCCGCGACCTGCATGCCGCCTACACCGCTGTGGCTCGCATCCCCCCCACCGGTCGTCGCCGCCATCACCGGATATGCCCTGGGTGGTGGATGCGAAGTGGCCCTGTGCGCGGACCATCGCATCGCCGCCGACGACGCCCGGCGGGGCCAGCCGGAGATCCTGCTCGGACTGATCCCCGGAGCGGGCGGTACCCAACGCCTGGCGCGTCTGATCGGCCCCGCCAGGGCCAAGGACGTCATCTCCACCGGTCGGCGCATCACGTCCGACGCCATCGGGCTGGTGGACCGGGCCGTGCCGACCGACGAGGTCCATGCGCAGGCGCACGCATGGGCGGCGCGGCTCGCCAGGGCCCGGCCTTGGCTCTGCGCGCCGCGAAGGAGGCGGTGGACAGCGGGCTGGGGGGCGGAACTACTCGACACCGGGCTCGCGCTTGAACGAACCCTGTTCGCCGGCCTGTTCGCCACCGAGGACCGTGAGCATGCGGAGCTTCATCGAGAAGGTGTCCGGTAGAGCCGAGTTCCTGTGAGCCCCGTCCCGCCGAGCGACCGGTGCGCCGGGCGTGGCCGACCGCGTGGTCGAGCCTTCACCGTGACGCCGTCGCTTCACCGGCTCGGCGGCCGCTGCCCTCCAAGTGGTCGAGCAGATGACCGGTCAGGCTGGCCATCTGGGTCACCTGATCCGGTGACAGGACGTCGAAGACCAGTCTGCGGACTGCTTCGACGTGGCCCGGGGCGGCTCCCTCGATCGCGGTCCTGCCCTCTGGGGTGAGGCGGAAGGTGGCGCCGCGGCGGTCGGTCTCGCACTCCTCCCGCTCGACCAGGCCCCGGCGCTGCATCCGGGAGAGTTGATGAGACAGGCGGCTCTGTTCCCAGCCCAGGCTGGCACCGAGCTCACGGGCACGCAGTGCTTCGCCGGAGGTGCCGCTGAGACGTCCGAGCACCTCGTAATCGGCGACGGAGATGCCGTGCTCGTCCTGGAGCTGCCGGCCCAGCGCCGTCTGCAGCTGGGAGGTCAGCTGCATCAGCCCGCGCCAGGCCCGCTGCTCCTCGGCCGTCAGCCATGTGGTCATGGAGCAAGCGTACCGGAACGAATGACGCATCATGCATATTCCATGACGTGCCATTCAATTGCTGGTTGGTCGCATGCGCGAAGAGCGATCATGAAGACCTTGGCCCGCACCGAATCCGGCGGGCGGCCACTGCTGTGCGGTGACGCCCCGGAACCCGCCACGAGACCCGGGCAGGTGCTGGTGCGTGTCGAGGTATCGGCGGCGAACTGGCTCGACACGGTCATCGCGCACGGCGTGTACGAGGCCATGGCTGCCACCGGCTGCCGACGGTCCTGGGCTGTGACTTCGCCGAAGTCGTCGAGGTCGTGGGGGCAGGGTGTCGCCGCGGTCGAGGGCGGTGACGAGGTCTTCGGCGAGGTAATCACGGGGCGGACCGTCCGCGACGGAGCGTGCGCCGAGCTCATCGCGACGGGCGGGCACGCGCTCACCCGCGAGCCCGCCCGTCGCGACATGGCCACGGCCGATGCCGCCGCCCTGGCGGCCGCCACCGCCGTCTCGGTGAGGTCGATCTTGGTCGCATGCTCGCGCAGGCGGGCGTTGTTCTGTGTTTCCAGCTCGTGTACCGGCTCGGGCCGACTGTCGCCACCACGCTGCCGCCTTGGGTACTCCTCCCGTTCGGTCGGCCGCCGCCGCTGCATCCGGGTGAGCTGGTGGGACAGGCGGCTCTGTTGCCGGGGGAGGGGTGCGCCGAGACCACGGGCGCGCACCCGGTGGGCGGGGGCGCCATGGAGGCGACCGAGCACTTCGTAGTCGGCGAGGGGGGCGCCGTGCTCGGCGTGGAGGTGGCGGTCCGGACGGAATGGAGCTGTGCGGTCAGGTTGATCAGCCCGCGCCATGCCTGCTGTTCGTCGGCCGTCAGTCATGTGGTCGCGAGGGCAGTCTGGCGGAATAAATGACGCATCATGTAAGTTGCTCAATGATGCGTCATGTAAAGGTAGTGCTCGGTACAGACTTCTAGGAGCGGTCATGAGAGCCGTCACCGTGAGCGAGTTCGGCGCGCCGCCGACGGTGCGCGACGACGTTCCCGAGCCCGTGGTGGGGCCCGGGCAGGTGCTGGTCCGCGTGCGGGCGTCGTCGGTGAACTGGTTCGATGCGGACATCGCCCACGGCGTGTTCGCAGCGACCGTGCCGCACCACCTGCCGGTCACCCTGGGCCGCGACTTCGCCGGGACCGTGGAGGCGGTGGGCGCAGGCGTCCGCACCGTCGAGGTCGGCGACTGGGTCTTCGGAGAGGTTCCGGCGGGTGAACCGGTACACCGGGGCGCCTGGGCGGAGCTCGTCGCCACCGGCGAGCACACGCTCGTCCGCAGGCCGGCAGCCCTGGACGCCGGCACCGCCGGGGTCGCCGCCCTGGCGGCCACCACCGCGGTCATGACCGTCGACGCGCTGGACCTGGCGTCCGGTGACACGGTGCTGGTGGTCGGTGCGACCGGCGGCGTCGGCGGTATCGCGGTGCAACTCGCCCGGGCGGCCGGTGCGACCGTCCTCGCGCCGGGACTGCCCGAGGACGAGGAGTATCTGCGCGGCCTCGGCGTGCACGAGATCCTCCCGCGAGGAGGCGACGTCATCGGCGCCGTACGCGAGCATCACCCCGAAGGGGTGGACGCACTGCTCGACGCGGTCACCGCATATGAGATCACCCCGTTCGCGGACCTCGTCCGGAGCGGCGGCCGGATCGCCTCCCCGACCGAGGCCGCCGGCTACGGTCCCGGCCGCACCAACGTCTCGCACGGCCCGTGCACCGAGATCCTCGCGCGCGTGGCACGTCACCTCGCCGACGGCACGATCACCATCCCCGTCCACGACACCTACGACCTGGCGGACGCGGCCAAGGCCCTGAAGGCCCTGACCGCCCACCACACGCGCGGCAAGATCGCTGTGCGCGTCACCTGATCTGTTCAAGGAGGCAGCAATGACCACACCCCTCACTGGGCAGCGGACCCTGAACCGCGTCACCGACAAGCAGCAGCTCGGCCCCGATGCCCAGGTCGACGACAAGGCCCTCGTCTTCGTGCCGGCCGACCCGGCCCTGACCGACCCCTTCCTCGCCCTGGTCGAGGACTGGTTCTCCACCCCCGGCTTCGAGTGGCACCCCCACCGCGGCCTGGAGACCGTCACCACCGTGGTGGACGGCGTCCTCGAACACGGCGACAACCTCGGCCACGCCGGCGCCCTGCAGCCCGGCGAGGTGCAGTGGATGACCGCCGGCCGCGGCATCGTCCACCGCGAGCTCGCCTACCGCAACGAACACGCGCACGTGCTGCAGATGTGGCTCAACCTGCCCGCCGCGAAGAAGATGACCCCGTCGCGGTACCAGGACATCACCCACGCCGCCATGTCCCGCGTGGAGGCGGCCGGCGTCAGCATCGACGTCCACGCGGGCACCGTCGGCGGCGTCACGGGCGCGGCCCGGACCCATCATCCGGTCCAGGGCGTGGTCGCCACGCTCGACCCCGGCTCCCTTTACGACCTTCAGGTCCCTGCTGAACACCGTTTGTTCGCGTATGTCATGGACGGCCGCCTGCTGATCGGCGGCCGGGAATTGCGCGCCGGCCAGACCGGTTGGTCCGACCCCGTCACTGCGGGAGCAGGCGGCGATACGGCGACCACGACACTGCAGTTCGCGGCGACCGATCCCGAGCGGCGCGCCCGGGTGATGGTCTACAGCGGTACGCCGCTGCGTGAACCGGTCGCCCTCGGCGGTCCGTTCGTGATGAACACCAAGACCGAGATCACCAAGGCGTTCACCGACTTCCACGCCGGCGCCTTCGGTCCGGTGCCGCGTCTGGCCCGGATCGCCTATGACCGATGACCCGGGCCTTCGGCCGCCCGGCGACGAGCGAGCCCACCACACACGGTCCTGGTACGTCCGAGGTGACAGTCGCCGGGGCGGCCAAGTGCTCGCCATCTGCTGACCCTGGGCTCCGCGCCGGACTGTTCGATCGGGCGTCTTCGCAGGCAACGGCGGCGATGGCGGGCAGGCCGCGTAACTCATCGAGGCCCAGGCGGTCGGGCGCGTGCTGGGAAGATCAGTTCCCCGCAGGCCGGGCGTGACCGGCGAGGTCGGCGGCTGCGTCCGGCCGGGACGGTGGATCGGGGAGGTCGAGCCCCTCTGGGGTGGGGTGGGATGCGGCGGATGGTGGTCGATGCCGGCACCTACGATCTGCACCCGCAGGCCACGGCCTGTCTGGCCTCGTTGTGGTTGCGGGGGTGTTCGGTGAACACCGAACGCGCTTACGCGGGTCGTGCGGCCCTTACCTGAACCACTGTCAGGACCGGGCATCGACCGGGCCGCTCCGCGTTTTTTGTTGCTCGCGGGGCTGCGGCGGTGGCTGGTCGCCGAGCCACTCGCCCCGTGTTCTCGCCGATGGTCGTCGCTGAGCCGCAATTCCACTCGCCCGGCACGGCGAGCACGGTGATGACCGTGGTGAGCGGATTACTCGGGTTCGGTGCCGTGCATGGCTGGGTCATGTCCGAGACGGTGGTGGTGCTGTCGGAGCCGAAGCGACTGTTCCGTCTGCCGCCGGGCTGCGACCCGGGCGAGCCAGGCCGGTCGCGCACCGTGGAGGCGGCCGCGTCCCACTTCGCGTTGACCGATCCGGGTTACCACGACCATAGCCATGAGCAGATCGTCACGGTGATCGCTCCGGCGAGGCAGGCGAGGGACCGGTTCCTGCTCGCTCTGCTGACGTGTACCGGGCCGCGAATCGCCGAGGCAGTGGGGGCTTGCTGCCGGCGTGGAAAGTGCCGAGGTCTTCCCCTCGCAGCGTGGAGACGATCTATGCGGCCAGTCCATCGGCGCGGGTGGGCTCGGCAGTCACGTTTTCGTGGTCGATGGGGCTCTTGAACCCGCACACGCTGTGCAGCCGCCTGGCGTTGTAGAACTCGGTGATCCAGGTGGCGATCTTGACGCGTGCCTCGGTGCGGGTACGGGTGCGGAAGGTGCGGCGGTGTGCATACTCGACTGTCGGGACGCTGTTGAACGCCTCGCTCGCGGCGTTGTCGAAGCAAGATCCGGCTCTGCCCGTGGACCGGCCCACGCCGAGCTCTCGGCGGGCCCGCCTGAGCCGCCGCGAGCAGTACTCGCTGCCCCTGACCGTGTGCGTGATCACACCGCGCGCGTCGCCGCCGTGGGTGGCTGTTGCCATGTTCAGGGATGCGACAACCAGGTCGGGGTCGTGCCACCCGGTCATCGCGTAGCCGAGCATGCGACGGGAGAACAGGCCGATGACCGTGGCCAAGTGCAGCTTGCCCTCGCCGGTTTCGATTTCGGTGAGTTCGCTCGCCCAGACGAGATCGGGCCCTTCGCGGGTGAAGTCCCGGCGCACGAAGTCCGCAGCGGGCGGCCGCTTGCCCGGCCTCGTCAGTGACCGGCGCGGCAGCGCCCATCCGCATGGCCGGCCCGAGTTCGGCCATCACCTTCGCGACCGTGTTCACCGGCACTCGCCACCCTCCGCGCGTCAGCTCGATGAACACCTTCGGTGAACCGTCGGTATTGCCGCCGGCGCTGCCTGCGAGGAGAAGTCGCCGTTCCTCAAGGCTCTCGAATCCGTACAGGCGGCCCCTGACTAGGCAGCCCTACCCGACCTGGTGACGATGCCCAGGCGCATGCAGGTGAGCCTCTCGCGGGCGCCACCGCTGTTCACGGCACCGACACAGACGCTTGCGTCGTCGCGGGTAACTCGGTGTGTCCACCTCGCGTGAGGGCTTCCCCCTGGTTCACAGTCAGCGGCTCCCCGCGAATCACACATTGGCACAAGCCAAGGCTAGCAATCTGTTTCAGGTCATGATAGTTATGATCTGATCCTTTCAGGTGACAACTAGATGGACGTCGACTCATGACAGACACGAAACACCTGGACGAGCGGTTTCGGACTCCTTCGGGTGTGCGGACGCTGACGCTCGGTGACACGAAGCTGACCTTCGTCCCGGACGGCCAGGCCACGCTGAACGC